>CBDFFN010000022.1:0-282758 GCA_965246795.1 Beijerinckiaceae bacterium | reverse complement strand
GTCGAACCCCTCGAACCGACCGCACAGGATCGTGACGCCGGGGCCGTTGGCAAGTTGCCGGACGCGTGCCTGCGTGAGCGGGGCACCGCGCGGCGTCATCGCGAGGATCGGGCGGCCGTCGGGCACGCTGTCGATGGCAGCGGCGAGCACGTCGGCCCGCAATACCATCCCTGCCCCGCCCCCGGCTGGCGTGTCGTCCACCGTGCGATGCTTATCGGTCGCGAAGTCGCGAATGTTACGCGCATCGAGCGACCATTTGCCGTCCGCCAACGCCCGCCCGGCGAGCGAAGCCCCGAGCGGCCCGGGAAACATGTCGGGATATAGCGTGAGGATGGTAGCGGCGAAGGTCACAGCGTCCAATTCTCGACCTTCAAGCCCGGAATATCCGCGAAGTCCGCCTCGTTATTGGTCACAATCGTTGCGTTGAGGCTCAACGCATGCGCTGCCGGCAGCCGATCAAAGCGTGCGCGCTTGAACGGCAACCGCGCATAAGCGCGTGCGGCAGCTTCGTCGAAGGGCAAGATGGGAATGACCTTGACAAATTTTGCCAACACTGCCGCAGACGGCGGCTTGCCGACGAAAGTGCCAACGGCGATCTCCGCGAAACTGATCGCGGAGATCGCCACTTCGCCTGGCAGGCACTGTGCCAGACGATCGTTCACCGCCGAAAATTGCTCCGACATGGTGTAGATCGCCATGTCGGCATCGATGAGATAGCGCGTCACGTATCGCGCGCGGCCGCAAGCCGTTTAGCGATCGTACTGGGCCGCTCATCGAAATCGCCGTGTGGTATCAAGCGTGCACCCGGAGCCTTCCCCGCGAAGCCGCTGATATCGATCGTCTTGCGCGGTGCCTCGACCGGCTCGACACGAAAGGACATGGCGGCCTCCTTCACCATGCGCACTTCGGTACCCTCGGGTATGCCCATGCCTTTCGGCAGCCGCAACGCGACCGAATTGCCCGACTTGAATGTCTTCCCAAGATAATCGTCGCTCATCACAACCTCCGTATACACGTCATGTATATACGAAATATACTTTCGTCAAGGAACCCGCGCTTCCGCCGCGCGTACCGCAGCGATGGACGATTGCATCATCATCGGCGCAGGCCCGGCGGGGCTGACCGCAGCGATCTACCTCGCGCGCTTTCATCTCTCGATCCGGCTGTTCGATTGCGGCAGCAGCCGCGCGGCACTCATTCCGCGCACGCACAATCACGCCGGCTACCCGGGCGGTATCAAGGGCACCGACCTTCTGGCACTCATGCTGCGCCAAGCCGAAGACTTCGGCGCAGTGCGCGACGAGGTCGAAGTAGCGTCGATCGACGTTGCCGCCGATGGCTTCGTCGTTCGCGCCGGTGGCAATGCTTACCCCGCACGCACCGTCCTGCTGGCGACAGGAGTCGTCAACAACCGGCCCGACATGCCGCGCGCCGATCACGACGCCGCACTCGCGCGTGGCCTCATCCGCTATTGTCCGATCTGCGATGGCTATGAAGTGACCGACAAGCGCGTGGGCGTCATCGGCACGGGCGACCACGGCATGATGGAAGCGCTGTTCCTGCGCGGCTATACCAGGGACGTGACGCTGATCGCACCGGGCGCGGCGCATGATCTGGACGACGCTTGCCGCGCGAAGCTGGAGGAAGCCGGGATCGAGCACGTCAGCGGACCTTGCTCGCCGATCTCGACGGTCGGCGACTGCATCCGCGTTACGACACCGAACGACGAACTCGAGTTCGACAGCATATATCCGGCACTTGGCTCGACGATCCGCTCGAAGCTGGCCGTTGCAGCGGGTGCGCGCGCGAGCGAGGACGGGTGCCTCGAAGTCGACGAACACCAAGGAACGTCGGTCCCCGGGCTCTTTGCAGCGGGCGATGTCGTAAAAGGCCTGGACCAGATCAGCCACGCGATGGGCCAAGCGGGTGTGGCCGCCACCGCGATCCGCAACTTACTGGACGAGAGAAGCCCGCTCAGACGATGAAGCCGGGTTCCACGACCATGCGCCGCTCATCCCATTCGGGCACGGCATCGGCGTTCATCGGGATCATGAAGCGCTTGCCCGCTTTGCCCTCCTCGCCGGGCCGCTCGATCTCGATCACGTCGCCCGCGCCGAAATCGTCGATCGCGACGACATGGCCGAGCGCTTCGCCGGTCGTGGACACGGCAGGCAGGCCCAACAGATCGGCATGATAATATTCGCCCTCGCCGAGCGGAGGCAGTTCCGACCGGGCGACAATCAGTTCGGTCCCGCGCAGCGCTTCTGCGGCGTTGCGGTCGGTCACTTCGGCGATCCGCGCGATCGCGCCGTTGCTGCCGTGGCGCACCGATTTCAACGACAGCGTGCCGCCGTTGAAGCTCTTGTAGCTGCCCAGATCCTCGGTGAATACCTTGAGGCGGACCTCCCCCGTCACGCCGTGCGCGCCGATGATGACGGCGAGCGTGACGGGGGTGTCGCCACCCCTTCCGCTTGCGGAAGGGATTTCAGGCTTCATCATGGTGACGCCGCGCACGAAGATCGTTCATCTCGCGAATCCGAACAATCCGACCGGCACCTATCTGCCGTTCGACGAAGTAAAGCGGCTCGCCGTTGGTCTGCCGCCGCACGTGCTGCTCGTCATCGACTCGGCCTATGCGGAATATGTAACGCGCAACGATTACTCTCCCGGCATCGAACTCGTGTCGGAGTTCGAGAATGTCGTGATGACGCGGACCTTCTCGAAGATTCACGGGCTCGCAGCGCTGCGCCTTGGCTGGTGCTACGCGCCGGCGCATGTCGCCGATGCGATGAACCGAATTCGCGGCCCGTTCAACGTGACCGCGCCGGCGATTGAGGCCGGCATTGCGGCGCTGGCCGACACGGCACATATCGAAAAAGCCATCGCGCACAATGAGCAATGGCTGCCGTGGCTGGCGAGCGAACTGGAACGGTTGGGCCTTAAAGTTACGCCGAGCGTAGGCAATTTTCTGCTCGTCGACTTCCCGACCAAAGCCGGACTGACGGCGAAAGATGCCGACGATTATCTTGCGGCGCACGGCCTGATCGTGCGCGCCGTCGGCGTCTATGGTTTCCCAAACGCGCTTCGCATTTCGATCGGTACGGAGCGGGCAAACCGCAAGATCGTCGAAGTTCTGCGCGCGTTTCTCTCGCAAATGACACAAGCCGAGCCGGCCCGAGCGCATGGCTGACGCGGCGCCCGCCGCCCTTCCCTTCGACCGCATCGCGCTGATCGGACTTGGGCTCATCGGCTCGTCGATCGCACGCGTCGCGCGTGCGAAGGGACTATCAAAAGAAATCGTCGCGATCGACCGGTCCGACGACGTGATAGCCCGCGTGACGGCGCTCGGCATCGCCGATGTCGCGACGACCGATCCGTCCGCCGTCGCAGATTGCGATTTCGTCGTGCTGTGCGTGCCGGTCGGCGCGATGGACGACACCGCGCGCGCGATCGCCCCGCATCTCAAGCCGGGCGCGATCGTCAGCGATGTCGGATCGGTGAAAGGCGCGGTTCTCGCCGCGCTGAGCGAACATCTTCCCGAGGGCATCGAGATCGTGCCGGCGCATCCCGTCGCAGGCACCGAACATTCCGGCCCCGACGCTGGCTTCGCCTCGCTCTTCGATGGGCGCTGGTGCATCGTCACGCCATCCGGGAATGCCAGTGAAAGCGCCGTCGCGCGCGTCATCGCGTTTTGGGAAGCCGCCGGTAGCAAAGTCGAACGGATGGACGCCGCGCATCACGATCTCGTCCTAGCGATCACCAGCCATGTGCCGCATCTCATCGCCTACAACATCGTTGGCACCGCCGACGATTTCGCGGCGGTGACCGAGTCCGAAGTCATCAAGTTTTCCGCCGGTGGATTCCGCGACTTCACGCGCATCGCGGCGTCCGATCCGACGATGTGGCGCGATGTTTTTCTGCACAATAAGGAAGCGGTGCTCGAAATTCTCGGCCGCTTCAATGAAGACCTAGCAGCCTTGCAGAAGATGATTCGCTGGGGCGACGGCCAGGGTCTTTTCGACCTCTTCACGCGTACGCGCGCGATCCGACGCAGCATCATCGAAGTCGGTCAGGAAACGGACGCGCCGGACTTCGGGCGACCGCACCGCTAACCAGATCGACGCCGCGGCCGATGTCTTCGCTCCAGATTGTTTGTGCTCTGCTCGTCCCGCTGCTTTGGGGCTACCAGTTCGTGATGATCAAGATCGGCGTCACTGAATTTCCGCCATTATTCTTCCTTGCATTACGCTTCATCGCGATCGCACTGCTACTCATTCCGTTCGTGAAGATGCCGAGGCGCGAACAGCTCGTCCCCATCGCAGCGATCTCGATCTTCCTCGGCGGGTTGAACTTCGGCCTCTTCTACGTTGGACTTGGCCTCGGCTCCGGCAGCATGTCGGCGGTTGCGTATCAACTGTCCACGCCGTTTACGATCCTGCTTGCCTGGCCCCTGCTTGCGGAACGACCGTCGCTGAAGACATGGGCTGGCGTAATGCTCGCCTTTGCAGGTGTCGTCGTGCTGGTGGCAGGGCCAAACCTCTCGGCGAATGTGCTTCCGTTGATGCTTGTTGTGGGCGCCGCGTTTTCATTCGCTGTCTCGAACGTTCTGACGAAGCGCTACGGCCCGTTCGATCCCTTGATGCTGATGGGGTGGTCATCACTGTTCACGGTACCGCAGGTGCTGTTGATGTCGCTCCTCCTCGAACACGGACAGATGGCAAGCCTCGCAACGGCGGATACACGTGGCTGGCTGGCGCTCGCCTATACGATTTTTCTCGGCGGCATCGTCGGATTCAGCCTCTGGTTCTGGCTCATCGCCAGTTGCTCGATGAGCCGCGTCGCGCCTTTCGGCCTGCTGCTGCCGGTCTTTGCGCTGATCTCGAGCGTCCTGTTTCTCGGCGACCGTCTGACATCGCAATTGCTGCTCGGCGCATTGCTCACGATCTGCGGCGTCGCGATTACGCAAGTGAAAGCAAGCGCACAACGCGTCGCGCGTTAATACAGCGGTGGTACCGTCGCGATGCCACGTGCCGGGCCAAGCGTCAGGGAGCCGTTCTCGATCTTGCCGGGGAGTTTTACGCTGAGATCGTTGCCGCCCTTCGCGGTCGCATCGTCGATGCCGCGCAGCGCAGCGCCGATGGCGAGCTGAAACAACGGGTTGAGACCCCGCGTGAAGGCCGAGACCAGGGTCGCGGCATTGCGTGCGCCGACCTGAAATTGCCCTGTCGGGCGATGCGCGGCATCGAGCGCGAAGCGGCCGGTGATCTCTGCGTGCAATGCCGCTTGATCGAGGATGGCTTTGTCGACGACGATCTCGCCGCCGTCGCGACGCCAACGTTCAGTCTCGGCCGCGAAGCGTAGCGATGTAGGCAGTTCGAATTGCGTGATGATGCCGCTCGCAACGAAATTCGCGGGCTCGCTGCTTGCGGTCAGGGCCGTCAGCGCACCGTTACGCACGTCGTTGAACGCCAGCGAGTATGTGAAGTCGGTCGTATCGCCGCGCCGTTGCGCCAGAATTTCGATGCCGCGCGCTGCAGTGCGCCGAAGCACATCGGGACATCCCTCGCAGGTAAGGGTCATGCCTTCGCCGCGCACGAGCACGCTGTCGGCGATCGCAATTTCGCCACGCACGCCGACAAGCATCGAAGACCATTCGGCACGCGCCTGGCTACGAGCATCGCTGGCGGCAAGCGGCCCTTCGAGTTCGACTGTCTGATCGCGCGGATCGGTCAGTCGCGTCGTCATCGTCAGACGCGGAAAGCGCAACGTTACTGGCCCGGCATCGCCGGCAATAGTCACGACCGCATCACGACAATTCAGGGCGATGTCGAGGGGGTAGCCGCCGATCGTGCGTTGCGCGCAGGCGAGTTGCACCGGCAGACCGGACTGTCCGGAGAGAAACGCATCCATCTCGCTGGCGGCGCGCATGCGTGCGTACACCCAAAATCCTGACCAGCCGACGACGGGCACCACGATGAGCGCTAACGCGACAACGATAGCCCACCGTGTCCACGATCGTCTGACGCTCATGCCCAGCGTGCTCCGTCAGCCGAGACAAGCCAAGGACTTGCCGCGCGCGCTTCGGCAACAAGGGCGTCCGTCCGCGCTTCGATTTGCGTCTGCAGTAACGCGAGGAATTCTTCGCGCGGGAGGCCCGGCGCAATCGGCGACAGGAACTCGATCACGCAGTGGCCGGGAAACCGCAAAAAGGATCGACGCGGCCAGAACAGACCGGTGTTAAGTGCAACTGGAACACAAGGCGCGTGGCCGGCTTCGTAGATGTAACTTACGCCGCTCTTGTATGTGGGCATCGCGTCGACGGGCCGTCGCGTACCTTCCGGAAACAGGATTAGGCTGCGGCCGCGCGCAAAGAAATGCTCGGCCTGCGCCAATATCTGCGCCATCGCGCTGCGGCCCCTGCTTCGATTGATGCCGATTTGCTTGGCTGTCTGAAGAAGCCAACCGAAAAACGGTATCCACATCAATTCTCTTTTGAGGACGTAGCTGAAGTCTTGCACAGGCACGAGGAGCGAAAACGTTTCGAGAAGCGACTGGTGCTTTGATGCGACAAGTGCCGGCCCTTGAGGAATGTTTTCGAGGCCGCGAAACTCGACAGTCGTGTTGCAGACTTTCTCCAGGAGCCAGATCGAGACACGCCCCCAGATGCGCGCCAGCCAAAGGGTCGCGCGGTACGGCATCACCAGGACGGGCAAAAAGAGGAGCATCAACGCTATGAGGGCGAGGTAAAATAGAATGTTGTAGATCGTGGAACGCACGACGATGCTCGCGTGCGACGGTCGATGCGTCGCCGACATCAGCTAAGCGCCCGTAGTTGCCGTGCGACGACGATGCGCGACGTGAGGGTCACGATCGCCGCGGTGAAAAGCGCGACAACGGCGATGCCGAAATATCCGCCGATGCCGAGCGTGAAAGAACCGAACAACGCCTCGACCTGCCCGCCGCCGGCTGTCGCGATCCAGCGTCGCGACACGACGCCCGCGACGAAGAACGCGATACAAGCGAGCAGCGCGCCGGTGATGCCGCCCTTCAGCCCGAAGACGAGGAACTGTCGCTGATACTGAAGCGAGATATACGCGTCGGTCGCACCCACGAAATGCAGCACATCGACGATCTCGCGGCTGCCTGCCATCGCGCCGCTCGTCGCGAAGGCCACCGCCAGCGCCATCGCCATGAGGATCAGCACGAGCACCAGCACCGCGAGAATGACGAGCGTGCGTCCCATGGTCGACAGTCGCTCGCTCCAGGCACGATGATCGTCGAAGGCGGCGGCCGGCGCGTGCTTGCGCAGCGTGTCGCGGATCGCTTCGACGACATCGGGCACGGCGCGGTCGAGCGTCGCGACCAGCAGCCGAGGCACCGGGAGATTGTCGAAGTTGAGGCTTTGGCCAAGCCAAGGTTCGAGCAGCTTTTCCGACTCGGTACGCGAAAACGCGTGCAGCGACGCGACGCCTGGCACGGCTTTCACGAGATCGGAAACGCGCGCCGATTCCTTGTCGAGATCTAGACCGGGCTTCGGCCGGATCTGCACGGAAATCTCGCGCGACACATCCGCCGACCATTGTTGGCTTGCCCTACCGACAAGCACGGCAGCCCCGGCTGCCATTGAGGCAAGAAAGCTCATGATGACGATGACGAAGATGAGCGCGCGCGCCGAGATCGTCTCCGCAGGCACGAGCGGCGCTTCGCGACCGCGCCCGTCGGTACGAGGAACGCGCAACGTGCCCGTCTGGTCCGACGTGGCTGGCGGCGCCTCCGGCCATTCCTGCGCGTGGCTCATGTCAGTCGCTGATGTAGAGGTGGCCGTCGCCGAGCACCATCCGGCGCGCCTGCGGAAATTGGTCCATCAGGCCGAGATCGTGCGTCGCGATGACGACCGACGTCCCGGACTTGTGCAGCTCGATGAAGAGCCGCACGAGCCGCCGCGCCATCGGCGGATCGACGTTGCCGGTCGGCTCGTCGGCCAACAGCAGGTCGGGCTGGCCGATCAGCGCCCTTGCAATGGCGACACGTTGTTGCTCGCCGCCCGACAGCACCTCGGGCACGGCCTCAAGCCGGTCGCCGAGGCCGACCCAGCCCAGAAGCTCCGTCACCTGCGCGCGATAGGCTGCCTCCGGGCGGCCTTGCACGCGCAGCGGCAGCGCCACATTCTCGTAGGCGGTGAGGTGCGGCAGGAGCCGGAAATCCTGAAAGATGACGCCGATCCGGCGGCGGACCTGTGTGATCGCGTCCTTCTCGAGGCTCATCGCATCGCGGCCGAACATCGTGATGACGCCGCGCGTCGGCCGCAGCGACAGCAGCATGAGGCGTAGGAGCGTCGTTTTTCCGGCGCCCGACGGCCCCGTAAGGAATTGAAACGAGCCGGGTTCGACGGCGAAACTGAGGTCGCGGAGGATTTCCGGCCCCATGCCGTAGCGCAGGCCGACATTGTCGAATTGCAGCACGCGTCCTCATTCCGCCGGTACGATTCGGGCAACGCCGACCACTTTACCCGCTCTTAAGGATGAATGCGGAAAGTTTGCGCGACCAGTTCGCAGGTTTCCGGCTTCGCATGGCATTCTTTCGTACCCGCAACGTGCTCCTTGCCTCAGTCGTGCTTGCCGCAACCGCCGTCGGCGCGCGCGATCGGGTCGTCGCAGCGGTCCCGCACACAGCCGCGCTCTATGCCGCGGCTGGCCTTTCCGTGAACCTCGACCGGCTGCGCATCGGTCCCGCCACGGCGACGATGCGCATCGAGAACGATCTCCGCACGCTGGTCGTGGAGAGCGAAATCACCAACCCGCAATCCGTCCCGCTTTCGGCGCCGCTGCTCCGGCTGTCGATCCGCGACCGCAGCGGCGCAACCGTCTACACGTGGACCGCTTCCCCCGGCGCCAAGACGGTTGCCGCCGGCGCACGCCTACCCATCCGCGCCCGCCTGACCGCGCCGCCAGCGGGTGAAGATGTCGTGGTGGAATTTGTGCGGGGCGGGTAATCGCGTTTCCGGGCTGCGACACGTTCGCCTAAGCTCGTCGCTTTGGACCGAATGTGTTCACCACGACGCTAGCCGGCACGACCTGGCGATTTCCCGATCTGAAGACTCTGCTCGCCCGCGCGACGCCGCTGCGCTCGGGCGATGTGCTTGCCGGCGTGGCAGCGGCCGATGCGACCGAGCGCGTCGCGGCGCAGATGGTCTTGGCAGATGTACCGCTCACGCGGTTCTGCGACGAGATGGTCGTCCCCTACGAGACGGACGCAGTCACGCGGCTCATCGTCGATACGCACGAAAAGGCCGCCTTTGCGAAAGTATCGCATCTCACGGTCGGCGGTTTCCGCGACTGGCTTTTGTCCGACAACGCCGACACGACGACACTCGCCGCCCTCGCACCCGGTCTGATGCCCGAGATGGTCGCGGCGGTCTCGAAACTCTGTCGCAACCTCGATCTCATCATCATCGCGCGAAAATGTCGGGTGACCACGGCGTTCCGCAATACGATCGGCTTGCCCGGCCGTTTCTCGTCGCGCCTGCAACCAAACCATCCCACCGACGATCCCGCGGGCATTCTGGCCAGCACTATCGACGGCCTGTTGCTTGGTAGCGGTGATGCCGTCATCGGCATCAATCCTGCGACCGACAGCCCCGCACGCTGTCGTGACCTCGTCGCGACGCTTGCCGACGTCATCGATGAGCTCGCAATCCCGACGCAGTCCTGCGTACTGACGCATATCTCGACGACGATCGATCTCATCGACGAGGGCGTGCCCGTCGATCTCGTCTTCCAGTCGATCGGGGGCACCGAAGGCACCAACGCGAATTTCGGTGTCACGATCGACATGCTGCGCGAAGGGCTCGATGCAGGCCGCTCGCTGAAGCGCGGAACAATCGGCTACAACGTCATGTATTTCGAGACGGGCCAGGGCAGCGCGCTGTCGTCCGGTGCGCATCACGGTTGCGATCAGCAGACGCTGGAAGCCCGCGCCTACGGCCTCGCACGGCAATTTTCGCCGCTGCTTGTCAATACGGTCGTCGGCTTCATTGGCCCGGAATACCTCTACGACGGCAAGCAGATCCTTCGCGCAGGGCTCGAGGATCATTTCTGCGGAAAGCTACTCGGCCTGCCGATGGGTTGCGACGTCTGCTACACCAATCATGCGGACGCAGATGGCGACGACATGGACGTGTTGCTGAATGCCCTTGCAACGGCCGGTGTCACATTCGTCATGGGCGTGCCCGGTGCCGACGATGTGATGCTCAATTACCAGAGCACGTCGTTCCACGACGTCGCCACAATACGCGAACTCTTCGGATTGCAGGCCGCGCCTGAATTCGAAGCCTGGCGAACATCCTTCGCGGAAAGCTATCCGCGCAACAGCGCGAGCGCCGAAACGCTGATGCGGCGCCTCCGACGACGGAGCGCTTCGTGAGCGACGATTGGCGCGTGCTGAAAGACGTAACGGATGCGCGCGTCGCGCTTGGCACCGCTGGCCGCTCCATCACCACGCGCGACCATCTCGCTTTTCAGCTTGCCCACGCCAAAGCGCGCGATGCTGTCGGCGCGGCTCTCGATGTCGCCGCATTGGTCGAACAATTGCGACGTGGCAACGAAGCGCCGATCGCAGTTCGCAGCCGCGCGCCGAACCACAAGACCTATCTCAGCCGCCCCGATCTCGGCCGCCTGCTCGACGATGATTCCACACATCGACTTGCGGAGCTCGCGAGTTGCTTCGATATCGTGTTCGTCGTAGCCGACGGCCTGTCCGCGCGCGCCGCAACGGATGGTGCAAGGGCGCTGCTTGATGCGGTGTTGCCATTGTTCAATGCAGACGGCTGGCGCGTTGCGCCAATTGTCGTCGCGGCGAACGCGCGTGTGGCGCTCGGCGACGCGGTCGCGCGCATTCTCGGCGCCGAGGTCACCGTCATCATGCTCGGAGAACGGCCGGGACTAAGCGCGGCCGACAGTCTTGGCCTCTATGTCACGTGGAAGCCGCGCGAGAATCATATCGATGCCGAGCGCAACTGCATCTCGAACGTTCGACCGGGCGGTCTTTCCTATGTCGATGCGGCGCCGGCTCTTTTTCGTCTCTGCCGCGAAGCGAAGCAGCGACGGATCACGGGTACGGCCCTGAAGAGCGACGGCCCCTAGGCGTCCGCATTGCCGAGCGAGAACTCGCATTCCGCAACGTAGGGGCCACCACCGCGCGACGTGCGCGAGGAGTAGATCGCGAAATTCTTTGCGGTCCACGCGCAGGTGGGCAAAACCGGCTGCTGGCTAAGCCATACCGCAACTTCGCCGGCGGATGTTCGGCGAAGTCGGCCAAGCGTCACGTGCGGCGTGTAGCGGCGCGCCTCGAGTCGAACGCCGAGACGCGCGCAGATCGAACGATGCGCGGCTTCGAGCGACAGAAGTTTTGGCGTCTTCTCCGCCAGCGCAACGATCGAATGCGGATGGTCGGCTCCGAAGACACCGAGCGATGTGAGCCGCACGTCAACCGGCGCAGCATCAAGTTCGCCGAGCGCCTCAGCGAGATCGTCGGCCTGAACGCCATCGATCTCGCCAAAGAAAGCGAGCGTCACGTGGAAGTCTGCCGGCTCAACCCATTTCGCCTCGGTCAGGCCGCCGCGAAACATCGACAAGCGTTGCGCGATATCGTCCGGGACGCCGACGGCGCTGAAGAGCCGCATTTTTCAGCCCGCAGGCTTCGCGCCGCGCGGATAGGCGTCGATGACCGGCTCTATGAAGGGAAGAAACTGATCGACCATCTTCACGACGCCATCGGGATTGGGGTGCAACTTGTCGGCAAGCAGCAGGTCGTTCTGTCCGAAGATGTTGTCCATGAAGAATCGGAAGAGCGGCACGCCGTGCTTCTGCGCCAACGCGGGATAGATCGCGTCGAACTTTTGTCGGTATTCCGGACCCCAATTGTCGATCGATCGCATCCCGGCGATCACGACACCCATGCCGCGCGCCTTCAAGCGCGTGAAAATTTTGTCGAGCGTGATGCGCGTCTTTTCGGGATCGTTGCCGCGCAGCATGTCGTTGGCGCCGAGTTCGACGATCACGAGCTGCGTGTCCTCCGGGATCGACCAGTCCATGCGCGCAAGGCCGCCGGCGGCATCGTCACCGGAGACGCCGGCATTGACGATGATGACGTCACGACCTGAGGCCTTTAGACGGCGCTCCAGCGTTTCGGGAAAAGCCTTCTCCGGCTTCAAATTGTAGCCGGCGACGAGACTGTCACCAAGTATGACCATGCGCAGCGGCTCTGCAGAAGCGGCGTTAACGGCCAACAGAAGCACCGCGGCTAGCGATACGACAAGGCGCGCAAGAGGGCCGGCGAACGATTGCAAATGCAACGGCCCTTCGCCATGTGACCGACGAAGCCCGCTGACGAGTCTCCATGCCCGAACCGATAATCGATTTCGCATCCGTTTCCCTTACGCTTGGCGACGGCGAAACGCGCGTCGATGTATTGCGCGACCTGTCCTTTGCCATCGATGCCGGCGAAAGCGTCGCAATCGTTGGACCATCGGGTTCGGGCAAAACAAGCCTCCTATCGCTGCTTGCCGGCCTCGATCGTCCAACACGCGGCACCGTAACGATCGCGGGCCAAGATTTCAGTCGCCTCAACGAGGACGAACTTGCCCGCTTCCGTGGCGGAAATATCGGTATCGTGTTTCAGAATTTCCACCTCGTGCCGACAATGACGGCGCTCGAAAATGTCGCGGCGCCGCTTGAACTTGCAGCGCGTCGCGATGCTCGCGCCGTTGCCCGCGAGCGTCTCGCCGAGGTCGGCCTCGGCGCGAGGCTTTCGCACTACCCATCGCAATTGTCGGGCGGCGAACAGCAGCGCGTTGCCATTGCCCGCGCGCTTGCACGCGAACCGAAGCTCCTCATTGCGGACGAGCCCACAGGCAATCTCGACGAGTCGACCGGCGCACTTATCGTGGAACTGCTGTTTTCGATCCGGCGACCGCTCGGCAGTACGCTCATTCTTGTGACACACGATACGTCTTTGGCGGAGCGCTGTGACCGGACGCTGTCCTTGCGCGCCGGCCGTATCGTCACAGCGGACGCGCCGATCGCAACGGCTCTCTCGGCATGAAGACGTCGGACGCCATCACGGCAGCGATACGTTTCGCGCGGCGCGATCTCCGGGTCGTATTCGCGCAGTACAAGGTGCTCGTGCTTTCGATCGCCATCGGTGTCGCGGCCGTCACAGGCGTCGGCGCGCTGACGGATTCGTTTCTCAGCGGCCTGACGCGCGACGGGCGCGCGCTCGTCGGCGGCGACATGAGCTTTTCCCGCGCGCAGGAAGCGCTGTCGACGGACGAACGACGTTTCCTCGAGTCGCGCGGCACGGTCAGCGTCATCGCGACCACTCGTGCAACGGTCTCAGTGGAAGGCGGGACAGCGGCGCCCGGCGACATCAAGGCGGTCGAATCGACCTTCCCGCTCGCCGGCGTATTGCGCACGACACCGCAGATTTCACCTGCCGCGCTCGGCACTTCGCCGGACGGGCGATACGGCGCGCTTGTCGATCCGGCGCTGCTTGCGAGACTATCGTTAAAGGCAGGCGATGTCATGCGCATCGGCGCAGGACGCTTCGATGTGCGTGCGGTGATCGACGAGGAGCCCGACAGGCTCGTTTCCGGCGCTGCTTTCGCACCGCGCATCATCGTTTCGCGCGAGGGACTGAATGCGACAGGCCTCGTCACGCAGGAAGCGCTCGTGCGCTGGACGGCGAAACTCGCACTACCCGCAGGCACGCCGGATGCGCAACTCGCAGCGACGACTGCCGATTTCAAGAACAGCTTTCCGCAAAGCGGTTTCGAAATCCGCACGCGCAACAATGCCTCGCCGCAGATCGAGCGCATCGTCGATCGCATCTCGAAATTCCTCGTCACGATGGGACTGCTCGCCGTCGTTGTCGGCGGAATCGGCGTCTGGAACGCGGTGTCGATGTTCGCCGAGCGGCAACGCGTGCCCGTTGCGATCTTTAAGACGCTCGGCGCGTCCGGCAGCTTCGTGTTCGGCGTCGCGCTGACCGAAATCCTCGGGCTGGCACTCGCAGGCGTCGTCCTCGGCGTAATCCTCGGATCGGCCCTGCCCTATGCGCTGGCGCCGTTTGTTGCGGAGGCCTCGTACGGCAGTTTCCAGCCCGCCTTGTCGCTGCGCGCTATCCTCGGCGGATCGGCCGTCGGCCTCGGCGCGGCGCTCGTCTTCTCGATTCTGCCGGCCGGTGGTGTCCACGACGTGCCCGGCGCGCTGCTGCTGCGCGACGCCAGCGGCTCCGCCACCGCCCCAACGCGTTGGCGCTATCGTGCGATGGCGGCTGTCGCGTTGATCGGCTTCGTCGGCGCAGTCGGCGTCACGACAGGCGACTGGCGCTTCGCGGCTGCCGTCGTTGCGGGCGGTCTCGCCATCGCGGCTTTCTTCATCGGGGTCGCGCGATTGCTTGCGATCATAGCCAGCCTTTTGCCCGCACCACGCGGCGCGATTGCCGCACTTGCCTGGAGCAATCTTACGCGCGCCGGACGCATGACGCGCGCCGTGCTCGTGTCGCTGGGCGTCGGGCTCGTCATCCTAGCCGCGACCAGCGCCGTCACGGGCAGTCTGCGTCAGCAACTCACCGGCGGCCTTCCCGCCGCGACGCCGAACCTGTTCCTTGTCGGGCTATCGTCACGCGATGACCCGGATTTCCACAACTTTCTCGTATCGAAACTGCCGGGCAGTACCATCGAAGCCGCGCCGCTGATGCGCGGCCGGATTGTAGAGGTAGGTGGCGTTGCGGCCGAGAAGGTCGCGGTGAAAGACAACGCAGCCTGGGTGCTCGAAGGCGACCGCGGCATCACCTTCGCGCGCAGCGCGCCGAAAGATTCGACGCTTGTCGCGGGCTCGTGGTGGCCCGCCGACTACGACGGCCCGACGCTTGTTTCGCTCGGCGCCGATGCGGCGCGCGGACTTGGCGTCACGGTCGGCGACGATATCGCGGTCAATGTAGCGGGCCGGCGCGTTACCGCGAAGATCGCCAATCTGCGGGAGATCAACTGGGCGTCGTTCGGCATCAATTTCGTGCTGGTGTTCTCGCCGAAGCCCATCGAGGCGGCTCCTCACACGATGCTCTTCACAGTCGCCGCCCCATCGCTCGACGATGCGCCGCGCAACGCGGCTTTCATCCGCGATCTCGGCGCGCGCTGGCCGACCGTCGTCGCCATCGATGTCCACGCGATGCTTTCGCAAGCCCGCGGGCTCGTCGACAAGGTGGGCTTCGCGGTGCAGGCGAGCTCGATCTTCACCATGTTGGCGGCGGCTGTCGTATTGGCCGGTGCTGTCGCTGCCGACAGCCGCGCGCGGGCGCGAACGGCAACCATCCTCAAAGTTATCGGCGGCACGCGACGGCAGCTTGTTCTGTCCGCATTGCTCGAATTTGCGGTGCTTGGGCTCGCCGCAGGCCTTTCGGCCGTGCTCCTCGGCAACGCTGTCGCATGGGCCATCCTGAAGTTTTCGGTGGATACGCCCTTCGTGCTCGACATCGGTTCGATCGCCGCGCTGCTGGGTGCCGCCGTAGTTGCCGTCGCCGCCTTCGGTTTTGTAGGAAACTGGCGGATCCTGAACGAGCGGCCGGGCGCGGTGCTTCGGCGCCTTTAACTTTATTGTTGCCGCCTGTCCTATTTGTAATCCCCGGGCAAGGTCCGGACCCTTGCCCGCAGAGCCACTTTTTCTCATATTCTCATCTGACGCGGAATTGTGGCAGTCTGCGTCCGGGCCGAGGACCCGTTTCGTCCTCATCGAGGTTTACGTCCATGTCGAACTACGACCGCAACGCAAGCGCCCGGTGGGGCACGAGCGTCGGCCAGGCGACCGGCACCCAGGTCGATCAGGGCCTGCGCACCTATATGCTCGGCGTCTACAACTACATGACGCTCGGTCTCGCGATCACGGGCCTTGTCGCGATGGGCACCCAGATGATGGCTGTCTCCGCCACGCCGACCGCCTATCGCTTCGGTGGCCAGTATCTGACGTCCTTCGGTGCTGCGATGTACGCCAGCCCGCTCAAGTGGGTCGTGATGCTCGCGCCGCTCGCTTTCGTGCTGTTCTTCTCGTTCCGCATCGATCGCATGTCGGCCGCCTCGGCGCGCAACATGTTCTTCGCCTTCGCGGCGGTGATGGGTCTGTCGCTCTCCACGATCCTGCTAGTCTATACTGGCACGTCCGTCTCGCGCGCCTTCTTCATCACGGCCGGCGCGTTTGGCGGGTTGAGCCTGTACGGCTACACGACAAAGCGCGACCTGTCGGCGTTCGGCTCGTTCCTGGTGATGGGCCTCATCGGCCTGATCCTCGCGAGCGTCGTAAACATCTTCCTGCAGAGCTCGGCGTTCCAGTTCGGCCTGTCGGTGCTGTCGATCCTGATCTTTGCCGGCCTGACCGCGTGGGACACGCAGGCGATCAAGGAAATGTATTACGCCAACGACGACTACGAGACGGCGACGAAGAAGTCCGTGAACGGCGCGCTGATGCTGTATCTCGACTTCATCAACATCTTCCAGTCGGTGCTGTCCCTCACGGGTTCGCGCAACAACTGACGAGGCACTCGTCAAACCGAAAAGCCGCGGGAGCGATCCCGCGGCTTTTTCTTTGTCCGGCACGGGGTCGGTTCAGGCCAGTCGAACCTTAGGCTCCAGAACCGACAACACCTTTCGCAGATCGTGCCCGCGCTTCAGGATAAATCCAGTCACCGACACGACGGCAAAGGCACCCTGCTTGCGCGCCAGCGCGGGCGCCTTGCGGATGCGATACACCGGATATTCGTTCGACCGGCGCATGATGCAGAATTCCGCACGCTCACCGGAGAAGTCGATGGCGTAGTCGCGCCATTCGCCGGCGGCCACCTGTCGGCCGTACAGGTTCAGGATCAAACGCAATTCCGACTTGTCGAAACTGACGACTTTTGCATTCGACGATGAGGCGGTATCGACCGGCGGCGCGGACGCCCGTGCCGGAAGCCGATCGAGGCGGATGACATTGTCAAAAGACGCGTCCGCGGTACCGGCGGGTAACGACATCAAATCTCCTGTCTGTGAGGGATGTTCGCGCAAACCGGCCGGTGCGGCAAGCGCTTGCATCGCCACGTCGCGCCCGGCATCGAAACGCGTATGATTCCGGAGAGCCAACCGAATTTCGCAGGCCAGACGCTGGCGCAAGCGCGCCGTGCGCTCGCGACGCTTTTCGAGGCAGTCAGTCGCGAGCCGGCAACGCTTGATGCCCGCCTGCTTCTGGAGTTTGCCACAGGTCTCTCGCACGCCGACATGCTTCGTGACGGCGACGACCCGCTTTCCGCCGACGCCGCTCGCACGCTCGACGATCTCGCGGCACGGCGGCTTGCGGGCGAGCCTACGTCGCGGCTCATCGGCCGTCGGCCGTTCTGCGGCCTCGACATCGCGGTCCGGCCGGGCGTGCTCGATCCACGCGAGGATACGGAGACGCTGGTCCGACTAGCGGGCGAATTGCGGTCCGCCGCGAGCGATGTCCTCGATCTCGGAACTGGGTCTGGCGCCCTACTCTGCGCGCTTCTTGACCGTTACCCCGAAGCAATCGGCGTCGGTGTCGATCGCTCGCCCGATGCCTGCAATGCGGCGCGCGAAAACCTCGTCAGGAACGGGCTGACCAAGCGCGGCGCGATCGTGCGGGGCGACTGGACGGCGGCGCTTGCCGGCCCGTTCGACCTCATCGTGTCCAACCCGCCTTACATCGCTACCGGCGATATGCCCGCGCTTGCGGACGAAGTACGCCTGCACGATCCGGCTCTTGCATTGGAGGGCGGCCCGGATGGTTTCGCTGCTTACCGCGCGATCCTCGCGGACATCCGCCGAATCGTTTCGCCCGGAGCGCTGCTCGTATTCGAGATCGGTGCAGGCATGCGTGATGGCCTCGAGGCCCTCTTCGCCGCCTTGGGCATCCGCGTTTTGCGGATCGCGCGGGACACAGGTGGTCACGAGCGGGCCGTGGCCGTTGAAATCATCTGATTTCGTGTCGAACGCCCTTGGCGTCCCGTATTTTAGCGTCTATGTACGCTTTGAAAGCGCTCCGTTGCGACGAGGGCCGCTGCTGCTTCCAGGAAGTAGGCCAATCCCGCGGATTATTGATGGGGACCGCGCGGAGCCTGCACCGATAGGACGGGGCATTTTACGGGTTGGGAACCCATTGCCGTCATTCTCTCCGCTGCGCCTGACCGGCCGATTCGGTTGATCGTTGACACTGACGTTGTTTCGTTTTGCGCGCCTGTAGGCGCTGCAGAATCGCCAGAGCCTGGCGAGCCGGTTTGCCGGCATTGAGGCTCGCGAATTCGCGCACAGTCCGAAGGGGCCGCGAATTCCCGCATCCATCAGGGACGTGAAATGAGACCACAGCAGAACAAGCGTTTGCGGGGCCGCAGCAACAACAACAACAACAATCACGGCCGGAAAGGGCCGAACCCGCTGACGCGCTCTTTCGAAAGCAATGGTCCGGACGTAAAGATCCGGGGCACGGCCCAGCATGTTGCCGAGAAATATCTCCAGCTGGCACGCGACGCTCAGACTTCCGGCGACCCTGTGATGGCGGAGAATTATCTCCAGCATGCCGAGCATTATTATCGCGTCATCGCGGCCGCACAGCAGGCGCAGCAGCAGGCGATGGGCCTTTTGCCGAAGCCCGCGCAAGAGATCGAGGAAGAGGACGACGGCGTCGAGGAGGACGATCGTTTCGCCTCCGTCGCGGACCGGCTTCCGCAGCCGCCACAAGCACCGCAAGCGCCGCCGCAACCCTTTGGCGCTCAGCCGAATGGCAATGGCAGTGGCAACGGCCCGGCACCGTATCAGGGCCAGCCGAACGGCGGCCAGAACTACGGCAACAACAATCAAGGCGGCGGCGACCGCCAACAATACGGCGGTGGCCAGCGCCAGTGGCGCGACAACCGCAACAACGAAAGTCGTGGCGACCGCCCGGACTATCGCGACAACAATCGCGGGGAGTACCGCGGCAACGACAACCGTCAAGATAATCGTCCGGAGAACCGGCAAGAGAATCGCCCGGATAACCGCAACGAGAATCGCCCAGACAATCGCGGCGAGCAGCGCTTCGACAACGGCGGTGGCGGAGAGCGTCAGGAACGGCCAGACCGCGGCAACCAGCAATGGCGCAACGAACGTCGTCCGCGCAACGAGGTCGCCGATGCCGGGCCCGAGGGAGGTGAACTGCCTTCCTTCATCACTGGCGGTGCGCGGCCCGTAACCGAGGTAGCCAATGCCCCGGCGCCTTCCGAGCAGAGCGACCTCGCCCCTCAGGAAAGTGGCGATCAGCAGGGCTATCATCTGCGCCCACGTCGTCGCCGGCGCGGCCGTCCCGGCCAAGGCAACGAAGGCGATTTCGGCGGCGAGGGCAACGAAGCTGTTGCAACGGAAACAGCGCCCGTCTCCGACTGATCGCGCACCAACCAGATACGGAAATGAAAAGTGGCGGGGACGAGAGTCTCCGCCACTTTCGTTTGTGGCGAATCCTCACCATATCCGTCTGAGCGGGTCGCCTTCGGGGACCGGCAATAAATCTCGCGTTGCCCCGATCGCTTCGGGACGGGTCGACGGCAGGAGGCCATAAATGAATTTCGAGAATTACACCGAGCGGGCGCGCGGCTTCGTCCAGTCCGCCCAATCGCTGGCCGTCCGCGAAGGGCACCAGCAATTCACACCCGAACATGTGCTGAAGGTCCTGCTCGACGACCCCGAAGGGCTCGCCGCCGGCCTGATCGACCGGGCGGGCGGACGTTCGCGTGAAGGGCTGATCCAGACCGAAATCGCGCTGCGAAAATTGCCGAGCATACAGGGTTCCGGCGCTGGGCAGCTCTATCTTGCGCCAACGACGGCGCGCCTGTTCGATTCCGCCGAGAAAATCGCGAAGAAAGCCGGTGATTCCTTCGTCACGGTCGAGCGAATGCTGCTCGCGCTCGCGATGGACAAGTCGTCTGAAGCCGGAAAGATTCTCGCCAATGCCGGCGTCAACGCGCAGGCGCTGAACGGCGCAATCGAAGATCTGCGCAAGGGCCGCACAGCGGACTCGGCATCCGCCGAAAACCAGTATGAGGCGCTGAAGAAATATGCGCGCGACCTCACGGAAGTCGCGCGCGAAGGCAAGCTCGACCCGGTCATCGGCCGCGACGAAGAGATTCGTCGCACGATCCAGGTTTTGTCGCGTCGCACGAAGAACAATCCGGTGCTGATCGGCGAGCCCGGCGTTGGCAAGACCGCCATCGCCGAAGGTCTTGCGCTGCGCATTGTCAACGGCGACGTGCCGGATGCGCTGCAGGACAAGAAGCTGCTCGCGCTCGACATGGGCGCGCTGATCGCCGGCGCGAAATACCGCGGCGAATTCGAAGAGCGGCTCAAAGCCGTCCTCAACGAAGTGACATCCGCGAACGGTGGGATCATTCTTTTCATCGACGAGATGCACACGCTTGTCGGCGCCGGCAAAGCGGATGGCGCGATGGATGCGTCGAACCTGCTCAAACCCGCGCTGGCACGCGGCGAGTTGCATTGCGTCGGCGCGACCACGCTCGACGAATACCGTAAGCACGTCGAAAAAGACGCCGCCCTCGCACGTCGTTTCCAGCCGGTCTTCGTGTCCGAGCCGAATGTCGCCGACACGATCTCGATCCTGCGCGGATTGAAGGAAAAGTACGAGTTGCATCACGGCGTGCGCGTGCAGGACGCGGCGCTTGTCGCGGCGGCGACGCTGTCGAACCGCTACATCGCCGACCGTTTCCTGCCCGACAAGGCGATCGATCTCGTCGATGAGGCCGCGTCGCGCCTGCGCATGCAGGTCGATTCGAAGCCGGAGGAGCTCGACGAGGTCGACCGGCGCGTCGTGCAGCTAAAGATCGAGCAGCAAGCGCTGAAGAAGGAGACCGACCGCGCGTCGGTTGATCGTCTAGCGCGTCTCGAGGGCGAGCTTGCCGATCTCGAAGAGCGTTCGGCGGCGCTGACGTCGCGCTGGCGTACCGAGAAAGACAAGATCGGCACCACGCAGAAGCTGAAAGAACAGCTTGAACAAGCGCGCATCGATCTCGCGAACGCGCAGCGCTCGGGCGAATATCAGAAAGCCGGCGAACTCGCGTATGGCGTCATCCCCGAGCTCGAGAAGAAACTTGGCGACACCGATGGCGATGGCCGTGGCACGCTCGTCGCCGAGGCGGTGACGCCGGACGACATCGCGCAGGTTGTCTCGCGCTGGACCGGCATTCCCGTCGACCGCATGCTCGCGGGCGAAAAGGAAAAGCTGCTGCGGATGGAAGACGAGCTGAAGAAGCGCGTCATCGGCCAGCCGGAGGCCGTGAAGGCGGTCTCGACCGCTGTGCGTCGTTCCCGCGCCGGCTTGCAGGACCCCAACCGGCCGATTGGCTCTTTCATGTTCCTCGGGCCGACGGGCGTCGGCAAGACGGAGCTGACGAAAGCGCTCGCGGCCTTCATGTTCGACGACGACACCGCGCTCCTGCGCATCGACATGTCCGAATACATGGAGAAGCATTCGGTCGCGCGGCTGATCGGCGCGCCTCCCGGCTATGTCGGTTACGAGGAAGGCGGCGCGCTGACGGAAGCCGTACGTCGCCGGCCTTATCAGGTCGTTCTGTTCGACGAGATCGAGAAGGCGCATCCGGACGTGTTCAACGTCCTGCTACAGGTGCTCGACGATGGGCGTCTGACCGATGGCCAAGGCCGCACGGTCGACTTCCGCAACGTGCTGATCGTGATGACTTCGAATCTCGGCGCGGAATTCCTCGTGCAGCAGAAGGATGGCTCGGATTCGGGCGAAGTCGAAGATGCCGTGATGGCCGTCGTGCGCGGACATTTCCGGCCGGAATTTCTCAACCGCGTGGACGACATCCTGCTATTCCACCGGCTGCGTCGCGAGGACATGGGCGCAATCGTCGACATCCAGATGCGACGCCTGGGCTCCTTGCTCGAGGATCGGAAGATCACGCTGGCGCTCGATACGAAGGCGCGCAACTGGCTCGCGGACAAAGGCTACGAGCCGGCCTATGGCGCACGTCCGCTGAAGCGCGTGATCCAGCGCGAGCTACAGGACCCGCTTGCCGAGCGCATTCTCGCCGGTGGGATTGCGGACGGTGAGACGGTGTCAGTGTCCGCAAATGCGACGGGCCTGACGCTCGACGGCGTGCCGGTGCGCGACGCCGCGTCGGCCGCTTCCAACGACGACGCGCGAGAGAAGCGCGGCCGCGTGGTGACGTTCCCCAAAGGAGCGTGAGCGCGCGACTCAATGCGACGCAAGGGCGACCTGCCGACGAAGATCTGCGCCACGTGCGGAAGACCTTTCACGTGGCGCAAGAAGTGGGAACGCGTCTGGGACGAGGTCCGCTACTGCTCGGAGCGGTGTCGGAACGAAAAATCTAAAGCGATAAAGACGGCATCGCCCAAACCGTGAAGGTTCATGCCCGCGAAAGCGGGCATCCAGATTTTGGATTCCGCTTTCGCGGGAAAGACAGTCCCGAGAACGGTCTCTCAATACCCTCGCATCGCCGCAAGCCGATCGGCATGGAAATTCGCGTCGCCAAACAGCTCCTGCAGCACACGCGCACGTTTCATGAAAAGACCGATGTCGATCGCATCGGTCATGCCCATGCCGCCATACATCTGCACGGCTTCGCGCACCGCGAGATCGCCGGTCATGCACGCGCGCGCTTTTGCCATTGCGACGACAGGCGCGGCTTTATCCGGTGAAGAGTCGAGCGTCTGCGCAGCTTTTGTTACGGCGGCGCGTGTGATCTCGAGTTCGCTGAAGAGATGGGCGGCGCGGTGCTGCAACGCCTGGAATTCGCCGATTGCTTTGCCGAACTGCTTGCGCTCCTTGAGGTAGTCGACGGTGCGGGTGAAAGCCTCGTGGGCGCAGCCGAGCAATTCTGCCGCAACAGCAATGCGCCCGGCATCGAGCGCTGTTTCAAGAATCTTATCGCCGCCATCGACTTCCCCAAGCACGGCGTCGGCATCGACCGCGACTCCATCGAAGGCAATGCGCGCCGCGTTATGCGCATCGACCATGACAGTGCGCTCGACGACGATGCCTTTCGCTTTGGGATCGACGAGAAACAGTGTCAGGCCGCTATCGGTCTTCGCCGCGACGATCAGCAGATCGGCGACATGTCCATCGATCACGAAGGTCTTTGCGCCGTCTAGCACGAAACCGTTGCCGCTGCGCTTCGCCGTCATGGCGATCTTCGCCGGCGCGTGCTTGCCGTGCTCGTCGATACAAAGCACGACGAGCTTCTCGCCCGCCGCGATCTGCGCAAGAAGCGCAAGCGCCTTTGCGCCATCGGCTTTCTTCAATGCGGTCGCGGCGACGATGCCGGTTGCGAGAAGCGGCGACGGCGTGAGGTTGCGGCCGATCTCTTCCATGACGATTGCCGCTTCGGCATGGCCGAGGCCAGAACCGCCCTGCTCTTCCGCAATGAGCAAACCGGGAAAGCCCATCTCCGCGCTTTGCTTCCAGACATCGCGCGAGAAGCCGGTCGTGTCATTCGAATCGCGCAAAGCGCGCAGGTGCGCGACGGGCGCCTTGTCAGCAAAGAAACTCTTCGCGCTGTCGTGGAGAAGTTGCTGATCTTCGGTGAGTGTGAGGGGCATGAGTATTCCACGGTCTCACCCTCTCCCTTCGGGAGAGGGTCGCTGCAAAGCAGCGGGGTGAGGGGTCGAAAGACGATAGAGAGATGGTCGACAAAGCATCGGGAGAGATTGATCCCCTCACCCGGTCGCTTCGCGACCAACCTCTCCCTCTGGGAGAGGGTTTAAGCCCCCGGCAATTCTAGAATGCGCTTTGCGATGATGTTGAGCTGCACTTCGCTCGTGCCGCCCTCGATCGAATTGGCCTTGGTGCGAAGCCATGCACGTGGCGCGTCGCCGCCATCGCTGCGCTCGCTCTCCCATTCGAGCGCATCCGATCCGCCGGCAGCCATCAGCAATTCGTGGCGGCGCTTGTTCAGCTCCGTGCCGTAATATTTCAGCATCGACGACAGTGCGGGATGCGCCTGCTTCGCCTTGGCAAGATCACCGGCGCGTTCCATCGCGGTCTGGAAAGCCCAGGCGTCGATGTCGTAGCGCGCGATGTCGGCGCGCAGCAGCGGATCGGCGAGCCGTCCATCTTCCTGCCCCACCGCATCCGCCGCGACTTGCCCGAGCGGGCGGCCGACCGTCGTGCCCATGCCGCCGATCATGTCGCGCTCGTGCGTCAGCAGATATTTCGCGATCGTCCAGCCCTTGTCGACGTCACCGACAAGATTGTCCTTCGGCACTTTTACGTCGCTGAAGAAGGTCTCGCAGAACGGCGACTTACCGGAGATGAGCAGGATTGGCTTCGTCGTGACGCCTGGCGAGGCCATGTCGAACAGAAGGAAGCTGATACCTTCGTGCTTTTTCGCCGTCGGATTTGTGCGGACGAGACAGAAAATCCAGTCGGCCTTGTCGGCGTAGGATGTCCAAATCTTCTGGCCGTTGACGAGATAATGGTCGCCCTTGTCCTCGGCCTTCGTCTGCAGCGACGCGAGGTCCGAGCCCGCGCCCGGCTCCGAATAGCCCTGGCACCAGCGGACTTCGCCACGCACGATTTTCGGCAGGTGCTCCTTCTTCTGCGCGTCGTTGCCGTATTTCAGCAGCGCCGGCCCGAGCATCCAGATGCCGAACGAGTCGAGTGGTGAGCGGCAGCCGAGCGCGCGCATTTCTGTGCGCAACACGCGAGCTTCATCTTTGCTCAGACCACCGCCGCCGTATTCCCTTGGCCATTCCGGTGTCGTCCAGCCGCGCGCCGCCATCGCATCGAGCCATTGCTTCTGGCTCGGCGATTTGAATTTCGGATTGCGGCCGCCCCAGGTGCGATCGTCGTCGTCGTTCGCAGGCGTGCGCATGTCGGGCGGACAATTCGCTTCGAGCCACGCGCGCGTTTCGCGGCGGAAGATTTCGAGATCGGTCATCGCCTTCGTATCTCCGGAAATTTCGCCTTCACGGCACGTTCGGACAATCGCGCACCAGCGCGCCCGCCAGCGCGACGTTGTCGCGGCTTTTGTAGAGGTAGTTCACGTGGCCGCCGAGTTTCACAAATTCGGTGAGCAGCGGTTCTTTGCAAACGACAATCCGACCGCCGTCCGACAGCCGCGTTTCGAAATCCGTCATGGTGAGATTGCCGTCGCGCAGATAATTTTCGATCTCGGCGCGGCTGCGTTCCCATGTCGCAAGCGCCGTCAGCGTCGGGCCGCTCGCCGTCATCAGCACGAGCGTCGCGCCGGGGCTGATGACGAGCGGCATGCGCGGCGCATATTCGCTCTGAATCGCCCGCGCCTTTGCGCAGAGGTTCACGCCCGCGCCGCCCAGCATGCACTCCGCACCATCGTCGGCCGCGAACGCGCCGACGGTGAGCGCAAGCGACGCAAGCGCAGCAAGAGCGATCCCCCCGCGCACGGGCTCAGGGCACCGTAACGACAACCTTGCCCATCGCCTTGCGGCTTGCGAGCCAGGCAATCGCATCGCCGGATTTCTCCAGCGGGAACGTCTCGGAGATATGCGGGCTGATCTTCTTGTCCGCGTAAAGCTGCATCAGTTCGTCGACATTGTCCTGATGTTTCTGCGGGAAGCGGCGGACGAAGTCGCCCCAGAAGATGCCGAGAACATCGCAGCCTTTGAGCAGCGTAAGGTTCAGCGGCAGTTTCGCGATGCCGGCGGGAAAGCCGACGACGAGAAAGCGCCCTTCCCAGGCGATGGCGCGCAACGACGCTTCGGAATAATCGCCGCCGACGCCGTCGTAGATGACATCCGCGCCATCCTTGCCGCTTGCCTTCTTGAACACGTCGGCCAGCGCCTTTGTGCCCTCCTTGTCGAAGGGACCCGTGGGATAGACGACGCAATCGTCAGCGCCCCGGCTCTTCACGAAGTCGGCTTTTTCCTGCGTCGAGACGGCACCGACGACGCGCGCGCCCATCGCCTTGCCGAGTTCGACTGCCGCGAGGCCGACGCCGCCGGCCGCACCCAGTACGAGCAGCGTTTCGCCGGCCTTCAGCTTCGCGCGATCCTTCAGCGCATGCTGCGACGTGCCGTAGGTAAGCAGCAGCGCGGAAGCGACATCGAAGGGCATCGTGTCAGGGATTTTCTGGCAGCGCCACGCGTCGAGCAGCAGTTTCTCCGCCATGCCGCCGTGTCCGGACGACGCAAGCACGCGGTCGCCGACCTTCACGTCCGTGACGCCTTCGCCGACGGCCGAGATCGTGCCGGACACTTCGCTGCCCGGCGCGAAGGGGCGCTGCGGCTTGAACTGGTACTTGTCCTGGATAATCAGAAAGTCTGGGAAATTCACGCCGCAGGCGCGGATATCGATGACGGCCTCGCCCTTCTTCGGCACCGGGTCCGGCACTGTCTCCAGTTTAAGGGCCTCGGGACCGCCCGGCGTGTGGCTGAGCATGGCCTTCATCGAAATTCCTCCGCAGATCGTTGGGACGCTCTTAGCAACGTGAGCGCGGACAGAGCAATGGAGCGCCGCCCTCACGCATGCACCCGTCGCTTGACCCCTGCCTTGTGCGTTGCGAAAGGGTCGGGTCATGGACGCCTCCGCCCCGCTTAGGGATCCGCGCCTGCACTCGCCCCTGGCGCAATTCGGTGGCGCGGTGCCGCCGGCGCCAGCCTGGTTCGAGCGGGCAATTGCCTATGCACCTGAGCGCAGCATGGTGACGGTCGCCGGGGCTGCTATCGAGACCATGACCTGGGGCTCTCTCGGAACGCCCGGCCTGTTGCTCTTGCATGGCAATGGCGCACACGCGGGATGGTGGCGCATGATCGCGCCCTTTTTCGCAGAGCGCTACCGCGTGGCCGCATTGTCCTGGTCCGGCATGGGATCGTCGGACTGGCGTCCAACCTACACGCTCGAAGAGTTCGCAGCCGAAGTGATGGCGGTAAGCGAAGCGGCGGGATTGTTCGCAGGCCCGCGCAAGCCGGTTGCCGTCGGCCATTCCTTCGGTTCGTTTCCACTGGCCGAAACCGCCGCGCGCCACGGGGCGCAATTTTCCGGAATCGTGCTCGTCGACTCACCCTTCTCCTCGCCGGAGCGGCGCGAAGCACGGCGCAAGGCGCGCGGTGAGAAGCCGCGCCGCCCCAACGAGTTGCGCCCGCACAACGTCTATCCCTCGCTGGAGACGGCGCTTGCGCGCTTCCGCCTCGCGCCGACGCAGCCCTGCGAAAATCTCTACATCGCCGACATGATCGCGCGAGAGGCGCTGAAGCGCGCGCCGCGCCCAGATGGTGGCGGCGACGGTTGGACCTGGCGCTTCGATCCGTTTCTGTGGCGGGATTTCAAGCTGCCTGATCTTACGGGCGTGCTGACGCGCGCGACCTGCGCGACGGCGCTGATGCGCGGCGGCCTTTCCGAACTCATGCGGCCCGAAGATGCGGCATACACGCTTGGCCTGATGCCGGCGGGCACGGCCTATGTCGAAGTGCCCGAAGCCTATCATCATGTGATGATCGACCAGCCACTCGCTTTCGTCGCGGCGCTACGCGGTCTACTTGCAGCGTGGGAGAGCACATCGTGAGTGCGATGGACGCGACGCGCATGCGACCTGCCAATCCGTCCGATGCCTGTCCGGACGGCGCGGACGACGACATGTTCGCGGCGCGCACGATGCCGTCGCTTCCGACTTCGCGCGAAGATCTGTTCCTCGTCACAGGGGCTACGGGATTTCTCGGCGCGGCAGTTGCGCGGCGATTGCGCGCGAACGGCGCGCGCATTCGTGTTCTGACGCGCGCGAATTCCAACCGCCGCAATCTCGATGCCGCCGACGAGGCCGTCATTGGCGATCTGCGCGACCGCGCCTCGATTGCCGCAGCGCTTCTCGATGTGCGCTACCTCATCCATTGCGCCGCAGATTATCGTCTTTGGTCGCCGAACCCGGCGGAACTCGTACGCTCGAATGTCGATGGCACGCGCATCATTATGGAAGAGGCGCTACGCGCGTGCGTCGAGCGCATCGTCTACACGAGCAGTGTCGCGACGCTTGCCATCGACGAAGGCCATCTTGCGGACGAAACTCGGCCGCTCGGGCCCGAACAGGCCATCGGCGCCTACAAGCGCAGCAAGGTTCTAGCCGAGCGCCTCGTCGAGTCGATGATCGATGGTCAGAAACTGCCGGCGGTGATCGTCAATCCGTCGACGCCGATCGGGCCATGCGATGTGCGGCCGACACCGACCGGCCGCATCATTGTCGAGGCGTCGCGCGGACGCATGCCGGCCTTTGTCGACACCGGCCTTAACATTGCGCATGTCGATGATGTCGCCGACGGGCATCTTTCGGCACTTGCGCGCGGGCGCATCGGCGAACGCTACATTCTCGGCGGAGACAACGTCGCACTTTCGCAGATGTTGGGCGAAATCGCTTTGCGCACCGGACGTCGCCCGCCAAGGATACGTTTGCCGATCGCGCCGCTCGTGCCGCTCGCATTTGCCGCGGAAGCGCTTGCGAAGGTCACGCGGCGCGAGCCGTTCGTGACGCGCGATGGACTGCGCATGGCGCAAAAACACATGTTCTTCTCCGATGCGAAAGCGCGACTGGAGCTCGGTTATCGCTCGCGGCCCTACACGCTCGCTCTGGCTGACGCGATCAACTGGTTTCGTGATGCAGGATACGTGCTGTGACCGATCTGGCTGCACTGCGTTCCGGCAAGACGCATAAAGACGAGAATTTTCCCGTCGCGAGCCTGCTTGCGGCACGGCATCGTCCGGCTGTGATTGCCTTCTACGATTTCGTTCGCACCGGTGACGATATCGCCGACCATCCAGATCTGCCGTCTGCGGCGAAAATTGATTTGCTCGACCGTATGGCGGCGGAACTGACGGGCGACATGCCGGCATCGGATGTTTCCGCGCCGTTGAAGCAAGTGCTCGCGGAGAAAAAACTCTCCGCGCAGCACGCGCTCGATCTTCTCGCGGCTTTCCGGCTCGACGCGAGGAAGACGCGATACGCCGACTGGGATGATCTCATCGCCTATTGCCGGCTTTCGGCGATGCCTGTGGGGCGCTTCGTGCTCGACGTGCATGGTGAAAGCCCGACGCTCTGGCCCGCCAACGATGCGCTTTGCGCCGCGCTGCAGATCATCAATCACGTGCAGGATTGCGCGAAGGATTTTCGCGCGCTGGACCGTGTTTATCTGCCGCAAGATATCCTCGCCAAGCACGGCGCGGAGGTCGCGATGCTCGACGCGCCGCGAGCGTCTCCGATGCTGCGTGCCGCGTTGCTCGACATCGTGCAGCGCACCGACACGCTGCTCGACGAAAGCCGGCGTTTTACGAGCGGCATTCGAGACGTTCGGCTTGCCTGCGAAGTCGCTGCGATCCAGAGCCTCGCGGAGCGACTAAATACCGGTCTCCATACACGCGATCCCCTGTCCGACACCGTGCATGCGTCGAAAGCGTCCTTCGCGATCACCGCGGCGCTCGCTGCGATGGCGCGGCTCGTGCGCCATCCCTTCCTGCGAAACGCCGCGTGACCGCGCAGACCAGCACGCCGCCGACGCTTTCGCACGGCGCTTCCGGATCGTCCTTCTATGCAGGGATGCGCATCCTGCCGCGCGAAAAGCGCGAGGCGATGTACGCGGTCTATGATTTCTGCCGCGCGGTCGACGATGTCGCCGATGGCGATTGGCAACAGCAAAACCCTGGCGGAGACCCACAGGCCGAGATGGACGCCTGGCGCGGCGAGATCGACGCGCTCTATCGCGGCGAACCCGGCGTCCGGACACAGCCGCTCGCGCCACATCTCGCACGCTTCGCAATCGAGAAGCAGGACTTTCTAGCCGTCATCGACGGCATGGAAATGGATCTGCGCGGGCCTGTTGTGGCACCAGATCGTGCGACGCTCGATCTGTATTGCGATCGTGTCGCGAGCGCGGTCGGTCGGCTCTCCACCCCTATCTTCGGCATGGAGCGCGAACCGGGACGTCAACTCGCGCATCATCTCGGCCGCGCGCTACAGCTCACCAACATTCTGCGCGACATCGACGACGACGCCGATATCGGTCGCCTCTACCTCGCGCGGGAAAATCTCGACGATGCCGGGATCGCGCCACGCGATCCGCAAGCGGTCGCCGCACACCCTGCACTGGGCCGCGCCTGCGCCGGGCTCATCGCGGATGCGGAGGCGCATTTCGCGCAAGCCAATGCGATCATGGATGCCTCACCCCGCGCCGCGGTAAAGGCGCCGCGCCTAATGGCGTGCGCTTATGCCGATGTGCTTCGTCGCGTCGAGGCGCGCGGCTTCGCGCCGCCACGCAAACGCGTCGGCGTCAATAAGCTGCGGCTGCTGGGCGCGGTTCTGCGTTACGCCATTCCGTGACGACGACCGTCCATGTCATCGGCGCGGGGCTCGCGGGCCTCGCCGCAGCGACGAAACTCGCGCCGACGCATCGTGTCATTGTGCACGAGGCCGCGCGTCTGGCGGGCGGCCGCTGCCGTTCGTATTTCGATCCGAGCCTTGGGCTCACGATCGACAACGGCAATCACCTGCTGCTTTCCGGCAATCACGCCGCGTACGCTTTTCTTCAGCGGATTGGCGCGCGCGATGCGCTTGTCGGACCCGAAGAATGCGTCTTCGACTTCGCCCATCTGCGCGACAGCTCACGTTGGCAGATCAAGCCGAACGCCGGTCGTATTCCGTGGTGGATTCTTGCCTCCGGCCGCCGCGTGCCGGGCACGTCTTTCGGAGAGTATCTCGATGGCGCAAAGCTCCTGCGCGCCGATGACGACGCCACCATCGCTGCGACAATGCGCAAGCGCGGCCGCGCGTGGACGCATCTGTGGGAACCTGTGTTCGTTTCCGCGCTGAACACAAAACTCGACGAGGCCTCGGCAAAACTCGCCGCTGCTGTCATGCGTGAAAGTCTCGGCGCCGGTGGCGCTGCATCGCGGCCACGCGTGGCGCGCGACGGACTTGGGCCGGCCTTCATCGATCCTGCCCTCGCGACGCTTGCAAAAGACGGTGCCGAGGTCCGCTTCGGCGCACGCGTGCGCGGCGTGCGCTTCGCCGAGAGCGCGCTTATCGGCTTCGCATCCGGCAACGACGTCATCGATCTCGCCAAAGGCGATCGCGTCGTCCTTGCCGTGCCGCCGTGGGTTGCCACGGAACTTGTGCCCGACCTAACCGCACCCGACGAACACCGCGCCATCCTCAATGCGCATTTCGCCGCGTTGCCGCCGAAGGGCCTGCCTTTGCTCACCGGCCTCATCGGCGGTTTGAGCGAATGGCTCTTTGGCTTTCACGACCGGCTGTCCGTCACCGTCAGCGCCGCGGACGCGCATATCGATGCGCCACGCGAAGAACTGGCACAGAAAATCTGGACCGAAGTCGCCGCCATCACCGGTCTGTCGCAGGACATGCCGCCGTGGCAGATCGTGAAGGAAAAACGCGCGACCTTCGCGGCGACACCGGCGCAGGATCGACGACGACCGCCCGCGACGACACGCTGGCGCAATCTGTTTCTCGCCGGCGACTGGACGCAGACGGGGCTGCCCGCGACGATCGAAGGCGCCATCCGCTCCGGTGATCGCGCAGCGGAATTAGCGAGGACAGCATGAGCGACAAGACGATCACGATAGCCGACGCGGAGGCGCTTGTCGCCGCGGCACTCGTGCGCTGCCGCACCAGCGAGACCAATGCGGTGATCGTCGCGCGCGCACTGGTCGCTGCGGAAGCCGATGGCCTGAAGGGTCACGGCCTCTCGCGCATCGCGAGTTACGCCGCGCAGGCGAAAATCGGAAAGATCGACGGCTTCGCGACGCCTGTTGCAACGCAACCGCGACCAGCCGTTCTCACAGTCGATGCCGCGCATGGCTTTGCCTATCCCGCGATCGATCTCGCGGTTGCACAGCTCCCGGCAATTGCGCGCGCCGTGGGTGTCGCGAGTGCAGCGATCCGCCGCTCGCATCATGCGGGCGTTGCAGGTGCGCCGGTCGAGCGACTTGCCGAACATGGGCTCGTCGCAATGCTCTTCGCAAACACGCCGGCCGCGATGGCGCCGTGGGGCGGCCGCACTGCCGTGTTCGGCACCAATCCGATTGCGTTTGCATGCCCCCTGCCCGGCCGCGCGCCGATCGTCGTTGATCTGTCGTTGTCGAAAGTCGCACGCGGCAACATTCTCGCGGCAAAGGGGCGCGGCGAAGCGATCCCCGAGGGTTGGGCGCTCGATGCCGACGGGCGACCGACGACCGATGCGCAGGCCGCGCTCGCGGGCACGATGGTGCCGCTCGGCGATGCGAAAGGCACGGCGCTCGCGCTGATGGTCGAGCTGCTCGCCGCCGGCCTCGTCGGTGCGAACTACGCTGCCGACGCGTCGTCGTTCCTCGATGACAAAGGCGGGCCGCCGGGCACCGGGCAGCTGATCCTCACCTTCGATCCCGACGCTTTCGGTCCGGACGCGCTCGACCGTTTTGGCGCACTTGCTGCGGCCATCGATACGCAGGACGGCACGCGCCTTCCCGGTTCACGAAGGCTTGCACTGCGCGAGAGGGCACGCAAATCTGGCCTTAGCGTTAGCGCAGCTTTGCTCGCAGGAGTTGAAGCGCTCGGCTGACGCGGCAGGCAAGGCGCTCCGCTTCCATAAAGCAGACCCAACCGGGCGTTTGCCCCCTGCGGCAGGGGTTGCTAACACGCGGCATCACCCTGCCGGACGCCGCATGAAAGACATTCTCGACACACTCGAAAAGCGCCGTGAAGGTGCGCGGCAGGGCGGCGGCATCAGGCGCGTCGAGGCGCAGCATGCCAAGGGCAAGCTCACCGCGCGCGAGCGGATCGAACTCCTGCTCGACCACGGATCGTTCGAAGAATTCGACATGTTCGTGCAGCATCGCTGCGTCGACTTCGGCATGGACAAGGCCGAGAAGATTCCCGGTGATGGCGTCGTCACCGGCTGGGGCACCGTCAACGGCCGCGCGGTCTTCGTGTTCGCAAAAGATTTCACCGTCTTCGGCGGTTCTCTCAGCGAGACGCATGCGCAAAAGATCATCAAGCTGCAGGACATGGCGCTGAAGAACCGCGCGCCGATCATCGGCCTGTTCGATGCCGGCGGTGCGCGCATCCAGGAAGGCGTCGCGGCGCTCGGCGGTTACGGCGAAGTGTTCCAACGCAACGTGCTGGCGTCCGGCGTCATCCCACAGATTTCCGTCATCATGGGGCCATGCGCAGGCGGCGACGTCTATTCGCCTGCGATGACCGACTTCATCTTCATGGTCCGCGACACTTCCTACATGTTCGTCACCGGTCCGGATGTCGTGAAGACCGTGACGAACGAGACGGTGACGGCCGAGGAGCTTGGCGGCGCCTCCGTCCACACGACGAAATCGTCGATCGCGGATCACGCTTACGACAACGATCTCGAAGCGCTTTTACAGATGCGGCGGCTGATCGACTTCCTGCCGTCGTCGAACACCGATGCACTTCCGGAATGGCCGTCCTTCGACGAAGGCGACAGGCTCGACATGTCGCTCGACACGCTCGTGCCAAGTCATCCGAACAAGCCCTACGACATCAAGGAATTGATTCTGAAGATCGCCGACGAAGGCGATTTCTTCGAAATCCAGGCGGCGCATGCGCGCAACATCGTAACAGGCTTCGCGCGCATGGAAGGCCGCACCGTCGGCATCGTCGCCAACCAGCCGATGGTGCTCGCGGGCGTGCTCGACATCGACGCCTCGCGCAAGGCGGCGCGCTTCGTGCGCTTCTGCGATTGCTTCAACATTCCGATCGTCACCTTCGTCGATGTTCCGGGCTTTCTTCCGGGCACCGCGCAGGAATATGGCGGGCTGATCAAGCACGGCGCGAAACTGCTCTTCGCCTACGCCGAAGCGACGGTGCCGAAAGTCACCGTCATCACGCGGAAGGCCTTTGGCGGCGCCTACGACGTCATGGCGTCAAAGCATCTGCGCGGCGACTTCAATTACGCCTGGCCGACGGCACAGATCGCTGTGATGGGCGCGAAGGGCGCTGTTGAGATCATTTTTCGGCAGGATATCGGCGATGCCGAAAAGATCGCGCAGCGCACGAAGGAGTACGAGGAGCGTTTCCTATCGCCCTTCGTCGCTGCCGAGCGCGGCTATATCGACGAGGTGATCTTGCCGCATTCGACGCGCCGCCGCATCGCGCGCGCGTTGGCGCTGCTGCGGCACAAGGAGCTCGAAAATCCCTGGAAGAAGCACGACAACATTCCGTTGTAGTGCCTGTCAGGCTTTCTCCCGCAGCACCACCCGCCTTGGCGGCACGATACGTCCATCGGCCACCACGGCTCGCAAACCCGCAATCGGCTCGCCCGTCTCACTGTCAACGAGATGCGCCGGCGATGCTTCGGGCCGCATATGGGTGTCGCCCCACAGGCGTAACGCCATTAAAACCGGCGACAGGTCTTTGCCGGCAACCGTGAGCTTGTAACCCTCGCGACGTCCGCCATCGACCAGCGGCACCCGCTCCAGCACGCCCGCAGCCACGAGCCGCTTCAGCCGCGCCGTCAGCGCGTTCCGGGAAATGCCGAGGCGGCGCTGAAATTCGTCGAACTGTCGCGCGCCAAACATCGCCTCGCGGACGATGAGCAGCGTCCACCATTCGCCAACCGCATCCAATGCCCGCGCGACACCGCAAGCGTCTCGCTCGAACCGCTTGCGCCGCATGGCGGTTATGCCTTCGCGTGAACAGTCTCATCTTTGAACTAATCTGCGATCCGGCTATTGTCCAGCGGTTCGGGGAGCGCAAGGAAATGGTCGATATCGTGCAGCCTGCCGCCGCCGCGGCGCGCGAGCCCGTGGTCGGCGCCATCGCGCGCCTTGCGTGGCCGACGACGCTCGTCATGCTGGCGCAGATCGCCGCCAGCACGTTCGACGCCTGGATGGCAGGCCGGCTCGGCACGACCGCCCTTGGTGGCTTCGCCCTCGTTTTCCCCTTCGTGATCCTTATGCAGATGCTGGCGGCCGGGGGCATCGGCGGCGGCATCGCAGCAGCCGTGGCGCGCGCGATGGGCCGCAAGTCGCGCTCGGATGCGCACGATCTCGCCGTGCACGCGATCATCATCGCCGTATGCTTTGGCCTGACATTCACAGTGCTGATGGTCGGCTTTGGCCGGCCGATCTTTCGCGCTTTCGCCGGCGCGAGAGGTACGGCAGACGGTGCTGCCATCGACGCGGCGACACTCTACGCGACGGCACTATTCGGCGGCGCCATCCTGACGTGGCTGATGTTCGCCTTCGCCTCCGTCTTTCGTGGTCTCGGCGATGCGATGTTCCCCGGTCGCTGGATGCTAGCCTCCTCGATCCTGCAAATGCCGATCGGCTATCTCCTGACGTTCGGTTTAGGCATGGGCATGGCCGGCATCGGCCTTGCCGCACCTTTGTCCCACCTTCTCTCAATGACGATCATGGCCGGCCGCATCTGCAAGGACGTCGGCGGCCTTTCTCTTTCGTTACGCGGCACAGTGCTGCGCGGCGTCTATTTCCGCGACATCCTGCGCGTCGGCTTGCTGTCGTCGATCAGCGCATTTCTCGCGAGCGGCACGACAATGCTTGTCACCGCCTTCGTCGCACCTTTCGGCGTTGCTGCGCTCGCTGGTTACGGCCTCGGCTCGCGCCTCGAATATTTCCTCACGCCACTCACCTTCGGGATCGGGTCGGCGCTGACGGTGCTCGTCGGACAGGCCGTCGGTCGTGGTGACTACGCGCGCGCACGGACCGTGTCGCTCGCGGGCGCTGGCGCAGCCTTCGTGCTGTGCGGGCTCGTCGGCATCTTCGCGACCTTCGCGCCAGAAGTTTGGGCAGACCTCTTCACCCGCGACCCCGACGTGCGTGCGTCGGCGATCGCCTATCTGCATCGGCTGGGACCAAGCTACGCCTTCTTCGGGCTCGGCCTGTCGCTTGCGTTTGCGCTGCAGGGCGCAGCGCGCGTCGGCGTGCCTGTCAGCATGTCCTTCATCCGCCCGATCCTGATCGCTGCCGCGGCTTTGGCCGGCTTCGCGACGACGCTCGATGCAATTTACGTCGTCGCGGCGGTTGCAATGGTCATCTACGGCTCGGGCGTGCTGGCCGGCTTCCTGCTGCAGCCGCTCGAGAAGAAATAGCGACGACCGCTACTCCTCGCGTTCCCGCCGTAACGCTGCCCATCGCGCCAGACGTTTCCCGACCTCGCGCTCGAAACCGCGATCGACGGGCTCGTAGACGGTCTGACGCCCGAGTTGCTCCGGCCAGTAGTTCTGGCCCGAGAACGCATCGGGCTCATCGTGGTCGTATTTATATTCGTTGCCGTAGCCTTCGGCACGCATCAGCTTCGTCGGCTTGTTGAGAATGACCTTCGGCGGCATCAGTGAGCCGTTGTCCTGCGCGATCTGCTTCGCTGTCTTGTAGGCAAGATAAACCGCGTTCGATTTCGGCGCCGTCGCGCAATAAACGACGGCCTGCGCGAGCGCGAGCTCGCCTTCGGGCGAGCCCAGAAAATCGTATGCGTCCTTCGCGGCATTCGCGACAACGACGGCCTGCGGATCGGCCATGCCGATGTCCTCGACCGCCATGCGCACGATGCGGCGTGCAAGGAACAGCGGATTTTCGCCGGCATCGAGCATGCGCGCGAGATAATAGAGCGCGGCATCCGGGTCAGACCCGCGCACCGTCTTGTGCAGTGCACTGATGAGATTGTAATGGCCGTCCTGCGCCTTGTCGTAGATTGGCGCACGACGCTGCACGACGTTGGCGAGCGCAGCGCGATCGAAGATTTCACCGTTGCGTGCGGCGCGCCAGATTTCCTCTGAGAGCGTAAGAACCGCGCGGCCATCGCCGTCGGCCATGCCGATCAGCGCCTCGCGGGCATCTTCGTCGAGCGGTAATGGCTTGCCGCCGATCGTTTCGGCGCGCGCGATCAACGCCTCGATGGCGTCGCGATCGAGCGCGCGAAACGTCATCACGCGCGCACGCGATAAAAGTGCCGCGTTCAGTTCGAACGACGGATTCTCCGTCGTCGCGCCGACGAGCGTGATCGTCCCGTCTTCCATCACAGGCAGGAAAGAATCCTGCTGCGCGCGATTGAAGCGATGGATCTCATCGACGAAAAGCAGCGTACCCTGCCCTGTCCGTCGTTGAGTGCGCGCGGTCTCAAAGACTTTCTTCAGCTCTGCAACGCCGGAAAAGATCGCGGAGATTTGCACGAAGGCCAGATCGACTTGGCTTGCGAGCAACCGTGCGACCGTCGTCTTGCCTGTGCCCGGCGGTCCCCAGAAGATCAGGCTTCCGATAGAATGCGTCTCGATGAGCCGGGCGAGCGCACCTTCCGGACCGAGCAGATGATCTTGCCCCGCGACCTCTGCGAGAGATGACGGCCGCAAGCGATCCGCCAGCGGACGCGGCGCATCGTTCGACAGGCCGGCCTTCTCGAACAAGTCGGTCATAAAACTAAGCCCGCTGAGATGAACGGCTGCGCGCGACTGTGCCGAAAAGCAACGCGATGACGCTGTACTCCACAGAGATCGTCACAAAACACGTTACGAATCAAAAAAAATGATTCACACTGCGCGCGAGTCTGCGTTCCCGACACTGTCAAGAACCAAGGTTAGATCATGCGGACGGTAGCATTCGTCACTCAAAAGGGCGGCTCTGGAAAGAGCACGCTCGCATCATCCATTGCTGTCGCCGCAAAACAAGCGGGCGAACGCGTTTTCGTTATCGACATGGACCCGCTCTCCTCGCTCGGCAACTGGGCCAAGCGTCGCAAGGATAAAGATATTCCGGTGGAGGCGGTGACGGCCGACAAGTTGCGTCGCGTTCTCGCGGCACTCGAGAAGGGTGGCACGACGCTTGTCGTCATCGACACTCCCGGCGCCGACGATGCGGCCGTGACGGCGGCCGTGAAGGCGGCCGATCTCGCCATCGTTCCCGCCCGTCCCAATGCGTTCGACCTGTGGGCGAGCGAGACGACCCGCGCGATGGTGCGCAAGCACGATCGTGAATACGCCTTCCTCCTCAACCAGTGCCCGCCCGCGCAGCAAAGCGCGCGTGTCGAACTCGGCGTGAAGGCACTCGAGGCGATGGGCGGTTTGCTCTCGCCGATGATCTCCAGCCGCGTCGACTTCCAGGAAGCCGCGCGTCTCGGCCTCGGCGTGACGGAGATGAATCCGGACGGCATGGCAGCGGGTGAGATCAAGGCGCTGTGGTCGTCGATCAAGCGCCGGATGGCGAAGGGTCGCACAACGAAGGCTGTGCCGACGAAAAAAGCGGCCTAAAACTCGCGTTGCGCTGACGGGTGCGAGACGCCCGTCAGCCGCCGAGCATAGTCGTGACCGTCTGGCCGCCGCGCGAGAGGGTCACCTTCCAGTAATAATTCCGACCCGCGGTCGCCTTCTCCAGATCCCGAGTCGTCGCAATCTTTGCGTCGTTCACGGCAAGAATGACGTCTCCGCGCTGGAAGTTGACGTTGGCCGCTGCCGTGTCGGCCTCCACATCGCTGACCGCCACACCCGAACTCGCGCCTTCGATCGACAATTCCTCGACCGTTGCTGGCGAGACGTTAAACACCGTCATCCCCGCGAAAGGCGACCCGCCCTTTATCTTTAGCGCGTCGCGCGCCGGGGTTTCTGGCGCCGTGACGAGCCCGATCGTCGCCGATGCTTTCTTGCCGTCACGAAGCAATCCAAGCGTCGACGTGCCACCGACCAGCTTCGTGCCGAGGCGATAGCCGACACCCTCGAAATCGTCGACACGTTGCCCGTCGACGGAAACGATGACGTCGCCGCGCTTCAGGCCTGCCTGTTGTGCGGGGCCTTTCTCCGTGATGTCCGTCACGAGCGCGCCGCTCGGGCGATCGAGCCCGATCGAGTCGGCGATCTCCTTCGAGACGTTTTGCAGCGACGCGCCGAGCCACGGCCGGCGCACCTTGTTGCCGCCGCTGCGCGCGGCCGCGATAACGATCTTGACCATGTTGACGGGGATGGCGAAGCCGATGCCGACCGACCCACCCGATTTTGAGAAGATCGCGGAATTGATGCCGATGAGCCGCGCTTGCATGTCGATCAGCGCGCCGCCGGAATTGCCGGGATTGATGGCGGCATCCGTCTGAACGAAGAAGCCATAGTCGGAAATGCCGGTCTGCGTGCGCGCGATGGCCGAGACGATGCCCTGCGTGACGGTCTGCCCGACGCCGAAGGGATTACCGATGGCGAGCGCGAGATCGCCGACTTCGAGCGCATCCGAATCGCCAAGGTCCATCGCCGGCAAGCCGGACGCATTCTTCAAACGCAGAACCGCGAGGTCGGTACGCTGATCGCGCAAAACGATCTCGGCTTCGAATTCGCGGCGATCGGACAGCGCGACCTTCACGGTCGTCATGCCCTCGATGACGTGGAAATTCGTGACGACGAGGCCGCCGGCATCGACGATGACGCCGGAGCCCAGCGACTGCGACGTCGAAGAATTGCCACCCCCCGGCGGGCCTTCCATGCCGAAGAACCGGCGGAACACCGGATCGTCGAAAAGCGGATTGGGCGGCCGCTTTTCGGTGCGCGAGGCATAGACGTTTACGACGGCCGGCAGAGCCTTTCGCGCCACCGGCGCAAAGGACAGCGTGATCTCGGTCTTCGTCTGCGGCGCGACGCGGTCGGGCGTCTGAGCCACAGCGCCACTGGCGGCAGAAAGCACTGCCGCGACTGCAAACAACGCGTAACGGCAAGCTTTCATATCACCGCCTCCGAAGAGAGGGATTCATCCGGTCGCGAGCGGCGATCACGCCGCGTCGTCGCTGCGCTCCTGCACGGGACCGGAGTCCTGGCCACGTGCGTTAACGTCGCGATCGACGAATTCGATCACCGCCATCGGCGCATTGTCGCCGAAGCGGAAGCCTGCCTTCAGCACGCGCAGATAGCCGCCCGGACGTGTCTTGTAGCGCGGACCCAGCACGTCGAAGAGCTTGCGCACAAGCGCAACGTCCTTAATCTGCGCGATCGCCTGACGGCGTGCATGCAGGTCGCCACGTTTGCCAAGCGTCACGAGTTTCTCGACGACAGGACGCAGGTCCTTTGCCTTCGGTAGCGTCGTGACGATCTGCTCGTGCTTGATGAGCGCCTGAGACATGTTCGCGAACATGGCCTTGCGGTGCTCGGCGGTACGGTTGAAGCGGCGCTTTGCGCGTCCGTGATACATGGCGGTCTCCGTTCAGGGTTACGGCCGCCGTGCCAAGGGTCGGCCGTTCGTTTTTCCTTCTCCCGCAAGCGGGAGAGGGCATCATGTCGTTCAGTAGTGTTCTTCGAAGCGCTTCGCGAGTTCTTCGATATTCTCCGGCGGCCAGCCGGTGACATCCATGCCGAGATGCAGGCCCATCTGCGCGAGCACCTCCTTGATCTCGTTGAGCGACTTGCGGCCAAAATTCGGCGTGCGCAGCATCTCGCCTTCCGACTTCTGAATGAGGTCGCCGATGTAGACGATGTTGTCGTTCTTCAGGCAGTTCGCCGATCGGACCGAGAGTTCGAGCTCGTCGACCTTCTTCAGCAGCGCCGGGTTGAAGGCGAGCTCAGGGATAGAATGCGACGCTTCCTCGCGACGCGGCTCCTCGAAATTCACGAAGACGTTGAGCTGATCCTGAATGATGCGCGCGGCGAACGCGACCGCATCCTCGGGGCTCAGCGCGCCATTCGTCTCGAGCGTCATCGTCAGCTTGTCATAGTCGAGCACCTGACCCTCGCGGGTGTTCTCGACGCGGTAGCTGACTTTCTTCACCGGCGAATAAAGGCTGTCGACCGGGATCAGGCCGATCGGCGAATCCTCGGCACGGTTGCGATCGGCCGGCACGTAGCCCTTGCCGGTCTCGACCGTGAATTCCATGCGGATCTCCGCGCCCTCGTCGAGCGTGCAGATGACGAGATCGGGGTTCAGCACGGCCGTGTCACCGGTGGCGCCGATGTCGCCCGCCGTCACCTGACCAGGACCCTGCTTGCGCAGCGTCATGCGCTTAGGGCCATCGCCCTGCATGCGGATCGCGATGTCCTTGATGTTGAGAATGATGTCGGTCACATCCTCGCGCACGCCGGGGATCGACGAAAATTCGTGCAGCACGCCATCGATATGGACTGACGTGATCGCCGCACCCTGCAGCGACGACAGCAGCACGCGCCGCAGCGCGTTGCCGAGCGTGACGCCGAAACCGCGCTCGAGCGGCTCCGCCACGACAGTCGCCATGCGCTTGGAATCATCGCCGAGTGCGATGTCGAGTTTGTTTGGCTTGATAAGTTCTTGCCAGTTCTTCTGGATCACGGGGCTTGGCCTTTCGCTGAAACGCCCGGGGTGTATCGGTCCGTCGACCCTGTTCCCCGTGCTTCGCGCTTGCTTGCTTCACATATACGCCGCGCCGCCCGTCGGCGGATGCCACGTAACTCTAGAAACTTAGACGCGTCGACGCTTGCGCGGACGACAGCCGTTATGCGGGATCGGCGTCACGTCGCGGATCGACGTCACCGTAAAACCCGCGGCCTGGATCGCGCGCAGCGCGGATTCGCGGCCCGAACCCGGACCCGAAACCTCGACTTCCAGCGTGCGCATGCCGTGTTCGGCGGCTTTGCGCGCCGCGTCTTCCGCCGCCATCTGCGCAGCATAAGGGGTCGATTTACGCGAGCCCTTGAAGCCCATCGTGCCGGCGGACGACCAGGAGATCGTGTTGCCCTGCGCATCGGTGATCGTGATCATCGTGTTGTTGAACGACGACGCGACATGCGCGACGCCCGACACAATGTTCTTGCGTTCGCGTTTGCGGACGCGTGTTTCTTTTGCCATTCGCTTCTCGGTCCTTCAGGCGCGCCCGTGATGCCGGGCGCTCGGGATTGGTGGGCGCGGACGCCCTATGATCTCCGCCTTGCGGCGGAACGACTTACTTCTTCTTACCGGCGATCGGCTTTGCCTTGCCCTTGCGGGTACGCGCGTTGGTATGCGTGCGCTGGCCACGAACCGGCAGCTGGCGACGGTGACGAAGGCCGCGGTAGCAGCCGAGATCCATGAGACGCTTGATGTTGATCGATGTGTCGCGACGAAGGTCGCCCTCGACCATGTAATCGCGATCGATCGTCTCGCGGATCTGGAGCACTTCGGCGTCGGTCAGCTGAGAGACGCGGCGGTCGGCGGGGATGCTGACCTTCTCGCAGATTTCCTCGGCCTTCTTGGCGCCGATACCGTGGATGTATTGAAGCGCAATAATCACGCGCTTGTTGGTCGGAATATTGACGCCGGCAATACGAGCCATCGTGTCCTCTCCATATTGGAACGCATAAGCGTTCCTGAAACCCCGCGTCCGGTGGAGTCCGGCTCATGCGGGTGCCGAAAACGCAAAACCCGGCACTCCCCCTTTGCGAGGAGTGTCGGGCACGACGATCGACGTGATGACGCTCGTCTAAGGGCGCGATCTCATCGGGTCAAGGGCAATTCTGTCGATTTCGCTGATATCGACGGAAGAAAACGCGAACCTTACGCGCGCGCGACGACCTTCTGGCCCTGTACGGCCGCAAGGATATCGGCGGTCACAACGTCCATCGGCTTCATGCCGTCGAGGACTTTCAACTCGCCGATCCCGTCGTAGAACGCGGCAACTGGCGCCGTCTGCTCGCGAAACGTCTGCAGGCGTGTGCGAAAACTCTCGGGATTGTCGTCCGAACGGACGGTGCCACCGGCGGCGAGCGTGTCCGCAACACGCTTTTCCATGCGGGACACCAGCGCCGCTTCATCGACCCGCAGTTCGACGACGGCATCGAGCGCCATGTCTTCGCGCTCTAGCAAGGCCTCGAGCGCCTGCGCCTGCGCGACGGTGCGTGGAAAGCCGTCGAGGATGAAGCCATTTGCGGCATCCGGCTCCGCGATGCGGTCCTTGATGATGCCGATAACAATCTCGTCCGAGACGAGGCCCCCGGCTTCCATCACTTCCTTCGCGCGCAAGCCGATCGGCGTACCTGCCTTTACGGCGGCACGAAGCATGTCGCCGGTCGAGAGCTGCGGAATCGAGAACTTGTCCATGAGACGCTGCGATTGCGTCCCTTTGCCCGCGCCAGGCGGCCCGAGCAGGATCAACCTCATCGCTTCTTCCCTCTGAGTTTGGCCTTTCTGATGAGGCCTTCGTACTGCTGCGCCTGAAGGTGCCCATGCACCTGCGCCACAGTATCCATGGTTACGCTAACCACGATCAAGAGGGATGTACCGCCGAAATAGAACGGCATAGCGGCATAGGAGATAAGAGCTTCCGGAATGAGACAGATGATCGCGAGATATCCGGCACCGATCACTGTGATCCGCATCAGCACCTGATCGATGTATTGCGCCGTCCGCTCGCCCGGCCGGATGCCGGGAATGAAGCCACCGTGTTTCTTCAGGTTGTCGGCTGTCTCCGCAGGATTGAAGACAACCGCCGTGTAGAAGAACGCGAAGAATACGATCAGCCCGACATAGGCGACCATGTAGAGCGGCCGTCCGTGCCCGAGATATTGCGAGATCGTCGCAAGAACGCCGCTCCCGCCGGAGTTTTGCGAGAAATTCGCGATCGTGGTCGGCAGCAACAGTAGCGACGACGCGAAGATCGGCGGAATCACTCCGGCCGTGTTAAGCTTCAGCGGCAGAAACGACGTCTGCCCCTCGTAGACGCGGTTGCCGTGCTGGCGCTTTGGATAGGTGATGAGCAGGCGGCGCTGCGCGCGCTCGACGAAGACAATGAAGCCGATGACGAAGATCGCCATCACGATGACGAGCAGGATCAGCCCGGTAGAAATGGCGCCCTGACGACCGAGTTCGAGCGTCGATACGATGGCCGACGGGAAGGCCGCAACGATGCCGGCGAAGATGATCAGCGAAGAGCCGTTGCCGATGCCGCGCGACGTGATCTGTTCGCCGAGCCACATCAAGAACATCGTGCCACCCATCAGGGTCAGCACGGTCGAGATACGGAAGAACCAGCCGGGATCGCTGACGACGCCAGTCTGCCCTTCAAGCCCGACGGCGATACCGTAGGCCTGGAACGCTGCGAGGATAACGGTGAGGTAGCGCGTGTATTGATTGAGGACCTTTCGGCCCTGCTCGCCCTCTTTCTTGATCGCTTCGAGCGACGGCACGACCGAAGTCAGCAACTGCACGATAATCGAGGCCGAGATGTACGGCATGATGTTCAGCGCGAAGATCGCCATGCGCTGCACGGCGCCGCCAGCGAACATGTTGAACAGTTCGAGCACACCCTGGTTCTTGCCAAGGAACGAGTTCGAGAAGGCTTCGGGATCAATGCCGGGCAGCGGAATATACGTGCCCGCGCGATAAATGATCAGCGCCCCAAGCGTGAACCAGATCCGCTTCTTCAACTCGTCCGCTTTGGAGAAAGCGGAGAAGTTGATCGAGGACGCAAGCTGTTCGGCGGCCGATGCCATTCAGAACTCCCGGTTCGCGCGATCCGGACGCGCGTGGAGGGCGGTTCTCGCCGAAGCGAGTGCGCAAGAAAGAAGCAGGCGGAACACTAGCCGCCCGTCTCCCGCAATGTAAGCGCCGGACTCCGCGATTGCAGTGGCCCGTCGGTCACATCACGCTGAAGGCGCAGCCTCGGCGGCGGCCGCCTGCATCACTTTCACGCTGCCGCCAACCTTTTCGATCGCCGCCTGCGCCGACTTCGACGCCGCCGTGACCTCGAACGCCAGCTTCGCCGTAAGATCACCGCGACCGAGTAGCTTTACGCCGTCGCGACGCTTGGTGATCACACCCGCATCGATGAGCGCATCGAGCGTCACCGGCTTGCCCGCGTCGAGCTTGCCAGCGTCGATCGCCTGTTGCACCCGGCCGAGGTTCAATTCGTTCAGGTCGCGGGCGAAGATGTTGGTGAAGCCGCGCTTCGGCAGACGGCGATGCAACGGCATCTGGCCACCTTCGAAACCCTTGATGGCGACGCCGGTACGGGCCTTCTGGCCCTTCACGCCGCGGCCTGCGGTCTTGCCCTTGCCCGAGCCGATACCACGGCCAACGCGCATGCGTGGCTTGGAAGAACCGGGATTGTCGGAGAGTTCGTTGAGTTTCATCGCCGCCTCACTTGTCCGACTTTGAGGGAGCGTCCACGACGCGGAGAAGATGCGCGACTTTCGCGATCATACCGCGTACCGCGGGCGTGTCCTGCAGGGTCTTGCGACGGCCGATGCGCGTCAGGCCGAGGCCGATAAGCGTCGCCCGTTGCTGTACCGGACGGCCAATCGGGCTGCCGGTCTGTTCGACCGTAACGGTCTTGGCCGCCATAGTTTTGGAAGATGCCATGATGCCCTCCCCGCCTTACGCGTCGACGGCGTCGGCATCGACGCCCTGGCGACGGCCTTGCAACGTTGAAACCTTGATCGAACGACGCGCCGCAACCTGGCGCGGCGAGTCTTCGCGGCCAAGCGCGTCAAACGTCGCGCGAATCATGTTGTAGGGGTTCGACGATCCTTGGCTCTTCGCGACGACGTCGTGCATGCCGAGCGTCTCAAATATCGCGCGCATTGGACCACCCGCGATGATGCCGGTGCCTGCCGGCGCAGCGCGCAGAACGACGCGGCCTGCGCCGTGACGACCCTGCACGTCGTGATGCAGCGTGCGGCCTTCGCGCAGCGGCACGCGGATAAGCGCGCGCTTGGCGCCTTCGGTCGCCTTGCGGATCGCTTCCGGCACTTCGCGCGCCTTGCCGTGACCAAAGCCGACCCGACCCTTCTGGTCGCCGACGACGACGAGCGCTGCGAAACCGAAGCGCCGGCCACCTTTCACCACCTTCGCCACGCGGTTGATGTGAACCAGACGGTCGATAAACTCACTGTCTTCGCGATCGCCGCGGTCACGCCCTCGGGCGCCGTCATCTCTTGCCATCTCTCTCTTCCGTCACTTGCGCGGCACGTCTCGCAGACCCGCCGCTCGCTCCGTTGTGTCTGCGTTCGTCCTGCGCATACTCCTATCGGAAAAGTCTGCAACTTTTCCGGAGTATGCGATTAGAACGCCAAGCCCGCCTCGCGCGCGCCGTCCGCGAGCGCCTTGACGCGCCCGTGATACATGTAAGAGCCGCGATCGAACACGACGTCCTTGATGCCCTTCGCGACCGCACGTTCCGCGATCTGCTTGCCGATTTCCTTTGCCGCGTCGATGTTCGCGCCGGTCTTCTTCCCGTCGCGAAACAGCTTCTCGAGCGTTGAGGCAGCGACGAGCGTCACGCCCTGAGCGTCATCGATGATCTGCGCCGAGATTTCCTTCGACGAGCGGTGCACCGAAAGGCGCGGCTTGCCGTAGGCACGCGCGCGGATCGATCGACGGACACGCTCGCGGCGGCGCTGTGTGGAATCGTTCGCCATGACTAAAGCGTCCCTTACTTCTTCTTGCCTTCCTTGCGGAAGATGAATTCGTCGGAATATTTCACGCCCTTGCCCTTATAGGGCTCGGGTCCGCGGATCGCGCGGATTTCGGCCGCGACCTGCCCGACCTGCTGCCGGTCGATACCGCCGATGATGATCTCGACCGGACGCGGTGTCGCGATTGCGATGCCGGCCGGGATTGGGAAGCTCACATCGTGGCTGAAGCCCAGCGAAAGCTGCAGGTTCTTGCCTTGCACCGAGGCCTTGTAACCGACGCCATTGATCTCAAGCTTCTTCTCGAAGCCCTTGGTCACGCCGGTGACGAGATTGTTCACCCGCGCACGGGCAGTACCCCACAACGCCCGCGCACGCTTCGTCTCGTGACGCGGATCGACGCGGACTTCGTTGTTCTCAACCTTCACAGACACGTCGTCGGGGACAACGAAGGACAATTCGCCCTTCGCACCCTTCACCGACACTGTCTGTCCTTCGACCTTGGCGGTCACACCGGACGGGATCGCCACCGGCCGTTTGCCGATACGGGACATCGTTTCTTGCCTTTCAGCCGGTCAGAAGACCGTGCAGAGAACTTCGCCGCCGACATTCGCCTCGCGAGCGAGATGGTCGGCCATGACGCCCTTCGGCGTCGAGACGATCGAAATGCCAAGACCATTCGCGACACGCGGAATGGCATCGACGGCCGAGTAAACGCGACGACCAGGCTTCGACACCCGCTGGATCGTTCGGATGACGGGCTCGCCCTCGTGATACTTCAGCTCAATCTCGAACTCGGTGCGGCCATTGCCGAACTCGGTCATCGAATACCCGCGGATGTAGCCTTCGCTTTCAAGAACGTCGAGGACGTTCTTGCGCAGCGACGAGCCGGGCGTCGAGACCTTGGTCTTGCGGCGCATCTGCGCATTGCGGATGCGGGTGAGCATGTCGCCCAGGGGATCGTTCATCGACATGAGCGCCTCCTCACCAGCTCGACTTGACGAGACCCGGGACGAGGCCCCTCGAGCCTAGTTCCCGGATGGCGATACGCGACATCTTCAGCTTCCGATAAACGGCGCGCGGACGGCCGGTGACTTCGCAGCGGTTGCGCACGCGCGTCGGCGAGCCGTTGCGCGGAAGCGCCGCGAGACGGATGCGCGCCTCGAAACGCTCTTCCATCGACAGCTTCTCATCATTGGCCGTCGCCTTCAGCTTCGCGCGCCGCGCAGCGTTGGACTTCACGAGTTTCTCGCGCCGTTTGTTCTTCTCGATCGAACTTTTCTTCGCCATTCGATATCTGCCTTCAGGTATCCGCGTTTGAGCGCAAGTTTAAAAACCGACGCTCACTGCCGGAACGGAAAATTGAAAGCGCGCAGCAATGCGCGCGCTTCGGCGTCTGTCTTGGCCGTCGTGCAAACGATGACGTCCATACCGAGGATCGACTCGGCCTTGTCGTAGTCGATCTCCGGGAACACAATGTGTTCCTTGATGCCCATGGCGTAATTGCCCCGGCCATCGAAGCTCTTCGGGTTCAATCCACGGAAGTCGCGCACGCGCGGCAGAGCTACGGTCACAAGACGATCGAGGAACTCGTACATGCGAGTTGCGCGAAGCGTGACCTTCGCGCCGATCGGCATGTTCTCGCGCACCTTGAAGGTCGAGATCGCCTTGCGGGCCCGCGTGATGACCGGTTTTTGGCCAGCGATCAACGCGAGATCGGCCGCGGCCGTCGTCACCTTCTTGGTGTCGTTGACCGCTTCGCCGACGCCCATATTGAGCACGATCTTTTCGATGCGCGGCACTTCCATCGCGTTCTTGTAGCCGAACTCTTCGGTCAGCTTCTTGCGAACGCTGTCCTCGTAGAGCGACTTCATGCGCGGCTTGTAGTCGGCCGGCATGACGGCAGCGCCAGCAGAACGCGGCGCGCCCTGTGCGGCCTCCGCGCGCTCTGCCTTCGCAGCCTTCTTGTCGATCTTCGGTCCGCCGCCTTTTTGCGACGCATCGGACTTGCCACCCTTGGCCTTGGGATCGGCCTTCTTGGGGTCGGCTTTGCCCTTCTTGGCATCAGCCATCGATCAAATCTCCGGAACGCTTGGCGAAACGAACCTTGCGGCCGTCATCGAGAATCTTGAAGCCGACACGCGTCGCCTTGCCGTCCTTCGGATCGGCAACAGCGAGGTTCGAGAGGTGCAGCGAAGCTTCCTTCGAGATGATGCCGCCCTCCTGCTGCATCGTCTGCTTGGTATGACGCTTGACCAGGTTGACGCCGCGCACGAGCGCACGCTCAGCGGTCGGCATCATCTTGATCACTTCACCGGTGCGGCCCTTGTCGCGACCGGCGAGCACGACAACCTTGTCGCCCTTGCGGATTTTCGCTGCCATTACAGCACCTCCGGCGCGAGCGAGATGATCTTCATGTGGTTGCGGGCGCGCAATTCGCGCGGCACCGGCCCGAAGATGCGGGTGCCGATCGGTTCGGACTGCGCGTTGATCAGCACGGCAGCATTGGCATCGAAGCGGATGACGGATCCGTCGGCACGCTTGATGTCCTTGGCGGTTCGCACCACCACGGCTTTCATCACGTCACCCTTCTTCACGCGACCGCGCGGGATGGCTTCCTTGATCGACACGACGATGATGTCGCCGACGCCGGCATATTTGCGCTTCGACCCGCCGAGCACCTTGATGCACATCACGCGGCGCGCGCCGGAGTTGTCGGCAACGTCGAGGTTAGTCTGCATTTGAATCATGACATCAGTCTTTCATCTCAGATCGGTTTCCGGTTGCCCGGACTTCGTCTGGGGTTTTCGTCAGCCTGCAGCGACCGCTTCGAGCACCTTCCAGCGCTTCAACTTCGAGATCGGCCGGGTCTCCTCGATCGACACGACATCGCCGACCTTGAAGCCACCCTTCTCGTCATGGGCGTGGTAGTTTTTCGTGCGCCGCACCGTCTTCTTCAGCAGCGGATGCGTGAAGCGACGCTCGACCTTCACGACCAGTGTCTTGGCCTGCTTGTCGCTGACGACGACGCCCTGGAGGATTCGTTTCGGCATGGCTTACTTCTTCGCGCTGTTCTTGTCTTGGCGCTTCTGCGCCGCGATCGTCTTGGCCTTGGCGATTTCGCGCCGCACGACTCTCACGCGCGACGTATTCTGGAGCTGGCCCGTGGCACGCTGGAAGCGCAGATTGAACTGCTCCTTCTTCAGCTTCAGCACCTCGTCGTCGAGTTGATCGTTCGACAGGGCGCGCAGGTCGGAGAGGCGAGTATCGGTCTTCATATCCATCACTCCGCGATGCGCGTGATGAAACGCGTCTTGATCGGCAGCTTCGCCGCAGCGAGCGTCAACGCCTCGCGTGCGATCTCCGGCGCGACGCCGTCGATCTCGAACATGATGCGCCCCGGCGCCACACGGCATGCCCAGAATTCCGGCGCGCCCTTACCCTTGCCCATACGCACTTCGGTCGGCTTTTTCGATACCGGCACATCCGGGAAAATGCGGATCCATACACGGCCCGCGCGTTTCATGTGACGCGTGAGCGCACGACGCGCGGCCTCGATCTGGCGCGCGGTGACGCGCTCCGGCTCGAGGGCCTTCAGGCCGAACTGGCCGAAGTTGAGCTCGGCGCCCGCCTTCGTATTGCCCTTGATCCGGCCCTTGAAGGCTTTGCGGAATCTGGTTTTTTTGGGTTGTAGCATCGTTCAGCTCTTGATCAGGCCGTGGCTTCGCGCGGGCGGCGATCACGATCGCGGCGATCGCCACGGTCGTCGTCGCGGCGTCCGCGACGCTCGCTTGCGCCGTGGTCAGCCTCGGCCAATTTCTTGTCCTGCGCCATCGGGTCGTGTTCGAGGATTTCGCCTTTGAAAATCCAGACCTTGATGCCGCATGTTCCGTACGCGGTATGCGCTGTCGCGACACCGTAGTCCACGTCCGCGCGCAGCGTGTGCAGCGGCACACGACCCTCACGGTACCACTCCTGACGCGCGATTTCGGCACCACCGAGGCGGCCCGAGCAATTGATGCGGATGCCGCCGGCGCCAAGACGCATCGCGGACTGCACGGCGCGCTTCATGGCGCGGCGGAACGCAACGCGGCGCTCGAGCTGCTGGGCAATCGAGTCGGCGACGAGCGTCGCGTCGACTTCGGGCTTGCGCACCTCGACAATGTTGATGACGACCTCGCTCTTCGTCAGCGTGCCGACGAGCTTGCGGATCTTGTCGATGTCAGCACCCTTCTTGCCGATGACGACACCCGGACGCGCCGAGTGGATCGTGACGCGGCATTTCTTGTGCGGACGCTCGATGACGATCTTCGACACCGCGGCCTGCTTCAGATTCTTCATCAGCATTTCGCGAATGTGCATGTCTTCATGCAGCAGCTTGCCGTACTCGCCCTTGTTGGCGAACCAGCGCGAATCCCACGTACGGTTGATGCCGAGGCGGAGCCCGATCGGATTGACCTTCTGACCCATCGTTCTCTCCTCAGGCCTTCGCCGCCGCAGCGGGGGCCTCGACCTCGCGCACCACGATCGTGATGTTCGCGAAAGGCTTCTCGATGCGACCCGCACGGCCACGCGCCCGCGCCGCAAAGCGCTTCATGACGAGCGCTTTGCCGACATGCGCTTCGGCGACGACGAGATCGTCGACGTCGAGGCTGTGATTGTTCTCGGCGTTCGCAATGGCGCTCTGCAGCGTCTTGCGCACGTCGATCGCGATCCGCTTGCGCGAGAATTCGAGATCGGCAAGCGCCTTCTCGACCTTCTTGCCGCGGATGAGCTGCGCAAGCAGGTTCAGCTTCTGCGGGCTGATGCGCAGCATGCGCGTCACCGCCTTCGCCTCGTTATCTTTCAGCGCGCGCGGCGCCTTCGGCTTCGACATCGTCGTCAGCCCCTCTTGGCTTTCTTGTCGGCGGAGTGGCCGTGGAACGTCCGCGTCGGTGCGAACTCTCCGAACTTGTGGCCGATCATGTCTTCGCTGACATTGACCGGAATGTGCTTGTGGCCGTTGTGGACGCCGAACGTGAGACCCACGAACTGCGGCAGGACGGTCGAACGGCGACTCCAGATCTTGATGACCTCGGAGCGGCCGGTTCCGCGCGATGCATCTGCCTTCTTGAGCAGATAGCCATCGACGAACGGGCCCTTCTTGAGCGAACGTGCCATGCCTTAGCCCTTTTTCTTGCGCGCATGGCGCGAGGCGACGATGAAGCGCTGCGTCGCCTTGTTGGAACGCGTCTTCTTGCCCTTGGTCGGCTTGCCCCACGGCGTGACCGGATGACGGCCACCCGAGGTGCGGCCTTCACCACCACCGTGCGGATGATCGACCGGGTTCATGGTGACGCCGCGGTTGTGCGGCTTGCGGCCGAGCCAGCGCGAACGACCAGCCTTGCCGATCGACGCGTTCATATGGTCCGGGTTGGACACCGCACCGACCGTCCCAAAGCACTGGCCGTTGATGAGACGCTGCTCGCCGGAGTTGAGACGCAGGATGACGTAACCCTGATCGCGACCGACGATCTGCGCGTAGGAGCCGGCCGAGCGCGCGATCGCGCCACCCTTGCCGATTTTCATCTCGACATTGTGGACAATCGTGCCGACCGGGATCGCCGACAGGGGCATCGCATTGCCCGGCTTCACATCGGCAGACGCGCTCGCCACGACCTCATCGCCCGGCGAAAGACGCTGCGGCGCGAGGATGTAGGACTGCTCACCATCGGTATAGGTGACGAGTGCGATGAACGCCGTGCGGTTCGGATCGTATTCGAGCCGCTCGACCTTCGCGGCCATGTCGAGCTTACGCCGCTTGAAGTCGACGATGCGATACGTCTGCTTGTGGCCACCACCACGGAAACGCACAGTGATGCGGCCGTTGTTGTTGCGACCGCCGCTGCTATGCTTGCCTTCGGTGAGGCGCTTGACCGGCTTGCCCTTGTAGAGCGCCGACCGGTCGACGAGCACGAGCTGGCGAAGGCTCGGCGTGATCGGCTTGAAGGTTTTGAGTGCCATGTTCCCTAACCCGCTCCGCTCACAGGCCGGTCGTCACGTCGATCGAATGGCCATCGGCCAGCGTCACGACTGCGCGCTTGGTATCCGACTGCCGGCCGACCTGACCGCGGAACGCCTTGGTCTTACCCTTGCGACGTACCGTGTTGACCGCATCGACCTTCACGTCGAACAACCCTTCGATCGCCGCCTTGATCTGCGGCTTAGTTGCGTCGCGCGCGACCTTGAAGGTCACCTTGTTAAATTCCGACGCACTGGTCGCCTTCTCGGTGATAACCGGGGCGACGATCACGTCGTAATGACGAACGTCCTTACTCATGAGAAGCGCGCCTCCAGCGCATCGACGGCCGCGCGCGTCAGCACGAGCTTCTCGCGGCGCAGGATGTCGTAGACGTTAATGCCGGCGACCGGCAGGATATCGACATGCGCGATGCTGCGCGCCGCCAGCGACAGATGCTCGTGCGGTGTTGCGCCGTCAATGATCAGCACGCTCGACAAACCGATCTTTCCAAATTTCTCACGCAACGCTTTTGTTTTACCGTCGGCAGCTTCGGCCTTTTCCCAAACGATGATGCCGCCGTCGCGGGCCTTGGCCGACAACGCATGCTTCAACGCCAGTGCGCGAACCTTCTTCGGCAGATCGTGCGCATGACTACGCACGACTGGCCCGAAAGCGCGTCCACCGCCGCGGAACTGCGGCACGCGTGCCGAGCCGTGACGGGCGCCGCCAGTGCCCTTCTGCTTGTACATTTTCTTGCCAGTGCGGGCGATGTCGGCGCGGTTCTTCACCGCATGCGTGCCAGCGCGACGCTTGGCGAGCTGGTAGCGCACCATGCGATGGATGAGATCCATGCGCGGCTCGAGGCCGAAAATCTCGTCCTTGAGTTCGATCGACCCGGCGCTATCGGCGCTGTCGAGCGAGGTGATGTCGATCTTCACGTGTTCGACTCCTTAGCGTCTTCAGCCGCAGGCGCTTCAGCCTTGGCTTCGCCGCTTCCGAGCTTGAACTTGCCGGGCTGCGGCGCATCCTTCGGCAGCGGACGCTTCACCGCGTCACGCACCTGAATCCAGCCGCCAGCATGACCAGGCACCGCGCCTTCGACGAGGATAAGCCCGCGGGTGACATCCGTCTGCACGACGCGCAGGTTCTGCGTCGTCACGCGCTCGGCGCCCATATGACCGGCCATCTTCTTGTTCTTGAACGTCTTACCGGGGTCCTGACGACCACCGGTCGAGCCGAGCGAACGATGCGACACCGACACACCGTGCGTGGCGCGCAGACCGCGGAAGTTCCAGCGCTTCATACCGCCAGCAAAGCCTTTGCCGAGCGAGGTACCGGTCACATCGACGAACTGACCGACGACGAAATGATCCGCCGTGATCTCGGCGCCGACAGGGATAAGCCCGTCGTCCGGCACGCGGAACTCAGCGAGCTTCAGCTTCGGCTCGACGTTCGCGACGGCGAAGCGGCCACGCTCGGCCTTCGAGACGTTCTTCACTTTCGCGCGGCCGATGCCGAGCTGCACGGCGCTGTATCCGTTCTTGTCGGCCGTGCGATGCGCGACGACCTGACAGCCATCGAGCTTCAGCACGGTGACCGGAACATGCTCGCCGGCGTCCGTAAAGACGCGGGTCATGCCGACCTTCTGTGCGATAACACCTGATCGCATCGTTCAAAATCCTCTGGGCACGTCGCTTGGAGAGGTGCCCGGTTAAAAACTTAGAGCTTGATCTCGACGTCGACGCCGGCGGCGAGATCGAGCTTCATCAGCGCATCCACGGTCTGCGGCGTCGGATCGACGATATCGAGAACGCGCTTGTGGGTGCGGATCTCGAATTGCTCGCGCGACTTCTTGTCGACGTGCGGCGAGCGGTTGACGGTGAACTTCTCGATGCGCGTCGGCAGCGGGATCGGCCCACGCACCTGCGCGCCGGTCCGCTTCGCGGTCGAGACAATCTCCCGCGTCGACGTATCGAGGATGCGGTGATCGAACGCCTTGAGGCGGATGCGGATATTCTGGCCGTTCATGGTCTTCTTTTCTCTTTGCTGCTGTCGCCGCCGAAGCGAGAGACGGGAGGAGCGAATGGCGAGGCTAAGCCCACCATCCGCTACGTCCTGTTTGCAATCACTCCTGGATCGACACCACGACGCCCGAACCGACGGTTCGGCCGCCTTCGCGGATGGCGAAGCGCAGCTTCTCTTCCATCGCGATCGGCACGATCAGCGCGACGTCGATCGAGACGTTGTCGCCAGGCATGACCATCTCTGTGCCTTCCGGAAGCGTGACGATGCCGGTCACGTCCGTCGTGCGGAAATAGAACTGCGGACGATAGTTCGTGAAGAACGGGGTGTGGCGGCCGCCCTCTTCTTTCGTAAGAATGTAGGCCTCAGCCTTGAACTTCGTGTGCGGCTTCACCGTACCCGGCTTGCACAGCACCTGGCCGCGCTCGACGTCCTCGCGCTTCGTGCCGCGCAGCAGGCAGCCGACGTTGTCGCCCGCCTCGCCCGAGTCAAGCAGCTTGCGGAACATCTCGACGCCGGTGACGATCGTCTTGATCGTAGCGCGCAAGCCGACGATCTCGACTTCCTCGCCGACCTTCACGATGCCGCGCTCGATACGGCCGGTGACGACCGTGCCACGACCCGAAATCGAAAACACGTCCTCGACCGGCATCAGGAAGGGCTGGTCCTTCGGACGCTCCGGCTGCGGAATGAACTTATCGACTTCTTCCATCAGCTTGAGAACGGCATCATGACCGATGTCGTTCTTGACGCCATCGAGTGCGGCCTTCGCCGAACCCTTGATGATCGGAATGTCATCGCCGGGGAAATCGTACTTCGACAGAAGCTCGCGAACTTCCATCTCGACGAGTTCGATCAGTTCCGGATCGTCGACGAGGTCGACCTTATTCATGAACACGACGAGCGCGGGCACGCCAACCTGGCGCGCAAGCAGGATGTGCTCGCGAGTCTGCGGCATCGGGCCGTCGGACGCCGACACGACGAGAATCGCGCCGTCCATCTGCGCCGCGCCCGTGATCATGTTCTTCACGTAATCGGCATGGCCGGGGCAATCGACGTGCGCATAGTGGCGGTTCTTCGTCTCGTACTCAACGTGCGCCGTTGAGATCGTGATGCCGCGCGCCTTCTCTTCCGGCGCCTTGTCGATCTGGTCGTAAGCCGTGTACGTCGCGCCGCCGGCCTCCGCGAGGACCTTCGTGATCGCCGCTGTCAAGGACGTCTTGCCATGATCGACGTGGCCGATCGTGCCAATGTTGCAGTGAGGCTTATTGCGCTCGAATTTTGCCTTGGCCATCGCCAACTCCTCTCGAAGATCTAAATTACGTTCGCGTCGTTACGCGTATTTCGCCTGTACCTTCGCCGCTTCGCTCGAAGGTACCTGTTCGTAGTGGTCGAATTGCATTGTGTAGTTCGCGCGGCCCTGGCTGAACGAGCGAAGCTGGTTCACGTAGCCGAACATGTTAGCCAACGGCACCATCGCGTTGATGACCACCGCATTGCCACGCATATCCTGCCCCTGCACCTGACCACGGCGGCTGAGCAGATCGCCCATCACCGAGCCGGTGTAGTCTTCCGGCGTCGTGACCTCGACCTTCATGATCGGCTCGAGAAGCACGGAGCCACCCTTCTGCAGCGCTTCGCGGAAAGCACCGCGCGACGCGATCTCGAAGGCGAGCACCGACGAGTCGACGTCGTGGAACGCGCCGTCCGTCAGAGTGGCTTTCACATCGACAACCGGGAAGCCGGCAAGGATGCCCGCGCCCATCACGCTGTTGATGCCCTTTTCGACGCCAGGCACGTATTCCTTCGGCACCGAGCCACCAACGACCTTTGACTCGAAGAGATTGCCCTTGCCGGCCTCGTTCGGCTCGAAGGTGATCTTAACGCGCGCGAACTGGCCCGTACCGCCGGTCTGCTTCTTATGCGTGAAGTCGATGTCAATCTTCTTGGTCAGCCTCTCGCGATAGGCGACCTGGGGAGCGCCGATATTCGCGTCGACCTTGTAGGTGCGCCGCAGGATGTCGACCTTGATGTCGAGATGCAGTTCGCCCATCCCCTTGAGGATGGTCTGGCCGCTTTCCTGATCCGTCGAAACACGGAACGACGGGTCCTCGGCAGCCAGCTTCGAAAGCGCGATACCGAGCTTCTCCTGATCGGCCTTCGACTTCGGCTCGATAGCGATTTCGATCACCGGCTCCGGAAACTCCATGCGCTCCAGAACGACAGGCTTGTTCATGTCGCAGAGCGTGTCGCCCGTGCGTGTGTCTTTGAGGCCCGCGAGCGCGACGATATCGCCGGAATAGCACTCCTTCACGTCCTCGCGGTCGTTGGCATGCATCAACAGCATACGGCCAACGCGCTCTTTCTTGTCTTTGGTGGAGTTCAGCACGGTCGTGCCGGAATCGACCTTGCCGGAGTAGCAACGGCAGAAGGTGATCGTGCCGACGAACGGATCGTCCATGATCTTGAAGGCGAGCATCGAGAACGGCTCGCTGTCGCTCGGCAGGCGCGTCATCTCATCGCCCGTCTCCATATCGGAGCCCTTGATCGCATCGCGATCGATGGGAGACGGGAGATAGGCGACGACGGCGTCGAGCAGCGGCTGAACGCCCTTGTTTTTGAAGGCCGAGCCGCACAGGACCGGATGAAAGGAGATATTACGCACAGCCTTGCGAAGCAGACGATTGAGTGTCGCCTCGTCCGGCTCGGTGCCGTCGAGATAGGCAGACATCACGTCGTCGTCGAGTTCGACCGCCGCTTCGATGAGCGTGTGACGATATTCTTCAGCCTGCGCACGAAGATTTTCCGGGATCTCTTCGTCGTGATATTTCGCGCCGAGCGCCTCGTTCTCCCAGACGACCGCTTTCATGCGGACGAGATCGATGATGCCCTTGAAATCGGCTTCCGAGCCGATGGGCAGCTGAATGCAGACCGGCCGTCCACCAACCTTGGTCTTGATCTCGTCAACGCAACGAAAGAAGTCGGCGCCGATCTTGTCCATCTTGTTGACGAACACGACGCGCGGCACGTTGTAACGGTCGGCCTGACGCCACACCGTTTCGGTTTGCGGCTCCACACCCTGGTTGCCGTCGAGCACGCAAACCGCGCCGTCGAGGACGCGCAGCGAACGCTCGACTTCGATCGTAAAATCGACGTGGCCGGGCGTGTCGATGATGTTGAGACGCTTACCGTTCCAAAACGTCGTCGTCGCGGCGGACGTGATCGTGATGCCGCGTTCCTGCTCCTGCTCCATCCAGTCCATCGTAGCGGCGCCGTCGTGGACTTCGCCGATCTTATGGCTCTTGCCGGAGTAGTACAGAATCCGCTCGGTCGTCGTCGTCTTCCCGGCATCGATGTGAGCCATGATGCCGAAGTTACGATAGTCCTCGATCGGATGAGAGCGGGGCATTTGCGGGTGTCCTCGAGTGGCTTCGCGCTACCAGCGGTAGTGCGAGAAGGCGCGGTTCGCTTCCGCCATGCGGTGCGTGTCTTCGCGCTTCTTGACGGCATTACCGCGGTTGCTGGCTGCGTCCATCAACTCGGCCGAAAGACGCTCCACCATCGTCTTGTCGTTACGGTCGCGCGCAGCCGAAATAATCCAGCGAATCGCCAACGCCTGCCGCCGGTCGGGACGCACATCGACCGGCACCTGGTAAGTCGCGCCACCGACGCGGCGCGAGCGCACTTCGAGCGCTGGCGCGACATTATCGAGCGCCTGCCGGAAGACCGGCACTGGCTCGACACGCATCTTGCGCTCGACCTGATCGAGCGCGCCATACACGATCGACTCGGCCACGGACTTCTTGCCGTGATGCATGATCGAATTCATAAACTTCGCGAGAACCAGATCGCCATATTTGGCGTCCGGAATGACTTCGCGCTTCTCGGCGCTGTGGCGGCGGGACATGGTTCTGTTCCTCGCTTACTTCGGACGCTTCGCGCCGTACTTCGAACGACGCTGCTTGCGGTCCTTGACGCCCTGCGTATCGAGCACGCCGCGAAGGATATGATAGCGAACGCCCGGAAGATCCTTCACGCGACCGCCACGCACCATGACGACCGAGTGCTCCTGCAGATTGTGGCCTTCGCCGGGAATGTAGCCGATGACCTCGAAGCCATTGGTGAGGCGGACCTTGGCAACCTTACGAAGCGCCGAGTTCGGCTTCTTCGGCGTCGTCGTATAGACGCGCGTGCAGACGCCGCGCTTCTGCGGACAAGCCTGCAGATGGCGCGCTTTCTCGCGGTAGGTCTTCTGTTGCCGCGGCTTGCGGATCAACTGGCTGATCGTCGGCATATTGCCCTTCTTGAGCGAACCCGTTGCACCTCACCGGCGGCAAACCGCCGGCGTCCTGACGCGTATCGCACGCGCAAACGAAACAGCGCCGTCAGCCCGAGGGCCTGGCGCTTGGCGATGCAGAGGACCACGGGAAACCGCGGTCATGCCCTGATGAACCAACCCGTAAGGGCCGAAATCACGACTTCTCAGTCTCAGGTGTCGCCGACAGCGTTTAAGTCCGGATTGTCCCAAGCGAGTCGCCCAGGGACCACGAGACCTACGGCCTGTCGTTAAGTTGGCCGGTTTCTAATCGTCACGCTCTCGGGCGTCAACCCGAAAGCGTGCCGAAACCAGCGTCAATCTCCCCGAATGTCGGAGATTTCGAAGGCCGCATCGTCCGAAGCGGCCTTTGAAAGACTTTATTCCGCTGCCGGCAGCCGCGGAGCGGCAGCGGTCTGCGCCGCCTCTTGCCGTTGCGCGAGGATGAGATCGTCCCGACCCGTCGCGATTCGCCGAATCTTCGACATTGCCGCGCCAGTGCCCGCCGGGATGAGCCGGCCGACAATGACGTTCTCCTTCAGGCCCTCGAGCGTATCGACCTTGCCGTTGACCGCTGCCTCCGTGAGGACGCGCGTGGTCTCCTGGAACGACGCCGCCGAGATGAAGGACCGCGTCTGCAGCGAGGCTTTCGTGATGCCGAGTAGCACCGGCGTACCGGTCGCAGGCTTTCCGCCTTCCGAGACCGTCTTCTCGTTGACAGCATCGAATTCGAGGTGGTCGACCTGTTCGTTCGCGAGGAAGCCGGAATCGCCCGGTTCCACGACGTCTATCTTCTGCAGCATCTGACGGACAATCACTTCGATGTGCTTGTCGTTGATGTTCACGCCCTGCAGTCGGTAGACCTCCTGAATCTCGTTGACGAGATAGGCGGCGAGTTCTTCGACGCCCTTGATCGCCAGGATGTCGTGCGGCGCCGGATTGCCGTCGACGATATAGTCGCCCTTTTCGACGATATCGCCGTCCTGCAGATGGATGTGCTTACCCTTCGGGATCAGATACTCGACAGGCTCCGCACCCTCTTCGTTCGGTATGATCGAGATGCGCACCTTATTCTTGAAGTCGCGCCCGAACTGCACCTTGCCCGAAGCTTCCGCGATGATCGCATGGTCTTTCGGACGACGCGCCTCGAACAACTCCGCCACGCGCGGCAGACCGCCAGTGATGTCGCGTGTCTTGGCGCTGTCCATCGAAACACGCGCGATGATGTCACCGGCCTGCACCGTGCCGCCCGGCTCGATCGCGAGGATCGAGTCGACTGGCAGGACGTAGCGGGCGTCACCGCCGCGCGAGAGCTTGCCGATCTTGCCGTCCTTGCCCTTGATGATGAGCGCAGGCTTGAGGCTGGCCGAGCGCAAGTTCAGACGCCAATCCATGACGACGCGCTTGGTGATGCCCGTCGATTCGTCCGCCGACTCTGCGAGCGATTGCCCTTCGATCAGGTCTTCAACGCCGACGACGCCATCAATCTCCGTCAGGATCGGACGCGAATACGGGTCCCACTCGGCGATGCGCTGGCCACGCGTGACCGTGTCGCCCTCATCGACCTTCATGCGCGCGCCGTACTGCACGCGATGCACCGCACGTTCCGTGCCGTCCGGCCCAACGATGACGGCCGCGACGTTGCGCGCCATGACCATCAGATCGCCCTCGCCGTTGCGCGCCAGATGCCGGTTGCGCATTTTCACGACGCCATCGAAGTTCGACTCGATGAACGACTGATCAGCGATCTGCGCAGCGCCACCGATGTGGAACGTACGCATCGTGAGCTGTGTGCCCGGCTCGCCGATCGATTGCGCCGCAATGACGCCGACCGCCTCACCCATGTTGACGGGCGTGCCACGCGCGAGATCGCGACCGTAGCATTTGCCACAAACGCCGTTCTTCATCTCGCAGGTCAGCACCGAGCGGATCTTCACTTCCTGGATGCCGGCCTTCGTGATCCGATCGATGTGGACCTCGTCGATGAGCTCGCCGGCAGCAACGATCAACTTGCCGTCGGCTTCTTTAAGATCGTCGGCGGGCGTGCGGCCGAGAATGCGCGACGCAAGCGACGCGACAACCTGACCTGCGTCGATGATCGCACGCATGCTGATGCCACCGGTCGAACCGCAATCGAACGACGTGATGATCGAGTCCTGCGCGACGTCCACAAGTCGACGCGTCAGATAGCCGGAGTTGGCTGTCTTGAGCGCCGTGTCGGCGAGACCTTTACGAGCACCATGGGTCGAGTTGAAGTACTCGAGAACGGTCAGGCCTTCCTTGAAGTTCGAGATGATCGGCGTCTCGATGATCTCGCCCGACGGCTTGGCCATCAGGCCGCGCATCGCCGCGAGCTGCTTCATCTGCTGCGGCGAACCGCGCGCTCCCGAGTGCGACATCATGTAGATCGAGTTGATCGGCATATCGCGCCCGTCTTTGTCCTTCTTCACGGACGAAATACGACCCATCATCTCATCGGCGAGCTTGTCGGTGCATTTCGCCCAAGCGTCGACGACCTTGTTGTACTTCTCTCCCTGCGTGATGAGACCGTCGTTGTACTGCTGCTCGTATTCCTTCGCGAGCGCGCTCGTATCCTCGACGATCTTCGCCTTCGTTTCCGGCACGACCATGTCGTCCTTGCCGAAGGAAATGCCCGCCTTGAACGCTTCGCGGAAGCCCAGCGACATGATGCGGTCGCAGAAGATGACCGTGTCCTTCTGACCGCAGTTGCGGTAGACGGTGTCGATCATGTTCGAGATTTCTTTCTTCGTCATCAGCTTGTTGGCGACGTCGAAAGGCACTTTCGCATTGTTAGGCAAAAGCTGACCGAGCAAGAGTCGGCCCGGCGTCGTATCGAATAACTTCGATACGCGCTTGCCCTTCTCATCATAGGTCCATGCACGACCCTTGATCTTGGTGTGCAGCGTCACGGACTTCGCCGCGATCGCATGCTCAATCTCGCCCATATCGGCGAAAATGCCCGACACCGGCGCCTTCGACTTGGGGTCGACCGCATACTGGCCCGGCTCACCGTCGCGCATCAGTGTCAGATAGTAGAGGCCGAGCACAATGTCCTGCGACGGCACGATGATCGGCTGACCGTTCGCGGGATGCAGGATGTTGTTGGTCGACATCATCAGGACGCGCGCTTCGAGCTGCGCTTCGAGCGACAGCGGAACGTGCACGGCCATCTGGTCTCCGTCGAAGTCGGCGTTGAACGCCGCACAAACGAGCGGATGCAGCTGGATCGCCTTGCCTTCGATCAGCACTGGCTCGAAAGCCTGGATGCCGAGACGATGCAGTGTCGGCGCGCGGTTCAGAAGAATCGGATGTTCGCGGATTACCTCGTCGAGGATGTCCCAAACTTCCGGCTTCTCTTTCTCGACGAGCTTCTTCGCCTGCTTTACGGTTGCCGAGAAGCCCTTCGCGTCGAGACGCGAATAGATGAACGGCTTGAACAGTTCGAGCGCCATTTTCTTCGGCAGGCCGCACTGGTGCAGTTTGAGTTCCGGACCAACAACGATGACCGAACGACCGGAATAATCGACGCGCTTGCCGAGCAGGTTCTGGCGGAACCGGCCCTGCTTGCCCTTCAGCATGTCGGCAAGCGACTTCAGCGGCCGCTTGTTGGCACCCGTGATGACGCGGCCACGACGGCCGTTGTCGAACAAGGCGTCGACAGCTTCCTGCAGCATCCGCTTTTCGTTGCGGATGATGATGTCGGGCGCGCGCAGTTCGATCAGACGCTTGAGACGATTGTTGCGGTTGATGACGCGGCGATAGAGATCGTTGAGATCGGACGTCGCGAAACGGCCGCCGTCGAGCGGCACGAGCGGACGCAGGTCCGGCGGGATGACCGGCACTTCCGTCAGAATCATCCATTCCGGCTTGTTGCCGGAATTGATGAAGGCCTCAATGATCTTCAGGCGCTTCGCGAGCTTCTTCGGCTTCAGCTCCGTCGTCGCTTCCGAGATCTCGACCTTCAGCTGCGCGGCGATCTTCTCGAGCTCCATGCCCTTGAGAATCTCGCGGATCGCCTCCGCACCGATCGACGCCGTGAAGCTGTCCTGGCCGTACTCGTCCTGCGCGCGCAGATAGTCGTCTTCGGAGAGGAGTTGACGGTCCTTGAGCGGCGTGAGGCCTGGATCGAGAACAATGTAGGATTCGAAATACAGGATGCGCTCGAGGTCCTTGAGCGTCATATCGAGCAGCAAGCCGATGCGCGAGGGCAGCGACTTCAGAAACCAGATGTGCGCGACAGGCGCCGCAAGCGAGATGTGGCCCATGCGGTCGCGCCGCACGCGCGCGAGCGTAACTTCAACGCCGCACTTCTCGCAGATGACGCCCTTGTACTTCATCCGCTTGTACTTGCCGCACAAGCACTCGTAGTCCTTGATCGGACCGAAAATGCGCGCGCAAAACAGACCATCACGCTCAGGCTTGAACGTGCGGTAGTTGATCGTTTCGGGCTTCTTGATTTCGCCGAACGACCACGAGAGAATTTTCTCAGGCGACGCGATCGCGATTTGAATCTGGTCGAACACCGGCTGAACGATGACCGGATTGAAAAGGTTCATGACCTCTTGGTTCATGTGCTCTCCGTTCGGGCCTGAGGCCCTGAATTTCGTAAGTTAGTCGGCAATCGGCAAAGGCTGTCGACGCTCGTCAGCCCCTGCCCGTTTCGATTGCCATCACTCCGCGGCTTCCGCCGGCGGCAACGCTTCCGGCGCTTTCTCGCGCGCCACCAGTTCGACATTCAAGCCAAGCGAACGCATCTCCTTGAGGAGCACGTTGAAGCTCTCGGGAATGCCGGATTCGAATGCATCGTCGCCACGCACGATCGACTCGTAGACCTTCGTGCGGCCGGCGACGTCATCCGACTTCACCGTCAGCATTTCCTGCAGCGTGTAGGCCGCGCCGTACGCCTCGAGCGCCCAGACTTCCATCTCGCCGAAACGCTGACCGCCGAACTGCGCTTTGCCGCCCAACGGTTGTTGCGTGACGAGCGAGTAAGGTCCGATCGAGCGCGCGTGAATCTTGTCGTCCACCAAGTGATGCAGCTTCAGCATGTAAATGTAGCCGACGGTCACCTTGCGGTCGAAAGGTTCGCCCGTACGACCGTCGAACAGTGTCACCTGGCCGGACGGATCGAGACCCGCCTTCTCCAGCATCTCGACGATGTCGCTTTCGTGCGCGCCGTCGAAAACCGGTGTCGCGATCGGTACGCCTTTGCGCAGGTTTTCGCCCAACTCCACCATTCCGGCTTCGTCGAGCGAGGCGATGGTTTCGTCCTTGCCGTAGATGTCGAGGAGCTTCGCCTTCAGCGGCTTCACGTCCTTCGACTTCATGTAGAGGTTGACGGCATCGCCGACCTGCTTGCCGAGACCGGCGCAGGCCCAACCCAGATGCGTTTCGAGAATCTGGCCGACGTTCATGCGGCTCGGCACGCCGAGCGGATTGAGCACGATGTCGACCGGCTGACCGTCGGGAAGGAACGGCATGTCCTCCTGCGGAACGATCCGCGAGACGACACCCTTGTTTCCGTGACGGCCCGCCATCTTGTCGCCGGGCTGAATCTTGCGCTTCACCGCCACGAAGACTTTCACCATCTTCATGACGCCCGGCGGCATCTCGTCGCCGCGCTGCAGCTTCTCGACCTTGTCGAGAAAGCGGCTTTCGAGCCCCTTCTTCGCCTCGTCGTATTGTTTGCGCATCGCCTCGATCTCGCCCATCAGCGAGTCGTTTTCGAGCGCGAACACCCACCACTGCGAGCGCGGATATTCGTCGAGCGTCTGCCGCGAAAGGATCGTGTCCTTCTTGAAGTTTTTCGGCCCGGAGACGGCCTTCTTGCCGAGAAGCGAGTCGGCGAGGCGCGCGTAAACGTTACGGTCGAGGATCGCGAGCTCGTCGTCGCGGTCCTTCGCGAGTTGTTCGATCTGCTCGCGCTCGATCGCCTGCGCACGCTCGTCCTTTTCGACGCCATGCCGGTTGAACACCCGCACTTCAACGATCGTGCCTTGCACGCCCGGAGGGACGCGCAGCGACGTGTCGCGCACGTCGGAGGCTTTTTCGCCGAAGATGGCGCGCAGCAGCTTCTCTTCCGGCGTCATGGGGCTTTCGCCCTTCGGCGTGATCTTGCCAACAAGAATGTCGCCGGCCATCACTTCCGCGCCGATATAGACGATGCCCGCTTCGTCGAGATTCTTCAGCGCTTCTTCCGAAACGTTCGGGATGTCGCGCGTGATCTCCTCAGGACCAAGCTTCGTGTCGCGCGCCATCACTTCGAACTCGTCGATGTGGATGGATGTGAACACGTCGTCCTTCACGATCCGCTCGTTGAGCAGGATCGAATCCTCGAAGTTGTAGCCGTTCCACGGCATGAATGCGACGAGCACGTTGCGGCCAAGCGCGAGATCGCCGAGATCGGTCGAAGGACCGTCCGCGATGATGTCGCCCTTGCGCACGACGTCACCGACACGCACCAGAGGCTTCTGGTTGATGCAGGTCGACTGGTTCGAGCGCTGGTATTTCATCAGCCGGTAAATATCGACGCCGGCACGGCCAGCATCGAAGTCTTCTGTCGCTCGCACGACGATACGCGTCGCATCGATCTGATCGATGACGCCGGTGCGACGTGCCGCGATGGCTGCGCCCGAGTCGCGCGCGACGACCGCTTCCATGCCGGTGCCGACGAGGGGCGCATCCGCCTTGACGAGCGGCACAGCCTGACGCTGCATGTTCGAGCCCATGAGCGCGCGATTGGCGTCGTCGTTCTCGAGGAACGGGATGAGCGCCGCGGCGACCGATACGAGCTGCTTAGCGGACACGTCCATGTAGTCGACGCGTTCGCTCGGCGCCATGATCACGTCGCCGGCGTGGCGTACGATGACAAGGTCTTCCGAAAGTGAACCGTCGGCCTTCATCGCCACGTTCGCCTGCGCGACGTGGTATTTCGCCTCTTCCATCGCGGAGAGATAGACAACCTCGTCGGTCACCTTGCCGTCGCGGAATCGGCGATACGGCGCCTCGATGAACCCGTATTTGTTGACGCGTGCGAACGTCGCCAACGAGTTGATGAGACCGATGTTCGGGCCTTCCGGCGTCTCGATGGGGCAGATGCGGCCATAATGCGTGGGATGCACGTCGCGGACTTCGAAGCCCGCGCGCTCACGCGTAAGACCGCCCGGCCCGAGCGCCGATAGACGCCGCTTGTGCGTAATTTCGGACAGCGGGTTCGTCTGATCCATGAACTGCGAAAGCTGCGACGAGCCGAAGAACTCGCGCACCGCGGCGGCAGCAGGCTTCGCGTTGATGAGGTCCTGCGGCATGACGGTGTCGATATCGACCGACGACATGCGCTCCTTGATCGCGCGCTCCATGCGCAGCAAGCCGACGCGATACTGATTTTCCATTAGCTCGCCGACCGAACGCACGCGGCGATTGCCGAGATGGTCGATGTCGTCGATCTCGCCACGGCCGTCACGCAGGTCTACGAGCGCACGCACGACCGCAACGATGTCGTCCTTGCGCAGGACGCGCATCGTGTCGGGCGCATCGAGATCGAGGCGCATGTTCATCTTCACGCGGCCGACGGCCGAAAGGTCGTAGCGCTCGGAATCGAAGAACAGCGAATGGAACATCGCCTCGCCGGTCTCGACCGTCGGCGGCTCGCCCGGACGCATCACGCGATAGATGTCGAACAACGCTTCTTCGCGACGGGAATTCTTGTCGACCGACAGCGTGTTGCGGATGTACGGCCCGATCGTGATGTGATCGATGTCGAGGATCGGCAGTTCGGTGAAGCCCTGCTCCAGCAACGCCGGGAGCGTCTTAACGGTGATCTCTTCGCCGGCTTCAGCGTAAATCTCGCCGGTCTCCGTGTTGTAGAGATCCTCAGCAAGATAATGTCCGATAAGCTCCTCGTCGGCGACGCGTATGTATTTCAAGCCCCCATCCATGAGTTGCTTGGCAGCGCGCACGGTCAACTTGCGGCCGGTCTCGACGGCGACCTTGCCGGTCTCGTCATCGATCAGATCGGCGGTGAGCTTGACGCCCTTCAATCGATCGCCATTGAACGGGATACGCCAATTGTCGCCGGAACGCTGGTAGGAGATCTTGTTGTAGAAGGTCGAGAGGATTTCCTCGCCGTCCATGCCGAGCGCGAACAGCAGCGACGTCACCGGGATCTTCCGGCGGCGATCGATGCGCGCGTAGACGATGTCCTTGGCGTCGAACTCGATGTCGAGCCAGGAGCCGCGATACGGAATGATGCGGGCGGCGAACAACAGCTTGCCCGAGGAATGGCTCTTGCCCTTGTCGTGATCGAAAAAGACGCCGGGCGAGCGATGCATCTGAGAGACGATGACGCGCTCGGTGCCGTTGACGACGAAGGTTCCATTCATCGTCATGAACGGCATGTCGCCCATGTAGACGTCTTGCTCTTTGATGTCCTTGACGGACTTCGAGCCGGTATCAGGATCAATATCGAACACAATAAGTCGCAGCGTTACCTTCAGCGGCGCGGAATAAGTCATGCCGCGCTGACGGCACTCGTCGACGTCGAATTTCGGTGCTTCGAACTCGTACTTCACGAACTCCAACAGCGACGCGCCGGAAAAATCGGAGATCGGAAACACTGACCGGAAGACCGACTGCAGCCCCTCATCCCCGCGGCCACCCTTCGGCTCATCCACCATCAGAAACTGATCGTAGGAGGCCTTTTGAATCTCGATCAGATTCGGCATCTCGGTGATTTCGCGGATATGTCCGAAATACTTGCGGACACGCTTGCGGCCGGTGAACGTCTGCGCCATGTGGCTCCTCGCATCTCGACTGGCGGTCCCGCGCGCCCCGCGGGTTCTCGCCAAACACCGCCTTGCCAGGACGGGCCGAAGCCTCGCGCTTCGGGAAGGCCGACCCAGAAAATGGGCAGGCCCTGAAACGGCAAAAGCTCCGGAGGAATCGCTTCCTCCGGAACCGCTAAATGCTAATCTGCAAACCGTCGTGCGACGGCAGCAAAACTCACTTCAATTCGACCTTCGCGCCGGCCTTCTCGAGCTGTGCTTTCAGCTTCTCGGCGTCTTCCTTGGTCGCGCCTTCTTTGACCGGCTTCGGCGCACCTTCGACGAGGTCCTTCGCTTCCTTCAGGCCAAGACCTGTAATGGCGCGGACTTCCTTGATGACTTCGATCTTCTTGTCGCCGGCTGCCGTGAGCATGACCGTGAACTCGGTCTGCTCTTCGACCGGCGCAGCCGCCGCGCCGCCGCCGCCACCCGCCGCAACCGCAACTGCCGCCGCGGCCGACACGCCCCACTTCTCTTCGAGCATCTTCGCGAGCTCGGCAGCTTCGAGAACCGTCAGGCTCGACAGGTCGTCGACGATCTTTTCGAGATTGGCCATTTTGGAATGTTCCTCAAATAGGGATGAATGAAAGGATTCGCTAGGTCTGGTTCAGACCCGGTCAGGCACTCTCTTTCGCGGCATAGGCCCCGAACACGCGCGCCAGTTTGGCGGCGGGCGCGTTGGCAAGCTGCGCGAGCTTCGTCGCGGGCGCCTGCACGAGGCCCACGATCTTGGCGCGCAGCTCGTCGAGCGAAGGCATGGTCGCAAGCGACTTCACGCCATTCGGATCGAGCGAGGTCGTGCCCATGGCGCCGCCGAGGATGACGAATTTCTCGTTGTCCTTGGCGAAAGCCGCGGCCACTTTCGGGGCCGCCACCGGATCGTCCGAATAGGCGATCAGGGTCGGACCCTTCATTAGGGTGCCGATCGAGGCGACGTCCGTGCCGTCGAGAGCGATCTTGACCAGGCGGTTCTTGGCAACCTCTACCTTGGCGCCGGCTGCGCGCATCTGCTTTCGCAGCGCTTGCATCTGGGCCACGGTCAGGCCGGAATAATGCGCCACGACGACGACGGACGTGTTCTTGAACACGCCGTTCAGTGTCGCAACCGCTTCTTTCTTTTCCGCTCTGTCCACGGTGCTCTTCTCCTGGGCGCGCCCCGCGAGAGGCGCCCCCGTTCTGCACAAGCCGCGAAGCCCCAAGGCGACACGGCGACGTGATCCTGTCCGCACAGGCCGCGAAGAACTCGCGACCAAGTGGATCAGAGGCCGAACCAAACACGCGAGGACCGCAGGCCCTGCGCACCTTCCGTTCTTTCCCTGTCTGTGCAGGCCGCGAGATGATCCGGAACTCCCGGCTGTCTCGCCGATTAAGCGTCCGCCTCGAAAGGTTTCGGCACCGGCAGTCTTGGACAAGACATAGCCGGACCGGACGTGGAGAACTCCGCGTCCGCCGGCTGGGTCCACCTTTTCGCACGTCACGGCAGGGCCGCGTCGACCGAAAAGGAAGCTGAATTTTGGATACGGGGTCGCAAGCTGCGGTCGACCCCGTGCGCGGTCCTTAAAGCCTCGAACCGCCTTTGCCAAGCAAAAAAGTGTTGCGGTGCGGCAGATTTGTCCCGCCGCACACAGACAACGTTCTTACGAGACGGCCGCGATCGAGGACGGGTCAACCTTCACGCCGGGTCCCATCGTCGATGAGATCGCAAGGCGCTGCAGATACGTGCCCTTCGCGCCCGTTGGCCGGGCCTTGCTCACCGCATCGACAAAGGCGCGAATGTTCTCGACCAGCTTGGCGTCGTCGAACGAGGCCTTGCCGACCGTGCCCTGCACTATGCCGGCCTTCTCGACCCGGAATTCCACGGCCCCGCCCTTCGACGCCTTGACCGCAGCGGCGACGTCCATCGTGACGGTACCGACACGTGGGTTCGGCATCAGGCCGCGCGGGCCGAGCACCTTACCGAGACGACCGACGAGACCCATCATGTCCGGTGTCGCGATGCAGCGGTCGAACTCGATCGTGCCGCCCTGCACCGTCGCGACGAGATCCTCCGCACCGACGATGTCGGCGCCAGCAGCTTTCGCCTCGTCGGCCTTCGGACCGCGCGCGAAAACGGCGACCTTGAGCGTGCGACCAGTGCCGTTCGGCAGATTGACTACGCCACGGACCATCTGGTCCGCATGCTTCGGATCGACGCCGAGGTTCATGGCGATCTCGACGGTCTCGTCGAACTTCGCCTTCGCGCGCTCGCGGACCATCTTCACGGCCTCGGGGAGCGGATAAAGCTTCGTCCGCTCGATACCCTCACGGGTCTGTTCTGTGCGTTTTCCAGCCATGACTTACCCCACCACCTCGAGGCCCATGGAACGGGCAGAACCTTCGATCATCGCCATTGCGGCTTCGACGTTGGCGCAGTTGAGATCGGGCATCTTCTTCTCCGCGATCTCCTTGATCTGCGCACGCGTCACCTGGCCGACCGTGCCGCGGCCCGGCGTCTTAGAACCGGATGCCGGCTTCTTACCGATCTTCAGGTTGGCGGCCTTCTTGAGGAAGAAGGTCACCGGCGGCTGCTTCATCTCGAAAGTGAAGGAGCGGTCCTGATAAGCGGTGATGATGACGGGGATCGGCGTGCCCTTGTCCATCTGGCCTGTGCGGGCGTTGAACGCCTTGCAGAATTCCATGATGTTGAGGCCGCGCTGACCGAGCGCCGGCCCGATAGGCGGCGACGGGTTTGCTGCGCCCGCAGGCACCTGCAGCTTGATATAGCCGGTGATTTTTTTTGCCACGGCTGTCTCCAACGATTGGCAACCGGCTTGGCGCCTGGAGCGCTACCGATCGACGGTTGTAGTTCGTGGTGCGGCATGAACTCCGGCTGGCGACCGGCATGCCTCCCACGGCGAATGCGCGAAAGAAATGCGCGAGCCTCGCAAGGAAGCCGTGCGGGTCATACTGGCAGATGGCGCAGAAGCCAACCCCGAAACACAGACAAATGTCTAGCGGAGGCGAATATATGCCCCCAGTTTACACCGTCCCTTTATCGCAAAAGTCCGCAACTTTCGCGGAACGGTCAATCAGACCTTTTCGACCTGAGTGTATTCAAGTTCGACCGGCGTCGGCCGGCCGAAGATGGACACCGCGACTTTGAGGCGCGAGCGGCCCTCGTCTACCTCTTCCACCGTCCCGTTGAACGACGCGAACGGACCGTCGGCGACGCGCACCGTCTCGCCGATGTCGAAGCGGATCGTCGATTTCGGCCGGTCGACACCGTCGGCGACCTGACCCTTGATGCGGTCGGCTTCGGCCTCGGAGATCGGCATCGGCTTGTTGTCCGAGCCGAGGAAGCCCGTGACCTTCGGCGTGTTCTTGATGAGATGGAAAACCTGATCCGTCAGGTCGCATTTCACCAGCACATAGCCAGGAAAGAACTTCCGCTCGGAATTGATGCGACGTCCGCGACGCACTTCGACGACCGTCTCCGTCGGCACGAGGATGTCCTCAAACTTGTCGGCAAGACCACGCTGCGTGGCCTGCTCACGGATCGATTCCGCGACCTTCTTCTCGAAGTTCGAATAGGCGTGGACGATATACCAGCGCGTGCTCATCAGGTCCGCAGTCTATTTACCGATCGAGAGAACAAAGCCGACCACCACCCGCAGTGTCTGATCGACAGCGACGAAAAAGATCGACGCGACGACGACCATCGCGAGCACGAGCCCCGACGTAATCAGCGTCTCGCGACGCGAAGGCCATGTGACCTTCGACGCCTCGTTACGAACGTCCTGCAGGAACTGGAACGGGTTGGCCATTGCGATCCGTACGACATCGCCGCAAGGCGACATCCAAAAACAGAGGTGGCGCGGGACCAGTCGGTCGCGCGCCACAAAGCCTCTTTAGCGGAAATGCCGTAGCCCGCCAAGCCTTTTCTCAAAAGCCCAGCAGCGCGCCCGCAACTCCTGCGAGCGCGCCAGCAGAGAGCAACCAGAGCGGATTTCGCTTCGTGCCGACAAAGGCAACGGCAACGATGCCGGTGATCGTCCAGGCCAGCACAGTGTGATCGTTGGCCCGCGCCGCGACCGCGCCGCTGGCGGCGATCAGACCGACCGCGACGGGTACAAGCCCGGCCTTTGCCACCCGGACCCAAGACGTGTCGTCCCAACGCGCGATCACTCGCCCAGCGGCAAAAGCGATCGCCGAAGATGGAAGCAGAATCGCGAGCGTCGCCACGGTGAGTCCCGCAAGACCCGCCACCTGCCAGCCGATAAGGCTGACGACGAGGATGTTCGGGCCGGGTGCGATCTGCGAGATCGCGAAGAGATGCGCGAATGTCTGGTCGTCCATCCAGCCAAGCACGGTGACAACCTGGCGATGGATTTCCGGAAGTGTCGCATTCGCGCCGCCGATCGACACCAGCGACAACATTGCAAAGGTAGAAGCGAGTGCGCCGACGACGTTCATGCGCGCCGCTCGGCAAATGCCGCTGCAGCAATGCTTGCCGGAATGAGCACAGCGAGAACCGGCACGAACGGCCAGCCGAGGATTGCGATGGCAACAAAAGCACTGCCGCAGAACAGCAGCGCGACCGGCGCGAGCCTGAGCTCGCGCAACATCCTGAGCGCCATGCCGATAATGAGACCTGCTGCCGCAGCCGCGGCGCCCGTCATCGTCGCTTCGACGAGCGGCTGATTGGCAAACGACGTGTAGAGCGTTGCAACGCCGATCAAGATGACGAGTGGCAGGGCCATCAGTCCGCACACGCAAAGCACCGCGCCGACGAAACCCTGAAACTTGTCGCCGATCATGACAGCGGCGTTTACAGTGTTTGCACCTGGCAGCGCCTGACCGACACCAAGGAGCGCCGCGTAATCACGCTCGCTCAACCAGCGACGCTCATCAACGATGATGTGTCGCGCCCACGGTGCGACACCACCGAATCCAAGCAGACCGACTTTGAGAAAGCCGAGGAACAACTCTGCGCGGCCAACGCTGCGAGGCGCGGCATGCAGTGCATGCGCGACGGCTGGATCAACGTCAGGAATTGTCACGCGACGCGCGTATCATCGCACGCCGGCAGACGCCAGCATCAGGCCGGCAGCGATATCAGGCGGCAGCGAGCGCTGGCGCCGCGTGACGGGCGTAGAGAAACTCGAGCACGGCCGCGCGCGCGTGTACATAGACCGGGTCCTCGACGAGCGCGAGACGTTTACGCGGGCGTTCAAGCGGGACTGTCAACACTTCGCCGATTGTTGCCGACGGGCCATTTGTCATCATCACGATGCGGTCGGACAGAAGCACGGCCTCGTCCACGTCATGGGTGATCATCATGATCGTATTGCCGAGCCGGGCATGGATTTCCATGACCTGATCCTGCAGATGCGCGCGCGTCAGCGCGTCGAGCGCGCCGAACGGCTCGTCGAGGAGCAGTACCTTCGGCTCCATCGCCAATGCGCGCGCGATGCCGACACGCTGCTTCATGCCGCCGGAGATTTCGCCCGGTCGCTTGTCGGCAGCGTGCAGCATGTTCACGAGCCGCAGGTTCGCATCGATCCAGTCGTTGCGCTCGGCACGCGACTTCTTGCGGCCGAACACCTTGTCGACGGCGAGGCCGACATTTTCGCGCACCGTGAGCCACGGCAAGAGCGAGTGGTTCTGGAATACGACGGCGCGATCGGGGCCCGGCGAATTCACTTCACGATTCTCGAGCAGCACGCCGCCGGTCGAGGCGCGAGACAGTCCTGCAATGATATTGAGAAGCGTCGACTTACCGCAGCCCGAATGGCCGATGATCGAGACGTACTCGCCCTTCTCGACGCGCAAATCGACGTCGCGCAGGACTTCGCTTGTCACACCTGCGCGGCTGAAGGTGATGCCGACCTGCGAGACGTTGAGGTAGGACGGTTTTGTCATTGCGCGCTCGTTCCGCGGGTGACGACGTTGGCGATCATCGCGACGATCCGGTCGAGCAGGAAGCCGATAATGCCGACATAGATCAACGCCAGGATGATCTCGGAGATGTGCGAGGAATTCCAGGCGTCCCAGATGAAGAAGCCGATGCCGACGCCGCCGATCAGCATCTCGGCTGCGACGATCGCCAGCCACGAGAGTCCGATGCCGATGCGCAAGCCCGTGAAGATGTACGGTGCCGCGGACGGGATCATGATCTTCCAGAAGAACTCGAGACCGTTGAGACGCAGAACGGCGGAGACGTTTCGATAATCCTGCGGAATATTGCGGATGCCGACCGACGTGTTGATGATGATCGGCCAGATCGCGGTGATGAAGATGACGAAGATCGCCGACGGTTGACCGTCGCGAAAGGCTGCGAGTGACAGCGGTAGCCATGCAAGCGGCGGCACAGTGCGCAAAACCTGAAAAATTGGATCGAGCCCCCGCATCGCCCACGTCGACTGACCGACCAACGTGCCAAGCGCGATGCCCGCAACAGTTGCCAGCGCGTAGCCAAGCGCCACGCGCTGGAGGCTCGCCGAGATATGCCAGAACAAACCCTTGTCGGTGCCACCGTTGTCGAAGAACGGGTGAATGATGAGATCCCACGTGTCGTTGAGCACGCGCGTCGGCGGCGGCAGACCGGCTCCCGGTCGCGAGCAGGTGACCTGCCAGACGACGAGCAACAGCGCGATCACCACGATCGGTGGCCCGACCCGCACTCCGACCTTACGCAGTACGTCGACGACAAGTCGCAGATAGGGCGACGAGGAAGGCGCCATCCCCGCCACTTTCGGCAATGTCATGCTCATATCGATATGTCCCGTCCGTCGATAATGGCGACGATTACGCGATGCGCTTGATGTCGAGGCTGGCGAGATAGGTCGCCGGATTTTCCGGATCGAAGACCTTGCCGTCGAAGAATGTTTCCTTGCCACGCGACTTGGACTGCGGGATGTCGGTTGCCGCGACGCCCATCTCCTTCGCCGCTTCGCGCCACAGATCCTCGCGATTGACCTTCGCGATAAGCGCCTTGGTGTCGGTCGCCGGATCGAACTTGCCCCAACGGATGTCTTCGGTGAGGAACCAGAGGTCGTGGCTCTGGAACGGATACGATGCCTGATCGCGCCAATATTTGAGGATATGCGGCGAGTTCTCGACGACACGGCCGGTGCCGTAGTCGAACTTGCCGGCCATCCGATCTTTCACGTCTTCCACCGGGACGTTAATCCAGTTCCGCTTGGCGCAGATGGCGGCCATCTCCGCCTTGTTCTCCGCCTTGTCGCACCATTGCTGCGCTTCCATCACGGCGAGCAGCAGCGCCTTTGCGGCGCGCGGATACTTGTCGACCCAGGCCGCTCGCATCCCGAGCGATTTCTCCGGATGCTTGTTCCAGAGCTCACCGGTCGTAAGCGCCGTGTAGCCGATATTCTGATGCACGAGCTGGTCGTTCCACGGCTCGCAGACACAGAAGCAGTCCTGCGTACCGACTTTCATGTTGGCGACCATCTGCGCGGGCGGCACGACAATCGTCTCGATGTCTTTGTCGGGGTCGATGCCGCCGGATGCGAGCCAATAACGAATCCAAAGGTCATGCGTGCCGCCTGGGAAGGTCATCGCCGCCTTGATCGGCTTGCCAGACGCCTTCTTCTTCTCAAGCGCCGTCTTGAAGGGTTTCGTGTCGAGACCGACCTTGAGGTCTTTGTATTCGTTGGAAACGGAGATGCACTGACCGTCGAGATTGAGACGCGCGAGAATGTACATCGGCGTCGGCAGATTGTTCTGCGTCACGCGACCGGCCGAGATGAGATAGGGCATTGGCGTCAGGATGTGCGCGCCGTCGATGCCGTTGCCCTCGGAACCAAGCACGAGATTATCGCGCGTCGTCCCCCAGGACGCCTGTTTGAGCACCTCGACGTCCGGCATGCCGTATTTGGCGAAAATGCCTTTGTCCTTGCCGACAAACAGTGGCGCGGCGTCAGTCAGCGCAATGAAGCCGAGTTTGGCACCCGTGACTTCCGGTCCTGCCCCTTGCGCAAAAGCGCCGCTCGGGAAAGTCGCTCGGGCTGCCGCCGTCAGCGCCAGAGCTGCGCTCGCACCTCTTAACGCTCCACGTCGGGTAAGGCCTGACTTGGTGTCGTCCATCGTGAATTTCGCTCCGGTCGCTCGGATGCATGCCTGCTCAGCACGAGTGCTGTTCGCACATGCAGCAAGCGGTATGCCACGCTGGTAACGCCCCGACGCGGAGCCGTCAGTGAGCTGACTCGCCTGTAAAATGGGCAACCCTTCAGCGCTGCCTAAGATTGAAGCGAAGCCGAATGGCGGAGCTACAGTTGCAGAATTTTCCTGAGCTGCGCCTTGGCGACCTTCTCCAGCGTGGAGCGTGGCATGTCGTCGACGATGCGCACTTCATGCGGCACCTTGAAGCTCGCAAGGCTCGCTCGGCAGGCGTCCAAAATTTGTTCAGCGAAATCGCTTTCTCGTGCGCTTTCTTCGGCAATGACGAATACGACCGGCACTTCCTCCAGCATCGGGTGCGGTTTCGCGACGACGGCGGCTTCGCGCACGCCAGGCACGGTCAAAACGATTCGCTCGATCTCGGAGGCCGCGACATTCTCGCCGCCGACCTTCAGCATATCCTTGTCACGATCCGAAAAGCGGATGGCGCCGTCCTCAAGAAGCGTGACGCGATCGCCGGTGCGGAAGAGCCCGCGATCATCGTAGGCATCGGCGGTTGCCTGCGGGTTGTCGAGATACTCGCGGAACAGCGACAGCCCGGGAATGCCGCGCACGAGCAGATGCCCGGTCTCGCCAGGCGCAACGGGATGTCCATCGTCGTCTTCAATCGCGATGCCGTATTCCGGCGCCGGCCGTCCGCAGGACAGCGGCGCGTTCGGAAGATGCACATCGCCGACGATGCCGTGCGTGATGGTCTCGGTCATGCCCCACCAGCCGACCGTCTTCACGCCGAAATGCGCATCGCTCGGCGGCTCGCAAACTGCGCTACCCCACAATCGGTACTGATGCGACGCCGGCTTCTCGACCGACATGAGCGCCTTGACGCAGAACGGGATGACCGACGTCCATGTGCAACGGTGCTTAAGTGAGATCGGCCAGAATCTGCTGGCAGAGAAACGCGGCATGATGACCGCTGTGCCCCCGGCCCAGAGCGTCGCGAGTACGGAATAGGCCTGCGCATTCGTGTGGAACAGCGGCAAATGCACGAGATGGATGTCGGTCGGCTGCAAATCCTCATGCAGCGCGTTGATGCGTGCGCCCCACAACGCATTCGCATGAGTCCACAGCACGCCCTTGGGTCGCGACGTCGTGCCTGACGTGTATTGCACACCAACGGGATGCGACGGATCGGGCGCACGATGCGGCACATCGGATGCGTCGCCGAAGAGCGCATCGAAGCACTCGGATTTTCCGGGTGAGAAACCAGCAGCCGGCGGCGCGCCGTTGTCATGCGCGGTCACGCCGATAAAGCGCAGATCGCGCGACGATGCAGCCACAAGGTCTGCGTACCGCGGCTGCGTGATCGCCGCGACTGCGCGGCTGTGCATCGCGAAATACGCAAGTTCGTCCGCCGACGAGCGTGCATTCGTCGTCACCGCGACGGCGCCGAGCACGGCACAGGCGTACCAGGCAATCAGCGTCTCAGGACAATTGTCGAGATGGATGAGAAGCCGGTCGCCGCTTCTCACGCCGCGTTTCGCGAGGCCGGCCGCGAGCCGCGACACGTCGTGATTAAATCGCGCGTAAGTCCATGTCTCCGGTAAGCCATCGAACGGCTCCCAGATGATGAAGGAATGATCCGCGCGACTGCGCGCGCGGATGCGCAGCAGTTCTGCGACATCGAAGGCGTTAAAGGGGTGTAGTGGCGGTGTCTCGGGGATCATCGTGCCTCCCGGCAAGTCTTCTGTTTGAAGCACTCTTACGGCATCGTGAGACCCGCGCTAGCCTGCAGCGGTTGTGGTAGCGTGCGGCGATGTTTACTGCCGAGCAAATCCTGATCCGCGACACAGCACGCAGCTTTGCGCGCGAAAAGCTGCTGCCGAACGCAGCGGAGTGGAGCAGCAAACGAATCGTGCCGCACGGCGCGCTGCGCGAGATGGGCCAGCTCGGATTTCTCGGCATGCTGGTGCCGGAGGCGTTCGGCGGCGCCGATGTCGGCCAGGTCGCTTACACGCTGGCGCTGGAAGAGATCGCGGCCGGCGACGGCGCCTGCTCGACGATCATGAGCGTGCATAATTCCGTCGCCTGTCTGCCGATTCTGCGCTTCGGCACCGACGCGCAGAAACAGAAATATCTCGGGCCGCTCGCGCGCGGCGAGATGATCGGTGGTTTTGCGCTCACCGAGCCGCAAGCGGGCTCCGATGCGAGCAACCTGAAGACACGCGCACGTCGTGACGGCGATCTTTGGGTGTTGAGCGGATCGAAGCAGTTCATAACCTCGGGCAAGACCGCTGGCGTGCTCATCGTCTTTGCCATCACCGATCCGGACGCGAAAAAGAACAACATGTCGGCCTTCATCGTGCCGACCGATCTACCCGGCTACGAGGTTGTGCGCGTCGAAGGCAAGCTCGGTCAGCACGCCTCCGACACCTGCCAGATCGCGTTCAACGACATGCGCCTTCCGGCTAACCTTCTTCTCGGCAAGGAAGGCGAAGGTTACAAGATCGCGCTCTCGAATCTCGAGGGCGGCCGCATCGGCATCGCCGCGCAGGCTGTCGGAATGGCGCGCGCCGCGTTTGAAGCGGCACGCGATTACGCGCGCGAGCGCACGGCATTCGGAAAGCCAATCACGGAACATCAGGCGGTGGCGTTCCGCCTCGCCGACATGAAGACCCAGGTCTCCGTTGCGCGCGAGATGGTTTTGCATGCAGCGCGCAAGCGCGAAGCGGGCGAGCCGTGTCTCACGGAGGCCTGCATGGCGAAACTCTTCGCGACTGAAATGGCGGAGCGCGTCTGTTCCGACGCGATCCAGACCTTTGGCGGCTACGGTTATCTCGAGGATTTTCCGGTCGAGCGCATCTGGCGCGATGTGCGCGTGTGCCAGATTTACGAAGGCACAAGCGATGTGCAGCGCATCGTCATCGCGCGGGACCTGTAGTTACCCCTGCTGCACGAGGATGACAGTCGCGAGCGGCGGGATCATGATCTCCAGCGAATGCGGAAGCCCGTGGCTCGGCGTGTCGGACGCCCGCACACCACCCATGTTCCCCATATTGCTGCCGCCATACACGCCGGCATCGGTGTTAACGCGTTCCTCGTAGAGGCCGCCGCGATCAACACCGAAGCGATAGGCCGACTTCGGCACCGGCGTGAAATTGCACGCAACGATTGCGTAAGAGCCGTCGCTCCCAGTACGCGAAAACACGAAGACGCTATTGTCTTTGTCGTCGCCGACGATCCAGGAGAACCCTTGCGGCTCGCAATCGCGCTCGTGCAGCGCACCCGTGTTGCAATAGGCCCGGTTGAGATCTCGGATCAGCGAATGCATGCCGCGATGTTTAGGATCGTCGAGGAGATGCCAGTCCAGACTTTTGTCGTGGTTCCACTCGGCCCACTGCGCAATCTCGCCGCCCATGAAGAGCAGCTTCTTGCCGGGATGCGCCCACATGAAGCCGAAATAGGCGCGCAGGTTCGCAAACTTCTGCCAGACGTCGCCCGGCATCTTGTTGATGAGCGAGCCCTTGCCGTGAACGACCTCGTCGTGGCTGAGCGGCAGCACGAAGTTTTCGGAGAATGCGTAGATCAGGCCGAACGTCATGTCGTGATGATGGTGCGCCCGGTAGAGCGGATCGCGCTGCATGTAATGCAACGTATCGTGCATCCAGCCCATGTTCCATTTGTAGCCGAATCCGAGACCACCGAGATATGTTGGCTTGGACACACCCGGCCACGCCGTCGATTCCTCGGCGATCGTCATCGTGCCCAGTGATGTCCCGTATGCCTTCTCGTTCGTGCGCTGCAGGAACGAGATGGCGCCGAGATTCTCGCGCCCGCCGAACTTGTTGGGCACCCACTCGCCGTGTTTTCGCGAATAGTCGAGGTAGAGCATCGACGCGACGGCATCGACACGCAGACCATCGATCCCGTAACGATCGAGCCAGAATTGCGCGTTCGAGATAAGGAAGCCCGCGACTTCCGGCCGATCGAAATTGTAGATGTAGGTGCCCCAGTCCTGATGAAATCCCTGACGGGGGTCGGCATGTTCGTAGAGATGAGTGCCGTCGAACTCCGCGAGGCCATGCGCGTCGTTCGGAAAATGCGCCGGCACCCAATCGAGGATCAGGCCGAGACCAGCGTCATGAACGGCTTTAACGAAAGCCGCAAAATCTTGAGGCGTGCCGAAACGACTTGTTGGCGCGTAGAGCGACACGGGCTGATAGCCCCACGAGCCATCGAACGGAAATTCGCTGATCGGAAGCAATTCGATATGCGTGAAGCCGAGGTCTTTCACGTATGGAATAAGACGCTGCGCAAGCTCGGCATATGTGAGGAAGCGATCGCCCTCCTCCGGCACACGTGCCCACGAACCGAGGTGGCATTCGTAGATCGATATCGGCGCATCGCGGCCCGTGGCCTTTGCGCGCTCTCGCTGCCAGTCGCCTAGATTTGGACGCGCCGGCAGTTCGACGACAACCGACGCGGTCGCGGGGGGCTTTTCCGCAGCGAAGGCGAAAGGATCGGCTTTTGCTGGCAGCAATTGGCCGTCAGGTCCGAGCATTTCATATTTGTAGCGGTCGCCCGCCTTCACATGCGGAATGAAAAGATCGAAAATCCCACCATCGTAGCGACGGCGCATGCAATGCTGTCGACCGTCCCACCCGTTGAAATCGCCGACCACGCTAACGCGTCGTGCATTCGGCGCCCATACGGCAAAGCGCACACCGCGGACGCCTCCGTGCTCGCACGGATGCGCGCCGAACACATCCCATGACGCGTCGCCGCGCTCCAGCACATGCACCAGATCTTGCGCGAGTGCGGAGCCGAAGGAATAAGCATCGGCCTGTTCATACTCACCGTATGGCGTGTGAATTCGCAGCGTATACGCCGGCCGATACTCGCCGGAGACTTGCGCGACGAAAATGCCGCCGGGATGCACGCGCACCATTGGTGTCGGCGCGCCGTCTCGCGGTAATACCTCGACGCTTGTTGCATGCGGCAACAGCGCGCGGATCTCCCACTGTCTGTCGCCGACGCCGTGCGGCCCTAGAACGGCAAAGACGTTCTCGTGATAGCCGGCAGCCAAGGCATCGAGTTGGCCTCGATCGAGAACGGTCTCGGGCGACGTCGAAGGTTGAAACGGCGCGTTCATGATGTTGCCCCGCGCTCAGTGAGAAGGTCGAGAATGCCGCGAACGGGAATATCGACCCAGTCGGGCCGATTGTTCGCTTCGTATTCGACTTCGTAGAAAGCCTTCTTCAGAAGCTGGAAGCGCAGGTGATCGTTCCATGCCGCGACATCTGGCGCGTCGCCGCCATCCTTGCCGATGCGGACCTGATAACTCTCGATAAATTGCTGCGCTGCTGTACCCGCCCAAAGGCGCGCACGGCCCGTCACCGAGTCGCCGTCGAGCGCCAACCGCGACGTGAGGTCGCGGGCAGCGACTTCGGCAGCGTAGGCGAAGGAGCGCAGCATGCCCGCGACATCCTGCACCGGCGACGCTTTTGCACGGCGCTCTTGCGGCGTGCGGGCAGGCTCGCCTTCGAAGTCGACGAAGACGACGTCGTCGGCGACGATCAACACCTGGCCTAGATGGAAGTCGCCGTGGATCCGCGTGCGCGTCAGGTCCTTCCAGTTTTTTGAAGCCGATGTGATCGCCGTGAGGCAATCGTTTTTGCGCGCGAGCAACTCGGCAATCGGACCCTTGCTAGTTCCGCGAAGCTTTTCGAGCGCCGCAAACGCGCGCTGCGCAGACGCAACCACGGATGCGGTTTCCGCCGCCATGAAAGTTGTATCCATCGGCTGCGGCGTGAAATCGTCGTCGTCAGTTTTGCGCGCTAACGCCAAGTGCAGTTCCGCTGTGCGCTCGCCAAGCACGCGCGGCAGGAAGTTTTCACCGGTCGCAGCGGCTCCTGTTTCTTGCTGCGTTGCCGGGTTTTGGGGCAGCGGGTCGGAAAGATTGCGCTTGAGATCTTCAAGCACGAAGGCCCATGCGTCACCCTGATTGCGCACGAAGCGCTGCAGCATTGCGACGCTCAGCACATTGCCGTTCGGCTCGACGACTTCGACGAATCCGAGGATTGGTGCGACATGCGTGAAGCCCGCCTGCTCCACGAGATAGCGCGTCATCTCGATTTCGGGGTTCCGGCCATTGTGCAGCCGGCGGTAGAGTTTCAGCACCATCCGCGTGCCGAAAAGGATCGAAGAGTTGCTCTGCTCTGCGCCAAGGCGCTGGACATCCGTCGGCGAGACCTCGGGCTCTTCCGCAAGACCTGGCGCGGCGATGAAGCGTAACTCGCGATCGGTACTAAGCTTCAGCACCGATTCAGCCTTGAGCGCATCGAGCATTGCGCACGCGAAGTCGGGATCGGCGTCCGCATCGAGCAGCACACCGATCGAAGAGCCACGCCGCACACGCGCGACTGCGTAGGGCGAGGGCTCGTCGTCACCTACCGTCTCGTCGACGACGAGCGGCGTGAAATAGTGCTGCGATACGCCGGTACGTAACGCGACTTCGAGGCCGAGCATCAGGAACGTCTTGCGCGCGTCGCGCGCCGGCAACGTGACATTCTCGACGATCTGGATGCCCGTCATTCCCGCCGCCTTTGCGGCGAACCAGCGACGATTCTGCAAGAAGCGCGGCGCAACCTGCTGCTCGAAGGCCTTTGCCTCACGCCCCATGAGCAGCTTATGCGCCTGCTCCGTCAAAACAAGCGTGAAAAGCTCCATCAACGGCGTCGGCCCGAAACGCTCTTTCGCCGGCTCGTCCGGATCGAGCAGGAACCAGAAGAAACCGTAGGCGGGCAGCGTCAGCAGATATGGAAGACCGCCGATCGGCGGAAACACACTACCGGCACCAAGCTCCTTCGGAACAAAACCGCTGAACTCACCGAGCTCGAGTTCGACCGCCTGCGGTGCGGCCGACACGTTGGCGACGCAAAGGATCGTCTCTTTCTCGTCCGTGCGCAGATAGGCGAGAACCTTGCGATTGGAGGGATAGAGAAAGCGCAGCGTGCCGCGCCCGAAGGCGCGATGACGGCGTCGCACCGCGATTTGTTTGCGCATCCAGTTCAGCAGGCTCGACGGATTCGAGGCGTGCGACTCAATGTTGACGCTTGTGTAGCCGTAAACGGGATCCTGCACTGCCGGCAGAAACAAGCGTGCCGGATCGACGCGTGAGAACCCACCGTTTCGATCCGGGGACCATTGCATCGGCGTACGTACGCCGTCGCGATCACCGAGGTAGATGTTGTCGCCCATACCGATCTCGTCGCCGTAATAAAGCGTCGGCGTTCCGGGCATGGACAGCAGCAGGCAGTTCAGCAGTTCGATCTTGCGCCGGTCATTTTCCAGCAACGGCGCGAGGCGACGGCGAATGCCAAGATTGATGCGCGCCCGCGTCTCGGCAGCATAGAAGGACCACAAATAATCGCGCTCCTTGCCTGTTACCATTTCAAGCGTGAGTTCGTCATGGTTACGCAGGAAGATCGCCCATTGCGCCGTCTCCGGAATTTCCGGCGTCTGACGCATGATGTCGGTGACGGGATGTCGGTCTTCGCGAGCAAGCGCGATGAACATGCGTGGCATCAGCGGGAAGTGGAACGACATATGGCATTCGTCGCCGTCACCGAAATATTTGGCGGTGTCTTCAGGCCACTGGTTCGCTTCGGCGAGTAGCATACGGTCGGGATAGCGCGCATCAACGGCCGCACGAATTTTCTTGATGACCTCGTGCGTCTCGGGAAGGTTTTCGCAGTTCGTGCCGTCGCGTTCGACGAGATATGGAATCGCGTCGAGCCGCAGCCCGTCGACGCCCATGTCGAGCCAGTAGCGCATCACATCGAGGACGGCTTCGAGAACCTTCGGATTGTCGAAGTTCAGGTCGGGCTGGTGGTGATAGAAACGGTGCCAGAAATAGGCCTTCGCCTCATCGTCCCAGGTCCAGTTGGATCGCTCGGTATCGAGAAAGATGATGCGCGTGTCGGCGTATTCCTTGCCCGTATCCGACCATACGTAGAAGTCGCGCGCGGCAGAGCCTTTCTTCGCCTTGCGCGCCTTCTGGAACCACGGGTGCTGGTCCGACGTGTGATTGATCACGAGTTCGGTGATGACGCGCAGATCGCGCTCGTGCGCCGCCTTTATGAAGCGACGAAACGCAGGCATGTCACCATAAACAGGATTGATGGCGCGATAGTCGGCGATGTCGTAGCCATCATCGCGTAGCGGCGACGGATAAAACGGCATTACCCAGATCGCTGTCGCGCCAAGCTCGCGGATATAGTCGAGCTTCTGCGTTAGGCCTTCGAAATCACCGATCCCGTCACCGTTTGCGTCGTAGAACGATTTGACGTGGACCTGATAGATGATCGCGTCGCGGTACCAGAGCGGATCGTTGCGCTCGATCATGCCGCGCGCCCCGCTACCTGCGGCGGTTTGAGACGCCAGATCACGCAGGTTCGATGATTGGGATCGAGCCTGATCCAATGGCTTTTGCCCGTCAGCGTAAAGCGCAGTCCCAAAAGTAAGTCCTCGACTTCGATTGACGCATCGTCTGGCAATCCGAATTCCCAGAGCGGAATTTCGAAATGCGCCTCCTGCACATTGTGCGGATCAAGATTGACGGCGACGAACACGCAATTGTCGCGCGCCGGTGTCATGCGTGCGTAAGCAAGAATGCTGTCGTTCCACGCTTTGACGAAAAGGCAATTGCGGAAGTCCTGCAACGCAGGGTTTGCATTACGGATCGTGTTCAGCGCCGTGATATGCGCGCGGATGTCGGTGCCAGTATCACTACGACGGTGCTTGATCTCGTACTTCTCGGAGTCGAGATATTCCTCCTTGCCCGACAGCGGTTTATATTCGCACCACTCAAAGCCACTGTAGAGGCCCCATGTCGATGACAGTGTCGCGGCAAGAGTCGCACGCACGACAAAGCCCGCCGGCCCGCTGGTTTGCAGATAAACCGGATTGATGTCCGGCGTGTTGACGAAGAAATTCGGCCGATAATATTCAGCCATCTCGCCGGCAAGTTCGGTGATGTATGTCTCAAGCTCCCACTTCGTGTTACGCCACGTGAAGTAGGTGTAGCTCTGTTGAAAACCGGCCTTCGCCAGCTTGCGCATCATCGCCGGCCGCGTGAACGCCTCGGCAAGGAAAATCACGTCCGGGTTTTTTGCGTTCACTTCCGCAATCAGCCATTGCCAGAACGGCACCGGCTTGGTGTGCGGATTGTCGACACGGAAAATCGTGACGCCTTCGTTGACCCAATAAAGAAATGCGTCGCGTAACGCGTGCCAGACACCGGGATAGGCCGGGCCATCGAAGCGCACGTTGACGATGTCTTCGTATTTCTTCGGAGGATTCTCGGCGTATTTGATCGTGCCATCGGGCCGCCACTCGAACCATTCCGGATGCTCCCTGATCCAGGGATGATCGGGCGAACATTGCACGGCGAAATCAAGCGCAATCTCAAGCCCTGAGGCACGCGCCGCCGACACCATCGAGCGGAAATCGTCGATGCCGCCGAGTTCGGGATGCAGCGCCGTGTGGCCACCCTCTTTGCCGCCAATCGCGTAGACACTACCGGGATCGCCGGGCTGCGCGGTCAAAGAATTGTTGCGGCCCTTACGATTCTTCACGCCGATCGGATGGATCGGTGTGAAGTAGAGCACGTCAAAACCCATCGCTCGGATTTCAGGCAGCCGCTCCTGCACATCGCGAAATGTACCGTGCTGGCCGGCGACTCGCGACTGCGAGCGCGGAAACAATTCGTACCAGGACGAGAAGCGTGCGCGCAGACGCTCGACGAGGAGAGGTAGCTCGGCGCTGCGCGATACATCGTGCCGCGGCCCTTCCTCACGCATCCGCGCAATGAGAACGTCCCCTAGCAGTTCTTCGATCATCAGCTTTACGCCGCTTGGTCCAACGAGCCCGCGGCCTTCGTTCAATTCGGTCGTGACATCCTGCCCGGCCGCGACCTTTTTGCGCGTATCGGTCGCCCAGGAGACGAAGGGATCGCGCCACGCTTCGACCGCGTATGCGAAATGCCCAATCTGCGAGAGCGGAATCGTCGCGCGATATCGGTCATTACCAAGCGCCACCATCGGCACGCGCTGCCACGTGCCCGATTGCGCTTCGCGTAGCATCGCATCGACGCCGATCTGCTCGTGCCCATCGGTAAAGACGTTGGCCTCGATGACCAAAACATCGCCTACGACGCGCTTGATGGTAGTCACACCGTTATCCACCAACGGCGTCACGGCCTCGATGATCGTGCGACCGGCGCGCAGGTCTGGCGCCGCTGCGACAGCGCGCGGCGGCTCGATAAGTTTGGTGGGCACCGGGCGCGCCGGCTGCGCGGGAACCATCTGTGCGGGTGAATGCACGGTGTCGTCCTTCTTGCGCTTGGTTGATTTACGCGATTTGTGTTTCGTCATCCTATCCGTCGTAACGCCGTGGCGGGCCACGATCCGAGCAGACGACCGACATCCAGAGCCTGGCCCCCCTCCAACGTCTGTCCATTGAGGAGGTTTCGCCATTGGCCAATCGGAAGCACGATTTGCGCCTCGGGCGTTGCCGTTCCGCTCGGCGAAAACACGCGACGCGCGACGACGCAAAGATCGCCTTCGTATTTCCCGCGAATAAAAGCCAAGGTTGCAGAAGCGTCGCTTACGGCAAGCGGCGTGTAGATGTCGCGGTAGGTGGCGGGATGCTCGCGCCGATCCTGCAATATCGAAGCAAGTGCGCGGAACTTCGCTTCCCCGGATAGGAAGAACTCGGGCTCGACGGAGTCGATCGCCCGACCAATCAACGCTTCTCGCGTTGCGTAGTTGACGGGTCGACGATTGTCCGGATCGACATAAGCGAGGTCGATCAGTTCCGTGCCCTGATAAATGTCGGGGATACCGGGCACCGTGCATTTCAGCACCGTGCGCGCGACGCCGAGCTTTGCGCCGGCTTCCGCAATATCCCGGATGAAAGGCGCGAGCGTCGTGAAGAGGACACCGTCGGCACGCGCGCAGTCTGCCGCCAATTGTTTGACGGCATTCTCGTAGCCTTCGTGCGGCTCGATCCAACTCGAGCGCTGCTTGCCCTCTCGCAAAAGCTTTTCGACGAAACCATGCGTTCGTTCGACGAAGTCGCGCCGTTCAGTCTCGTCCGGCGAGAGCGGACACGCGGCAGCCATAGTCTGAAACAGGAAGTAGGCGTCGGCATCGACAATTTCGTCGTAGCTAGGCGTAGTCTGGAATTTTTGCCAAGCCAGCGCCCAACCTGTGGGATCGTGGCTCGCAGCAAGCAGCCGACCGCGCGCATCTTCGCCACGTTTCGTGTCGTGCGTTGAGGTGGCGACGAACGAGTCTGGCCAGTCCCGCTGGCGCTCGACATTCGCGTTGTGAAAGGGTGCAACATCCATGCCGGGATGCGCCGGACCGCAGCCGACCTCGTTGGCAGCGATAAAACGCACATCGCGATAGAAAAGCGTGTCCTCGAAACTCTTCGCCATCAGCGGACCGGTGAGCTGCTGAAAACGTCGGCGCGCGCGAGAAGCATCGCTTCTGCCCAAGGCGGAAACGATAAGACCGAGTGTGGTATGTGCAGTCGCGTCCAGACGTTCCGATGCAATCTTCGTCGCATTGGCGAGCACGGCTCGATCCGCATCCGAAAAGCCGCGCGCATCACCGTAGGTGCGGTAGACAGGACATGCCGCGAGAAGCGCCTGTAGGGCAGGCTCTAGGTGTTCGAGCGCCGACGTATGGAGCAGCGGCGCGATATCGGCAACAAGTGCCAAAAACTCGCTTTTGAAGGCGCCCGTTGCCAGGTCAGCCTTGATGTCGAACAACGCATCGTCGCGCGACTGCGTCGCCGGCGACACCTTTTGCGCAATGTCATCGAGCACCGGTAGCGCATCTGGCGCGAAGAAGATCGCATCCAGCGAATGCAGCACGTCGTAACCGGTCGTGCCGGCGATCGGCCACGCCGGCAGCGCTTCGCCTGGCTCCAGAATCTTCTCGACGACGACCGGAAAACCGGGACCGACACGCGCCTGGAGTCGCTGCAGATATTGTGCGGGATCGGCAAGGCCATCGACGTGATCGCAGCGCAGACCATGGATACGCCCCTCCTCAACAAGGCCGAATATCAGGAGATGCGAGGCCTCGAAAACCTTCTCGTCTTCGACGCGAATGCCAGCCAGTGACGTTATGTCGAAGAAACGTCGGTAGTTGATGTGTTGGTTCGCTTCCGTCCAGGCGACGAGCCGCCAAGCTTGCCGCGCGCAGAGATCGCGAAGACCGTCGGCGTCCATCTCTCCGCCCACACGCTCCAGCGCTTGGCGCAATGACGGATGCGCGTCGCACGCTGCTGAAAGCTCACGCCGCAGAGTTCTTGCGCTGTCGAGCAGCATCTCATCAGTCATCGCATCGCGGAGTGCAGCGAAACGGTTTTCGAAATGTTCGAGGACGCTCGCTGCTTCGCCACTCGCACCGCGCGCACGTGAAAACAGTGCGGCATAGTGGAGCGGTGACACCGGATGACAATGGTCGCCGTACCACACGGCGAAGCGACCAAGACCCGCTTCGAACCCGAGACCGACGTAGCGTTTTGCAAGAAGGGCTTCGAACGGCTCGCCGAGGAATGGGACGATCAGTTTGCCGTCTGCGCCGTCTCTCTCCCAATCGATGTCGAAGAAATCTGCGTGACGCGAGCGACGGCCCCATTCGAGAACGTCGAGCCACCAAGGATTACTCTTGCCGCCGACTCCGACATGATTTGGCACAATATCGACGAGCAGCCGAAGACCGTGCCGCTGCAACGCGTCACTGAACCGCGCAAAGGCGTCGTCGCTGCCGAGTTCGGGATTGAGCCGCGTCGGATCGACGACGTCGTAGCCATGCGTCGAGCCGGGCGCAGCCATCTGGATCGGCGAGACATAGACGTGACTGACGCCGAGCGCGGCGAGATAGGGCACAGTCGCCGCCGCATCATCGAAGGTGAAACCGGCATGCAGTTGCAAACGATACGTGGCACGCGGGATATTCCGTGCGCTGAAGTCCCTGCTGCGGCCTTCAGCAGCAAAGGCTGCAGCAACGCGATCAAGGCCAGGATGGCGTTCGATGCCGTCGAGCGACACGCTCGAACGACGACGCCAATTCGGGTGCCCACAATCCGGTCCCGGCAGATTCGCCTGTTGCTCTTCACGCAACACATCCTCGATCTGCACAGCCGCAAGGACGCAGGGTGTGCGCGCAAGATAACGCATCGAGGCGATGTCGGGCGGATCGCCGATGTCGCGCGAGGCATCGAGACCTTCGGCGTGCAGCGCTTCCGCCAATCGAGCACGATCGATCGCGCGACCAACACGATCGTTTGCGCTCTGCGCCGCGTCGAAAACGCCGAGACATTCGCGCACATCGACATCGAGCCCACGCCACCAGCCGGCGAAGGTGGGCAGATCGTGTGTCGATAGCGCCGCGAGCGCCGGCGCGGGATAGGCTGCCGGCTCCTTGAAGACGCCTCCATCGCGCCGCTCAAACGGCAGAACGCGGTAGGAGAGCATTCCCGCTTCCATGATCGCGTTGGAGAAGCCCGCGGGTGCGGTTCCAAGGTCTTCGCCAATGACGAGACACTTCGCGCGATGGCTCTCGATCTTCAGCACGGCGAGCAGCGCGTGGAGCGGATAGTCGAGATAGACGCCGTCGCGTGCGATGCCGCCGGCAGGAATCACGAACAAGCGCTGCAACTGGAAGGCGTGATCGATGCGGATGGCGCCGGCATGACGCATGTTCGCGGAGACGAGCGCGCGGTACGCTGCAAGACCGGATGAGGCCAGCGTCACGGGATGCAGCGGCGGAAGTCCCCAATCCTGTCCTTGGGGCCCGAGCGGATCGGGCGGCGCGCCAACCGACAGTGTCGCGACGAAACTCTCCGGCGCGCTCCAATATTCGGAACCGCCGCGATCTGCGCCGACGGCAAGATCGCGATAGAGACCGACGGTCATGTTCTTTTTGCGCGCGACGCCGGCAGCGGCGGCAAGCTGCGTGTCCGCGAGCCATTGCAGCCAGACATGAAAAGCGATGGCTTCGTCATGATCGGCGCGGAAAACTTTCCCTTCTGCGGATCGCGGCGCGCGGAATGCGTCCGGCCACACGCCGGGCCAATTCAGGCCCTGCGCCATGAAATGATCGGACAAAGCTTCGAATGTCGCGTGCTCTTCGAGCCGCGTGCCGCCGTCGCGCCGGAATGTTTCGCTCGCGCGAACTGCGCCGTCTTTCGTGCGCGCCCAGATTTTTTCGAGCGCCGCGCGCTGCGCAGGTAGCACGCTGTGATAGTCGATCAGCGGTTTGCTGCTCGCTGGCGCGACGTCGCCCGGTTCGAAACCTTCCACGAGATGCGGTGCGATGAGACCCGTCTGCAGGAACAGTCGTGACGACGGCGAATAGGGCGAGTATTTCGAGGAGTCGGCGCCGAAAAGCGCATGGACGGGGCTCAAGCCCAGAAAAGCGCCGCCGCGATCGCCGACTTCGCCGGCGAGCTTCGCAACTTCGGCGTAGGTGCCGATGCCGATGTCACGTGTGCCGCGCAGCGAATAGACCTGTGCTGTGACGCCCCAACCGCGTTGGCCTGATGCGAGCGCCTCGGGAAGGTAGCAGCGACTCGGAGCGGAAAGGATCGTCGATGCGACTTCCGCATCCCGCGTCTTGAGCGTGATCCGATGATAACCCGCCGCGAGCGGCGGAAGGACCAGCGCATGGTCCTCGCGGCCGGACAGAATCTCACCCGTTTCCGTGGCTAAGGTCCATTCCGCGTTCCCGGCACCATTCAAGGCGATCCTGCGGGATGCGTTCGCGTCTGTGACGATCAGCTCCGGAATTACGCGTCGATGTGAAGTCTCGGCAGACACAAGACCCGCATCGATGGCAGCATCGCCAGAGACATCGATGCCAAGCGCTTGCAACGCATGGCGCTTACCCTCAGCGCTCGCATGCTGTGTGCGGCCTTCTGCGTCCGCGTAAGACAAAGCGACGCCATAGGCGCGGCATAGCGCGTCAATCCGGTAATCGTCAGCCACGCGACCTCACCGTCGCCAAGCAGGACCATGCATCGAGTTTTCCGTCCGAGCGGCCGTGAATGACGCGCTCGGCTTCATCGATCGCGACGGCGTGCGAACCATCGCTAGCGTTGGCAACCAGGCGAAGAAGCTCGGCGCCAAAACGCCATGACACGTCGAGCAACTCATTATCCACGGCCCACGCACCGCCATCGAAACTCTTTTCGAGCAGCGGCACGATCTCGGCAGCACGCAATTTCAGCAAGGATGCATGCATCGCAAGTATTTTTGCGCCCTCTGTTTCCCGACGCTCTTCCCAATGCAATTTCGATGCTTCGAAGGTTTGGACCGCAGTCGGATCGGGTACCCGCTCCGGGTCTGAAAAGGCTGCGAAGCGCGCAAACTCCTTGCGGCGTCCGTCGCGCACAGCCTTCGACAATTCAGGATCATCCGCGAAATCGACAAAGAACAGGAACGGGCTCGTGTCGCCCCATTCCTCGCCCATGAAAAACATCGGAATCTGCGGCGCGAGCAGCATGATTTCGTGCGCGAAAGCAACCTTCTGTGGCGAGGCCAGTGCGCCGATCCGCTCGCCGACAGCGCGATTGCCGACCTGATCATGGTTCTGGAGAAACGACACGAAGGCGGTCGGCGGCAGATGTTTCGACACTTCGCCGCGTGCGTGGCCAAGATTTTTCGATTCCTCGCCTTGATAGACAAACCCCTCTGCAAGCGCGCGGCCGAGCCGGCTGAGCGGGTCGTCGGAAAAGTCGCCGTAATAGGCGTCGCTTTCGCCTGTTATCAGTGTGTGCAGACAATGGTGGATGTCGTCGTTCCACTGCGCCGTGAAATTATCTGGCAGTCCATCGCCGTCACGATCGAGCCAGCGCGCGGCATTCTCTTCGTTCTCGAGGATAAGATGCACGTGGCGCTCGCCCGCAGCCTTGCGCACCGCACCCGCGATGTCAGCGAGGATATGCGGGGTTGAATCGTCACGAAGTGCATGCACCGCGTCGAAACGCAGCCCGTCGAAGCGGAATTCCTGCGTCCAGTAGAGCGCATTGTCGACGAAGAAGCGCCGCACCATCGCAGCGGTTTCCCCGTCGACGTTGATGCCGGCGCCCCACGGCGTCGGATGCCGCTCGGTGAAAAACGTCTTCGCGTAGGCGTGGAGGTAATTCCCGGCCGGCCCGAAATGGTTGTAGACGACGTCGAGGAACACCATCAGCCCGAGTCCGTGGGCGCGGTCGATGAAGGCGCGCAGATCGTCGGGCGTGCCGTAGGCACCGTTCGGCGCAAACAGCAGCACGCCGTCGTAGCCCCAGTTGCGCGCTCCGGGACAATCGGCGAGCGGCATGAGCTGGATCGCGGTGATGCCGAAGGCCGCGAGGTCCGGCAGCTTTTCGCCCAAGGCGCGATAGCTACCCTCTGGCGTCGCCGTGCCGACATGCGCCTCCCAGATCACCGCCTCGCGCCACGGCCGTCCGCGCCAATTCGCTGTGCGCCACTCGTACTGCCGCGAGTCGACGACCACACCATCTGCATCGATACCGTCCGGCTGCGCGCGCGATGCCGGATCGGGCACGAGCAGATCGCCATCGATACGGAAGCGATATCGAAGTCCGGCGCCCACGTCCGGCACATCGAGGGAATACAGACCAGCCGCATCCGCCGTCATCGGTAAAGGTTCACGATCGCGCGGAACGAGATCGACGCTTTTCGCTGTCGGCGCATAGAGCGCGAAGCGCACGCCAGCGACATGCACTTCGGCGCCGAACGACATCGTATGATGTGCCCTCACGCGGCGGCGGCCTTCGCCGTCGCAAGCTGAAACAGGCTGAACGAGCGGCCCGCAAGCGGATACTTTTCACCGTTCTTCAACAATCGCATTTTCTCGCGCGTTTCACCTTCATCAATCGATGTGTCGAGCAGTTGCACCCACTCGCCTGCGCCAAGAAAAGCCGGCAGCGCGAACGGCATCGTCTCTGCGTCGGCGTTCATCAGGATCAGCACGCGCTGCCCATCCGGCGCGTCGTTACCGAGCTGTATGCCTATCGCCTTCCGATTGCCGTTGCCCCAGTCGTCATTGGTCATTTCGCGCCCCTCTGGCGCTAGCCAATAGACATCCTTCAAATCGGTTCCCGGCACTTTCGCACCACATAGCCAATTCCTCCGCCGGAACGCTTCGAAGCGGCTGCGGAACGCGACCAGCGTGCCGACGAAATCGAGCAGGTCCGGATCGAAAGACTGCCCCTTCTTCCAGTCGAGCCAGCTCGTCTCGTTGTCCTGGCAATAGGGGTTGTTGTTGCCGCCCTGTGTGCGCGACAACTCGTCGCCCATGAGGAGCATCGGTGTGCCGATCGCGCAAAAGAGTGTCGCGAGAAAATTGCGGACTTGCTGCTTTCGTTGCGCCTTGATGCGCGTATCGTCGGTCTCGCCTTCGGCGCCAAGATTCCACGACAGATTGTCGGACGTGCCGTCGCGATTGCCTTCGCCGTTCGCGACGTTGTGCTTCTCGTTGTAGCTGACCAGATCGCGCAGCGTGAAGCCGTCATGCGGGCAAACGAAATTGATCGAGGCTGTTGGCGACCGCCCGCTCGCTTCGAACACTTCGCGCGATCCCGACATCGCCTGCGCGACAGCCGGCAACTTGCCCGCATCGCCGCGCCAGAACGACCGCATCGTGTCGCGGAACTTGTCGTTCCATTCCGCCCAGCCCGCGGGAAACCCGCCGACGCGATAGCCGTCGTGGCCGAGGTCCCACGGTTCCGCAATCAGTTTTACACGCGACAGAACCGGGTCCTGCGCGATGGCGCGCAGAAACGCCGCGCGATCGGTGAAATCATAGGGGTCACGCGCGAGCGCCGTCGCAAGGTCGAATCGAAAGCCATCGACATGGTAGGATTCGACCCAGTGCCGAAGGCTGTCGAGCACCATCTGCATCACGCGCGGTTGCGCCAGATCGAGCGTGTTGCCGCAGCCGGTTGCATTCCAGTTCAGCCGTGGACTGCCCGGCTCGCACTTGTAGTAGGTGGCGTTGTCGATGCCGCGCAGCGAGATGGTGGGACCAAGATGGTCGCTCTCCATCGTATGGTTGTAGACGACGTCCAGAATCACCTCGATGCCGGCCGAATGTAGTGATGCGATTGCAGTACGCAGGCTTTCCGTACCGCCCGGTCCCGCGTAACGCGGCTCCGGCGCAAAGAAGGCCATCGTCGAATAGCCCCAGTAATTCCGTAGCCCCTTGTCCGCGAGGAAGCGATCGTCCGGAAAGGCATGGATCGGCAACAGCTCGATCGCGGTCACGCCGACCTTCAGCAGGTGCTCGATGACGGCGGGATGACCGAGCGCCTCGTAGGTGCCGCGCATCGCGACCGGCAGGTCGGTGCGCATCTGTGTCAGTCCTTTGACATGCGCCTCGTAGATCACCGTCTCGTTCCACGGGCGGCGCAACGGCCGGTCGTCGCCGAACGTCCATGCGGGATCTTCGACCTGGCACTTCGGAACACTCGGCGCGCTGTCGCGTCGGTCCATCGTAAGATCGCTGCGCTGCGAGCCATAGCGATAGCCGTAGAGCGAATCGTTCCAGCGGATGCGTCCTACGATCTGCCGCGCGTAGGGGTCGATCAGCAGCTTGTGCGGATTGAAGCGATGGCCTTGCTCGGGCTCGTACGGCCCATGGACGCGATAGCCGTAAAGCTGACGGGGTCGCACATCCTTGAGGTATCCGTGGAAAACGTGATCCGTGCGTTGCGGCAGCTTGATGCGATCGGTTTCGCGCCGGCCGGTCGGGTCGAAAAGGCAAAGTTCAACGGCGGTCGCATGGGCGGAGAACAGCGCGAAATTGACACCACGGCCATCCCAAGTCGCCCCGAGCGGAAACGGCGAACCATCATCGACGCGCATTCAGAGCATGTCCCGCCAAAGTGGACACGGTTTGGCGAACAAAGACATGCTCCAGGATGTAAAGTTGCGCGAATCCTACCCGATCGCATGAATACATGCGGTCGGGATGCGCGCTAGACCTTCAGATGTTCGGATCGGCACGTCGCCCGACAGTTTCGGTCGAGAGCGCCGAACTCCCACGTGAAGGGGCAACGCAAAAGCCACGCTTTCGTTGCAGCGCGGCAAGAGGGCGTTCGGGGGCCGCGAACTTGCCCACAGAAAAGAAATGGGCCGCCTTGCGGGCGGCCCAGTCGCTGCGATGTTGCCCCGCCCCTCCAGCTTCATCGGGCGCGAGTGATCAGGTCGGCCGACTGGGTGCAACACGCTTCGTTCATGGCGTCCCGTGAGACGCTTCAGAACCTGGGATCAGTATGCCTAAGCTCTCGGAACGCGTAAACGGCCACGCGCGATCATCCCGTGGTTTCGGTGAATTGCGACATTCCTGCATCGCATGCGCTGCAACATAAAATTTTACGCAATAACAACCATGAGATGGCGAGATCTCGGGATCGGCGCATGTCCATGTCGCCGGATCAAACCAACTTCGGCGGGACATGCGCTACGACTGGCTGGCCCGCTCACGCGCGTATCGCGCCAGCGCTGCGTAGCGGTACAGTCCATGGACGAAGCGGCTGTAGGGCATCGTCAGGAACAGCGCGAACACGACACCGAGATGCACCGCGAGTAGCGTGCCCATCACCGGCGTCTCACGCAGCACGAGCAGCGCGAGGCCCGTGACGCTCGTGAGCAACAGCAACAGCGTAAAGGCCGTGTCCATGCCGGTGCGGCTTTCGTCGTAGACGGCGGGGTCGCGTGTCCATCGCGCATGCAGAAGGCCAATCGGCCCGACAATCAGGCCGATGCCGCCCAACGTGCCGAGCACCACCGGCAAATCCCAGACCGGATACGGCGCCTCGCGATGCAGGACGTAGTGATAGAGCGTCGCGACCGACGTCGACGCGAAGCAAAGCAGGAAGCCATAGAAGGCGAAGTGATGCCAAAGCCGGCGTCGGTCTTTCGCCTGCGTGTCGTCGACCGAACATCCGACACCGCCGCCGTCGAGATATTTCAGCGTCGCGGCATCGTGGCCGGCTTTCCCGAGAGGTTTTGCCGCGGACGGGACGCCGATCGCGCGCGAAAAACTGCGCATGCTCATCGCCATCGCGACAATCGCGTAAAAAAAGACACCGCCAAACAGCGCGGCCATCGTGTTGTGCGGCATCAGCCGATAGAAGGCGCCCGGCCCGCTCGCGCCGCCGAAAAAGGCATGGGCGTCGGCAAGCAACACGAAGCCGCCAATAAACCCTGCGACACCTACTGCCGTCGACAGCGCAATCCAGAGCCCGTTGCGATCGAACACGCCGCACAAAGCGCCAGGCCAAACATGGCGCCCCCAAGACTCCGCGCGCACTTGTGCCAGCACCTTCGGCACGTTGACGTCGAATTCGTGTGGTGGAGAAAACTGGCAATCGACGTAGCAGGCCCCGCAGGCATGACAGAGGTTCGCGAGGTAATCGAGATCGCCGTCCGCGAAGGTGCGGCGCATCTCCATCGCAGGAAACACCGCACACAGCCCTTCGCAGTAACGGCAAGAATTGCACACATTCATCAGCCGCGCGGCTTCCGCGAGCGCCGGCGTCGCATGGCGCACGTCCGTCGTGTCAGTTCCGTGCATGACGGGCGGCCCTCTCGCCAGCAATGCGTCCGAAAACGCTGCCGATCGTCATGCCGATACCCGCCGCATATCCCTTGCCGAGCACGTTGCCGGCCATGATTTCGCCGGCGGCGAACATGTTTGCGGTCGGCTTTCCGTCTGCCATTTGTATGCGCGCGTTAGAGTCCACGCGCGTGCCGAGATAGGTGAAGGTGATGCCGGGTCGCACGGGATAAGCGTAGAATGGCGCTGTCTCGATGCGCCGCGCCCAATGCGACTTCGGCGGATCGAGCCCTTCGGTACGACAATCGTCCAGCACGGTGTGATCGAACGTGCCGGGCCGCACCGCATCGTTGAAGTCTTTCATGGTCGCTTCGAGCGTCGTGGCGTCGAGGCCGAGTTCGCTGGCGAGAGCCGCGATCGTATCGGCAACGATCGGCGGATAGAGCGACGGCATGAACATCGACAATGACGGCGCATCGAAGACGATCCACGCGATCTGATCCGGTTGCGCGGCGACAAGACGGCCCCAGATCGCATAACGTTTCGGCCAGAAATCCTCGCCTTCGTCGTAGAAGCGTTTTGCATCGCGGTTCACGACGATGCCGAAGACCACGCAATCCAGTCGTGTAATAATGCCACCGTCGAATTTAGGCGCGCGCGCATCGATGGCAACGGCATGGCACTGCGTGACATCGCCAACGGATTGCACGCCGGCATCGAGCAACATGCGCAGCACGGTGCCCTTGTTCCACGGCGTGCCGCGGATGAGAAAATTATCGGCGATCTCGCCCCAGCCTTGTTTCAACCAGTCGATGTTCGCTTCGAAGCCGCCAGATGCCGCGACGAATGTCTTCGCCGGCACGCGCACGGTTTGCTCGCCGTCGCGCACCTCCGCAGCGAAAAAGAAACCGTCGTCAATTTCGAGTGCAACCACCTCCGCGTCATAGCGCACCTCGACGCCAAGACTTTCAGCCGTGCGGTATAGCGCGTTGAGCATGGCGCGACCGCCGCCGAGAAAAAACGAATTCGTGCGCCCGAGACTGAGCGTGCCGCCGAGTGACGGCTGAAAGCGCACGCCTTGCGCAAAAATCCAGTGCAGCATGTCCTTCGACTGCGCGATCATGAACTTCGCCAGCGCCTCGTCGGTCTCGCCGCCGGTGACACGCAGCAGATCGTCCCAGAATTCTTCTTCGGTGTAGGGACCGGTCAGCGTGGCGGTCGCACTGTCGTGAGCGCACCGCATGTTGCGCGTGTGTCGCGTGTTGCCGCCGCGATAAAATTTCGGCGCCGCTTCGAGCACGAGGACAGATGCGCCGGCACGTCGCGCTGCAATAGCGGCGCACAGCGCCGCATTGCCGCCGCCGGCGATGACGACATCATGCATCTGCGTCAAGCACGCATGTTCCCGAATGCAAAAGCCCGACGACTTTCCAGGGACGATAGTCGCGATCCGCCCGCGTCAGGTAATCCAACGCAGGACAATCAGCACGCCTGTCACCGTGAGCGCGCCGCCGATGCGCGTCGCGATCTGCGCGAATGGCATCAACTGCATGCGGTCGGCTGCGGTGAGAATCGCGACGTCACCGGTACCGCCCTGGCCGGAGTGACACGCATTCACGATCGCCGTCTCGATCGGATACATGCCGAGCCAGCGGCCGATGACGAAGCCCGACGCCATGATCGTGAACACCGTCGACACGATGACGATGAGATTGGTTACAGTGAACGCCGCCACGAGCTTGTCCCAAGGAGTCAATGACACGCCGATGGCGAACAGCAGCGGATAAGTCATGCTCGTCTGAACGAATTTATATACGACAAAGCCGCCATTTTGCACACTGGGCGAGACAGCCTGCGCGAGCTTTGCCATCACCGCAAGGAAAAGCATCGCGACCGGCGCCGGCAAACCTGTCATGTGGTGCATCATCACGCCGAGCAGATAGAGCGTGATAGCTGTCAGGCCGGCCGCCGCGATGTTCGTGACATCCATGCCGCCTTTTCCGTCTCTCGACTCCGTCGCCGCGAGCGCGAGATCATCCTGACCGTTGGGCTGCAGGCGCCCATTGCCGGTGAGATGGGTGTATTTCTTGCCAACATAATTCAGCGTGCCGGCGAAGACGATCGCGGTCAGGCTGCCGAGCATCACAGGGGGCAGCACCTGTGCGAATAATTCGCCCTGCGGTATGCCGAGGATCGCGGCATAGCCGATGGACAATGGAATGGCGCCTTCGCCGACGCCGCCTGCCATGATCGGCACGACGATGAAGAAAAAGGTGTTGTACGCACCGAGGCCCAATGCTGTACCGACCAGCGTGCCGACACCGGCAGCAATGATCGAGCCCACGCCAAGCGGGACGAAAATTTTGAGAAAACCCTTGATCAACACGCCCCGGTCCATGCCGAGGATGCTGCCGACGATGATCGCCGCGATGTAGATGTAAAGAAAGTTCGTGAATTTGGTGAAGTCGATAATCGACTTCTCGATCTGTGGCGGGATCAACTTGTAATAGACGAGAGCTGACGGAATGAACGTCGCAAAGATCGCGCCGGCACCGATGCTCCTGAGAACCGGCAGGCGCTTGCCAATCTCGGCGCAAGTAAAGCCACCGAGAACGAGGACCGCGATCATGGTCGGACCGTCCGACTTAATCTCGCCCTCGAACGTCAGGATGGTGAGCAGTGCGACGAGGATCGCGTAGATCGGAAGCGGGATAATCCCGATCTTGTAGTCCATGAGCCGCCACCAGCCAGTCGGCCAGAACGGTTCTGATCGTGCGGTCACGGGCTGATACGCGCGCTCGGTCGCCGGCGTTGTGACGGACATATGCCCTCCCCTGGCCTGCGCGCAGGATTCTTCCGACATTCATTGCCGGTTGGTGATCGTCCTATCCTGCATACCCTGCAAGACGCGGCAACTGGCTTCAGAAACTCTCCGCCCAAGGCCGCACGTCGAGTTCCTGCGTCCAGGCGCTGCGATGCTGCGTGTGCACGAACCAGTAGGCGTCGGCGATGGCTTCGATATCGAGCATGCCATCCTCGCCCGCTTCCTTGAAGCGCTCGGGCATGCGCGACATGAGGCGATCGCCTGCGATGCCACCGTCGACAACGATATGCGCAACATGCAAGCCTTTTGGCCCGAACTCGCGCGCCATGCTTTGCGACACCGCACGCACGCCGGCTTTCGCCGCGGCAAAGGCGGCGAAACCTGCTTTGCCGCGTAAACTGCCGGATGCGCCCGTGAACAGGATCGTCCCCTGCTCTCGCGGCAGCATCTTTCGCGCGGTTTCGCGGCCGACGAGAAAGCCACCGCGACAATGTTCGCGCCAGAGTTGCTCGAAATCATCGACGGCAAGGTTGAGGAACTGGTCGCGGCGATTGGTGCCGGCATTGTGGACCGCGACATGCAGCGGCGCGATGGCCTCGGCCGCCTCGACGAAGCGCAGGACATCGGCCTCCTGGCTCGCATCGCCGATGACGGAACTCGCATGCGCGCCGGTGGCAAGAATGTCGTCGACCACGGCGTCGAGTTTCGCGGCCGTCCGACCGGCGACGATCACGTCGAAACCCTCGCGCGAAAAGCGCCGCGCCACTGCTGCGCCGAGCCCCTTCTGCGCGCCGACGCCGACGATGAGGGCGGACTTGCGTTCGGTCATGAAGGCTCCCGGCAAAACAACTTAGATCGCGCGAAGGTGTCGAACAGGCGGTCCGACGGAAATCGCCTGCGCGGCGCGCACGATGCCCTCCGCATCGATCCCGAAATGACGATAGAGGTCGGCAATCGTGCCGGTCTGTCCGAAATGGTCGACGCCGAGCGCGCGCGTCCGGTGTCCGGCAACAGAGCCGAGCCATCCGAGCGTCGCGGGATGCGCGTCGAGGACGGTCACGAGGCCGCAATGGCCCGGCACGTCATCGAGCAGGCGTTCGGCATGACTGCGGGCTCCGGAAAAGCCGCGCTCACGCGCATTCTGCGCAGCGGTCCAGCCGGCGAAAAGCCGGTCGGCGGATGTGACGGCAAGAAGCCCGACATCGCGCCGATCTTCCGCAAGCAGACCGACCGCGGCGATGGCTTCCGGCGCAACAGCACCGCTGTAAGCGACGACAACCTGCGAATTCGGTCCCGGAGGTCGCATCCAGTAAGCGCCTTCCACAATGTCGCGCGATAGATTTTCGTCGAGCGTACGCGACGGCTGATCGAGGCTGCGGGTCGACAGGCGCAGATAGACCGAGCCGCCCTTCGCATCATCGACGATTGATGTGGCGGGTGCCTCACTCGATCCATCACGCTGCATGTGGGCAAAACCCCAACGCATGATGACGGCAAGCTCATCGACGAAGGCGGGTTCGAAGCTCGAGAGACCGTCCTTCGCCATGCCGATCAACGGCGTCCCGATGGACTGATGCGCGCCGCCTTCCGGCGCGAGCGTAACGCCGGACGGCGTCGCGACGACCATGAAACGTGCGTCCTGGTAACAGGCGTAATTCAATGCATCGAGGCCGCGCTCGATGAAGGGATCGTAGAGCGTGCCGACCGGCAGCAGGCGTTCGCCGAAGAGCGAATGCGTGAGACCGAGCGCCGAGAGCATGATGAACAGGTTCATCTCGGCGATGCCGAGTTCGATATGCTGGCCGGCCGGCAAAAAATTCCAGGTGAAGGTCGAGGGAATGCGCTCGGCCTTGAACGTGTCGGCGATCTCGTCGCGCGCGAACAACCCGCGACGGTTCACCCATGCGCCGAGATTGGTCGAGACCGTCACATCTGGCGACGTCGTAACGACGCGTCGCGCGAAATCGTCGTCCCGTTTTGCGATCTCGTGCATCAGCAGGCCGAAACCTTGCTGCGTCGACATTGTCGGCTGCGCCGGCGCTTTCAGCGTGTCAGGCACGCGGATCTGGGGTGCCATAAAACGTCGTGCGTCTTTCAGGGCGAAGGGCGCGCGATCAAGAAATTCCTGTATCTGCGCTGCCGGCGGATCGAGGCCTTCGAACTTCTCCCACTCCCGCCCCGGCCGGATGCCGAGCGTGCAACGAAGCAGATCGATCTGCGCCGGCGTCATCAGGCCGGCATGATTATCCTTGTGTCCGGCGAGCGGCAGGCCGGACCCTTTGATCGTGTAGGCGATGAAACATACGGGGCGGTCGTGCGTCCGCGCCGCTACGAATGCGTCGAGCAAGCTCGGCAGATCGTGCCCGCCGAGATTGCCCATCAGCGCCGCGAGTTCGTCGTCCGAGCGCTGCTCAAGCAGCGCCGAGACATCGCCCTGGTCGCCGAGTTCGTCGGTAAGCCGCTTTCGCCACGCAAGACCACCGGCGAACGTCAGCGCGGAATAGAGCTGGTTCGGACATGCCTCGATCCAGGCGCGAAGTTTCTCGCCGCCCGGTTCGCGAAAGGCCGCCTGCTGCAACGATCCATGCCGCAGAACCACGACGTCCCACCCAAAATTGCGGAACATCGTCTCGAACTTGGCCCAAAGGCCTTCGCGCACGACGGCATCGAGGCTTTGCCTGTTGTAATCGACGACCCACCACGTGTTGCGCAGGCCGTTCTTCCAGCCTTCGAGCAGCGCCTCGAAGATGTTCCCTTCGTCCATCTCCGCGTCGCCGATAAGCGCAATCATCTTACCTTCGGGCCGGTCTGTTCCGAGGCCTTTCGCGCGCAGATAATCCTGCGCCAGCGAAGCGAAGAGTGTCTGTGCGACGCCGAGACCGACCGAGCCAGTGGAGAAATCGACGTCGTCGGTGTCTTTCGTGCGCGACGGATAGGATTGCGCGCCGCCGAAGCCGCGAAAGTTCTCGAGTTTTTCGAGCGACTGTCGACCGAAGAGATACTGGATCGCATGGAAGACCGGACTCGCGTGCGGTTTCACCGCGACGCGATCCTCCGGCCTAAGGACGGCGAAGTAGAGCGCCGCCATGATCGTCGTCAGCGAGGCGCATGAGGCCTGATGGCCGCCGACTTTAAGGCCATCGTCACTGTCGCGCAGATGGTTGGCGTTGTGGATCGTCCATGCCGACAACCACAGCGCTTTTTTCTCAAGTGCACGAAGGATGTCGAGTTGCGCGGCGTCCATCGGATGCCCTCGGCGATTGGGTCAGACGTTTGGCACGGCCATGCCGCGCTTCACGGCATCACGTCCGCCAACGGTCATAAGCCAAAGTTCAACGGCTGGCGTCGGACCGAGTGCATCGGCTGCCAGCGTCTTGAGCCCCGGCAAACCACCAAGCGTCCAGGCGTAGGCGGCCATATCTGCGATCGAATATTCGGAGCCTGCGAGATAGGCGTTTTTCGCCAGCTGCTTTTCCATGACCTTCATTAGCCGCACGCCTTCGTCGCGAAAGCGGCCTATCGCATGCGGGATCTGCTCCGGCGCGCGACGCGCGAAATAGTTGAGCTGGCCGAGCATGGGACCGAGCCCGCCCATCTGCCAGTTCAGCCATTCCAGAACCTTGTAGCGCGCCGGCCCCGACGCCGGCAGGAACTTGCCGCTCTTCTCCGCGAGATATTGCAGGATGGCGCCGCTCTCGAACACGGACAGCGGACCGCCCGGCGCATCGTGATCGACGATCGCGGGAATCTTGTTGTTCGGCGAGACACGCAGGAAGTCCGGCGCAAACTGCTCGTCCTTGCCGATGTTGATGGGCTTCACCTCGTAAGCGAGCTCCATCTCCTCGAGTGCGATGGAAATCTTGCGGCCGTTCGGCGTCGTCCAGGTGTAGAGCGTGATCATGTCGGTCCGTCTTTGGTCTGACGAGGGTTGTAGCACGGCGCGAAAACGTTGACCCCTCCGGCCCGGGGTCTATAGAGGGCGCAATCCAAAGATAATCCGGGGAGTGGAATGGCGATCCCGCAACTGCTTGTGCACGATGGCAAAGACACGGTCGGTGTCGTCGTCGTCGAAGGTCTTAAGTCCGGCACCGACATGCTCGGCGTCGTTACGCACGACAATTCCGATTTTCACCTGAAGGCGAACGCCGACATCCCGATCGGCCACAAGGTTGCGCTGAAAGACATCAAGTCCGGCGACACGATCTGGAAGTATGGTCAGGACATCGGCAAGGCCATCGCCGATATCGCCAAGGGCGCCCACGTCCACACGCACAACGTCAAAACGAAGCGCTGGTGACAGCGCTCTTGGAGCGCAGTGACGACCACCTCATCCTGGGGAGCTTGCGAAGCAAGCGTCTCGAAGGATGGGCAGACACACAATCCTAAAGTCATCCTTCGAGACGCGCCTGCGGCGCTCCTCAGGATGAGGTTGGTGGAAGGGAAGCAGGATGAACGCCCACGTCACACTCGACCATGAGATGAAGTCGCCTTTCTTCGGCGGCGCGCCGGACCAGTTCTCGACGAAGGCACTGCCGTCGAAGCGCGCGTCCGCCGATTACAAAGCAGCGACATTCATGGGCTGGCGGCGCGAGAATGGCCGCGTCGGCGTTCGCAATCACGTCGTGCTGCTGCCTCTCGACGATCTCTCCAATTCGTCCTGCGAAGCGGTTGCCAACACCATCAAGGGCACCCTCGCGCTACCGCATGCCTACGGACGACTACAGTTCGGCGAGGACCTCGAAGTATTTTTCCGCACGTTGATCGGCATCGGCTCCAATCCGAACGTCGCGGCCGTTGTCGTGATCGGCATCGAGGATCAGTGGACGAACAAGATTGTCGAAGGCATCGCCAAGACCGGCAAGCCCGTCGTCGGCTTCGGCATCGAAGGTCACGGTGACATCGCGACGATCGCCAAGGCCAGCTACGCGGCCAAACGCTTCCTGCAATGGGCAACCGAGTTGCCTCGTGAAGAATGCAAGATCAGCGAGCTCTGGGTTTCGACGAAGTGCGGCGAGTCAGACACGACGACGGGCCTCGCGTCCTGCCCGACGGTCGGCAACATGTACGACAAGCTGATCCCGCAGGGCATCTACGGCTGTTTCGGCGAGACATCCGAAATCACCGGCGCTGAGCATCTTGCGAAAGCGCGCGCTGCGACGCCAGAAATCGCGGACAAGTGGTACAAGATGTGGAAGGCCTATCAGGACGATGTGATCGAGGCGCACAAAACCGACGATCTGTCCGACAGCCAGCCGACAAAAGGCAATATCGCTGGCGGTCTCACAACGATCGAGGAAAAGGCGCTCGGCAATCTCGAGAAGATCGGCCGCAAGTGTACTTATATCGATGCGCTTGAGCCGGCCGAGGCGCCGGCCAAGGGCCCCGGCCTTTACTACATGGACACGTCATCGGCGGCGGCGGAGTGCGTGACGCTGATGGCCGCGGCGGGCTACGCCGTGCACACGTTCCCGACCGGCCAGGGCAACGTCATCGGCAATCCGATCGTGCCGGTCATCAAGATCACCGGCAATCCGAAGACGGTTCGCACGATGGGCGAGCATATCGACGTCGACGTGTCGGGTGTGCTCCGCCGCGAGATGACGCTCGATCAGGCCGGCGATGCGCTCATCGACATGGTCGTGCGCACAGCGAACGGCCGGCTGACGGCAGCGGAGTCGCTCGGCCACCGCGAATTCGTGATGACGAAACTTTATCGCAGCGCGTGACGATGGATCGCGAGCCTCCCGGCTCGCACCATCACCTGCCCGAGGAATGCGAGCCTGGAGGCTCGCGGTCCGGGTTTGCTTTACGCCGTCTTCGGTGGTGGCGGTTGTTGCGGGTGATGTTCGATTTCTGGATCGAACCGCGCCCAGTTCGGCGCCTCGTCGGTCCAGATCGCAGCGCGCGGCGCGAGATCCTGCCCGTTGTCGATGAAGCCGAGCCGGATCGTGCGGAATTGTGGCCGCGCGCTCGATTCTGCGATGACCGGCGTGCCGCAACTCGCACAGAAATATTGCGTCAGTTTGTTGCCGCTCGCCGCGGTATAGGCGAACGACCCGAGCGCGCCATGCATCGCAATGGACTCGGTAGGAAACATCGCGTTCGTGCCGCCGGCACCGCCGGAAAGCTTCTGACATTGACGGCATAAACAATGCCGGACGGCGACCGGCTCGGCGTTGATTGTTGCGCTGACGGCGCCGCAAAGGCAACGGCCGTTGTAGGTCGCCATCAGCGCTGACTATTCCGCTGCGGTCTGCGTCACGCCGCCGGCGCCGAAACGCCGCTCGATATAATCCTCGACGAGTTGCTTGAACTCGTTCGCGATATTCGCGCCGCGGAGCGTCATCGCCTTTTTGCCGTCGATGAAGATCGGCGCAGCCGGCGCCTCGCCCGTGCCCGGCAGCGAAATGCCGATGTCGGCGTGTTTCGACTCGCCCGGGCCGTTCACGATGCAGCCCATGACGGCGACGTTGAGCTTCTCGACGCCGACGTATTTCGTCTTCCACGTCGGCATCGACTCGCGGATGTGGCTCTGGATGTCGCGCGCGAGTTCCTGGAACACGGTCGATGTCGTACGGCCGCAGCCGGGGCACGCCGCGACCAGCGGAACGAAGGTGCGAAAACCCATCGTCTGCAGGATTTCCTGCGCGACCTTCACTTCCACGGTGCGATCACCGCCCGGCTCCGGCGTCAGCGAGACACGGATCGTGTCGCCGATGCCGCCCTGCAGCAGCACGCCGAGCGCGGCCGACGAGGCGACGATGCCCTTCGAGCCCATGCCCGCCTCGGTAAGACCGAGGTGGATGGCGTAATCGGCGCGCTCGACCAGCATGCGATAAACGGCGATCAGGTCCTGCACCGCGGACACTTTCGCCGACAGGATGATCTTCTCCCTAAGCAGGCCGATCTCCTCGGCCTTCTCCGCGGAATAAAGCGCCGAGCGCACCATCGCCTCGCGCATCACCGCGCGGGCGTCGATTGGCGCAGCGGAACGCGCATTCACGTCCATCAGATGCGTCAGCATCTCCTGGTCGAGCGAACCCCAATTCGCCCCGATGCGGACGGCCTTATTGTATTTGATCGCCGTCTCGACGATCGCACCGAACTGTCGGTCCTTCTTTTCCTTGAAACCGACATTGCCGGGGTTGATCCGGTACTTGTCGAGCGCTTCGGCGCAAGCGGGATGGTCGGCAAGCAGCTTGTGACCGATGTAATGGAAATCGCCGATGAGCGGCACATGCACGCCCATCCGCTCAAGCTTTTCGCGAATGTGGGGGACCGCAGCCGCTGCCTCGTCGCGGTCAACGGTGATGCGGACCATCTCGGAACCGGCGCGCGACAAAGCCGCGACCTGACGGACGGTCGAATCGATGTCCGCCGTGTCGGTGTTGGTCATCGACTGCACGACAATCGGTGCACCGCCACCAACCTGAATGGCGCCCTTGCCCTGCCCGACCACGACGCCGACGGTACGGCGACGATCGAGGGGAGCGGCCTCGATAGGCTGCGGCAGGCATTCGGACGGGGTCAGTGCCTCAGTGACCGTCTGGGCCGTCAGCACTGCAAGACTCTCATTCTGCATGGAAAGGGCTTTGCTCCTTGCGCCGTCTTGTACATCGCCGGGCTTTGTGACGCCACCGCGACGCACAATCTTAGCTGACGCTATGCAGCGGCGATCTCGCCGCAGTCTGCGCAGCGGCCGGCAATTTCGATGACCTGCGCCCGCGGCCGGAAGCCGGCCTTTTCAGTGAGATCACCGACATTCGCGGCCAGCGCGGCAGACGTGCGCTCCAGAACCTTGCCGCAGGCGTCGCAGATCAGGAAGGCCACGGGCTCGTCGGCGCCGTGCCGGTGGCCGCAGGCGAGAAAAGCGTTGCGGGAGGCCAGCCGATGCACCCGCCCGGTGTCGACGAGGAAATCGAGCGCCCGGTAGATCGAAATCGGCGCTGGCCGCCGCCCGGTCTCGTCCCCCATGAGGTCGATCAGCTCGTAGGCGCCAACCGGGCGGTGCGCCTTCAGCAGGATGTCGAACACCCGCTGGCGGCCGGGCGTCATACGCCCCGCCTCCGGATGCGTGTGTTCGGCGTGCTCCATCATACCGGCAATATAGGGTTGGCGGTTGTCGAAACGAAGCGGGCGGCAGCCAGCTTTGTCGCGCTCCGCACAGGTCTTAAGAGGGCGGCATTCTCGTTTCGTCCGGAGCAAAAATGTCTCTCAAGAACCGCAACGCCGTCATCACCGGCTCGACGAGCGGCATCGGCCTCGGCATCGCACGCGCGCTGGCTGAGGATGGCGCGAATGTCACGCTGAACGGGTTTGGCGACGCCGGCGAGATCGAGATGGCCCGCGCGGGAATCGAAAAAGAGTTCGGCGTGAAGGCCCGCTACGATGCTGCTGACATGACGAAGCCGGCCGAGATCGCTGCGATGATCGCAGGGGCCGAGAAAGCCTTCGGCAGCGTCGATGTTCTCGTCAACAATGCCGGCATCCAGTTCGTGTCGCCGATTGATGAGTTCCCGCTCGACAAGTGGGACGCGATCATCGCCATCAACCTGTCGTCGGCCTTCCACACGATCCGCGCCGCCGTGCCTGGCATGAAGGCGCGCAAATGGGGCCGCATCGTCAACACGGCGTCCGCGCATTCGCTCGTCGCCTCGCCGTTCAAGGGCGCCTATGTCGCCGCGAAACACGGCATCGTCGGCCTCACGAAGACAGTCGCGCTGGAGACGGCAGCAGCCAACATCACCTGCAATTGCATCTCGCCCGGCTACGTCTGGACGCCGCTGGTCGAGCGCCAGATTCCCGACACGATGAAAGCGCGGGGCATGACGGAGGAGCAGGTGAAGCGCGATGTGCTTCTGGCGGCACAGCCGACGAAACAGTTCGTTACCATCGAGCAGGTCGCATCGCTTGCGCTCTATCTCTGTTCGGACGCCGCGGCGCAGATCACCGGCGCCAATCTGTCGATGGATGGCGGTTGGACGGCGGCATAAGCGAGCCGGGAGGCTCGCGGTCCGCAGACAAAGTGGACCGCGAGGCGCCTGCTCGCACTATTTCGCGCGCTTGCGCGGCAGGAAATAGCCGATCAGCAGGAATGCGGCGCCGATCGGCAGAAGATACAGGCCGGGATGCCACGACAGAACGCCGTCGCCGGTCTTCCCGCCGCCTCGGACAGTCAGATATTGCACGATCTCGAGCGCAAGCCCGCAAAGCAAGAACAGCGTGCCCATGCTCATGACAAGCGATTGCGGCCAGTCGTCTTTCACCTTGAACGACTGAAGCACGGTGTTGAAGCGGTTGTCGGTCATGGCGTCAGCCCACCCCAGCATCGGCGTCACCTGTGGGCCGCTCGTCCGGAAGCGAACCTGCACCAGGCGTCTTCTCGTCGTCGACCAGTTCGGGCTTCGCATGCGGCCCCGCAGCAGGCAGGTCTTTCGTCTTGTCGTCCGTCGGCGGCGGCGAGATCGGTTTCTTGTTTTCAGTCATCTTGATTTCCCGCGTTTTCCGGAGAACGCGCGAAACCGCAAATGGATACGGGGCTACTGCTTCGCATCGCGACCGAGAGGCACGAGCGTGAGCAAGCCGCCTCCGAGTGATCCCGAAATGAAGGGCTGCTGCGAGCGGTTGGTGGCAGCGCGCACATCGTCGCGGACCGCGCCCAACGCCTGTCGGATGTCGAGACCCGGCTTGGTGAGGTAGCGCAGCAGCGCCGTCGTGAAGGGACTGTTCGCGCCATCGCCATCTGCCGCAATCGCGTTCGGACTGGCGGCATAGGCGATCAGCACGTCGCTGTCGGCTGTGTCCGGTCGCGCAAGACCGCGGCCGATGCTGCGCGACGCCGTCGTGCGGCGCATGCTCGCGGCGAAGGGATTGTCGCGGCAGGCGTCGAGGATGACGAGCTTCAGCTGTTTCACCGAATCCATGAGCTGTAGCACGCGGTCGAGCGGCACCGTTTCGTCCTCGACATCGATGTCGCGCGCGAGTTTCGCATCGACCGGCACGAGGAAATTGCGGCCACCGACCTCGATGCCATGTCCCGCGAAGAAGACCACCGCCATGTCGGCGTCGAGCGCGCGTTCGGAGAAATCGCGCAGCGCTTTTTTCATCGCAGCGACGGAGGCGTCTGTGGCGATATCGACGCTGTCGAAGCCGGCGGCCCTGAACATGCCAGCGACGGCCTTCGCGTCGCGCGACGGGTTCGGCAGGCGTGCGACGGACGCATAGGCGCCGTTGCCGATGACCAGCGCAACGCGGTGGACTTTTGGCGCCGGCGGGATGGCGGGAATTGGCGCTATGGCGATAGGTGGCGGCGCGACGACCGACGCGACCAAGTCCACGGCCTTCGTACCTGCCAGAGCGCGAACCGCCGCTTCCCGGCCGCGCTTGGCGAAGGCCTGGTTTGGACGGTCGGCAAGGACGGTGTCGAAGTCCGCGAGCGCGCCGGCGGCATCGCCCTTCGCAAGCTTCATGTCACCGCGGCAGGACACGACGTCGATGTCGTTGGGCGCCAGGCGCAGAGCTTCTGCCATCGCCGCATCCGCAGCCACACCATCTCCGCGCTTCGCGAGAACGACGGCGCTGATCGCATGCGCGGTGGCGTTCGTCGGCGCCGACGAGACGCCCCGCGCGCTGTCGGCAAGCGCCGCATTGAGGTCGCCCGACTGCGCCCGCGCATAGGCGCGCGCGTCGTAAATTCTCGAACTCACCTGCGCGGCCGGAAACGCCGCGGCCTTGTCAAAATCCTGGATCGCGGCAGCGAACTCGCCTTTCCCCGAGAAGGCCTCGCCGCGATACCAGAACACGTAGGGGTCGTTGTAGCCAAGCCGAATCGCTTCGCTAAAGTCGGCGATCGCGTCTTCGGCCGTCTTGCTCGTGTAGGTCGCGCGCATGAAATGCGCCTTGGCGCGACGTTCCGCCGGCTCGGTCCCGCGCGCGATGACGCGTGCGCAGGCGTCGCCGTCAAACTTCTCGCATTGCTCGAAGTCGCCGTTTGAAGACGCGCTTGATTGTGGCGATGTCGTCGACGCCACCGATGTCGATGCGGTTGCAGCGCCGGGCCGGGCCGCGATGGCGCGCATCGTTTTTTCCCGACCGAGGCGGGCAAAGGGATTTCCTTCGGGCGAACGGGCGAGGCTCTTGTCGAATGCGGCCAGCGCCGCCTGGAGGTCACCTTTCACGAGACGTATCTCGCCTTCAATCATTCCGGCAAATTCGTTCTCGGGCTCCATCCGGAAAGCCTCGGCAAGATCGGCGTCCGAACGCGTGAAATCACCTTTCTTGGCCTGAATGAATGCGCGAAGAGAATATGCTTCGGGTTTTTTGAACCCGAGGCTCATTGCGGCTTCGATATCTTTCAGCGCGCCGTCCGCATCATCCGCATCCGCACGTATGTACGAGCGCAAGCTGTATGCGTCTGCGGTTGGATCGAGGCGCACCGATTCATCGAGGTCCTGAAAACCGCGTTGCACATTGCCGGCGAAAAACAGAGCCAATCCGCGTATGCCGACGGCCTGCGCGTCCTTCGGCGTCCGCTGGACAACAGTGTCGAGGTCGGCGATCGCGGCGCTAAAATCCTGCTTACTCAACAGAGCCTGCGCACGCGTACTATATGCAGACGTCAGTCCGGCATCGAGGCGGACGGCTTCACCGAGGTCGGCAATCGCCATATCGAGTTCGCTCTTCAGCAGGTACGCCAAGCCGCGCATTTCGAACGCCTTGGCCCGATCTGCCGCCGACGCGCTGGCGTTCAAAACCTTGGTGCAGGCGCTGATCGCTGCGTCGCCCAACGATCGTTTGCATTCCTCGCTCAACTGTTCGACGGGGACGACAGCGGGTGGCGTCGAAGGGACGCTTGCTGCAACGGCCAACCCGGCGGCGATGGCGCGAAGGGCTTTTTCTTTCCCGACGCGGGCGTAGTGGCGGTAAAGCGCGTCGCGTCCCTCATTACCGATATATGTGCTTCGCTTCGGCATCGTCGCGAGCACGGCTTCGAAGTCGGCCAGCGCCAGGCGCGTATCGCCCTTCATTAACTTCACCTCACCCCGATAGACGACATCGAGAAAATCGCTTTCGTCGGCCTTGACCTTGCCGATCGCAGCTTCGGCCTCGGCAAGACGCCCTTTGCTGGCAAGAACGAGGGCGCGGACCGCATGCGCGAGGCGGTTGTCGGCATCGCCGCGAATTTCGCAATCGGCTTCGTTTAACGCCTCGTCCAGCTTGCCTGCGCGGGCGCGGACTTCGGCCCGCGGAGCATAGCAGCCGCTCTTGTCCTTGTTTTCTTTGAGCAGACGGTTCCAGTCGGCGACCGCACGCTCGAAGTCGCCTTTCATAAGGTAGGCGCGGGCGCGCGACTCGAACTGGTCTTCTCCCCAGAAGGTAACGCCGCCGATACCTGCGGTGAAGTCGGCGACAGCCTTGGTCACGTCGCCTTTGATCGCGAAGATAGTACCGCGCTCGGTGAAGAGCCGACCGTTGTCCTTGACCTTGCCTTCGATCCGAACCTGCTGGTCGTAGGCCGCTAGGGCGCGATCAAAATCCTGCTTTGCATAATAAGCATGACCGAGCCAGCGAAGCGCGTCGCTGCGCTTGTCCTTGCTGCCTATCGGGTTTTCGCCGAGCGCTTTCGTGCATGCCGCGATGTAGCCGTCGCCGCCGTCGGACCAGCCGGCACATCCCTTCTCGATTGCCTTGTCCGCATCGCGAGCGCTTTTCGGCGCGGCCTGCGCGACTGCGTCCGCGCAGAAACCCGCGACCGCGACCGCGAGCACCGTCACCATCCACCGTCGCATGGTCCCCTCCGTCCAAGCGCTCGGGGGCATCCTACGCTGCGGCGAGGATGCCCGACAGGGCCGCCCAATCGCCAGCAATCACACTTGCGTGCAGGCCACCCGCCGCGTTAATCAGCCGATTAACTAACAGGAGGAAGTGGCATGGCCGAGGCGAAATGCCTCTCGGGCAAGGTCATCGTTGTCACCGGCGCGGGACGCGGCATCGGGCGGGAGATCGCCCTGCTCTGCGCCGCGCAAGGCGCCAAGGTCGTCGTCAACGATCTTGGCGGCAGCGCCGATGGCGAGGGTTCCTCCGACACGCATCCCGCCGAGCAGGTCGTCGAGGAAATCCGTGGGGCGGGCGGCGAGGCCGTCGCCAACACTGATTCCGTCGCCGACGCAGCACCTGCCGCGAACATCATCAAGACCGCGACTGACGCGTTCGGCCGCATCGATTGCGTCGTCAACAACGCCGGCATTCTACGCGACCGCATTTTTCACCGCATGAGCATCGTCGATTTCGAGCTCGTCGTGAAAGTGCATCTGCTCGGCTCCTTCTATACGAGCCACGCGGCCGCGCGGCACTTCAAAGAACAGGGGTCCGGCTCCTTCGTGCACTTCACGTCCACGAGCGGGCTCGTCGGCAATTTCGGCCAGGCCAACTATTCCGCTGCGAAACTCGGCATCGTCGGCCTGTCGAAATCGATCGCGCTCGACATGGAGCGCTTCCACGTGCGCTCAAATTGCGTGTCGCCGTTCGCCTGGAGCCGGCTGATCGGCACAATCCCGACAGAGACCGAAGCCGAGAAAGCGCGCGTCGAAAAGATTCAATCGATGGGCGCGGAGAAGATCGCCCCGCTCTGTGCTTATCTCGCGAGCGATCTCTCCAGGGATGTGACAGGCCAGATATTCGCCGTGCGCAAGAACGAGATTTTCCTCATGGGCCAATCGCGCCCGATCCGTTCCGTGCAGCGCTCTGACGGCTGGACGCCGCAGACGATCGCCGAACACGCGATGCCCGCCATGCGCGGAAGTTTCTACAAGCTTGATCGCTCCGCCGACGTGTTTAACTGGGACCCGGCGTGATGAGCGCAAGACGCGGCATCGTCGCCTTCGGCGCCTATATTCCGCAGCGACGGTTGCAGCGAAAGGCCGTCGTTGCCGCCAACGTCTGGTTCAACAGCGCGCTGAAGCCCCAAGCCAAAGGCGAGCGCGCCATGGCCAATTGGGACGAAGACACCGTCACGATGGGCGTCGCGGCCGCGCGCGACTGCCTCACCGGCTTCGATCGCGACAAGGTTGCTGCCCTGCATTTTGCATCGACGACGTTTCCGTTCGAGGATCGTCTCAACGCCGGCATCGTCGCGGGGGCACTCAATCTCGAAGAGAGCGTCGCCGGTCACGACCATGCCGCCACACAGCGCGCGGGCACGTCGGCGTTGACCGACGCACTCGCCAGCGACGGCGGCTCGCCGATCCTTGTCATCGCAGCGGAGAAGCGGCGCACGAAAGCCGCGAGCCCACTCGAACTGACGAGTGGCGATGCCGGCGCGGCTTTCCTCGTCGGCACCGACAATGTCATCGCCGAACTCGTTGGCCAGGCCTCGCGCACGGTCGACTTCGTCGATCATTATCGTGGCCAGGGCGTCGCCTACGACTACACCTGGGAAGAGCGCTGGATCCGTGACGAAGGTTTCAACAAGATCGTCCCGGCGACGCTGAAGGAGCTTTTCGCGAACAGCGACGTGAAGCCCGCCGACGTCACGCATTTTTGCATGCCCTGTACGCTCGCGAAGGTCGCGGGCTCGGTCGCCAAGAAGGCCGGCATTCCCGAAACCGCTGTTCGCGACAATCTCCACGCCGTCTGCGGCGAGGCGGGCGCAGCGCATGCGCTCGTCATGCTCGCGGCAGCGCTTGAAGATGCAAAGTCCGGCGACGTCATCTGCGTCGCAAGCTTCGGTAGCGGATGCGATGCGCTGCTGCTGCGCGTCACCGACGCCATCGACGATCTGCCGAAGCGTCGCGCCGTGTCCGGCCATCTCGCGCGAAAGCGCGAGGAGACGAACTATCAGCGCTTCCTCGCTTTCAACGACAATATCGTCATCGAACGTGGCATGCGTTCAGAGATCGACAAGGCGACGGCGCTGTCCGCGCTTTATCGCAAGCGCGACATGCTGACAGGCTTCGTCGGCGGCAAATGCAATGTCTGCGGCACGCTGCAATTTCCGCGCACGATTGTCTGCGTGAACCCGAATTGCAACGCGTTCCACACGCAGGAGCCGCAGCCCTTCGCAGACATGACGGGCCGCATCATGAGTTTCACGGCCGACAACCTCACTTATACCGCCGATCCGCCCGCCTGCTACGGCATGGTGCAGTTCGAGGAAGGCGGCCGGCTGATGATCGACTTCACCGATATCGCGCCGGACGAGCTGAAGGTCGGGAAGTCGATGGACATGGTGTTCCGTATCAAGGATTTCGATCCGCAGCGCGGCTTCACGCGCTACTTCTGGAAGGCGACGCCGGCGATGGAGAGCGCACATGGCTAGGGGCATTCGCGACAAGGTCGCCATTCTCGGCATGGGCTGTTCGAAATTCGGTGAGCGCTGGGACCGCGAGGCCGACGACCTGATGGTCGAGGCGTTCGAGGAAGCCATCGCCGACGCCGGCATCGAGAAAAATCAGATCGAAGCGGCGTGGCTCGCGACCGCGATCGAGGAGCAGCACGTCGGCAAATCCGGCACGCCTCTCGCCATCGCGTTGCGGCTGCCGCAGATCGCGGTGACGCGCGTCGAAAATTTCTGCGCCTCGGGCACGGAAGCGTTTCGCGGCGCGGTTTACGCGGTCGCATCGGGCGCCGCCGACATCGCCCTCGCTTTGGGCGTCGAAAAGCTGAAAGACACCGGCTACGGCGGATTGCCGCAACGCGGACGCGGCGTTCTGAACTCGATGTACTGGGCGAATTTTTCCGCGCCCGGGTCTTTCGCACAATTGGCAGCGGCGTATGGCACCAAGCACAATGTCGCGCGCGACGACATCAAGAAGGCGATGGCGCATATCTCCGTAAAAAGCCACGACAACGGTTCGCGCAATCCGAAGGCGCATCTGACAAGCAAGGTGTCGATGGAGCAGGTGCTCGATGCGCCTGTCATCGCGGAGCCGCTCGGCCTTTTCGATTGCTGTGGCGTCTCGGACGGCGCGGCCTGCGCGATCGTCACGACGCCGGAAATCGCAAAAAGCCTCGGCAAGCAGGACATCATCAGCGTAAAGGCATTGCAGCTTTCCGTGTCGAACGGGCTCGAGGCGCAGCACAATTCCTGGGACGGCTCTTACTTTGCGACGACCCGCGTCGCCTCAAAGAAAGCGTATCAGGAGGCCGGCGTGACCAACCCGCGCGAAGAGATCGACCTCATCGAGGTGCACGACTGCTTCTCCGTGACGGAGCTCGTCACGATGGAAGACCTGTACATCTCCGACGAAGGACGCGCCATTCACGACGTGCTCGACGGGTTTTACGACCACGACGGCACAATCCCCTGCCAGATCGACGGTGGCCTGAAATGTTTTGGCCATCCGATCGGCGCCTCGGGCCTGCGAATGATCTACGAAATGTATCTGCAGATGCAGGGCAAGGCTGGCGCACGCCAACGCGCGAAGCCGCCTCGGCTCGGACTCACGCACAATCTCGGCGGCTTCCCGCACCAGAACGTGTGCTCAATTTCGATCGTAGGCCGCTACGGGGAGTGAACCTCCCTACCACGCGTCATCCTGAGGAGCTTGGCGTAAGCCAAGCGTCTCGAAGGATGTGCAGCAACGAAACTGGATCATCCTTCGAGACGCGCCTCCCGCGCTGCTCAGGATGAGGATTGGGGAAGCAGCAAGAACACATGCCCGCCTTCGAATCCTCGATCGATACGAAGTCCGAAAACTTCGCCGCCAACCGCGCAGACATGCTGCGCCTTGTCGACAGACTACGCGCACTCGAAGGCAAAGTACGCTCGGCCGGCGAAACGAAGCGAGAGCTCTTCAACAAGCGCGGCCAGATTCTTCCGCGTGAACGCATCGCTTTACTGCTGGATCGCGGCGCACCGTGGCTCGAAATCTCAACGCTTGCCGGCTACGCCATGCACGACGCGGACGGCGGCGGTGGCATCATCGGGATCGGTTATGTCTCCCGCATTCGCTGCATGGTCATCGCGTCGGACAGTGCAGTGAAGGGCGGCACATCGACACCGATGTCCGTGCAGAAGAACCAACGTGCGCAGGAGATCGCGCAGATCAACAAGCTGCCGATCGTGCGGCTAGTTGAATCCGGCGGCGCCAACTTGCTCTTTCAGGCGGAAATGTTCGTCGAAGGCGGGCGTGGTTTCGCCAACCAGGCACGCATGTCGGCGGCCGGCATTCCGCAGGTGACCGTCGTGCATGGCTCGTCGACGGCTGGCGGCGCCTATCTTCCCGGCCTCAGTGATTACAACATTCTGGTGCGCGGCAAGGCGAAAGTGTTCCTTGCCGGCCCTCCGTTGCTGAAGGCGGCGACCGGCGAGGTCGCCACCGACGAAGACCTCGGTGGCGCCGACATGCATGTCACGAAGTCAGGCCTCGGCGAATATCTCGCGGAAGACGATGCGGACGGTATCCGTATCGCGCGCGAGGTGATGGCGATCCTGCCGTGGAACGATCAAGCTCCGACCGCAACATCTCGTAATTTCAAGGAGCCACTTTACAGCGCCGACGAACTTGCGGGCCTAGTGCCGACCGATTATCGCAAGCCGATCGATGTGCGCGAGGTCATCGCGCGGATCGTTGACGGCTCCGACTATCTCGACTTCAAGGCGCTGTACGGCGTCCACACGGTTTGCGGCCACGCCGCCATCGAAGGCTTTCGCGTCGGCTTCATCGGCAACAACGGCCCGATCGACGCCGATGGCGCGACGAAGGCGGCGCAGTTCATCCAGCTCTGCTGCCAGTCCAATACGCCGATTATCTACCTGCAGAACACGACCGGCTTCATGGTCGGCCGCGAGGCGGAACAGGCCGGTATCATCAAGCACGGCTCGAAGATGATACAGGCTGTGTCGAACGCGACCGTGCCGCAGATCACGCTACACATCGGCGCGTCGTTCGGCGCCGGCAATTACGGCATGTGCGGCCGCGCCTACGATCCGCGCTTTCTCTTTGCCTGGCCCAACAACCGCATTGCCGTGATGGGCCCAGAACAGGCGGCGAAGGTGATGTCCATCGTCACCGAGGGTAAGAACAAGCGGGAGGGCAAGTCGGTCGACTACGACAAGCTTGCCGCGATGGAACAAGGCATCATCACGCAAATGGAGGCCGAGTCGACGGCGCTCTACGCCACCGCGCGGTTGTGGGACGACGGCATCATCGATCCGCGCGACACCCGTAAGGTGCTGGCCTTCTGCCTTTCGATCTGCCGCGAGGCCGAGATGCGCGTGTTGAGGCCGAGCACGTTTGGCGTGGCGCGGATGTAATTGACTGCGAGGCGCCTGCCTCGCTTTGCAACGGGATGCGAGCCGGGGGCTCGCGGTCCAAAGAGGGTCCTGATGTTCACGCAAGAACACGACGAACTGCGGCGCAGCATGCAGAAATTCATCGCGGCGGAGATCAATCCGCATGTCGACGAATGGGAGAAAGCCGGCGCCTTTCCCGCCCACGAAGTCTTCAAGAAAATGGGCGACCTCGGCTTCCTTGGTCTCAACAAGCCGGAAGCGTATGGCGGGGCCGGGCTCGATTACTCCTTCGCGATGGTGATGGCCGAGGAGCTCGGCAATATCGCATGCGGCGGCGTGCCGATGGCGATCGGCGTGCAGACGGATATGGCGACACCAGCCCTCGCGCGCTTCGGCTCCGACGAGGTGCGCAAAGAGTTCTTGACGCCATCGATCACAGGCGACTTCGTCGCTTGCCTCGGCGTGTCGGAATTCGGCGCCGGCTCGGATGTCGCTTCTGTAAAGACCACCGCGAAGAAAGACGGCGACGATTACGTCATCAACGGCGGCAAGATGTGGACGACCAACGGCATGCAGGCCGACTGGATGTGCCTGCTCGCCAACACGTCCGACGGCCCCGCCCACCGGAACAAATCGCTCATCTGTGTGCCGATGAAAAGCAAAGGCATCGAGATTGCGCGAAAGCTCGACAAGATGGGCATGCATTCGTCCGACACGGCGCAGATCTATTTCGACAATGTGCGCGTACCACAGCGCTATCTCGTCGGCGAGGAAGGCAAGGGCTTCACCTACCAGATGCAGCAGTTCCAGGAGGAGCGGCTGTGGGCAGGCGCTAGCAAGCTTAAAGCGGCCGAACGCATCATCAACGCGACGATCGACTACACGCGTAGCCGCGAAGTCTTCGGCAAGAGCGTGCTCGACAATCAGGTCGTGCATTTCCGTCTTGCGGAACTGCAAACGGAAGTCGAATTGCTCCGCGCGCTCGTCTACCGAGCCTGCGAATTGTATCTGAAGGGTGAAGACATCACGCGACTCGCGTCGATGGTGAAACTGAAGGCCGGCCGCCTCGGCCGCGAACTCGGCGATGCGTGCCTTCAATATTGGGGCGGCATGGGCTTCATGAATGAGACGCCGGTGTCGCGTTATTACCGCGACACGCGCCTCGGCTCCATCGGCGGTGGCGCCGACGAGGTCATGCTGACGATCATCTCGAAGCTGATGGGCACCGCGCCAGAGGCGAAAAGACATTGAGCCCGCGCGCCTTCTCCAAAATCCTCATCGCCAATCGCGGCGAGATCGCGTGCCGTGTCATCCGCACGGCGCGCGACATGGGTTATCGCACTGTCGCGGTCTATTCCGACGCCGATGCAGGCGCGCTGCATGTCGCTGAAGCCGACGAGGCCGTGCGCATCGGTCCACCGCCGGTGCGCGAAAGCTATCTGTCAGTCGAAGCGTTGCTTGCCGCCGCAAAAGCGACAGGCGCCGACGCGGTGCATCCCGGCTACGGTTTTCTCTCTGAGAATGCCGAATTCGCGAAGGCGAGCGGCGGCGAGGGCCTGGTATTCATCGGACCGACGCCCGACGCGATCCACGCGATGGGCAATAAGGCGGCGGCCAAGCGCCTGATGATCGCGGCCGGGGTGCCCTGCGTGCCCGGCTATGAAGGCGCGGACCAGTCCGACGACACGCTACTCCGCGAAGCGGAAAAGATCGGACTGCCGCTGATGGTAAAAGCAGCCGCTGGCGGCGGCGGTCGCGGAATGCGTCTCGTGAGCGATACGAAGGATCTCGCGAAATCGATCGCCGCCGCGCGGTCGGAAGCGACCAATGCGTTTGGCTCGGGCGAACTCATTTTGGAGAAAGCAATCGTCGATGGCCGGCATGTCGAAGTGCAGGTCTTTGGCGACACGCACGGCAACGTCATCCATCTCGGGGAACGCGATTGTTCCGTGCAGCGTCGGCATCAGAAGGTGTTGGAGGAAGCTCCCTCGCCCGCGGTCGACGAAGCATTGCGCGAAAAGATCGGAGCAGCGGCGGTCGCAGCGGCAAAGGCCGTTGATTACGTTGGCGCCGGCACCGTCGAATTTCTGCTTGGCGCGGACAAGAGCTTCTACTTTCTCGAAATGAACACACGCCTGCAGGTCGAGCATCCCGTGACGGAAATGGTCACCGGGCTCGATCTCGTCGCATGGCAATTGCGTGTCGCCGCGGGCGAACGCTTGCCGCTCTTGCAGGACGTGATCGTTCTGAAGGGTCACGCGATCGAGGCGCGGCTCTATGCCGAAGACCCGTCACGAAACTTCCTGCCGCAGACCGGCACGATCGCGGCCTTCGTCCCCTCAACGCGCGCGGGCGTGCGCACCGATCATGGCATTGCGACCGGCTGGACGGTGTCGCCCTACTACGATCCGATGCTGGCGAAAGTCATCGGCTACGGCGCAACGCGCGAGGAAGCGCGACGGCGGTTGATCGCGGGGCTCGAAGATACGGTCCTGCTCGGCTTGTCCGACAACAAGAGCTTTCTTGTTTCGATGCTGAAGCATCCGGCCTTTGTCGCCGGCGATGCGACGACCGGCTTTATCGGCGCGCATTTCCCGCCGGGCTCCGAAGGACTTGCGCGAGCCGCGCCGCCGCCACGCGTTCTTGCCTTGGCTGCAGTACTCTTCGCGCAAGAGAGTGCGAGCATGAGCCCAATCACTGCGCATTGGCATTCGACTGGCGCAGCGACGACACCCATGCGGCTCGCCGTTAGAGAAACCCAAACGCGTGCATTGGTGACTGCGGGCACCGGCAAGACCTTTGTTGTGTCGATTGACGGCAGGGAGCAGGCGATTGCGATCGTATCGGAGCGCGATGACGTCGTGCGATTCACTGCCGATTGCGTGCAATCGAACGCTTTCGTCGTCGGAGACGGATCGACGCTGCATATAGCCGCTGACGGCGCATCCTTCGCGATCCACGACGTAACCTATGAGACGACGCGTGCCGGCACGAAGGGCGGCGACGGAAAGCTGCTTGCGCCGATGAACGGCCGCATCGTTTCGGTCCTTGCGAAATCCGGCGAGGCCGTCAGTAAGGGGCAGCGCGTCGTCATCCTCGAAGCGATGAAGATGCAGCACGAGATCGTCGCGCCACGCGATGGCACAATCGCGAGCGTCAATGTCACGGAAGGCGATCAGGTCGCGACGCGGCAGCTGCTTGCGGCGATGACGGAACAATAAGGACCGCGAGGCTCCTGCCTCGCACAAGCGAGCCGGGAGGCTCGCGTTCCAGACGAGATAGCGACATGATTCCGAACCGCGCGACAAATCCTTTCTACGAAGAGAGCCATGAAGCGTGGCGCGATACGGTGCGGCGCTTCACCGAGCGCGAGATCAAGCCGCATGTCGACGCGTGGGACGATGCCGGCGAGTTTCCGCGCGAGCTTTACAAGAAGGCAGCCGCGATCGGCATGCTCGGCCTCGGCTTTCCCGAGGAGTATGGCGGCTGGCCGTGTGACCAATTTCATCGCATCGTGCAATCGCAGGAACTCGCGCGCGCCGGCTCCGGCGGCGTGTCGGCGAGCCTCAACAGCCATACGATCGGCACGCCGCCCATCGTCGCGCTCGGCACAGAGGCGCTGAAGCGCCGCGTCGTGCCCGAGATTCTCGCGGGAGAAAAGATCTCCGCGCTCGCGATCACCGAGCCTGGTGGTGGTTCGGATGTCGCGAACCTGCGCACGACGGCGCGTCGCAACGGCGACCATTACGTCGTCAACGGCTCGAAGACCTTCATCACGTCAGGCTTTCGTGCGGATTATTATACGGTAGCCGTGCGTACGGGCGGCGCAGGAGCGGGCGGCGTTTCACTGCTTCTCATCGAGCGCGATACGCCAGGTTTTACGCGGACAAAACTACAGAAGATGGGCTGGCACGCGAGCGACACGGCGACGCTCTATTTCGAAGACGTGCGCGTTGCCGTCGAAAACCTCATTGGCGAGGAAAATTCCGGCTTTCGCGGCATCATGCGCAACTTCAATTCCGAGCGGCTCGGCATGGCGGCGAGCTGCAACGCCTTCTCGCAGCTTTGCGTCGACGAGGCGCTCGGTTGGGCGCGCGATCGCCAGGTTTTCGGTGGCCGGCTCGCCGACAGTCAGGTCGTTCGGCACAAGATCGTCGACATGCAGATGCGCGTGCGTGCGACGCAGGCCATGCTGGAGATTCTTGCGTGGCGGGTGCAGCAGGGCGAAAGTCCGGTCGCCGAAATCGCGATGCTGAAGAACCAGTCCACGCAGACGATGGCGTTCTGCGCCTCCGAAGCCGTGCAAATCCACGGCGGCATGGGTTTTATGCGCGGCACCGTTGTCGAACGCATCTATCGCGAAGTGAAAGTCAACGCGATTGGCGGCGGCGCTGAAGAAGTCATGAAGGATCTTGCGGCGCGCCAAATGGGCATCTGAAGGACCGCCAGCCTCCGGGTTGGCAAGCTCGAAGCGAGCCAGGAGGCTCGCGGTCCGGCGTTCTACGCGCTCACAACCTTCCAAATCCCCGTCGCCGACAGCACCGCGCGTTCGCCGACGGTCAGCATGCCCTGCATAAAAATGACGGACTTCGCGCTCCGCACCGCCGCGCCGCGGCACTCAATGAAATCGCCGGGGATCGCCGCCGACAGGAACTGACAGTCGAGTTGCATCGTCACGCATTTGCGCCGACCGCCCGCTTCCCAAGCGATGGCGCCGACGCCGTGATCCGCAAATGTCATCAGCATGCCGCCATGCACGGCGCCTTGCCGGTTCTCGTGCTGCGGGCCAGACTGAAAGCCATAGGCCCAGCTATCACCCTCGCGGCGCGCGAGAAGAGGCCCGACAAGCGAGGCAAAGCCGCCGGACCGCATGATCTTCCAACCCGCTTCGGCAAGATGCGGCGGGATGTCGGTGTCAGCTGTGTTTTGCATCCCGTTGGGATGCCCGACCGCGCTGTTTGAGACAAGCGCGGTCGGTGGTTTCGTCTCGACTAGAAGTGGTAGTTCACGCCGGCGCGGATCGTGTGCAGATCGATCCCGAGGCGGCTGTAATTGCGCGTGTAGGAGAAATAATCCTGATTGCCGGTCGACGTGTAGAGGTACTCGCCCTTCACCGACACGTTCGGCATGATCGCATATTCCACGCCGCCGCCGACCGTGAAGCCGGCCTGCCAGGACGACTGGTTCAGGAACAGCGGGAAACCCGGCCCGCGGATGTCGTTGACGTAGGCACGCATCGACGCGATGGCGAGACCGCCGGTGGCGTAGATCAGCATGCGGTCGGCGGCATAGCCGACACGACCGCGCAGTGTGAAGAGCGCGCTCATCTGCGCGCCGCCGGAATAGCCGAAGAAGGGTAGCTGGCTCTTGCCGTTTAGCGTCGAGCCGTTGAGGTCACCCTCAACGCCGACAACGATGTTCGGTGTTGCCTGATAATTGTAGCCTGCAGTCAGACCGCCGATGAACCCGACAGGATTGTTGCCGAAAAGCTGGTTCGAACCCTGTGAAAACGTGCCGAGTGCGCCGCCGAGGTTGAGACCGGCGTAGAAGCCCGTCCAGGTGAAGATCGGCACCGGGCGATAGTAGTCCGCAGGCGGTGGGCCGCGACGCGGAAGGTCGGCTGCATTCGCAACCGAGACACTCGCAAGAGCGGTTGCGAGCATGCTCGCGGCTAGAATGGAACGCATGACACAACTCCGAAACACCGACAGTTTCGCGTTGCCGCTCGCCGTCGTGATGAATCGATTTATAATCGTCCCGGTTACCGGAAACTTACCGTAGCGTTGGCCCGGCATGCGTAGGTCGACGGCGTGCTGCAACGCGGATGGCATGGTTAAACGATGGTGAAGGCGGTGCTAAGTTGAGTGATTTTGCTGTCACACAGCGCGTCGCATTGGTCACAGGTGCTGCACGTCGCATCGGTGCAACGATTGCGGAAGCGATCGCGAAACGCGGTATCTCTGTTGTCGTGCACAGCAGCGCACGGTCGGCGGGCGATGCGGAAACGCTCGTGCGGCGCCTGTCGTCGGAAGGCGCACAGGCGGCAATCGTCACATGCGACCTCGCCGATTCGTCGGCGACACAGGCGCTAATCGCACAAGCGGGAAAACACTTCGGTCCCGTCGACATCCTCGTGAACAGTGCGTCAATCTTCGCGGCCGACACGATCGACACGTTGGACCCGGCGGCATTCGACCGGCATGCCGCCGTCAATTTGCGCGCACCGTTAATCCTCGCGCGCGCCTTCGCCGAGCAGGCAGACGCGTCGCGCGATCCGACAATCATCAACTTGCTCGATCAGCGCGTGTTCGCGCCGAACCCGTGCTATCTCTCCTACACGCTATCCAAAGCTGGACTCGCCGCTGCCACCACGATTCTCGCCCAGTCACTGGCACCGAAGATCCGCGTGAACGCGGTGGCGCCGGGGCCAGTGTTGCCGAACGCCAATGATGGAAGCGAACGCTTCGAGGCAGAGGTCGCGGAAGTGCCGCTTGCGCGCGCCGTTCCGCTCAAGGCGATCGCGGAAGCGGTGCTCTATCTTGTCAGCGCACGCAACGTCACCGGTCAGACGATCGCCGTCGACAGCGGCCAGCGTCTTGCCTGGCGCACGCCGGACGTGCTCGCGAGTTTCGACGAGGATTGAAACATGTTCTCGCATGTCCTCGATCGCAAAAGTCTGAGCTTTTGCGGGCCATGCGCCTAATCCGCGCTCGGCAACCGACGGATCGTGAATTCGACCTCGTCGCCGTCATGCACGCGCCAAAACTCGATTTCGGTCATGTAGGCGGCCTTTGGGAAGCGCTCGAACCATTCGCGCGCCTTCTCCCGCGCCGCGTCACGCGGCAGGCGGTAAGTCTCGCGACGCCAACCATCGGACAAAGGACTTGGCGCAGAGGCGCGCCGCCGCGCCGCCATACGGCGTGCGACTTCGGCCGGCGTTCTGCGGGTCCCGTCCATTCCTGAGCAATATAGGCCCTACGGCTGTCGCCGTGGAGTCGTGGGAACTAGCGGCTCCAAGGACCCGCGCCGCCGACATTCGTCACGACCGGCCGGCACGCAAATAATTTTACGCCCGGCGCGCGAAGAACGAGGATCAAGGTCGCGCCCGCCAGTGCGCCACCGACATGCGCCCACCACGCAACTTCGCTATCGCTCGACATCAGCGCGTTCACGAGCTGGAGCGCCATCCATCCGCCGACGACATAGAGAGCACGAATGCGCACGACGACGACGAACATGAGCACGCGCACGATCGCGCACGGCCGGATCATGAGATAGGCGCCCATCACGCCGGCAATGGCGCCCGATGCGCCGACGAGCGGATTGAAACCCTGCGTCGCAAACGCGACATAGACGATCGCACCAGCGATGCCGCTTGCGAGATAAAGCGCGAGAAAGCGGACCGACGACGTCGCAGCTTCGACATTGTCACCGAAAATCCAGAGAAAGAGCATGTTGCCGAGCAGATGCAGCCAGCCCGCATGCAGGAACATGTAGCTGACAAAGGGTGCAAAGCGGTGAAACGCGTCGACTTCGGGCACATCGCCGCGCGCGACGAACGGCACGACGCCCCAAACGCCCGTGAAGGTCGCATCGACTGGCGGGCCGCTGAACTGCTGCCAAAGGAAAACGAGGATTGTGACGACGATCAACCCCGCGGCGACGGGCGTGTGTCCATCCGGATCGTCATCGGAAAGTGGAAGAAAGACCATGCTGCCCTGCCCCTAAGGCAAGAGTAGCACCCGCCTCACGCTGGCGCGAGAAACTGCGTCAGGCGGGCATCGCCTTGCGCATCTGCTGACGCAGCGCGTCGATCGGCGCGAGCGCACCGTCGCGCTCGAAATGCCAGAACGTCCAGCCGTTGCAGGCGGGCAGGCCCTGCGCGAGTGCGCCGGTCTTGTGGATTGACCCGATGATGTCGCCGAGCGCAAGCGTGCCATCGGCACGCACGCGCGCACTGTGGCGACGACGCTCGTCGATCAGTATCGCACCGGGCTGCAACAGGCCGGCTTCGACCACCGAAGAGAAAGCAACGCGCGGCTCGTCGCGCCGCGCGAGCGGCTGCACGAGGTCGTCCGCTGCCAGCGGCGTCACCGCGGCGATGCGCGCAGTCGCGGCCTTAGCATAGGTCGGATCGCGCTCGATGCCGACGAAATGCCGTCCGTGACGGCGCGCTACCGCGCCTGTCGTACCGGAGCCGAAGAACGGATCGAGCACGAGATCGCCGGGTTTCGTCGCAGCATTAAGAATGCGCGAAATCAAGGCTTCCGGTTTCTGCGTCGGATGCGTCTTGCGACCATCCGCGTCCTTGAGGCGCTCGCCACCGGTGCAAAGCGGAAACAGCCAGTCGGACCGCATCTGCGTGTCCTCGTTGCCTGCCTTAAGTTGCTCGTAGTTGAAGGTATAGGCGCGTGACGTCTGATCGCGCGCGGCCCAGATCAGCGTCTCATGCGCATTCGTGAAACGCCGGCCGCGAAAGTTCGGCATCGGGTTCGACTTGCGCCAGATGATGTCGTTGAGGATCCAGAATCCGAGATCCTGCATGATCGCGCCAACACGAAAAATATTGTGATACGAGCCGATGACAAAGATTGTCGCATCGCGTTTCATGGCGCGACGTGCGCCGCTCAACCAGTCGCGTGTGAACTTGTCGTAGGTCGCGAAGGAATCGAACTTGTCCCAAGCGTCGTCGACGGCGTCGACGCGACTCTGATCGGGTCGCGAAAGATCGCCGGCAAGCTGAAGATTGTAAGGGGGGTCCGCGAAAACGAGATCGACGCTGTTCGCCGGAAGCGCGGCGAGATGTTCGAGACAATCGCCAACAAGAATGGAGTCGGGCGCAACAAGCGCCGACCGTTGCGCCGTATCCGGGCGCTGCCTCGCGGGTCCAGTACGCGTGACCTGAATCTGGACTTTTGAGGCGGCGGCCCCGGAACGCGCGTTACGCATTTACTCAACCGTTACGCAACCAACCAACAACGCGAAGGTGCGCAGCTGTCGGTAAAAGGCGCGTTTAGGCAGAGACGTTTCGTCTGTGTCGCTCCGGTACGGAAGAGTTAAGCGAATTCAAACGTGCGGTGCGTTCGGCGCGTGCCGTTCGAACCGGAGTTAAAGCTGCGTTACGAAACGCGGCGCTCGCAGTGAAAAATGCGACCTCAGGACGCTTACGTCAGACCGCGAGGCGCAATTGCCGCTCGCGCACCGGCGCGAAGCTGCGCCGATGCAGCGCGCAGGGCCCATGCATCTCGAGCGCTTCGCGATGCGCCGGCGTCGCGTATCCAAAATGCCGCTCGAAGCCATATTGCGGATGGCCGAGCGACATGCGCCGCATCAGACGGTCGCGCATCACCTTGGCGATGATCGACGCGGCGGCGATCGACATGCTCTTCGCGTCGCCATCGACGATCGTCTCCGCGCCGCATGGCAGTCCGGCCGGACAATCGTTGCCGTCGACGAGAATCCAGACCGGTGACACGACAAGCGCGTGGGCCGCGCGCCGCATCGCGAGATGGGTCGCAACGCGGATGTTCCAGCGGTCGATCTCGTTTACGGAGGCGAAAGCGACCGACACGGCAATCGCGCGCTTCATGATGACCCCGGCCAGCGCCTCACGCGTCGCATGATCGAGCTGCTTCGAATCATCGAGGCCGCGCGGGAGCTTTGCCGGATCGAGGATGACGGCCGCCGCCGCCACCGGCCCGGCCAGCGGACCGCGGCCGGCCTCGTCAATCCCGGCTACCGGGGCGCCGGCTTTCGCCCGCCGTTCGAATCGGTAGTGCGCCATGCGCCCTTAAACCAATTTCGGAGCACGCGCGGAACTAGACCCCCGGAGGTGCCGCTGTATAAGGGCACCAACGCAGGGGCGGGGATTTTTGTACATGGACAAGTCGGTCGAACCGGGTAGCGCCGAAGCTTTCGAAACGACGCCCGGGACGGGCGAGGCGAATGACGCGTCCCGCCCTCTTGAGAGCGAGGGACGCAACCACGTCTTCAAAAGCCTCGTGAAGGCCGACGACGACATCACCGGCCTCGTCGCCTACAGCGTCTTCAAGCAGAACGAACTCGACTGGCTGAACGATTTCCGCAAGGCAAAAAGCCGCGGCCCGACCGAGGCCGAGACCGAGGCCTATATCCTCGGCGAAAGCACGACGCGTCGGCTTGCGACGTATCGGCATCTCGCCGACGCCACACTGGCCGGCAACGGCCCCGAAGTCGCGGGCCAGACACGTACCGGCAAGAGCCTCGTCGTGCGGCACGATGCGCCGGCAGCGGCGTTCGGCGGCAGCTCAGTTTTGGCCTACATCGCCATCGCGGTTGTCATTCTGATCGGCGTATACCTCGCGGTGCGCGCAGGAATGTTCAAATAATCTGACGCCTTGTCGGAACATGCCCTTGTCGCCAAACCGGACGCGACTTTGGCGGGACATGCTCAAAACAGCGACAGTTGCGCTACGGCGCGGGCGGGTGGCGCGAACAGGTCCGTCCGCAGTTTTACGCGCGTTTTGAGATAGCCGAGCTTCTCGGCCGCCACTTCAAAACGGCGGCCGATCATCCAGGCATAGGGGCCTGACGCGGTCATCCGCTTGCCCCAGGTGGCATCGTTCAGCTTGCCGTCGCGCATGTCGCGAACGAGCGAGAGAACGTGGCGCGCCTTGCCAGGGAAGTTGGCGACAAGCCATTCGGTGAACAGCTCTTTCAGCTCCAGCGGCAGGCGAAGCATCACGTAGCCTGCCTCGCGTGCACCCAAGGCATATGCACGCGTGAGAATGGTCTCGATCTCGGAATCGTTGATCGCCGGCACGATGGGCGCCACCATGACGCCCACAGGGATGCCGGCCTTCGACAGCGCCTCGATCGTCGCAAGCCGGCGTTCCGGCGTCGCGGCACGTGGCTCCATCGTGCGCGCGAGTTCGCGATCCAACGTAGTCACCGACACTGCGACTTTCACAAGCCCGCGCTTGGCCATGCTGCCGAGAATGTCGATGTCGCGCTGGATCAGCGCCGACTTCGTAACGATCCCGACCGGATGGTTCATCCGGTCCAGCACTTCGAGAATGGACCGCGTGACGCGATATTGCCGCTCGATCGGCTGATAGGGGTCAGTGTTCGTTCCCATCGCGATGGTGCGCGGTTGGTAGCCAGGCACTGCGAGTTCGCGCTCAAGAAGCTCGGCCGCGCCGTCCTTGACGAAGAGTTTCGTCTCGAAATCGAGGCCCGGCGAGAGGCCCATGTAGGCATGCGTCGGCCGCGCGAAGCAGTAGATGCAGCCGTGCTCGCATCCCCGATACGGATTGATCGAGCGGTCAAAGGAAATGTCCGGCGACTCGTTGCGCGTGATGATCTTACGCGGGCGTTCGACCTGAACTTCGGTGCGCAGCGCTTCGAGTTCTTCGGTAACGTCCCATCCGTCATCGAAGGACTCACGCGCGTGCGGCTCGAAGCGACCCGACGGATTGACCGTTGCTCCCCGCCCACGACGCTGCTCCAGCGGCACAATGCGTGGGTCCGAAACACGATCGCATGTATGCGCGCCGATGAGTGCACGGGGATCGCGGGCTTTGACGCGTACACCCTGCTCTGCCCGAGCGATCGGCTCCTGACGTTTCGCAGTCTGTCGAGCCATGACCAGTTCCCCGCGCCTTCACCGAAATGACGCCGCCCGCAACACGCAACCAACTTCAGAACAAATAGAGAACGGACATCATTCCTGTCAAGGGTTGTCCGCGTATGCATGAAAGAAATGCGCTTATCAGGCGACACGTTCCTGATTCGCCTACGGATAAGGCGTGCGAAACGCGACAGGGATGCTATGGGCCTGAGAATGATGTCCGCAATCATTCTGGCCGAAAATCGAGTGGCCGATGCCGAGACCAGCCGACGTACGGTGGCGCGCAGCCTGTCGGCACTCGTCCCGCTGGTCGTCGGAGATATTGTCGCCGACGCCGTGATCGTAGGGCGGCCCGATACGGATTTCTCAGCCGTCGAACAAAGCGCCGGTTGCGCATCGGAATGCGACGACGACTTCGGCATCGCCCTGATGCGGGCGGCAAAGCGATTGCGGCGCGACCGGCTGCTGCTGCTGAAGGCGGGCTACGCGCTCGATGCGTCCTTTGCAGACGAGATCGTGCAGGCGATCGAGAACGATCCACCGGGCGCCGTTCGGATCGTTCGCGCCGAGCCGGATACTTTCGTGCAACGTGTGATGCCAGATCTCGCTCCGGCCGTCGCGATCGTCGTGCCGCGGTCGTTGCTCGCCGCGGGCAAGGCGCACGGCCCCGTCACGATCGCGAAATTCGCGAAAATGTTCGCCGGCCGCCCTATGCGCGCAAGAGCGTTCCGCGTCTGAGGTCTATTGTGCGAAGGTATTGCAACTATCGACCTGGCCGGAATCGAGGCCGGTCTTAAGCCACTTCACGCGCTGTGCCGACGAGCCATGCGTAAAACTGTCGGGCATAGCGCGGCCACGAGAACCCTGAAGCCTGTCGTCGCCAATCGCCTGCGCCGTCGCGACAGCCTTCTGGATGTCGCTTTGATCGATGTTGTTCCACTTCTTGTTGGTGTTGGCGGCCCAAACGCCGGCGAAACAATCGGCCTGCAGTTCGAGCTTCACCGAATAGCCGTTGGACTCGGCCTGATTTCCCGCCGCCTGCTGCGCGCGTTGAACTTTCGGTAGGATGCCGAGCAGATTCTGGATGTGGTGGCCCATCTCGTGCGCCACGACATAGGCGTAGGCGAAGTCACCGCCGCCACCGAGCTTGCGTTGCATGTCTTGGAAGAAAGAAACGTCAAGATAAATCTGACGGTCGTTGGGACAGTAAAATGGTCCCATCGCCGATTGCGCGGCGCCGCAGGCCGACTGCGTCTGACCTTCGAACAGGACGAGTTTCGCCGGTCGGAACTGCACGCCCTTCTGCGCAGGCAGCACTTCCTTCCAGACATCCTCGTTGTAGCCGAGAATCGCAGCGACGAACTGGCCCATCTGGTCGGTCGGTGCAGCAGTCTGGCGGTCCGAACGCTGCGGACGCTCGGCCTGCTGCGAATATTCGCTACCGTTACCTTGGCGCATGTTGTTCGCCATTTCCGCGCCACCGATGAGGATGCGCGGATCGATGCCGAAGGCATAGGAGATCAGACCGAGCACGATGATCGTGCCGATGCCGAGGCTGCCGCCGCCAAGCCCGCCACCGCCGCCGCCGCCGCCGCCACCAAATCCGCCGCCGCCCTCTTCGCCACGGCGATCCTCGATATTGTCGGAGCGGCGTGCGTCTTCCCACCTCATGCTCGCCACCTCATAGCAATCCACTCCCGCCACCGGCTTTCGCGACGCCGGCCTCGTCCATAACGCGGCGAAGCTTCCGCAGGTCCGCCCACGCCGCCCTTTTCTGCCCCGGCGTCCGCAGCAGGAACGCCGGATGCAGCATCGGCATCACTCTTACCCGATGTGTGCCGATGTCGACATCGAGCCAGCGGCCACGCATGCGTGAGATGGCGTCGGTCGTGCCGGTCATCGTATGGGTCGCGGCCTTGCCGACCGTGATCAGCCATCGCGGCGCGACGAGTTCGACATGCCGTCTGGTGAACGGCAGGCAGGCGGCGATCTCCAACGTGCTGGGGTCGCGATTTCCCGGTGGCCGCCACGGCAGCACGTTGGAAATGTACACGCCGGAGCGATCGAGGCCGATCGCGGCCAGCATTTTGTCGAGCAACTGCCCGGCCCGGCCGACGAAGGGTTTTCCGCTCGCGTCCTCGTCGGCGCCCGGCGCCTCGCCGAGGATCATCAGCGGCGCAGCGGGATTGCCGTCAGCGAATACGAGATTGGTGGCCGTAGCCTTCAGAGGGCAGCCGTCGAATTTCTCGAACGCCGCACGCAATTGCACGAGTGTCGTTGCATCGGCCGCTGCTTCCCGTGCCGAAAGCTCGACACGCGCCGCATCTGCCGACAACGGACCGGCGGCTGCAGGGCGCGCTGGCTGCGGTGATGGTGCGGCCTGAACTGCAGGCTTTGCAATCGTGGCCTCACGTGCGGCAACGAGCCGTGCGCATTCGGCGAAACGATCGTGCGGGGCTTCGTCGACAATCGCCTCGACGCCGATGTGTCGGTAATATTCGAGCAGCGTGCGCAGGCTTTCGGAATCGTGCAGCTGTGCGTCGATGGTCACGGGATGGGCGCCAGTTGCAACGGCGTCGTGCCGGCCATCGGAATGGCGCGGGCGGCCGTAGCATCCGCCAGCCGATCGACACGCACAGCCGCAAGCCCCTGCCCGTCCGATGTCGAGCCGAGCGTGCCGATCAGCGTATCACCGGCACGAATTTCCGTTCCGATCGGCGGCGCTATTCCCTCGAAAGTTGCGCGCAACACACGCCGACGATTACTGCCGCGATGCTGCATGCGCGACACGACCTCCTGCCCGACGTAGCAACCCTTTTCGAACGACACGCCGGCGAGCAGGTCCATGTTGACCTCATGCGGAAAAGCATCGCCCCATGGAAAATCGACGCCGCCCTTCGGGATGCCGAGCGCGATGCGATGCGCCTCGTAGCCGATCGTGTCGCCGGTGTGGTCGACCGTGTCGAGAATAACGCGCGTGCCCGCCTCCGTCGCGCGCGGATCGCGGAATGCGATTAGCCCCTCGGGCGCGGCGCCTAAACCCCAGAAGGCGACGACCTGCTTTGTCGTTGCGGCCACCGCGACCTTCGCGCGTAGTTTGTAGAGCGACAGGCGTTTCACGAGATCAGTGGCGACACTTGCCGAAGCGTCGAGCCAGAAGAAGTCTTCTGCCGCGCAAACCACGAAAAAATCCGCGAGGATCTTGCCCTGCGGCGTCAGCAGCGCGCCAAAGGCCGCATTGCCCGGCGTCAGGATATCGACATCGCAGGTGACGAGATTCTGCAGAAATGCGCGCGCATCTGCGCCCGTGATCGATACGACCGCGCGATCGGGTAGGAAGGCAATCGGCATCGGTCTCGGGCTTCGTCCGGCTTGCGTCTCTCGAAGCCGCTAAAGTAAGCCCTCCCGACAGCCCCACAAGGACGAAATCCATGCAGACCTTCGACACCGTTCTGCGCGGCGGCGAAGTCGTGAACCAGGACGGCCGCGGTCTCAGGGACATCGGCATCTGCGACGGTCGCATCGTCGCGCTTGGCGACTTCGCACAGGCGCTTGCTGGAGAGACCATCGACTGCAAAGGTCTGACGATCCTGCCCGGCATCATCGACAGTCAGGTGCATTTCCGCGAGCCCGGCGCGACGCACAAGGAAGACCTCGAATCCGGCTCCCGTGCGGCGGTGATGGGCGGTGTGACCGCCGTATTCGAGATGCCGAACACAAATCCGCTGACGACGAGCGCTGATGCGCTCGCCGACAAGGTTTCCCGCGCCAAGGCGCGGATGCATTGCGATTTCGCCTTCTGGGTTGGCGGCACGCATGAAAATGTCGCCGACATTCCCGATCTCGAACGCCTGCCGGGCGCAGCTGGCATCAAGGTCTTCATGGGCTCGTCGACGGGTTCGCTGCTCGTTGCCGACGATGCCGGCGTGAAAGCGATCCTGTCGAAGACGCGCCGCCGCGCCGCCTTTCATTCCGAGGACGAGGCGCGCCTCGAAGAACGCAAACCCTTTCGCGTCGAGAACGATCCGCGTTCGCATCCCGTGTGGCGCGACGAGGAGACAGCGCTGCGCTGCACGCAGCGACTTGTCGCGATCGCACGCGAAACCGGCGCGCTCATCCACGTGCTGCACATCACGACGGCGCAGGAGATGGATTTCCTTGCGCAGCACAAGGATGTCGCGTCGGTCGAAGTGACGCCGCATCATCTGACGCTATCTGCCGACGATTACGCACAGCTCGGCACAAAACTGCAGATGAACCCGCCGGTGCGCGGAGCGGAACACCGCGCGGCGTTGTGGCGCGCGCTCGATGCCGGCATCGCCGACATCTTTGGCTCTGACCATGCACCACACACGCTGGAGGAAAAGGCGAAGACCTACCCTCAAAGCCCGTCTGGCATGACGGGCGTGCAGACGCTGGTGCCTGTAATGCTCGATCATGTCGCGGCGGGACGGCTGACGCTGGAGCGCTTCGTCGACATGACGAGCGCCGGCCCGGCGCGGCTCTTCGGTATCGCGTGCAAGGGCCGCATCGCCGTGGGCTATGATGCCGATTTCACCATCGTCGATCTGAAGCGCCGCGAAACGATCACCGATACCTGGATCGCCTCGAAGAGCCAGTGGACGCCGCATGACGGCCGCAGCGTTACGGGCTGGCCGGTCGGCACGATCGTGCGAGGAAAGCGGGTTATGTGGGAGGGTGAGCTGGTATCGCCGTCGCAGGGACAGCCGGTGCGATTTCAGGCGGCGTTGTGAGCGCCCTCACTGATCAAGAAATCACGCGGATCGAAGCGTTAGCTCTTCTCGAACAGCTTCGCTCGCAAGGCCCACAAGCAGATCGCCTAGCGTTTTGGAACGGCCGTCTTTCGAAGGACGAGGACCGTCAGCGTGCGTTCGCGGATGCGTTCGACCGCCTCGGGGTTGAAGCTTTCAATGGCGGCGATCCACGCCGCGCGCAGGATTGTTTTTTTGCGTGTTTCGTTTTGCGGCTTGCAATCGTCACGCGTTATCCAACGGATCGCGCCGCGATACGCGACTTTGCGTCCGCGGAAGACCTGCTCGGGATTGCGTCTTTGGAGCTTGGCAATCTTGGGCCTGCCGAGACCATGCTGGCCGAAGCACTGAAGTACAGGGCGGGCCTACACCGGGACGAGCCATCGGACGCCCACGCGGCCTGTCTGTACGGCGTCGCACTTTGGCATATGGCGACGCTCGCACGCGCAAAGGGCGACCCTGCCGGCGAGTCCGACTGGGCCGAGCAAGCACGTCGGCACCTCGTCGAGGTCGATCGGTCCTGGCCGAACGTCTCATTCATTCGCGATGAACTTTCTACTGTCGAGAAGCGCCTTCGCGAGATCGCGAACTCGCTGTGACGTCGATCACAACGCCCGACAAGCAGGCGTGCAAATGTGCTGTCGCATTTCAGGAGCCCGCCATGTTCCCGCGCATCGCCCAATCGCTTCTCATCGCCGGCATCGCCTTCGCCGCGACACACGCTTGCGCTGCTGGTATGAAAGGCTTGCCGCTCACGAGCACGCCGGGAACAACGAGGCCCGCAGCGCCGCGCCCGCCATCGCCGCCGGCTTCGGTCCCGGTCAAAATCCAGAAGGTCGATACATCGAAAATCGATGCTGCAAACCGGAGCATTCGTGCGGGTCAGGCAGAAGCGGCCGCGAGATACAACAGAGCGCAGAACGCCGCCTACAATCAGATGGCGACCGGAGTGATGCAGGGCACGACCGGCATCGCCTCGAGCGTTGCGGAACGTAACAACTCCGCCGTTGGCGCGGGCATGCTGACGAAAACGAATGCCCTCGGCATGTACAGTGATTTGCTGCGAAACAAGTCGCAGCAAAATCCCGCGATCATAATCTCGAAGAGCCGCTTTCAGCCCGTGAGGAAACTCGGCGTTCGTCCTTCCCGCTAACAGCCGGACGGCGTTCGCTTCGAGGGATCGAGGACCACTCCGCCGCCGTCAGAATCGGCATGTTCACCGACTCCGCACCGTCGACGATCGAAGCTTCGAGCCCACCGGCGCCTGTCGCGATATGCTCGGCAAAGAAACGCGCCGTCGCGATCCGCCCGCCGTGCGCGGTATCGCCATCCTCCGCCGACAGTCTGTGCGCCGCGAGCGCGAGATCGGCGAGCGCCGTACCGCCGCGCGCGAGGCCGAACAGCCGGCAATAGGGCGTCGCACCGGCCAGCGCGTCCTGCGGTGCATCGCGCAACGCGCCAAGCATGTATTCCGTCGCGCGCGAAAAGGCTTCGACGGCATCGTTGAGAGCAGCGCCCATACGGCCAAAAGCTGGCGCGTTCGTCGCGCGCACCTTCTCGACTGTGGCGCGCATAGAATCGATCTCTGCGCGCACGACAGCGCCGCCACCAAGCGGCAATTTGCGTTGCACGAGGTCGATCGACTGGATGCCGTTCGTCCCCTCGTAAATGCCGGTAATACGCACGTCGCGCATGATCTGCGCTGCGCCAGTCTCTTCGATGAAACCCATGCCGCCATGCACCTGCACGCCCATCGATGCGATCTCGTTGCCGAGGTCGGTCGAAAAAGCCTTTGCCACCGGTGTCAGAAGTGCCGCGCGATCGGCAGCGGACTTCGCCGCAGCTTTGTCGGAGCTACGTCGTGAAAGATCGAGCGCGCCCGCCGTCATGTAGCAAATCGTGCGCGCCGCATCGGTCATCGCGCGCATGGTCGCGATCGTACGGCGGATATCGGGATGCTCAATGATCGGCGCAGCGCCGCCACCAGCGCCCCTACCCTGCTTGCGGTCGCGCGCGTAGGCCAGGGCCGCCTGCGTTGCGATCTCCCCTTGCGCCACACCCTGAAGGCCTACTGACAGGCGCGCCGAGTTCATCATCGTGAACATGCAGTTGAGGCCGCGGTTTTCCTCTCCTACCAGCCAGCCCACTGCGCCACCATTGTCGCCAAAGCTCATCGAACAAGTCGGCGATGCGTGAATGCCAAGCTTGTGCTCGATGCCGGTGCAGCGAAGATCGTTGCGCGCGCCGTCCGGCAGAAATTTTGGCACGAGAAAGAGCGAAATGCCCTTCGTGCCGACCGGCGCATCGGCAAGCCGCGCCAGCACGAGATGGACTATATTGTCCGTCATGTCGTGCTCGCCGTAGGTGATGTAGATTTTCTGGCCGGAAATCTTGTAGGTGCCGTCGCCCTGCGGAACAGCGCGTGTGCGAAGCGCCGAGAGATCGGAGCCGGCCTGCGGCTCGGTCAGGTTCATCGTCGCCGACCATTCGCCGGAAATCATCTTTTCGAGGTAGCGCGACTTGAGGTCTTCGCTCGCATGTTCCTCGACCGCGTCCGCCGCGCCGAAACCGAGCAGGGGACAGAGCGCAAAGGCCATGTTGGCGCTGTTCCACATCTCGGTGAAGGCCGCATTGGCGAGTGTCGGCAGACCCATGCCGCCATGATCGGGCGTGCCGAGCACGGCGTTCCAGCCGCCCTCGACCCATTGCGCATAGGCCTCGCGCCAGCCAGGCGCCGTCGTTACGACATCGCCATCGAGCTTCGCACCAACCTTGTCGCCGGTTCGGTTCAGCGGCGCGAGGCGGTTTTCGGCGAACTTCGCGGCCTCGTCGAGCAGTGCTTCCAGCGCGCCATCGGCGAGATCGTGATAGACGCCGCTCTCGATGCCCTCCTGCAAGCCCGCAGCGTGGTTCATCGTGAAAAGAATGTCGGCGACGGGCGCGCGATAGGCCATGAGACAATTCCTCGATCGGCAGCAGGCGGGCCGTTCTGCGGCGGCCCTGCGATGATTGCGAGAGATAACGTTTGAGCGGGGAGTCCGTCAAAAGCGCGCGCGTCCTGGACGATAATGCCGACGGCCGCGCTGAAGCTGCACGACTGCTGCGATACGGCGGTCTCGTCGGCTTCGCGACCGAAACTGTCTATGGACTTGGCGCCGATGCGACGTCGCCGGAAGCCGTTGCACGCATTTATGCCGCCAAAGGACGTCCGTCCTTCAATCCGCTGATCGCGCATGTCACCCATGCCGAAGATGCGCGCCGCGAGGGCGTTTTCGACGAACATGCGTCGGCGCTGGCAGAAAAGTTCTGGCCGGGACCGCTGACACTGGTCGTGCCGGCTGCACCGGGTGGCTGCGTCTGCGAACTGGCGCGCGCAGGTCTTGCCACGATTGCGCTTCGCGTCCCGTCGCACCACTCCGCGCAGGCGTTGCTTGCTGCGGTCGGGCGTCCCGTCGCAGCGCCCTCCGCGAACCGCTCCGGACGCCTGAGCCCGGTGACGGCTGCCGACGTGGTTGGCGACCTTGGCAGCGTCATCGACGCCGTGCTCGACGCTGGCCAGACATCGGTAGGGCTGGAATCCACCATCGTCGCCTGCCTCGGCGGCGCGCCAGTTGTGCTGCGACCGGGCGGCGATCGCGACCCGAGGGCATCGCACGTGTTGTCGGCTCGCTCGGCAAGCGGGATGGAGATGCCGTGTCGGCGCCCGGCCAGCTTGCATCCCACTACGCGCCGCGCGCGACGCTTCGGCTCGATGCGCTGGCACTTGAAGACGGCGAAGCCGGCCTTGATTTCGGTGCGCGGTTTGGCGGCGCAGCGCTCGATCTCTCCGTAAGCGGCAACACGGCCGAAGCCGCCGCGAACCTCTACGCTTTCCTGCGGCGTCTCGATGCCGCCAGCCCGCGCCGGATCGCTGTTGCGTCCATCCCGACGGCTTTCGGGGCTTGGCGAGGCGATCAACGATCGCCTGCGCCGTGCGGCGGCCCCGCGCAAATGCTAAGGTGGATGAAAAAGAAGATGCCCTTACTTCGGCATCGTCTCGGCGCTACTTCTAAGGCGCTACCGGCATGAGCCGGCGCAGCCGACAAGCCCGCATGAGCGATACGAACACCGTCAAGCCAAAAATCAGGACCGGCACGAAGACCGCGACCGAGCGGCCGAAGCTGCACAAGGTGATCCTGATCAACGACGATTACACGCCGCGGGAGTTCGTCGTGCTCGTGCTCAAGGCCGAGTTCCGCATGAACGAGTCGCAGGCCGCCCGCGTGATGATCACGGCGCACAAGAAAGGCGTTTGCGTCGTTGCCGTCTTTACGCAAGATGTTGCGGAGACGAAGGCGACACGCGCGACCGATATGGCGAAGTCGAAAGGCTATCCACTTCTCTTCACCACGGAGCCGGAAGAATGATGCGCAAACTGGCTTTCGTCCTTCCGTTGCTTCTTGCGACGATGTGCACCGCTTCGCGCCGACGATTCCTCCGATGCGCAAACCGTGATCACCGCGCAGGCTGACGCTTTCTCGCGCGACGATGGCGCTGCGGCCTATGCGCAAGCCGCGCCGCTTGTGCAGCAGATATTTCCGCAAATTGACAGGTTTATGGAGATGGTCCGCAGCGGCTATGCACCGGTCTATCGCCATCGGAGTTTTGAATTCGGCAAGTCGGGTGTCGTGGATGGCAAGATTTCGCAGCTGGTCAACATCATCGACGACAAGGGCGAGTCGTGGGACGCGCTCTACACACTCGAGCGGCAGGCAGACGGCAGCTTGAAGATCACGGGCTGCACATTGCTGAAGGCGGGTGGCACGGTCTGAGTTTTACGGCTGCGAGGGCACGGCGAGACAATCACGACGTCCCGACATTACGCAATTCTGCTGCCTTACCGAGGCAATCAGCGATTGCGCGATCCATATCCCAACGCCGATAAGAACAACGACGAAGATGATCGCTACGACGGCACCGGCACGCGAGTTGTTCTCCGACCCGTCGCTCACGCAAAGCCGGGCGGCGGTGTAAAGCCGCCGTAGTCGCGTTCGAGAAGCTGCGCGAACCGGATCGCGTCATAATCGCGATATTGCGGCGCGACGATCTGCAGTCCGACGGGCAATCCGTCGGCGGCAAGCCCGATCGGCGCGACGGTCGACGGCAGGAACACGACGCCGGAATAGCCGGCCCAGAAAAGCTGCATCGTTGTCGGCTGGGGCGCGCCGTCGACGTCAATCATGCGCTCCCACCGCTCGCCGGTCTGCGCATGCGGAAAAGCCGTCGTCGCCGCGGTCGGGCAAAGAAGCAAATCGAAGCGGGTGAAGAACGTTTCCCACTCGTGGCGCATGCGATGACGCTCGTTGTCCCAATGCAGCCATTCGCGATGGTCCATCGTGTTGGCCCGCGTGTGCCACGCAAAGTAGTCCGACTTACCCATCTGGCTCTCGCGCGCCGCGACGAGTTTCCCATGAGCGTCTTCTGGCATGCGCCCGCTCGTCGCCGAGCGCAGCAGCATGATGTACGTTTCGTGCGCGGCGGCCGGATCGGTCGGCCGTGCGTCCATGTCGACAGTCGCGCCCTGCTTGCGCAGGAAATCGGCGACATCCTCGATCTTTTTGCGCACGCCAGAATCGACCGGAGCTGTTTCCGCCGTCGTCATCACCGCGACGCGAAAATCCGAAAGCTTCGTCTTCGTCGCGCGCGGAAGCGTCAGCGTCCAGCCGCGTGCTTCGACTGCGTTGCCGCCCGCCATCACGTCGAGCATGGTCTCGAGATCCCGCGCAGACCTTGCGAGCGGCCCGATGACGGAGATGTCGCCGTGTGCATACGAGCCCGGCAGGAGATGGCCGTCGCGCGTACAAATCTCGAACGTGGGCTTGTGGCCGAAGACGCCGCAATAATGCGCGGGATTTCGGATCGATGCGCCGATGTCGCTGCCGATCTCGAGGCCCGTCAGGCCCGCCGCGAGCGCCGCGGCGCTACCGCCGGATGATCCACCTGGAGTGCGGCCGACATCCCACGGATTGTTGGTCGTGCCATAGACGGGGTTGAACGACTGCCAGTCGGCGAGACTCACTGGTACGTTGGTTTTGCCGAAGACGACTGCGCCCGCGTTCTCGAAGCGTGTCACCGCGAGAGCGGGCTCGGTTGGGATGTGATCCGCATATTCGCGCAATCCCCAAGTCGTTGGCAGACCCGGAATGTCGAAGGATTCTTTCACGGTCATAGGCACGCCGTGGAACGGGCCAGCGCTTTCGCGGCGCATCGTCTCGGCATCGCGCGCCGTTGCAGCCTTTCGTGCGACACCAACTTGCAGTTGAATAACGGCGTTGAGCGCAGGGTTGAACTGCTCGATCCGTTTCAGGAACAGATCTAACAATTCGATCGCGCTGACCTTCTTCGCCCGAACGAATCCGGCGAGACGCGTCGCTGACGCGAAAGCAAGTTCGTCGCTCATGGAACCCCCGCCGTTCTTTTGAACAAACCTAGCGGCGGGCGCGTGACCCGACAATCCGGGCGCAATCACTCGATGCCGGTGATCTCGGCCTTCTCGCGCTTCACCTCGACCTCATCGCCGACCGACTTGCCCAGCATCGCGAGTGCGAGCGGCGCGACGTGCGGGATCGACCCGTGCGTCGGATCGGCCTCGTCTTCGCCGACGATCTCGTAGCGAACCGTCTTTCCGCCTGCGGTTTCAAGTGTGACGGTGTGGCCGAAACGGACCTCCGACTTGTCAGGATTTGGTTTCACGACCTCGGCATTGGATCGGCGCGCGCTCCAATAGTTAAGATCGCGCGCGGCTATCGCAATCGCACGCCGTTCCTGATCGCGTTCCGCCGTAGCCAGCGCCACGCGCGCAGCCTCGAGCTCGTGCTCGATCGACTCGAAGCCGCGCGCAGTCACCAGGTTGCGATGGGCGCTGACCGGGCGCTCGCCGATGTCTTCCGTGAGGCCACTATCGCTCTCGCGGGTGAATGCGCTGCTCATGGCTCCGAGTATCTCTCAACTAGTATGACCGGCGCAGCCGCTCTCTCGCCGGAGCACGGGGGAACGCTGCGGCGACGCCCAAGTTCCGGGCAGAATGCTTGTCAGACTTCCACCACCAGCCGGCCCCTGATTTTACCAGCCAGAATGTCCGGTGCGAGACCGATGACGTCTTTGAGCGGCACGGTCTTGGTCATCGCCGACAGCTTTGCGTGGTCGAGGTCGTTGGCCAACCGGCGCCAGGCCTCGCGGCGGCGGGTCAGCGGACACATGACGCTGTCGATGCCGAACAACGCCACGCCTCGCAAAATGAACGGCGCAACGGAGGCCGGCAGGTCCATGCCCTGCGCAAGGCCGCAGGCCGCGACAGCGCCGCCGTATTTCGTCTGCGCCAGCACGTTGGCAAGCGTGTGCGAGCCGACCGCGTCGACGCCGGCGATCCAACGCTCCTTACCGAGCGGCTTACCCGCCGCGGAGAGCTCGGCGCGATCGATGATCTCCGACGCACCGAGGCCTTTCAGATAGTCCGCCTCGCTCGCGCGACCGGTGGAGGCAATGACGTGCCATCCAAGCTTGGCGAGAATCGCCACCGCGACCGACCCGACACCGCCCGCCGCGCCCGTTACGACGACCGGTCCGGCCGCCGGAGCCAGCCCATGACCTTCCAGCGCGAGAATGCACAGCATGGCGGTGTAGCCGGCGGTGCCGATCGCCATCGCCTGCGCCGGCGAAAGGCCCGCAGGCAACGGCACGAGCCAGTCGCCCTTCACGCGCGCCATCTTGGCGTAGCCACCGAGATGCGTCTCACCACACCCCCAGCCGTTGAGCACGACCTTGTCGCCTTCCTTGAAATCCGCATGGCTCGACCGCTCGACCGTGCCGGCGAAATCGATGCCCGCGATCATCGGGAAGCGCCGCACGACCGGCGATTTGCCAGTGAGAGCGAGCCCGTCCTTGTAGTTCATCGTCGAATGGCTGACTGCGACCGTGACGTCGCCGTCCATCAGGTCGGCCTCGTCGAACGATCCCAAAGTCGCGCGCGAACCCTTTTCGCCTTCCCTGTCGATGCGGATGGCTTCGAAGCTGGCCATGATCTCTCCCGTTATGATGCGGGCGCTTGTAGCGCGGCTCGCCGGTCGCACGAAATCGCTCCGATGCCCTCGCCATCCGCCGGCCCGCTTGCATAATGGCCGCGGGAGAAACGCGAATGACGATCAAGGATTACGACAAGCACGACGCGCTTGGTCTTGCGAAGCTTGTCAAATCTGGTGAGGTCAGTGCGACCGAGCTTCTCGACGAAGCGATTGCGCGCACGGAAGCCGTGAACGGCGCGATCAACGCCGTCGTCGTCAAACATTACGACGCCGCGCGCGCGCAGATCGCGAAAGGTCTGCCGGACGGTCCGTTCAAAGGCGTGCCCTTCCTGCTGAAGGATCTCAATCTGCTCGCCGGTACGCGCACGACCTTCGGCTCGTCGCTGACGCGAAATTTCACGGCCGCACACAACAACACGATCACCGATCGCTATCTCGCCGCCGGTCTCACGATTTTCGGCAAGAGCGCGAGCCCGGAGTTTGGCCTACTGCCGACGACCGAGCCGCGTGAGCATGGGCCGTGTCGCAACCCTTGGAACACCAACCATTCCTCGGGCGGCTCGTCCGGTGGCGCGGCGGCAGCGGTCGCGGCGCGCATCATCCCGCTTGCGCATGCAACGGATGGCGGCGGCTCGATCCGCATTCCAGCTTCGGCCTGCGGCCTCTTCGGCCTGAAACCGACGCGCGCGCGCACGCCGACAGGTCCGGACCGTGGCGCGGGGTGGGGCGGCTTCAGCGTCGGTCATGCTGTCAGCATTTCTGTGCGAGACAGTGCCGCCCTGCTCGATGCGACGCAGGGCATCGAAGCGGTCAGCCCCTATGCCGCGCCCGCACCGGAGCGACCTTACCTCGACGAGGTCAGTCGCGATCCCGCCAAGCTGCGCATCGCGTTCACGGACCGCTCGCCCTACGGCGAGCCGATCGATCCCGAGGTCGCTGCGGCCGTGCGCAATGTCGCTGTCATGCTGGAAAAGCTCGGCCACCACGTCGAGGAACGTGCGCCGAAATTGCCGCACGACCCCGCCGAAGTCATCACATCCATTGTCGCCGCGCATACGGCGCTGACATTACGAATGGCGCAGCGCCAGCAAGGTCGCGCCATCGGCGATGCCGATTTCGAGCGGCTGACTCTTGCGAGCGCGCATAATGGCGCGAGCGCCAGCGCTGTCGACTATGTCCAAGCCGAGATCGCTGCTTTCGAGATCGGCCGCGCACTCGCGATGTTCTTCGTCGATATCGACGTGTTCCTGTCGCCGACGCTGTGCCGACCGCCGGTGAAGATCGGCGAGATCGACTCGATGGCGACCGATCTCTCCGGCATCGGCCCGCTGCTGCGCCGCTACATGCCAGGCACGAGCATGTTCAACATGTCCGGCCAACCCGCGATGTCCGTGCCGCTCGCGTGGAACGAGGCAGGCCTGCCGCTCGGCATGATGTTCGCGGGCAGGTTCGGCGACGAGGCGACACTATTTCAGCTGGCCGCTCAGCTGGAATGCGAGCGACCGTGGAAGGACAAGCGGCCGCCGATCTGACGTTCAGAGTTTGCGGTCAGGACGGTTCGCGACAAACGTTATCCGCGCCTGATTGTGCCCGATGTTCTCCGTGGCGCGCTGCGCAACCAGACCGTGAGTGCCAAGCGTAGAAATCATCGCGCCCTCGTCCCATTGTGTGAGGCCAAGGGTACCTCGCAAACGGCTGTAGTTCGAGAATAACGTCTTCACGAGCCCGACAAGCGCCGCGCCGAGAAAGCCGCCGCGCCATGCGAAGGCCAGCAGCGCGCGGACATCAACGAGCGGCGACAGATTTGGCGGAATGACATCAGCGATGATGAGTTTTCCGCCAACGCGCAATTTCGGCGCGAGACCCGAGATGATCTCATCGAAACTTTCGCGCGAAAGATACTGAACGACCGACACGATCGCGATGGCATCGATCGAACCTTCTGCAAGCGCGCGAAGCCCGGTCTCGTCGAGCACAGAAATATTCGGTCGTGCATCGTAGCGGCGGTGCAAGTTTTCTCGCACGCGTGGCGCGCTGTCGTAGAGGTAGAGCGTCCCGCAACGCGCCGCGACGACACCAGCCGCTTCCGCTTCGCCGCAACCCCAGTCGAGCACATCCGGCGCGCCCGCCGGCAGCAGCGCGATCGTACCTTTCGCGATGAGGTCCGCATGCAGCTCGCGATGCCGCGCGTTGACGTAGATCGAATGGTCCTCGTTGAAGAACGTGCGCCAGTCCATGTCCGCTTCTTGCCGAGGCGGAGAGGTCGTGACAACCTCGCACCCGCGATGAAAGAGCTCCTGCGCACCAACGACGCCGTGCTCCTGTCGCGCATCGAGGCGGAATTCGACCACGCCGGGATCGGCTATTTCATCGCCGACGGGCACATGAGCGTGCTCGAAGGCTCGCTCGGCTTTTTGCCACGCCGCGTGCTGGTGATCGAAGACCACTATGCGCGCGCGCGGCGGCTCCTCACCGAAGTCGATCTCGCGCACGAGCTACCCGTCGAGTGACGGATACCGACGTTACACACGATCATTTGTTCGGCGGCCGGCTGAAGCTCACGCAGTTTGCCCGCGGGCATCGCGCGGGCACCGATGCTGTGCTGCTTGCGACGTTTGCGCCGCGGATAGACGGTCTCATCATCGATGTCGGCGCGGGCGTGGGCACGGTCGGTCTGGCGCTCGCGATGCGAAATTTGCAGGCGCGCATCTGCCTGCTCGAACGCGCGCCGGACGTCGCTGCATTGGCGCGTGGCAATGTCTTCGCGAATGCGCTTAGCGAGCGCGTCGGCGTCATCGAGACAGATGTGCTTGGAGCTTTTCCGCGACGCAACGCCGGTATCCGAAACGAAAGCGCCGATCTCGTCGTGACGAATCCGCCCTTCTACGATGCAGGTACCGGGCGACCTTCGCCGGATTTGCTCAAGCGCGACGCGCATGTCGTTGACGGCAGTCTCGATGCGTGGCTACGCGCCTGCATGACAATCGTGCGCCCCGGTGGTCGGCTCTGCATCATTCACCGCGCAGAACGGCTCGGCACGATCCTGTCATCGCTGGAAGGACGAACCGGCGGGGCGTTGGTGCGCAGCATCCATCCGACGTCGGATGCGCCAGCGTCCCGCGTGCTGGTCTGCGCGACCAAAGGCAGCCGCGCACCACTCTCCGTTCTGCCTTCTCTCGTACTCCATGAAAAAGACGGCGCGTTTACGACGGAAGCAGCGTCATTGCATGCCGGCGTCTGGCTCGACGCGGCTTGCGAGCCGTTGAGCTAGTCGCAAACCTGCACGAACGACGGATAGGCTGGGCCGCCCGATCGAACGAGGCGGCAACCGCCGTCGGCGTAGTATCCGGGATAAGCATTGTCGGGGACGCCATAGCCGCCGGAATGATACGGCTGCTCGTTAACACCGACAGGCGGGCCATAGCCCGTACGTGCACCCGCGCCCTGATTGCCTTGGATGCCGCCGCCGCGTGCCATCGCGGCCTGCGATCCGAGCGCGATTGCAATCAACGAGACGGCGATCGTCAGAACTGATGCTGCGCGATTCAATTTTGTCACTGCAATATCCTTAAATGGAAAGAGCCGGGCTCGCGCCCGGCTCCAGATAATCAATAACAAACGCGGACGTAGTGAGGATATCCGCCGTACCAGCTGCGACGCAGGGTGCAGCCGTAACCGTCGCCACCGTAGCCATAACCACTGGCGTAGTAGGGATCGCCGTAACCGTTGCCGTAGTTGCTAGCGAGGCCATATCCTAGGCCGAGCCCAAGGCCCGCACCCGCAAATCCGAGACCGTAGCCTCCGAAGCCACGGCGATAACCAAAGCCTCGATTGAAACCGTAGCCGCGATTGAAGCCGCCACCACCGAAGCGCCCAAAACCGCCTCCGCCAAATCGGCCGAAGCCACCACCGCCTCCACCGCCAAATCGACCAAAACCTGGCCGTGCATCGGCCGGCGACGGCGCCAGCGTTACCGTGCCGATTGCCGCAGCGGTGACGAGAGCAGCCGCTCCAAGCTTGCCTGTAATAGACATGACATCGTACTCCAAAGTACCCCTTTGAAGGTTCGAATGCAGATGAACGAAGTCTCGTTCCACGCACATGGTGTCGCTATCGACAAGTCGACGCAAAATGCGCGTCGTTTCCGTTGTTTGCGTCCGAAAGCTGAACATATGTTCAGCGCAGTGCGAGCCTAGATCATGCAAAGCGACCTGCAGCCGACGAAATCGTTTCAGGACCTGATCCTGACCTTGCAAACATTCTGGGCTGCGCGCGGCTGCGCGATTCTACAGCCCTATGACATGGAGATGGGCGCGGGCACGTTTCATCCCGCGACGACGTTACGCGCGCTCGGGCCAAAACCGTGGCGCGCCGCCTATGTGCAGCCTTGCCGTCGGCCGAAAGACGGCCGCTACGGCGAGAACCCAAACCGGCTGCAGCACTATTATCAATTTCAGGTCATCCTGAAGCCGTCGCCGCCGGACCTGCAGGACCTTTATCTTGCCTCGCTCAAAGCGATCGGCATCGACGCGTCGCTGCACGACATCCGCTTTGTCGAAGACGATTGGGAAAGCCCGACGCTCGGCGCGTGGGGACTCGGTTGGGAGTGCTGGTGCGATGGCATGGAAGTGTCGCAATTCACTTATTTCCAGCAGGTTGCGGGAGTCGAATGCGCGCCGGTCGCGGGCGAACTCACGTACGGGCTCGAACGCCTCGCCTGCTACTTGCAGGGCGTCGACCGCATCATGGACCTGAACTTCAATGGCCGCGACGGCGACGAGCGCATCACCTATGGCAACATCTTTCTGCAAGCCGAGCAGGAATATTCGCGCTACGATTTCGAGGCCGCCGACACCGACATGCTGTTCCGCCACTTCCGCGATGCGGAAGCAGAATGTCAGTCGTTGCTTGCCTTCGGCGGCAAGGGCGACAAGCACCTGACCGCCCTGCCCGCATACGACCAATGCATCAAGGCGAGCCACGCGTTCAATCTGCTCGATGCGCGCGGCGTGATCTCCGTCACCGAGAGGCAGAGCTACATTCTGCGCGTGCGCGAACTGGCCAAGGCTTGCGGCGCGGCCTGGATGAAAACGGCGGGCGCTGCGGCGTAAAATATCGCCTCGTGATTGTCGTCACGGCGCGTCGAGCGCCTTTAAGACGATAGCGGAGACGCCGGGCGCCAATGCCATGTTTCGCGCAGCATCATGGCCTGCTGTCGACATCTTCGCCCAAGTCTTGCGCACGATGTCGATGACCTTCGCTTCGTCATGCTTCGCCGCGAATTCCAGCGCGTAGAATTCGAGAAAGACGAGACAGGCGACATCTTCCAACGTCTGCGCCTGCTGGTCCTGCTTGAAGCGCTCCTTGCGAACGATCGATTGCGTGCGCGCGATCGCGTCATCGTCGTAGCCCGCCGCACGCATGATCTCGGCGAGCCGCGTCGCATGGACGTCCTTCAGCGCGTTGCGCCAACGCAGATAGCCGGGTCGATCTTTCGGAAAATCGTCGCGCGGAACAGTCCATCGCTCGATGTGCTGGCCGCGCACCGCGATCGCGAGTTCATCCGACGCGTCCGATTCAAGCGCCATCAGCCACTCGCTCATGCGCTGGCCGTAAAGTAGCGCGGCGGGCGCGCCCGTGGCCGCATCGCGACCGGGATCGCACGCATTAGCGGCGTCGATGCCGTCGAGAACCTGTTTGAGCCGCGCAGACATGGCTTGCTATAGAGGCACGAGCGCGATGGTTTCAACGAGCGGGGATGCGATGGTCACGAATATCGGCGACTGGCGGCAGATCGACAGCGCCCCGCGCGACGGATCGCGCGTTCTTGTGGTGATCCGAGCCACCGAACAGGGTCCGGGCGAAGTCGATGTGGCGCGGTGGGGGCGTCCGCAGCGCGCCTCCGAGAAATGCTGGATAGCAGCGGATTCCGATCCGGCCTGTCAGATCGTCTACGCGGACCCGGAGGTTCTTTACTGGATGCCGATGCCCTCGCATGCGCCGGCGAGCCGCGCCGCGGTCCTGTCATCGCGCCTGCCGGAGGCCCCACATTTCACCGAGGGCGAGGGGTCCGGCATTTGACGCACGTTCAGTGACGATGTCCGAGGCCCCGGTCACAGCTCGCGGGCCAATCATCGTCTTCGATGCGCTTTGCGTTCTGTGTTCTGCCAGTGCGCAATTCGTCCTGCGCCACGATACGACGCGTCGCTTCCGTCTGGCCTCGATTCAAGGCGATGTCGGCAACGCGCTCTATCGAGCACACGGTCTCGATCCAGCCGAGCCAGAAACGATGATCGTCGTGGATGGACCGCGTCTGCTGCGCGATTCCGACGCGGTCGTCGCAATCTGCGAAGGTTGCGGCTGGCCGTGGCGCGCGGCGTCGGTGCTGCGTTTCGTGCCGCGCGCATTGCGCGATCCCGCCTATCGGTGGATCGCGCGCAATCGCTACCGGATTTTCGGAAAGCGCGACGCGTGCTGGATGCCCTCGGCCGCCGATCGCGATCGCGTCATTTGAGTCGAACGCCTCACGCGCCGGCGGCGCGGATCATCGCCAGAGAGGCATCGAAACGCATCTGCACCGCACAGCCCTTTGCAGCGCACTGTGTAGCGACGAAGCGCATGGCCGCCGACAGATCGGCGAAAGCACCACCGGCACGCTCTGCGATCTCGCTTACGACGATGGAGCGGCCCTGCCCACGGCTCAGCGTGAAGGACAAATCGTTGGACGCCGATGCGCTGCGCGCGCCTTGAATGCCAGACATTGTAGAAACCTCATTCCCCTCGTTTGACCGGACGAAGATCGCTTCGTCCGTCTGAATGGCCGATGACCGACCGGGACGGCGGATAGACCCGCCGACTGCGGCCAGAACACGGCCCTCCAATGACAGTATTTGTAATGGATGGGTCCGCATGGCTGTTGTGACGGAAGGCACAGGCTTGATTTGGCCGCGCCGGGTGGCCCATGCGAGCGTGCGCAATGCGCGCCGGACCGAAAAATCTGCTGACCGACGTTGCCGGCATTTTGGTCGGCCATGCCGAGGGTGCCCGCGTCGCGACGGGAGTAACGGTTGCCCTGTTCGAGCCCGATGCGGTGGCAGCGGTAGCCATCACTGGCGGGGCACCCGCGGGCCGCGACCAAGAGTGCCTGTCGCCCGACGCCGGGCTCGACCGCATTCACGCACTCGTGTTCTCGGGTGGATCGGGTTTTGGCCTCGATGCCTCGACCGGCGCGCAAGCCTGGCTGCGCGAGCGCTGCCGCGGCGTTGCGTTCGCGCGTACGATCATCCCGATCGCGCCGGGCGCCATCTGCTTCGACCTGATGAACGGCGGCGACAAGGACTGGGGCCGCTTTCCGCCCTACCGCGACCTTGCCTATGCCGCCTGTGAGACAGCGGGGAGCGATGTCCCGCTGGGGTCGGTCGGGGCCGGCTTCGGCGCGACGACGGTCGATCTTAAAGGGGGCGTCGGTTCCGCCAGTACCGTGCTCTCGACGGGCGCGATGGTGTCCGCGCTTGTCGTGGTCAACGCCATCGGCTCGGCCGCGATCGGCGGCGGGCCGCATTTTTGGGCCGCGCCGTGGGAAATTTCTGACGAGTTCGGCGGGCTCGGTATGCCCGCAAAGCCCGACCCCCGCCTGCGCTGGAAAGGCGATGGTCAGACCGCGACGACGATCGGCATGGTGGCGACCGATGTGACTCTGACGAAAGTGCAGGCGCGACGCCTCGCTATCGCAGCAAGCGGCGGCCTGTCTAAGGGGCTGCGGCTCGCGAGCGCGATCTTCGACGGCGACACAGTATTTGCGGCCTCGACGGGCAAGCGTCCGCTCGGCGGTGCGGCGGAGATGATCGAGCTTTGCGCGCTGGCGTCGGACACGCTTGCCCGCGCCATCGCGCGCGGCGTGTACGAAGCGACGGCCTTGCCCTTCGAGGGCGCGCTGCCGGCGTGGCGGGACAAGTTTGGGGGCGCGGCGCCAAAATCTTAACGATGCGTGTGCAGGGTCGCGCCATGCCGCGCGACCCTATCGCCTCGCTCGCACTCGCCCTCTGCATCGCTTTGTTCGCGCTCGGCGGCGCGTTCGTGATGCTGCGCGTCCCGTTCCCGACAACTTACGACGAGCTGCAGCACGTCTCTTTCATCGCGGCTTTGCGTGACGCGCCGACGCTGTTTCCGCATTATGGGTCGTATCGTATCCTCGATGAGACACTAACGCGCTGGACGGATATGCAGAATTATCTCGCGCATCCGCCACTTTACTATCTGCTGCTCGCGCCCTTCGGGAACGATGTCGCTCTTTTGCGTGCAGTCAATTTCCTGATGGCGCTTGCGGGTTTCGCGCTCTCCGCCGCCGCCGGTGTGCGACTTCTCGCAACGACGATGCAGCGGGTTGGCTTCCTCACGCTGCTAGTTGTGTTCTCCAAGCCGGCGCTTATCGCGGGCATGGTCAACAACGACAATCTCGTGTTGCTGGAGACCGGGTTATTGCTGTGGGTGCTGACGAAGGCGACGTGTCATGCCCGCGAAAGCGGGCATCCAAAATCCTCGCTGGATTCCCGCTTTCGCGGGAATGACAACCAAGATAGGCGCGATGGTCTGATCGTTGCCATCCTTCTCGCGCTCATCGGCTGGACGAAATTCAACGCCTTCGTCGGCCTGACTTTCTTCGTTGGACTGCTGCACATCTTCAACATCTTTGCGCGACGCGAAAAGCTGCTCGGACGCACAAGTTGGTTGCTGCTCACAGGCGTTTTCGTCGGTGCAATACCAACAAGCGTAAACCTCGCGACCTTCGGTGCACCGGCGTGGGTGCCGACGGGCTTTCTCTTCGTCGATCCCCCGCAGCGTCAGGCCTACGATCTTGCCGCGTTCATCGCTGCCTTCTGGCACAAGATCGGACTGAAGATTTTCTACATCGACGGCATCGTCGACCTGCTGCCCTTCGCTGTCGCGATGGTGCTGCTCGCAGCCTGCGCGATATTCGCACCGCCGTCACGTCAGCGCGACCTCGCAATTAGCGCAACTACCGCAACACTCGCCTTTGCAGCAGTGCATACCTTCTATGGATGGAACAGCTTTCGTGCGCTTGGTTCGATGTCGGACGCGCAGAGTCGGTACTACGTGATGCTTTGGCCAGTACTGGCGATGGCGGCTGTGGTTGGAGCGAGCGCGCTGTCGCAACGACGATCGTCGAAGGCGAGGGGTGTCACCTCTCCCCGCCTGCGGGGGGAGGTCGCCGCGCCCGAAGCGGGCGGCGGGTGAGGGGCGCAATCCACCCACGACAATCCCGTTTGCCCCTCTCCCCGCGCCCGCTGGCGATGTTTCGCAACAGCGACATCGCATGAGAGAGGGAGTTTAAGCCTGCCCTGCCGCCTTGCGGCCAAGCGCCGCCTGCGCCGCAGCGAGACGCGCGATCGGCACGCGATAGGGCGAACACGAGACATAATCGAGCCCGACCTTGTCGCAGAAAGCGACGGACTGAGGGTCGCCGCCATGCTCGCCGCAGATGCCGAGCTTGATGTCGGGCCGCGTTTTGCGACCGCGCTCCACCGCTATCGACACAAGCTCTCCCACACCTTCCTGATCGATCGACACGAACGGGTCGGCCGGAAGAATACCCTTCTGTGTGTAAGGCCCGAGGAACGACGCCGCATCGTCGCGCGAAATGCCGAGCGCCGTTTGCGTGAGATCGTTCGTGCCGAACGAGAAGAATTCAGCGCTCTCTGCAATGTCGCCCGCACGCAGCGCGGCGCGCGGCAATTCGATCATCGTGCCGATCGTGTACGGTACATGCACGCCTGTTTCAGCTTCGACTGCTTCGGCCATCGCGACGATGCGGGCCTTCACAATGTCGAGCTCGGCCTTCGTCATCACGAGCGGCACCATGACCTCGGCCTCGACCGGCTGGCCGGTCTTCTTGCCGGCCTGCACGGCGCCTTCGAAGATCGCGCGCGCCTGCATCTCGGCCACTTCCGGATAGGCGATCGCAATGCGCACGCCGCGGAAGCCGAGCATCGGGTTGAATTCGTGCAGTTCCGCCGCGCGCGCTTTGAGCCGCGCCGCATCGGTACCCATCGATTTTGCGACTTCCGCGATCTCGGCATCGGTGTGCGGCAGAAACTCGTGAAGCGGCGGATCGAGCAGGCGGATCGTCACCGGCAGGCCCGACATGATCTCGAAGAGATCGGCGAAGTCGGACCGCTGCATCGGCAGTAGCTTGTCGAGTGCGGCGCGACGGCCCTTCTCGTCCGACGCGAGGATCATTTCGCGCACGGCAACGATGCGGTCGCCATCGAAGAACATGTGCTCCGTGCGGCAAAGACCGATGCCTTCCGCACCGAACTGGCGCGCGATACGCGCGTCGGCCGGCGTGTCGGCATTCGTGCGCACGCCCATGCGGCGAAACGCATCGGCCCAATCCATCAGCGTCCCGAAATCGCCGGAGAGTTCCGGCTGGATCATTGCGACCTCACCCGCGATGACCTGACCGGTCGATCCGTCGATCGTGATGACATCGCCCTTTGCGTAGCTCTTGCCGGTAATCGTCATCGTACCCTTGGCGTAGTCGACACGGATCGAACCGACGCCCGACACGCAAGGCTTGCCCATGCCGCGTGCGACAACCGCCGCGTGAGACGTCATACCGCCGCGCGTCGTAAGAATGCCCTCGGCCGCGTGCATGCCATGGATGTCCTCAGGGCTCGTCTCGATGCGAACAAGGATAACCTTCTTGCCTTCGCTCTTAAGCTGCTCGGCCTCGTCCGACGAGAACACGATGCCGCCGCTGGCTGCGCCCGGTGATGCCGGCAAACCGCTCGCGATGATCTTGCGCTCCGCCTTCGGATCGATCGTCGGATGAAGAAGCTGATCGAGTGACAGCGGTTCGATTCGCGAGACTGCGTCTTCTTTGGAGATCAGGCCATCGTTCGCCATGTCGACGGCGATCTTCAACGCCGCTTTTGCGGTGCGCTTGCCACCCCGCGTCTGCAGCATCCAGAGTTTGCCGCGCTCGACGGTGAACTCGATGTCCTGCATGTCGCGGTAGTGCTTCTCGAGCAGTTCCGTCGTGCGCCGGAATTCGCCGAAGACCTCAGGCATAACCGTCTCCATCGACGGCTTGTCGGACTTCGCTGCTACACGCGCGACTTCCGTGATGTTTTGCGGCGTGCGAATGCCGGCGACAACATCCTCGCCTTGCGCGTTCACAAGGAACTCGCCGTAGAGCTCGTGTTCGCCGGTCGAAGGATTACGCGTGAAGGCGACCCCGGTCGCCGACGTGTCGCCCATATTGCCGAACACCATCGCCTGCACGTTGACCGCCGTGCCCCAACTTGCGGGGATGTCGTGGAGACGACGATAGGTGATCGCGCGCTGGTTCATCCACGAACCGAATACTGCGCCGATCGCGCCCCAAAGCTGCTCGCGGGGGTCCTGTGGGAATGGCTTGCCGAGTTCGCGTTCGACGATCTTCTTGTATTCCCCGACGACCGACTGCCAGTCTTCGGCCGTCATGTCGGTGTCGAGCGTGTGGCCCTTCTTGTCCTTGTAGAAGTCCAGCACGTCCTCGAAATTGTGATGGTCAATGTCGAGGACGACATTCGAATACATCTGGATGAAGCGGCGATAGGAATCCCATGCGAAGCGGGTGTCGTCGGCGTTCTTAGCCAGAGCATCGACGGTCTTGTCGTTGAGCCCGAGGTTGAGGACCGTGTCCATCATGCCCGGCATCGACGCGCGGGCGCCGGAGCGCACCGACACGAGAAGCGGATTGTCGAGATCTCCGAAGACGCGGTCGGCGATCTTGCCGGCGGCGTCCAGCGCCGCATCGACCTCGCCCTTCAGCTCAGGCGGATACTGCCGGTCGTGGTCGTAGAAATAGGTGCAGACCTCGGTCGTGATGGTGAAACCCGGCGGAACCGGCAGGCCGAGGCTCGCCATTTCCGCCAGATTCGCGCCCTTGCCACCGAGCAGATCGCGCATGCCGCTTTTTCCCTCGGCCTTTCCGTCGCCGAAGGCATAAACCCATTTCGCCATGTCAAATTCCCGAATGCGCGCGCTCAATGCCGCAAAGTCGCTATGCGTACAACGGAGGCAGGTGCTGGTGGTTTAGGACGGCCTAAAGCGGGGACCGAACCCGATCCAGGTTGTGGTGCCGAATTGTCGCGGGAAATTCCGCCACCGGAGATTGCCCATCAGATTCGCCAGGGAACGGATCGTCTGCCATCGTTTTACCCAAGATGCCTTGTCTAGAGACGCCGCGCCGGTCAGACCGGATGTGGCCCAAGGGCCACAGGTGTCATCCAACATACCACGCGACATGAGCCTGGCAGTACCGTTGCTGCTATAGGGGCAAGATCGTCGTGTGTTCCAAACTGCGACGGTCGACGTCGCCAGCCGAGAGAATGCCGTGCAAAGTCCGAAGCCGCTCCTCGACCAGATCGTAATCCCTGCCGACCTTCGCAAGCGGCCGGAGAGCGAACTGCGCCAGATCGCCGACGAGTTGCGTCAGGAGACGATCGAGGCCGTATCCGTCACAGGTGGCCATCTGGGCGCGGGCCTTGGCGTCGTCGAGCTAACGCTCGCGCTGCATTACCTCTTCGACACACCGAACGATCGGATCATCTGGGACGTCGGCCACCAGGCCTATCCCCACAAGATCCTCACCGGCCGCAAGGATCGCATCCGTACACTGCGCAAGGGCGGCGGCCTTTCTGGCTTCACCAAGCGCTCCGAAAGCGAATACGACCCATTCGGTGCCGCGCATTCGTCGACGTCGATCTCGGCCGGCCTCGGCATGGCCGTGGCGCGCGACCTTGCGGGCGGCGCGAACAATGTCGTCGCCGTCATCGGTGATGGCGCAATGTCGGCCGGCATGGCCTATGAGGCGATGAACAACGCGGGTGCGCTGAAGTCTCGTCTTATCGTCATTCTCAATGACAACGATATGTCGATCGCGCCCCCGGTCGGTGCGATGTCCGCCTATCTCGCGAAGCTCAACTCCGGCACCTACGCGCATATCCGCGAGAGCGTGAAGTCGCTTGCCAAGCACCTGCCGAAGTCGCTTTACGAGAAGGCCCGCCGCGCCGAGGAATTCGGCCGCGCCTTTGTCACCGCAGACGGCGCCGGGACGTTGTTCGAAGAGCTCGGCTTCTACTATGTCGGCCCGATCGACGGCCACAACCTCGACCATCTTGTGCCGGTGCTGCGCAACGTGCGCGACATGGGCACCGGCCCCGTGCTGGTTCATGTCGTGACGCAGAAGGGCAAGGGCTATGCACCGGCCGAAGCGTCGGCCGACAAGTATCACGGTGTCACCACGTTCGACGTCGTGACCGGCGCGCAAGTGAAGGCGAAGGCCAACGCGCCGTCTTATCAGCGCGTCTTTGCCGATGCGCTTGTGAAGGCCGCGGAGCAGGACTCGAAGGTCGTCGCAATTACTGCGGCCATGCCGTCGGGCACCGGTCTCGACGTATTCGGCAAAGCCTTCCCGGACCGCACGTTCGACGTCGGCATCGCCGAGCAGCACGCGGTGACATTTGCGGCGGGCATGGCGACGGAGGGCTACAAGCCGTTCTGCGCGATCTATTCAACCTTCCTGCAGCGTGGCTACGATCAGGTCGTGCACGACGTGGCGCTCCAGAATTTGCCGGTGCGCTTCGCGATGGATCGAGCGGGGCTTGTCGGCGCCGACGGCGCGACGCATGCGGGCGCGTTCGATCTCGCTTACCTTTGCTGCTTGCCGAACATGACCGTCATGGCCGCCGCCGACGAGGCGGAGCTGACCCACATGGTTGCGACGATGGTCGCGCATGATTCCGGCCCAAGCGCGGTTCGCTATCCGCGCGGTGAGGGTGTCGGCATCGATATGCCGGAGCACGGCGAAGTCCTTGAGATCGGCAAAGGCCGGATCATCCGCGAAGGCGCGACGGTCGCGATCCTTTCGCTCGGTACGCGACTCTCGCATGCGCTGGAGGCAGCAGAGACGCTTGCCAGCAAAGGCATTTCTACGACCGTCGCAGATGCGCGCTTTGCCAAGCCGATCGACATCGAGCTCGTTCGCAAGCTGGCGCAGAAGCACGAAGTGCTGATCACAGTCGAGGAAGGCTCTACTGGCGGGTTCGGCGCAATGGTCATGCACCAACTGACGGAAGAGGGACTGCTCGATGGCGGTCTGAAGATGCGCGCGATGGTTCTGCCCGACGAGTATCTCGACCACGACAAGCCGGAAAAGATGTACGAGAAGGCCGGGCTCGATGCGGCTGGCATCGTCGCGAAGGTGTTGAGCCTGATCGAATCGAGCGCGCGCGTCGCGGAGCCGCGCATCCGGCGTGCATGATCGTTGATGATCGCAGGCCGCGAAAGCGCTGCGGTCTTTCCGGAACGACGTAACGCCATGCGTGCCGATCTCACACTCGTCGCGCGCGGCCTGTTTCCGAGCCGCGCCAAGGCGGCAGAGGCTATCGCCGCGGGGCTCGTACAAGTTGACGGCCGCGCTATCGCGAAAGCGTCCGAAACCATCTCGGCTGCTGCGCAAATCGAAGCTGAGGCCCCTTATCCCTGGGTGTCGCGCGGCGGCGTGAAACTGGCGGCGGCGCTCGACGCGTTTCTTATCGATCCCGCGGGACGTCTCTGTGTCGACGTAGGCGCATCGACCGGCGGCTTCACCGACGTGCTCCTCGCACGCATGGCGCTGCAAGTGCTCGCCGTAGATGTCGGCCACGGACAATTGCATCCACGCATCGCTGGGGATGCGCGCGTCGTCGCTATGGAAGGTGTCGATGCGCGCAAACTTGCGGCCCGCGACCTCCGCGCGCCACCATCGCTCATCGTCGTGGATGCGAGCTTCATCTCGCTTACACTGATCCTGCCGCAGGTGCTTGCGCTTGCAGCGACACCTGCGGATCTCATTGCACTGGTGAAGCCGCAATTTGAGGGTGCCAAGAACCGCAAGGGCATCGTGCGCGACGAAGTCGAACGGATTGCAGCACTCGATCGCGTGACCGCATGCATTGCGGCAGAGAGCTGGTCGGTTCGCGGTACGATGCCTTCGCCGATCGCCGGCGGCGACGGCAATCGCGAATGGCTCCTGCACGCCACGCGGTCGTGACTGCATCTGAACTCACGTCGCTCGAGCGCGTAACACCCTTCTGTCCGTGGTTCGGGCGCTGTGGTGGTTGCGCGACGCAGGACATTCCCTTGCCGACGCAATGGGCGTGGAAGCGCGAAGCCATCGTTCAAGTGCTGGCGCGCGTCGGTATCGCCACGGCCATAGAGCCGTGCATCGACGCGCATGGCGCCGGACGCCGCCGCGCAACATTCCACGCCCGACGCGGCGAGGATGGCCGCACAGTCGTTGGCTTCATGGCAGCGCGCTCGCACGACCTCGTTGCGATCGATGCTTGCCCCCTGCTCGCATCGGACATGGCCGATGCGCTGCCCGCCGCACGCGCGATTGCGACGACGCTCGCCGCAACGGGTGCGCCGCTCGACATCGTCGTTACAGCGACCAGCACGGGGCTCGATATTGATGTGCGCGGTACGGGTCCGCTGCCGGACGCATTACAGTCACCGTCGATCGCGACCGCGCAGCGCGTCGGCATCGCACGGCTGTCGAACCACGGCCAACCCATCGTAACGTTCCGGCAACCGCGTGTGCGGATCGGCGCGGCCGATGTCGACATGCCGCCCGGCGCGTTCCTGCAGCCAACACAGGCCGGCGAAGATGCGCTCGCCAAACTTGTTTGCAACGCAGTGGGCGATGCAAAGCGCGTTGCCGACCTCTACAGCGGCATAGGCACATTCGTGCTGCGGATGGCGGAGCGTGCGGAGGTCTTCGCTTACGAGACGCACGCGCAGGCATTCGACGCGCTTTGCGCCGCCGCCGGAGCGGCGCCGACATTGCGACCCGTAAGCGGCGAAGCTCGCGATCTCGTGCGACGCCCGCTCTCGCGTGTCGAACTCAAAGACTTCGATGCGGTCGTTTTCGATCCGCCGCGCGCGGGTGCCGCTGAACAGGTCGAGGAACTTGCGCGATCAACTGTGCCGCTCGTTGTAGGCGTTTCCTGCAATCCGCAAACATTCGCGCGTGATGCGAAGATGCTTGTCGATGGCGGCTATGCCCTGGAGCGCGTGACGCCGGTCGATCAGTTCCGGCATTCCACGCATGTGGAACTGGTCGGGGTGTTTCGCCGCACAAAGGCGAAGAAGAAGCGGAAGTTGTTGGGGTAGCCGTCATCGCGAGAAGCGCAAAAGCGCGACGCGGCGTTCATCTGCATTTTTCCTATTTCAAGGACGGATTGCCGCGTTGCGACGCTGCGCGTCGTTCCTCGCAATGACGGCTACATATTCGGATAGTTCGGCCCGCCGCCGCCTTCCGGCACCGTCCATTCGATGTTTTGCGCGGGATCCTTGATGTCGCACGTTTTGCAGTGGACGCAGTTCTGCGCGTTGATCACGAACTTCGGATCAGTCTTCGCGACATCGTCGGCATAGACGACCTCGTACACGGCGGCCGGACAGTAGAGTCTAGCCGGCTCGCCATATTTCGGCAGATTTTCGCGGATCGGAATCGACGGGTCCTTCAACACAAGATGGACCTGCTGATCCTCCTCGTGATTCGTGTTCGACAAAAACACCGACGACAATTTGTCGAACGACAGCTTTCCGTCCGGCCTTGGATATTTGATCGGCGTCACGTCCGCGATCGGCTTGAGCGTTTCGTGGTCGGCTTTGCCGTGCTTCAGAGTACCGAACGGCGACACGCCGAAGAGCTGATTGCACCACATGTCCAGCCCGCCGAGCGAGACGCCGACGATCGTTCCGAACTTCGACCATAGCGGTTTGACGTTACGCACGCGCTTGAGATCGGTACCGACATCGCTCGCGCGCCAGTTGTCTTCGATCGCGACAACTTCGTCATGCTGTCGGCCATCGGCCAACGCTTTCGCGACTTCTTCCGCTGCCATCATCCCTGTGAGGATCGCGTTGTGCGACCCTTTTATGCGCGGGACGTTCACAAAGCCCGCCGCGCAACCGATCAGCGCCGCACCCGGCACCGTCAGCTTCGGCACCGACTGCCAGCCGCCTTCGGTGATCGCGCGCGCGCCGTATGACAAACGCTTGCCGCCGGTCAGCGTCGCCGCGACGACGGGATGCGTCTTGAAGCGTTGGAATTCATCGAACGGCGACAACGTCGGATTCGTGTAGTTAAGGTGTATGACGAAGCCGACGACAACCTGGTTGTCCTCGATGTGATAGAGAAACGACCCGCCGCCGGTCTTTGAATCAAGCGGCCAGCCAAAGGTGTGCTGAATGCGCCCGGCTTTGTGTTTCGCGGGATCGATCTGCCAGATTTCCTTCAGGCCGATACCATATTTCTGCGGATCGCGGCCCTCGTGCAAATTGAACTTGCGGATGAGCATCTTGCTCAGCGAGCCGCGCGCGCCTTCCGCAAATAGCGTGTACTTTCCTCGCAATTCCATACCGCGCGTGTAGGCGTTCTTGATGCGCCCCTGCTTGTCGACGCCCATGTCGCCGGTCGCGATGCCGACGACCTCGTTATTCGCGCCGTAGAGAATCTCGCAAGCCGCGAAGCCCGGATAGATTTCGACGCCGAGCGCTTCGGCCTTCTGCGCCAGCCAGCGACAGACGTTGGCGAGCGAGCCGACGAAATTGCCGTGATTGTCCATAAGCTTCGGCATCATGAAATTCGGCAGCCGGATGCTGCTCGAAGCCGTCAGGAAGTGGAAAATGTCCTCCGTCACTTCGACCGTCAGCGGCCGGTCGGCATCGTCGCGCCAATCGGGCAGCAGACGATCGAGCCCGATGGGATCGACGACGACGCCGGACAGGATATGCGCGCCGACTTCCGAACCCTTTTCGACGACGACAACGGTGGTGTCGGGCGAAACCTGTTTCAGCCGGATCGCGGCCGCCAACCCGGCCGGACCGGCGCCGACGATCACGACGTCGAAGTCCATGCCTTCGCGCTCGGGCAATTCTTGCGCTGGCGCTTTTAAGACATCCGACATCTGCGTTCCTTAACTCTCGCCGGGATCGTTTAGGCGTGAACGATCCCCATGTCGAACGATTCTAGAGTGGCAGGGGCGCGGCTCCAAGCGGGCGCGAAGCGCGGCGACTTTTGGGACGAGCTTTCAGTCCGCAACCGCGTCATTCCGGACGGCCGCAAGCCGATCCGGAATCTAGCATGTTCTTTAGAACTGGATTCCCGCTTTCGTGGGAGTAACCGGGTGGAACGGCGCGGATCAATCCGCGGACCGAAATCACACCGACATGCGCGCCCGCACCTCGTCGGCGTTCATCGACGCCCTGTCGCCCGACATTACGACGACGCCGCGATCCATGACGATCCAATCGTCCGCGAGTTCCTGCGCGAAATCGAAATATTGCTCGACTAGCACGATCGCCATATCGCCCTTCGCGCGCAGATAATCGATCGCGCGGCCGATATCTTTGATGATTGAGGGCTGGATGCCTTCCGTCGGCTCGTCGAGCAGCAGGAGCTGCGGCCGTGTGACCAGCGCGCGGCCAATGGCGAGCTGCTGCTGCTGGCCTCCGGAGAGATCGCCGCCTCGCCGCCCGAGCATGCTCTTCAGCACGGGAAAGAGTTCAAAGATTTCGTCCGGAACGAAACGGTCTTTCCTGGGGATGGGGGCAAAACCCGTGTCGAGATTTTCCTTCACGCTCAGCAGCGGGAAAATCTCGCGGCCCTGCGGCACATAGGCGACCTTCTTTCGCGCCCGAGTGTGCGCGGACAGACCTTCGATCGGCTCGCCATTCCACCGGATGGTGCCGGAGCGGATTTTTTGGTGGCCGACAATGGCGCGCAGCAGCGACGACTTGCCGACGCCGTTGCGGCCAAGCACGCAGGTGACGCGGCCGGGCTTCGCTTCAAGCGACACAGAACGCAACGCCTGCGCGGCACCGTAGTAGAGATCGATGGATTCGACGGAGAGCATTTCTAGCGCCCCAGATACACTTCGATGACGCGCGGGTCGGCGCTCACCGTGTCGAGCGGGCCTTCGGCCAGCACCGCGCCCTCGTGCAGCACCGTCACCTTCACATCGAGATCGCGCACGAAGACCATGTCGTGCTCGACGACGACGACGGAATGATCCCTAGCGATCTCCTTCAACAGGATCGCGGTCTGCGCCGTCTCGGCGTCGGTCATACCGGCGACAGGCTCGTCGACCAACAGCAGTTTTGGGTCCTGCGCGAGTAACATCCCGATCTCGAGCCATTGTTTCTGGCCATGCGAGAGATCGGCGGCGGGACGATGTCGGTGGTCCGTCATGCGCGTTGTCTCGAGAATCTTTTCGATGCGCTCGTGCTGCGTCGCGCTGGTCCGCGCGAACATCGTCGCGCGTGCCTTGCGATCGGATTTCAGCGCCAGCAATATATTGTCTTCGACCGTATGACTTTCGAAGACCGTCGGCTTCTGAAACTTGCGGCCAACGCCGAGTTCGGCGATCTCGGCTTCGTCGAGTTTCGTCAGATCGTGCGAGCCGTTGAAGTACACATCGCCCGTGTCGGGCCGTGTCTTGCCGGTGATGATATCCATCATCGTGGTCTTGCCCGCACCGTTCGGGCCGATGATGGCGCGCATCTCGCCTTTCGCGAGAACGAGCGACAGGCCGCGTAGCGCCTTATAGCCATCAAATGTGACGGCGACACCGTCGAGATAGAGCACGCTGTTGGTGAGGACGTGATTGTCCATCGCGCTCACTCCCCTGCCCGCGCCGGTGATCCCTCGGGGATCGGCAGGCTTCCGGATTGCGGCGTCATGTCGAGATCTTCGCTACGCGGTTTCGGGATCGCTGCGCTGAGGCGGCCAGCCTTCCACTGATCGTAGATGCCAAGAATACCCTTCGGCAGGAACATCGTGACGAGTAGGAACAGCAGGCCGAGCGCGAAGAGCCACACTTCCGGTAATGCGCCGGTGAGAACCGTCTTGCCGAAATTGACGAGGATCGCGCCAAGCGCCGCACCGACGAGCGTGCCGCGGCCGCCAACCGCCACCCACACAACCGCTTCGATGGAGTTCGTCGGCGCGAATTCACCGGGATTGATGATGCCGACCTGCGGCACGTAAAGCGCGCCCGCAACGCCCGCGAGCATCGCCGAGATCGTGAAGGTCACGAGCTTATAATTCTCGACACGATAGCCGACGAAACGCGCGCGCGATTCCGCATCGCGGATCGAGACGAGCACCTTTCCGAACTTCGATGTCGTGATAAACCGGCCTAGCAACAACGCCGCAACGAGCATCAGCGCCGACAGCACAAAGAGCGCGATGCGCGTGCCCGGCGCCTGGATGTTGAAGCCGAGAATATCCTTAAAGTCGGTCAGGCCGTTGTTGCCGCCAAAACCCATGTCGTTGCGGAAGAAGGCGAGCCAAAGCGCGTAAGTCATCGCCTGCGTGATGATCGACAGATAGACGCCGGTGACGCGCGAGCGAAACGCGAACCAGCCGAAGACATAAGCGAGGATGGCCGGCGCCAGCAGAACCATCAGCATCGCGAATGGGAACCAGTTGAAGCCCCACCACGTGAATGGAAGTTGCTTGTAGTTCAGGAACACCATGAAGTCGGGCAAGATCGGATCGGCATAGACACCGCGCGTGCCGATCTGGCGCATGAGATACATGCCCATCGCATAGCCGCCGAGTGCGAAGAAAGCGCCGTGACCGAGCGAGAGAATGCCGCAATAGCCCCAGACGAGATCGAGCGACACCGCGAGGATCGCGTAGCAGAGATATTTGCCGAACAGCGGCACGAGATAGGCCGGAATGTGCAGCGGGAATTTTTCCGGCGTCGCTGCGAGGATCGGGACGAGAATTGCGGCGGCGATCAGCACGAGGACCGCGATGCGCAGCCGCGGCTCGAGGAAGGTGAGCACGCCGCGCATCACGCTTCTACCGCCCGGCCCTTGAGCGCGAACAAACCGCGCGGGCGTTTCTGGATGAAGAGAATGATGAAGACGAGCAGCGCGATCTTGCCGAGAACCGCGCCAACCATCGGCTCGAGAAACTTGTTCGCGATGCCGAGCGTCAGCGCCGCGACAAGCGTGCCCCATAGATTGCCAACGCCGCCGAAGACGACGACGAGGAAGCTGTCGATGATGTAGCCCTGCCCCAGGTTCGGCGAGACGTTGTCGATCTGAGAGAGCGCGACGCCCGCAATGCCCGCGATGCCCGAGCCAAGCCCGAAGGCCAACGCATCGATGCGGTTCGTGTCGATGCCCATTGCCGAGGCCATGCGCCGGTTCTGCGTCACGGCGCGCATCTTCAGGCCGAACGGCGTGGCGCGCAGCACAGCCTGCAGCGCGAAGAATACCGCGATTGCGAAGAAGACGATCCACATACGCCCGTAAGTGATCTGCAATCCGCCGAGGCTGAACGTGCCGGACATGAACTCCGGCGCGCCGACCTCGCGGTTGTTGGCGCCGAACAGCGAGCGGACGGCCTGCTGAAGGATGAGCGACAGGCCGAAGGTGGCGAGCAGCGTCTCCAAGGGCCGACCGTAAAGGAAACGGATGATCGTGCGCTCGATGGCGATGCCTATGAGCCCGGTGACGATGAACGCGAGCGGCACCGCTATAAAGAGCGATGCGCCGAACCAAGATGGATTGTGGGTGCGGATGTATTCCTGCACGACGAAGGTTGTGTAGGCGCCGAGCATGACCATCTCGCCATGCGCCATGTTGATGATACCCATCACGCCGAAGGTGATGGCAAGCCCGATCGCTGCAAGCAGCAGCACCGAGCCGAGCGACATGCCGTACCAGACGTTCTGCACGTAGGACCACAATGCGAGCCGGCTGTTGACGGACGCAAGCGCGCTGTCGGCAGCGGCCTTCAGACGACCGGAACTATTGGTAGCGACGATGCCAAGCAGCGCGGCGACATCCTGATCGCTGCCGCTTGCGCGGACAGTATCGACAGCCTTGACGCGATCTGCTTCGGCCGCATCGCTGTCAGTCGCGACAATCGCGGCACGGGCACGTTCGAGCGCGCTCTTGATCGAGACGTTTTTTTCCGCTGTGATCGCCTGGTCGAGCGACGGCAACGCGCTGGGGTTGCGAGAACGGAACACGCTCGCGGCGGCATCGCGCCGCTTGGCGGGATCGGGCGAAAGCAATGTCAGATCGCCGAGCACGGAATCCACGAGCCCGCGCACGCGGTTGTTTTGCCGCACCGGCTCGGGGACTTTGTCGGGCGTCGCCGCCACGCCAGTCGCAGCATCGATGAACTTCCCGCCGCCGGCATCGATGAAGACGCCGGCAGGGTCGGCGACGAATAAGAGTTTCTCATCGGCCAGCGCCTGCACGACCGTTGCAGCGCGCGGATTGCCGGACTTTGCGATCGCGTCGAGCGCATCGATCGTGTCAGAATATTCGTCTGTCGTGAGACCCTTGAGCGCATCCGTGAATGCGTCGGCGCGGGCGTAATGCGGCGCGAAAGCCAGACACAAGAAGGCAAGGATCGCGAGAAGAGGCGCAACACGGCTTCGCATGAAGCTTGTCATCAGCGCGATGTCTTGGCGGGAGTTCGAGCGACGAAACAATCCGGGCCATCTCTGTCGACAGGGCCGCTCGTCTTGCCAGCCGCGCGAGTGCGGGGAGCAGGAGGCGGGCTCATTCCGGGAATGCCGTCGCGTTCGGACAGCGCGAGAAAAAGTGAGCCCGCAGCGGGGAGGATCGCCGCGGGCCCAATTACAGCGTCAGCTTACGCGCCGCCGCCGCACTTGTTCGTCTTCGTGTTGAAGTTGCCGCACTTTTTGTCGACCCAGTCGCCGATCAGGTCCTTCGAACCATCGAGCTCCTTGGACCATGCGTCGCCAGCAACAAGCGGCGTCTTCTTCACGATATCGAACTGACCGTCGGCCTTAATCTCGCCGATCAGCACGGGCTTCGTGATGTGGTGGTTCGGCAGCATCTTGGAGATGCCACCGGTCAGGTTCGGCGCTTCCGTACCCGGCAGCGCGTCGATGACCTTGTCGGCGTTGGTGGTCTTCACCTTCTCGACCGCCTTCACCCACATGTTGAAGCCGATGACATGTGCTTCCATCGGATCATTGGTGACGGCCTTCGGGTTCTTCTTGAAGGCCTGCCACTCCTTGATGAATGCGGTGTTCTTCGGGTCCTTCACCGACTCGAAATAATTCCAGGCGGCGAGATGGCCGACGAGCGGCTTCGTGTCGAGACCGGCGAGTTCTTCCTCACCGACCGAGAATGCAACCACCGGAATATCTTTCGGGCTGATTTTCTGGTTGCCGAGTTCTTTGTAGAAAGGAACGTTGGCGTCGCCGTTGATCGTCGACACGACAGCAGTTTTCTTGCCGGCCGAGCCGAATTTCTTCACGTCGGACACGATCGTCTGCCAGTCGGAATGTCCGAACGGCGTGTAGTTGATCATGATGTCTTCCTGCTTGACGCCCTTCGCCTTCAGGTAGGCCTCAAGAATCTTGTTCGTCGTGCGCGGATAGACGTAGTCGGTGCCAGCGAGCACCCAACGCTTCACCGAGCCGCCGTCCTTCGACATGAGATAGTCGACGGCGGGAATCGCCTGCTGGTTCGGCGCGGCGCCTGTGTAGAACACGTTGCGCTCGCTCTCTTCGCCTTCGTACTGCACGGGGTAGAAGAGGATGCTGTTGAGTTCCTTGAAGACCGGCAGCACGGACTTGCGCGACACGGATGTCCAGCAGCCGAACACGACGTCGACCTTCTTCGCGGAAATGAGTTCCTTCGCCTTTTCGGCGAAGAGCGGCCAGTTGGAGGCAGGATCGACAACGACGGCTTCGAGCTTCTTGCCGAGCAGACCGCCCTTCTTGTTCTGATCCTCGATGAGCATCAGCATGACGTCCTTCAGGGTCGTCTCGCTGATCGCCATCGTGCCCGACAGCGAATGAAGAATGCCGACCTTGATCGTGTCCTGCGCATGCGCAGCGAAAGACGCGAGACCAAGAGCCAGACCGGCTGTCGCACCCAACCACTTGCGCGCGCCCGTCCGCGGCGCGTCAGACCTTTTAAGCATGCACACTCTCCTCTGTGCCGACGGCCCCACGGCGACGGCGATCTTGTTGTCCCACCAGACACGGGACGACATCGCCCGGCCTGCCCTCATTACTTTGCTCGTTTGGCTGCAAATCCTTCGGTGCGGCCACTGCGCGCCTGATGAGATAGGCAAAGCCCGTGCCGACATACGTGCCCGCTTTTGCCCGCGAACACGGACGGTGATGCAGTCGGCTTGGGCGTCGTGGTTATCGATTGAGCAGAACGAACCGCATTTACGAGCGCTCCGCAGCGGAACTACGCAGATATCTGCTTATTACGCAGGCAATGCGGCCTGCATGCCGGCGATGATCTTGCCGAGCTCCGGCTTGCAGGAACCGCAATTCGTACCGGCCTTCAGCCACTGGCCGATCGCGTCGACGGTCGTTGCGCCACCGCCAATCGCCGCCTCGATCTGCTTGCGACCGACCGTGAAGCAGGAACAAACGACGGCACCAATATCCTGGCCGGGATCGAGCGGCTCACCCAGCATCAGCGCCTTGCGCTCGGCGTCGTCGAGCCGATCCTTTTCGAAAAGACCCGAGAGCCATTCGCGCGGCGGGAGATGATGGTCCCGCGCCACGAAAAAGAGACCTTCGAGCCGTCCCTCGCGCACGCTGGCGAAGCGATGGACGCCGATCGACGCATCGCGATAGGCGATCCAACCGGCACCAGGCAGCGGCCCGAGCAGGTTACGCGCGAACGCCTCGAACGAGTCCGGCGCAAACATTCCAGCGCACTCGAGTCGCCAGCACTCACCTATGCGGCCATGCGCCCACCAGTCGAGACCGGCCGTGCCGGGCTTGTCGCGCATGAGTGCAAAGCCCTGCCAGGCGGGCGCGTAGGACGCGACGGACAGCGGCGTGTGTTTCAGCTCCGGCTGGCCCGAGACGGGATCGACGATGGCGTTGACGAGCGCGTTGATGCGGCCATGACTTGTGGATGTGCCGGTCCAGTGCATCGGAACGAAGACATTGCCCTGTCGCTGCTCCGTCGCGATTCTTGCGCGCGCGACTGAATTGCCGAACGGCGTCGTGAGCAAAACGAGGCCGCCGTCGGCGACGCCGGCGCGTGTCGAGTCGTGCGGATGCAGTTCGGCATAGGGCTCGAAAATGTGTCGCATCAGACGCGCGGCTTTGCCCGTGCGCGTCATCGTGTGCCATTGGTCGCGGATACGTCCGGTGTTCAGGACAAGCGGATAATCCTCGCTTGTCGTACGCACCGGCGCACGCGGCGTGACAGGAATGAAGCGCGCCTTCCGATCGGCGGTGAAGAAGCCGCCATTGCCGAAGAGCCGTGGCGTGCCGGCGGCATCGGCCGCGACCGGCCACTGCACCGGCATCAACGCATCGTAGGCGCCGTCGCTGATCGCAGTCATACCTGTGAGGTCGAAGTCGCGCGTGCCGGCGTTGCGATAGGCCGACAGGCGCGCATGTTCGCGAAAGATCGCGGCGGGGCCGGAGTAAGCGAAGCCCTCGAACCCCATGCGCTTGGCAACTTCGCAGACCTGCCACCAGTCCGACCGCGCGTCGGGTGGCGGCGCCATGAATGTACGCTGGCGCGAGATGCGACGCTCGGAATTCGTGACTGTGCCGTCTTTCTCGCCCCAGGCGGTCGCCGGCAGAAGCACGTGGCCGAGCCGCGTGGTGTCGGTGTCGGCGATGACATCCGACACAACGACGAGATCGCATTTCGCAAACGCCGCGCGCGCACGGTCGGCTTCCGGCAGGCTAACGAGCGGATTGGTCGACATGACCCAGACGGCTTTGACCCGACCTGCCTCCATCGCCTCGACGAGCTCGACGGCCTTCAGGCCGGCTGTCGTCGCCATCGTCGGCGAACGCCAGAACTCCTGCACAAGCGCACGATGCGCGGGATCGCCAATCTCCATATGCGCGGCGAGCTGATTGGCGAGGCCGCCGACCTCGCGCCCGCCCATCGCATTCGGCTGCCCCGTCAGCGAGAACGGACCCATCCCCTCGCGACCGATGCGACCCGTTAGCAAATGGCAGTTGACGATCGCATTGACCTTGTCGGTGCCGCTCGACGACTGGTTGATACCCTGCGAGTAGAGCGTGACGACGCGCTCCGTTTCTCCGAACCAACGGAAGAAGGTCGCGACATCGTCTTCGCGCAGACCGCAGATTGCTGCGACGCGCGTAACACTCATGCTGGTGCAGATTTCCCGCACACCGTCGATGCCTGACGTGTGCTGCGCCACGAAAGCATCGTTGGCGAAGCTGTTCGCGGCGAGATGCGCGAAGAGCCCGTTGAACAATACGGCATCGCTGCCGGACCGGAGTGGCAAATGCAGATCGGCGCCGTCGCAGGTGTCGGTGCGGCGCGGATCGATGACGACGATACGCAGCCGCGGATTTGCGGCCTTCGCCGCGATCATGCGTTGATAGAGGACGGGGTGACACCAGGCGGCGTTGGAGCCGACAAAGACGAGCAGATCTGCTCTCTCGAGGTCCTCGTAGTTGCCAGGGACGGTGTCGCTGCCAAAAGCACGTTTGTGGCCGGCAACGCTCGACGCCATGCAAAGCCGCGAATTTGTGTCGATATTCGCGGTACCGATGAAGCCTTTCGCGAGCTTGTTGACGACGTAATAGTCTTCGGTCAGCAGCTGGCCGGAAACGTAGAAGGCGACGGCGTCCGGCCCATGTTCGGCGATTGCCTTCGCAAAGCCGCTTGCGACGCGATCAAGCGCCGCGTTCCAGCTCGTCGGTTTCCCGTCCACGATAGGCGTCGTCATGCGGTCGCCGAAATCCAGCGTCTCGGCCAGCGAAGATCCTTTCGAGCAGAGACGGCCGTAGTTGGCGGGGTGATCCGCATCACCGCGTAAAGTGATGGCGCCATCGTCGTCGCGGGCGATGATGACCCCGCAGCCGACCCCGCAATAGGGGCAGGTGGTGCGGGTCTCGACCATGCTCACGCCGCAGTCCGCTCGGCCCAGGGCGCGAAGAGACGCGCGTCGGGATCGTCGGAAACAGGAACTGCAACGTCAGGCGCGGATGTCGCGCCGACCTGCGGTGCGGACGCGTCCGCAGCAGACGCAGCAAATGCGAGACGCGCGCGCTGCGCGGAAACGTTCGCCTTCTCCGCGATGCGGTCGAAGTACCAACCACCATCCGCGGTGTCGCCGTAGAGCACCGCCCCCAACACAGCATCGTCGCGAAGAACGATGCGCTTGTAGACGCCGCTTTCGGGATCTTCGAGCACGATCTCGTCGCGGTCGTCCGCGGCGGCGAAATCGCCGGCGGAGAACAACTCGATGCCCGTCACCTTCAGCCGCGTCGAGACGGACGATCCGGGATAGGCGGCAAAGCCTTTCATCGCGAGATGGTTGGCGCAGACTTTCGCCTGATCGAAGAGCGGCGCGACAAGACCATAAGTGGCGCTGCGATGCTGCACGCATTCGCCGACCGCATAGATACGACCATCGAATGTCTGCATCGTATCGCTGACGACAATGCCGCGTTCGCAATGCAGGCCGGCGCGTTTGGCGAGATCGATGTTGGGCTTGATGCCGACAGCCATCACGACGAGGTCGGCATCGACGAAGCTCCCATCGGCGAAGCGCACGCCCGTCACCTGCGTCTCGCCTGTTATCTCCTGCGTCTGCGCCGGCATCTTGAACTTCAACCCGCGCTCCTCGAGCGACGCGCGCAGCATGCCGCCCGCAGCAGCATCGAGTTGCCGCTCCATCAGCGTGCCCATCAGATGCACGACCGTGACATCCATGCCGCGACGAAGCAGGCCGTTCGCGGCCTCAAGCCCAAGCAGACCGCCGCCGATGACGACCGCCTTTTGATGTTTCGTCGAGGCGTCGATCATGCCGTCGACATCGGAAATATCGCGAAAGGTCAGCACGCCGGACAATTTATGGCCCGGCACCGGAATGACGATCGGGTTAGACCCCGTTGCGATCAACAGGCGGTCATAGGGCGTGCGCGCACCGTCGGCGGTCACGACCGCACGGTCGCGCCGGTCGATCATCGCGATCGTCTCGCCCTTTCGCAGCGCGATGTCGTGGTCGGAATACCAGCGTTCGGGATTGAGGATGATGTCGTCGATCGTCTTCTCGCCCGCGAGCACTGGCGACAGCATGATGCGATTGTAATTGCCGTGCGGTTCGGCGCCGAAAACGGTGAGGTCGTAAAGACCGGGCGCGCGTTCGATCAGATGTTCGACCGTGCGCATGCCGGCCATGCCGTTGCCGACGACAACGAGCCGTTGCTTGTTCTCCGACATTCCCAAGAAGTACGCCGATCGGCTGCCACGGCGCGACATGGAAAGGTCGTCACAGCGCACAAGTTACGCGGAGAATTTCACCGCACTGCACAACGCGTGGGCGTAGTGCCCGACAGGCCGCCTAACCGAAGGCGATGCCGCCTGGCGTGATCGTCGCGGTCGCGCGGCGGGCCGAGTGGCACTGGATGTTCACCGCCACGGGATTCTGCGTGATGTGGGTCGCGGCGATCTCGACATGCACCGCAAAAGATGTTGATCGGCCACCAAGCCCCTGCGGGCCGATGCCGAGTTCGTTGACGGCGCGCGAAAGCTCCGCCTCGATCTTGGCGCCCTCCTCGTCCGCGCAGCGTGTGCGCAGCGGTCGGGTCGCGGCGATTTTTGCCAGATGCATGCAGAGGTCCGACGTACCGCCGATGCCGACGCCGACGATCGTCGGCGGACAGACGCGGCCGCCGAGTTCGATGACGCGCTCGACGACGAAGCGCTTCACCGCCTTGATGCCGTCGGACGGCACGAGCATCTGCAGGAACGATCCGTTTTCCGAGCCTGACCCTTTCGGGATCATCTCGATCGTCACGCGCTCCGGCGTGTCGTTGAAATCGACATGGATGATCGGCACGCGGATGCCGCTCGAAGTCTGGTTGTTCTTGCGCGTGATCGGATGCACGACAGACGAACGCAGCGACGCTTCGGTCGTCGCGCGCTCGCAGCCGCGGCGGATCGCGGCCTTCATCTGGAAACCGTCGAACTCGACATCGCTGCCGATCGTTACGTTGTAGATCGGGATGCCGGTATCTTGGCATAGAATATTGTTGGTGCGCTCGGCGACGGCGATATTCTCGACCATCGTGTCGAGAATGGCGCGACCGGTGCCGTTCGTCTCGTCGCGACGCAGATCGGCGAAGCCAGCCTTGATGTCGGCGGGCAGCACTTTCAGCGCCTGCACGTAAAGGCGCTTCGAGATTTCTTCGACTTCGCGGAGGTCGAGGTCCATGCGTCTATTATACCGCATTCAGCAGAAACAGCACGCCGACGCCGAGCGAGACAGCGATGCAGCCGGTCACCGCCGCAGCGACGCCTTCCGTCAGTGAAAACCACTCGACCGCGAGCACGCGCAGGCCGAGCGCCATGTGCAGCGCGAGCGCCGTGACGAGCCCCCATTCGGCAATGAGCGCGAGCGGGTTGCGCGTCCAGGCCAGCACGCCGTCGAGCCCGGCCGCGCCACGCAAGGCGAAGCCGAGCGTGAGAAAGTGCAACGGCAGAAAGATCGCGAGCGCGATGCCGGAGAGACGGTGCAGGATCGCGGCGACGAAGCCGGGCCGTCGATGCGTCGCACGCATCATGCCGCGAACACTGCCCAGGCCGCACGAAAGCCGAGCGCGAGCAGGAGCAGGCCGACGACGACCATCGCAACGTCGAGCGAGCGGTCGCGCCAGAGCGTCCATTCGCGCAGTATGGAGCGCAGGCCGATCGGCGCGTGGATCGACGCCGCAACGACGAAGAGCAGGTAGAAGCAGAGAAGCGCGCCATTGCCCTGCGTTCGACCAAGAATTTTCGACGCGCTGAGACCGACATGCACGGCGTAAATGATCGTGGCGAGATGGCCGGCAACCGCAATGGCAAGCACGACCGCCGACAGTCTTTGCGCGAGATAGAGTCTCGGGCTCACGCGAGAATCATCCGAACATCGTCTCGCGCTTCAAACCCGCGATGCTCTTCGTCGGCGACAGATGTTTCGGGCAATAGACCGTGCAGTTCTGGTGGCTGTGGCAGGCGTGACAGCCGGCATCCCCCGACACGGCCTTCAGCCGCGCGGGCCCACCCTTGTCTCGCACGTCGTTTTGCAACGTCCACGCGCGGTTGAGCGCCGCCGGTCCGAGATAATCTGGATTCCATTCGACGATGTCGCAGGCGGAGTAGCAGACGCCGCAACCGATACATTCGATCGCCGCATCGGCAGCGCGACGCGCTTTCGTAGCCGGCGGTACGGTGGCAAAGTCCGCGGGCGGCGCGTCGCCTGGCACGAAAGCGCCGTCCGCCTGCGCCCATTTGTCGAAGAATGGCTGCATGTCGACGGCGAGGTCTTTCACGACCGGCAGGTTGCGCAGCGGCTCTAGCCGCAGCGCTGCGCCATCGGCAGCATCGGCGACGCGCGTGCGGCAGGTCCAGCGCGGCGCGCCGTTCACGACCATCGCGCAGGAGCCGCACATACCGACACGGCAGGCGTAGCGATAAGCGAGCGAGGCATCCTGCGTGCGTTGAATTTCGACGACGACATCAAGCACGGTCTGATTGTCCCGACGCGCGACAGCGAAATGCTGGAAGGTCTTGCCTTCGCTGCGCCAGACGGCGACGTCGAGCGCTGTCACCTCAGCTCCCCGGCGCGCCATGCACGCCAGAGAAGAAAATGTCTTTCCAGTCGGCCGTTTTTGCCGGAACGAGCCCGCCTTTGGCCATGTGATCGAGGAAGACGAGCATTTTCTTCGGCGTCGTCGTCCACTCGTTCTGCGGATCCTTGATGATCTTCTCGACATCGGCCGGCGCCATCTTCGAGCCCTCGGCTTTGATCCAGAGGTCGGCCGCTTTCTTGGGGTCGGCCTTGATCTGCGCGATGGCGTCTTCCAGCGCGGCGAGCACCGCCTTCATCACCTTCGGATTGGCGTCGGCGAACTTGCTCGTCGCCCATACGAGGTTGAACGTGTGCGGACCGCCGAGCACGTCGTAGCTGTCGAGAATTTTCTTCGCCTTCGGGTCCTGCTCTTCGATGTCCTGAAACGGTGCGGAACCGAAATGACATGATATCTCGGACCTGCCGCCGAGAAGTGCCGCCATCGCATCGGGATGGCCCATCGTCACCATTAGAGGATCGAGTTTCGTCACCGAACCAAGCTGCTTCTCCGCCGCCATCTGCAACGTCAGGCCTTGAATCGACGTCTTCGCCACCGGCATCGCGATGCGATCCTTGTCGGTGAGATCGGCGATCGTCTTCACCGCCGGGTTCACGCAAACGAGATGCAGCGGCATCGCGTTCAGCGTGCCGATCGATTTGACGGCGAGATTGTTGCGCGTACGCGCCCAAATGGTGAGCATCGGCCCGGTGCCGCCTGAAGCGAAGTCGAGATTGCCCGACAGCAACGCGTCGTTCATGCCGGAGCCGCCAGTGAAACGCAGCCATTCCGTCTTTAGATCGAGCCCCTCCATCTTGCCGTGCTTCTCGATGAGGTTCTCGCTCTCCATCATCGTCAGCGGCAGATACGAGATGCCGAACTGCTTTGCGAGACGGACGGAAGAGACTTCCGCATGGGCAAATGTTGCGGCAAGAAGCGCGGCGGTGACGATAGACAGACGACGTACCAGAGACATTCGGTTTCCTCTCCCGGAGACGATTATATTTACGACTGCATGCCCCAGCGCGCGATCGTGTTGCGCTCGATCGTCTGGAAAATCAGATTCTCCACAACGAGCCCGATCATGATGACGGTCAGCAGGCCGGCGAAAACCGTGGGAATATCGAGCTGGTTCTTGTTCTCGAAGATGAACCAGCCGAGCCCGCCCGAGCCCGAACTCACGCCGAATACAAGCTCTGCAGCGATCAGCGTGCGCCATGCGAACGCCCAGCCGATCTTGAGCCCCGTGAGGATCGACGGAAACGCCGCGGGAATGAGGATTTTCCATACGTAGCTCAAACCGCGCAGCCCGTAATTCTTGCCAACCATCTTCAGTGTGTTCGACACCGAGAGGAAACCAGAATGCGTGTTGAGCGCGATGGCCCAGGTCACAGAATGGATCAGTACGAAAACGAGCGAACCGTTGCCAAGACCGAACCAGATTAGCGCCAGCGGCAGAAGCGCGATGGCCGGCAGGGGATTGAACATCGACGTCAGCGTTTCGAGCAGGTCCGTGCCGAATCGCGATGCGATGGCGAAGGCGGTCAACAGCGCCGCCAGCACGATGCCGGCCGAGTAACCCATCAGAAGCACTTTGATCGACGTCCACGCGCGTAGCGGAATGACGCCGTTGAGGGTGTTCAGCCAGAACGCATGCACCGTCGCCGTGAAGGTCGGGAACAGCAGATCGTTGTCGAGGAAGCGGCCGTAGGCTTCCCAAATCACCGCCAGCAGCACGAGAATGAAAATCTTGCGCAGCCAGCCCTGGTTGTAGATCCACTCGAATGTCGAGAGAGGCTTCTCCACGACGGCGTGAGACCGGCCGATCTCGTCGTCGCGAACGATTTCAGGGCGCATGCCGGGCAGCGTGGGCCGAGGGTCTTTGTGGAGGACGACGTCAGACATTCTCCGTCTCCTCGATCTGGTCGGCGAAAAGCATCTCTTGGATGCGCCGCTCGAGCGCGAGACCTTCGGCGCCGGACACGCCACCGTTCAGTTCCGCCTTCACCTCGCCGGGATGCGGCGAGAGCAGCAGAATGCGCGTGCCGATCTTGATCGCTTCGGGGATCGAATGCGTGACGAAGAGCACCGTGAAGCGCACCTCGTCCCACAACATTAAAAGCTCGTCCTGCATCTTGCGCCGCGTCAGCGCATCGAGCGCCGCGAAGGGTTCGTCCATAAGAAGAATGTCGGGCTCCATCGCCATGCCGCGCGCGATGGCGACGCGCTGCTTCATGCCGCCTGACAGCATATGCGGGAAGGAATCGGCAAACTTCGTCAGGTTCACCTTGTCGATATATTCGTTGGCGCGCTCCATCGCCGCCTTGCCGGACAGGCGCCCCGACGCTTCGAGCGCGAAGACGACGTTTTGGCGCACCGTCTTCCACGGCAGCAGCTGATCGAATTCCTGGAAGACCATCATACGGTCGGGGCCGGGTTGACGAATGAGCTGGCCCTTCAACCGCATCGAGCCTTCGGTGGGCGTAAGATACCCGCCGACGGCTTTGAGCAGCGTCGACTTCCCGCAGCCCGACGGCCCGAGAAGGATGAAGCGATCGCCGGGATAGACCGTAAAATCCACGCGATACGTCGCCGTCACCAGATGGTCGGGCGTCTTGTATTGCAGGGTGACGCCGGCCACTTCGAGCAGCGGCTGCGCGACCTGTAACGAGCCGGGAACGGCGTTCAAACGGACTTCCTCCTTCCACCATCGGCACGATGCGGGCATCGCTGCGGTGGATTCCGGCCGCACCCTAGCGCATTACCGCTGCGAACGTCGCACCGACGATGGTCGAAGGAGGAAAAGCGTAAATGGCCGAGATCGTCGTCTGCGAATTCATGGATCAAGCCGCGCTTGCCGAGGGGCTGGCGGGATTCGACGTGCTCTACGATCCGGGCCTCGTGGACCGGCCGGATGAACTTCGCGCGCAGGTCGCGAGTGCGCGGGCGCTCATCGTGCGCAACCGCACACAGGTGCGCGGCGCGCTGTTGGACGCGGCGGTGAAGCTCGAGGCTGTGGGACGGCTCGGTGTCGGGCTCGACAATATCGATATGGAGGCGTGTGCCGCACGCGGTATCGTTGTCTATCCCGCGACCGGCGCCAACGATGTTGCCGTCGCAGAATGGGTTTTTGGCGCAATGCTGGTGCTGCGGAGGGGCACGTTCGCAGCGACGTCTGATATCGTGGCCGGCAACTGGCCGCGCGAAAAACTGATGGGCCGCGAAGTCGCCGACGCGACGCTCGGTCTCGTCGGCTTCGGCGGCATCGCGCAGGCGGTGGCTTCGCGAGCAGCGGCCTTTGGCATGAATGTCGTCGCGTTCGACCCGCATGTCGGCGCGGACGATGCGCGCTGGACGCAGACGTTCTGCCGCGTCCAAAAGCTCGAACTCGCGGACCTCCTGGCGCGCGCGGACGTGATCTCGCTGCATGTGCCACTGACGCCGGGTACGAAAAATCTCATCGATGCGGCAGCGCTGACGCGCTGCAAGTCGGATGCGATCGTCATCAATTCCGCGCGCGGCGGTGTGGTCGACGAGGCAGCGGTCGTCGCAGCGCTGAAGGCGGGAAAGCTTGGGGGCGCGGCGCTCGATGTCTTCGTAGCAGAGCCGTTGAAATCAGACGGCGGAAAGGTCTTCGCCGATTGCCCGAACCTGATTCTGACGCCGCATGTCGCGGGCGTGACGGTCGAGGCGAATGTGCGCGTTTCGACGGTGACGGCAGCATCGATCGCGAAGCATTTGCGCGGCGTGAAGTAGCGCGGCTCACGCCACCCGCAGCAGCTTGATCAACAACAGACTGATCGCCAGCAGCACCAGCAGCGATGTGACGACGGCGATCGTCACGCGCGGACCGACGCGGCCGAGCATGCGCAGATCGACGCCGAGCCCGAGCGCCGCCATCGACACGACGGTTAGTCCGCTCGATACGAGCGCGATGGGACGTAGCGCGGCATCGGGCACGAGACCAAACGAGCGCGCCGCCGCGAGCACGAGAAAACCGATGATGAACCACGGCACCAGACGGCCAAAACCCGGCGCGCGTCCGGCATAGGTGTCGCCGCCGAATTTCCCGCGCATCAACGACAAGACGAGCACGACCGGCCCGAGCATCAGCACGCGCACGAGTTTCACGAGCGTGCCGACCTGCGTTGCGACGACGCTGATCGGCACCGTCGCAGCGAGTACCTGCGGGACGGCATAGACGGTGAGACCTGCAAGAACGCCGTATTGCGTTTCGCTGAGGCCAAGCAAGGGAAAGGCGAGCGGCAGCGCGATCACGACGACGACGCCGAGAATAGCTGTGAAGGCGATGGACGAGGCGATCTCGTCGCTTTCCGCGCCGATGACCGGTGCGACGGCGGCGATGGCGGAATTGCCGCAGATGGAATTGCCGCAGGCGATGAGCACGCAGATGCGCGGCGGCAAGCGCAGAAGCCGCCCCGCGCCGTAGCTCGCGAGCAGCGCCAGCACGACCGTCGCGACGATGCTTCCGAGCAATGCCGCACCCGAGGCGAGCACGGCGCTGAAGGTGATCGAGGCGCCGAGCAGCACGACAGCGATTTCGAGCAGGAGTTTTGCGCTGAGGATAATGCCGGGTCGCCAGCGCGGGCTCGGCTCCCAGACCGCCCGCACCGCGATGCCGAGCAGGATCGCGACGACGAGCGCCTCGACATAGGGGTGCTCGACGACGCGTTCTTCGGCGATCTGGGCGGCAATGGCGACCGCCGCGATACCCGCACACAGATTGATGCCGGGCACCGCCGCCGCGAATGTCGCGACCGCGCGCCTGAAGACGCCGGAAATACCGCCTCTACCCTGCATCCCGCCCGACCGCCGCTTTCAAGCAGCGGGCTTAGCGGGAAGTGACGAGTGGCGGAAGCTCTGGTTAGCGGGTCTGGTGGTGTGGCGCGATCTGCTCGGCGAAAGAGCCGACCGGGCGTGCCGCGCCCGGGTCGAAAAGGACAACGCGGGCCAGCAGCAGACAGGCCACCGCGGTCCAAAAGAGCAGAACGCCGACGCGGCGCACCGATGTCGGCCCGAAATCCCGACCATTGTTAAACATGTCGAGATCGTCGATATCAGCCGCCGAAATGGCGACAGCGGGGGAGGCGGGGGCGGGTCTGTCTGTCACCGCCCCAACGTATGGGATCGCCCGCGGCGGTCAACGAAATGGAAACCTGTATTTCGGGCGTATTGCGGAAAATGGTTTCCCGCCGGGCACGTTTTGCGCGACGCGGCGGGGCTACGGTTTCCTCAGGGAGACCGCTTGCGTAGAACCATGTCACCGCGCAGAAGGAATTTCTGCGCGCGCTTGCCCGTATCGACTTCGGTCGTGAACACGTTGCCGCGCGAGTCCACCGCAAGATTGTGGATCCAGTGGAATTCGCCGGCCTGACGGCCGTTGCGCCCGAACGCGCCAACTGTCGCGCCACTCTCGCGGTTCAGCAGACGCACCTCATTGTTCGCGCCATCGGCATTGATGAGCCACGTCTCCTTCTCGTCCGGGAAGAATTCGAGGTCCCAGACCGAGCCGTTCGCGAGCGTCTTTCCCTCGACCACAAACTCGCGCACGAAGGTCCCGTCCTTGCGAAAGACCTGCACGCGATCGTTGGTGCGATCGCAGACATAGACGAGCCCATCCCGCGCGAGCTTCACGCAATGCACGGGATTGGCGAATTGCTTTGCCGGCGCCGCGGCGGGATCGTAGGCCGGCAACTTGTCGTCCGTTGGCGGCTTGCCGTAGGCGCCCCACATGCGCTTGAACGCGCCCGTCTCCGTGTCGAAGACGATGATGCGGTGATTGTAGTAGCCGTCAGCGACGTAGAGTTCGTTCGCCGTCGCATCGACCGACATGTTTGCCGGCTTGCCGAGACGCGTCGTGTCGGCCGAATTGGTCTGCGCGCCCGACTTGCCGATCTGCATCACGAACTTGCCGTCGCGCGTGAATTTCAGGATCTGACCGTCGGTCTCGCCGTTGCCGGCGATCCACACGAAGCCCTTCGAATCGACGATGATGCCGTGCTCATTCGCGGGCCAATCGTAGCCCTGCCCCGCGCCGCCCCACGAGCGCAGCAGCGTTCCGTCCTGCGCGAATTCGAGCACCGGCGGCGCCGGCTTGCAGCATTTCGTCGCTGGCGGATCGAGCGCCGCGGCCTTTTCGTCCGACGTCAGCGTGCGCGGACGCTGCACGACCCAGACATGATCGTCGCCATCGACCGCGACGCCTGCAGCCTGCCCCATGATCCAGAAATTCGGCAGCGTTTTCGGCCAAGCCGCATCGACGGCATAAGCGGGCACGTTGTCGGCGCGCGCCGCAGCGGCAACGAAAAGACAGCCGATCAGCGCGGCGGCTCGCAATTTGGTCATGGTAATCCTCCCCGGATGTTTCGCTTGTTGTTTTTCAGTACGTCAGTTCGGCGATCGTCAGATGATTGTCGCGCGCGGGCCAAGCACGACACAAGATTCGCTCTTCGTTGAACATGCCGGCGATCGGACGCGGCACGATATCAGGCAGGCGCAGGACTGTCGTCGAGTCGGTCGGCACGCCGGTCTTCACGTCGGTCGGCGACTTGCCGTCGAACAGCACGACATCGCGCGGCGTGCCGAAATAGCCGCGCGGCCGTGACATCGTCGCGATTGCGCCCGTCTGGCGTTCGGCCTCCGCCAGCGGCTTGCCCGGACGCAGATGCATGAGCGATGTCGAGCGCGGAAACGCGCCACGATAGATATGCGTGACGGGATAACCATCCGCAGTCACCACGAATTCGAGCGGCAGGCCGAACGGCGGGATTGCCGGGCCCCATGCCCCCGTCGCGCTGCTGCGCCCTTCGTAGATCGGGCCACCGACACGCTCCGCGCTGTCGGGCGACAGCACGAAAACCTGAACCAGCGCGCCGACGAGCGGACGGTTGGTTGCCGTGCCGTCGGCAAGTCCCGTCACGAGACCGCTGATACGCAGCGGATTTTCAACCGCGATGGCGATGCGATCCGGCTCTCGCCCGGCAATGCATTTGTAAATTTCACGGAAGGCGCGCGGACTGAATGCCGTCTCGCGATGATCGAGCGCGTTCAGCACGACATTCACCGCGCCCTTCAGCTCCGGACCTTCGGCTGTGACATTGGTCGGTACACCAGGCCGGCCGATGAAGCGCCCGTCGGCTTGCGCATATTTGTCGAGACCATCGCTGCGGATGGTCATCCATTGCGGACCGGCGGTGATCTCGTCGGGCTGAGCGTTCAAACGCGAGAGGATCGTGCCGCGACCGTTGAATTCACTGCCGAGCAGCGCGTCAAAAGCGAAAACACCGTGGTTCGGCGTACCGCAAAGCACGACATGGCTGACTTTCGCCGCCATGCCCTCCTGCATCAGCGCGTTGCGGATCGTGATTCCGCCGCGCGAACTTCCGACCAGCGAGAGTTTTGGCGCGCGTGTTTGTGCGAGAACCTGTTCGATTTGCGCCGTAAGTTCGCGCACCTGATCGGCAGCCGAGGAACGGTTCGGCTGCTCCTTCGTATCGTCGTCACGCGCTGTGGGATCGGTGAAGTTGAACGCGAATAGATTTTCGCGCGCGAAGCCGTTCGACTCGAAGCGCCAGACCAGCGTCTGCCAAAGCGCCGCCGAATCCCCATTGCCGTGGACGAAGATCACCGGCGGTTGCATCGTCGCCGATGTCTGCGCCAGGGCCGGCGTGACAAGTGCCGCGAGCGGCAGCGTCAGCACCGAACGGCGATCGAATTGCATGGACGCTCCTTCGTCGAGAGCGACGCTACCACGCCCACTCGCGGAGGTCAGGGTCGCCCGACGCGGGTCAGCATTCCTTCGACGACGGCCGCAAGCAGATCGTCCTCCGTCGTGCCTGGCGGCAGCGCGTGCAACACGCCGTCGAGGCGGCGATCGATCGATAAGAATGCGAGGCCGTGCACGAAGGCCCAGGTTGCCGTGACGTTCGCGGCCTGCGGCAAAGTCATCGCCTGCGGCGCAGCGACGCCGCGCGCATTGGCGAGAACGGCGAAGGCCGCATCGCCCGCAGCAAGCAGTGCCGGCCGTCGCATATCGATGCGGCCGCTGCGGAACATCAGCAGGAACAGGCCGGGGTTCTCCCGCGCGAAATCGATATAGGCGCGGCCAAGCGCGCGGCCGCGCGTCCGCTCGTCGGCGCCGGCGGCCTCAGCGGCGCCAAGCATCGCATCGCGAAACCGCGTGAAACCTACAGCCGCGAGTTCGCTCAGCAACCCTGTGAGATCGCCGAAATGGTGCTGCGGCGCCGTGTGCGAGACGCCCGCCTCGCGCGCGACGGCGCGCAGCGTCAGCGCCTCGAGTCCGTCGCGCTTCAGAACCGCCTCCGCGGCACGAAGCAGCGCCGCGGCGAGATCGCCGTGGTGGTAGCGCTGCGGCTTTCTCCGCGAAACAGGTTTGGATCGGGCAGGCATCACGAAATGTTTACACCGGAAAGATTTCGATTGACAGGTCGCTCTGGGCGCGTATTTTTACAGTGGAAAGATAAGAGGAACACGCAATGCATCTCGAAACGCAAGGCCACCTCCGCGACAACTTCGGACCGGTGCAGATCGAAGGCGACGCGTGGAACCTGAAGGTGCACGGCGAACTGCCGCGCGAACTCGCCGGAGCGCTTTATCGCAACGGACCCAATCCGCATTTCCCGACCGCTGATGCGCGCAACCACTGGTTCGCCGGCGACGGCATGATCCACGCGCTGCAGATCGAGAACGGCCGCGCGCATTATCGCAACCGCTGGGTGCGCACGCCAAAGTGGCTCGCCGAACACGACGCAGGTCGCGCGCTCTTCGCCGGTTTCGGCGGCAAGCTGCCCGATGCACCGCCGACCGCTGGAGACAGCGGCGTCGCCAACACGAACATCGTCTGGCATGGCGGCAAGCTGCTGGCGCTGGAGGAAGGCCATCAACCAACGCAGGTGATGCCGGGCACACTCGAAACGAAGGGCTATGCCGATCTTGGTGGTGCCGCGACCGGCCCCTTTACTGCGCATCCCAAGGTCGATCCCGTCACGGGCGAGATGGTGTTTTTCGGCTACGGCGCGAAAGGCCCTCTGTCGGCGGGCATGTCCTACGGGACGATCGATGCGGCCGGAAAGGTGACGCGCTTCGATCGCTTCGATGCGCCCTACTCTTCGATGGTGCACGATTTCATCGTCACCGAGCGCCACGTGCTGTTCCCGATCCTACCACTCACCGGCAGCATGGAGCGCGCGATGAGCGGCAAGCCGCCGTACGCGTGGGAGCCTGAGAAAGGCGCCTATGTCGGCGTGATGAAGCGCAACGGCAGCGTCGATGACATCGTCTGGTTCCGTGGCGAGAGTTGCTACGTTTTCCACGTGATGAATGCGTGGGAAGATGGCGACAAGATCTACGCTGATGTCATGCAATTCGAGGAGGCGCCGCTGTTTCCGCGCGCGTCTGGCGGCATGACGGACCCGAAGAAGTCGAACGCGCGCCTCGCGCGCTGGACCTTCGATCTCGCCGCCAATACCGACACGTTTACGCAGACGTATCTCGACGATCTCACTGGCGAGTTTCCGCGCATCGACGATCGACGCGCAGGTCTCGATCACACACATGGTTGGTATGCCTGCACCGCCACGCGCCGCGTGCCGGGCAGCGGCGCCACGTTCGGGGCCATCGCGCATCGCAATACGCGGAGCGGCGCGCGGAATGTTTTCGAATTGCCGTATGGCGATGCGACATCGGAGCCGGTTTTCGTGCCGCGCAGCGCGGACAGCGCAGAAGGCGATGGCTGGCTGCTCGCCGTCGTGTGGCGCGCGGCGGAGAACCGCAGCGACATGATCGTGCTCGATGCGACGGCGATCGAAAAAGGTCCTATCGCGACGATCGAGATTCCCGTGCGCGTGCCGTTCGGATTTCATGGCAATTGGGTGGGTGCCGCCTGATCGCAAACCACGCATCCTCATCTTGAGGAGCGCCATCAGGCGCGTCTCGAAGGATGAGATCGTAATTCATGTGTTACCCATCCTTCGAGACGCGGTCTTCGACCGCTCCTCAGGATGAGGTGAGTTGTTGGATGGAGATTGCAAAATGCTCTACGCCGCAAAACATCTCGTCACGGATTTCCTGACGGCGATCGTCTTCATCGCGGTCTATGCGACGACCGACAACCTGCCGCTTGCGATCGGCGCGACCATCGCCGTTGCTGCTGCGCAGATCGGACTCGCTGTTTCGCGCAAGCAGAAGCTTGATCCGATGGTGTGGCTGAGCCTGTTTCTCGCCATCGCCTTCGGCGCTGCGGCTCTGATCTCGCAGGACCCGCGCTTCGTGATGGCGAAACCATCGATCATCCACGGCGCGATTGCCGTCGCGATGCTGCGGCGTGGCTGGATGCTGCGCTACATCGATGACGGCGCCCGACAGCATGTGCCGGAGCAGGCCATCGTCACCGCAGGCTACGCTTGGTCGGCGTGGATGATCGTGCTCGCCGTCGCCAATCTCGTCGTTGCTCTGACCATGCCCTTCCACGTTTGGGCGTGGTTCATTTCGATCGGCATGCTCGTCGCGAAGGTTGTCGCCTTTCTCGCAACCTATGCATGGTTCCGCTACTCCGCGATACGCCGGGCGCGGGCAGCGGGCTGGCCTGTCACGCCATGATGGATTTCGTATCGATCTCGGTCGCGTCATAGATCGCGATCTCCGGCGCGCCGACGGCGAGTTTCGCCGCGTGCCGCACGAATTCGCCGGACGCCGTCACCATAAAGTGCTCTTTCAGCGCAGCCTTGTCGGCCCACAGTTCGACGAACACTAATCGCATCGGATTCTCGCAATCGACCTGCACGGAATGATGCAGGCAACCGGGCTCGGTGCGCGAGCGATGCACATGTTCGAGTGCGCCGCGCTTGATTTCCTCGAACGTATCCGGTTTCGCGGTGATGGCGCCGGTGACGACGATCATGGGTTTCCTCCATTGTTGTTCCTTGGCACAACGCCGTAGCGCGCGGCCCATCCGAGCCCGTCTAGAGTCACGCCGCGCGGATTATACTCGCAGCCGATGTGGCCGGTGTAGCCGAGGCGATCGAGCGTTTCGAGGATGGCGTGAATGGCGACCTCACCCTCGTCGGGCTCGTGGCGCTCCGGCACGCCGGAAATCTGCACATGACCGACGCGATCGATGCAGGCTTCGAGCTTGCGGATGATGTCACCTTCGAGAATCTGTAGGTGATAAACATCGAACAGCATTTTCACGGCGGGCGATGCGACCTCGTCGACAATTTTGAGTGCCTGCGCCGATCCTTTCAAGAACCAGTGCGGCCGATCGCGCGCATTGATCGGTTCAAGACAGAGCGTAACGCCGGCTTTCTCGGCCTTTGGCGCAGCGTTGCGAAGATTAGCGACGAGCGCCGCATGGTTCTCCGGCGTCTGCGGCCAGTCACCGGCCATGACATGCATCTTTGGCGCACCGGCAATAATCGCGTAGTGCAGCGCCATGTCGAGCGCCGCGGCAAAGCCGGCTTCACGACCGGCACCGGCGAGCAGGCCGAAATGCGGGTTGTCCGCTGGCCCGAGCGGCGTGTTGATCAGCGCGAGTTCGACACCGTGATGACTCAGTTCGGCGCGAAACTCTCCCGCCGGGATTTCATACGGCCAAAGACATTCGGCGGCGCGAAAGCCCGCCTGCGCCGCCGCGCCGATGCGCTCCAGCAGGGGCACTTCCCGAAACATCATCGTGATGTTGGCGGCAAGCTTCGGCATCTCACATCGCGTCGAAATCGACGGTGACCCGATCCGTCGTCGGATGTGCCTGGCACGTAAGCACGAACCCCTTCGCGATTTCCCACGGCTCCAACGAATAATTCACAGCCATCGGCGCTTCGCCCGCGACGAGTTTCGCGCGGCACGTGCAGCACATGCCGCCCTTGCAGGCGAAGGGCAGATCGAGGCCGGCGGCAAGCGCGGCATCGAGGATCGACATGCCCTCCGGCACCGGCACATCGCGGCTTTTGCCATCGACGACGAGTGTCGCGCGACGTGTCGCGGCGTCGGGTTTCGGCGCGACACGCGGCGTCGCGGTGCGCGCGCGGCCACCTTCCGCTGATACGAAGCGCTCGACATGGATGCGCTCTTGCGGGACGCCGGCATCGCGCAACGCTGTCTCGACCGCCTCGCTCATGCCGTGCGGCCCGCAGACAAAAGCATAATCGATCACGGCTGCGGGCACGATATGCTTCGTCAGCGCTGCAATCTTCTTCGCATCGAGCCGGCCGTTGAGCACTGGCACGTCCTGCTCTTCCTGCGACAGCACATGAAAGACCGAGAGCCGGCGCAGATGCCGGTCCTTCAGGTCTTCGAGCACGTCGCGGAACATCACGCCGTCGGTGGTCTTGTTGCCATAGAAGAGAAAAAAGCGGCTCGCCGGTTCGCGCACGAGAATGCCGCGCGCGATCGAAAGCAGAGGCGTGATGCCGGAGCCTGCAGCGAAGCCGACATGCACGCGCGGCTTCTCCGATGTCTCGACAAGGCCGAAGCGGCCGGTCGGCGTCATGACCGATATTTCGTCGCCGGGCTTTACGCCCTCGTTGAGCCAGGTCGAGAACGGACCCGCCTTCGACGCGCTTCACGCCGATGCGCAACTCGGCGTCGTCGGGGCTTGTGCAGACGGAATAGGAGCGGCGCATGTCCTCGCCCGCGAGCGTCGCGCGCAAAGTGAGATACTGGCCCGGCGCGAAAGCGTAATCGGCCGGCAAGATTGGCGGGAATGTCGAAGCATAGCGACACGGCGTCGGGCGCTTCGCGGCGAACGTCCTTCACGCGCAGCGTGTGGAATTTTGGCGTAGCCACGTGTCAATGACACCGAAAATAATCGAAGGGCTCGCGACAATCCTCGCAGCGCCATAGCGCTTTGCAGGAGGTCGAGCCGAATTCCGCCAGTTGCACCGTGCGCGACGAACTGCAGCGCGGACAGGCAACATGTTCGACACCGAACAGAGCGCGACGGCCCCCGCCTTTGGCCGGCGGCGCGATGCCGTATTCGACAAGCTTTTTGCGGCCCTCGTCCGTCAGCCAGTCCGTGGTCCAGGCCGGCGAAAGCACCGTCTTCACGCGGACCTCTTCGAAGCCAGCGCGATTGAGCGCGACTTCGATGTCGAGCGCGATCGTGTTCATCGCGGGGCATCCGGAATAGGTCGGCGTGATCGCGACCTCGATCGCTTCGCCATCCGCTTTGATATCTCGAAGGATGCCGAGATCGGCGATCGTCAACACTGGAATTTCCGGATCGACAACAGTCTCGACTGCAGCCCGCGCCCGCGCGAGAACGTCTCGGTCCGCGACGAGCGCGCTCACCACGTCGCTCCGGGGTATGCGCGCTGCAGGTGCTGCATCTCGGCAAGCATGGAGCCAAGATGCTCTGTGTGTCGGCCGCTACGGCCCCCGCTATGCGACCAGCCGACCGCCCCGTCGCCGAGTTTCGCGCGCGCGAATATCGCCGCGACCGCGGCGTCAAATATTTCACGAAGCGAGCCTGGATCGATCGCAACGCCGCTCGCAATCAATCCGCGCTCGCCCGCATCCGCTTCGAACAATTCGCCGACGAACGGAAGGAGATCGTCGCGTGCGTCAGCGATACGTCGCGCGCTTTCGTCCGTGCCGTCGCCGAGCCGGATGATCCACTCACTCGCGTGGCGGAGATGATACGCGCATTCCTTCTCCGACTTCGCGGCAATGGCGGCGAGCGTCGCGTCGCTCGAGGCCATCATCGCGCGCCACCACGGATCGGCGAAGGAGGAATAGAGAAACTGCCGCATCATCGTGCGCGCGAAATCGCCGTTCGGCTGTTCGACGAGCAGCACATTGCGATATTGCGGCGCATCACGAAGGTAAGCGAGATCGTCTTCCGTGCGCGCGCCACCTTCGCGCTCGGCCGCATATTGATAGAGCGAACGCGCCTGCCCGATGAGGTCAAGGCCGATGTTTGCCATCGCCATATCCTCTTCCATCGTCGGCGCGTGGCCGCACCACTGCGAGAGGCGATGACCGAGCACGAGCGCATCGTCGGCACGACGCAGACAGAAGAGGACGAGAGGCGGCTCGGCGAGTGCGACGTTGCTCATCGCGCTCTCACATGTGCCCGACGTCTTCGGGCACGTCGTAGAAGGTCGGGTGGCGATAGACCTTCGATTGCGCCGGCTCGAACATCATCTCCTTGTCGGCAGGATCGGACGCGATGATCGCATTCGACGGCACGATCCAGATTGAGAGTCCCTCGCCGCGGCGCGTGTAGAGATCGCGCGCGGCCTGCAAAGCCAGCGTCGCATCGGCCGCGTGCAGCGAACCGACGTGCTTGTGCGCCAGCCCGTTGCGGCTGCGAATGAAAACTTCCCACAAAGGGACGAGCGGCGTTGCCACGTTTACGCCGCCTGTGCAGTCGGCTGCGTCTGTTTCGCGGCAAAGGCCGCCGCGGCGTCGCGCACCCATGCGCCATCGTCATGCGCCTTGCGGCGCGCGGCGAGGCGGTCGCGGTTACACGGCCCCTGCCCGCTCAACACGCGCTTGAATTCGCTCCAGTCGATCGTGCCAAATTTCCAGTGGCCACTTGCTTCGTCATAGACACAATCCGCATCCGGCACGGCCAGCCCGAGGTAATGCGCCTGCGGCAATGTCGCATCGACGAATTTTTGCCGCAGCGCGTCGTTCGAGAAGCGCTTGATCTTCCACTTCGTCGACTGGTCGCCGTGCTGGCTTTCGGCGTCATGCGGGCCGAACATCATCAGGCACGGCCACCACCAGCGATTCAACGCATCCTGCGCCATCGCCTTTTGCTCGGGCGTGCCTTTCGCCAGCGTCAGCATGATCTCGTAGCCCTGCCGCTGGTGAAAGCTCTCCTCCTTGCACACGCGGATCATGGCGCGCGCATACGGGCCATAACTGCAGCGGCAGAGCGGAATCTGGTTCATGATTGCCGCACCGTCGACGAGCCAGCCGATTGCGCCAATGTCGGCCCAGGTCAGCGTCGGATAGTTAAAGATCGACGAATATTTCGCCTTGCCCGAGAGCATCTGGTCGACAAGCTCCTCGCGTGCCGTGCCGAGCGTCTCTGCGGCGGCATATAGATAAAGGCCGTGGCCGCACTCGTCCTGCACCTTGGCGAGCAGCGCGGCCTTGCGGCGTAGAGACGGCGCGCGCGTGAGCCAGTTGCCCTCCGGCAGCATGCCAACGATCTCGGAATGCGCGTGCTGCGAAATCTGCCGCGTCAGCGTGCGACGGTAGGCCTCCGGCATCCAGTCGTTCGCCTCGATCCGCTCCTCGGCGTCGATCTTGGCCTGAAAGGCGGCGGCCTTGCCGGCGTCCTCGATGGACGGTCCGGCATCGTCGCGGGCGTTAAGCGCTTGCGTGTACATTTTCGGCTCCCTGCCCGGCAATATAGCGCTGCGCCGCCTCTGGTGCGAGGGCGGGTCGCGCTCTAGTGCGGAACGTCGAAAGCCCAGAGTTTCGCGCCGCCTGCGATGCCCGCAATATTGTCGACGATGCGGATGTTGCCGTCGATGTGATCGAGCCGCTTGGCATTACCGCCGCCGATCAGCAGCGTGTCGTATTCGACGAGAGTGTAGATCTGGCCGATCGCCTTCTCTACGCGTTTCTGCCAGTCCTTTCGGCCGGCATCTTTCAGCGCGGTGTTGCCGACATACTGGTCGTACGTCATCTCTTTGTGCGCGATATGCTGGCCAAGTTCGAGATGCGGCGCGAGGCGACCATCTTCGAACAACGCGAAGCCCATGCCTGTTCCTAGGGTAATCAGGCACTCAAAACCCTTGCCGGAGATGGCGCCGTAGCCTTGGACACTGGCGTCGTTGAGAACGCGCGCGGGCTTACCGAGCCGCTTCTGCAGTTCCGAAGCGAGGTCGAATCCGGCCCATGCTTCCGTGTCCAGATTGGGCGCGGTGCGCACGACGCCGTCGCGTACGCTGCCGGGAAAACCAACGCTGATCTTGTCGAATTCGCCGAGTTGTCCGGCCAGCTGCTCGAGTAGCGGCAAAACGTCGGCCGGCGGCGCCGGATGCGGCGTCTCCACGCGCGCCCGCTCTCCGAGCTGTTTGCCGTCGGCATCGAGGATCGCCGCCTTCAGCTTGCTGCCGCCGATATCGTAGGAAAGAACTTTCACGCCGCGCTTCCTCTGCCCGCGATTTTGCCGGGATAGTGGGGCGCGCCGGCGCTTCGGGCAAGGCGACTTCGCTTCGACGCATGCGTCCGGCGCACATGCGGCCCGCAAGCCCTCCGCTGGCAACGCCCCGTCCGCCGTGCCATCGCTGCGAAAAGGTCGGGAGGACATCATGGGCGAACGCAAGGGCACAGTCGCGATCATCGGCGCGGGCGACTTCATCGGCGCCGCGATCGCGAAAAAATTTGCGGCCGAAGGTCACACAGTCTTTGCCGGGCGTCGCAACGGCGACAAGCTCGCGCCTCTTGTGAGCGAGATCGAAACGGCGGGCGGCACGATACAGGCGCGGTCGCTTGATGCGCGCAAGGAAGACGAGATCGTCGCCTTCATTCGCGATGCGGAGGCGACCGGCCCACTCGACGCCTGCATCTTCAACGTCGGCGCCAACGTCAACTTTCCGATCCGCGACACGACAGAGCGCGTGTTCCGGAAGGTCTGGGAGATGGCCTGCTACGCCGGCTTTCTCGCAGGCCGCGAGGCTGCCAATGTCATGGTGCCGCGCGGCAAAGGCGCGATCTTCTTCACCGGCGCGACGGCAAGCCTGCGTGGCGGGCCGGGCTATGCCGCTTTTGCCAGCGCGAAATTCGGCCTGCGTGCCGTGGCGCAGAGCATGGCGCGGGAGCTTTGGCCGCAAGGCATCCATGTCGCGCATCTCATCATCGATTCCGGTGTCGACACGACCTTCGTGCGCGATCGCATTCGCGCCGCAGAAGGCGAGCAAGGCCTCGAGAATCTCGACCCGGACCGGCTGATGCCGCCGGCCGCCATCGGCGACAGTTACTGGCAACTTTTCACGCAGCCGAAGAGCGCGTGGGTGTTCGAGCAGGAGATCCGGCCGTTCGGCGAGAAGTGGTGACGGGAACGACGCGCGACGCCATCCGTTTGGATGTCTGACCAAACCATCGGAGGCCAGCATGACGGCGGAAAAACGGGAGCCATCGCACCTCATCGGCAGCGACAAGGTCGAAGGCACGAGCGTCTATGGCGCCAACAAGGAAAAGATCGGCTCGATCGAGCGCGTCATGATCGACAAGGAAAGCGGCAAAGTCGCCTATGCTGTGCTGAGCTTTGGCGGAATTCTCGGCATCGGCGACGATCATTATCCGTTGCCGTGGAGCGCGCTAAAATTCGACGAGAGTCTTGGTGGCTACCGCACCGACCTGTCGGAAACACAACTCCAGGGCGCGCCGAAATACGGCCGTGGAGAAGACTGGAATTGGGGCGATGACAACCGCAGCCGGGCGGTGAACGATTATTACGGCGTCCCGATCACTGGATTCTGAGCCCGCCTAGCTGAGCACACGCTCGCGGTCGGCCTGCAGCGCGGCTACCGCGGTTCGCAACGCTGCAAGTTCGCGCGAAATATCGGCGACGCCCACCTGCATCGCCGATACACTTTTCGCGTCCGCGGCCTCGCCGATCGCCCCACCGGCCTGCGAAAGCGCCTGCGCACCAACGGTGGCGGCGGCGCTCGCCAGCCGCTCACCTTCTCGCTTCGCTGCATCGAAGTCATGTGCGGCGGAAGCATTGCGAAGCGTTTCCGCCGCGCCGGTGGCGAAATCAACGAATTTCGACAGAGTGCGATGGATGGCGGTGCGATCGTCATCGAACAAAGCCTTCATCGCGGCGAGATCGAGTGCCTGCATTTTCGCAATTGCAGGCGAACGCTGGGTGGCCTCGGCAACGGGCAAAAAGCGCGCAAGCGTCTCGCGCAACTGCGCGATCTGCACAGGCTTCGCCATGTATCCGTCCATGCCGGCCGCGATGCAACGCTCCGCCTCGCCGACGAGCGCGTTGGCGGTGATGGCGATGATTGGCAGATGCTTCTCCGTATCCCGCTCCTGCCCGCGAATGCGATCCGTCAGTTCGAACCCGTCCACGACGGGCATGTGGCAGTCGGAGAGCAGCAGCGCGTAGTCAGTCTGTGCCAAGGCATCGAGCGCCTGCTGCCCGTCGTTCACCGCATCGGCGGAATAGCCGAGAATGGCGAGCTGCCGCAGGATGACCTCGCGATTGGTCGGATGGTCGTCGGCGACGAGCACGAGCGGCGTCGTGCCGGCGACAAAGCCTTTTGCGCGGACATGATCCATCTCGTCGTCGACTGGCGCGACGACGGTCTCTTTCGTGATTGCAGCGGGCGTGCTTTCGGCGGCGGCGATCGGCAGATCGAGCGACACCGTGAAGGTCGAACCTTCACCCCGCACGCTCGCGACGGAGATTTCACCACCCATCAGCTCGACGATGCTCTTCGATATCGAAAGGCCGAGGCCCGTGCCTCCGAAACGTCGCGCGATACTCGCGTCGGTTTGGGCAAAAGGCGCGAAGAGGCGCGCCGCGGTCTCGGTGTCCATGCCGATACCGGTGTCGCGCACGACGAAGCGCAGACCGACGCGTGCGTCGTCGCCCGCAGTTGCAACTTTGTCGCGTAACGCATCATGCTCCACCGCAAGCGTAACGCCGCCGCGCTCGGTAAACTTAACCGCATTGCCGGCAAGGTTGAGCAAAACCTGCCGCAAGCGCACGGGATCGCCGCGCAGTCGCGGCGGCACGGCGGAATCGACCGAAACGCTCCAGGCAATGCCCTTATTGCGCGCGCTCGGCATCAACGTCGCCTCGACACCCTCGACGATATCGGACAGCGCGATCGTCACGTCCTCGAGTTCGAGCTTGTTCGCTTCGAGCTTCGACAGATCGAGAATGTCGTTGATGATGCGCAGAAGCGAGGACGCCGAGTCGCGTACTGTACCGACGAGCTTGCGCTGCGAGGCACTGAGATCGGTGTGCTCGAGGATCTCGATCATGCCGAGCACGCCATTCATCGGCGTGCGGATTTCGTGGCTCATCTGCGCGAGGAATTGCGACTTCGCTTCGGTCGCGGCCTCGGCCGTGTCCTTGGCGACTTGCAACGCAACCTCGGCGCGCTTGCGGTCGCCGATATCCATTGCGCAGGTGACGATACTCTCGACCTCGCCCTCTTCATCGAGCAGCGGAATTTTTGTCGTCAACCAGTGACGCATCGTGCCTGACGCGTCGGCGTAGATGTCTTCATAGTAACCGAGCGGCTTTTTCGTGCGCAGCACATCCTGATCGAAGCTCGCGCTCTTCGACTGGCTGTAGCGCGCGAGCAATTCGCCCGTCGTCTTGCCGATCGCGTCGTCCGGTTCGATGCCGAGCAGCGTCGCCATGTAGCGGTTCATCACGAGGAACCGCAGATCGCGATCCTTGACGTTGATGGACGCCGGCACCGTGTCGATGACTTCGCGCAGACGACGGCGGCTCTCGGCCAGCGCAGCATCCGACGCCTTCTGGTCGGTGATGTCGCGCACCATGCCTTCGTAGCGCAGCAGCGTGCCATAAGGGTCGTGCACAGCGGTGGCCGTGTCGGAGAGCCAGACGACGCCGCCATCGTGGCGGTGTGCACGATACTCGAAATTCCGGACCGTACCGTGCCGATGCATCAGCGATCGGAAACGGTCGCGGTCGGCGGCATCGTGATAGACGCTCTCGACCTCGGTGCCGAGCGAGCCAAGCATTTCGTCGAGCGTCTTGTAGCCCATCATGGCGACAAGCGCGGGATTGGCGCGCAGCAGCCTTCCGTCGGGCGTCGTCTGGTAGATGCCGTCGGCGGATTGCTCGAAGAGTTGCTGATACTGGGCTTCGACCGTGCGGCGATCCGCCAGCGCACGCTGCGCGGAGGCCTGCGCGACACGCACCTCCGATAGCGCTCGCTTCAGCGCCTCTGTCCCGCGCGCGATGTCGCCGATCTCGTCGCGCCGTGCGAGATAGGGCGTTGCAACATCCGTGGCGCCGCTCGTCACCTGCCCCATCGTGCCAACAATGCCGCGCAACGGCAGCACCGTGCGGCGCACGACGACGAGCGCGGCGAGCGCCGCAAGCAGCACGCAGATGAGACCGACGGCGATATTCTGTCGGACCGCGCCGCCGATCGTATCTTCCAGATTGTCGAAGAGTTCGTTGTTCTCGCGCGCCGCGACGCGCCGCATAAGTTCAGCTACCCGGCCGATCAGGCGGGCCTCTTCGTCGAGCGTCGTGGATTCCAAAGACGGCGCGCTCATCGCGATGCCGCCGGGCGCAAGCGTGACGCGCACGCGCGCGAGCCGCTCCATCATGCCGTCGACCATGTCGCGGTTTTCGGCCGACAGCGATGGCGCTGTGTCCTTCAACAGTGCTTCCAAAGAGTCGACGACGGTACGCGCCGCCGTGGGGTCCTGCGACTTGTTGATGACGTCGCGCACCGCGAGCCGAAGCTGGAAAGCGCGCCGCTCGATCTCGTCCGCAAGATCATTCGAGCGCTGCACGCGCTGCACATCGCGAAACGTATGATCGACGCGCCGCATCGCCGACGCGCCGATCAGGCTGGCGGCAACGATGACGACGACGAGGAGCGCGAAGCCACCATAGATGAGACCGGACATGCCCGGCCGCAGCCGGGCGAGCGGCGCAGCGTTCTCGGTCGTGCGGTCTCCCGTCGTCTGCATCGTCCCGTCCGGCGGCCTCGCCGCTCGTGAAACGGCCCCGCCTATGCTAGAACTCATATCGCATGTCCCTCGGCCTGGCGATGCAACACGGTTCGGCGCGAACCTTCGTCCTGCCCTTGTTTGCGGCGGTTTTTGCCGGCGTTGCGGCGCTATTGGCGGATGCACAGACGGCTGGCGCCCAAATTACCGACCGTGCGACGCGCCTCGCTTCGTTCCGGCGTCCCGCCAACGTTCCCCACCCCGCCGACAATCCCTACTCGCCGGCGAAGGCGAACCTCGGTCGGTTGTTGTTCTTCGATCCGATTCTGTCGGCGTCGGGCACGATCTCCTGCGCGAGCTGCCACAACCCCGGTCTGTCCTGGGGCGATGGCCTGCCGCGCGCCATCGGTGAGGCGCGGCAACCGCTGCCGTGGCGTTCGCCGACCGTGCTTGGCGTCGCCTGGGCCGAGGCTTTCGGTTGGGACGGCAAATTTCCCGATCTCGAGAGCGTTGCCTTCACGCCGATCACCGGCGTCGCCAACATGAATCGCAACGAGGTCGATCTCGTGCGCGACATCGCCGCCATCCCCGCCTACCGTCAGGCATTCGCGACGGCGATGCCGGGTCGGGACATTACACGGCGCACGATGGAACTGGCGCTGGCCACCTACCAGCGCACGCTCGTGCCGGCGACGAGCCCGTTCGACCGGTGGGTCGGCGGTGACGAGACCGCCGTGGCGGACAACGCGAAGCGCGGCTTCGATCTTTTCACGGGACGCGCGGGCTGCGCGGAATGCCATACAGGCTGGCGCATGACCGACGATGCCTTTCACGACATTGGCTCGGCAGATGGCGCCAATGTCGGACGTGGCCGTTTCTTCCCGACGTCGACGGCACTGCGCTACGCCTTCAAGACCCCGACCCTGCGCGATGTCGCGCGCCGTGCGCCTTACATGCACGACGGTTCGCTCAAGGCGCTCGACGAAGTGATCGCGCTCTACGATCGCGGCGGTATCGCGCGGCAGGGCCGCGATCCCTTGATCCAGCCGCTGGCGCTGACGACCGGCGAACATGCCGATCTCATCGCATTTCTGAACACGTTGACCGGCGATCCAGTCGAGACCTCCGCGCCCGTGCTGCCGCGGTAAGTCGATCTAAGCGTCGCAGTCGTTTGGAATTCTAGCCACGTGCTCGATCGGTGCGTGTCACCGAGCCTGCGCCAAGCCTAGCCGAGACTGAGATCCTTGCTTGGATCGAACCGGTCTTCGCTGGCACTCCGCGAGTTGATTGTTTCGAATATTGCGTGGCGAGCCCTGTCCACGTCCGGCATGCGGTACTTCTCCTCTTCAATCTCGGCGAGACGAGATGGCACGATCTCGGTGCCGGACACCCCGTAAAGCCTCTGAAAGTTCATGATCAGTGGCTGCCATTTTGCGGGGTCGATGCGGTTCTCATGACCCTCCATGAGGAGGCTCGGATGCACGTGGACACGCGTGATGCGCACCTCGAACGCAGAGATGAGACCTGCCACCTGAGGATCGTCGTCCATAATTCCGTGCTGGGCCGCGACCACGGCTTCCAGTTGAATGGGACACTCTAATGCGCGCGGCGCATCCACAGTTTCCGATGCGATCGGAGTGAGACCAGCCGCTTCAAACTTCCGAGGCTCGTAGGAGTATCCCAGCTTCTGCTTCAGCTCCGGTATCGTTTTGGTGCCCGTCAAGCGCGCCAGTTTATTGACCGCGTTAGCTTGCGCCGGAGATGTCAGATTAAGTACGCATTGACCTGTGCGGATCAAATTCTGCGGCGTCTGCGATGCAGTCTGAAGACCGAGCATGCACCTCCATCCGAGCCACCATGCCGATGACATCGGCGCGATATTGGCAGTGCCGTCTTCGTTCTGCGTGCTGATCAAGACGACAGGCGTGCCGAGGTAGAGAATTGATGGTTCGATGGCGACGTGAGGAGCTTTCATGATCCAACCTGCGGTGTTGTGTGCACCGGGTAAATCGCACAGCGCCTCAGGCCCCGAACCCCGCTTCTTGCTTTCGAATTATTTCGTGACTTCGATGTCGAGCTTCATTTGCGGATGGATCGCGCATCGCACGAGAAAACGACCTTCCTTGTCGAATAGCAGCACAGGCGCCTCGCCCGGTGCGATATCGCCGGAGTCGACCTTGAAGGTCGGCGAGTCCACGAAGGCGTGATGGACGACCTTTTCCTCGTTGGAGAAGCGAACGCCACTGCCGACCGGCACGGTCAGCTTGCCCGGTACGAACAGCCGGTTCACCTGCCGCACGGTGAAATCCGGCGCAGCACGCGATGCTGCCAAAGCGCTCGCGGCAGCCCCTACGGCCACAACTATTCCAAGTACAAACTTACCGTCCACGGCGTCCCCCTGCCTTCCCGGCCGGCGTAACCGGCGGTGGACGGCAGGCACAGTGCGCTTGTCACAGCAAAACGTCGATGACGCATTTGTGATTTTCAGGCGCTGCGGGCGCGTCCCTTGGCGAACCCGCAGCTTACGCCGTCGCTGGTGCCTGTGGAGTCGGAAGCTCCGGCGGCGGCGGCGGCAATTCGGGCGGATGCTCCTGCGGCTTCTTGCGTGAGAAGCGCAGCCCGAGCGAGCGAATCACGACGTAGAAGACCGGCGTGAGGAACAGGCCGAACACTGTCGCGCCAAGCATGCCGAACACGACTGCGGTGCCGAGAGCCTGACGCATCTCGGCGCCAGAGCCGGTCGCGATCGCGAGCGGCAGCGTACCGAGAATGAAGGCGAAGGCCGTCATGAGGATCGGGCGCAGGCGCAGATGCGCGGCCTCGACTGCCGCCTCGACCGGCGTCTTGTTGTCTCGTTCCTCGATTTGATGTGCGAATTCGACGATTAGGATCGCGTTTTTCGCAGCCAGGCCGATCAGCACGATCAGACCTATCTGCGTGAGGATGTTGTTGTCCTGCCCACGCATGTAGACGGCGGCGAAAGCCGCCAGCACGCCGGTCGGCACAACAAGGACAATGGCAAGCGGCAGCGACCACGACTCGTATTGCGCTGCTAGAACGAGAAACACGAGCAGCACGCCGAGCGCGAAAATATAGATCGCCGTATTGCCGACGGCGCGCTGCTGATAGGCGATCTCCGTCCACTCAAAAGCGGCGCTGTCGGGCAATGCGCGGCGCGCAATCGTTTCCATCGCCTGCAGCGCGTCGCCGGACGAAACACCGGGCTTCGTGTCGCCCTGCAACGGTACGGAATAGAAGAGATTGTAACGCTGCACGATCTGCGGACCGGTAACGCGCCGCACCTCCGCCAGCGAGCCCATCGACACGAGAGCGCCATTAGACGCGCGGACCTTCAGCCGTTCGATATCTTCCCGCTCGAGACGGAAGGGCGCATCGGACTGCATACGCACCTGGTAGATGCGGCCGAATGCGTTGAAGTCGTTGATGTAGCTGCCACCAAGGCTCGATTGCAGCGTGCCGAAGACGCTCGACAGCGGCACATCCAGCATGCGCGCTTTCACACGGTCGATATCGAGATAAATCTGCGGCGTATCATTGCCGAATGTCGTGAAGACGCGCGTCAGCTTCGGATCAGCGTTCGCCTGACCGATGAGATCGTTCGTGATCTCAAGCAGCGGCCCGATTTCGGAGCTCTGCTTGCTCTGGACCTGCATCTTGAAGCCGCCGCCACTGCCGAGACCGCGGACCGGCGGTGGTGCAACGGCGATGACGCGCGCCTCCTGAATGTCACTCGTCGCCTTTAGGATGTCGCCGAGGATGACACTCGCGCTGCGACCGACCTTCGCGCGTTCGGCCTGGTTCTTCAGGGTCACGAAGACCGCGGCGCCGTTCGACGTGTTCGTGAAGGTCGCGCCGTCGAAGCCCGAGATGATCACGGCGTCTGCCGCGCCATCGACTTTCAGGGCACGCTTTGCGACATCCAGCGCGACCGCGGTCGTGCGCTCGAGCGCTGCGCCCGACGGCAACTGAATCACGGTGATCAGGTAGCCTTGATCTTGAAGCGGAATGAAGCCTGTGGGTGTCGCACGCGCGAGCAGCAATGCGCCGGCGATGATGCCGGCATACAGAACGAGCATCGCAACAAGGCCGACCTTCCGCGCGGTCAATGAATGCACGGCGCGCGAATAGCCATGCGACATCGCATCGAAGCCGCGGTTGAATGTATCGGCCGCCCATCGCATGCCGCGTGCAAGGAAGAAGCGCGGCGGCGTGCGCTTGTGTTTTGGCACCAAAAGCAGCTTGCAGAGCGCCGGCGACAGCGTCAGCGAGTTGAACATCGAGATGATGGTCGAGGCCGCGATCGTCAGCGCGAACTGCCGGTAGAACTGGCCGGATATTCCGGGAATGAAGGCCGTCGGGATGAAGACCGCCGAGAGCACGAGCGCGATGGCGACAACGGCGCCGCCGACCTCGTCCATCGTCTTGTGCGCGGCATCGCCGGGCGACATGCCCTCTTCGATATTGCGCTCGACGTTTTCGACGACGACGATCGCGTCGTCGACCACGATGCCGATGGCGAGCACGAGCCCGAATAGGGTGAGGTTGTTGAGCGAGAAGCCAAGCAGCTTCATCACCGCAAAAGTGCCGATCAGCGATACCGGAATGGCGATGACGGGAATGAGCGCAGTGCGCCACGATTGCAGAAAGATCAGCACGACGATGACGACGAGGATCACCGCCTCGAAGAGCGTCTTGTAGACCTCGTCGACGGATTCCGCGATGAAGTCGGTCGGGTTGTAGGCGATGCGATATTCGATGTCCTGCGGGAAATCCTTCTTTAGGGTTTCCATCAGGTTCTTGACGGCTTTCGCAGCATCGAGCGCGTTGGTGCCCGGCCGCTGAAACACGCCAACACCAATCGCGGGCTCGCCGTTGAGGAAGGATTGCGTGACGTAATCCTTCTGGCCGAGCTCGACGCGCGCGACGTTCTCGATGCGCACGAGCCGCCCGTCCGACGACTTCACGATGACCTTCTTGAATTCCTCGATATCTTTAAGGCGGCCCTTGGTCTGCACGACGAGCTGGAATGCGTTGCTCGCAGGCGCGGGGGCAGCGCCAAGCGCGCCGGACGCGACCTGCACGTTCTGCTCCTGCAGCGCATTCGTGATATCGCTCGCCGACAAACTGTAGGCGGCCATCTTGTCGGGATCGAGCCAGATGCGCAGCGAATATTCGCTGCCGCCGAACACCGTGATGTCGCCGACGCCGTCGAGGCGCAGCATCGGGTCGCGGATGTTCAGATAGATGTAGTTCGAGAGATAGTTCTGATCGTAGGTCTTCTTCGGCGACAGGATGTGCACGACCGTCATCAGGTCGGGCGACGCCTTGCGAACCGTGACGCCGAGATTGCGCACCTCGATCGGAAGACGCGGTTGTGCGACCGACAAGCGGTTCTGCACAAGCACGTTGGCAACATCGAGATCGGTGCCCAGCTTGAAGGTCACCGTCAGCTGCATGTTGCCGTCATTCGTCGATAGCGACGACATGTAGAGCATGTTGTCGACGCCGTTGATCTCCTGCTCGATCGGCGTGGCGATCGTCGCAGCGACCGTCTCGGCATTCGCACCGGGGTACGAGGCGCGCACGACGACGGTCGGCGGTACGATGTCGGGATATTGCGCGACTGGCAGGCCGAGATAGGCGACGTAGCCGACGATTAGCAGGACGATCGACGTGACGGACGCGAAGATCGGCCGGTCGACGAAGAAATGTGCGAAACGCATCGAGGCCCGATCCCGTGCCGGCTCCGCGCTCAGCGCGCGGGCGGCAAGTCCTTGCGCGTCGGCTGCACCTTGATACCGGGCTTCACGCGCGTGAGGCCCGCGATGACGATCGTCTCGGCTCCGTTGAGCCCACTTTCGACGACGCGATATCCGTCGACTTTCGAGCCGATCTTGATGTTGCGTGGGCTGACGGTGCCATCGTCGGCGACGACATAGACGATCAGCTTGTCCTGATTGGCGACCGTGGCCTCGTCGGGGATCAGCACGCCGCGATGCGGCTTCGAGGCCGGCATGCGGATCGTGCCGAACAGGCCAGGCTTGATGTAATTGTCCTTGTTGTCGACCGTCGCGCGAAGCAGGATCGAGCCCGTCGCCGCATCAAGAGCATTGTCGACGAAATCGAGCTTGCCGGGATGGGTCGGCCTGTCTTCGCCGGTCAAGGCGATCATGATCGACGGCTTAGAGGTTGCGTCCAGCGCGCCCATGCCGATGCCGAGCGTGCGCTGGTAGTTCAGGAAAGAGCGTTCGTCGACGGTAAAGCCGAAATAGACGGGGTCGAGCGACACGATCGTCGTGAGGCGCGTCTGATCGGCCTGCACGATGTTACCGACGGTCACGAGACGTTGGCTGATTTTGCCCGAGATCGGCGCCTTGACCTCGGTAAAGGCGAGGTTGAGCGACACGGCCGCGACATTAGCCTGAGCACTGGCAAAATCAGCCTGCGCGGTCTGAGAATTCTGACGACGCTGGTCGGTCGCTTGCTCCGCGATATTGCCCTGCTTGGTCAGGATTTCCGCGCGCTCGAGATCGGTGCGCGAGAAGTCTACACGCGCTTTCGCGGAATCACGTGTCGCGCGGGCCTGATCGAGCGCCGCCTTGTAGGGGCGCTGATCGATGACGAAGAGGACATCGCCCTCTTTGACGAAATCGCCGTCGTTGAAATTGACCTTGTCGAGATAACCGGAAACGCGAGCGCGCACGTCGACATTGGATACCGCGCTGAAGCGGCCGGTGAATGTGTCGGTCTCGATGATTTCCTTGACGATCGGGCTGGCGACCGTCACCGCGGGCGGAGGACCGCCCGGTGCTTGAGCGCGCCCGCTGCCAGCCGCGAAAAGGACAGCGATGACCGCAAAGGGCGCCAGCGCGCGATGGAAGGGTGTGGGGTTCATGCGAGCCGCATCAAAATGATGCGCCGCAGCGAAACGTCAAGCGACAGTGGTCGCACAAAATAAAAAGGGCGCCCCGGAGGACGCCCTTTTTGTCACGAACGCAGCGACTTATTGATAGGGATTGTCGCGGCCAGACTTGTAGTTCCGGCGGGCTGCCGCAGCGCTGCGGCCCGTGTAGACCGGCTGCGGCTGGTCGACGTAGGTCGTCGAATAGCTCGGGGCGTAGGTCGGCGCAGTGTTGTAGCCCGGCTGATCGAACCAGAAACCCGCGTCGTACCCCGGAGCGTAGCTTGGTGTGGCAAAGCCGGCGCCGAAATAATTCGGGTACCCAGAGTTGTAGCCATAACCCGAATTATAGCCGTTGTTATACGGCGAGCCGTAATAGCCGCCTGTCGCCACGCCAGTCGCTGTACCGACTGCAGCGCCAACGACGCCCCCGGCCACGGCAGCGGCCGCTGCTGGTGCGCCAAACAGCGGGTCGAAGAACTGCGCCTGAGACGGCGTCGCGGAGAGCAGCGTCGCGGAGAGCGCCGTGCCAGCGATTGCTGTGAGAATTTTCATCGGATTTCTCCTGTGATGCGGCCGATGCGTTCGGGAGACGCTGTCGGCCTGGGCATCTGGAGAATGACGCATCGCAATGAAGGTTCCGATGGCGAATCGTCAACACACGGCGCTGGATGGACAAGCGCCCGCGCCGTCTCGCATTGAGTGAAAGTCATTCCTCTTTGTAGCCGAGGCCCGGCAGGCCCTGCTCTGCGCCGTAATATTTGTAGGGTAGGAATTTACCGGACATGCCGATCTTCACACGATCGCCCTTCTCGTGTGCCATACGCTCCATTTCGAAATCGAAGTCGATCGCCGACATGATGCCGTCGCCGAACTCTTCTTCGATCAGCGCCTTCCATGCCGGCCCATTGATCATCACCATCTCGTAGAAACGATAGATCAGCGGATCGGTCGGCGGCATCGGCATGCCGCGCATCGGCACTTCGTTCAGCATCCGCTCTTCGGCTTCGGAAAGACCGAAAAGCGCCGCTGCTTTCTTTGCCGTCGGCTTTACGAGCTTCATTTGCCCGAGCAGCGCGGAGACGACGAGAACCGGCGCCATGCCACCGATTTCGTCGGTGATGTATTTCCAGGTCCAGCCCTTCTCGCGCTTGATGTCGAGAATCTTTTCCGTGAGTTCTTCGCGCTTCAACGTCTGCTCCTATGGTCCGTCGATTGTCAGGCTGTGATCGCGCGCAGCGGCGCAACATTCGATGCCAGCACACCCTCCGTCGCGGTCGGCGCATGCAGATCGATGATGGCGGGATGGCGCGGATCGTATCCGGGCGGTGGTGCGTCGCGGAACGACACGCTGCGCTCGACTAAGAAATCGATGAGGTGATTGCGGATCGCGTAATAATTGGGATCGTGATGGATCATCCCCTGCTTGCGATCGGCGGGCAGCGGATTGATGACGATCTCAGCTATTCTTGCGCGCGGGCCGTTGGTCATCAGCACGATCTTGTCGGCGAGATAGATAGCCTCGTCGACGTCATGCGTGATCATGTAGACGGTCTGGCCGGTCTCGCGACAGATGCGCCGCGCTTCTTCTTGCAGCGTGCCTCGCGTAAGCGCATCGAGCGCCGAAAATGGCTCGTCCATCAGCATGATCTTTGGCTCGATGGCGAGGGCGCGCGCGATGCCGACGCGCTGCTTCATGCCGCCGGACAACTCCGACGGCCGCTTGTTCTCCGCGCCCGACAAGCCGACAGTCGCGATCGCCTTCAGCGCACGCGCCTCGACCTCCGCGCGCGGCGCATTGCGCCAGCGCGACGACACGGCATAGGCAACATTGCCGAGCACGGTCTTCCACGGCAGCAGCGCATGCCCCTGAAAAATGACGGCGCGGTCGAGACTTGGCCCCGACACTTCGCGGCCATCGACGATGATCGTGCCATCGGTCGGCGTATCGAGACCGGCGAGGATATTGAGCACCGTCGTCTTGCCACAGCCGGAATGGCCGATGACGCAGACGAATTCGCCACTGCCGATGCGCAGCCATAGATCCTCGAAGATCGTCGCGGGTTCGCCGCCTTTCGGCGACGGGAAACGCTTCGAAATGCCTTCGATGGAGATGAGCCTGTCGGACACGGCGCTCATTCCGGGAAGGTCACAAGGCGCTGCGCACGCGCGAGCAGCTGATCGAGCAACATACCGACGAGACCGATGACAAGGATCGATGTGATCACGTTCGTGATCGACAGATTATTCCATTCGTTCCAGACGAAGTAGCCGATGCCTGTCCCGCCAACGAGCATCTCGGCTGCGACGATGACGAGCCAGGCAATCCCGATCGAAATGCGCATGCCCGTGAGGATCGTCGGCGCTGCGGCTGGCAGGATGACGGTGAAGGCGCGCCGCAACGGGCCGACTTCGAGCGTGCGCGCGACGTTCAGCCATTCCTTGCGTACGCTCGAGACGCCGAAGGCCGTGTTGATCATCATCGGCCACAGGGAGCAGATGAAGATAACGAAGATCGCGGATATGCCGGAATCCTTGATCGTGTAGAGCGCGAGCGGCATCCACGCGAGCGGAGAAACGGGCTTCAACAACTGGATATATGGATCGAGCGCACGGCCCATCAGTGGCGACATGCCGATGAGAAAGCCAACCGGGATCGCGACGAGGACGGCCAGGAAATAACCGAGCCCGACACGACCGATGGAATAAGCAAGTTGAACGCCGATGCCTTTGTCATTTGCCCCGCGCACGTAGAACGGGTCCTTCAAGTGGTTCCAGATTGTCTTGCCGACATCGAGCGGACCGGGCATCGCCGATTTGCCCGTGGTCGCGGTGGCGCCCATGAGCTTCGCATATTCCGGGTCCATCGCCTGACCGGTGCTCGTGCCGCTGACCGCCCACTGCCAAACGGCGAGGAACACGAACAGGATCAGCAACGACACGGCGGCGCTGCGCAACGCGGGGTTGGCGTTCACAGGCCCAACTCCGTCAGACCGGGATGATCGTCGGGGCGCGGCCCGAGCGGCCAGTGAAACTTTCGTTCGGATGCACTGATACCGACATCGTTGATCGACGCGTGACGCTCGCGCATGAGCCCGTGTTCGTCGAAGCGCCACATCTCGTTGCCATGCGAGCGCCACCATTGGCCCTGCGCATCTTGCGATTCATAAACGAAGCGCACGCCGATCCGGTCGATGTGAAAAGCCCACAGGTCCTTGATCAGCCGGTACTCGCGCTCGCGTTCCCATTTGCGTTCGAGGAACGCTCTGATGGCCTCTCGGCCGGAGAAGAATTCCGAGCGATTGCGCCAGCGGCTGTCGACCGTGTAGGCGCCGGTCACGCGCGTTGCATCGCGGGTGTTCCACGCGTTTTCGGCGGCGCGCACCTTCTGCGCCGCAGTGTCCGCCGTGAAGGGCGGAAACGGCGGACGTTGCTCCGGTGCGCTCATCAGCTTGCGCGCTTGATCGCGAACGATTTCAGATATTCGTCGGGCTTCGACGCATCGAACAGCTTGCCCATCACGGAGAAGGTCTTCGTCGTTGTCGTGGGCGGCGTGAGCCCCTGCGCCGCCATCAGCTTCTGCGCATCCGTTGCGAGGTAGACCTGTTCCGCGACCTTCGCGTAATCGACGTCGCCCTTGATCTGACCCCAGCGCTTCATCTGTGTGAGCATCCAGACGGCGAAACTCTGCCAAGGGAAAGGATCGAAGTCGGCTCTGTTCTCGACCTTCTCGATCTTGCCGAGCCCATCGGCGAACGTACCGGTCAGAATCTGCTCCAGCACGATCGGCGGTTGATTCAGGTAGTTCGCCGGCGCGATCGTGTTGGCGATCTCTTTGCGGTTTTCGGCCTTGTGCGCGTAGCTCGTCGCATCGACGATGGCGCGCAGCAGCGCAGCATAGGTGTTCGGCATCTGCGTGATGAACTCGCGCGACGCCGCGAAGGCGCAGCACGGATGCCCTTCCCAGATGTTCTTCGACAGGATGTGGATGAAGCCGACGCCGTCATAGACGGCGCGTTGGTTCATCGGATCAGGGCCAAGGAAGCCGTCGATATTGTCGGCACGCAGATTCGCGACCATGTCCGGCGGCGGCACGGCGCGAATCTGCACGTCCGTGTCGGGGTCGATGCCATGCTCCGCGAGGTAATAGCGCAGCAGGTAATTGTGCATCGAGAAGTCGAAGGGCACCGCAAGCTTGAAGCCCTTCCAGTTCTTCGGGTCTCGGTTGTCCTTGTGCTTCATCGCAAGCGTAATCGCCTGCCCGTTGATGTTCTCGATCGCCGGCACGGTGTATGGCACCGGGGTTGAGCCGACCCCGAGAGAGATCGCCAAAGGCATCGGCGCCAGCATATGCGCGGCGTCGTATTCCTTGTTCATCGTCTTGTCGCGGATGACGGCCCAGCCGGCGGTCTTCACGACTTCGACGTCGAGGCCTTGTTTTTTATAGAAGCCCATCGGCTGCGCCATGATGATCGGCGTCGCACAGGTGATCGGGATGAAGCCGATCTTCAGATCTTTCTTTTCAAGCGTGCCTGCACCTTGCGCAAAGACCTCGGTCGCAAGACCGAGCGGGAAAAATTGCGCGATGGCCGCGAGAGCCGTCGAGCGGCCAATGCCGGCGAGAAAGGCGCGTCGTTCGGCATCGTGCGGAACGATGGCACGCAGGAGCGTGTCCTCGACGCGGGTTTGGTAGGGGTTTGTCGTAGCGGCGTCGTGCTCTGCTGCATCGGCGTGACGGCCGCAGGCACAGCCGCCGAAACCAAAACGGCTGAAGGCGTTGCGGCGGAACGATGTCACGAGGGCGTCTCCAGAAGTGTGTGCCCAGCAGTTGAGCAACCGCTATGCCACGCCCGCATGCCACTGCCTCGGGCATACCAGCCTCTGTAAAGGCGGCGATGGCGCGAGACCGGGCAGTTTGCTCCTTTGACTGACAACGCGTGCGCTTTTGCTCGGCTCCGTCTAGTCTCTCGCGAAGGAGAACCATCGTGCGCTATGCGATCTTCGCGCTTCTGTCTCTGACGCTCGCAGTGCCGGCCGCCGCCGAAACCTGCAGCGAGCGCCCTACCATCTGCCAGAGTGCGTGCACGCCGGAGCTTGTCGCGAGCGGCGCGCAGGCCGGCGGCACCGTGCCGGGCTGTCGCATGAGCTGCCAGACGCGGCTGCGCCAATGTCTGCATTCCGGCATCTCGGTGCATATGGGCTCTGCCCGGCGCGGCGACCAGCAGACGGTCGAGAAGCTATAGATGCGCACGATCCGTATCGGCGCGGGTGCCGGCTATTCCGGCGATCGTATCGAACCAGCCATCGAACTGGCGGCGAAAGGTGCGCTCGACGTTCTCGTCTTTGAATGCCTTGCCGAGCGTACGATCGCGCTAGCGCAACAGGCAAAGCTGAAAGACCCCGGCGCCGGTTTCGATCCATTGCTCGAAGCGCGGATGCGCGCGGTTCTGCCACTCTGCGCTGCCAACGGCATCAAGATCGTCACGAACATGGGTGCGGCCAATCCGCTCGCCGCGGCGCAGGTGACGCGTGCCGTCGCGCGATCGCTCGGGCTGAAGAATGTGAAGATCGCCGCGGTGACCGGCGACGATGTGCTGGATCATGTGCGCGAGACGAATGCGGCACTCGACGACGGTCGGCGCATCTCCGATCTCGGCAACCGCGTGCTATCGGCCAACGCCTATATCGGCGCCGCACCCATCGCGAAGGCGCTGAAAGCTGGCGCAGATGTCGTCATCACCGGCCGAGCCGCCGACCCTGCCCTTTTTCTCGGCGCGCTGGTGCATGCGTTCGATTGGCGCATGGATGATTGGGAGCGGCTCGGCCGTGGCACGGTCGTCGGCCATCTGCTGGAATGCGCGGGCCAAATCACCGGCGGCTATTTCGCCGATCCCGGCGCAAAGGATGTCGGTGGCCTTGCGCGACTCGGTTTTCCCATCGGCGAAGTCGACGAGCACGGCGGGCTCGTCGTCGCGAAGGTCGATGGCTCCGGAGGCTGCGTCACGCCAGCGACAGTGAAAGAGCAATTGCTCTACGAAATCCACGACCCCGAAAAGTATTTTCAACCCGATGTCGTCGCAGATTTCTCGCACGTCCGCGTCGAAGAGATCGCGCCGGATCGTGTACGCGTCTGGGGTGGCACAGGCACGCGAAAGACCGGCATGCTGAAGACGAGTGTCGGCTATCTCGACAGCTTTATCGGCGAAGGGCAGATTTCCTATACCGGCCCCGGTGCGCGGCAGCGCGGCGAACTCGCGCTCGATATCGTGCGCGAACGTCTCGCGGTGACCGAGGTGCAGACGACCGAAATGCGCTTCGATCTCATCGGCGTGAACGCGCTCGGCATCGGCCGTGAGACGCAGGTCGAGCCGGACGAAGTACGCGTGCGCGTGGCCGGCCGCACGGAAACGCTCGCGGAGGCAATCCGCGTCGGCAACGAAGTCGAGACGCTCTACACCAATGGTCCGGCAGGCGGCGGCGGCGCGTGGAAGTCGGCGCGCGAGATCGTCGCTGTCGCATCGACGCTCGTGCCCGAAAGCGCGGTGTCGCCGCTTATCGAGATGATCGAATGAAGCTTCGTGCGATCGCGCATTCGCGCACCGGCGACAAGGGCGATACGTCCAACATTTCCGTCATCGCATTCGAAGAAGCGGACTTTTCGTTTCTATGCGAACACGTGACTGCAGAGCGCGTACGCGAACATTTCTCTGAGGTCGTGACGAGCGATGTTCAGCGCTATGAGCTGCCAAATATCGGCGCGTTGAACTTCGTGCTGCATGGCGCGCTCGGCGGCGGAGTCACGCGCTCGCTCGCGCTCGATGCGCATGGCAAGAGCCTGAGTTCGTGGCTGCTGGATATGGATTTGCCGGAGCGGTGAGACATCACCCCGCCGCGCGAAGACTTTCGACATAGGCACGCCAGCCGCCGAATTCCGACACGTCTGTCGCGCCGACAAGACCTTCGGTTTCGACGATAAAGCCCTTCGGCGTCGTGCCATTGGCAAGACGCGTCGTCCCGATGCCGAGCGGCGCGGGGACTCCAGTCATAAAGTCACCGAGCGCGGCCGGTGACAAAGCCCAGACTTCCGTCGCGATCGAGACGCCGGTTCCCGACGTCACCCGAAAAAGCCCGGGACGTGCCGGTGGCCCGCCAGCCAAGGCAAAGAGCCGATAGTCCGGCGTCGTTGACACCGCGCGCAGAAAGCGCGCACCGCGACTCGTCAACTCACCGTTGAGCGGCATGCCCGACAAATGCGCGCCGACGACGACAAGCTCGATCTCGCCGGACGCGGCGACGCCGGCACTTTCCGCAACCGCCGGCACCAGCGTCGACGTCGCGCCGATTACTCCACCAGCAGCGGCATGCAGGCGCGCACCGAGCGCGGCGATAAGCCCATCGAAGCCGCGTGGCGCGATCAGCGTCACGCCGGACGGAAACTTGTCGGCGCGTCGATGCGACGGCACCGCGAGCGCACACAGATCGAGCAGGTTCACGCCATTCGTGTAAGATCCAAGCTGGCTGTTCGGCCCGATGGGATCGCTTGCCAGATCGGAAAGCGTGCGCGGTCGCGGGTATGTCGGCACGACGAGCACATCCACCTCGCGCCAGATCGCCTCGGCACGACGACGAAAGGCCGCAAGTTTGTAGATGCCGTCGAACGCATCCGCCGCACTAAATTTCGTCGCGCCCTCGATGATTTTTCGCGTGACAGGATGCACAGCATCCGGATGCGCTTCCATCATCTCGCGTGTCGCCGCGTAACGTTCTGCGACCCACGGTCCGGTGTAGAGGAGTTGCGCGGTCTCGAACATCACGCTGAGATCGACGGCATTGAGTGCGCCACCGACAAGCGTTTCGATATCGCGTAGTGCAGCATCGAAAGCGGCCTCGGACAGCGCGTCGCCGCCAAAAATCCGGCTCGCCGCATCTGGCACGCCGATGCGCAAACCCGGCGGCAGCGCGCCCGGCTGAGCCGGCAACGGCAAATCTCGCGAATATGCGTCCGTCGCGTCGTAGCCGGACATGATGCGGAACACGCTGTCGGCATCGGTGACCGTGCCCGCGAAGACCGAAATCGTGTCGAGCGTCCGGCACGCCGGCAGCAGCCCTGTCGTCGACACGCTGCCGAGCGAGGGTTTGAGGCCGACGATGTTGTTGAGCCCCGCCGGCACGCGGCCGGAGCCCGCCGTGTCGGTGCCGAGCGCGAACGGCACGATGCCGCGTGCGACGACAACAGCAGAACCGCTCGACGAGCCGCCGGGCACATAGTTTTGATCGACAGCGTTCTTCGGCACCGGATACGGCGTGCGGACGCCGACGAGTCCAGTCGCGAACTGGTCTAGATTCGTTTTGCCGATCGGGATCGCGCCTGCATCGATCAATCTCTGCACGGCGACAGCACTGACGTCGGGCGTGTAAGCGAATTCGCGACAGGCCGCGGTGGTCGGCATGCCCGCGACATCAATGTTGTCCTTCACGGCAAAGGGTATGCCCCAAAGCGGCTGCGCAGCGGGATCAAAAGGCCTGAGCTCCGAAGCAGCGGCACGGACCTCCGCCTCTGACGCAAGATGGATGAATATGCCGGGGTCGTTCGCCGCGTCGAGCGAAGCATAGACCTCGGTGAGGACTGCTTCCGTCGTGACGCCGGATGCATAGGCGGCATGAAGCGATGCGATCGTTGGGAAATCTGTCACGGTTTCTCTTCAGCTGCCTTTAGCGATCGACGTATCTGCCGCTTCTCGCCGGACGCTGGCAATGCTCGTACCAGATGCCCTGCCCGATCAGGCTGCCTTATCGAGCGCGCTGCAAGCCGCATCGAGCGCGCCACGCAGCCTATCCATTGCGGCATCGTCGGGAAGCACGCTGATTTCGCGTGATTGCGCTTCCAGTCCCTGCGCGTGTTGGCCGACGGCGATGGCGCCGATGTTGAGGCTCATCGACTTCAGCGAATGGCAGGCGCGACCGCAGGCCTCGATGTCGCCGGCGCGCATCGCCACCTCGATGGCGCGCAATGCTGTCGGCGCGTGTTGCAGGTAAAGATCAACGATGCGGCGGACGGCGGTGTTGTCGCCATTCGTCATCGCACGGAGATCGGCAATGACGCCAAGGTCGAGCGGTTCATCGTTCGCTTCTGCGGCGCTATGCGGCGCGTCGCTCGCAAAGACGCGTCCTTGCAAGTGTTCCGCAAGGCAGAGCGCCATCTTCTCCAGCGTGAACGGCTTGTAGAGCACGCCGTTCATGCCGGCGTCCTTCCACGCGGCCGCCGCCGCGCCGATGACATGCGCGGTCAGCCCGACGATGACATGCGGCGCGGTGTCCTCCTTGGTTTCTCGCGCGCGGATGCGCGTCGTCGTCTCGAAGCCGTCGAGCTCCGGCATGCTGCCGTCCATAAAGACGATGTCGAAGTGGTCCGTCGCGGTGCACGCAATGGCGTCGAAGCCGCTCTCGACCGTCGTGACGGCGAGCCCGAGCTGTTCGAGCGCAGCGCGCGCAACTTCAAGATTGACGGGGCTGTCGTCGACCACGAGCGCATGCGCGCCGTCGAAACGCGGCAGCGCTGATTTTTCGCCCACCGCATCGCTGCGCTCGACCACGCGACGTGGGAGGCGGATTTGCGTCACTGGCACGACGTCCACGACCGCATCGAGCGGAAGGCTGAAGGCGAAACACGACCCCTGCCCGACCACGCTTGTGACCACAATCTTTCCGCCCATCGCCTCGACGAGCTGATGCGCGATGGCCAGGCCGAGCCCCGTGCCCCCGTATTTGCGGGTCGTGCTCTGGTCGGCTTGCGAGAAGGCTTCGAACAACGTTCCAATCTTGTCGGCGGCAATGCCGATGCCGGTGTCCTCCACTGCGAAGCGCGCGCGTTGCTGCGCGACGTGATCGACGTCGATTCGCACTGTCACCGCGCCGGTCTCTGTGAACTTCAGCGCGTTGTTGATGAGGTTCGAGAGCACCTGCGTGAGGCGCACGGGATCAGCGCGCACCGGCACATTTGCCGGCAAGGTCGACCAGCCTTCGAGGACGAGTCCTTTCGTATCGGCGCGCTCGGCGAAAAGATGCAGCACGTCGTCGACGACATCGGCGGAATCGAGGGCCAAAAGTTCGAGATCGAGCTTGCCAGCTTCGACTTTCGAAAAGTCGAGAATGTCGTTGATGACGGCAAGAAGATTGCGGCTCGAACGTGCAATGATCTCCGCCTGACGGCGCGGCTTCGGTGCTAGGTCGGTTGCGACAAGCACATCGGCCATCGCGAGTACACCGTTCATCGGTGTGCGGATTTCGTGGCTCATCATTGCAAGGAACAATGATTTCGCGCGGTTGGCGTCCTCGGCGGCATTCTTGGCAACCTGCAGATCGGCGGTGCGTTCGGCGATGTCGTCCTCCAGCCGCGCCTGATGCGCGAGTAACGCACCGTCGCGGGCTTTGATCTCGCGCATCATCGCGTTGAAGCCAGTTACAAGCTGGCCCACCTCGTCGCGAGCCTTGCTCTCGATCGTGCTGTCGTAGTCGTGCTCCGTGCCGATACGGCGCATTGCCGATGTCAGCGATGCAAGGGGGCCGGTGATCGCGCGCTGTAACGGCACGGCCACCAGAAGTGCGAGTGCGAAAGCGACGGCGGCGCCGATCCCGACGGAACGGACGGCGTTCAAGACGGCATCTCCCGCGCCGCTCGTGTCGGCGATCAACACGATGCTACCGACCGGCATGCCCGCATGGATGACGGGCAACGTCATCTGCATCGTACGACCCGTGATGAGCGAAAGCGGCGAGGGTGTCGGCGTGTCGGCATCGAGTTCGAGATCGCCGGCCAGGACAATCGTCTCGCCGGATTGCGCCACACGGCGGCCAGACACGTCATCGAGCGCGGCGTAGAGGAGCGTGTCGATACGCCCGACCGACTTGAGCACGGCTTCGGCCTGCGCGGTGCGACCCTGCGCCAAAGCTGGCGCGGCCGCGGACGCAAGCACACGTCCTGTTGCGATCAACGCCTCGCGTCGCGCGGTGCCATAGGCCGCCACCTCGTGCCAGGCGGACAGGATCGCCGCGCCGCCCTGCGCGAGGCCGACGGTGAGCAGCACAAGCGCGATGATTTTTGTACGGATGGACAGATTTGCGAACATGGCGGCCCCTGTTCGCACATTCTGCTTTGTGAAGCTGACCGCGCCGTTAAGTCCGCGTTTTCTCACATGCTCTATGATGCGGAGACTGCCTGGGAAACTGCCGTGTCACACGCCTACGTCCTCAACGAAACCCTGCGCATCCTTGTCGTCGATGACGACCCGATCCAGCGCGAATTCGCGAAAGTTTATCTCTCGACACCGACCGTCGATGTCGAAACCGCGTGCAATGGCGCCGAAGGCCTTGCGCGACTCGAGGACGAGAATTTCGACATCGCGCTTGTCGATATCGACATGCCCGTGATGAACGGGTTCGAATTGGTCGAGGCCGTGCGTGATCGTCCGTCGCTGCACGAGCTTCCCATCATCGTCATCACAGGACGCGAGGACATCGAGTCCATCGACCGGGCCTTCGCGCTCGGCGCAACGTCTTTCGTTTGCAAGGCGGTGAACTGGCGTCTGCTTAGCTACCAGATCAAGTTTGTGCTGCGCGCCGGCCGCGCCGTCATGCAACCTGCGTGATCGTATTTACCTTTGCGAGCAGCGCAGGCACGGCGGCTGGCGGCACCGGTCGCGAAAACAGATAGCCCTGGAGATAATGGCATCCCGCGGTGCGCAAAAATTTCTGCTGCTCGACGCTCTCGATGCCTTCCGCCGTGATCTTCAGGCCAATGGCGCGAGCAAGCGCGATGACGGCATGGACGATTGAGGCCGACTTCAGCGAGCCGATATCGTCGACGAAGGACTTGTCGATCTTGACCTTGTCGATCGGTAGCCGGCGCAGCAGTGAAAGACTGGAATAGCCGGTCCCGAAATCGTCCAGTGCGATGCGGATGCCGAGCGCGCGAAGTGCGCCGAGTGTGCGTTCGGCGGCCTCCCAGTCACTGAAGACCGATGTTTCGGTGATCTCGACTTCCAGCCGCTCCGGCGGGAACGCGCGTCGTGCGAGAACAGCCTTCACCGTGTCGACGAGATCGGGCGAAATATCCGCCGGCGGAATGTTCACGGCGACCGATATGCCGCTCCACGGCAACGCCTCACGGCACGCGCGGTCGATCAGTCCTTCCGTCAACGGCAGCATCAGACCGTATTTTTCCGCAAGCGTGAGGAAATGCACGGGCGATAACAAGCCGTGCCTCGGATGCTGCCAGCGCACGAGCGACTCGACCGACACGATGCGCGCGCCGTCCGATGTAAATTGCGGCTGATAGGCGAGCGAAATCTCGTCCCGCGCAATGGCGGCAGCCAGTTCCTCGCGCGTGATGTCGATCATTGCACCAGCCGCACCTGCCCGTTCGGCGCAACGCCCGCCGGTGGCTGCACGACAGTCGCGCCATAGTTGGTGTTCATCACGACGTTGATCTTGTCGTTGATGGAGAGCTGCCGGGCCACAATCACGGTCCAGGCGGAGTTCTGCGCGAGGCCGGCACCCGTCGTGGCGTAGCCGCCCTTGGCGCCGACTTCGAGCGTTCCGCGGGAAAGATAGACGGTGCCGAGCAGGTTCGGCGCATTGCGGCTGTTGAGCTTGTGCGTGTTGCCGAGCGGCGCCGCACGGTCTTCGAAGAACAGAATGCCGGCCATCGGACCAAAAGCGGGCGCAGACAGGTCCATCGCCGCTTGGCCATTGATGTCGAGTGTGGCGTTCGTGCCCGTTAGAAAAAAGCTGACACCATTTCCGGTCATGACGGCATTTCCGTTGAGCTTCAGCGGGCCGTCCTTCACGATATAGGTGCCGGGCAAGAACATCACGGCGACATTGTCCTTCACCTCGAGGCCGCCGCAATAGACTCCCGGTGCCAGGATCGTCGCGACGATCAGCTTGAGCCCGCTGGTAGTACAAGCGCCGACTGTCGGCGCCGGTCGATCGAGCAGCGGATCGACGCGAGCGGGGCAGTCAGTTTGGGCGCTAGGATTGTAGCTCGCGCCACCCGACGCGACCGCACCGCCGCTCGAACAGGCTATGGCAGCGGCCAGCGTAGCTCCTTTGTCGAGCGACATGGAGGTAGAAGCGGTGGAATTGGAGTAGACGCCGCAGCCATTGGCAGATATCGACGCCTGGTCGATGTCGAACGCTCCTTTTACGGACGGATCGAGAACGAGCACGCAGGTCGGCGTGCTTCCAACGACCTTTGCGCGGGCTCTGGCGGCCACGTGAACATTCGCAGTGCCGAACATTTTCATGACGGTCGTCGGCACGTCCGCGCCAACTTCGATGAACACATCGCCTGCGGTGACGGTGGCCGTCGCGCTTACATTTGCGAGCGGCATAGCCGAGGTTTTCGCCTGCGATTCCGCAATGCTCGCGGCCGCCGCCGAAGTATTGTTGGCGAGACGCAGCGAGGCCGCGCCGGCAAGCGCGCCGGTGTCGGCGGCGTTCTGGACGCGGGTGCGCGCACGGGAAGCCGCGGTATAGTCGATGGCAAAGCCGGACATGGCGAAGATGGCCGGCGCCGCCACAGCGACGATGACGCCCATCATACCGGAGCGATCCCCGGCAAAGCGGCGAAGAAGGGAGCTGATGGCGCGTCTCACTCGCGCGACCATAGGGTCATGACCTTAAGTCAGCCTTTAGGTTCCCCTGGGTCAGAAACTTAACACCTGGTGCGGTTAACGCCGCCCTTACAATTGTCCGGGTGTGCGGAAGTACTGCCGCACGAGCGGCCGCGTCAGCCGGCTGCGCGCGAACCGTTGCCGCTCCAGCCCGGTCAGCGCGATACGGGTCCAAGCGGCCGGATCGTTCGCGATCGTCGTCGCGACCATGTCGCGACGGATGCCGAAGGCGCGCATCAGAAGATCGGCGAAATCGGCGATCGAGAATTCGACGTCGTCGGAATGCGCCGCACCGACATAGGCGCCGCCATGCCGTTTGAGCGGCGTCGCACTCATCGGCGGCCCGGTCCCGGGAATCGTACGGGCAAAAATCTCCGAGAATGGCGGCCGGTGTGCCGCGACGGCTTCCGGCATCTCGGCAATCTTCAACCCGGCCGCACGGCAATCGGCCACATCCTGCACCGTGATACCGCGCGCTTCGACCGCGCCGTGGCTCTTCAACCAGGCGACGTGCGCGTCGAAATCGCGCCGCAAATCCGCGTCGCCGTCGTAGTTGAACGTGAGCTGGTTAAGGAAAATCGCTCGCCACGCCTCGTGATCGAATGTCGCGAGCGAGCCATGCATACGCTGCCAGTAAGTGAGCAGACTGCCGAGATAAGGCGAACAGACGATGTAGGAGAAGGTGATCGGCGGCGCGTCGGGAAAATCACCGCGCGAGCGCTGCGCGAAATCGGCGCGCATCAGCTTCTGCTCTTCGCTGGGTTTTGCGATCGACGTCGCCCAGCCATTGCTCTTGCCGGACACGCCCATGATGGAGGCCGGCGCTTCCGCGAATAAACACGCACGCGCGAAATGCAGGCCGTAGATTGACGAAAGCACATCGGGGATCGGCCCGTCGAAGAGATCGACGCCTTCCGCGACAGCCTTGTCGAGCACCGAACGCCGCCAGCAGCCGTGGTAGAGCGTGAAGCCCGTCATCTCGAAGAAGTTCAGGATTTTCGGATGCGTCACACGAGGCAGAACATCTTTGGCCAGTTCCGTCAGCCGCGGCTGTCCAAAGTCCGTCGCGGGGAAACGGAACGCGTAATCCTTCGCGTGCGGCCACCAGAAAAACGGCGGCCGCCAGCGGACGGCATCGACGTGCGGATACGCGTCCAGCAAGCGTGCGAGAAGTTCGAGACCGAAGGGCAGGAGCCCATCGTCATCGCCGATGAAGATGACGTTCTCGCCGCGCGCATGCGCGAGGCCGTTGGCGAAATTGCGTGACATCGACAGATACGAGGTCGTTCTTACGCCGCGCAGCCGCGGATTCTCTGCGGACAGCGCCGCGATGACGTCAGGCGTGTCGTCGTCGGAGAAATTGTCGCTGACGACGACTTCGAAATCGTCGAACGTCTGATCGAGACACGTGCGAAGCGTATGCCGCAGTGTCCGCGCGCGATTGCGCGTCGGCACGATGACGGAAAATTTTGGCCGTTCGCTCAAACCGGGATGACCTGCGCCGTCAGCCGACGCGCTTCAGCCACGCACTCGGCCAATGCGTGATGTTGCCGCCGAGCGTGGATTCGTTGAACGGCCACGCCGGCTCCTGAATCACGAAGGCCGGACTCTTTGCCGCAAAATCCTCGGCCGCATTAGCGGGATTGTCCTTTTCCCAATCGGGATTACCGCGCGGCACGTCGGTGAGATCGCGCATGAAGCCATCGGTGGAAACGATGTACGAGCCTTTTGTCACCAGCGGCGCATAGGCTTCGAGTTCGTCGCGCACATGCGCGTAAGTGTGATTGGAATCGAGGATCACCATCACCGTTTCGCCGGGCTTGATCGCTTCGCGCACCTTCGCGACGATCGCGGGATCGGTCGACGAGCCTTCGAGCAGCGTGATGAGCGGCGACATCGCATGACTCTCGATGCGCTTGCGGTTGTGCGGGCGGATTTCGATGTCGATGCCGATGACGCGGCCTTTGCCCATCAACTTGCAGAGCGAAGCCGAGAAGATCAGCGAGCCGCCATGTGCTACGCCCGTTTCGACGATAACGTCCGGCTGCAGCGCGAAGATCGCCTCCTGCGTGCGCAGCATGTCGTCGGGAATCTGGATGATCGGCGCGCCGAGCCACGAGAAGGTGTAGCTGTACTTCTGGTTCCAAGCGACCTTCAGCCAGATGTCCGCGATCGCGCGAAAGCCGTCGTCCGAATAGAGCGCGACCGACGTGCCATCGTCGCGGCGAATTTCGCGTCGGTCCGTATCGATGGTGATCTGCATTCAGCGGGGCTCTCGGAGGAAGGTACGACGGGTGCTAGAGCATGTCCCGCCGAAGTGGAACCCGGTTCGGCGACGAGGACATGCGCATTAGAGCCGCGAGTGCGCGGCGACGCGGTCGTTCCACCACGAATAGCATTCGGCAAGCCCGCGATTTAAGTCGCGCTCGGGCGTCCAGCCGACCTCGTCGCGCAGGCGCGTCACGTCGGCGACAATTGTCGGAGGCTCGTCTCGGTCGGGCAATTCCCCGAAGCGCAGGATGTCTGGCGTGCCGGAAAGACGCCCGAGCCGCTCCGCGATCTCGCGAACGCTGACGCCCTGCCCGCTCGCGACGTTCACCGCACCCTCAACCGGCGACAGTGCCAGAGCGGCGAGCGCGCTGCCAGCATCTCGCGCGTCCATGAAGTCGCGGACCGCAAGGCCGGCCGACAGAGGCGCGGGCTCGCCGGCCGCCAGACGACGCGCGACGGAGGGGACCAGTCGGCGCGCGTCCTCGTGCGGCCCGTAGAGGTAAAAAAGCCGCGCCCAGGCGAAGGAAAACGTGCCGAATTCCGCGAGTACGCGGCGTGTCGCGTCCTTGGCCACGCCGTACAGCGTGCGTGGGACGATGGGCGTGCTCGCTTCGATGCACGGGCCGTCGTCGGGATGCTGGTATTCAAAACAGGTGCCGACGCCGACGAAGCGCGTCGTGCCGACGCTGGCCGCGACGCGCGCGAGATGCAGCGTCGCCGCTGCCCAGTCGAGATTGGCCGGCGAGGACCAGAACGCCCCGTGTTCGGTCGACCAGGCGAGATGCAGGATCGTTGCAGGCCGCACGGTCTCGACCAGCCGCTTGACAGCGGCGGCGTCCGTCAGGTCGCAGGCGAGCACGCGCTTCGAGGGCGACGGATGCCGCGACACGCCGACAGCCTCCACTCCGCGATCCGCGAATTCTGCCAGCGCCCAGCGGCCGATGAAGCCGGAAGCACCGGTTACCAGTACATGGCCCTGCGCCATCCCCAACCCACTTGCTCAAAAGCCGTCCAGAAATTGCACATCGGGGAGGCTCCTGCTAAGCCGCCGCCTTCTCTGACAACCCCGTCCGAATGACCCATTCCGCAAGCTTTTTTCAAGAGGTTGCGACCATCGCGGCGCAGCTCGACCACGGCACGGTCGAAGCGATGGCGCAGGACCTCGTGGCCCTGCGGGAGCGCGACGGCCGCCTATTCTTCCTCGGCGTCGGCGGCAGCGCCGGCAATTGCGGCCATGCCGTCAACGATTTCCGCAAGCTGTGCGGGATCGAGACCTATGCGCCGACGGACAATGTCTCCGAGCTGACGGCCCGCGCAAACGACGAAGGCTGGGACACGATCTTCTCGGCCTGGCTGAAGGTCAGCCGTCTCGGCGCGAAAGACGCGCTCTTCATTCTCTCCGTTGGCGGCGGCAATGCCGCTAAGAACGTGAGCCCCAACCTCGTCACTGCGATCGATCTGGCGAAAGAGCGCGGGGCGAAGATTTTCGCCATCGTCGGCAAGCCGGACGGACATGCGGCAGCCCATGCCGACCAGGTCGTGGTGATCCCGCAGGTCAATGCGGCGCATATTACGCCGCTGTCGGAGGCCTATCAGGCCGTCGTGTGGCACTGTCTCGTCTGCCACCCGGCCCTGCAGCAGAACAGCACGAAATGGTAGCCGCGCCGCAACAGCGACGCGCGGTGTTTCTCGACCGCGACGGCGTGCTCGTCCGGCCCGATTTTCGCGACGGCCGCAGCTTTGCGCCGACGACGCTCGACGGCTTTGCGATCATCCCCGATGCGCGCCCCTGCCTCGACCGGCTTAAGGACGCCGGCTTCCGGCTCATCGTCGTGACCAACCAGCCCGATGTCGGCGCGGGCCGCGTGCAGCGCGAGATCGTCGCGCAGATGCACGACCGGCTCTGCGCCGCGCTGCCGGTCGACGACGTCCGTGTCTGTTTCCACACGCGCGATGATGCCTGCGATTGCCGCAAGCCGCTGCCCGGCATGCTGCGCGACGCGGCGCGCGACAACGACATCGACCTCACTGCGAGCATCATGGTCGGGGACCGCGCCAGCGACATCGTCGCCGGCGAGGCTGCCGGCTGCCGCACTGCCTTCATCGACCTCGGCTATACGGCGGAAGCGCCGCCGGAGCGTCCCGACTTCGTCGCGCGCTCGCTGTGCGAGGTCACCGACTGGATCCTGAAAGAGTACACCGCGTCGCCATGAGCAGCCCTCCGAAACTCAAGATCAAGCTTTACGCCGACGGCGCCAATCTCGACGAGATGATGGCGCTCTACAAGAACCCGGCGATCTCTGGCTTCACGACCAATCCGACCTTGATGCGCAAGGCCGGCATCACCGATTACGAAGCCTTCGCACACAAAGTCATTGCAGCGATCCCGGACCGGCCGATTTCCTTCGAAGTCTTTGCCGACGACAACGACAGCATGCTCGCGCAGGGCCACGCCATCGCGAAATGGGGCAAGAACGTCAACGTCAAAATTCCCGTGACGAACACCAAGGGCGTCTTCACCGGACCGGTGATCGAGAAGCTCTCGGGCGAGGGCATCGCGCTCAACATCACGGCGATCATGACGGTCGCGCAGGTCGAGCAGGTCGGCAAGGCATTGAAAGACGGCCCGCCGGCAATCGTCTCTGTCTTCGCAGGCCGCATCGCCGACACCGGCGTCGATCCCGTGCCGCACATGGTCGAGTGCCGCAAGGTGTTGAAGGCCGCCTGCCCGTCGGCGCAGCTTCTGTGGGCGAGCCCGCGTGAGCTGCTGAACGTGTTCCATGCCGAGCAGGCGGGCAGCGACATCATCACGGCGACAGGCGATATTCTCGCGAAACTGTCGCTCGTCGGCAAAGACCTGGTGGACTACTCGCTGGAGACCGTCCAGATGTTCCACAGAGACGCCACATTGTCGGGCTTCAGCATCCGCGCGTGAATTTCCGCGGCCGCGCGCGATAGCGTCGACCGAACCCGATCAAGATCAAAGGGGTGCCGAAATGGCCAAGCAATTCAAAAACATCTTTCTGACCGGCGGCGCCGGCTATTGCGGCAGCCGGCTCGTGCCGCAGCTTCTGAAGTCGGGCTACAAGGTCACGATTTTCGACATCATGTATTTCGGCGACGATTTCCTGCCGAAGGACCATCCGAACCTCAAGATTATCAAAGGCGACATCCGCGACACAGCGAAGCTCGCCGAGGCGGTGAAGGGCCACGACGTTTTCGCGAGCCTCGCCTGCATCTCGAACGACGCGAGCTTCGAGCTCGACGAGAATCTCTCGACCTCGGTCAATCTCGACGCGTTTGAACCGATGGTTCTGGCCGCGAAGAACGCCGGTGTGAAGCGCTTCGTCTACGCCTCGTCGTCGTCGGTCTATGGCGTGTCGGAGCATCCGGACGTGACGGAAGATCATCCGCTCGTGCCGCTGACGCTCTACAACAAGTATAAGGGGATGTGCGAGCCGCTGCTCAACAAGCATATCGACGACAATTTTACGGGCGTTACCTTCCGTCCGGCGACCGTGTGTGGATATGCGCCGCGCCAGCGGCTCGACCTGTCGGTGAACATCCTCACCAATCACGCCGTCAACAAGAATAAGATCACGGTGTTCGGCGGTTCTCAGAAGCGGCCGAACTTGCACATTCAGGATTATTGCGACGCCGTCGAAATGTTTATCGAGGCGCCGAAGGACAAAATCCAGGGCGATATTTTCAACGTCGGCTTCCAGAATTTGTCGCTAATGGAAATCGCCAATCTCGTGCGCAAGGTCGTTCGCGAGGAGCTGCCGGAGCGCAAGGACATCGAGATCGTGACGACGCCGTCCGACGATCTGCGTTCGTACCATATCAATTCCGACAAGGTGACACGCGTGCTCGGCTTCAAGCCGAAATTCACAATCGAGGATGCTGTTCGTGAGCTCACCCGCGCGTTCGTGCGTGGGGAGTTGCCCGACAGCATGAGCGACGACGCCTATTTCAACGTGAAGCGGCTGCAGCGTCTGAGTGCGGCGTGACGGATCGCATTGCGGTCGTCACGGGCGGCGCGGGCTTCATCGGCAGTCACACCGTCGACCTGCTGCTCGACCGCGGCTTCGAGGTTCGCGTCATCGACGACTTCTCCGGTGGGCACGAGGACAATCTTGCCCACCACAAGAGCGAGCCGAAGCTGACGGTCCACAAGGCCGACATCCGCTCGCTCCAGCCGGGCCACAAGGCGTTCAACGGCGCGAGTTACGTCTTCCACTACGCGGGGATCGGCGACATCGTGCCGTCGATCGAGCGGCCAATCGACTACATGGAAATCAACGTGCAGGGCACGGTACGAGTGCTCGAGTGCGCGCGTGCGGCGAAAGTGCAGAAGTTGGTCTATGCCTCATCGTCGTCCTGCTACGGACTGGCAGGCACGCCGACGCGCGAAGATCATCCGATCGCGCCGCAATATCCCTATGCGCTATCGAAATATCAGGGCGAGCAAGCGGTCTTCCACTGGGGCCAGGTCTACGGTCTTCCGGTCAACGCCATCTGCATCTTCAATGCCTATGGCACACGCGTGCGCACGACCGGCGCTTATGGCGCGGTGTTCGGCGTGTTCTTTCGCCAGAAACTCGCGGGCAAACCCTACACGGTTGTCGGCGATGGCTCGCAATTGCGGGACTTCATCTACGTCACCGATGTCGCTGCTGCCTTTCTTGCCGCGGCGGAAACGAGAGTCAGCGGCGAGCGCTTCAACATCGGTGCCGGCGCGCCGCAATCGATAAACCGTCTTATCGAACTCATCGGCGGCGACGTCGTCTACATTCCGAAACGGCCTGGCGAACCTGACATCACCTTTGCCAACATCGGCAAGGCGACATCGGTGCTTGGCTGGAAGCCGGTCGTATCCTTCGAGGACGGCGTCCGCCGCATGATGCAGCAGATTGGAAATTGGGAGAACGCGCCGCTGTGGGATCCGGATTCGATCGCGAATGCGACGAAGACCTGGTTTGCCTACCTCGGACCGCGCACCGGACAGGGGGCGTGATGGCGGACTCGCTGTCGAAACTTTATTCGCACAAGATCAAGACCGCCGAAGAATTGCGCGAGATCCTCGGCCCGATACCGCGCCAGAAGCGCGCGATCATGTGCCACGGCGTGTTCGATGTCGTGCATCCCGGGCATTTGCGTCACCTTGTCTATGCGAAGACGAAGGCCGATCTCCTGATCGCGAGCGTGACGGCCGACCGGCACATCACGAAAGGTGTGCATCGTCCGCATGTGCCGCAGGATCTTCGCGCGCTCAACCTCGCAGCTTTCGAGATGATCGACTACGTCGTCATCGATCCCAATCCGACGCCGATCGAGAACATCAAGATTATCCAGCCCGATTATCTCGCCAAGGGCTACGAATATAACGCGACCGGCATTCCTGAGCGCACGCGCGAGGAGATGGCGACGCTGCGCGCCTATGGTGGCGACATCCTCTTCACGCCGGGCGACATTGTCTATTCGTCCTCTACGCTGATCAATCTCCAGGCGCCGGACCTCAAGCTCGACAAGCTACATACCTTTATGGAGCGACGCGGCATCACCTTCGACGACCTCAACCGCACGCTCGACAATCTGTCGAAGCACCGGCTGCATGTTGTGGGCGATACCATCGTCGACAGTCAAACGCATTGCGCAATGATCGGCGGCCAGACGAAAACGCCGACCATGTCGGTGCTCTTCGAAAGCCGCACCGATTACATCGGCGGTGCTGCAATCGTCGCGAAGCATTGCCGCGCCGCCGGCGCCGAAGTGACCTTCTCGACCGTACTCGGCGATGATGCGCACAAGGATTTCGTGCTCAAGGACCTTGCCGCAGCGGGCATCGACGTGCGCGCGTCGATCGACCGCTCGCGCCCGACCGTCAACAAGAACGCGATCGTTGTCGGTGGCTACCGTCTTCTGAAGGTCGATACGCTCGACAACAATTCGATCTCCGACAGCGTGCTTTCGGAAATCACCGGCAATGTCGCGAACGTGTCGACGGACGCCGTGATCTACGCCGACTTTCGGCATGGCATGTTCAACCGGCGGACGATCCCGACCTTCATCTCGGCCATTCCAAAAGGCGTTTTCCGCGTCGCCGACAGCCAGGTCGCGAGCCGCTGGGGCAACATCACCGAGTTCAAGGGCTTCGATCTCATCACGCCGAACGAGCGCGAGGCGCGCTTTGCGCTGGCCGATCAGGATTCCGGCATCCGGCCGCTCGCGTCGCAGCTCTACGATCAGGCGGAGTGCAAACTCCTGATCCTGAAGCTTGGCGAGCGCGGCGTCCTGACCTGCAACGCGTCCGACCACGAATCGCTCGACAGTTTCTTCGTCCTCGACAGTTTCGTCGAACGGCTCGTCGACCCCGTCGGTGCGGGTGATGCATTGCTCGCCTATGCGACGCTCGCGATGCTCGCCAGCGGCAACGACGGCCACGCGACGATCATCGGCACGGTCGCTGCCGGCTGCGAATGTGAGTTCGACGGAAACGAGCCGATCACGCCGACGCATGTGCGCGAGCGACTTGAGAAGGTCGCGAAGCAGTTGAGCTACGCACACTAATGCGGGCTATCGTGGTGGGCATGGGCGTGCAGGGCCACAAGCGCCGACGCTTCGCCGGGGCCGACTACGTCGCCAGCATCGACCCCGTGAACAAGGATTCCGATTACCGCGATATTCGCGATGTTCCCTTGGCGGACTACGATGCCGCGCTCTGCTGCGTCCCGGACGAACCGAAGATCGACTTGCTGACGTACCTCGCGGAGAACGGCAAGCACGCGCTCGTCGAAAAGCCGCTCTGGGCCGAAGACGTCGGCGCGATCGCGAACCTCGAAGCGCTGGCGCGGAAGAAGAACGTCGTCTGCTACGTCGCCTACAATCATCGCTTCGAGCCACACTTTATGGCGATGCGCGATCTCATCGCATCCGGCGAACTCGGGCGCATTTACTCGTGCCGCCTGTTCTACGGCAACGGCACGGCGCGTCTCGTGCGAGAGTCGGCGTGGCGCGACACGGGCGCGGGCGTCTTGCCCGATCTCGGCTCACATTTGCTCGACACCTGCCGCTTCTGGTTCGGCCCGCTCGACGAAGCGTTTCGCGTCGTGTCCGTCAATCGCTTCGAGAACCGCGCGCCGGACCATGTCGTCATCGCCAACGAGTCCGGCGCACCGATGCGCATCGAACTCGAGATGACACTGCTATCCTGGCGCAATCATTTCACCTGCGACATTTTCGCGGAGAACGGCAGCGCACACATCGAGTCGCTCTGCAAATGGGGACCAACGTCATTCGCCAAACGCACGCGAGTGCTTCCGAGCGGCTCACCGCCCGAAGAACGCATCGTGCTGACGCAGGCCGACCCGACGTGGGAGGCCGAATACGCGCACTTTAAGTCGCTCTGTGCGAATGGCGCGACAACAACACTCGCCAACGATGTCTGGCTTGAGGACACGCTCGGCGCACTTGCTCGCACGATCAGCGGTGACATATCGGAGGCGCATCCCTCATGAGCGCCCTCCCCGTCGTCGGCTTCGCCGGCATGACGCATCTCGGCATCGTCTCGTCGACCGTGATCGCGTCGCGCGGCTTTACAACGATTTGCGTCGATCCCGATGCGGGGCTGATTGCTCGCATGCGCAAGGGCGATCTGCCGGTCAGCGAGCCGGAACTCGACAATCTTGCCGCGTCATCCGCTGCGCGCCTGACGTACGAGTCCGACCTCTCGGCGCTTGCTGCCTGCGATGTCGTCTATATCGCGCCTGACGTTCCGACCGACGATGCCGGACGCAGCGATCTCAAGCCGATCACGGCGCTGATCGATAAGGTTATCGAAAAACTGCGACCGGATGCGGCGCTTGTTATCCTGTGTCAGGTGCCGCCAGGCTTCACGCGCAAGATAAGCGGCATCGCGCCGGAGCGGCTTTACTACCAGGTCGAGACGCTCGTCTTCGGCATCGCCGTGCAACGTGCGCGAGAGCCCGAGCGCTACATCGTTGGCTGTGCCGATCCTACGATACCGCTGGACCCACGCTTCAAAACCGTGCTCGAAGCCGCGGCATGCCCGATCCTGCCGATGCGCTACGAGAGCGCGGAATTGGCAAAGATCGCCATCAACTGCTGCCTCGTGTCGTCAATCAGCGTCGCCAACACGCTGTCGGAACTTTGCGAGTCGATCGGCGCGGACTGGTCCGAGATCGTGCCATCGCTGAAACTTGATGCGCGTATCGGGCCGAAGTCCTATCTCGCGCCAGGTCTCGGCATTGCTGGCGGCAACCTCGAACGCGATCTCACGACGGTCGTCGAATTATCGGAGGCTCATCGCACAGACAGCGGCGTCGTGCAGGCCTGGATCGCCAACAGCCGTCATCGTGTCGGTTGGGCTGCGCGCACGATCCGCGGCGCACTTCTCGATGCGAAGCCGGACGCGCAAGTTGCCGTCTGGGGTCTCGCCTACAAAGAGAACACGCACTCGATCAAGAATTCGCCGTCGGTTACCACGATCACGGCGCTGCCTGCAGCGCATCTGGTCGTTCACGATCCGCTCGTGAACGCGAGCGTGCTGCCGCGCGTCATTCCGCAGACCGACGATCCGCTGGACGCGCTCGATGGCGCCGAAGCACTGATGATCCTGACGCCGTGGCCGGCCTATCGCGCCATATCGCCCGCCGATATTACGAAGCGCTTGCGCGGAAAACTCGTGCTCGATCCCTATCGCGTGCTTGACGCTGACGCGGCGCGCGCAGCCGGCCTCGACCATCGCACGCTGGGCGTTCCCGCCCGTAATCCTGAGAAAGTCGCGTGATGCTGCAACACGGCCTGCCCACGCCGACCAAACCGACACGTGTCGTCGTCATCGGCGGTCACGGTTTCGTCGGCGGCGGCATTGTCTCTGCCGCGAAGGCGAAGGGCATCAACACGCTTTCCATCGGCCGCACCGAGGTTGATCTGCTGGCCGACGACGCCACGGCGAGGTTGGCAAGCCATCTGCACGATGGCGACAGCATCGTCGCCGTGTCGGCAATCGCGCCTTGCAAGGACGTCGGCATGCTCGTCGACAATATGCGGCTCGTGCGTGCGATCATTGAAGCGATCGCACGCGTAAAACCCGCGCATGTCGTCAACATCAGCTCCGACGCGGTGTTCGGCGACGATCCGCTGCCGCTCAACGAACGCGTGCCACCCTCGCCCGGCAGCCTGCATGGCGCGATGCATCTCGCGCGCGAGATCGCCTTCCAGAGCACGATTACCGCACCGCTCGCAATCCTGCGCCCGACGCTCGTTTATGGCGTGAACGATCCGCACAACGGTTACGGTCCCAATCGGTTCAGGCGCCTTGCGGCGAAGGGCGAAGAAATCGTGCTCTTCGGCGAAGGCGAGGAGCGCCGCGATCACGTGCTCGTCGACGATGTCGCCGAGATCGCGGTGCGCGTGCTGATGCGACGCTCAACAGGCGCCCTCAACATCGCATCGGGCGAAGTGCATTCGTTCCGCGCGATCGCGGATCAGGCTGCGTTACTCGGCGGCCATGGTAGCCGTATTCGCGGCACGAAGCGCTCGGGGCCAATGCCGCATAACGGCTACCGCCCCTTCGACGTCGGTGCGACGAGGGCGGCGTTTCCGGATTTCACCTACGTGCCGTTCGACGAAGGCTTTCGGCGCGTGACGAGGGAGGCGCTTGGTGGCTGAAGTCGATCTGCTCCGCTCGCTGCCGCGCGCAAAACGCAACATCACGCAGCGTGGCGAAGCCAAGTCGCCGGAATTGATCGCAAAGTCGCGCGAGTATGGCGACCTCTATTTCGATGGCCCGCGCGACTATGGTTATGGCGGCTATCGCTACGATGGCCGCTGGGTTGCGGTTGCGCGCGACATGATTTCGCATTTCGGGCTCAAGCCCGGCATGCGCGTGCTCGATATCGGTTGCGCCAAGGGCTTTCTCGTCAAGGATTTCATGATTGCCGAGCCAGGCATTTCCGCCTTTGGCCTCGACATCTCGCGCTATGCGCTGATGAAGGCGGAGCCCGAAGTCGTTGGTCGGCTGCATCAGGGATCGGCTGACGACCTGCCTTTCCCCGACAAAAGCTTCGACTGCGTCATCAGCCTCAATACGATTCACAATTTCGACCGCGCTGGCGCCGTGAAGGCAATGCGCGAGATCGAGCGCGTCTCACGCGGCAAGAGTTTCGTGCAAGTCGACAGCTATCGCACGCCCGAACAAAAGGAATTGTTCGAGAGCTGGGTGCTGACGGCAAAGTTCTACGACTATCCGCAAGGCTGGATCGATCTTTTCAACGAGGCCGGCTACACCGGCGACTATTACTGGACAATCGTCGAATAGATCGACCCCGCGACACGCGCTTCCACTTTCAGAACGAGACGAACATGCCGAACAAGACGTATGCGATCCTCGGTGGCGGCGGCAGTTTCGGCATCCATGCCGCGATGTATCTGCTCGACCATGCCAATCCGAAGAAGGTCATCGGCATCGGCCGCAATCCGCTGCGCGGCAAGGCCTTCTCGCTCGAGATCGACCGGCGCGAGGGCTTCGAATATCACGCGCGCCATATCACCTACGAGCTCGACCTTCTGCTTGAGCTACTCGATCGCGAGAAGCCTGAGATCATCGTCAACTTCGCCGCGCAGGGCGAAGGCGCGGTGTCGTGGAAGAATTCATGGCGTTTCTTCGAGACGAACTCTATGGCGCTTGCGCGCCTTTCCGAGGAACTGATGAAGCGCGACTGGATGGAACGCTTCATCCAGATCGGCACGTCGGAAATGTACGGCTCCGTCGATCACGCGACGAAGGAAGACGAGCCGATCAAGCCGTCGAGCCCTTATGCCGCCTCGAAGGTTGCATTCGACATGTATCTCTTGTCGGTGGCGAAATTCCTGAAATTTCCGATGAACATTCTGCGACCGTCGAATGCCTATTGCTCCGGCCAGCTTTTGCATCGCGTGATCCCGAAGGCGGTGCTCTGCGGGCTTGTCGGCGACAAGCTGCCGTTGCACGGCGGCGGACGCGCAGAAAAGTCCTACATTCACGCACGTGACCTTGGCCGCGCCATCCATCTCACGGCTGAGGGCGATGCACCGCTCGGCAAGATCTACAACGTCGGACCGAAAGAGCCGACGTCGATCCGCCGCGTCGTCGAGCTTTGTGCCGAGGCTGTCGGCGTGCCCTTCGAGCAGCTTTGCGAAGTCACCGGCGACCGGCTCGGACAGGATGGACGCTATTGGCTCGATTCCTCGGCGATCAAAAATGATCTCGGCTGGGAGCCGCAGATCGACTGGAAAGAAGGTCTCGCGGAAGTCGTCGCCTGGGAACGCGACAACATCGACGAACTGAAGCGCACGACCCGCGACTATGTTATGCGGGGATAGGTGGCGGGGCCCGGTCCACGCTCGCCGTTAAAATGGGGCGTGGGATGGCGCGATCGTTTGCCTTCGGAGTAGCCCTCGGCTGCGGCGTGGCGTTGGCAGCTCTCTCGCCGGCGCAAAGCTATGCGCAGGGAGGTTGCGTGCTTCCGGGTGTTGGCACGGGCGCGGGTGGCGAACGAACCTTCACCGTGCAGCCAAACCAGGTTTGCGTGATCCAGCGACGTCCTCCAGCGGGCATGTCGTATGTCGATCTGAAGATTCTTGTTCGCCCCAAACTGGGAAGTTTTGGGAAAGCCGGTCTCGACGCAATGGCCTATCGCGCTCGTTCTCGACCCGGGCAGGATTATTTCGAATACGACAGCATCCTCAACGCTGGCGGCCAGATCCAGCATTCCGTCGTTCGAAACTTCGTGACGATCGTGCCGTAGGTTGAACCTACGGAGACTGCATCAGAACGTGCCGTCGAGATCAGTGCGTGTCTTCACTGGAAAACCGGTCCATCAACGCCAGCAGAATGGCTGACGCCACGAACGTCAGGTGGATGCCGACGGACCACATGAGCTCGCGGTCCGGCTTGTTACTGAGGTCCATGAAGGCGCGCAAAAGCTGCACCGCCGAGATTGCGACGATGGACGACATCAGCTTCAGCTTCAGACCGGAAAAGCTGATCTTCGTCATCCATTCCGGCCAGTCGGAATGGCCCTGCGAGTCGATGCGCGAGACGAAATTCTCGTAGCCCGAGAAGATCACGATCACGATCAGCGAGCCGGTCAGTGCAAGATCGATTAGGCTCAGCATGTCGAGGATGAGCCGCGATTCCTCCATCTGCCAGACGTTTGGCAGGATGTGCCAGAGCGCCTGCACGACCTTGATGAGCAGGCCGAAAAGCCCAACGGCGAGCGCGAGATAGATCGGCGCCAGCAGCCATCGGCTTGCGAAAATCGCGTGCTCGATCCAGCGTTCCAGGAAATGAGCTTTGCGCGGTTTCGCTTCGTCAGACATGCCTAGGGCATAGCGCGCAGGCGAGGCTCAAGCCAAGTGGCATAGCCGCCCAAGGTGGTCAGCGCACGAGGAACGCGTCGGCTTTCAGGTTGTGATCGAGAAAGGGCACGCCGCGTTCGTTAGGTGTCGCGTGACGCAGGAACGCCGCCTCTATCGCTGCCCGGTTCTGCGCGACGATGGGCAGACGATGTTCCGGATCCGCGGAGGTTGCACGCGCGACGAACGCCTCGAAGTCGGAGTAGGTCTCGCGCGACGTGAAGGTGATCGACGACAGACGCTGAAAGCCGGCGTCGCGATCGAGGTCGCGCAATGCCCCCTGTGCCGCCGCCCGGATGTCCGTCTCGTCATTGATCAGTTTCAGCACCGTATCGAATGTTCCCGTGACGAGTGGTTCGACGACGACGATATGGCCGCCCGGCTTCACCACGCGTCGTGCCTCGGCAAGCGCTTCCCCGATTGCCGGGACTGGCACGTGGTGAAGCGAATTGGAGAAGATCGCGGCGTCGAAAGTGCCGTCGGCGAAAGGCAGGCCTTCGGCCGACGCGGTCTCGAAACTCGCTTGTGGTGCGGCTTCGCGCGCTTTCGTCAGCGCCTCCGGTGATGGATCGACTCCCGTGACCCGCGCACCATCGGTCGAGAGCGCAGCAGCCAACGCGCCCTTACCGCAACCAATGTCGAGCACGTGCTTTCCTAAGAGCGGCGCAAGCGTGGTGCGGATGAAGGCGATGCTGTTCATGCGACCAACCTGAACGGAACGAACGAAACCGGGGGCGTGGCGTTGGCGCAGCAGTATCGTTCCGGGGACGATTTTGCCATGCCATTCGTGTCGCGCTCCCTTCTCCTTGCTGCTTTCGTAACGCTCGCGACGATCGTCACCGCTCAAGCCGGACCCGATCTCACGAAAGATGCCGTCAATGCAGCAACCTTTAGCGCCGGAGAAATCGGGAAGGACGCCAGCGTGCAAGTGATCAAAGCAGGTGTGCTGCTCGATCGTGCGCAGGCCTCGCCCGGCGTTATCGACGGCAAGATCGGTGACAATTTTCGCAAGGCGATTTCGGCCTATGCTGAAACGCACGATCTGCCCGCCGCCAAAGCGCTGAGCGAGCCGATCTGGCAGGCGCTGACACGCGACACCGAGCCGACGCTCGTCGATTACACGATCACCGATAAGGATGTCGCCGGTCCCTTTATCGACTCCGTGCCGAAAGACTACGGCGAGATGGCAAAGCTGAAAGCGCTTTCCTACACCGGCCCCCTGGAGCTGCTTGCGTCGCGCTTTCATATGGACGAACGGCTGCTGAAGCAGCTCAATCCGAAAGCGGATTTCACCAAGGCCGGCACAATACTCGTCGTCGCCAACGTCAAGCGCGACAAGATCGAGAAAAAGATTGCGCGCATCGATGTTGTGAAAGAGCACGGGCAGGTCCGCGCGCTCGACAAGGAAGGTAAGCTGATCGTGGCGTACCCCGCCACGATCGGCAGCGATGAGACGCCGTCGCCCAGCGGATCGTACAAAGTGCGCGCCATCGCGAAGAACCCGACGTACACGTACAATCCCGAGAAGAACTTCAAGCAGGGCAAGAACGACAAGCCGCTGACCATCGCGCCCGGCCCCAACAATCCCGTTGGGTCGGTCTTCATCGCGCTGACCAAGCCGACCTTCGGCATTCACGGTACGCCGGAGCCAGACAAGATCGACAAGGTCGGCTCGCACGGCTGCGTGCGCCTGACAAACTGGGATGCGGAGCAGCTTGCGCAGGCTGTAAAGAAGGGCATTCCCGTCAATTTCGTGGAATGACCACCGGAATGGCCAAGGTGGCAAGTCCTTTGCTACGTTCCTTCTTCGGAGAACGATGACGGACGATGTCCGCTCTCCGTTACGGTGGAGTAGCCGATGTCGGCGATGCAAAGCGCTTCCGGCGGTGTCTCAATGGCGCCCGGCCTGCTCGACATTGCCTACAAAAAGATCACTTGGCGGCTGCTGCCGTTCCTAATGTTTCTCTGGGTCCTGTCCTGGATCGACAGGGTCAATATCGGCTTTGCAAAACTGCAGATGCTCGCGGACCTGAAGTTCAGCGAAACCGTCTACGGTATCGGCGCCGGTATCTTCTTCCTCGGCTACTTCCTATGCGAGGTGCCGAGCAATCTGCTGCTCGACCGCATCGGCGCACGAACCACGATTGCCCGCATCACGATTCTTTGGGGCATCTGCTGCATCGCGATGATGTTCGTCACGACGCCCGCGATCTTTTACGTGCTGCGCTTCCTCCTCGGCGTGTTCGAGGCGGGATTTTATCCCGGCGTCATTCTGTACCTGACGTTCTGGTACCCGACGGAACGGCGCGCGCGCGCCTTTGGCCTCTTCATGTCGGCCTCGGCTTTCGCAGGGGTCGTCGGCGGACCGATGGCCGGAACGATCATGACGACGCTCAACGGCGTGAACGGCTGGTCAGGCTGGCAATGGGTGTTCCTCATTGAAGGCATCCCATCCGTCATCGCCGGTGTCGTGACGCTGCTCTATCTGACCGACAAGCCGCAGAAGGCGTTCTGGCTAACGACGGAAGAGCGTGCCGCCGTGCAGGCCGATCTCGCACGTGACAGCGAGGCGCTCGGCCATCGCGAACACCGCATCATGGCGTCGCTATCCGACAAGCGTGTTTGGCAGTGCATCGCCATTTTCTTCTGCATCGTCATGGCGAATTCGGCGCTGACCTTCTTCGGACCCACAGTAGTGCGGGACGCGGGCTTCACCGATTCCGCGACGATCGGCTGGATCATGGCGGTACCGTATCTGTGCGGTGGCGCCGGTATGATCCTGAACGGCCGTCACTCGGATGCGAGCGGCGAAGCACGTTTTCATTGCGGGATCGCGGCGTTTGTCGGCGCGGTTGGGCTCGTCGTGCTGGGCTTCGCCGTGGGTCGCAGCCCCGCGCTATCGCTGATTGCACTCACCGCGGCAATCGTCGGAACGATGAGCGCCATCCCCGTCTTCTGGCAGATCCCCGGCCGCTTCCTTGCCGGTTCCGCAGCTGCGGCGGGCATCGCGCTGATAAACTCCGTCGCTAATCTCGCAGGCTTCGGCGCACCCGCCCTGATGGGTGCGCTGCGCGATGCGACTGGCTCCGTTTCTCTGGGATTATGGATCGTGGCGGCGTTCGAAGGGCTCACCGTCCTCCTGCTGTTGCGTTTCATCCCTTCAACAAAAACCGTATCTACGCCCGTGCCGCCCGGTGCAGCGATCGAAGCGGCAGAGTGAGGAGGGGCGATTGAAGCGACCGGATTTGACGCGCAGGGATTTCGTCGGCGCAGGCGTCGGAGGCGTGGTATTCATGACAGCGACAGGCAGCCAGATGGCGCAGGCGCAGGCGCAAACGCAACCCGGCACGCTAAACGTGGCGCCGCCGTCGCAAGCCGGCGTTAGCCCGCGATTGACGATGCACGCTATCGACACGTTTCATGGCACGCCCGGCGCTAGCATGACGTGCGATCTCTCTGTCCTCGAGGGTGATCGCTACAGGTTGCTGAAGACAGTAACGACGGCGGCGAACGGACGTAGTGCGGAACCCCTTCTTGTCGATGACGCCTACAAGACCGGGCGCTACGAATTGCTCATGCATTTCGACGACTATTTTTCGAAATATGAGACGAAGCTGCCGACGCCGACATTCCTGTCGAAAGTTCCCGTCCGTTTCGTCATCCGCGACACGAAACAGCGGGTGCATTTGCCGGTGCTCTTCACGCCTTGGGGCTATTCCTATTATCGCGGCAGCTGATTGAGGAAACGGGAGACACGCAATGGCAGGCATCACCACCCATGTCCTCGACACCGGCAGCGGCAAGCCCATTCCCGGTGTGAAGATCGATCTCGCAATTCGCGACGGCGACACATGGCGGGCGTTGAAAAGCACCGTCAGCAACGGCGACGGCCGGACCGACAAGCCGCTCCTTCCACCAGAGGAGGCGAAGGCCGGCGAGTACCAACTAAGTTTTGATGTCGCAGACTATCTCGCGCAACGCGACAGCGCCGCCTTCATCGACAATCCCGTCGTGCGCTTCGCGGTTTACGACGTGAAGGCGCACTATCACATCCCGATGCTTTGCACGCCGGGCAGTTTTTCGACCTACCGCGGCAGCTGATCGGGCATGTCGATCAATCTCGCTGAGATCAACCGACTCGATCATGACGGCTTCATCGGACAGCTCGGCGACGTCTTCGAGCATTCGCCCTGGGTTGCCGAACAGGCGCGTCCGCAAGCGCCTTTTGGCAGCATCGAGGCGCTGCACGAAGCGATGATGGCGGCCGTCGAGGCCGCACCACGCGAGAAGAAAATCGCTTTCCTGAATGCGCATCCCGAACTCGCCGGCGCTGAGGCGCGGGCAAAGAGCCTGACTGCCGATTCAACGGCGGAACAGAAAGGCGCCGGCCTCAGCAGCATGTCGGACGCCGACTTCGACACGTTCGCGCGCCTCAATAAGGCTTATCGGGAGAAGTTCGGCTTTCCCTACATCATCGCCGTGCGGGGGCGCGGCAAAGACGAGATTCTCGCCGACTTCAAAGCCCGGCTGGAGAATGATGCGGAAGCCGAGGAACGCGAAGCATTCCAGCAGATCGGCTTTATCACGCGCATGAGACTCGACCGGTTGATCGAGGGTTAGCGCACCGCGCTTTCCACAATGCCGGACCGTGTTACACAAACCGGCATGTCGAAATATCCGCGCGATCTCCGAGGCTATGGACGTAACCCACCGCATCCGCGCTGGCCGGGGGCCGCGCGCATCTGCGTGCAGTTCGTGATCAACTACGAAGAGGGCGGCGAGAACAACATCCTGCACGGTGATGCCGCGTCGGAGTCCTTTCTAACCGATATGGTCGCGCAGCCGTGGCCCGGCCAGCGCCACATGACCGTTGAACAGGTCTATGAATTCGGCTCGCGTGCGGGGTTCTGGCGGCTATGGCGAATGTTCACGAGCCGCCACCTGCCGGTCACGGTATTCGGCGTTGCGACGGCGCTCGAACGCAATCCCGACGCTGTCACGGCGATGAACGAAGCGAATTGGGAGATCGCGAGCCACGGGCTCAAGTGGATCGACTACCGCGATTTCTCGCGCGAGGATGAACGAGACCATTTCCTGCAGGCGATCGACGTCCATACGCGCACGACCGGCGCGCGACCGATCGGCTGGTACACGGGCCGCACGACTATCAACTCGCTCGGAATCATCGTCGAAGACGGCGGCTTCCTTTATTGCGCCGATTCCTATGCCGACGAACTGCCATACTGGGTCGACGACGGAGGGCCGATGATCATCGTGCCCTATTCGCTCGAAACGAACGACATGCGTTTCAGCGCCGCACCGGGCTTCTCCTCGGGTCGCGACTTCTTCGACTATCTCAAGGACACATTCGACGTGCTCTATGCCGAAGGTGAGACCGCACCGAAAATGATGTCCGTCGGCCTGCATTGCCGACTTGCCGGACGGCCGGGACGCGCCGCGGCGCTCGCGCGTTTTCTCGACTATGTCGCGGCACACGAGAAGGTCTGGGTCGCGCGCCGCGACGACATTGCGCGGCATTGGTTGCATTATCATCGACCCGCGCATCTCGTGCCGGAGACACTCAACGCGACGATGCGGGCTGAGTTGACGAAGGCGAAAGCCTGAGGCTTCAGGCACCGAGCGATTGTCGCCAAAGACTGTCGCGCGGTGATGGCCGGCGATGCAGCCGGGTGTCGAGCAGCGCACGCGCTTTCGTGGCTTCGCCGGCACGCATGAGCGCGATGAGCAGCGTGTCTTCGACGATCTCGCGCTGCGCACGACTTCCGCCGATGCGCACGACATCGGCAGCAATTGGCTCCATCGTACCTATGCAACCCGCAAAATCTTCGTCGGCGAAAGTTCGTAGCGCGCGGCTCAGGTCCGGTACTAGCGTGCCGGTGAGTGATGTTCCCGCGTCGGCGCGTGTGGTGATGGCGGCAAGACGCGCGTCGAGCGCGTCCGTCTTGCCGGTCGCGATCGCGAGCAGCGCCATGTGCAGATCGATGAAGGCGAGGCTGGCTTTCGGGAACGCCGTGTCGGCATAGGTCGCCACTTCGTCCCAACGGTTCGGCGGCACTTGGTGACCATAGGCTCTCAATCGCCATAAGAAGGACGCGCCGTCGCTGACGACGTTGATGGCGGCCGCAATGGTGCGATGGGGCCTGATATGATCGTCGTAGAGCGTCATCGCGCGCGAAACGTCGCCGCTTTCAAGCGCAATCAATGCCTGATGCCAGGCAATATGGCTGTGCAGGAAGCCGCTGCGATCGTAGCCGGGCAACCAATCCGAAATGAACGCTTCAGCTTCGGCGCCGGAGCCGTCCTCGAACATCGCATGCGCAAGCCCGTGCGCGGCATGCGCATTCGCGCGACGAAGATCGAGCCCACGTTCTGCCAGTCGCCGGCCGGCGACAAGGTCCCCATACTCGACCAGAGCCCAACCGTGGTTCGATACGAACCACCAGTCGTCATCGTCAAAATGGCGTGCATGTTTCGTGCAGAAATCGACGCGTGCCTGATCATGATCCGCCATGCCGGAGAAGGCGAAAAGCCCAAAGGCGCCAAGCGGCAGCGACAGGATCATCGCGTCGCGCGGCCAGTTTTCGCAATGCGCAAGCGTTGCGCCGAGCGCTTCCTTCGCGCGCCCTTCGATCGCATGGGCGAGAACGGCGACATGGCTCTTTTCGCGTTCGGTGCCATTGCGGACAACGAGCGTCCGCGCCATGCCGATTCTCTCGCGTGCTAAAGTCGGTTCGGCGCGTATCGCGTGGAGGCGTGCGCGGGCCGCATGCGCAAGAGCAAAATCCGGATCGACCGCGATTGATTGATCGAGGGTCTCCGCCGCGCCGGGCCAGGCACTAAGCAAGAGGTCGACGCCCTCACGGTACAGCGCTGCGGCGCGATCCGAAGATGTCGTGAGCGGCAGGCCGTAGCGGTCTGTGCAACTCATGCCGTCGCGGCGAGCCCACCGGCGTGAAGAATGAAGGCCTCGACGACATCGACGCCTTTGCCGGCCCGAATGTTGGTGAAGGCATACGGCCGCTCGCCGCGCATGCGCTTCGTGTCGCGCTCCATCACGCCAAGATCGGCGCCGACGTAAGGTGCGAGATCGATTTTATTAATGACAAGCAGATCGGATCGCGTGATGCCCGGCCCACCCTTGCGCGGGATTTTCTCGCCGCCCGACACGTCAATGACGTAGATGGTGATATCGGCAAGTTCAGGCGAAAACGTCGCGGCAAGATTGTCGCCGCCGGACTCGACAAGCACCAGATCGAGTTTTGGAAACTTCCGATTCATCGTCTCGACAGCGGCAAGATTCATCGAACAATCCTCGCGGATTGCGGTGTGCGGACAGCCGCCAGTCTCGACGCCCATGATGCGCTCCGGTGGTAATGCACCCACCCGCGTGAGAATTTCGGCGTCTTCCTTCGTGTAGATATCGTTGGTGATGGCACAGAGATCAAAGCGGCCGGCGAGCCGCTTGCAGAGCGCTTCCATCAACGCTGTCTTTCCGGAGCCGACAGGGCCACCGATGCCGACGCGAAGCGGTCCATGGGGGGATGTCATCGCAAGTGCGTCCTTACCATTTCGATCACCTCATCACGAGGAGCATGCAAAGCATGCGTCGCGAAGAACGGGCAAATGTAGTAATCCTGAAATCATCCTTCGAGACAGCGCTTCGGCTTCCTCAGGATGAGGTTGTACGTTGTTGGCCAGCTACCAAGCGCTGTCACGACCGAAACAGCCGCGAATATTGCGTCTCGTGCCTCAGGCTCGCAAGGTCGGAGCGGAAGGCCGACGCACCGAGATCGTCGAGTGTTTTCTCTTTGCATGCGCGCGCCGTGGCGCGAATATCAGGCAGCAATGCCGCGATGACGCTCTGCCCATCGGTCTGACCGATCGCACCGAGGCGGAGGGCGGCCGACACGAGATTCGACACGAAGCCGAGGCCGAACATGTCGAGTGTCGCGCCAATTGGCATGCCGTGACCCGCGGCGATGACGCCGACGGCGACAGGGTAGGCCACGTCCGTGTCGCTTTCCTGCGCTAACAGATCTGTCGTCTCGCAGGCCCATGATTTCGCGATGGCGCGCAAAAACGCTGTGCCTTGCGTCGCGGTTTCAAGTCGGCGTTCGCGGCTCGTAGCTAACGCGAGCGCGAGTTCGTTAACCTGTAAGAGCGCTGGCCTGTCAAGCCGGAGGCTGGCACGAAACGCTTCCGCGAGAATGATCGCGTCGTTCGCCAGAGCGCCACGTGTGACGAGCACGTGAAGCCAATCGCGCAAATCGGCCGCAGCACGGATGTCGCCGCACTCATGCGCCCACTCGACTCCATGCGAATAGGCAAAGGCACCGACGGGAAAACCGGGCGACAGCCAGACCGCGAGCGGTAACGGCATTGCGGCTTGGACTTCGCTCACTCGCCCTCGCCGAGGAAGCGTGCGTGCGGCTCTTCATGCGCATGTGTGTGATAGGCGCCGCGTTCCGGCCGGAACGGCTGCTCGACGGTCGTCACCCGGCAGCCCTGCCCGCGCACCATCTCCGCAAGAACGTGATCGTCCTCGATATAGATCGCATCCGGCGTGATCTCCGCCGGCGTGTGGCGATTGCCAATGTGCCAGGCGATGCGCAGCAGCCGCAACGGATTCTCCGCACGAATCTCGAGCAGCTTTTGCGGCGCGGCTTTCACGATAACGAGACGTTCGTCGTCGAGTTTTACCGCGTCGCCGTCATCGAGAACCGTCGCCTTGTCGAGATCAAGCAACACGCTTTCGCCGCCGTCGGTCACAAGCGTGATGCGACGTCGGTGGCGCGCCTCGTGGTCGAGGGTGACGCTGTCGTGGACGCGTTCCGCTTTGACTGCGGCGCGACGAACAACAGATGTTGCGCGGATCAAAACAGAAAATACCGCTGCGCCATCGGCAAAACCTTGGCCGGCTCGCAGACAAGTAGTTCGCCATCGGCCGTGACCGAGTATGTCTCGGGATCGACTCTGATGTCGGGCGTCGCGTCGTTGTGGATGAGCGATTTCTTGCCGATGCCGCTTCGCACGTTCTCAACCGCGACAAATTCCTTCGAAACGCCGAGCTTCTCACGCAATCCGTTCGACGCCGCCGCGCCCGACACGAAGGTCACGCTTGTCGCCTCACGCGCCTTGCCGAATGCGCCGAACATCGGCCGATAATGGACGGGCTGGGGTGTCGGGATCGATGCATTAGGATCGCCCATCGCAGCTGCAACGATCATCCCGCCCTTCAGGATCATATCCGGCTTCACGCCAAAGAACGCCGGCGTCCACAAAACGAGATCGGCGAGCTTGCCGACCTCGATCGAGCCGATGTGTTTCGAGACGCCATGCGCAATCGCGGGGTTGATCGTGTATTTCGCGATGTACCGTTTGATGCGGATGTTGTCGTTGTCTCCTTCGCCTTTCAGGCGCCCACGCTGCACTTTCATCTTGTGCGCGGTCTGCCATGTGCGGATCGGCACTTCGCCGATGCGGCCCATCGCCTGGCTGTCGGACGACATCATCGACAGTGCGCCGATGTCGTGGAGGATATCCTCCGCCGCAATCGTCTCCTTGCGGATGCGACTCTCGGCAAACGCGAGGTCTTCCGCGATCGACGGATCGAGATGGTGGCACACCATCAGCATGTCGAGATGTTCGTCGAGTGTGTTGACGGTGAATGGCCGCGTCGGGTTAGTCGACGAGGGCAGCACGTTCGGCAAGCTCGCGACCTTGATGATGTCGGGCGCATGGCCACCGCCCGCACCTTCGGTATGAAACGCATGGATCGTGCGGCCCTTGAAGGCCGCGATCGTGTCTTCGACGAAGCCCGACTCGTTCAGCGTGTCGGTGTGGATCATCACCTGGATGTCGTATTCGTCGGCAACGGTGAGACAGCAATCGATCGCGGCGGGTGTCGTGCCCCAGTCCTCGTGCAGCTTCAGCGCGCAGGCGCCGGCCTCGACCATTTCGACGAGACCGCCCGGCAGCGACGCATTGCCCTTGCCCGCAAAGCCAATGTTGATCGGGAATGAATCCGCCGCGCGGATCATCGAATGCATGTGCCAAGGGCCGGGCGTTGCCGTCGTCGCCGCCGTGCCGGTCGCGGGCCCGGTGCCGCCGCCGAGCAACGTCGTCACGCCGGACATCAGCGCATCGTCGATCTGCTGCGGGCAGATGAAGTGGATATGCGCATCGAAGCCGCCGGCCGTGAGTATCTTGCCTTCGCCCGCGATGACTTCGGTGCCGGGCCCGACGATGATGGTCACGCCCGGCTGGATGTCGGGATTGCCGGCCTTGCCAATCGCGGCGATGCGCCCGTGCTTCAGCGCGACGTCGGCTTTCACGATGCCCCAATGGTCGAGCACGACGACATTGGTGATGACCGTGTCAACCGCGCCTTGCGCGTTGGTGATCTGGCTCTGGCCCATGCCGTCACGGATGACCTTGCCGCCGCCGAACTTCACCTCATCGCCATAGACGGTGAAGTCTTTCTCGACCTCGAGCCACAGATCGGTGTCGGCGAGCCGCATCTTGTCGCCCGTAGTCGGGCCGAACATGTCGGCATAGGCAGCGCGGGAAAACTTGTAGGCCATCAGAGCGCGCCCATCACGTCGCCGCGAAACCCATAAACTTTTCGCTCGCCTGCAAGCGCCACAAGGTTGACGCTACGCGTCTGTCCGGGCTCGAAACGCACTGCCGTGCCGGCAGGAATATCGAGCCGCATGCCGCGCGCCTTTGCGCGATCGAAGCGCAGGCCCGCATTCGTCTCCGCAAAATGATAATGCGAACCGACCTGGATCGGCCGGTCGCCCGTGTTGGCGACATCGAGCGTCGCCGTCTCACGGCCCTCGTTCAGCACGAGATCGCCGGGCTGCGCGATAACCTCGCCAGGCACAAATTCGGTCTTCGCGCCGCGGATCGGCTCATGCACCGTCACGAGTTTCGTGCCGTCAGGGAATGTCGCCTCCACCTGCACATCGTGGATCATCGCGGCGATGCCATCCATCACCTGATCCGGCGACAACACATGGGCGCCCGCCTCCATCAGATCGGCGACGGTGCGGCCGTCACGCGCGCCTTCGACAATGAAGTCTGTGATGAGCGCGATCGTCTCCGGATAATTGAGCTTCACGCCACGTTCGAGGCGACGGCGCGCGACATTCGCGGCCATCGCGATCAGCAGCTTGTCCTTCTCGTGCGGCGACAGCAGCATCGGTCGTTCTCACCTCACCAAAGGCTCGTCACCACGAGCGCGGCATCGGAGCATGCCGGAATTCGGCGACCACGCCAACGAGGGCGTCCCGCAACACCCGCGGATCGCTCGCGCAGAAGCGCATGACAAGCATGCCGTCCCACGCGCTCGCGCCGCATTCGCAGCGCACACTCGCAAGCAAATCGCGCGCCTCTTCCAGCCGGCTCTCGGCATCCGGCGCGATGTGGAGGAGCGTCGCCAAGCTGCGTGCACCATTGCCCGACGCTTTCGCCTCAAGCAGATCGTCGAGATGCCCTTCGAGCCGAAAATCTTCGGCGAAGACAAGCTTCCCGCCCCGTCGTACGCGCCAGCGGTCATGGCAGAGACCAACCGCCATCCGCTCCTGCATCGCGACGCGACCGAACACCGTGCTTTCCAAGATGGTGAGAGAAGCATCGTCCGCCATTCCGACGACCAATTGGCGCCGCCAACGACTGCCCGAAAAAAGAATCGTCTCTTGCGGCAGCCAGTCCAGCCGCGCGCCGACATCCAACTGCAGAGTCGCATCGATTTCGGTCGCTGCGCCTTGCGCGCGGTAGATCTTCTCCGCCGCCTGCGTCGTGACGACGGCCGATGCGCCCGCCGCCAGCGAGATATCGATCGTCATGCGGTCGCCGCCGGCCATGCCCCCGCCGGTGTTGATCAGAACCGCTTCGCACGGCTCGGCGATGCGCGGGAAGCGCACACGGTAGCCGCCGCTTTCTGCGCGGCGTACCGCCTGCGTGCGCCCGTCGCGCGCGGCGAAGTCGACGCGCACGCCACCTCGCGCCCGCACGAAACCCGGGACGAGCGGCGCGCCCGCGACGTCTGTTTCCGACCCGCTGAACATCCTGCTCATACGGACGGCAGCATGCGCGCGCGTCAAGCTTGTTGCGCGAGGCCGAATGATCCTATCGTGCCGCAAAGCCTCGGGATCGTCTCATGCCAGTCCTTCTTATCGCGCTCGCCTTCGCACTCCTGCCAGGTGCGGCCGATGCCCATACCGGCATCGGCGCGACGGCCGGGTTTTCGCATGGTTTCATGCATCCGTTCGGCGGCGTGGATCATCTGCTTGCGATGGTGGCGGTCGGCATGCTCGCGGCGCAATGGGGTGGGCGGGCGCTATGGCTCCTGCCGGCAAGCTTCCTCACGACGATGGCGGCCGGTGGTGCACTCGGCATGACGGGCATCGCCCTGCCGCATGTCGAGATCGGCATCGGCCTGTCGGTCGTGGTGCTCGGCCTGCTTGTCGCTTTGGGTGTGCGGCTGCCGCTCGCGGCAGCAATGCTGCTCGTCCCGCTGTTCGCGATATTTCACGGCCACGCGCATGGTGCGGAAATGCCGGCGGATGGCTCCGGCGTCGCCTATGGCTTCGGCTTCCTCGCCGCGACCGCCCTGCTTCATGTCGCGGGCATCGGCGCCGGTCTAGCACTCGCCATATACGACCGCGCGGACAGACGCATCGCTCAGCTTGCCGGTGGCGCGATGTCGATCGTCGGTGTCACGATTCTTGGCGGCGCGATCTAACGAGGCGGGTCAGTCAGCTGCGCGCCGGAACGCAATAAAATACGTCACCGCGACGTTGTCGGATATGCGCAGCCGCCAGCGGCGCAAGTCCATCGTAAGTCCCTTGCTCTCCATATGACGCAGACCGAGCGGCGCGACGGTCGCCTTGATCTCGCGCGGCTTGATGAACTTTTTCCAGTTGTGCGAGCCACGCGGCAAGAAACGCAGGACGTATTCGCCGATCACGATCGCTTGCAGAAAACTTCGGATCGTACGGTTCATCGTCGAGACGATCAGCACACCATCCGGCGCCGTCAGCGACGCGCAGAGCCGCAGGAATAGTTCTGCGTCAGCGACATGCTCGACCACGTCGTAAGCAACGACGACGTCGAATGTTTCGCCGGCCTGCGCGAGCGCCTCCGGAGTCGTGCAGCGATAATCGATCGCGAGGCCGCGCTGCGACGCATGCGCCTTCGCGACATCGATCAGGGATTGCGCGGGATCGATGCCGGTGACGACGCCGCCGCGCTCGACCAGCGGCTCCGACATCACGCCCGCGCCGCAACCGAGATCGAGAATTCTTAGACCATCGATACAGCCGTCGACCGGCCGGTCGAGCGCGCGCGCAGCGACGTCGACAGTGTAGTCAACGCGCATCGGATTCATCGAGTGAATCCAGCGCGCGATACCGTCCGCATCCCACCAGATGTCGGCGGCGGCGGCGAAATGCTTGAGTTCGGCGGGATCGACGGTCGATGCCGAACCCGCGAAATTGTCAATCACAAGGGGCGCATCGCCGCGTAGCCGCGATTCCACGTCGGCGTGATCCACACTTCGTTGATCGTCACGCTCGCCGGCAGGCAGGCGACGTAGCGGATAAGGTCGCCGCAATCTTCGGGCTTCAGCATGCGTCCGAGTTCTTCGTCCGATAGGGGGTTCGGACGATTGGCGAGGATCGGCGTGTTAACCTCGCCCGGACATACGACCGTGCTGCGGATGTTGTTTGCAAACTCTTCCATGTTGAGACTGTGGCTCATCGCGACGACGGCATGCTTGACCGCGGTGTAGCCGGGGCCGGGCATGCGGCTGACATTCCGTCCCGCGAGCGAGGCCGTGTGTATCACCTGTCCGCCACCCTGTTTGCGCATCGCGGGCAGAACGGCACGCGCGCAATAAAATGCGGATGCCAGGTTCGCGCCGATGAGCTGATCGATGCCATCGGTGCTGATCTGGCCCCAGCTGCGTTCGAGAATGTTCGTGCCCGCGTTGTTGACGAGAATATCGATGCGGCCGAATTTCTCGACGATGCGTGCCGCGATGGCATCGACATCCGCCGCGACTGAGAGGTCGCCCGCCTCGACATGCGCCACGCCGCCCTGCCCCGCGATGCGTGCCGCGACGGCGTCCAGCGGTTCCTTACGACGCCCCGTAAGCACGACGGTCGCGCCCTCGCTTGCGAGTGCGACCGCGGCGGCTTCACCGATGCCGCTACCAGCGCCGGTGATCCAGGCGGTCTTGCCGTTGAGTTTGGTCATGTGAGACGCTCTGCTTTTCAGCAACTTTGTCCTGAGGAGGCGCGAAGCGACGTCTCGAAGGATGGGCCAATACGATTCTGGATATCACCCTTCAAGGCGCGGTCTACGACCGCTTCTCAGGATGAGGGTACGGGGGTGCACCGCAACATGCGAAGCGCCTAACTATTCGGTCCGCGCGTCATCGCGATCGGCTGCCAACGCCGCAGCGACGTGTTCTGCAATACTGACGGATTGACACAACTCATCGGCCAGAAACCCTGCAACACGAGCGAGAGCTCGTAGCCGACACGGCGCTTGCGCGCTTCGTCGAACCGCGCCGAGGCCGACGCATTGTGCGGCGACAGCGTGACATTCGTCATCTTGAGCAATGGATTGTCCGGCGACGGCGGCTCCTGAAACAGCACGTCGAGCGCTGCACCGGCAATCGTGCCGCGCTGCAGGGCCGCGATTAGCGCCTCCTCGTCCACTGTCGTGCCGCGACCGGTGTTGATGAAGATGGCGCTCTTCTTCATCTGCGCGAAATGCGATGCGCCGAGCATCTTGTGCACCTCGGGCCGCGCCGGCGCATGCATGGAGAGGAAGTCCGATTGCGTCAGCACTTCGGTCAGCGTCGATGACACGACCCCATGCTCGCCCATCACGGATTCTTCGAGGAAGGGGTCGTAGGCGATCATGCGCAGGCCGAACGGCGCGGCGCGGCGCGCCACGGCACGCGCCACGCGACCGAAGGAGATGAAGCCGAGCGTCTGGCCCGCAAGACGCGGCACTTTCAGCAGCGCCGGTCGTCCCTCGCTCCACCGACCTTCGCGCACCATGCGGTCCTGCTCGATCAGCCGCCGAAAGCCCGCAAGCAAAAGCGCCATGCAATGGTCGGCGACCTCCTCGATGAAAGTGTCCGGGATGTTAGTGACGGGAATCCCCTTCGCCGTTGCCGCCTTCACATCGACGCTGTCGACACCGACGCTGCCGAGCGCGATGAGCTTGCAGCTATCGAGCTGGTCGATGATCTCCTTCGTGATGCGAATGCCTTTGGCATAGATCGCGTCGGCCTTCTTCGCCGCGGCGACGAAGCCCGCAACATCTGTCGGTGCTTCCTCGATCGTCGCACCAAGTGGCTCGAGCGCCTCCATCTCGTAGGAATAATCGGAGCTGGCAGCCGAATAACTTGCGCCCTTCGGCGTGACGACGAGATGTCCGGTCATGAACGCACCGTCGCCACGGCCGTCTTTGCCGCGCCGACCATCGCGCCGAGATCGTTGACAAGTGTCACGAGCTTGAAGCCTCGGTCGATCATCTTCTTCGCATAGGCCGACTGGCCGCAATGGATACCGGCGGCGATGCCGCGCTTCTTCGTCGCCTCGATCAGGCGGTCGTAGATTTTCAGGATTTCCGGCACCTCACTGTCGAGCTGCGGCGTGAGTCCGTAGGAAAAGGCCAGATCGGACGGACCGACATAGACGGCATCGATGCCCGGCACGTCGAGAATCGCGTCGAGATTTTCGACGGCTTGTTTCGTCTCGATCATAGGAAACAGGATAATGTCGTCATTCGCGGTCTTCTGGTAGGCGCCGGCTTCACCATAGCTACCAGCACGGATTGGTCCGTTGCTGCGCGCGCCGGCCGACGGATATTTCGCATAGCGCACAAAGGCACGCGCCTCGTCCGGCGTATTGATCATCGGGCAGATGACGCCGTAAGCGCCCGCGTCGAGCACCTTGCCGACGATGCCCGGCTCGTTCCACGGCACGCGCACCATCGGCGTTGCGCCGGAAGGCGCGATGCCCTGGAAACAGCCGACGCAGGAAAGATAATCCTGCACGCCGTGCTGCATATCGACGGTGACGCTGTCGAAACCACAGCGGCTGTACATCTCCGCGCTAAAGGCGTTCGGCATCGACAGCCAACCGTTGATCACCGGCTTGCCGGCTTTCCAAATGTCTTTCACTTTATTGGGCACGCATAAATCTCCGGTTATTCCTTCACGGCGCCAGTCAGCGACGAGACGTAATAGTCCACGAACAGCGAGTAGAAGAGCGCGACCGGCAACGAGCCGAGCAGCGATCCGGCCATCAGCGCGCCCCATTGATACACATCGCCTGAGACGAGTTCGGTGAGGATGGCGACCGGTACGGTCTTGTTCGAACTACTCTGGATGAATGCCAGCGCGTAGATGAACTCGTTCCACGATAACGTGAACGAGAAAATGCCCGCCGAGATCAGGCCCGGCACTGCGAGCGGCAGTGTGATGCGTCGCAGGATTTGCAGCCGCGTGGCGCCATCGATCAGCGCGCATTCTTCGAGTTCATAAGGAATCGACTTGAAGTAACCGATCAAAAGCCACGTGCAAAAGGGCACGAGGAAGGTGGGATAGACCAAGATCAGTGCAAGCGGACTATCGAACAGGCCAAATTGTACGACGACGCTCGCGAGCGGGATAAAGAGGATCGACGGTGGTACGAGATAGGCGAGATAGATGCCGACGCCGACGTAGCGGCTGCCCTTGAAGCGGAGCCGCTCGATCGCATAGGCCGCGAGCGCGCTTGAGATGAGAGAGATCGTCGTCGAGCAGACGGCGACGGTCATCGTCGTCACAAGCCAGCGCGGATAAGCGGTGTCGAAAAGCAGGTGCTTGATATGCGCCAGCGTCGGCGCATGCACCCAGAAGGGATTGTTGGTCTTGTAATTGAGCAACTCGCCATTTGGTTTGATCGCGGTCAGCCCCATCCAGTAGAATGGAAACAGCAGGATGAGGACGAAACACGAAAGCGGCAGATAGACGAGAACCATGCGCCTGCTGCGCGATTCCCACGACATGCGGCCGGTATCGGCGACTGCCGTCGTCGCCGGTCTGGCAAGTGTGGCGTCACTCATCGGCGCCCCGCGTCTGCCACTTGCGATTGGCGAGGCTGAAATAGCTGAACATCGTCGCGAAGACGAGAAACGGGATCATCGAGACCGCGATGGCCGCGCCTTCCCCCAGCTCGCCACCGGCGATGCCGCGCTGGAAGGCAAGTGTCGCGAGTAGATGCGTCGAATTGATCGGGCCGCCGCGCGTAATGGCATAGACAAGCTGAAAATCGGTGAAGGTGAAGATGATCGAGAAGGTCATCACAATTGCGAGGATTGGCATCATCATCGGAAGCGTAATGAAACGAAAGCGCTGCCACCCTGTCGCGCCGTCGAGCATCGCGGCTTCGTAGAGCGACGGCGGGATCGTCTGCAGTCCCGCAAGCAGCGAAATCGCGACGAACGGAATGCCGCGCCAGATGTTCGCGGCGATGAGCGAGAAGCGCGCCGCCCAGGGTGTTCCAAGGAAATCGATGTTGGTCGTGCGCAGATGCAACACGTCGACAAGCAGATACGAAATGATCGAGAATTGCGGATCATAGATCCACCAGAAGGCGATCGCGGAAAGCACCGTCGGCACGATCCACGGCAGAAGGATGATGGCGCGCAGCAGGCTCTTGAACGGCAGATGATTGTTCAGCAGCAGCGCAAGCCAGAAGCCGAGCGTGAATTTCCCGATCGTCGCGATACCCGTGTAGAAAACGCTGTAGAAGACGGCGTTCCACCATAACGTGTCGGTGAGCAGGAACTGGAAGTTCTCAAGTCCGACAAAGCTGCCACGCCGGCCGATGGTCGTATCCGTAAAAGAGAGCCAAACGCCGAGCGCCAACGGATACGACAGGAACACAAGCAGCAATCCGAGCGCCGGCGCGAGACATACGACGACAAGAAACGACTTGTTGTCGAGGAGCCGCGCGAGCCAGGTATCACGCGGTGCGACGTCGCGTGATAGTGCGCCGGTCAGCGCCACGTCAGGAAATCCTGTCGGCGACGTTCACCGCCGGAAGTAGCGTTTCGCGCGGCGCTCGGCTTCCGCCATCGCCGCTTCCGGCGTCGCCGCGCCGGTCGCCGCCGCCGCGAACATTTGGATCAACACGTAGTCGGCACTGACCGCGCCACTCGCGGCCGAGAGCGGACCGGCGTAACCATTCCAGTAACGGTTCGACATCGTGTTCTTGAAATAGGCGACCTTCGGATCCCCTTTCCAGACAGCGCTGTCGCCATAGGCGGCGAGCGGATGCGCCCAATAACCATTGTTCGCGGTGATCCACGGGTCGTACTGCTCGTGCTCCAGCATAAATTGCAGGAACGCCTTGGCCGCGTTCGGAAACTGCGAATGCTTGAACACCATCGCGTTCATGGTCAGGCCGCCCATCGGCGGAATTTTCGCCACGCCCTTCGGCACGTCGCGGTGTTCCGTGTCCTCCGCGATGACCGCAGTCGCAGGATCGTTCTTGAGCGCGAAATAGAGCGACACGCCGTTCGTCGTCATCGAACAATCGCCCGCGGAATAGGCGCGGTTGTTGCTCACATCGTTCCACGAGGTGACGCCCGCAATCATGAAGGGGAACATCGCCTTGCAATAGTTCAGTGCTGCGATCGTCTCCTTGCTGTTAATCGATACCGCCCCTCCCTCGTCGAGCAGCGATGCACCATGCGACCACATCAGCCAGTTCGCGTAGGTGTTGCCATCGCCGACGGCATTGCCGAGCGCAAAGCCCGCGGGATGGCCGTTCTTGTGCAGCTTTTGGCAGAGATCGAGGAAGCCCGCGTGGTCGGTCGGCGGCTCCTTGTAGCCGGCCTCCTGCACCCACGAGCGGCGATACACGAGCGGCCCGTTGCTGGCGCCGAACGGCAATCCAATCCAGCTGTTACCGCCGTGACGCTTGCCATACTTTTCCGCGAGAAACAGCCAGCCGCCGTAGCGCCTGCCGAGATATTCGGCGACATCGCTGAGCTCGATCAGCTTGTCGACATAGATGTGCGGCGCATCGGAAAACCCGATGATGAGATCGGGGCCCGCACCGGTGTTGGCGGTGACCGCCGTCTGCTGGTTGATGTCCTCCCAGCCGACGAGATCGACCTTGACCGGCACGCCCGTCTTGTCGGTGAAGCGCTGCGCGTTGGCGCGGAAAACGTCCTCGTCGCCTTTGACGAAACGCACGGGCCGCAACATGCGCAGCGTCGCACCCTTTTCGATAGGCAGTGATGGCGGCGGCGTCTCGGCCACTTTGATCGGCGCCTGTGCGGAGGCCCGAAAGGCGGCAAGCGCTGCTGCGGAAAGCCCAAGCGCCACGGCATCGCGCCGCGTCGGATTGAACGCCATCAAATCCTCCCCGCGCCGTGCCGGTTCGTGCCAGCTGCGGCCTGTTTTGCGGCGATGTTACTCCAGAGCGGCCAAGGCACAAATGCCGCGCCGACCACCGCCGTTTGCCATATTCGCAAGGACTGTCGCGGGCATCAGGTCCGTGTGTTGCGTAGCGGCATAGCGCCCACTACGGTCGTTGCAACAGCAGACTGGGCCTTTGCAAACCGTGACTTACGCTCCGCCGATACTCGCACCAGGCAGCCGTCTGCGGAACCACGTGCTCGCCATCTCGGCACTGATCGAACGCGAGCGCTTCGCATTCGTCGGCAACACTTACGGTCTCAAATATATCGCCGCTTTGATGGAGCCGGTGTTCCACATCGCCATCGTGGTGTTCTGGCACTGGCTGGTGCGCGTCATGCCGGTCTATGGCACGAGCAAGGTGCTGTTCATCAGCAGTGGCATGTTTCCGATCTTTATCTTCATCCATCTGTCGCACGGCTTCTCGGGCCTGTACCGGCTGGATGGCGGCATTCGCCGCTTGCCACGCGTGCATCTCCTCGACGTCATCATCGCGCATTCGATCCTGAAGCTGACGACATATCTTCTTGTCGGGCTGATCCTGTTTGCCGGCATCTATCAATTCGTGACGCCGCAGGCGTTGCCCTTCAACCCCGGCGCCGTCGTGCTTAGCACGCTCGGGCTCGCGCTTCTCGGCATCGGCATGGGCATGTTCAATGCCGCGATCGCGCCGATCATTCCGCTCTGGACCTATCTGTGGGGGCCGATCTCACGCAGTCTTATCCTGTTCGGTGGCGTTCTTTACGTGCCGGATTTTCTGCCGGTCGACATGCGCTGGTGGCTGATGTGGAATCCGGTGCTGCAGGGCGTCGAGCTCTTCCGGCAGGGATTCTATCCGCAATATCCGACATTCGTTTTTATGCCCTGGCTGCTAGTCGGAAGTATCGGGGCCGCGCTTCTCCTCGGAACAAGCATGCTGCGGCTGTCCCGCAAGCGTTTCGAGAAACCCTGACACTTTGCCACGTCTGCAAGCACGTCGCTATGATCGATGCAGGCCGCATCGCGAACGTGCAAAGGCTCGAGCAGATTAACGATAGTTCTCCTTGCAGAGCGACGAAAGCTGCCTTTCGATTGACTCGAATAGCGACGTGCATAGTGTCGCGGCGCGGTGTTTTGCGCGTAGCGCATGTTCGGGGAACGCGCATGTCTGTCGCTCTGATCGGAACGCCCGACGCGCCCGCGCCTGTATACGGCAAGCTGCGGAGCTCCCGATCCACCAATTCGGCGAGCCGGGAGCTTGTGTCGTGGCGGTAAGACAGGATTTCCGGACGGTTGCCGGCTCTGACGAGCCGCGCGTCAACGGCGGCAAGATGATGATCTACGGCCGCCCTACGTTGATGTGGGAGGGCGCGCCCAGTCCCGAAGAATATTACAAGACGGCTTTCGGCTACAGCGAAGTTCATTCGATCGACGTGTCGGACTACGAGGGCGCGACCTTCGTTCACGACCTGAACGATCCAAAACTTCCCGAACATCTCGTCGGCCAATACGATTATGTCTCGATGGGCGGCAGCGCCGAACATGTCTTCAACATCGGTACGGCTTTGCGGAAGTCTGCTGAGTTACTGAGGCCCGGTGGAACGGTGTTCTGTTCCGGCCCTGCCAACAACTGGCTGGACCACGGCTTCTACCAATTATGTCCAACGTTGAAGTTCGATTTCTACCAACAGAACGGTTTCGATCTGCTTTGGAGTCGCGCGACGCTTTACCGGCCTGGCGAGAGCACGTTCCGGCGCATCATTCCGCTCTACCCGGCCGAGGCGCAGAATCTCAACTATATCCCGGCGAAATTGTCTCATATTCTCGCCGCGAAGAAACCGGAAACGTCGACCACGGACGTCGTCCCATTGCAGAGCATCTATCGCGCAAAACACGCGGGCGAGAGCCTGAAATGGCGTTTCTCACCCTTCGCGCCTTACGATATCGTCGATGGCAAGAATGCGCCATCACCCCTGACGAAGTTCAAGCTCGACAACTCGAAGTTCCATCCGATGGACGGAGCGTGGGCGCATGTCTTTCGGGATGACCGCTTCACGCCGTCCATGAAGGGTCGGCCCTTCCGCTCCGGTGCGCTGGTCTTTGAAAACGGTACGCTTTTGCCCTGGATCGTTTCGGAAACGGGCATGGTCGCGGAGCGCAATGGATCCTTTGCGCATTTCGGTGGTCGCATCCACATCTCGACGACCGACGGCAGCGACCCCCGTAAGAACGGGCGGACATACGAACTCTGCTTCCCACAGCTGTTCAAAGGCATGGAGCCCTACGACCTCGGCTAGATTTCGCACGATCGGCGCCCGCGCCTGACGCCTCGGGTGCATCGAATTGACAAGCGCCCGCGGCACGGCGTTTGCTGTACCAAGTATCTGTTGGCGATATGTTTTAGAGTGAAAGCCGCAAGCCATGCCTCTTGCCGTCATCAGCGGGCTTGATGCCTTCGAAAACACGCGGCTCAATCCACACAACATGTGGCCGACGCGCGAGGATTTCGACAACCGCGTCGAGCCGATCGCCAAGCCGGTGTTTCAGCCGAGCTTCAAAATCGAGACATCCGAGAGCGTCTTCACGATCGGCTCCTGTTTCGCGCGCAACGTCGAAAAGCAGCTGGAACGTCTCGGCTTCGATGTGCCGATGCGCAACGTGCGCATTTCGGACGACGACGAGAATGCCGCCGGCGACGTCGATGTTTTCAACAACTACTCCGTGCCCTCCATCCTCAACGAGCTGCAATGGGCGGTCGATCCCGACCATCACTTCGACAAGGAGACCGGCTTGCTGGAAGTCAGCAAGGACGCCTATTGCGACTTGCATCTGACGCGCCTGATCAAGCCGGTCTCGCTCGACGTTGCCATGAAGCGGCGTGAACGCATCGCGATGGCGATGCGCTCCGTCACCAAATGCAAGGTCGTGATCATCACCCTTGGCCTTGTCGAGGTCTGGTGGGACAATGTCGCGGGCCGCTACCTAAACATCGCGCCGCTGAAACAGGCGGCGAAGCGGCAGCCCGGACGTTTCGAGCTGCACGTTCTCGATTATCGCGAGACCATCACCTATCTCGAAAAGATCATGGCGCTGCTCGACCGCTTCTGCGTCGAGGGCTATCGCGTCGTTCTGACAGTCTCGCCGATCCCGCTCGGCATCACCTTCACGACGCAGGACGTCATCATCGCCAACACCTATTCGAAATCGGTCCTGCGCGCCGCCGCGCAGGAAATCTACCATCGCTTCGACCACGTCGATTATTTCCCGAGCTACGAGAGCGTTACGCTGTCCGATCGCGCCGTGGCGTTTCAACCCGACATGCGCCATGCGACGGCCGACATCATCGCGATCAACGTCAACCGCATGATCGCCGCCTATACCGGCAATGACGGCGACAGAAACGAAGCACTGCTCGAACGCGCGCAGGCGGCCGACAAGTCGCGCGATATGCAGACCGCCAGCGATCTCTACCGCCGCATTGTCGACGCAGGCGCGCCGCCGACGCAGGCGATCATCGGCCTTGGCCGATGCACCGGCGAACTCGGGCGTGGCGACGAAGCGCTCGCGATCCTGCGTCCGCTTCTTGGCCAAGCCGAGACACGCATCGAAGCGGCGCGCGCGATGGCTGTCGTGTGTCGCCGCAACAAGATGACGGAGGCTTTCGCCGAACCCCGCGCCGTTCTCGAGACGGCGCGCGAGCCGCAATCCATGCGCGAACTCATCATCACAACGTTCGAACTCGACGATCACGAGGCGACACTTAAGCACTGCGCGGTGCTGGCGAAACTTTCGCCGCGGTCCCCTATCGCATACGAATATATGGGCCGCATTTCCGCACTTCGGGGCGATGTGCCTGCCGCCTGCGGCTATCTGCGAGAAGCTTTGTCGCGAAACCAGAACTTGCCGCAGGTGTTCGGCCTGCTCGGGCAGTTGCTGCTCGGCACTGGCAATACGAGCGAGGCTTCGGATGCGTTCACGCGCGCGCTCGCGCTCAATCCACGCAACAGAGATGCGCTCGACGGGCTGCAGGCGCTGAAACTGCATCATGCAGGGCTGCACGCGCAGGCCGCACCGCAGCATGCGTAACCTAGTCGGATGACGAATCTGACACGGCGTATTCGCGCGCGGTCACGCGGTGTCGCGGCCGCGGTCTCGCTCTTGTCGTGCCTCCCGCAGGTCGCGCATACCCAGGATGGGGTCTGCTTCACGACACGCGATGCGCCTCTTTATGTGCTCCAGCAAGCGCCGCCGCCGCGAACCGACAAAGGGCCATCGGCCTATTTTCCCGCATCCGCCTTCGCAACGTCGAACCTCGACGCGATCGAGCGGACGACGTCCAGCGCGGAGCTCTACTACTGGCAATGGTCCAACCACGGCGAGCGTCCACGGCACAAGGCCAACATCATCCCGCGTGCTGGCGGACCGCTGCAGCTCGTCGCGAATTTCTCGTCCCGGTCACTGGCCGACGATTGCACGATCGCGCAGACGCGAGCCGCGCTTGGCGAAAACGTAAGCCATGCCACGCTGAAGCTGCAGGCCTATGGCGACGCCACCGCGGTGGAGCAGACGGACGTCTGCTACCTGCCGACGCGCATCACCAGGCCGATCGCGGGCGTTTTGCTCGACTACGAAGTTTTTGACGGCCGTTCAGCCGAAGAGACGCGCGACTTCCTTGTGCGCTACGCGCAAACTGTGAAAGCGCGTAGCAGGAAGGTCATCCTCTTCACCAATCCGCTCGATGCGCCTTCGCAAAGCCGCACCGGCATCGCCGCGTCGACAATGGGCGACATCTCCGCCGCCTATGATCTCGTGACGATCCTGCTCTGGGGCCGCAACAAGCAGTCGGACGTGCGGCAGTCCTTTACGTCGCAGCAGCAGATTCTTGGCTCCGCAACAAAGGCCAAGGCGCTGGTGACCTTCGAACTCGCGTCGACAACGATGGACGACGCACGCTTCGTCCACGAGCTATTGCAAAAACGCGAGGTCGCGGGCGTCAACCTCTGGCGTAACTACGCACGCCAAGGCGGCGATTGTAGCAGCGAATCAAACCGTAAAATTGCCTGCCTTGTCTTCGGACGGTGCGAATAGCGCGTTGAGCATCTCCTGCCGGAGGCCCTCGACCGCATTGCTCCACGCGGCCGTCAAGGACGCTAGTCATCCATCTCCGAGACCTTCGCCACCTGCTGCGCGGTGCGCCAGATATCGCGCAGGCGGCCGTGGGTATCTGCGAGATCGATCACCTCGGGATATTCGCCCTCGATGAATTTGAAATAGGCCCGCGCCGGCGCAAGACCGTGCAGTTTGCGGATGAGACGCAGTTTCGACACCGCCATCATAAAGCGGCGGCAGGGATCGACCGAGCGATGCAGCGCGATGCTCGCAAGCCGGAGTTGGGCCTCGTCGGACAGCGTCTTTTCGAGATCGTCGGCTACCGCCGGCACGGGCGCGATGCAGCGGAACACTGCCATTGAGCAGATTTCGCCAACATATTCGAAGCAGCGCGCGAAGTTCTCCTGGTAAGTCTTGATGAAGGGGAGACCGTCGAAGAAATAGTCCTGCTGCAGGACGATCGAAACACCTGGGATGAGCTTCTGGACATAATTTTTGTAAACGAAAGACGTAATCTCGGCACTCTTCAGCACATCGAGATAGAGAATTTCGATCGGCGCATCGACCTTGCCGGTCTCCATAATGTCGCCGACACGCAGTTCGACGACATCGCTCACCGGCGCAACGTTTTCACGAAGCAGGCTCTCGAAGCTTTCTCCGACCTCGCCCTCGAACTCGACCTTGTTGCGCTTGAAGAAGGCCGGCATGCCGGGATTGATCAGGCCGCGCTCGAACGAGATGATCGGCTTCTTACGCGGCAGCTTGGCTGAAGTATTCGCCTTCAGGCCTTCGCCAAAACAGCGGGTCGAGGCGCCGAGGAAGAGCCCGGCATCGACGATCAGGCCCTTGCCGGAATAGTGCTGCTGCGCGAGCCCGTAGAGGAAACGCCGCTCCGCTGCTGACATCATCGACGGCACGCTCAGCGTATCCGGTGGGATCTTTCCCATCAGTTTGTTGAATGGCTTCTTCAGATGAACCGCGCGCATCGGCGCAAAATGCTCGACGAGGGCGTCGGCCTCACGGATCGGGGTCAGGTCGTTCATAAGGTTACTCAAAACTGAAGGGCCAAGGTCTTTCATCGCGGCGGTCGTGTCCAGTTCTGGCTCACACCGCGGTTAAACGAGACCCCCGGCCGAAGATTCTGCAGACGGAGCAATTCCCGCGCCGCCCTTTTTGCCGGTGGACGTCGCCTTCTCCCGGATCGCGTCGAGCGTCATCGAAGGTGTCAGCGCCTGCGCATCGACGAAACAATGCAGGATCGCGGGCTTGCCCGACGCCAGCGCGCGCTCGAAGGCCGGCGCGAAATCCTCGGTGCGTTCGACGCGCTCGCCATGCCCGCCATAGGCGCGCGCAAGGTCCGCGAAATCCGGGTTCTTCAATCGCGTCGCACTGATGCGTCCGGGATATTCGCGCTCCTGATGCATGCGGATCGTGCCGTACATGCCATTGTCGAGCACGACGGCAACGATCGGAATATCGTATTGCACGGCGGTTGCGAACTCCTGCCCCGTCATCAGCACATCGCCGTCGCCTGCGAAAACGACGACGATCCGATCGGGATGCTGGCGCTTCGCCATTACCGCCGCCGGCAGTCCGTAGCCCATCGACCCCGATGTCGGCGCGAGCTGCGTGGCGAAGCCGCGAAAGCGATAGTAGCGATGTACCCAGGTCGCGAAATTGCCGGCACCGTTGCAGACGATGGCATCCGCTGGCAGTCGTTCGCGCGCCCAGACCATCGCACGCCCGTATTGAAACGTGCCCGGCAACGTTGCCGGCGTCTCCGACCATTCCAGATATTCGGCATGGGCCTTTGCAGCGCGCTCGTTCTGCGCAGACCCATCCGGCGGCGCCATCGCGGAAAGCGCCTCGCACAACGGCCCCGGCGTCGCCTGGATGCCAAGCGCCGGTTGGTAAAGCCGGCCAAGTTCCGCGACGTCCGGAAAGACATGCACCAGCGCCTGCTGTGGCGTCGGGATATCGATGAGGCTGTACGACGACGACGGCATCTCCGACATCCGCGCACCGATGAGGATCAGCAGGTCCGCATCTTTCACGCGCGCGGCAAGCTTCGGGTTTGGGCCGATGCCGACATCGCCGGCGTAGTTGGGGTGGTCCGACGGAAAAAGCGCCGCGCGACGAAATGACGTCGCAACGGGCAGATCGAATTTCTGGCTCCAGTCCGCCAGGTTGTTTCGTGCGGCCTCGGTCCAGCGCGAACCGCCAACGACGACCATCGGCCGCTCGGCCGTGAGGATCATCTCGCGAAGCTCCGCGATCTGGCTCTCGCCCGACCACGCCTCGACCGGCTCTACGCGTAGTGCGTCGCTGACCTCGACTTCATCGAGAAGCATGTCTTCCGGCAGCACGACGACGACAGGCCCCGGTCGGCCCTGCATCGCGACGCGGAACGCGCGCGCGACGAATTCGGGAAGACGCGCGGCATAGTCGATCTCGACGACCCATTTCGCCATATCGCCGAAGAAGCGCTTGAAATCGACTTCTTGGAACGCCTCGCGGTCTCGAGTGTCGCGTGCGACCTGGCCGACGAAGAGGATCATCGGCGTCGAGTCCTGCGCGGCGATATGCACGCCTGCGCTCGCATTCGTTGCGCCAGGCCCGCGCGTCACAAAGCAGATGCCGGGCCGGCCGGTAAGCTTGCCATAGGCATCAGCCATCATCGCGGCGCCGCTCTCGTTGCGGCACACGAGCACGTCGATACTGGCATCGTGCAGCGCGTCGAGAACGGCGAGATAACTCTCGCCCGGCACACAGGTCAGTCGCTCGACGCCCTGCACGACGAGTTGGTCGACAAGAATGCGCCCGCCCGTCCGCCGTCCCGCATCGCGCATCGCAACTCCTCCTGCCCTGCGGTATCACACACGGCGGCGGGGAACAGCGGCCGATCGAAGCCGTCGCCTGCGTGAGGAAACAGAACATGACGCGCAAGTCTCTCGGCGAACTCCGCAGCCACCGCTGGTTCGGCGCCACAGACCTCCGATCATTCGGCCATCGTTCGCGCATGCTGCAGATGGGCTACGCGCGCGACGATTTCATGGGCAAGCCGATTGTCGGCATCATCAACACGTGGAGCGATATCGCGCCCTGCCACCATCATTTCCGGCAGCGCGTAGAGGACATCAAACGCGGCGTCTGGCAGGCCGGCGGCTTCCCCATCGAACTGCCGGCGCTCTCGCTGTCGGAAAACTTCGTGAAGCCGAGCACGATGCTCTACCGCAATCTCCTCGCAATGGAGGTCGAGGAACTGCTGCGACAGCACCCTGTCGATGGCGCGGTGCTCATGGGCGGCTGCGACAAGACCACGCCCGGCACGATCATGGGCGGCATCAGCATGAACCTGCCGATCATCTACATGCCGGCTGGTCCGATGATGCGCGGCCATTTCGGTGGCACGATCCTCGGTTCCGGTTCCGACGTCTGGAAATACTGGGCCGAGAAGGAAGCGGGCAACATCACGAACCAGCAGTGGAACGACATGGAGGCCGGCATCGCGCGCTCCGCCGGCACGTGCATGACGATGGGCACGGCATCGACAATGACGTCGATCACCGAGGCGATGGGCTTGACCTTGCCCGGCGCGTCGTCGATCCCCGCCGCCGATGCCGCGCATCCGCGTATGGCTTCGGCCTGTGGACGCCGCATCGTCGAGATGATCTGGGAGGATCTAAAACCATCGGACATTATCGACCGCCGTTCGATCGACAATGCGCTTGTCGTGCATAACGCGCTTGCCGGCTCGACGAATGCCATGATCCATCTCGTCGCAATGGCAGGACGCGCGGGTCTGCCCGTCGACCTGAAGGAATTCGACATATTCGCGCAAAGGGTGCCGGTTATCGCGAACGTGCGGCCGTCCGGCGCATGGCTGATGGAAGACTTCTACATCGCCGGTGGCATCCTTGCGCTGATGAAGCGGCTCGAAGGCCTGCTGCATCTCGATGCGCGCACGGTGTCCGGGACGCTCGGCGATGGTCTTCGCGATGCGCGCGTGCACAATGACGATGTGATCCGGCCGCTGAACCAGCCGATCGCCGCATCCGGCGGCACGGCGATCCTTTACGGCAATATCGCGCCCGACGGCTGTGTCATCAAACCGCCAGCCGCGGAACCGCATCTGCTACAGCACACCGGACCAGCGCTCGTGTTCGACCACTACGATGCGATGTCGGCGGCCGTGAATGACCTCGATCTCGATGTTACGCCCAACCACGTGATGGTCCTTCGCAATGCCGGGCCGGTCGGCGGACCGGGCATGCCGGAATGGGGCATGCTGCCAATCCCGAAGAAATTGCTGCAACAGGGCGTGCGCGACATGCTGCGCATCTCCGATGCGCGAATGAGCGGCACGAGCTACGGCGCTTGCATCTTGCACGTGTCGCCGGAATCGGCAATCGGCGGGCCGTTCGCGGCGCTGCGCACCGGCGATCTCATCACCGTCGACGTGAAGGCACGCAAGATCGAGGCGCATCTCGACGACGGCACGATCGCCGAGCGGCTGAAATCATGGAAGCCGCCGCCGCGCGACTACGAGCGTGGCTATTACAAAATGTTCGTGCAGCATGTGCGGCAGGCGCATCTCGGTTGCGATTTCGATTATCTCGAAGGCGCGGGCAAGATACCGGAGCCGGAGATTCACTGAGGCTAACGCTTCGCAGCGCAGCAAAGGCAACGCATGCGCGCGCCGTCCGAGGATGCTATCAGGGCGGCCTGTTAAGACCGCTTTCACCCGAGGCAAACTGATGCTCGAATCCGTCACCCGCACTCTGAAGGACTCGAAATTCCTCGCGCAGGCCTGCCTGATCGGCGGCGAATGGGTGTCCGGTGAAAAGTCGATCGCCGTCACCAATCCCGCGACCGGCGAGACGTTCGCTCATGTGCCGGCGCTCGGTGCGGCGGAGACGCGGCGCGCGATCGAAGCCGCGCACGCGGCCTTCCCGGCCTGGCGCGTAAAGACGGCTGCCGAACGCGCGGCGCTCTTACGAAAACTCGCGGCGCTTGTGACCGAAAACTCCGATGAGCTCGCGCGCATCCTCACTGCGGAACAAGGCAAGTCGCTTACCGAAGCGCGCGGCGAAGTCACCATTTCGGCGGCCTACATCCTGTGGTTCGCGGAAGAAGCGCGCCGTATCTACGGCGACGTCATCCCCTCACCGTGGCCGGATCGCCGGCTGCTCGTCACGAAGGAGCCCTGTGGCGTCGTTGCCTCGATCACGCCGTGGAATTTCCCTTCGTCCATGATCGCGCGAAAGCTTGGGCCGGCGCTGGCGGCGGGCTGCACGATCGTGATGAAGCCTGCGTCCCAAACGCCGCTGTCCGGTCTCGCCTGGGGCAAGCTTTGCGAAGCTGCAGGCATTCCCGCCGGCGTCGTCAACATCGTCACCGGCCCGGCAAGCGCGATTGGCACCGAGCTCGCGACCAATCCGCTCGTGAAAAAGCTGACGTTCACAGGCTCGACCGAGATCGGCAAGATCCTGCTAGCGCAGGCCGCGACGACCGTGAAGAAAGTGTCGATGGAGCTCGGTGGTAACGCACCTTTCATCGTGTTCGACGACGCCGACCTCGATCGCGCCGTCGCCGGTGCAATTGCCGCGAAATACCGCAACTCCGGCCAGACGTGTGTCTGCACCAACCGCTTCATCGTGCAGGACGGCATCTACGACGCCTTTGCGAAGCGGCTGGCGAAAGCCGCGAACGACCTCAAGGTCGGCGACGGTTTCGACGATGGCGTGATGCAGGGGCCACTGATCGACGAGAAGGCGGTTGAGAAAGTCGAGGCGCATCTGAAGGACGCAGTCAGCAAAGGCGCGCGCGTCATCGCCGGCGGCAAGCGGCACGCGCTCGGCGGATCGTTCTTCGAGCCGACCGTCATCGTCGACGCAACGCCGGATATGGCCGTCGCGCGCGAAGAGACGTTCGGACCGTTGTCGCCGCTCTTCCGTTTCAAGGACGAAGCCGAAGCGATCCGCATGGCAAACGACACCGAGTTCGGCCTCGCCTGCTATTTTTACACGCGCGATCTCGCGCGAACGTTCCGCGTCTCCAGCGCGCTCGAATACGGCATGGTCGGCGTCAACGAGGGCATCATCACGACCGAAGTCGCGCCGTTCGGCGGCGTGAAGGAATCCGGCATGGGCCGCGAAGGCGGTTACCAAGGGATCGAGGATTACGTCAGCACGAAATACGTGAGCGTCGGCGGGCTTTGAGCGACTGCACTTTCCAAAAGCGGTGGAGGCAGGGCAACGCCTGCCTCCACAAGCCTTAAATTACTTCTCGGGATGGCCGGAGCCCGGCGTCGTCGTCTTCGGCGCCTTGCCGTCTTCGACACGTCCTTCATTTCGCAAGTCGCGGCCTTCCTGTGCCTTGCGCTGTGCTTCCGGCGTCTTGCCGTGTTCGTTCAGCTCTTCCTTGACGAAGCCTGCAGCTTCTTTCGCTTTGCCTTCGATGCTCATCGTTCTGCCTTTCGCGCGCCACAAGCGCGGCGACGGAACGTCGGCGGTCGACAATGGTTGCGATATGCTACTCAAGCTTGCCTGGCGCGATCAACCGCCGCTCGGCTCGCCAAACAACTCCCAAACCTTGCCGTTGAACCGCTGCAGGCGCTGGCCTTCGATCGGATAATAATCCGTCGGTGACGTCTGCAGCTTCGAGCCCGGAAGCAGCATCGGCAGATCGATGTCGAGGTTTGCCGCCTGTTTCATGATGTTGTCGGGCGTGATCTCGTCGCCGCATTTCTTCAGCACTTCGACCATCGCCTGCGCGACCGTATAACCATAGACGACAAGCTGGTCCGTCTTGTTCCCCTCGGGAAAATACTTGCTCATGAAGTCGAGCCATTCGAGATAACCCTTGTCCTTCACCCATTGCGCGTCGGTCGGGTCTTTCAGGTAATACGCGCTGATGATGCCGGTCGACGCGTCGAGACCCGCCGGCTTCAATACGCCTGCGACTGACGTCGAGGTCGAGGATAGAAAGAAGGTCGGCTTCCAGCCGATCTCGTGGATTTTTTTGATCGCTTGCGAGGCCTGTTTCGGGATCGCATGCATGAACAGGACATCAGCACCCGACGATGCGAGTTTCACGATCTGGCTGTCGATCGAGGCGTCGGACGGCTCGTAAGTCGCCTCCGCCACAACCAGCTTTGAGACGTTTTCGCCGAGCGCCTTCTTGAAACCGCCGCCGTAATCGCGACCTGCGTCGTCGTTCTGTGTGAAGATCGCGATTTTGGCGTTCGGCTTATTCTTAAGAACATAGGTACCGTAAACCGCCGTCTCGCTTTGGTAGGACGGCTGAAAGCCCATGCTCCAAGGCGCGGTCTGATAGTCACCCCACAAGGTCAGCCCGCTCGCGACAAAAAGCTGTGGGATCTTCTTGCCATTGAGATACTTTCGCACGGCAAGACCGGTCGGTGCGCCAAGAGGACTGAAGATCGCCGCGACCTCGTCCTGCTCGACGAGCTTGCGCGTCTGTTCGACCGTCTTCGGCGGGCTATAGCCGTCGTCGAGACTAATCAGATTGATCTTGCGACCGTTGATGCCGCCCTTCTCATTGATCATTTTAAAATAGGCGGTCTGCGCCATCGGAATAACGCTGTAGGCAGATGCCGGACCGCTATACGCGAAGGTCTGACCGAGCTTGATCTCTGTGTCGGTGACGCCAGGCCCGTATTTCTTCTGCGCAACGGCGGGCGTGCCGACGGTCAGCAAGGCGCCGACGGCAAGCGTGATGATTCGTTTCATGTCATCCTCCCGATGGCGCGTTCTTCGGGCGCCCACCCTTGCGATCAACGGCCAGAGACGATTCTGCCCGATGGGACGTAACGCGTGCCGTCGAACTTCGCGACTTGCAGCGAAGAATATGCGGAGTAATCCTCCGGCGAATTGCTGATCGTGATGCCGGGCAACAGCAGCGGCAGCGTGACGTTCTTGAGGGAGGTCGCTTGCTTCACGAAATTCTCGCGCGTGAGATCGTTGCCGCAGCGGCGCAGTGCGAGTTCGATGCCATGCGCGATGATATAGCCTGACAGTGCGATGAAGTCCGACGGGCTATCGCCAGACACGTACTTCTTCATGAATGCCTTGTAGTCGATCATATCCTTGTCGTTGTCCCAGGTCGGATCGCCGGCCTGTTTCGAGAATTGCGTCGTCACGACGACGTCTTTAGCGGCTTCGAAACCGGCGGGCTTCAAGGTCGCCTCGATCGAACTTGCAGGGCTCGCGAGAAGCTGAAGCGGCTTCCATCCGATCTCGTGTGCCTTGCGGATTGCTTGCGCGGCGAACTTTGGCGTCGTGAACTCGAACAGCGTATCGACGCCGGCCGCGTTCAGCTTGAGAAGCTGCGAGTCGATTGTCGGATCGCTAATTTCGTGGGGTGCTTCCCCAACGATCATCGACGCCTTTTCACCCAACGCACTTTTCAAGCCGCGTAAGAAATCACGGCCGAAATCGTCGTTCTGGTAAAGCACCCCGATCTTCGCATTTGGACGCGTCTGCAGGACATAGCGACCAAGCACCGCGCCTTCCATTTCGAAAGCGGGATAGAGCGGGATCGTGTAGGGAAAGTTTTTCGCATCGTTGAAGCGACGCCCGCCCGCCGAAATGAAGAGGTGCGGCACCTTCTTGTCGTTGAGGTACTTCTGCACCGCGACGTTCGGCGTCGTGCCGACCGTGCCGACTTCCGCGAAGACGCCGATGTCCTCGACAAGCTTGCGCGTCTGCTCCAGCGCCTTCGGTGGACTGAACGCATTGTCGAGCAGCGTGAACGTAATCTTGCGTCCGTTGACGCCGCCCTCGTCATTGATCTTCTGGAAGAAGCCCGCCATCACGCGGCCGTAACTCGCGAAAGCCGAGGCGGGACCGCTGAGCGCCACCGTCTGCCCAAGTTTCATTTCCGTCGGAGAGACACCGGACTCCTGCGCTGAGGCGGTCCATACGCCGAGCATCAAGGCCGCGCCCGCGCCGGCGGTACGTAAAACTCGCAGTGTTTTCGCGCTCATCTCTCTTCTTCCTCCCTCAAAATCGTTCCGTTCAAACGCGGATGACGTCGCCCTGCCCCACGAAGCGCTCGCCGTTGAACTCGATCAGTTCCATCGCGTGAAACGCAGAGTAGTCGGTCGCCGAATTCGTCAGCGTGACGGCGTTGAGCAGCATTGGGACCGAGAAGTCCTTGAGCGACGTCGCCTGCTTCAAGAGATTGTCGCGGGTCAGCTCGTTGCCGCAGCGGCGTAGCACTTCAGCGATCGCATAAGCGCAGACGTAGCCCGGCACGGCCGTCTGATCCTCGATATTGTGTCGCGGCATGTATTTCGCGGCAAAAGCCTTGAACTCCTTCACGCCCGCGTCGTCGGAAAAGGTCGGATCACTCGCGAACTTTTCCCACCGCGCGCTCATGATGCCCTTGCAGTATTCAAGACCCGCAGGCACGAAGGTCGCGCCTATGCTGGCCGCGTTGCTCGCGATGATCATGAGTGGCTTCCAGCCCATCGAGCCGACCTTGCGAATGCCCTGTGCCGCGAATTTCGAATTCGTGAACATGACGAACGTGTCGGCACCGGCGCCCTTGGCATTTACGACGAGCGTTTCGATCGATGCGTCCGACAATTCGTGCGGCATTTCCTTGACGATCATCGTCAGCGCGCGATCGCCGAGGCCATTCTTCAGTCCACGCAGATAGTCTTTGCCGAGATCATCGTTCTCGTACATGACGGCGATCTTCGCGTTACCCTTCTTGTTGCGAAGATACTGCCCATAGATCGCGCCCTGCGCGATGTAGGAGGGATAGAGCGGCACGATCCACGGAAAGTTTTTCGGATCATTGAAACGCTCTGCACCAGAGGTCAGGTAGAGGCTCGGCACCTTCTTGTCGTTGAGATATTTCTGCACCGCGGCATTCGTCGGCGTGCCGAGAAAGCCCGCGATTGCGAAGACGCCATCATCCTCGACAAGCTTGCGTGTCTGCTCCACCGCCTTCGGTGGCGAGAACGCATTGTCGAGCGAAATGAAATTGATTTTGCGGCCGTTGATGCCGCCAATGTCGTTGACCATCTTGAAATAGGCGGTCTGCGCTTCGCCATAAACCGCGAGACCCGACAACGGCCCGCTGTATGGCGCGGTCGTCCCGATCTTGATTTCCGTCGCCGTCACGCCGGGGTCAGCCGCGCGCGCATGTCGTGTCAATACGAACGGTGACGCAATCGCGGCGACACCACCGGCAAGAAAAGTCCGTCTGTCAGTCCGCATAGTCTTCCTCCCCGATGGGCCAGCCCTTATCTGGGCCGTGCCCGAACGTGTTACGTGCGCACGAAATTCGACTTCGATCCCCACATGCAAAGGCTCGACGGCTCGAAGCCGAACTGTCGCGGACGATGGCTTTCCTCGTCCTCGATCTCGTTCACGCCGACCGAATATTCGAACACCATTCCGCCGTGCCCGCGGAAGTAGAGGAAGCGCGCGCCGGATGTCGGATGACGCCCTGGTCCGAAGACGATCGGCACGCCCTGCTCGCTCAGATGATAGAAGGAGCGAAGCACGTCGTCGTTGCTTTCGACCTGATGGTTGACATGCTGGATCCCCGGCCCTGTGGCCGGCGCGAGCGCGACTGTGTGATGGATTGCGTTGACGCGCATCAATGCGATATCGCCGATGCGATCCGACACGCGCGCGTTGCATACCTGCGTCCAGAATTTCTCGTCGCGCGAGGGATTGGTGGAATTCAGTCCGATATGACTGAAGCCGGTGATACCTGCGTCGCGCGTCGCAAAATAACGCCGCCCGCTTCGTTCCGGACCGACGACGAGTTCGATGCTGTTGCCGGTCGGGTCCTTGAAACCGATGAAGGCCCGCACCTTTCGCGCCACGCATTCGCCCGGCGTGCCCGCATGGACGGGATGACCGAGCGACTCAAGCGTCGCGGCTGCGGCATCGAGAGATGCGACATTGTCGACTTCGAAGGCGACGGTCTGTTCCGCCGGATCCCCCTCGTAGTAGCAGAGCGTGTGTGCGCGATCGTCAGAGCGCAGATATACGGCTTTCGACGAGCGGTCGCCGACCTGCAACCCGAGCGCTTTGGTCGAGAAATCCTCGGCGCCCGAAAGATCGGGCGTGCCCATGCGGACGTAGCTCACGTCCTTAAGTTCGATCATGGCGCTCTCCTTTGTGTCGGCGCTCTCATCGTTCCGCGACCCGCAACTCGGGCGTGTCGCGGCATTCGCTTCCCCAGGCGCAAATCGTGCTGCGATCGAGGCCAAACTGACGCGGGCGGTGCCGCGTGTCGTCGATCACGGCCATGTCGCTGCCGAAGGCGAACATCTGTCCGGCGCCATCAGCGAAACGGACGAAATTCTGTCCCGACGCGCGCTCGCGACCAGGTCCCTGCAGAATGCGTATTTGCCGCTCCTGCAGGTGGTAGAAATTCTGCATGATGCAATCGAGGCTCTCGACCGCAAAGGTGACGTAGAGCAGCCCGTTGCGATCCGAGGGATAGAGCGCGATGCGATGATGCATGGCATCGAGCCGCAGATAGGCAATGTCACCGACACGATCGCTGATGATTGCGCCGGCTGCCGTCCAGAACGCCAAGTCGCGCAAAATATTCGTGCTGCGCAGACCGATGGCGGACAGGCCCTGCATGCCAGTATCGCGCGTACCGAAGAACCTGCGTCCGCTGCGCGCGGGACGCAGCACGAAGTCGACCCTGTTGCCCGATGCGTCCTCGACAAGCAGCGCGCGCTTCACGAAACGGCGCTTGCACTCGTCGATCGTCGCCTCTTTTCCAGAAAAACCCGCAGCGGTCAGCGCTTCGGCAAGATGATCGAGTGCCGCATCGCCATCGACCTCGACACCGATCGACGGTGTCTCGCCGCCTGGCGCGACAGCCATCGTGCATGTGCGGTCGTCGCAACGAAATGCGAGATCGCCATCATATCCCGCAACCTTCTGCAGCCCGACGACGTCCGACAGAAAAGCGCCGCGCGTCTCCGTCTCGCCTGCAAGGCGCACATAGGCGAGATCGACAAGGCCATCCCGCATCACGACTTCGCTCGTTTTGCACGTCGCTTCGCGGCGGCCGCTTCGAGATGCGGTGCGATATAGCTACCGACGATCGCGCGCCACACGCGCAGCAAGTCCTCAAACCGCACATGATCGTCGTCGATGAATGTACGAACGGTGAAGCCGCGGATGACGCTGAGCGTCAGCGCGATGACGTCGCTCGCGAGCTTGCGCGGAAGACCGTGCGCGACGAAGGCTTCGAGCCATGCTCGTTCGACCGCGAAACGGCTTTCGCGCGACAATGGCAACGTTTCGAGACGCAGATCCTCGTCGCGACCGTCACCCATCGCGATGGCGAGGGACACGAAGAAAAAGTCACTGAAGAAGAAGTCCTTGCCGTCTTCGATGATTCCGGCGAGCGGATCGGCAGCGGTGCTCGCGGCTTTCGCACGGCGGCGGCTTTCGATCGCGATGCGCTCGTTCATATAGCGCACCGTGGCGAGGATCAGCTCGTGCTTCGTCGGGAAGTGGTGGAGCTGCGCGCCGCGCGACACGCCCGCGACTTCAGAAACCTCCGCCGTGCGCAGCCCGCCGTAGCCGCGCGTGCGCATCAGCGCGATCGCGGCATGGATCAGCTTTGTCTGCGTCGTTTCGCTGCGCTCAGCCTGCGTGCGGCGCGCTGCCTTTACGCGCGGCGCAGGACGTACGGCAGGCGCAGGCTTGCGGGTCGTCGTCTTGCGCGTGCGCGGGTCAGACCGCGACATAGACCTGGTCTCCATCGATTTCGATCGTATAGGCCTGCAGCGGTATCTGGCACGGCAGCGTAAGCGCCTGTCCGGTCCGCACATCGAATGTGCCGGCATGCCATGCACATTCGATGACATGGCCCATAAGCGTGCCTTCGTCCGACAACGAAGACTCGCCATGCGTACAAAAATCGGACGTCGCATAGAGCGTGCCGGCGACATTGTAGACGGCAAGCGCGGTCCCATCGGGCAGCGTGGCAGGCGAGGCCTGATCGACGGGAAAGTCGATAAGAGCACCGATCGCGATCCGCTCCTTCACGGCGTCGTTCATTGCATCGCGCTCCCGCCGTTGACGCTGATGATCTGCCCGGTGACGAAAGACGCTTCCTCCGAAGCGAGATAGCAAACGACGGACGCAACTTCTTCCATCTGTGCAGGACGGCCGAGGGGGACGATACTGGTCATTTGCGCGATCACTTCGCCGGCCAGCCCTGTCCTGCCTTGCGTGACATTCGGCGTCTCGACGATACAGGGCGCGACAGCATTCGCCGTAATTCCGTCCTGCGCAAACTCTCGCGCGAGACCTGACACGATCGCATGCGTGCCGCCCTTCGCGGCGTTATATCCGGCATGCATCCAGAGACCGGTACGCACAGAATCCGCGCCGACGTTCACGATGCGGCCGTAACCTTTCGCTTTCATATGCGGCACCGCGTGCCATGTGCACCACAGCATCGTCCACAAATTGCGGTCGACGGTCATTCGCAGCGTCTGCGGCGTGTGGTCGAGAAACGGTCGGATGATTCCGCCACCCGCATTGTTGACGAGAATGTCGATACGGCCATGCGCGTCCATCGACTTGCGCACGAGATCGCCTGCGACTTCTTCCTGCGAAAGGTCACCTTCGAGGACAACTGGATCAGCGCCGTCGAGCGCACCCTTCACATTGTCGAGGCTCTTCACATCGACATCGGCGAGCACAAGCTTGGCACCTTCACAGGCAAGACGTTGCGCGATGACACCACCAATCGGGCTTCCCGCGCCGGTGACAATTGCCACCCTTCCTTCGAAACGACCTGCCATCAGAGCACGATACTGATGCGCCCATGCGGACGAAGGCCGTCACTGTCGAGCTGGCAGCGCTTGTACCGAATTTTAAGCCCGGCATCGGTTTCGACAAGATGGTGCGTCGCTGCGCCGAAATAGACGTCTGTGACGCCATCCTTGGTGCGATAGGTCGTGAACACCGAGCCGACTTCGAGACCATCGTCGGAGCGCGAACGGATGCGCACGTTGCCGATCATGCGACGCGTTTTCGAATGCGGAAATTCGGCATGGGCCGTGCGCTTCATCAGCCGCTTCACACGCTCGCCGAGGCGAAAGCGATCATCGGCGATGTAGAAGAGATTCTCTTCCGGTCGTGCGTCTGCAGGAAGGTCGGTGCAAGGCACGTGATAGGACGCATCGTCCGTGAAAAGCTCTAGCCATTCCGGCAGACGCCATTGGTCGAGCAGATCGGCTTCAAGAAATAAGAAATCCTCAACGTCGATACGATCGACGCCGCGAGCAGGAGGGCGAAGGTTTTCGGCGAGCGCCATGTCCGTCACTCCGCCGCGACTTTGAGATGCGGGGCGGGCGTTGGATACATACGCTCATTCCAGCGCGTCCAGAACACGCGCATCTGCATCTCGTCGTCGTAGGACGGGATGTCCTTGCCCATGCCCTTGGAAATATCGTTCCAGCGCGCTTCCTTCGTGTTGCGGAAACCACGCTGACAATGCTCCAACGCTTCGGCATCGTCGGGCGTCGCGAAGCCGCCCGGCCCGAGGAACTCGAGGAAGTTGTACAGACGATATTTGCGCGCCCAGGCACTTTCTTCCTTCGGCGCAAGCGCCCAGGCGTTAATGACCATGTAGTCCGGCGCCTGCGGATAATAGGTACGGACCGTCACCGCCATGATGTCGTTGACGACGAGATTGGGGAAGATGAAGAGGTTGCGGTTCTTGAACGCGATGCGCTTAGCCCGCTCCTCGCCAAAGCGCGCAACGAGATTCTCATAGAGGCGGTCGGTCTCCTTCTTGCCGTCCTCACCCCACGCCGGAATCCATTGCGCGACCGGCCGACCCCAGGGCGCATTGTATTCCAGCACCGCATGGCCGTTGCCGAGATCGACACTGATGCCGCCCATGCCGTGCGACATGTCGAAGCCGCCAGTCGAGTTCAGCAGGTAGTCGAAGTACGTCGCATGCGTCGTCGCCGCGTGATAGCCGTCGATCGAATTTTCGGTCAGCAACTTCCAGTTCGCGCGGATGGCATATTCCTGCGCACCCGGCACGATCGTCATGCCGCTGTCAGACTGATCGCAGATGACGTCGAGATATTCCTTCGCGCCGGCGAGATAGGTTTCGAGCGGCACGATGTCGGGATCGAAACAAACAAAATGAAAATCGCGGTAACCCGCAAATTTCGGCACCGGCTGCATGTTCGATGTCGGCAGGTCCTTGAAGCCTTCGGCGTAAGAGGCTTCGCCTGGCTGGCTGCGCAGCCGGCCGTCGGAGCCGAACACCCAGCCGTGGTAGAAGCACTGGAACGACTTCGCGTTGCCCTTCTTCTCGCGACACACCTGCGCGCCGCGATGCGGGCAGGTGTTCAGCAGCGCACGAACCTCACCTTTCGAGTCGCGTGTGAAGAGCACGTTGCGACCCGCGACGACGCGCGTAAGGAAGTCGCCGTTCTTTGCAAGTTCGGAGCCGTGGCCGAGATAGAGCCAACATTTCTCGAAGATGCGCTCCTTCTCATGCTGCCAGACCTCGGTGTCGACGAAGTTGCGTCGATTCACCTTGAAGCTTTTCTGCGCGGGGTCGACGAGGATCGCGGGTTCGTCGCCGAAAATTGCATCCATGATGCGCCTCCCTATTATCGGCCTCTTGGGCCAGCGTTTCCTCCGGTCTCTTGCGGACCGCATTCGTTCGGGCTGCAAACACTTGTTGCTCGGCCCGTTGACACGCAGTTTAAAAACAGTCCAACTGGTTTGTAAAGATGCGCCAGACAATGGCGGAGTGGTGGGAGGAGCCTTTGGCACGCGTCGTCGACGTGCACACGCACGTCGTGCCCGCACATATTCCGGCACGCGCGAATGCGAGCCGGCATTGGCCGATCATCACGCTCGACGGCAACGAAGCCGGCGATGCCGCCGTCGTCATCGACGGCCGCGTGTTCCGTCGCATCGACTCGCGTTGTTGGGATGTTGCGCGGCGTCTTGCAGACATGCGGGAAGACGGCAGCGATATGCATGTCCTCTCGCCAATGCCAGAATTGCTGTCGCACTGGATGGCGCCTGACGAGGCCGAAGCCCTTACCGACGCAATCAATGCCGATATCGCGCGAATGATTTCCGAAGCGCCCGGTCGCTTCGCCGGGATCGGCAGCGTGGTGATGCAGGACGTTCCGCGCGCTGTGCGCGGGCTGGAACGCTTGAAAGCGATGGGTTTCCGCGGCATCGAGATCGGCACGCATATCAGCGGCACGCCGCTCGGCGATGCATCCCTGTTCCCGATCTACGAAGCCGCGGCCTCGCTCGATCTCTGCATTTTCGTGCATCCGCTCCATCCGGCGGGCGTCGAGCGCATCGGTCGCGCTCCTGAATATGCCGCTGTCGCTGCGTTTCCTTTGGAGACGGCACTGGCAGCCGTCTCGCTGCTTGCCTCGGGCGTGCTTACGCGCTTCCCAACACTGCGCGTCCTGCTTAGCCACGGCGGTGGCGCCCTGCCCTGGATTCTGCCGCGTCTCGATCACGGCCGCACACTCGGCGGTAGCGTCACGAAGGATTTTGCGCACCCCCCATCCGAACTCGCGAAACGCTTCTGGTACGACACGATCCTGTATTCCGATGCGTCGCTGCACTATCTACGGGACACAATCGGCGCCGATCGCATCGTCGTTGGCTCGGATTATCCCTTTGCGATCATGCAGACGAAGCCTGGTACCTTCGCAACAAGCGCCCTCCGCGACGAGACCGAGAGCCTGCTGCGCAACACGCACGATTTGCTGAAATGGCCCAGAGGGATGGGCATGCAGCAGGATGCCGCACAATGACGGCCAGCATGTTGAAGTGTCGCTCGCCCCGCGTTTTTGCGTCAGTTGGCCCCATTCCGCCACGCACACCGGGGCGCACCGATGCGCAGGTGCCGACGTCGGTCGACGATGGTCCAGCGCGCTACGCGAAACTTCCGCATCTTTACTTTTATACGGAGCAATCCGGAGAGGATGCGGCTTTCGGCTTCGTCGATATCGAAGTGTCGCTGCAACGGATCGGCGCAAACCGCTATGTCGTCGAGCTCTATTGTTCCGGTGACGGCTATCAGAGCGGTACCGGCTCGGGCGATGGCGCGCCGCTGCAGCTCGAATTTCTCGCTAAAGACCGTGTTGCCGGTCGGGTCGCATGGTCCTACGCCGACGTGCGCAGCGGCACTGCCGATCCGCTCACGTTCCGAAGCGATGTGACAATCGCCGATGCCGATTTCGAAGCGATCGATACGCTTGCCGTGCCGAGCGCGAACGCGACCTGTCGCATCGATCTCGCGAACTGACACAACGCGTGTACGAGGACATCGAACATGGATTTTGGTTTGCGAGGGCGCACCGCCATCGTTTGCGGCGCGAGCAAGGGTCTCGGCAAAGGCTGCGCGACGGCACTCGCCGGTGAAGGCGCGCAGGTGTTCATCGTCGCAAGCGGCACCGAGGCGCTGGCCGATGCGGCCGACGAGATCGCCAAGGTGAGTGGTAACCGTCCAGAGACCGTGCAAGCCGACGTGACGACACCGGAAGGTCGGAAGACACTGCTCGCGGCGTGCGCCGATCCCGACATTCTCATCAACAATGCCGGTGGGCCGCCGCCCGGCGATTTCCGTAACTGGTCGCGCGAAGATTGGATCAAGGCGCTCGACGCCAACATGCTGGCGCCGATCGAACTCATAAAGGCAACAGTCGATCACATGATCGGGCGCAAGTTCGGGCGCATCGTCAACATCACCTCGCATGCGGTGAAACAGCCGATCGATATGCTCGGACTTTCCAACGGCGCGCGATCCGGCCTAACGGGTTTCGTCGCCGGGCTCTCGCGACGCACAGTCGAGCACAATGTGACGATCAATAACCTGCTGCCCGGAACGTTCGATACGGACCGGTTGAAGTCGAACCTCGCGGCACTGGCAAAACGCTCGGGCAAGGAGGCAGCCGAGACGACAGAGCAAATCCGCGGCGGCAATCCGGCAAAGCGTTTCGGCACAATCGAGGAATTCGGCGCGGCCTGCGCATTTCCATGCAGCGCCCAGGCCGGCTATATCACCGGCCAAAACATGTTGATCGACGGTGGGGCTTATCCCGGAACATTCTGAATCGGAGATAAAAACGGCTACCGAATCAACATCAGGAGAATGATGAGCGGGATCGGTATTCCCACAAGCCAGAGAAGAATCGGCATCGACGTTGCTCCGTGAAAAATTTGTATCGAAGCATCTGGAATGCTTAACGCGAGCGCCAGTTCCAGAAGACGATGCGCAGGGGAATGGCGTACCGCTATCTGACCCACCGGCATCGATCCTGCAACTGCGTTAGCGCGATGTCGCACATCAGCTTAGAGGAAGTTTAGGACATCGGCGGTATGAGCCGGGATGGTTTTCCTTACTGGCCCTACGTCGATGCTGAAGCGCACCATCCTTGCTCTGAAACGTGCTGCAGAACGTTTCCCCTACGCGACCCGCGGAAATATCGCGGTAACGTTTGGCCTTGTGCTCTTTCCGGCGCTTGTGCTGGGGAGCATCGGCATCAACTACTCGCAGTCGGTCGGCGAGAAATCGAAGCTGCAGGCACTGGTGGACTCGGCGGCCCTCGCGGGTGTTCAAGTCTACGCGAACACAAGCGACTCGTCGCAGGCCGTGAAGGCCGTCAACACCTACATGAACAGCGCGAGGGCATCGCTCAACGCGACCGGGCTTACATTTACGACGTCGCCTTCGACATCGAAGGTTAACGGCCTCACGTCGTCATACATTGTCGCCGTTTCGGCGAACGCGACCGTCTCGGGTGTCGCGGCATCCCTGACCAAGTCACTGGGCGACACAAAGATTGGCGCAAATGCGACGGCACGCCTGGGAACGTCCTATACCGCGACGTTCAAATTAAACAACTTCTTCGCCGCCGCTTGCGACGCGAACACGATCTACTGGTACATCGTCCCAAAAGATGGATCCGCTCCCGTTGCGGCCAACCTCACGAAGGTCTGGGCTAATACCGACTTGATCAACGCCCAAACCGCGAGCATCCCGATCCAGTTCGGCGACAGTATCGGCTTTGCGCTGAAGAATGTGACCGGGGCCGTGTGCCCATACGGAAGCAACGGCTATGGCTCGCCGATAGGGCGATCGAACTGGTTCTATTCGCATCTCACGATGCCGAGCAAAGTCGCCTATCCCACCGTCATGCAGAACTGTTCGCTGATGACGATCCTCGATCCGACGAATGCGCAACTGCCGCCCGCGCAGCCGGGCAAAGCCGGGACATGTGCCGCGACCGTGCCGAATTATGCGGCGCTCGATTGCAGTCAGCAGGTCAATCACACCGTTTTATATCTTTGGAACGACATGGGCGGTCCGGTCGACGACAAAGACTATAACGACGCCGATTACACGGTGTCGTGCGCCGTTGCTTCTGGCGGTGTCACGGCCGGCACAGGTCCGGTGCTGAACAGGTAGCGGCTAAACGGCCCCTTGGGTCATACGCGCTTGTCTGCGGCGCGGAAGGACCGACCAGAGGCACCATTTCGGATGCCCTTAGGCACACGAACGGATGCGATCGCTTCGCATCGTCCAGCATACGACAGATTGCGTGGGTCGATTTGGAGCGGGCGAAGGGATTCGAACCCTCGACCCCAACCTTGGCAAGGTTGTGCTCTACCCCTGAGCTACACCCGCATCCATGCCGGCTGCGCCGACGCGCCGCTTATGCCGCAACACCCCGACGATTGCAAATGACCCAGCGCGCGGCCTTCGTGCAAGACTGCCGACCCCTACTCCGGCTCCCAGCGCACCTTGCCGTTCGTCCCCCACGCCTTCACCTGCCCCTCACGCAGCTCATGCGCCTCGATCGTGCCGTGAGTCAGCGGCGCGACGATGCAGACGCGATCGTTGCGTCCGCAGTCGGCAAAGGCCCGCACCAAGGCCTCGGCATTGTGAGAATCGCGCGCCACGACATCGAATAGAGTGGTGGGCTCGTAATCGTTCGCGCGATCGACGCGTACCGTCCAGCCGTCAGCCATGATGCTTCCTTCGAAACTGTCGCACCGCCGCGATGCGAGTGCGCGCATAGCAATCCCGCAATCGTGCGCCAGCGCGACGATGGCGTGGCATCATCGTGGCTGGCGCATCACGCGAAACGTCATGCGTTTCACAGATGCAACATTGCGTTGCGCGCGCGCCGCATTAACGTTGTGCTATGACTGGAACGGCTCTCATCGGCATCATCACAGCCTCGGATCGCGCGAGCGCTGGCGTCTATGAAGACATCAGCGGTCCGGCCATCGAGCAATACTTCGCGCGCGTTCTGACAACACCGTTCCGCATCGAACGTCGCGTCATTCCCGATGGTGTCGAGAGCGTGCGCGACACGATCGTCGATCTCGCCGACGTGGTGGGTTGCGATCTCGTGCTCACGACGGGCGGCACGGGGCCTGCGCCACGCGATCTTACGCCCGAAGCAACATTGCTTGCCGCGCCGCGCGAACTGCCGGGTTTTGGCGAGAGGATGCGCGCTGCGTCACTTGCGCAAACGCCGACCGCGATCTTGTCACGACAGACCGCTGCGCATCGCGGCAAATGTCTCGTCATCAACCTGCCCGGCAGTCCGCGCTCGATTGAACTCTGTCTCGATGCGGTGATGGGCGCGGTGCCCTACTGTCTCGACCTGATCGGCGCGGTGCGCATCGAGGTCGACCCCGCGCATGTGAAGGCGTTTCGGCCTGACAAGAAATAGCGTCGCGGTTCAATGCGCTGCGTTCGGCGTGCGGCTCGCGAAGAGCACGACGAGCGCGAGCGCAATCGGCGCAAGCGCGATGAGACTTCCCTGCAGCAACAGCGCCGCAGCGACAGCCCAACATAGTGCCAGCGCATGTTCGAGAATGCCGACGATTTTCGGCTGACCATAACGGCGTAAAGCATCGCCGCGTTTTCCCGGCGCCGGGTGCCAAAGATTGAGCAGCGCCGTCGAACTCGCCGCCGCGGCGGCGCAGGTCGCTGTGGCAATGCCTGCAAGCGGCGCGGCAATGGTCATCGCAAAAAGGGGCGCCACGAGCAGCACACCAACGGGCGCGGCGACCGCGCCGAGCTTTGCGCGGGCGAGAGCGCCGCGAGGCAATGGGGCCGTGGCCAAAAGCTCCGGCGCGTCTTCCGTCGACAGCGCGATCCAGGCGAGCGCGCCGGCGATCTGCGCCGCGATGACGACGACGGCGGGGCTGATCGCGACCGCCGGCCCCTGCTCCGGCCCGAGCGTCTGCCACAGGACGGAACAAAGCGGCACGGTGTAGGCGGCCTGCAGCAGAAGTTGCGAGGGCAACCAGGGATCGCGACGCAGGAGCCGCCATTCCTTGCGGCGTAGCGCAGGCCCAGGACCGCTGCGGAAGCCGCGCCGTTTTCGCGCACGACGCGCCTGCACGACGTCGCTCGTCTGTGTCAGCCCGCGCGTAAAAATTGAGCCGGTGAGTGTGGCGACAAGCGCGAAGGCCGCAATCGCGACGCAGCCCGTCGCGATGAGCGCCGAAACATCGCCGCTTGCCGCATGCACCGGTACGGACAGCGCTCCTCCAAGCAACGAGCCGCGAAAGGCCTGGAGATGCCGATGCACAGCCTCGACGAGCCAGTCCGGCGCAAAATTCGCCGCCTGGATCCCGAGCGCAAAGCTTGCGCCGACGAGCGCCGCGAGCACTTGCGCAAATGTGCGCGTGCGGCGTGGACCGGCGACTCGGAATAGCATGATCGTCAAGAGCAGGCCGAGCGCGGTACCGAACAACCCGCAAAAGGCGAGTAGCGGATAAATCGCAAGCCAGCGCCAGCCGGCGGCAATCGCTAAGACGTTTGCCACCGGCAACAAGAAAATCGCGATGGAGACGCAGGATTCGATCGCAATTGCCAACGCACGCGCAGCGAAGACCGCCGAGGCCGGCGCGGGCGATGCAAGGAGCAGATCGAGATCGCCGCGCACGTAGAGCGCACGTGTCGCATTCATCAGTGCCTGGCTGACGATCCACGGCATCACGAAAGCGAGCGCTGCGGCTACGGCACCGTCCGCGGCGCGAACATCCCGCGCAGTTTCTTCCGCGAGAGATGTCGCGACGGGCCATGCGAGCGCATGAAAAATTGCGAGCGCGATGCCGATGAAGAGAAGCGTGCGTCGTCCGCTGCCGCCCCGCGTCATGGTCGCGACGCGACGGCTCATCAGGCGTAGATCATTACCGATCAGCGCGCCGAACATGCTTGCCGCCGCGTTCATCGACATCACGCCGCGCTGCGCGCAGTCAGATCAAGGAACGCGTCCTCGAGGCTCGTGGCGCGGCCGGCCTGCGTGATTTGCTCGGGCGTGCCTTCGGCGACAAGGCGACCGCGATCGATGATGCCGATACGATCGGCGAGTCGCTCCGCCACTTCGAGAATATGCGTCGTGAGCAGCACGGCCTTTCCGGCGCGCGTGCGCTCGCGCAGCATATCTTTCACGACACGCGCCGCACCGGCGTCGAGGCCGGTAAGAGGCTCGTCGAGGATAAGAAGCTTCGGGTCGTGGATCAACGCTCCGGCGAGCGCGACCTTCTGCTTCATGCCGCGCGAAAAACCTTCGCAGCGTGAATGCCGGTGCTCCCAAAGGTCGAGCGTGCGCAGCAGATCGTCGGCGCGCTGTTCGGCGACCTCCGGCGCGACCGACCAGAGACCGGCGACGAACTCAAGATATTCGAGGGGATCGAGTTGATCGTAGAGCATCGGCTCATCCGGCAGCCAGGCGACCACGCGCTTGACGGCAACCGGATCGCGGCCGGCGTCGATGCCGAACACTTCGATCGTGCCGGCGTCAGCCGCGCAGAGGCCCGCGATGAGCCGCAAGGTCGTCGTCTTTCCGGCACCGTTGGGACCAAGCAGCGCGAAGAACTCACCAGGCGCGATGGTGAGGTCGAGCCCATCCACCGCCGGCGGGCCATCGCCGAACCGCTTTTGCACGCCGGCAAGCCGTAAGGCTGGAGATGTCAGATCGAAGCTCATGGATCGCGCGATTGTGCCGGGAGCGGCTGTCGGTCGGGTTAACGCACGACATGCGTCTGCGACACACAACCCACAATTGTGCTTTTACAACGAGCAAGCTGGGACTGTTCCATGCCCGTCCTCTTCGCAGTTGCGGCAATTTGCGGCTTTGCAGGCGTGGTCGTTAACCGCATCTTAAGCGTTGGCGGATCGAGTCATCCACGATGCGAAGGAGCTTCCTCATGGCGAAGACCTGGACTTTCGATTTCCTGGCGATCTGTGCCGCCTTCGCGCTGGTCGGTGGCACGGTTCTCAGCAGCCTGTATTAAGCTTTGCTGCAATAGAGGCTTCAGCCTGTCCGTTGTAATCTTCCGGTAATCTTCTGGCGCTTGTCACGCGCCGGTCTGTCCTCCCATATGTCTTGCGTCGCCGATTGCGGCGACTTCGGGAGGGACGGATGTCCGTTCGCAAATCATTCGTTTACGCCGCCGCGCTTGCTTTGGCTCTTGCCGGAGCGGTGGACGCGCAGGCGCGCGCAGGCGGTGGCAGCTCGTTCGGCAGCCGCGGCACAAAGAGCTTCAACTCCGTGCCGTCGACGCGCACGGCCCCCAGTGTCTCGCCACTTGGCGCACAGCCAGGCGCGATGAACAACGGCGGCCTGATGCGCCCTGCGACGGGATCGCGGGGCATGTTCGGATCGTTCGGCAAGGGGCTGATGGGCGGCCTGCTCGGCGCCGGTCTGATCGGCCTGCTGATGGGCCACGGCTTGCTCGGCGGTATGGGCGGGTTGATGTCGATGCTCGGCCTCATGCTGCAGATCGGCCTGATTGTGCTCGTCGTGATGTTCGCGATCCGGATGTTCCGCTCGCGCCAGTCGCTTACGCCTGCGCAAGCCGCTTCCGGAGCTTCGTATCGTTCTGCGGGTCCGTCTCCGGGTGGCTTTGGCGGTGGCGCGTTCGGTGGCGGCTCTGCGCAGGCGCCCGAGCCGACGAAGCCGCTGACGGTTGGGGAAGCCGACTACGCGCAGTTCGAGCGCACGCTCGTCGCCGTGCAAACAGCCTTTTCCGCCGAGGATGTAGCCGCACTGCGCCGTCATGCGACGTCTGACGTCGCGGCCGAGTTCAGCCGCGAGCTCGATGAGAACCGCTCGCACGGCGCGATCAACCGCATGTCGGATATCCGCTTCATTCGCGGCGATCTTGCGGAAAGTTGGTCGGAGGCTGGCTCGGAATATGCGAGCGTCGCGATGCGGTATTCGCTGATCGATGCGATGATCGACCGGACAAGCGGCCGAGTCGTTGCGGGCGATGCGAACACGCCGCAGGAGGTGACGGAGGTCTGGACCTTTACGCGACCTGTGGGTGGACGGCCGGAAGACTGGCGTTTGTCCGCTGTACAGCAGGGGCGCTAAGCGCTTCTGCTGAGGTCGAGCGGGAGGACCTCCGTTCGGCGTTAAGGGATCGGCGTAATGGACAGGCCCGACGACACGCCCGGTGTGCATGACACATCGGACTATGTCGCTCAGCGTCCGTCCGCCGCTGCGTCAAGCCGGGACCGCGCGAGACAGTCCGGTCTCACTGCGGCACTGCGTCGAGCGCGCGTCGAGAATGCCGATCGCGCCGAGGTGGTCGCCGATTTGCGTGGCGCCGAACTGACGCGGCTCGAAATTCTCCGCGAACATTTGCAGCCGGTCTTCGACGAAGTGCCGGCGAGTTGCGATATCTTCGATCCCGGTATCGCACCCGGCGACCGGCCGCGCCTCTTCATCGACATGGTCGCCTTCGTCGAGATGGGGCGTGACCGGCGCGCCTATCGCTTCGTTCGGGATTCCCGCAACGGGCGTGCGGTGCTGTCGGAAAACGATCGCATCGAGCCGACGGTGCGTGCGATCACGGACTACATCGCGCGAAGACTCATCGAGCGCGAGAAGGCGCTGCAATCGTTTCAGTCACCGTCGCAATCGCTGGGTGGTGAGCGCCCGGCGCTGATGACCTCTTCGCAAAACAACGCGCAACCGACATCGACAGGACCGCCGAGACCGCGCTCGCCCGTCGCGCGGCTGTTTGCGCGCAGCTTCCTCTTTCTCGTCGAGATCGTCGGCTCGGCCGTCTTGTTTGGTGCGCTGGCTACGGCCGCGATCTGGGCCTGGCAGCGCTACATGCAGTGATGAGGCGCCGGCTCAAGGAATCGGAACAATCCCGGCCTGCCCGCCATCGGTGCCGAACAGCAGCCGCTCGCCATGCGCGCTCCACGCAAGTGCGCTGAGCGCACCACCCTCGCCTTCGCGCCGCACCGGGATTTCGGCACCGTCCTCGAGCCGCGCCAGCATCAGGAAACCGTCGGCATAACCGATCGCGAGAATCGGCGCGGCGGGATGGCACGCCACCGCACTGACTCGCGCGGCGCGCACGCCGATCTCCTTCGGCGCTCGGCCCATCGGACCATCCTTGGTCGCAAAGGGCCAGACGACGCAGGCGTCAGCGCCGGATGTCGCAAGCCAGTGACCATCGTGCGACCACGACAAGGACCGCGTCTTCGAGGGGTAGCCGGACATGCGCATGTCGCGGCCGTCCGAGAGCCGCCAGCCGTGCAAAGTGTTCTCCTGCATCGACGACACGACGAAGCGGCCGTCCTGTGATGCCGTCACGTCGAGATGCGAGCCTTTCCATGCAAGCACATCTGGTGTCGCCGCCATGTTCGGAAACCACAGCGACGCACCGCCGTAATGCGCAACGGCGAGCCGATAGCCCTTCGGCATGAAAGCGAGGCCGCGCACGGACGACGGCGCCACCCAGGTCTTCACCACGCCTTTGGGATCGCGGGCTGAGACCGTCTTGCTGGAGGACCACGCCAATGCGCCGTCCGGCCGCACGGCCAGCGCATCGATCCAGCCCTTGTCCTTGCCGATCTCAACGGATTCGCCCGATGCGCTCGTCGCGACGACACGCCCGTCATCACCGCCGGTGACAAGGCGTTTGCCATCGCTGGCGGCGACGAGGATTGCGGCGTCGGGATGCGCTTCGTGCCGTTGCTGCGGGTTCGCGTCGTCCACGCACAGCAGCGTCCCGTCGACTAAAGCGAAGACGGCCGTCGCGCCAAGAAAGCTGGCGCCAATCACGCCGGAGCCGGCTTCGACCGGAATCACATGTTCCATGAGAGATGCGACGGGCGGCGAATTCTTGACCATGCCGCTCATGTACCGGCGTTACGCGACGACGCAAGGCGGTCGCGGCGCGCACCCTTACGTCTTCGCACCTGCCACGAGAGGCTCATCGCTCGAACGGCGTTCGCGCATGTATTCGCGAATGCGGTCGGCGAACAGCGCCGCCATCGCAAGCGCGTAGGAGATCACGCCAACGACGATGTCGACGACGATCGACACGTTGCTGTCGAGCGGGAGCCGGTCGACCCATACCAGCATCGCGCCCATGAACGCCGCGGCCAGCCCGATGCGGCCCCAGTCGAAAATCGGCAGCGGCAGGCCGAACAGTTTTCGCGCCAGAACGAACGAGACGACCGCGCCGACGCAGGTCGCGACGAGGCAGCCTTCAACCGCGCCGGGAATGCCACGCCACGCGAAACCGATCGCGGAACATGCGATGAGCGCAACGACCTCGATCGCGTTGACCAGCATGCCAAGCCGCGTGCGCTCGAACAGGAGGAACGGCTGATCGGCATAGTGGACGCGGAAGTTGCGGATCGTACCGGCAAGAATAACTGTTGGCAGGATCAGCGTCGTGATCGCCTTGAACGGCGTCGCCACTGTCAGATCGATGAGGCGTGCGCTGATTTCCCATAGCCCGATCGACGCCGGCAGCATCACCGCGAGAAGCAACGTGCCGCCCGCCTCGAGCTGTTTCAGCGCATCAAGATGGCCGCGCGTCGCGAGTTGCCGCACGGCGAGCGGATAGGCGGCCGCCGTGACGAGCATCGCCATCACGCCGGTAAGGCGCTGACCGAGATTCCAGCCGACGGCGAGAAGACCGACGGCCGTGTCGCCGCCCATCTCCTGCACGACGAAGCGGACGCCGTTGAGCACGAACCAGCCGAGTACACCGGCGACGACCATCGGCAATCCGTAGGCGAGCGCACGGCGCAGCATCGCCATCTCCGGCGCGCGCAACGCGAGATCGACGGACAGATGCCGGCTGAGCCAGAAGGTCGCAAAGGTCTGTGCAACGGCGAAACCAGCGAGTGCCGCATCCGGCGTCGGACGAAGCCAATGCATCGCCGCAAGCGCCAGTGCGAAGCCGAGCATCGGCCCCGCCGTCTGCGCGACGGTGTAGGCGAGAATGCGCTCCTGAGCGCGCGCACGTTCCGCCAAATGAACATTGATGGCGCGGCTTGCGAGAAAGATGACCGCCACGATCAGAAGCGATGTGTCGTCGACCATGCCAAGATAGCCGAGCAGCGCGATGGTCACGACGCCACCGACGAGGACCGTCCCGGCCAGAATTGTTGCTTCGCTGCGGCGGTAATCGCGCGCCTCGCCGCGATTAAAGCCAGCGAGATAGCGGAGCGAGAAACTCGACCACCAATGCAGGCAGATCGCATAGACGAGATCCTGCGCCGCAATGAGGAATGTCAGGACGCCATAAGCCTCCGGCGACATCCAGTGCGTCCAGACGACGGCCGCAACGAATTGCGACAGCGGCGCGAGCAATTGCGCCGGCAGGTAAAGGATTGTGTGACGAAGCAGCATGCCGTCACACCTGTCCGGAAACGGTGCGGGCGTGGCCTCGCCTGACTGCCGTCTGTATCATATCGGTTCCGCCTCTTCGTCTCGCAGGGTCCGCTGTCCCCGCTACAACGTATTGAGCAAGACGCCCGCCGCATGCGCGATTGCCAGAAACCTGGTTTCTTCCCGTTAAGAATGAACGGCTGATGGATGGCGTGAATAGGCGCATTCTCATTCTCGGTGGAACGCGCGAGGCGACGGTGCTGGCGTCCGCACTGGCAAAGAGAACCGACATTGCGACGATCTTGTCTCTCGCTGGACGAACCGAAGCGCCCGCGCGCCACGCAGTGCCGACACGCGCTGGCGGATTCGGCGGTGTCGATGGACTGCGCGAGTGGTTGCGCGAAAATCGAATCGAGCGCGTGATCGACGCGACGCATCCCTTCGCGGCGCAGATGTCGGCGAATGCCGCTGCTGCGTGCGCGGCGGAAGGCGTGTCGCGGCTGCGTTTCAGTCGGCCTGGCTGGAAAGAGACGGCAGGCGATCGCTGGATGACCGTGCCGGATCTCGCCGCCGCCGTTGTGGCGCTGGCGCAGACACCGAAACGCGTGTTCCTGCCTATCGGCCGCAACTCGCTCTCGCCCTTTGCCGCCGCGCCACAGCACTTCTATCTCGTGCGCTCGATCGATGCGCCGGGGAATTTGTCGGATTTGCCGAACCACGCGACGCTGCAGGAGAGACCACCCTTTACGCTCGCCCACGAGACGATGCTTCTTCGCGAAAATCGCATCGACGTGATGGTGACGAAGAACAGCGGCGGCGACCCGACCTCGGCCAAACTCTTCGCGGCGCGCGAGCTTGGCATTCCGGTCGTGATGGTAGCGCGACCATCGATGCCGGAAGGTTCCGTCTGTTACGACATCGACACGGTTCTGGCCTTCATCGACAGAGGCGATTGATTTCCGGCGTCTAGCCGGTCAGGCTAATGACCCAGCGTGAGATTTTGTCCGTGCGTGCCCCTCTCCTTGCGTTCGCCCTCGCCGGTCTCTTCGCCGGCTGCCAGTCGACCGGCCCGACGGCCTCGTCGCTGTCCGCCAGCGCCACCGCGTTCAGCGCGTCCGACGCCGCCTTCATCAAGAAGAGCGGCACCGGAAAGATTGCGGGCCACGCCTTCTGGCGCGACGGCAAGGGCGGTGTCGTCAACGCGGCGGGCGAAATCGTGCGGCTCGTGCCTGCAACAGCCTATGCCAAGGAGCGCTTCGCGACGCTCTACAAGGGTGGCCGCAGCGTGCCGGTGAATATGGTCGCGCAGGTCGACAGCGATCCCGCCTATGCCGAATACACGCGCACCACACGCGCGGAATCGAGCGGCCGCTTCGAATTCGAGGGCGTCCGCGCCCGGCACCTATTTCGTCGCGACGCAGATCGCCTGGAAGGACAAGGACTCTTATCTTCACTTCAAATTCGGCGCCTACAACAATGTCCAGCGTGTCGGTCAGGACGGCGGCGCGTTCTACGAGACGGTCACCGTCAAGGGAAAAAGAGGACAAGCCGATCAAGCTGGTCCTGACCAACGATCGCTGACCGCTCGTGAAGCTGCTCCTCGTCGTCGCCGTCGCACTGATCGACGCCGACGACCGAATCCTCCTGTCACAACGGCCGGCCGGAAAAACGCTCGCGGGCCTGTGGGAATTTCCGGGTGGCAAGATCGAGCCGGGCGAGATGCCCGAGGCGGCGTTAATCCGCGAGCTCGCCGAAGAACTCGGTATTGCCGTCGAGGCCGCCTGTCTCGCGCCGCTCAGCTTCGCCAGCCACAGCTATGACGAAAAGCACCTGCTGATGCCGCTTTACATCTGCCGTCGATGGCAGGGGCAGCCGCAGCCGCTCGAGGGCCAGACCCTTCGCTGGGTCCGTGCGGCGCGGCTGCGCGACTACCCGATGCCGCCTGCGGACGAGCCGCT
>CBDFFN010000021.1:0-434909 GCA_965246795.1 Beijerinckiaceae bacterium | reverse complement strand
TCTCTGCAATGTCGCGCACGACGATCGCGGTGTGGTCGACGCCTTGAAACAGGTTGCGGCCCGGCTCATGCCAGATGGCCTTTCCCTTGTCGGGCGGAAACTGGATCAGTTCGACAGGGTGCCGGTCAGGATCGAGGAAGTAGAGCCCCTGAATACCAGCCGACTCCGCATTCCAGGCGGGCAAGGTCTGTGGTTCAGATGAAATCATCTCGACGCCCGCCTCGGACAAAACACGCCACGCCTGTTGCATGTCCCGCACGACGATTGCGAAATGACGAAACCAGGCATCGTGACTGCGACTGTCCGGCGGGACCCGCCGGCGCGCGGACGACGTCAGAAAGTCCAGCTGAAAGTCGCCGAAACGAAGCCGGCTCGATTCGCCGGTGAATCCGAACAGGCCTTTGTAGAAGTCGCTCGACGTCTTCACGTCCTTCACGGCCAATCCGACTCCGAGACAATCCGTGCGCGTTCGCCCTTCAGCCATTTTCATTGCAGCCGCTTGCAGATCGTGTCGCCGACCCGAAGGGCATTTGCGATGATGGTCAGCGTCGGGTTGATTGCGCCGCTCGAGGCGAAGAAGCTGCCATCGACGACATAGAGATTGTCGACCTCGTGTGCCCGGCAATCGGTGTTGAGAGCGGACGACGACGGGTCAAGGCCAAACCGGATGGTGCCGTTCTGATGTGCGACGCCGGAAAGTGGAATGCGGCGACCAATGAAGGCATGTCGCCAGAGCGCATTGTTGTTTCTGGCCTTGTTGATCGCGACCTCGAAGTTCTGTCGCAGTCTTCGATGCGCAGACAGGTTGTTCGGCGTGTAGGACAAGCAGATCGTCCCATCAGTCTGCAGGGTGACCCGGTTGTCGCGATTGGGCAGATCCTCGCTCATCAGCCAGAAATCGATCGCGTGGCCGGCGAGAACATCGAAGGCGGCCCTGGGTGCCCAAACCGGGGCATCGCCTGCAATCTGGCCGCCGTCGGTCTTGCCGAGCATCTGCACGTGTCCGTCGGTGTCGTAAAAGTCGTTTAGTCCCAGCGTTTTCTGAAACCGTGTCTCGTTGCGCTCCGGCACCAATGCCAAGACGGCCGAGTTGAGGTGGCACATGTAATGTCGGCCGACGACGCCCGAGCCATTCGCGACGCCGTCTGGATGCGTGGTGCAGGCCGAACGAAGAAGCAGCGCCGCCGAATTGATGGCGCCGCAAGCGACGATCACTATATCGGCTCGATACATCTCGGATTGCCCGGCCCGGCGCACGCTGACGCCGGCGATTTCACGGCCCGATGCGCTGCACTGCAGGCGTTCAACATACGCGCCGGTGAGAAGCGTCACGTTTCCCGTTTCGAGCGCGGGACGAAGACAAGCTTCCTCCGCATCCGACTTGGCTCCCAGGGGGCACGGAAATCCGTCGCAGATCCCGCAGCGCACGCAAGCGCTGGTCTGCGGCTGTGACTCGTCGAGCCGAAGTGCGAGCGGGAGGGGAAACGGATTGTAGCCAGACTTCGACAGGCCGTCGGAAAGTTCCTGAACAAGCGGATCGTGAGAGATCGCAGGGTAGTCGTACCCGGAGGGACATCTAGGCTCGGTCGGATCGCTTCCGCGCTTGCCGCGAACTTCGTACAGGCGCTCTGCCGCGAGGTAGTACGGCGCAAACTCCGCATACCCGATCGGCCAAGCAGGCGACACGCCATCCTGCATTACCCGCTCTGCGAAATCGCGTTCGCGAAGTCTGAAGAGGGCCGCGCCATAGACCTTGGTGTTACCACCGACACGATAATGCGTTGCCGGATGAAATGACCGTCCTTTGCCGTCGACCCATTTCTCTGTCGTCTTGTAACGATTGTCGACGAAGACGTCGTTCGACTTCCAGTTCTCGGGCTCACGCGGAAGATAGTCGCCGCGTTCGAGGACAAGGACACGCTTGCCAGCTTTCGCCAGCTTCCACGCCATCGTCGATCCACCGGCGCCGCTACCGACAACGATTGCGTCGTAGCGGTCGCGTGCGCTTACATTGTCCGATGTGTCAGAAGCCATTTTCTCATCACGCTGTTCGAAGCGTCGTGTCGTTTCTGACTTCGCGCGTTGCCACTGATAGGCAATCGCCGCATCGCTGTCGTTTGATAACATGTGCGTCATCAGCCGAGTTACGTGCTCGATTGTACTGCGAGGCTGATCTATCGAATGTCGAAATGTTTCGACGCAAATCACCGTAACGTGATTGGCGAAGCTTCATCGTTCATCGTCATGTTCAAGCGAGCATGATCTTACCAAATGAGTATCGCGCATGAAGATGCGCCTCGATTTCGCCGATACCTCCATGAGTGCTAGCTTGTGCGGCTTCATAGCACGCGATGCATCTGCGTGAGCGCCAGCAGATACGACCAGCTCCCGTCAGAGGTTGCGATTTCGATTCGAGATCTTGGAGTGATCGGTGATCAGCGCACCGCCGCGCTTCTTACGAGGTCCGGCGACATCGTCTGGTACTGCCCCGATCGGTTCGATCGCCCCAGCATTTTTGGCGCGCTTCTTGATAAGCGTGGCGGAGCGTGGCGGCTTGATATACCCGGCAGCCGATCGATTGGGCGGGCCTATGTTTCGTCCAGCGCCGTGCTGGAGACGCACCTGTCGTGTGCGGGCCATGTCTCGACAGTGACGGATTTTATGCCAATGGGATCCGGTGTGCCCCGCGGCATCTGTCGGATCCTGTCGGCGGTCCGCTCCGACGCGATCCTGCGCTTCGAACCCGCACCGAATTTCGGCCAATCAGGTTCGATGCCTCTGCGGGTGGACGCCGGTGTCAGGATCGGAAACGACACTCTGTTTGCATCCCATGCTTTGACGATCGAGGACGGTCACGTGCTCATGCACGTCCCCTCAGGAGACGAAAGCTGGGCGACGTTGCTAGCGTCGGACGCGCTGCGACCCAATGCGAGCGCCCTTCAGCTCTGGCGCCGCGTGACGATCGACGCGTGGGAAAGCCTCGCCTCGAATGACAAACACCACGCCGGATATGATCGGGGAATAACCGGGTCGCTGCGAGCATTGCGACTCCTGACACACGCCGAGAGCGGCGGCGTGATTGCTGCGGTTACGACCTCGCTGCCCGAAGTAAAAGGCGGCGACCGCAATTATGACTACAGGTACGTCTGGCTTCGCGACGCCGGGATGATTGCGAGCGCTCTGATCCGTAGCGCGGGCGACGTCGGGCAGGCGCGCCGCCTTCTGGATTTCCTCGGCTCCAGCAAAGTTCGCTCGGACGACATCTTCCTGCCGCCTGCTCTGACATTGTCCGGAGAGACGGTGCCGGAAGAGCTGACGGTCGACGGATGGGTCGGTTATGGCGGTGCGTCGCCGGTGCGCAAAGGGAACGGCGCGCGCACACAACTGCAACTCGATGCCGTTGGCAATATTCTGCTCGTAGCGAAACTCGTGTACGGCGCAACGACCGATCGACCGCAGTTTGCGATGATCCGCGACGCCGCGAATTTTCTCACGAAACACTGGCAAGAAGCCGATTTCGGACTCTGGGAGGAGCGCGAGCCCGCGCAGTATACAAGCAGCAAGGTCATCATGGCCTGCGGCCTGGAGTTCATTGCCGAGTATGGCGACAAGGCCGAAGCACTCTTATGGCGCCAGACAGCGACAGCGATCCGCGCCTTCGTCATCACCCAATGCATGACGACGAGCGGCGCCTATGCAGCCATTGCCGGCGGAGAAGATGTCGATGTGTCGGCAGCGCTATTTCCGGTCTGGGCTTATTGCGACGCCGACACGCCTACGATGCTGGTCACGATTGCGGAGATCGAGCGTGATCTTGCCGACGGTGCGCTGTACCGGCGCCTGCTCCTACTGTTTCCATCGCATGAGGAAGGTGCGTTTCTCGCGGGGACGTTCTGGGTAGCCCAGTACTGGATCATGCGCGGCGATCTTGAAAGAGCGCGATCCATCATCGATGCGACGCTTGCCTACTCGAACGATCTTGGCTTCTTCGCGGAAGAAGGCGATCCGGCGACAGGTGAAATGGTCGGAAACTTTCCGCAGAGTTTCGTTCATGCCGCTTTCTTGGGGACGGTCTTTGATCTGGCAACCGAAACCGCGAAGATGAGTGGCGGACGGCGCGATGCAGAATGAGCGGCATTTTTCGCCAGCGCTTAAATGTTCATCGCACGCCTAACTCCGTCCGCGAACGGGCTCGACCGTGTGATCTGATGCGCGAGAATTGATGCCGATGGCCGGGCACATTCTGGACAACCTTCTCACAACTCTCAGTGTGCGCCTCCATGCGTTCGCGCTCTGCGAGATCGACCCTGGCTATCGCCTAAGTTTCGACCCGATGGAAGGCGTGACGATTCACTATGTTCTCGAGGGTCAGGGAACGCTTCAAAGCGGCAATAGCCGTCCGATCGCCTATGACACAAACTGCATCATGGTCGTGCCGGCCCGCACCCACCAGAGCCTGGGAGATGCCGCGTCGGTCTTTCGCGAGGTACCCGCCGACGAGACCTGCGAGATCATCAATGACGGCCTGATCAAATTTCTGGCGGGCGCGGGAGCGCCGAAGACGCGTATTGTTTGCGGCACGATCCTCGCGACCTATGCCGGGACGTTGGGTCTGTTTGAAAGTCTCAGCGAACCGATCGTCGTCGACACAAGCGACGTCGAGCAACTTCGTTACGCGTTCCAAGCAATGCTCGGTGAACTGTCGAGCCACGCCGTCGGGATGCGCGCAATGACCGAAGCATTGATGAAACAATGTCTCATACTGGTTCTACGACAGCAATTGCTCCAGCGGAATGTGGTATCGCCATTCTTCGCTTCGCTTCAGGACAGTAGGCTTGCACGCGCGATCACCGCCATCGTCGAAGAGCCGGCACAACCACATACGGTTTCAAGCCTTTCAGCGCTCTCCGGCATGAGCCGGTCCGTCTTCACAGAGCGTTTCAAGACGACCTTCGGTCAGACGCCGATCGAATTCTTGACTGCGGTGAGGCTACGTTTGGCAGCTCACCTTCTCGCCACCACCGATGTCCCGATAAAACTCATATCCAAAAGCATCGGGTATTCGAGCCGCAGTCACTTTTCGCGATCGTTCCGGCTGGCTTACGGGCAGGATCCCGCCAGCTTTCGAACCTTCGGTACATCTCCGGAGGACGAACCCTGGTCCGATGCCGGTGTCCCGCCGTCGCCTCCGGCTTAGATCTTTTCCGCGATATCGACGCCGGCCTTTTTAGGAGCCAGTGGATGGCCGCTTCCATCATTCAGATGCGAAGCATATCCAAAAAAGGAAACCGATCGCGGTGTTTAGAACGCTTGCCGCATTACGCATAAAAGACGCTGCCGGAGGTCGCTGTCGGACATAGCGAGCCGGTCGCGATACCGCGCATATAGGATGCGGTTTGCGGCGTTTCGAACATCCGCTCTTGGCCGATTGTGTTGATAAAGGCTCGCTTGTCGCGGCGGACGCCAACAAGCAGCGTTCGGTCTCCAGCAGCGAGTGAAAGGCTGTCGACATCGGGCCGGACGCTGGCCGTGCCGCACGCGAGTACCTGGCCACGCTCGATGATGCCGCGTTCGGCGCCGCAAGCGAGAAGACGCCGAAGTACATCTCGCCGTCGGACCCGGCTGCGCAATGGACCGGCGCCCACAAAGGGCATGCGTTCTTCGCCTACGCCACGAACTACCTGATCGATCTCGATCACGCGGTCATCGTCGATGTGGAGGCGACGCGTGCCATCCGCCAGGCTGAGGTCGGCGCGGCACGAACCATGATCGGGCGCACGCAGAATCGCTTTGGTCTATGGCCGGCACTGCTTGCCGCGGACAGCGCCTACGGGTCGGCTGAGAACCTCGCATGGTTGGTGCACGAGCGCGGGATTGAGCCGCACCTCCCAGTGTTCGACAAGTCGGCGCGAACCGATGGTACCTTCGAGCGAGAGGACTTTGCCTACGATCATGAAGGTGATGTCTACGTCTGTCCGGCGGGCAAGGTGCTGACCTGCAACGGCACCCTGGTCAACGACGGTGCCACGCTTCTGTATCGCGCGAGCAAGTACGATTGCGATACTTGCACGATGAAGCTGCGCTGCTCTCCGAACACGCCGGCACTGAAAATACCGCGATCGATACACGAGGGCGCCCGTGACATGGCGTGCGATATTGCAAAGACCGGCGCCTATCTGACGTCACGGCGCGAGCGGAAGAAGGTCGATATGCTGTTCGCGCATCTCAAGCGCATCCTCCAGCTCGGCAGGTTGAGACTACGCGGTCCAAACGGCGCAGGAGACGAGTTCCACCTTGCCGCCACCGCCCAGAACCTCCGGAAGCTAGCAAAACTCAGATCACCGGCGCTCGCGATCGCATGACCTGCGGAATCTGACCGAAGCAGGCAATCACTGTCATAGCTAAGCGAAGACGCTCTGCAAACTACAACCGACTTTATCAACACAATCGGCCCAAAGCGGACATCGACTCGCAAGCTTTTAGCGGAATTTCGCGTCATCACCGCGCAATGCTGTGCGTGGCGGAAGGCACGCGGCACATTGGAAAACGCTGCTCAAGAACGCCGTATACATGAGTTCGTCCCACAAGCCGCTTGTCAGACCAATACAGTCCAAAGAGTCCACGCTTCAAACGATGCCTGGCGGTCCTGCGCCCAGGGTCGCAATGCCGACAACGATCTCTGCAGAACCAATCGCGAACGCAGCGGTGAGGCGTGTTGGCCTGAGCCGTCAAGCTTGGCGGCACGGTCAGTTTAGCAGCAATTGACGACTAACGTCCGATGGTCGCACACAGAATCTCTCTAACCTCAACTCCGATTATCCGATTGAAAGCGGTGCGGATGCGTCTAGCTCCTATCACGTGCCGGCATGTCCGCGACTTGGAACAATCACACGATGAACGACGCAAAACGCGCAACTGAGCAATCTGCTGCGCCATCGACCGAGGGCCCCAGCCGCACGCCAAACACGCCCTATTACCCCGTTTTGCTCGGCCAGCCTGCGGTCGTCACAGGTGCCAACTCAGGGATCGGGAAGGCTGTCGCAATCGGCCTTGCCCGCGCGGGCGCGGACGTGGTGGTCAACTACGTCGCTGATCCGCAAGCCGCCGCCGACGTCGTCAAGCTTATACAGGACCTTGGCCGCCGCGCGATCGCGGTGAAGGCGAACGTGAGTAAAGAAGAAGATGTCGATCGGATGTTCGCGGAAGCCATTGCCGAATTTGGCACGCTACACATCCTTGTCAGCAATGCCGGGCTTCAACGTGATTCCGCCTTCGACACAATGACGCTCGAGCAGTGGAATACGGTCATCAACGTCAATCTGACCGGGCAATTTCTCTGCGCTCGAGCCGCTGCGCGCGAGTTCAAGCGGCGGGGCGTCGACCGATCCATTTCACAGGCGGCTGGAAAGATCATCTGCATGAGCTCCGTGCACCAGACGATTCCTTGGGCCGGTCACGCAAACTACGCCGCGTCGAAAGGCGGGGTCGAGATGCTGATGAAAAGCATCGCGCAAGAACTGGCCTCGCATTTCATCCGGGTCAACAGCATCGCACCGGGCGCGGTACGGACGCCGATCAATACGGAAGCTTGGAGCACACCCGCTGCCTACGCTGATCTCATGACATTGGTGCCCTACAAGCGCATTGGCGAGCCCGACGACATCGCACGCGTTGCTGTATGGCTGGCCTCGGAAGCCTCTGATTACGTGACCGGGGCAACGCTTTATGTCGATGGTGGCATGACCCTGTATCCGGGCTTCGCGACGGGCGGCTGATCTCTGCGCGGAACAACGCGCTTCGCGGGAGGGTTCCTTCTCGAACCGATGGCGCGGAGCGCTCAGACCGCCCATCGCGCTTCGCGCCTCGACGAAATGGGTAGCTATGAACGCTCGAATACAAGCGGCGCTTGAAGCGCTCGGCAATCAGTTCTGGCTGCGCCCGGCAGTTATGGTTGTCTTGTGCGTCGCTCTGGCTCAGGGCGCCGTCTGGATCGAGACGGCGCATGTCTTCGGAGGCAGTACACCCGCGGCGGGGCCCTGGGGGTACTCTGGCGGAGCAGAAGGGGCCAGAGCCCTGCTGAGTGCCGTTGCATCGTCGGCGATCGGGGTAGCCGGGACCATTTTTTCGATCACAATCGCGGCGCTGTCCTTGGCATCAGGCCAAATGGGACCGCGTCTTTTGCGAAATTTCATTCGCGACAGCCGCAATCAATTTGCACTGGGCATTTTCGTTGGCACGTTTGCGTACGCGCTGATCGTGCTGCGCACCGTCCGAACGCAACAGGAAGGCGCGTTTATCCCGCACGCGGCGGTTACGATCGCGATTATTCTCGCACTCGTTTGCACAGCGACGTTGGTGTGGTTTGTCCATCACGTCGCGACTAGCATTAACGTGGAGAAGGTCGTCGATGCTGTCCACAACGATCTAGTCGCAGCAATTCAGTCTGGAACTCTCGCAGAGCCGGGGATCACACCGGTAGACTTCATACCCGGCCGTGAAGTGTCGATCACACAAAGCAATTATCTGCAGGCGATCGATCTCGAAGGTCTGGCGGATTGGGCGTCGAGAGCTGGCGTGCGGGTGCGCTTGCGTTTCAAGCCCGGCGAGTATGTTCCCGTAGGCTGTCCGGTCGCGGACATTCATCCGTTCCTCGATGGAGCCTCAATAGCGTTGGACGAAGCTTTGACCTTCGGAAGGTCACAGGCTGCATTGCAAGACCTGGAATATTGTATCCGGCAGCTCTCAGAGATTGCTGTCAGGGCGCTTTCGCCGGGCATCAATGATCCGTTGACCGCCACCAGCGTACTCGAGCGCTTCGGTGATGCGCTCTGTCGTATTTCCACGCGCTTTCTGCCGTCCGGAGCAGTGGCACGCGACGGTCAAATCGTCCTGCTTTATGTCGCGACGGCCTACGGCGGGCTTTGTGACGTTATGTTTGACCTTATCCGCCAGAACGCGACCACTTCGTCATTCGTCCTTATCCGGATGCTTGATGTCCTAATCAAAGTCGCCCAAGTCGAGCGCATGCCAGATCGTCTAATTGAGATTGTACGACATGCAGAGCTTGTGCGTGCTGCCTGTCGCAGCGCCGCGACCGAAACATCCGTAAAAGCCGAGATGGATTGTCGTTGGCTGGCTCTCGAAAAAGCAACGCAAAACTAGCGCGAGAACTATGGAGGAGATGTTGCTCCGATGTAATCCGCCGGCGCGGAACGTACCGTTGTAGTGAGTGGTTGGCTCTATGTCGCGCTTCTGAAGTATTTTGCTTCCTGCGCCAATTAGAGGTGTTTTATGACTATCCGCGCACTATCCGCGTTTTTCGCTCTTTCGGCTATGACGACCGTGGCACTCGCTCAGACGGCTGCCCCGTCGATGTCCACGCCTGCGCCTGGAGCGATGTCGACCGACAACATGGCTAACGCTGGCGGCCTGAAGATGGCCAACACCGCTACGATGGCTGTGCGGTTCATGACTGTTAAGCCGGTCGACACGATGTCATCGAAGCTGATGGGCATGGACGTCTACAACAACCAGAACGAAAAGCTCGGCGAAGTCGATGATCTCGTCATCGACAACGGAAAGACCGTCAGCGGCCTTGTGGTCGGCGTCGGCGGCTTCCTTGGAATGGGCGAGAGCTATGTAGTCCTCGATCCGGCGACCGTCGTTCTGAACATGAAGGACGGCGAGATGCGAGCTTACATCGATACGAATAAGGACACGCTCAAGAACGCGCCGAAATTCCAGTATAGCAAGAAGAAAGTCTGAGCGGCGTCGCTCTGTGAGGTCTGAGGGCGGATTTTTTTGTCTGACTATGGCGTACATCTGATGCAGAGGGGGTGAGGCTCGCGCCTCACCCCCTCTTTGCATGGGCACCGCATAGATCCCCATCATAGCGGCGCCAATCAGGGTTAGACTCTAACGGAAAACGGGAAGTACAATTTGGCTGATCTTTCGATTTTAAGCGTGGGGCTTGTTTTATTGACGGCGTCTGTCGTGGCGATTGTCTCGCGTCGCTTCGGTCTCCCCTACAGCGTAGGCCTGGTTTTTGCGGGTATCGCCCTGACTGCTTTCCCGGCGGGTATTGAACTGCCGCTTACGCGCGATCTGATCTTCTCGGTGTTCCTGCCGCCGTTGATCTTCGAGGCAGCCTTGCAGCTTCAATGGCAGCCCTTTCGCCGCAATTTGCCATTAACCGCCAGTTTGGCCTTCGCGGGCGTTATCCTAGCCGCGATAGTTGTTGCCGCTGGCATGCACCTGATCATCGGCTGGAGCTGGCTTGGCGCTGGACTGTTTGCCGTGCTGATTGCGGCAACCGACCCGGTTTCCGTCATCGCCGCATTCAAGGAGATGAAGGTTGAGCGCCGCCTGAGCATGGTGGTTGAGTCGGAAAGCCTGCTCAATGACGGTGTAGCCGCGCTTGGTTTTGGTTTGCTGCTTTCCATCGCGGCCGGTAGCGCTGTGACGCCTCTCGCGATCGTCGGTTCGCTGATCTGGACAATCGGCGGAGGCATCGCGGCAGGCATTGCGGTTGCCGGCGGTGCTCTGCTTCTTGCAGGCCGTACCGATGACCATCTGGTCGAGATCACTCTCACCACGATCGCCGCATACGGCTCCTTCCTGCTGGCTGAGCATTTTCATGCTTCCGGTGTTCTGGGCTCATTGTCGGCCGGCCTGCTCGTCCGGCACGTGGGTTTGCCGCATGCGCTCTCTGAAAGCGGACACGGCCATGTCATTGCCTTTTGGGAATTTGCGGCGTTTCTAGCCAACTCCTTCGTATTCATTCTGATCGGCGTTCAGGAGGCGCAACAGCCGATCGCGTCTGTATTGTGGGCTGCGGCAACTGCCGTCGTTCTGGTTCTCCTCGGGCGCGCCATTGCTGTCTACCCACTCGCCGCGCTGTTTCGCCGGACCTCGTTACGGATCGAACTGTCCTACCAGCATGTCTTGGTCTGGGGTGGTCTGCGCGGTGCTCTTGCCCTGGCCCTGGCCTTGGCGCTTCCCATCGAGCTCGCTGAGCGGTCGAGCATCATTGCGGTGGCGTTCGCAGTTGTTGCTTTCTCGATCTTCGCGCAAGGTCTTTCAATGCCTTGGCTCATCCGTAAGCTCGACCTCATGCGTGATCCAATCTCCGCAGGCGCGCGTCCGACCAAGCGTGGGTAACTTGATATCAGCAACTGTTGCTGTGGAACTGTCGCAAATAGCAATTGGTGCGGTGGCCGTTGTATTGCGCTGTAGTCGCACGCAAGGAACGCGTTTCCTCAATCTCGTCAGGCACCTGTTTCACTTTTCACGGGCGCGTGCTTTCCCCCGCCGGTATTGCCTTCTTGATTCTCCGGCGTCTTCGGCGTCGGCTTATCGCTTGGCGAGCGCTTCTTGGCGTCTTGATCGAGGTTCCTGTCTGCTGTCTGGCGTGATCCCTCTGCCGGATCGCCGCCAGGGCCAATGTGCTTCTCTGCCATTGTCTACTTCCTCTGTTCTTCGGCCGGATTGACCGGTGCCTGACTCTTCGCCTTCGTCTCATCGCTTGCATAGCGAGACGCGAGCATTCCGGCGGACAACGGTCCAATCAGAAAAAGCGCCATAAGGATGCCGGCAACGATATCGAGAGCCGAAAAGCGATGCATAGCGATAGACTTGTTGATAGAGACCATCGCAAAGTCCCCGCGCCATCAATTGTTTCAGCTTAAGCGGAAAATGAAATGCGCAGTGATACGACGCTAAGGCAGCTGACCATCTCCCTGTCCAAGAGTTTACGTTTGCCGGTTGAACCGCAGATGATTGGTCGAGTCGGGATCTCGCGATAACGCGAGGAGCTGAAATGATAAAACTGACTTTTGTTACTGTTGCTGCAATGACCATGCTTTCTGCAAAAGGAGCGTTTGCTCAAGGTGGCAAGGAAGGGTCAGGGGAGGGGCTGCAAAGTGCGAAAGGATGAATGTCAGCCTTTCATCTTAGCGGCTTTGTATGCGTGCACAAGCGAGCTCCGGCCTCAGCACAAACGGAACACAGCACCTAAGGGCCGTCGTAAGTTACCATCGAGATTTATGCGTCCGCCGCGCCATACCCGTGTTTCGCGTCGCGCTCCCTCAACCATGCGGGTCGCCCGTTTGCGTAACCGTAGCCGCCACCGCCGGGCGTCTGTACCTTAATCATATCACCTTCGCGCAACTCGATGTCCTGATCTTTCGACAAATGGGTCGGTACAAACGTCTTGCCGCCTTGCTGTATCTCAATACGATTGGGCTGGCCTGCTTCACCACCCAGAACATCTGGCGGTCCTGTCCTGCCGTGATCCATCACGAACGATGCACGTGCTTCGCCGCGCCGTAGCGACACAGAATAACGAACGCCAAACCCGCCACGGTGTCGACCGGCGCCAGCGGACCATTCTGCTATCGCAAACTCATTGAAAATAACCGGAAAGCGCTGTTCCAGTATTTCGAGTTTAGAGCTTTGGCCACAAGGTTCGAGTTCGTTGCTTCCAGTGGCCGGCGCCTTTCGCTCCTACGCGAAGCAGCGGCTGCAAGAAACGATTAGCATGATGAACGCGCTCGCTATAGCGACTGACCTTCGCGCAGATCACGCCCCGCGTGTAGGAGTTCTGAGCGCCGTGGACGCTTCGTACACGCCCGTCGACAATCTCGACGTCGAGCGCGCAGGCCGAAGGGCAATCGTGAGGACAGACAGTCGAGACGGTGGTCATGCTTGATCCGAAGAACACCGGCACGAAACATGCAAAACCCGTGCTTCCCCAGAGACGAGGCTAAAATGAGTGCGGAAGCACGCAATCTGTTGTCCGGCGAGGAGCTTCGAACGCTGTCCGCCCCATCCGATGCAAGGGGGCTCGCGCAGTTGGGCGTTCACCTTTTGCTGCTCGCGCTAGGCGCTATCCTCGTCGCATATGCGGGACCGGCGACGCTTTTGCCTGCCATGCTTGTGCTCGGCATCGCCCAGGCGGCGCTCTTCGCGCCGATCCACGAGACGATGCACATGACGGCTTTCGCCTCGCCGTGGCTGAATCGCACCGTCGGATGGCTCAGCGCCAGCCCCTCGCTGCTGAACTGGCACTTCTACCTGTATTTTCACCTTGCGCATCACCGACACACGCAGGACCCGGAGCACGATCCCGAATTGACGGCATTGCCGACGCCGACAAGTCTCGACGCCTACGTCTGGCGCGTTCTTGCGATCCCGTACTGGCATGCACGCTTGACCGTGCTGTTCGACGGCTTGCGTGGCGACCTGTCGGCCTATCCATTCATCACGCCGCGAACCGCGCCACGCGTGATTCTCTCGCTGCGGTTGATGGCTGGCTTTATGGCAGCTTGCGTCGCGCTATCGGTCGTTTTCATCGGATGGTGGGCGCCACTTGTTTTCTGGATCGGACCCCAGATGCTGGGACAGCCGTTCTTGCGGCTTTATCTCTTGACGGAACATACGCTTTGCACGTTGGACAATAACGGGCTGACGAACACGCGCACAACAGTGACAAACTGGATCATGCGGGTGCTCATGTGGAACATGCCGTTCCACACCGAGCATCATCTATATCCTGCTGTCCCGTTTTATAAGCTAGCAATCGTGCATGCTGCGATCCGTGACCGGCTCGGCGTTCTGCAGGACGGGTATGCGCGCTGGCATGTCGAGTATGTGCGCAGCTTTAAGCTGTGATGGGTTGGCCGACAAAGTCGGGTAAGTACGAACTCGGCGATGTAATCCTACAATCTGGTGCGGTGCTTGGGGACGCCACTCTTAGCTGGAAGACGTATGGGACGCTGTCGCCGGATCGCGACAACGTCGTTCTCTATCCGACCAGTTATTCAGCGCAGCATGCCGATCTCGAATGGCTGATCGGACCAGAGACCATTCTTGATCCGACGCGTTGGTTTGTCGTCATCCCCAACATGTTCGGCAACGGTCTATCCTCAAGCCCCTCAAACAATCCCTCATGGCCAGGTCTCGTCACCGTCAGAGACAATGTGGACGCGCAACGTCGTCTTGTCACCGAACATTGGGGAATCGAACGCCTGCATGCAGTGTACGGCTGGTCGATGGGCGCGCAGCAGGCCTATCACTGGGCTGCACTTTATCCAGAGCAGGTCGAACGGATCGTCGTTGTGTGCGGCAGTGCGCGCACGGCCGTCCACAACCAGGTCTTTCTCCGTGGCCTCATGGCTTTGTTGGAAGCTGCGCCGCAGTACCAGGGCAACGGGTGCTTCTCCGCCGAACCGGCGGCGGCCATGCGCGCGTTCGGACGTATCTATGCGGGCTGGGCACTGAGCCAAGATTTCTACCGCGCCGACCTGCACCATACGGTGTTGGGCGCGCCCGATCTTGAAACTTTCCTGCGCACCGACTGGGAAGACCGATTTGCTCGGCGCGCGGCTGCGGATCTTTATGCGCAGCTACAGACCTGGGATGCGGCTGACATAAGCAACAATGAACTATACAGAGGCGATCTTGCCGCAGCGCTTTCAGCGATTGAAGCGAAGGTCTTGCTGATGCCGAGCCAAACAGACCTATACTTCCGCGTCGCCGATAACGAGATCGAGTTGCCTCGGCTTCATGCGGCGGAATTGCTGCCCATCCCTAGCATTTGGGGACATCGTGCTGGCAATCCCTCGTCAAACCGCGAGGACGCCTTATTCCTCAGAGATGCGGTTCAACGCTGGCTGAAGTGAATTAGGCACCGCTTGTTCGCCTCAATCTGCAACATCGTATTTTGGCCCCTAGCGGAACTTCGGAGTGTCCGCTTCTAGGCAGTTAAATTAAGTAGGACAGTGACCGCGCACTGCAGCTATCGATGGCTATCAACCTGACAGTTGTTCCTGGTGTGCCCAGCTACGAACCTGCAGGTGGCAAAATCCAGGATGAGGGAATAAGCTTCTCGCCCTTCCGCCAGCGTGCTGTCACCGCATCCTCGAACCAGTCTCCTTTGAGATCGGCGTGGTCCATGACGATAATCTGGAGCTCAGGCGCGAGCTCTGTGGCTGCGTCGGCGATAAGCCTGAATAGCTGCAGCACCGCGGTCTGGTCCTCGTCAGCCAACACATCCAGCGACCCTTCGGCGTCGCGTTCGGGCGGATAGTGCGCTTGTGACGGCTGGTCAAAAATCAGGAAGCCTGGGACCGGGCGCTTTTTCTGCCGAAACCATTTGTGGAGGGCCAGGTGCGCGAGCACGTGATACCCCACCCAGTTCTCGCCGCTACCCATCCGAAAGAGCGGGACCGCGCCGTCGAGCGTGTCGGCGACTACCGTTAGATTGCGGACGTCAAGGCGAAGATTGCTTCCTCGATGTTCCAGCTCCAGCCGCTCGGAATAGTCGCTCATGTAGCGACCGATTATGTTTAGAAACGCGCTAAGCTTCTCTCGGATAGCATCCGGGTCCAACTCTTGCTCGAGCACTGCAACCCGCGACCGAGCGGCGTCGACCGACGACCGGAGCGCCGAAGCGCTGTCGGCGCTGCTTACCGTTTCCACGTACTGGCTGATCTTTCCTGTCGTGCGCGCCTGAAGAATGAAGTTTTCCTGCTGCACCCGCATGATCTCGTTTTCGCGAATGCGCGAGGCGATTCGATGCTGGTTTTCGCGAAGGCGCTCCTCGAGCGCCGTCTCCTCGCGGAGCAATGTCGCGAGCCGGAATTGCAGTCGCGGGTTCTCCGCCTCGACCGCTTCGAGCTGCCCTGCGAGGTCGCGCAGAGAGCGCTCGATCTGCGCGACGGTCGGCGTCGGCGCGGTTAGTTGGCTTTCGCACAACGGGCAGTGCGCAGCGTCGTGTCCACCCCCCTTGATCAAGCCGATGGCGCTCAATCGGGCTCGCTGCTCCTTGGCTTCCCGTTCATAGCCGCTTGTCTCCGCCGTGAAGGTGCGTGTTGACCGGATCTCGGCGTTCACCCTCTCTAATTCCGTGCGCAGGCCCTGGCGTTCGGCGCGAAGACCGCTGAGGAGATCTTCGCCGTCGCCCAAGACGACCTGGTCGCGGAGGCTCGTATCGGCGGCGATGCGGCGCAGGACGCCGGTGATGGCTTCATAGCTCGAGGCCGCCGTGCGCTCGTCGATCAGACCAACCTGCTTAGCCTCGTCGAGAAGCGCCTGCGCGCGTGGGTAGGTGCTGCTGTCGAGAGTTTCTGCCTCGCGCAGCTGCCGCTCATACTGGCGTAGTTGGCGGCGAGCTTGGTCGAGCTGCGCTTGCTTGAGAAGCCGATCCTCATCGATCGCGCCAAGAAAGTAGGGAAGGGTATCCTTGATCGCTGTACCGACGAAATCCTCACCCTGGCGGTGAAACAGTCGCTGCTTACTGTCAATATCGTTCTGATCCTGGAACGAGAACAGCAATGCGTGGCGGAAATTCGCTTCGAGCGGGTCGCGGGTAGCAATATCCGGACGGTGTTCGTTCTCGCTTATGCCGATCGCCGCCCCAAGGAATTTCTCCAGGGCGGCTACCGTCGTGTTTTTCACCAACGTCTCGACGGATGGAGTTTCCAGAGCTGATCCTCGGGCGAGGTAGACGTCGGGGCTGGTCCGTTCCCCAATCGCGGGGTTGCGGCGCGCCACCAAAATCTGACTGTCGTTGAGTTGAAAGAGCAGGGCGTACCAACCCACATGCTTGCGGATGACGCCATCGGCAACGTTGCATTCTGTGCGCCCAGTACAATAGTCAATTATATCAATGATCGCTGATTTACCGGTCTTGGAGGCGCCGGTCAGGATATTCAGGGTGCCTGTCCTGAGAGGCAGTTCACGGACCTCGCCTCGACGGCTGTAGAGGATCAGCTTTGCGATTTGCAGGCTCATGGCGCTACCCCCCAAGCGGCGTAGATCGTGGCGGTCGTACCTGCAGTTGACAGCCATCGACCCAAGAAGCCGGCGCGGTCCACGCACTCGCGCGCCTCATCGGTAAAAAGACCTGTCCGCTTCTCGGTCGCCGATTGACGTTTCGGTCCGACCGAAACGTCACCCGTGCCGGTTAGCATCAACGTCTGGTGCTGGATGCCGAACAGCAGCGCTTCGCGGGTGAAGGGATATAGGCTTCGGACGCGCTGCGCGAATTCCACGAGTTGCTCACGATTGTCCTGCACCCATGGGAGCAACGACGTCACCGTCGATCCTGGTAGGGCGGAGCGGGTCCCGTGATGAAGAATGATCGGCAGAATCAGAAAAGCGAGGGCAAAGGGCAAGGGTCGATTTGCTTTCCGGGCGAAGTCGTCCGCCGCCTTCGCCAGCAGCGTGGCGCAGAAGGCGGGGTTGAACAGATTGGCTTCTTCGACGACGCGCGCCGACCATGGCTGCATAGGTCAGTTCTTCCCATCATCGGGCGGCATGTCGTCGTCGACCTTGTACTCGGGGTGCCATCCGAGGACGTAACGGTTAGACAAGATGTGAAAGCTACCGTGGGTAAGAAAACGCTCGCGGACAGAACGTAGCGGAAAGTTAGCGTCCTGCTCGACCCACTTGAACAACGTCTGACCGAGCTGCACCTTCTTTTCCGGAGAACAGGAGGGCGTTAGTTCGTCGAGGATTGCCGCGTGTCGCGGCTGCCAGGCTTCGACGAGTTCTTGCTCGTAGGTCTCCAACTCGCCGTTCACGAGGAGATCTTCTCGCGCCCAGCGTGAGCGTTGCTCGGAAGCACGATAATAGTCCCGAATTGCCCACTCGACACGGGTAGCGCCGATCTGGATTTTACGGAGCTGACGGACGAAAGGCCGTTTGTCGAGTTCAGCAATAACCGCGGGCGGTGGGTCTTTCGACTTGAAATCCACCGGCAAAGCGCTGCGCTTGAACTCTTCGCGAAGCTCGTCGACCCGTTGGTCGATCGCGAGGACTGGGACCGCGTTTGGCCCCGCGCCGGTCAGCGCTTTCACGACAACACCAAACCACCAGCCTTCGAGACGTTCGACCAGATGATCGACCTGATCGCGAGCGGCGGCGTGATAGACCTCGCGGGCGATTTCGTCACGGACGTCGATGATGTTCGGCGACCCATCGAGCACGCTGATTGCGCGTAGCAGGCTCAGACGAAGCTCGTCGGAAAACGCGGCATAGGCCGCATACGCCGGCGCGTTGTCCTTGCTCTTCGAGGTCGCGACGACCTTGAGCAGTCGCTTGTCGGCCGCATCCTCGTCGCGGTCGCGCACCCGGAGTAAAGACGCGGCCGAGTCGTCCGGCGCGGCCCCGGTAGTCAGGAGCACAAAGCGCATCCGGAATGGGGCGTCGGTGTCCTGCGCCACACGCTTGCACCAGATCAGGAGCGTTTTCCAAAGATCCGCGCTGGCATCAGTGAGGTTGCCTTGCTTGCCGACGTGATGTTTGGTCTGAATAAGCTCGGTCGGTTCACCTTGCGCCTCAAAGCCGACGTCGTCGAACTTCTCGATCGAGATCTCGAGTTCGGGAGCATTTGGGATGGCGCGAAGGCCGGCGAACAAGGCGTAGCGGCATTGAAATAAGTAACCTGCCGCCGACGCGCTCGCTTCGTGCGCGTTGTTCGCGTTCGCCATTAGCAGTCACCCGTCCGCACTGGCTCGCCTCTCCTACGGTGCCTCATCCTGCAAATGATACAAAAGCTGAAGCTGAAACGTAAGCTAATACCTGATCGCCGCAGCTTCTGACATTTTGGCGGGTGCAAATCGGCCTCGATGACCGGTCTAGGTGTGCAGCCAGAGGTAGGCCTGCACCCGCAATTCTGAATCCGCTATTGGCGCGGCGCAGTGATCAGCTTGCGAGCGCGAACGACATGAGCGCAACCGGCTCCAAAAGTAGCTCGCCATGACAATCGCTCAATCAAGCTCACGCGTTTTATGGAATTACGGTCAGATCATAGGGCCGAAGCCGCCGCTCAAACCCAAACATATCTGGGCCAGCGTCGCCGCGATCGACCACGTTGAAAGGCTTGCAGACCTTGGTCGGAAGCCGAAATGCCGACTTTCGCTTTCGCGCACATGGCAGAGTTTGAAGGCTTCGCCGCCAGCCAAGCTGGCATACGCTACTCCAATTTGTATATTGCGACGCGCATGGCTACTGCCCCAAAACTCTCGACAGCCGCCTTCCGCGAGCTTGTAGATGAAGCGCTCGGTCGCTTGCCTCTTGTGGAGGTCGACGACGTTCTGAAGCGGTACAACTCCGAGTTCGCAGATGGACAGCCGGTCGACAGGGTCGATCGGCTTTATGCGGTGATCAAGCGATCCTTGTGCTTGGAAAGCACAGGCGACGGACCGATGGCGGCTCTCCGACGTCTTCGGCGATCGTGTTCGAAGGGGTGATCGGTTTTCCTACCGAACCTTATGCCGCTATTCTTGACGTGCTCGCTGACGGGTGCCGTGAAGGCACTTTGCGGACGCTTGAGGACAAGGCACAATGGGACGAGGCTGTGATGGCGGCGCATGCCGTTCGCGTGTTGAACCCCGACTGGCCTGAGGCGAAGAGCGCGCGGGATGTTGCCGTAATGGAGGCAGCGACGAAGCATCAGGGATGCCGGCGCAGTCCTCGGCGTCGAGGATGGTCGATTTCGCATAAAGGATGACGAGTTCGCGAAGCTTGCGCACTCGATCGATACAAAGGCCGCTGCGCTCGGTGGAATCTGCATCATCCACCAAATATGCGGGTGGCTGCACGAGACGGTACCCCTGGATTTCGGTCGGTATCCAGTCGGGCGACGTTTCGCATCTAGCGCGTCGTTTCCGGTGGGTTTCTTGCTGCAACTGGGCGTGAAGCACTTGGCATCGCCGCCAGCGCCTGAAGCGCAGCGCCCTGCCATGTGGGCCGACCTCGCCAAGCAGGCGATCGACTTGTGCGCCGTCATTGACGTCGAACCCTACACCAACATCGAAGACGTCGTACTGAACAGGGCGGATGTTCCTCGCTACTTAGCCAGCGTCTCGTTATTCGACCACCTCTTCGCGCTGCGTCAATGGCCCCCCTCCCGAGCGCGCGATTTGCTGAGCGGCGTTACTACCCTGCTTGACGCCGCTGAGATGCGTGCAAGAGTTGGCTGGGACATGGCCGGCGTCCTGATTTTGCTCGACGCGGTCCTCGGCCTTTGCACCAAGCCATGTCGGATCATTACCCCCAAGGACCTTCTTGGCGCCGGGGTACCGCCGGCGTTGTGGACCAAGCTCGCGCCGCATTTCGTGCACCCGCTCGGAGGCATGAATCGCGACTACGTCTCCCCACTCGATGCCGGCAAGGCCGAATTCGACTTCAAGCCTTTGTTCGCTCTTCCGCGAGACAAGTTCTTGATCGTCACGCCCGGGTTGGCCTGTCTCGGATTCTTCGAGGCGGTGACCCGCGCGCTACGTGGCGCCGGTTATCCCAATCTTGAGAGTCTTCTTGGCGATGCCATCGAGTACGTGGTTGCGGACGCTTTCCGTGCAGCCGGTCTGAACGTTACCGTCGCAAGCAAGGAGTACAGCGAAACGGGCGCCGCGAAGGAGCCAGCTTTGGGCGAATGCGACGTTGTCGTAGAAAGTCCCAACATCGTGGTGTTCGTTGAATTGAAGAAGAAGCCGCTCCGTCGCATCTCGGCGGGCGGCGACGCCGCAGCGGGCTTGGTCGACCTGAATGCGAGCCTCTTCGCCGCGCAAGGCCAGCTTGCTCGCCACGAAGCCACGCTGCTTGGCTGCGGCGAACTGAAGTTCAAGAACGGCTATGTTCTCGAGCTGAAGGGCAGGACGATCGTGCGGATCGCAATGACATGGCTCGATTACGGCAGCCCGCAAGACAAGTATCTCCTGTCTCAGGTGTTCAAGGTGCTGCTGGGCAGCCGCCTAGCTACCGATCATCCGACGGAGGGCAAAAAACTCGTAAAGCTCAACGAGGCTATCGAAGCTCTCGAGAAGGAGGTCGGTGAGCTAGTTGGTCTGGGCAAGGACGAACGTACGTTGTTCGCGAATTGCTGGTTCCTGAGCACGCCGCAACTCTTGCTTTTATTGGACGGCGTAGCGAGCGAAGCCCAATTTCAGGCTCGCTTACGAACCCTCGGTCATCTCACCTATCGCACCCTCGACTTTTATCGCGAGGTCGCGATCGCTCGGGAGACAAAACTCATTTTTTGAGCACAGTTATGTATATACAAAGCGCCGACTGAGCTGTCAGTCAGCTATCGGCCCCGCCCTTTAGTTCCCGCCATCAACTTGCCAACACGCAGACACTGCGAAGGTCCTACTTGGGTCGACAGCGGCCTAATCACTCCGCGTGACGAACGTCCGCTTACGGGTTGCACCCAAGAGTCAGCTTTTGGCGCGTTCGCGAGAGCATAAGGGTGATCGCGTCAGCTGATTAGGCGCTAGCCTTTCACGTCGAGCAGTTCGACTTCGAAAAGCAGCGTCGCATTCGGCGGTATGACGCCGCCGGCGCCGCGCGCTCCATATCCAAGTTCAGGCGGGATGATGAGCGTGCGTTTGCCGCCGACACTCATGGAAGCAACACCTTCGTCCCAGCCGGCTATGACCCTCTGCTTTCCGAGTGGAAATTCGAAAGGCTGGCCGCGGTCGAGCGAACTGTCGAACTTCCGGCCTTTCGTTCCGCCTTCGTAAAGCCAGCCCGTGTAGTGCATGACGCAGGTTTGCCCGGGCTTCGGAGTTGCGCCCGTTCCAATCTTGTCGTCCATGATCTTAAGGCCGGATGCCGTCGTCATTGCTTTCCCTACAGTCTGAGCTCTTGCTTGGGACGATGTACCGATCCATCCAACGGTTGTCAGCCCGCTCGCTACCGCCGCAAAAATAAAGCTCCGGCGCACAAACATTCGCGAGTCCATCTCGTTTCTCCGATCTGAGCGATTCGCGCGTACCCATCGACTGTATCAGCATGGTCGTCTCCGAAAGGAGATCGCAATGACCACTGTACAATCATCTTCCCGCGTCTCGTGGAACCAGGGGCAGATAGTCGGACCAAAGCCACCGCTAAAGCCCAAACACATTTGGGCAATCAGAACTCGGCTTCGGCATGAGTGCCGCGTCCGAGACCTCGCCATGTTCAATACCGCGATCGATAGCAAGCTGCGAGGCTGCGATCTCGTGAAGCTCCGCGTTTCGGATGTGTACCTCGGAGACTCCATTCGCCTGCGCACGACGATCGTCCAGCAGAAGACCGGCCGGCCCGTTCCGTTCGAATTGACCGATCCGACACGCGAGGCTCTTTCGGCATGGCTGTCGAAGCGCAGCCTGCGATCAAGCGATTGGCTGTTCCCGAGCCGCAGCCATGCCGGCGATCATGTCACGACACGACAGTACAGCCGGCTCGTCGACGACTGGGTCGCCCTCGCCGGCCTCGATCCAGCGGCCTATGGCACCCACAGCCTGCGTCGCACCAAAGTTGCCCTGGTCTACAAGCGGACAGGCAATCTGCGAGCTTGCCAGCTCCTGCTCGGGCACAGCAAGCTGGAAAGCACCGTCCGGTATCTCGGCATCGAGGTCGACGACGCCCTAGTCTTGTCGGAGCAGACCGACCTATGACAAAAAAGTAGCTGCGGTTAGGCGCCGCCGCTACCGACCGACTTGGGTGGAAGCCGACATTCACTGTCGGTGCGACCGCGGTATCGTCGGCGCCCAGGCCCGCACCCGACGCCAGCCTGCTGAAGCTCCCGTTCCTCAATGTATTTTTTCTGCCGCGACCCCGGCGCCGGGTTTGCGCCCTCTTGTCTGAGTGGATGCGTCAAGCGGCGCGTCGCAAACCGGAGCACGGGACATGTGGTATAGGAAGAACGTTGGCGGGTGGGAGCGCGCGGCCCGGCTGATCGGCGGAGGCTCCATGCTCATCTGCGGCGTGGTTGCGCTGCACGCTTCGCCGCTCGGGCTACTGCTCAGCGGCGCGGGTGTCGTGACGCTGGTCACCGGCGTGTTCGGCTATTGCCCTGCCTGCGCCATCGCCGGGCGCGAGCCGCTGAAGGGGTGACTGCCTTGGCGCGCGTGTCAGACGATCTGCTGCTCGCGGCACAATCGGGTGACCGGTACGCGCTGACACAGCTTTTGGTGGCGCTGCAGCCGGACATCCGACGATACGCCCGGCGCCTTTGCTACCGCGCCTCGGTCATCGAGGATGTCGTGCAAGAAGCACTTATCGTCGTGTACCGGCGCGTGGGCACGATCCGCAGTCCAGCCGCACTCGCCGGCTGGCTGCTCACCGTCATCGCGCGCCTTTGCATGCTGCCGGCGCTGATGCTGATGCGCGGGGTCGAGGAGCTCGCCAGCCTGCAAGAGTCGCGGGAACTCGCAAAGGTCCCGTCGGATGATTTGCGCATAGACTTGATCAATGCGATCGAGTCGCTTTCGCCGCCTCATCGCGAAGTGTTGCTGCTGCGAGATCTCGAAGATCTGACGATTGGGGAGATCGCCGGGCGGCTCGGCGTGACGCGCGAAGCGGCCAAAAGTCGCCTGCGCCGCGCCCGCGCATTGGTGCGCGAATACCTCCTCGGCACGAAGGACAGCGGACGAGAGAGCACATGAATGACCTTCGAAAAAGTCGGCATGTTCGGAAGCGCTTCCCTGGGCGCTCACCTTATGCGCGGCGCAGCTGCGGCGGCGCTACTGGCTTGGGCCATCGTCCACCAGACCGCGCACCCGTGGCTATCCTTGGGCGCGGGGGTTGCCGCTCTCGTCGCGCTACGCGGATGTCCAATATGTTGGACCGTGGGCCTGGTGGAGACGCTTTTACAGGGCCGTCGCGATTGAACCAGTGAACGCGCTCATTGCGACAGGACAGGAAGGCGGTTCCGTGCGGAAAACGATCGCGGTATTAGGCTCTACCCTCTTCTTTGCGGTTGCGCCCAGCGTCCTGGCAGGACTCATCCCGTGGTCGATCACGCATTGGGAGTTTCAGCCGCCGTTCTTCGGCCTGCAGACGATGCGCGGGGTCGGGATGCTGTTGATCGTCGCGGGTCTGCCCGGGCTTATCGACTCTTTTGCGCGCTTTGCGCTGCAAGGATTGGGTACGCCGGCGCCGATCGCACCGCCACAGAACCTGGTGGTGACAGGGCTCTATCGCTACGTGCGCAATCCCATGTACGTCGCCGTAGTTGCGGTCATCCTGGGCCAGGGGCTCCTGTTCGGCGACGGGCGTCTCTCGATTTACGGCGGGCTCATGTGGCTCGCGTTCCACGCCTTTGTCCTGGCCTACGAGGAGCCGGTGCTGGCTGAGAGCTTTGGCACCGAGTACGAAGATTTCCGCGCCAACGTCCCGCGGTGGATTCCGCGGTTGTCGCCTTGGCGCACCGCATGAGGCCGCTATCCCAAATGGCGGAGACGGGGATGGGCCCCATCGTCAAGCAGGCGAACACCAAGGCAGTGTAGGCTCCCACCGACATTCATAAATTCAAGCAAATCCAGCGGATATGTCCGCTTAGGGTCGGCATCGGACAAAGTGACTTCGCGAGTGAACGTCCGCTTTTGGGCAGAGCGTGAGAGTCCGTTGTTGGCGCAAAGCTGACTCAGCTGTATTGACGGGTGACTTCAGTTAGGTCGCAGCTTATTCGGCAGCAGCATGCGCCTCATTCCCCTCAACCGCTCTCGGCAAGGTCACGCTGAACGTCGTCCCTTCGCCAGGCTGAGACGACATCGTGATGGTGCCTCCTAACGCACGCAAAAGCGCTTTGACGTGCGCAAGGCCAATGCCTTCGCCAGCTTGATCTTGCGACCCGGATCGCCGGAAGAGCTCGAAAATACGCGTATGATCTTTCGGATCGATGCCGCGGCCATTGTCCGCAACTTCAAAGCGGGCGAAACCGCCCGCGACGTTTGCGCCCGTGATCTCGACGCGGCCCGAGCGATCTCCATCAAGATACTTCAGCGCGTTGTCGATCAGGTTGCCGAAGACTTGCTCAACAGCCAGACGATCAGCATCGATCAAGGGGAGACCCTTTGCTACCCGTACGACCGCCCCGACTGTTTCCGCCTGATGTTGCTGCGCATCTGCAAGCACTTGAAGCAGTCGGGTCATATCCAACGCCTCTATCTGGAATTCGCGCCGGCCATCTCGCGATAGTCGAAGCACGGCGGCGATCAAACGCTCCATTCGCTCAACAGAAGCCTTGATGAAACCGAGTGACTCCTCAAAATCGCGATCGATACGGCCTGCTTCCGATTTTCCGACGAGCGCTTCGCTAACGTCGTTTCGAAGCTCCGCAAGCTCCCCAGCAAAGCCCATGATATTAACGAGAGGGGCGCGCAGATCGTGACTGATGATATGCGTGAAACTCTGGATCTCCTCGTTCGATTCTCGAAGACGCGCTTCGGCCTGCCGTTGTTCAGTAATGTCTGTGTGTACACCAACCCATTCACGAATATCGCCTTCGCTATTGAAAGTCGGTACCGCGCGGATGGCATAATGGCGCCAGCCACCATCGTTCGAGCGAAGACGATGTTCGAATATGAAAGTCCGCTTTTCTCGAACGGTTTCCTCCCAAGCGGCAAGGCTGGAAACGGCATCGTCGGGATGGACTGCGTTTACCCAACCGTGTCCTTCATACTCTGATCGAGACTGCCCTGTAATGGTCGCCCAACCCGGTTGATCACCTACCATTCGGCCCGCCGCGTCATTCGTCCACAAAACACCGCGCACCGCCTTCACAGCCGCGCGAAACCGTTCCTCACTTTGTTGTAGATCGCGTTGTACGCGCTGCTGATCGAGGGACGACGTCAGCATCGCAATAAAGAGTATGACGAACGTTGTGCCCGCGACGAGCAAGATAAGACTGAGCGGCGACCGACCGAGATTTGTCGCGTGCGACACCTCACCGGATGTCTGCTCGGCACTAAATGTGGCTGCTGCCATGCCGGTGTAATGCATCCCAGCAACTGCGAAACCCATGATGCTCGCAGCAATAATCTTTTGCCAGATGCCATGCTGCCTGAACGATAGCCAGAGCGCGGCCGTCGCGGCGGTGATCGCGATTGCCACGGAAAGAGTGACAATAGGAATACTATAGGCGAGATTGGCCGGCGTTCTCATAGCGGCCATACCTACGTAGTGCATTGCTGCGACGCCGGCGCCCATGATGGGGCCGCCAATGAGCACGTCACGTCGTCTCGTTTCGCGTTGACCGACGAGGAAGAACGCAACACCCGTGAAAACTATTGCCAAGGCTAGGGAGACGAGTGTCGTGCTGAAGTCGTAGGCAGCCGGCATCCCAAGTTCGAAAGCCAGCATTCCGATGAAATGCATCGACCAGATGCCGCCGCCCATCGCGAGTGCGGCGCCTGAAAGCCAAGCCCAGCGATTTTGATCTTTAGATCCCCGGACACGGCTGCCGAGGTCCAGAGCCGAGTACGAAGCGAAAACCGCTATAACGATCGACAGCGCGACCATTGAAGGATTGTAGCCCGTGTGGAGAGCGTGGGCGTTCACAGATGATCCTGGCGAAGTTCGAGAGTCGAGCGGTCGTAGGCATAGGCCGATCGATGCGATCGTCAGCTACGGTCCGCCTTTTATTTCAGGACTGCAGCATAGATTCGTTCGACGGTCCCCACGAAATGAGGGGCTATGTCCTACAACAGCAAAAAAACTCAATACGAATAGACGTTATTCATTACGGCTGAGGTTATTGACGGCTATTCGAACTACCGTCCGTCGCAGGTCAACCGGCAGCGAGAAGTCTCTCGGGCCGCTTGCGTGACTGAACCTTTCTTGCAGCTCTAATAATGGGCAGACCCTGTGAATCGACTACGCGATCTTGGCCTCACACATCGATAATTAGAGTGTGGCAGTCGGCCGAATGATAACGTTAGTTTCGACGTGTTGGGATGGGATCAACACTGGCCATATCGTCTCTTATCGTCAATGCTAGCGCATGGAAGCAGCGACCACACAGCGCGCCGGAGTAGCACCTTTCTGGTCAGCACTCTTCACGGACCGACGGATCGCGCCTGCGTTGGGTCTAGGCTTTACATCGGGCATACCGTTTCTTCTGACGTACTCCACTCAGTCGGCATGGTTGTCCGATGCCGGGATTTCGATCGCGACCATCGGGCTCCTGAGCGAGTTGACGCTGGCGTATAAGTTCAAGTTTTTATGGGCGCCGTTCCTCGATAGGTATGATCCTCCGGTGCTCGGCCGTGCGATGGGTCGCAGACGCGGCTGGATCTTGGTTGCCCATCTTGGCGTCATGGCAACCTTGGTCGGCGTTGCCTTCGGCGACCCGGCTCATTGGCTGGCATGGACGATCGCCTTTTCTCTGGCGCTAGGCTTTGCAGGAGCGACCCTCGATCTCGTCATCGACGGTTGGCGCATTACCAGCGTTCGGCCACCCGAGAAGCAGGCAGTGTTGTCATCCTGGACAGAGATCGGCTGGCGGATCGGCAACCTTGCTGCAGGCGCAGGGGCTCTTTTTCTTGCCGACCGTATTGGATGGAGAGGTGCCTACCTCTGCATGGGAGGACTCATGCTGGTGGGCATGATCGCCGCCGCGGCCGCGCCGGAGCCGCCGTCCGACAAACAGCCACAGCTTTCGCGTGCGGGCTTTGTTGAGACCATCTGGGCTCCAATACGCGATCTATGGATCCGCCTCGGTCCCTACGCGCCCGTCATCTTGCTTCTCGTGGCGGGCTTTCGGATGCCCGGATACATCGCAAGCGCGATGGCAGTGCCGCTTTTCAAGCACCAAGGCTTTTCCAATACCGACATCGCGACCGTGACCAAGCTCTTCGGCTTTTGGATAGCGCTTGGCGGGACCTTTGCAGCTGGTGCTTTGATCCCGAGGATCGGCATGCTGCCGAGTCTCCTTATCGGAACAGTTGCCGGATCAGTATCTCACTTGAGCCTGGCTTATCTCGCGGCACATGGCGGCGACAGCGGCGCTGCCTTCTGGACCTTCGCCGCGACTGTCAGTATCGAAGGCTTTGCCTATGCTTTCGCATCGATCGTTTTGATCACCTACATGTCGACGCTCGCATCCGCCGATCATGCGGCAAGCCAATTTGGTCTGCTGACGTCGCTTTGCGCGTTTCCGGGAAGCGTGCTGGCAGGTTTCTCGGGCTTCATCATCGAGTGGACGGGTTTCGCCTGGTTTTTCGTCGGAACCTCGTTGATCGGAATCCCGGTCGCGCTGCTGGCTTTTTTCGTATGGGCAAAAGTCGGCATTTCCGATGAAGCCCCGTCAGCGAATGCTTCTACACACTGATCCACGGCTGCCGACCGGCGATATGTATGTCTATAATGCAGCACCTTTCTTCTCGACTGTCCCAATGATCTGAGTGTCCATTGCCGCCCGATAGAGGAGACAGCGATGGCGGCCAGAGACGATCTTACATTGCGAATGACGGTTCGCATGATTGAGCAGATCGAGGCGCGATTGCGGGAAGCGCATCTCGTGTCGGCGAACGCGAAAAGTTTTGCGTCGGAGGGTCTCGACGATCGCTCGATCGAGACGCTGCTGGAGATCGAGCCGCTGATCTACGAAGCAAAAGCCTTGCTCGAAGGCGTGACGATCGTTCGGCGTATGCGCGGCTGATTACCTAATCTGGTGGTAACCACGATGCTCGGCTAAACAGAATAATCCTTCGCTTTAGGAAGGACTTAGCGAATGGGCGATAGCGTAAGGCATGTCGCAAGCATTCGATCTTATACCGCCTCGTAAACCTGATGCAGCTTTGTCTCGCTCGGACCACCGCAAGTCGGAGAGAAAGGTCGTCAATATCCCCATCCACCTTATGTCCAAAGGATTGCCCATTCCGCTTCGATGCATAGCGTCAGAGCTGTCAGAGCGAGGCGCACGGCTGACGGTTCCAGCATCGGAATGGCTGCCCAGCTCGATGACTGTCGTTGGATTGCCAAACGGCTACGAGCGTCACTGCAGCGTCGCCTGGCGTATCGGCGACAAGGTGGGTGTCCTATTCGTCTGATGAAGCAGGCGAAGCGCCTTGCCTTGATCGACAGCCTGACGAAGCCCTGCAGTCGCACACAGGGCGCAATTTTTATGCTGTTTGGAGCCTGCATCGGATTGCTGGTCGCGATGCCGGCGGCGGGACTGATCTGAAGCCTCGCTGCCGCGCAAGCGTGACGGCTTATTGCATCTGATAGATGTAGGACGGCGTGACGCCATGCTTGCTGGCGAGGTCGGCGACGGACGCGCCCTTCTTGCGTTCGGCCTTCAGCATCTTCTTGAAAGCGACGAGATCGGCGCCGCGACGGCGTGTCGTCGGATGACCACCAGAACTTTTGGCGCCCTTCGGCTGCGCTTTACCCGCGTCAGCCAGGATTTGCTTCGCAGAGTCGATGATGGATTGGAGACGGTTTTCCTGCCTCTTGGAGAGCTGCATCTTGGTAATCCGTAGTTATTTGGGGGAGCGCGCGGCATAGCGCAAATATCCAACGACGACAAATTACATCTTCTCCAGTTCGAAGAACTTAATGCGCTTTAAGACTGGACTTGCGCTGGGATCGGAGCGTGAATGGCCTCAAGCGACGCAGATAACGTCGCTTTTGCCCCGCCGGCCAAAAGCCACTGCGGGGTCGTGCTCCTGACAGCGGGTGCTGTCATATGAAGGAGCACAACATGACCAAACTGACGGATAGCCAGTTGATCGTTCTTGCCGCAGCAATTGCGCGAGACGATGGCGCGGCGAGCATACCCACGAAGATGAACAAGGCCGCGGCCTCGAAGGTCGGCTCAAGCTTGGTTGCCCGTAAATTGATGCGGGAGATCAAAGCCAAACCCAACATGCCGGTGTGGCGCGAAGACGAGGATGCGCGTGCCTACAGCCTCGTCATAACGGCAGCCGGTCGCAAGGCAATCGGGGTTGAGGATGAGGCGCTGGCGAGCGAAGCGGTTACAGCCAAGCCGGCGAAGGCAGCGAGCGAGCGTAAAGTAGCAGAGTCGAAGACAGAACCGGCAAAGCCGTTCCGCGACGGCTCTAAGTCGGCTTTGCTTGTCAAAATGCTGTCGGCAAAGAACGGCGCAACGCTGCCTGCGATGGAGGATGCGACGGGCTGGTTGCCGCACACGATGCGGGCCGCGCTGACCGGACTTCGCAAGAAGGGCTTTGTCCTCTCGCGCGACCGGCAGTCCGGCAAGAACTCGGTCTACAAGATCGCGGATGGCGCCGCTGCGGCATCGGCCTGACGATGGCGCGTGACAAGAAAAGGCAGCCGGCGCAAGTGCCGGCTGCAAACCTTGATCGAGAGATCGATCGAATTGCAGCTATGTCTATCGTCGAGCTTCGGAAGGAGTGGCGGCAGGTCCATGGCGCTGCCCCGGCGGCTGGTCTGACCAAAGACCTGATGGCACGGGCGCTGACCTGCAGGCTGCAGGAGCTGGCGTTCGGCGGCCTCTCACGCAGCGTCGCACGGACGCTCCGTGAGCTGGGCAAGCCCGATGCCGAACCGCGCCGGCAGGTGAAGGCCGGCTCAATCATCGTGCGCGAGCACGAAGGGGTCTTGCACGAGGTTATGGTCGTGCCCGGTGGCTTCTGTTGGCAGGGCAAAACGTTCGAAAGCCTGTCGACGATCGCCAAGATCATCACCGGTACGAACTGGAACGGTCCGCGCTTTTTTGGTCTGCGAAGCAAACGAGAAAAGTCGAATGCACCGGCTGCGACACCCATAAAAGCGAAACCGCGGGCAGGGCGGAGATCGTCGGTGGCCGCCGGCACGACCACTGGAGTCGCGCCATGAAGCACTCGGCAGCGCCAAAGAAGGAGCGGTGCGCGATCTACACGCGCAAATCGACCGAGCATAACCTCGATCTCGCCTTCAACTCGCTCGATGCCCAGCGGGAGGCTTGCGAAGCCTACATCAAGAGCCAGGCGCACGAGGGCTGGACGCTGGTGCCCACGGCGTTTGACGACGGTGGTCTCTCCGGCGCTTCGCTGAACCGGCCGGCGCTGCAGATGCTTCTGGAGGCGGTCCGGGCGAGGAAGATCGACATCATCGTCGTCTACAAGGTCGACCGGCTGACCCGGTCGCTCGCCGACTTCGCGAAGCTGGTCGAGCTCTTCGACGAGCATGATGTCTCGTTCGTGTCGGTGACCCAGAGCTTCAACACAACCTCGAGCATGGGCCGCCTCACGCTGAACGTCCTGCTCTCCTTCGCTCAATTCGAGCGGGAGGTCATTGGCGAGCGCGTACGGGACAAGATCGCAGCCTCCAAGCGCAAAGGCATCTGGGTCGGTGGTCCGGTGCCGCTCGGCTATCGCAGCGTCAACAAGCAGCTCGAGATCGTGGAAGACGAAGCCGACTTCGTTCGAAGGCTATTCGCCGATTACCTACGCCTCGGATCGATCGGTGCTTTGGCAGCGAGTTTGAATGACAAAAAGCTCAAACCGAAAGCGCGGATACTGTCGGACGGTCGAACGATACAGGCAGCTTGTTTTAGGCCAGCACCACTCGCGCACATGCTGAAGAACCGCTTCTATATCGGGGAGGTTGAATACAAGGGCGATATTCATCCCGGTTCACAGGAACCGATCGTCGATCGAACACTGTTCAACGCCGTGCAAGACCAACTGGCAAGGAACAGGGTCGCGCGCATGGAGTTGCGGGCCAGCTCGCCCGCCATCCTTGCTGGTAAGCTGTTCGACGACCGCGGCAACGCGATGTCGCCGACGCACGCCAACAAGGCTGGTGTTCGTTACCGCTACTACATCTCGCAGGCGCTGCTTCAAGGACGCAAAGGCGAGGCGGGCAGCGTCGCACGGGTCGCGGCGCTGGAATTGGAGCGCCTTGTCCTCGCTGCACTGCGAGACAGTCGCCCGCCAGTCCAAAGCAACCAGGCGACGGACCGCGAACAGATCGATGCACGCGTCGATCGCATCATCGTCACGCCAAAGCATCTGGCGGTTATGCTGCTCGACGAGGAAGACGCGATTGGCCCAAAGATCACTATCCCGTTCACGCCTGCTGGTCCGACTCGCAAAGGCATCACGCACACAGCAGCATCAACAGGAACGATCGACGAAACGACTCGACTGACGCTTCTTACAGCGATCGCGCGTTCGAAGCGGTGGATCGAGGAGATCATGACAGGCGCGGAGTGCGACTTCCACGGTATCGCCGCCCGGGAAGGTTTTGCAGAGCGTCACGTCCGTCTGCTTGCGCCGCTGGCCTTTCTGTCGCCGCGCATTGTGGAGGCAATCGCAGCGAGCTCGGCACCCAGTGGGATGACTGTCACGGGCCTGGCTCGTGATCTGCCCCTCGTTTGGCAAGCCCAGAAAAGGCGCGTCACGCACTGCAGCTAGATCATCCGAGTCGTGTTGTTGGCGGAACAAACCACAATCTTACCAGTTCGGCGGATGACCGGATCGCCGATCCAGGCAAACAACAAGGACTTCATCATGTCGACGCCGGAAGACTTCAAAGAGATATACACCGACGAGCTGAAGGATCTCTGGTCCGCCAACGATCAGATGCAGCGGGTTTTGAAGAAGATCACATCGAAGGCAAGCGACCCTTCGTTGAAAGAGATGCTCGCAAAAAGTCAGGATGGCATCTCGCAGCATACAGGCGTTCTGAAAGAGATGATCGTGAACGCCGGCGAAAAGCCCTCGAAGGAACATTGCAAGGGCATGGAAGGTCTTGTCGCCGAAGCGACCAAGCACGTGCTGCAGGAAGGTCCGAAGAAGGGCCCGCTGCTCGACGTCATTATCATCGCGCAATACCAGCGCATGTCGCATTACGGCATCAGCGGCTTCGGTACCGCGGCAGCATACGCAAAGGCACTTGGTCTCAAGGACGATTCCAAGAAGCTGAAAGGCGTTGCGAAAGAGATTTACGCTGCCGACAGCTACGTGACGAAGCTCGCCGAGACAGGCGCCAACATCCAGGCACAGATCGACTGACAGGTCGGCTTGGTTTGCGACGTTCTATGGCGAACCAAGCCGCCCGCTCGTTAAATAGGTCGCGACCTGAAAATACGGATATCGCGAAGTCGGCATTGGAGACCGGTCGCCGTTTGCCGCCCTAAATCCCTCGTTCAAAGGTCTCTGTAGACGCCGAGACCAAACCGTAACCGACAACCCTTTGAGAAGTCGCGCATAAGTACAGAGCGGCTGGGCGCACCAAAATCGTAAGTATCCGTGGCTGTCCTGGGAGGATTCGAACTGTCGTAAGACAAGTTGAATTTGGGCCTTTGATATGTCGGCGGTTTCTGCGCGCATAAGGCCCGATTATGGGTACTGAGACTTTTGCGCCTGAATACGCGCAGTTTGCGCGCATGAGAGTCTCCGCTCCGCAAGAGTGAATGATGGAAGTTCGAATCCTCTCACCTCAAAAATCTCTAAATATCTGAAAATGAAGGGAATACGTGGCTGACGACGCATGTCCGTTCGAACCGGTCTGGCCGTTCATTTTTCCGGTGATCAGGGAAAATAATAGGGAAATGACCAAAAGGTTCGAGTTATCGGCTTTTTCGGCTAGCGGACCGTAAGCGAAAACAGCCATTTACATGCCAATTCCCGATGCAACGGAACAGGGAATTAAAGGCGGCGATCAGGGTAGAGGGCTCGGCTTGCAGGGCTTGCGTGTGCAAGAAAACGGAGGCCGTTTTCGAGGGCGTGATCGGGGCTCCGCTTTGAGCGAGGCGTACGCGCGACGTGCCTCTTGGCTGAAACTGTTCTGTTGGCGGCGAGTCGGCTAGACGCGGCTATGACTTCAACCGCGTCCAACACGACAGCCGAAACCGTTCTGCTTTCCGCGGCGCCATTGCATTATTGGAGCTGTTTATATCCAGGGGAGAGCGACGGAGGGGCTCGGTTTGTCGACCGCATCGCAAGCCGGATTTTGCCGTCGGCGTCGGATACACCAAGCTCGCAAGAAGGCTTCTCGATCGATATCGATGACGCCTCGGTGATTCTGATTTTGCCTGACGGTAGAACGGTCAGAGAAGTCCTCTTTCCGCCTATGCGCCAAAGTCACGGAGACGATTGGGCGAGGGATAACCCGCTACGACGCGCTGCGATCGATCTCAAAAAGGCCCAACGCTTCTTCGATCATGTTGTTTATGGTGTCAGCAATGACGTTTTGGGTGTGTTCAGAAAGGCGCTCATCGAGAGTCGATTAATTGCGACCGGTGTTTTGCTAACCGATCCCTCGAAGCGCGTCTCGATGTTGTCGTCCGTTCTGAAGACGAGCGGCTATCTGGATGTACGGCGCAATGAAATACAGATGCGTCAGCACGTTTTCGTGGATGTCCGCGTCTCGCGAGGTCCAACCGATGTCATCACAGATGCCGAGTTGAAGGAACTGATTCGGGTCGAGGAGGCGCGACTTGGGCGTCGCGTGACGCAGGAAGAAGCAGAAAAAATTGCGCGAGAATGCCGCATGCGAGAAGCACGGCTCGTCGCGAGAAGAGTGCTCGTAGAGATCCACGGCGCTGCCAAACAGGGCCCGAAAGGCCCGCGTCAAAAAATCCGCGAAAGCGACTGATCGGTTCGCGGAACTGCGGAACTGGCCAACGGGCAATTCTTGCTCATCGTGCTCTTCGGTCGCGTCGACTGCTCGTATTCGGGCGGACGGGCCGGGAACCGAAAATGTCATACGAACTCGTCCATCTCTCGCCGGGGGCGCTTAAACCGCACCCTTGCAACGCGAGAACGCACAGCAAAAAGCAGGTCAGTCAGATCGCGAAGAGCATCGAAGCGTTTGGCTTTGCGGCTCCCGTGCTTGTCGATGAGGCGCATCGGATCATCGCGGGGCACGGGCGCGTGCTAGCGGCGATTGAATTGAAGCTCGTGACGGTGCCGGCGATCGTCGTGGCCGGCCTTTCGGACGCGAAGCGCCGTGCTTTGATGCTGGCGGACAATAAAATTGCCGAGAATGCCGGATGGGATCTATCGCGGCTGTCAGTCGAACTCGAAGCGCTTTCCATCGAACTGCCAAAGATCGATCTCGACGTCGCGATCACCGGCTTCAGCGCCGGGGAGACTGACGCCATCCGGACGATGAAGGAAAAGGATCGGCCGGACCCGGCGGACCGGGCGCCGGTCGCTCCGGAGACGCCGGTCACCTGCCGTGGCGATGTCTGGCTGCTCGGCGACCACCGTGTCATGTGCGGTGACGCGCGATCCGACACCGATCTTGTGCGGCTGATGGGCGGCGAGAAGGCAGCAGTCGTCTTCGTCGATCCGCCCTACAACGTTCGGGTACAGGGCCATGTCGGGGGGCGTGGCGCCACGCGACACGCCGAATTTGCATTCGCCAGCGGCGAGATGACCTCTTCAGAGTTCATGGTGTTTTTGACGGACGCGATCCGCGGGCTCATCGCGCATTCGCGCGATGGCAGCCTTCATTACATCTGCATGGACTGGCGGCACGTCTCGGAGCTCTCGCAGGCCGCCGGGCTACTCTACACCGAGCAAAAGAACATTGCCGTCTGGGACAAGAAAACGCCGGGGCAGGGGTCGCTCTACCGCAATCAGCACGAGTTCGTCTTTGTCTACAAAGCCGGCACCGCTCTGCACATAAACGCGATCGAGCAGGGCCGACACGGTCGAAACCGGTCGAATATCTGGGCCTATTCCGGCATCAACGCCTTCGGCAAAGATCGCGCAAAGGATTTGGCCCGCCATCCGACGGCGAAACCTGTCGCGATGATCGTCGATGTGCTTCGCGATGCGTCGTGCAAGGGCCACATTGTGCTCGACACGTTTTTGGGTTCGGGGACGACGTTGATGGCGGCGGAGCGCGCGGATCGCCGGGCGTTTGGGCTCGAATACGAGCCCAAATACGTCGACGTCGCGGTTCGTCGCTGGGAGGAGTTCACTAGACGGGACGCCGTGCTCGAAGAAACGGGCGAAACTTTTGAGGAAGCACGAGCCCGGCGCGCCGCAGGGGCGGAACATGACGCGCGGCGTGCCAGCCGCGCTCAGATTCTGGCGCGGCTTCTCGGGACGGCGCAGACATGAGCAACGACGCGAAGATGAAGCACGCAATTGGCGAACGCGATTACGACGTCGGCTATGGCAAGCCGCCTGTACGGACGCGCTTCCAGGCTGGCGCCAGCGGCAATGCGCGGGGCCGGCCGAAAAAGCGCCGGACGACCGCTGAAACAGTCGACCGAGAGCTGATGGAGCCGGTCACGGTCACGATCGACGGCGTCACGAAGCGCCTGCCGGCCGACCGGGTCATCTGGCGGAACGTACGAAACAAGGCGCTTGCGGGTGATCTGAAGGCCGTACGCCTGCTTGAAGAAAAGCGGTCGCAGGGCACGTCGCCGGAACTGGAGACCGAGATATTTTCCGACAGCGATGACGAGATGATTGAAGCGGCTCTTGCACGGCGGCAGGCGCGAAAACCGTGACCGAGGTCAAAGACGAGGATCGAGGGCGGTTGCAAGCCGCCCTCCTGCGCAGCGACTTCGAGTTCTTTTTCGAGAAGACCTTTGCGACGGTGCGGCCCGGCGCGCCGTTCCTGCGCAACTGGCATCACGAGGCGATCGCGCACCACCTCGAACTGTTGCGCCTCGGAAAAATAACGCGGCTGATCATCAACATCCCGCCGCGGTCGCTAAAATCCGTCATTGCGTCGGTCGCCTATCCCGCATTTTTGCTCGGTCATAATCCGGCGGAACGCATCATCTGCGTATCTTATGCGGCGGAGCTCGCGCGGTCGCTCGCCAATGACTTCCGAGCGGTTCTCGAGACGCCCTGGTACCGGCGCGCCTTTCCCGGCACGATCGTCGGGAAATGGAAGGACGCGCAGTCGGAAGTCGCCTTTACGCGTCACGGGCACCGCATTGCGGCTTCTACAGAGGGTACGCTGACCGGTCGCGGCGGCGATTACATTATCATCGACGATCCCTTGAAGCCGACCGATGCCAATTCACAGGCCAAACGCGAAGCCTGCAATCAATGGTTTCTGAACACCCTGTTGTCCCGCCTCGACGACAAACGGACAGGCCGGATCGCGATCGTGATGCAGCGCCTGCACATCGACGATCTCGTCGGCTTCGTCACCCGCGGCAATGACGATTGGACGATTTTGAGCCTTCCCGCGGAAGCGGAAGACGAGACGCAGATCCCGATCGGCGAGGGGCGCTTCTACACCCGCAAAGCCGGCGAACTCCTTCACGCGGAGCGTGAACCGCCGTATGTGCTTGAGCGAACCAAACGCGACCTCGGTAGTGCGATTTACGCCGCGCAGCATCAGCAGGCACCGGTGCCGGCTGACGGCGCGATGGTCAAGCGCTCGTGGGTCGTGCGCGAAGCCGTATTCCCTCCGAAAACATCTTCATGCAAAGTATTGCAATCGTGGGACACTGCCTCGAAAGCCGGCCCCGACAACGATTGGTCGGTCTGCACGACGTGGCTGCGCACCAAAGACGATCGGAACTACCTTCTCGACGTTTTGCGCGGGCGCTACGACTACCCGACCCTAAAGGCTCGTGCGATCGCCCACGCGCGCCATTGGCAGCCTATGGCCGTCCTTATCGAAGACGCCGGAACCGGCACGGCGCTCATACCTGAACTGAAGCGCGAGGGTATTGCCGCCGTCGGCATTCGCGCCGAGCACGACAAGATCGCGCGAATGTCGATCCATTCTGCGAAGTTTGAAGCAGGGCTCGTGATGTTCCCGCTACAGGCGCCTTGGTTGGCAGATTTGGAAGCGGAGCTCTTCGCCTTTCCTGGCGGCCGCAACGACGATCAGGTCGACTCGATCAGTCAGGCGCTTGCCTATCGCCAGCGCTTGATAGGGGCAGCGAGGGTGTGACGCGCAAGAACGTGAGCTCTCCACGCTAGCAACAGTGGATTAAAAGCCGCGCAAGGACTAGTCGTACTAGACGATTGCAGCGCTCATGCGACGATCCGGTTGCTCAAGGCACGATAAATAGTCGAGCCCTATCATCCGGTCACGAAGTGCTGCGGCGAATACCTGGAGACGGCCCGCGGAACGCACGAAATGCTTCGGAGCGAAGCATAAGTTCACTTGGTAGCGTGGTTCACGAACTGATGGCAACATGTCAAAGTGTTGGTTAGACGAACGAACTCCGTGTTCGGTCTTCGGGACAAAATAGAGCGCGCCGTTGTCGGCGCCGACGACCTCATCGACCTCTCCGCCATCGACGCTGTCGCAGGCGGCAACGATCGTCCCTTCGGTCTCGCGCCTGATCCGGTCCTGGCTGCCTTTGGCCTCAACCGTTCAAGAGCATCGACAACCAGTACCTTGGTGCGATCCGGATGATCCGCGCCTTCTGATCTCTTGATTAGAACCGAAAAGAAAAACCCCGGAGCGAAAGCCCCGGGGTTTTTCGTTACAACCGGCTACGCGATGGCAATTCAGCCGCGCAACTCCCGCATTCCAATGCTGCGGCACACATCGCGTCGCTTAAGATCTGAAGCAACGATCTTTCGGACAGAGCATCTTTGATGACCGGTACAGCGCGCGGGCCTTCGCCTTTAAACGCCAATCCCAAAAGCAATTTGCTCATCGGCATGCGGGCCGCGACACGGCGATAGTCCGGTAACGACGGCTTGCGCATCAGAGAGCGCGGTCAGACGCCCGCGCAGCCGAGACCTGGTGAGATGATGTCGACACATGTGCGGCGTGAGTCTAAAGGCGGCTGAGTAGCCCCGACGTCCATGTCGCCAGCAACGCGCAGGCGAGCACGATGGCACCGGTCAGCCACATGGCCATCGTGCTGCGGCGAGGCGGCATTGGCGCTTGCGCCCGCGACGCATCCCCCTCACGCAGCATGTTCGCCGAGCGCTGCAATCCAGACTGTACGTCGTCGAAGTCGCGGAACCACGCCGGCTTCATGATCGTCGCCCAGAACGGCAGGCGCACGCTTTCCATGCCTGCGATCGCTGCCCGAAGCCCGCCGGCAAAGCTGTTCTCGTCGGAGGTAACGCCACGGTCGCCCAACTCGTTTGCGAGATGATCGGCGAGCGCATCCACGCTCATGTCGGCGTAGCGGACGCGGCCAAGCGCCGCCCAGATCGCTTTGCGTGTCAGATCGGCCGGCGGCGGGGTTGTACCGAACGTCTCGTGCCGAAGCTGCACCATCGCGGTCCGGATTTCGGCGTCTGTGCGGACTCGAGAGGCGCGCAGAAAGAGCGAGGCCGCGGCGATGGCTTCTTCCGATGTGGCGAACGCGGGAACGGTCAGAGCGGCCGCGATCATAGCGTTGAAGGGCTCGCCGAAGTTCTCGATTGCGATACCGTTGTCGTCGACCAATGCCGCCGCACGTGGATGCCGCTCGATGCGTTCGGTGAGCGGCCGGAGATCGGATGCGTACCCGAAGATCGGCAGACCGCGCGCCTTGGCGACGCCAATCTCGAACGCGGTCCCATCATCGACATGGGGGCCGCGAAACGGTAATAGGTCGGCGACGACCGCCTGCGCATTCGAGAGCGCGGTCATGCAGATATTGAAGACGCCTCTGGCCCCGCGTCCGACCGGGGTCACGTCGCCCGGAAAGAGCCCGCGACAGCCATGCTCTTCGCAGATAGCCTTCAGCAAATTTCCGCGTTCGGCGGCGTCGTGCATGAACACTGTAGGGCCAGCGAGATAGATGCGTGGGCAGGTGCCGACTTCCGGCTGCAAAATATTCGCGGATCGCCGCTTCATGCTCGGAGCCTAAGGGTGAACGACGAGCCCCAACAATACTGGTCTATCGGCGAGATCGCCAAAGAGTTTGGCGTCACACTGCGTTTTCTTCGTTTTCACGAGCAGAAGGGGACGCTCCAACCTCGCCGGATCGGTCGCAGTCGCCTTTATGATGCCGAGCAGCGGGAAGTGGCAGCAAAGCTCGCACGAGACCAGAGGCGTAGCCGACCTGGCTCTAAGAGAAAGCGGAAGGCGAAAAAGGTTTTTGCAGACACGCGATCAATGTCTCTCGCCAACATTGCAGATGAGATTGCGGCGTTACACCGTGAACGCGATAAGATCGACCTGGAGATCGCCACCTTGGAGCGGAGCTATGCGGTGCGGCAGGGCGCAGACCCCGTCTTATTCTCGAGGCGACGTTTGCGACGCGATACGGGCGCAGATGACTTCGGACCGGACCCGACTGAAAAGTGAGACAATCGTAATTTCAGGCGGCTTTTCGCTTCGCCCGACACGACGCCGTTAGGCACCGCCTCCACGCGCTGATATTCTCGCGCGGCGGATAGTGCTTGCAGCGCGTGCACCGCAGGCGGCCGGCGTATTGCCCGATCGGCCTCTTCAGCGCCCACAGCATGTCGGGCACGAGGTTGAACGGGATGCTCGTAGTCTGCGGACAGTGATGACAGCGGATATGGAGATGCGTGAGGCCGGCGCGGATCGCGTCTTCCATGATCGTCTCAGGACCGGGGCTTTCCTCGTCGTCGCCACTCATCTCGGCAGCCGGAGCCGGGTCAGCGGTGCATTCGAGACGGCGTTGCGGACATAGCTCTCATAGTCGCCAGCAAGCTTCGCATTCAATTTTTCTTCACGGTGATGACCAACGAGTTACCCTGCCTCGCAGTCGCTGGTTTCAAACTAGCTGTCCAACACTTCATCAATGAATGGCACGTGTTGAGATATCACCGATACCTATTGTTAACTGCCCATTTTCGGGAAGCGGTACGCTTCGTTCGAGACCGTTAAACGCCTTCGGAATGGCAACCTCGTAGACGCGACCGTTCGTCCGCGGATCGGTGCCGTCAGAACTAGTGAACCGTACGAACGCTCCGAAGTGACAAAAAGAGCCATCACGCTCCTCAACCATCGCTTTGTCGGCCACAATCCAGTCCAGCGGCTTGCCATTCTCTAGCACGACAGCACTCGATCGAAATGGACGCGAGAGAACCGAGCCCGTTCGCGAGGCGGTATAGCGATCACCTTAAGCCGAGACGGGAGCCGGCTCGGCCACGCATACACGGAGGCCTCAGTACGGTCGCCTACGCCTTCCGGCCTGCGGCCTTTGCTGCTGCATCTGCCCTTTCCTCTGCCACGTCCGCGGCATCCCGGGCCTTTGCAAGTTTCCGTGCGAGGGGCGTGTCGCGTAGAGCAGAGACCTCCTCTTCACTGAGCGCCTCAATACCGATGAAGTCGTTCTGAGCTGCGCTCGATCGGATCAACTCGTCGAGCTTTGCTTGGATCGCCGCGCCGTCCCGGTTCTGCGAGTTCTGGATGACAAAAACCATGAGGAACGTGACGATGGTCGTGCCCGTGTTGATGACGAGCTGCCATTTCTCAGAATACAGAAAGGACGGTCCCGATGCCGCCCAAAGCACGACCACGATCACGCCGATCAGGAACGTGATTGGTTTCCCGGCAAGTCGCGATACGCCATCTGCGAAACGAGAGAAGGTCTTACTCGCTTTCATCGCGAGCCCCTGTGCGATCCGCTGAGTCGCCAGCTGTATAGACCTCGGGCGGAGCCGCCGCCTTTGAGTTTGTTATGCGTCGTGGTCCCAGGTCTCTGTCAAGTTTCATCGGGCCGATGGCTACTACGCTGGTCGAGGCCGCGCCTGAGGCAGCCAATGGATCAGTCCCATCCGTTGACAGCGTCCTTACTCGCACCATTCCGGCTTCGGCGGCACGCGATTCCATCGGTACGGATAGGGCTTCGCCAAGGCCCTTACGAACGCCCCGCATTAACCCGCTGGATTCCGTCGTAGGCTTTCCGATAAATCGGCCCACACCGAAGCTTTACGCGCCGACTTTGCGCCTTCCGGTCGTGCCGATAGAAGCAGTCTGCCGCAAGCCGGTCCAGCGATTGGCATCGTCATTTGAACGCCGTATTTCGCCGCGAGGCGCGCGAGCCAATAGGCTCCGGTCCGCTTGAACTGCCGGCCGCCGACCGCACGACGACGTAAGGAATGCTGCAAGGGTGTCGCCGTCCATCGGTTACGCACGTCAGAAATTTCCATGAACGAAAGCAAAACGTCGATCCAGAGTCAAAAGAATCACTTTCACACTTGAACCTAAGCCGGCTTGACCGGTTGCACCTTAATCAAAGGGGCGGCAATGATATTGACTACAAAGCGAAAAACAATCGCCGCGTGTCTTCAGGACGCGTTCCCGCCTGTCTTTCCAATTGACCCTTCGCTGCGCGAGCTCGTCGGCCCGAACAAGGGCGAGGAGGCAGCCAAGATGGTCGCTCGTATTTTGCCGAGTAACACGGCGGAGAACTTTGTGCGGGTCTGCGGCGTCTACCGGCACTAGGGTATGGCCCTCGCCAACCTGACCCATTTGCCTGATGCTAGGGTCATCGTTAAAGCCGTGTCGATTACGCTTGTCATTTTCGCGGGTGCATTGGCATCTAGAGCGATACGTCGCTATTCGGATTAGGCCCCAAAGTCCGAGTTGCGCCGTATGTCGCGTAACCGCTTTCTGTTCATTCAGTCCGCCGTCGCTATGCCGCTGATCCATTTGACGCCATCGCGATCCCCAGCCTCAGGACTCCTGACAGGGCGATAAGCTCATGCAGATTTTCGTCGTTAGATACGGACCGGAACGGGATGGTCGATATTTTGGTGTCTATGCACCCGACATAAACGAGGCAATGAGCGCGTTCGCGCGGCTCAATACCAGCGATCAGGCAGGCATACTTCTTGAGAACGCGCCGCTGGCTGACGGATGCGTCAGGCGATTGAAGACGCAACCTGGTATCGCCGACCGCCTGAGTTTGGGGCCATAAGCGACCTACCCACAAGGCCGCGCTGGCGGTGATGATGTAAATTATACAGATTGTGTCCCAATCCCAATTGTTCACGACCTGGGTTGAAATCGTTTCCCGTGTCCATCTGTGCCGTGGATGAAGCGGCCGTCGTCCCATATCTCGACATCGAAACCAAACCGAGCGGCGATCGCAAGCTCAACGGCTTCGTTGTCGTCCTTCGCATCGACATTGTTCATGGAAACCATTATGTCGCCAACGTAGTAGCGAAACGTATATTTTGTCGTTTTTTCCCGCGGCATTACGATCCTCAACAAAACATTGCCGGGAAAGAATAAGAGCGATAACCGCAGTCCTGACATTTGCATAAGTTATGGGGCATCAATTACGCTCACTGGATGATTGGTGCGCCATCATGCTCGGATGCGCCTTGCTGGGGCTTGGACCTCGGGGTTGTTTTCGGCTAAAGAAAGCCTGGCTCGCAGAATGCTTGTCAGGACGTTAGCGGGGTTTCAGTCGAAGTTGCTCGCGGTACATCAGTCTTTCCACCATGAAATCGCATTGTGCGCGAAGGCGTTGTACATCGCGGATCGTGATTTTCCCGCCCCTGAAATCGACGTGAGCCTCTTCGCGCAATCTCTGGAGCGTTCGCCGAGAAATGGGCGTCACTCTCAAGCAACTCGAAGCCGCAGTTAACGTCGGCGTCATCGAGACCGACGTCGCGAAGGCGCTCGCAAAGCGCTGACGGCTGACCTGAGTTATTGAATAGCGGGCCTTCGCCATATTAGGGTACGCGAATGCCCCGTTTCTTCTCCGACATCCAGGACGGCGACGAACAACAACGCGATGAGGAAGGGTTAGAGCTTCCGAACGGGGAGGCTGTGCGCAAGACGGCCATGCGGCTCCTGCCCGACATTGCTCGGGACGAAGTACCGCTGGACGGCGATCGCCGATCGTTCACCGTCATCGTGACGGACATGAATGGCAAACCGTCTACACCGCTGCCTTGACCTATGTGGGCTTAACGCCGTTGCGCTAAGCCGATCTTTCATCGCTACACCCGCACGAAGACCCCCGAATTTTATCGGCGACCGCGTCAGCCACAAGTCTGCGAAGCGCTGTTCCTCGCTCGCCAAATGCTGAACGAAGACATCGTGCGTCTATCGCTAGGCTCAAAAGTCTCCCGCGTCGTCTTGGCGAAATCCGTAAACGACTCGGGTTCGGCGCTTGCCACCTAAGTTGCGGTCACGGCGGATCGTCGTCGCAAGTAGCGTCTGTCGTGCCGCGTACCATGCTCAAACCCCTGTCGCTGGGCTTCGTCGTTCCAATAGCGCCCACACTGGTCGATGCCGCGCCCGATGGCGGTCAGTGGCAACACGAAATTAAAGATGACGGATACCGGACGCAGATCTTCGTCCGCGATGGCGCTAGGATATCGCCGGCTGGCGCCCATGACAGGCTGCGACGCTGACGATTGTTGCGTGCCGCAACTTCTCTTCGGCGAGCATATGTTTCATGCGCGCCGTAACTTGAGGAGAATTAATTATCGCGCGATTGGACCGCGGCGGGTGCCCGTGACGTTGTTGACTTCCGCTCGTTGCAAACACTTTGCCGCGCCTTTGTAGCCGCATACCGCCGGCTAGCCTCGATGTTGCTCACCTCAGACCGGGGCGCCTTCCATTATTTTAACGTCAATACGACACAGGGTTAAACCGGTCTCGTCCGCGAGCTCAACGTGCCATTTCGTGCCCGCTCCATAAGTTTCTGGATGATCCATCAGCAGACCGCCAGTGACTTCGGCTGCTGCGGCGCGCGCGGCCTGCAAATCAGGTAGTTCTCTACCTTCCTTATCCAGCATGTCGTGTCCATCGCGGACATGGAAGAAGTAACGAGGCATAACGATTCCGATCTGCTGGCGCTTGGGACGACGATCGACAAAGAGCGTTAGTCGCTAAGGAAGCGCAATAAACTCACGATGCCGAAGAAGAGGGATAGCAGCGCGCACGCTGCGAGGGTTGCCGCGAGCGCCGCGCGAGTCACTCCTAAGCGTGGGCGAGCCGTCCGGAACGTCCGCGCACGTAATGCCAACATCGCGCGAGGCCAGCCGATGTGCGAGCCGACGTTTTGTTCATCCGCAACCGACATAACGCACTCGCACTCGTCTATCCCGCGGACATTCATGCCGTCTTCTGAAGATTAAGCAAGGCGACCGTTCCTAATCTAGGCGGCGCGAAGCAATCATTACGGCGATTGTGTCGGCAACGACACGATAGTACCGGGAAGTCCGATAGGCCGTGTTCCGTCACGTCCGACGTCCAAAGTTTTGCGCGGCCTTCCTCGCTCGCGCGAATGCCGCCCGGACGCATTTCGATGACGGTTAGCCGGATTTCTGCGATCGGCTAAGGCCAGGTCCAGAGCGTCTCCAACTGCGAAAGGTCGCGTGACTCGCAAGGAAGATCATCGCGCCAGGGGCAAGGGCGGCATAGCCCGTAAAGGCGGTGCGAACGATCAATTCGTCCGCCGGCACTACTACCGATCACGTCGGCGGAGCTTTAGCTGAAAATTCCGCGAACGACTTTTGAACTGCGTTTGCGGAGTCGGGATTCTTCAAACGAGAAATGACGTTGATCCGACCGTGCAGCACAGGCGAACGGTCGTAACCGATGGTCTCCTGCCTATAAAAGCCGCCGGGGGTGCTTCCAACCGTGTTTTCTTCATCGGCTGGCTCGATCTCAATGGCGTCTCGCGCGATGCCGTGCTCCTGCACCAAAGGTTCGATCGCCATCTCGGAATCGCGTCGGGTCGCGAAAGAACCTGTCATCTCGTTAATCATGGTGTCATTTGCTTTACAGAGCGGAAAACACCGCTAGGGCGCTCTGGCCTTAGTAACTGTCGTTTTTGCGCTTAGCCGAAGAAGACGTATCTTTTCCGCCAGCCTGCGCCCCCAACTTACGATCCTGCGAGAACGAACGCTTTTCGGCCAGCACGTTGCGTCCGCCTTTTGCTTCGGCGGCCCGTCGCTGCTCGGCACTCATCGAAGCGAAGCCCAGTGTTTACTTGCTCAAGCATTCTCCCTCGAATTGCGATGTAGTCGCCGAAAAGGAACGCGTCTGCTCAATCTCGTCAGGCACCTGTTTCACCTTTCACGGGTGCGTGCTTTCCCCCGCCAGTGTCGCCTTCTTGATTATCCGGGGTCTTCGGCGTCGCCTTATCGCTCAGCGAATGCTTTTTGGCTCCTGACCGAGGTTCTTGTCTGCTGTCTACCGTGATCCCTCTGCCGGATCGCTGCCAAGCCCCATGTGCTTTTCCGCCATCGTCTACTTCCTCTGCTCTTCAGCCGGATTGATGGGTGCCTGGCTCTCCGCCTTCGTCTCATCGCTCGCATAGCGAGACGCGAGCATTCCGGCCGATAACGGTCCGATCAGAAAAAGCGCCATTTGGAAGCCAGCGACGATATCGAGAGCCGAGAAGCGATGCATAGCGTTGGACCTATTGATAGAGATCATAGCAAAGTCCCCGCGCAATCGATTGTTTCAGCTTAAGCGGAAAAATGAAGTTCGCGGCTTACGTTCCTTGGGTGAAGAGAGCGGACGCAATCAGCATTGGTTGCTGCGCTTATCACAACGAAGGCCGATGCCGGACGGCTCTCTGGCGTTTCGCCGACAAAGGCAAATTGGACACCTTCAAAACAACGCGATCATCAAGAATGCATTCGCTTAGCGTTACGACGCCGAAGTCCGGCGTAGTAACTTTCATCAGCTGCCCTTGATCTGGTCTGCTAAGTTTTCCGGCACCTGACCATGCTGCGACAGCACCTTCGCCGCGGTGGCTTCGCCGGTCTTAATATCGGCTATCGCCTCGATCACGGAGAGGCCCCTTTTTCGCGGGTCGACCATTCCTCGGCCTTCTTTTGTCGCGCCAGCAGCACTCGATGTGATGAAACGCTCTCCGGGTTTCAACTGCCCGCGGTTTGGCGCAAACGACTGCATGAACCATGACGTCTTCATCGTCATTGGAGATCACTCCATCGACGTATTTCGAACGACCGCATCCACCTTCGCGCGAAATTCATCGAAGGTGAACTCTTCGCCCGTCGCGATGATCTCGATACGGATGTCGGACGCTTCTGACTCTACCTGATTTCGAGCTTCTCCGAGCGCCTGCACTTCGGTGGGAAACTCCGCCGCCAGCCGAGCGCTGCCGTGAGCAACCGAGACTTGAATACCATGCCGAGCGCTCGTTCTTAGACGCGCGAAGCGCGCCGGACGTGCAAGTACGAGCAGGTAGCCGAAAAGTTTCCGGCCGCCAGCAGGACTTTCGGGCGCCTGCGATGGCCTTCCGTTGTAACTAGGTGCAACCCGGTCGCGTAGCTTTGACGGTTCGAAATTGACGCGAGGTCGGCGCGACCTACATGGAGGGTGTGGAGCGCACGATGCGGCTGCTTGAAACATCACTGTTCGCTCGCTCAGACTAAGCGGCCGATACTGCCCAATAGACGCCCGAAAGGTCGCATAGATTGATGTTACGATCAGCTAGGACACCTAACGGATCCATCTGATTAGCAGGTCCTAACCAAATCCCGATGTCAGCCTTATTGGACACTTCCAATCAGAAGGCATCGTCTACGGCGATCTGCGACTGACCGAGTCGAGCAGTATTCAACCGCTCAAATCGCATTCCGCCGAAAGGGTGGGTTTCACGCTAGGTTTGATACGACGAGCGCCGCAAAGCCTACCACTTCATGATTGATCATTCGCCACCGGGCCATCGACCAAGCGTATGGGATCATCGAAGGCCGCCGGCAACTCGCCTTTCCTAAAGATGCTCCTCGATGACGTGACCCTGCCGGATTCGAGGTCAATTCTCACCTCGGCCACCAAAACGCTGTGGCCAGCCTCGCTCCAAGCAAAGGCGAAAGACATCGCTTCTTGCTCATTTGAGCATTCGGCGAATTCTACCGGCCGAACTCGACCATTCCGCCGATCGAAACTATGAGCAACGATTAGTTTGCGAGAAGGCACTGAACGTCTCCACGAAATAGGCGCAAGCCTCAAAGGTTCGAGACTGTTATTCTTGCAGAATGCGACCTCCGCGCACGGGAGCAGTCAGCTGCGCCCCCGCGCTTTACACGCCCCTGTATCGGATTTTGCTTTAAGTTTTTTGCGGTCACGATCTGGCCGGGACGCGCAACGGCCTCGAATTGAGCGGCGGGGCGATAAATATAGCTATGGACCGTGCCTCCGCCGGCGTGCATCAGCACGGCGGATTCCGCTTCATCGAAACTTTCTAAGAAGGCATCGAAGCTTCGCCGAACGGAACCCTGGTTGATCCAAAACGTCCAGCCATTCAACATGGCGCAGTTTATTATAGATCATCTTCCGCTAATGCAATCCAAGCATGTCGACGGTTCAGGCGACCCAGGGTAAATCATAACATTTTTCGCGGAACGCCGCGACTGCTGCATCGTCCCCTGCAAGACGACAATCTTCGATCAAGCAGTACCGAAAAGTAGGCACAGCCTCAAGGCTTTCGATGAAAAAAGTACAGCGAGCAAATTTACATTGATCGAAGTGGTTAGGTGCGACCAGTCGAACAAGCTCGTTTTCAAATTCTCTCCCACTGACTTCTGACATCCGTTCCACCCGTACGTCCGCAATCTTAACGATCATCGCTTACCTCTAGGCTCGACCGCCGGCGATGCTATTCTGACGAGATCATGAGGGTTCGCCAGCGCTGCCGCATGGCTACCGGTAGGTTAAAGAGGCTCGATACCACACAAATCGTGCGCGATCGGCGCATTGCTAGGCCAGAAAAACGAAGGTGATCCTGCACTACGTAAGCGAGGTGCGAATTACGCCGGTGGTCGCAGTAATGAAGCCAGCGCGAGGCCGAAAACGGTAAGTAGAATAAAGGGCAGGGCACTTTTAAATCCTTCATGGAAAAGAAGGTTTACCGAGATTGCTCCGGTCAGAGCACAACCCACGTATATGTTCTTGTTTGATACTAACATTGCTATGTCCGCACATGTCTCAGAGAAATCCTGTTCGAACGCCGGATTTTACCATTGCATTTGTAATTGGACAAAATGCGGGCTGCAGCGACGCGAGGGGGTCGCCCGCCGCAGCCCTAACCACGGAGCTAAGCACCTTGGATCCAACAAAATTATCATCAAAAACCGATACTGTACAGGTTCAGGCGTGCTGCGATCCAGATGCTTAGCGACTTTACGAACAGCTGTAGTATAGCGTCCGTCGCCAGACCAGTTCGGCGACGGCTTCGTCATCGAAACGTTCTTTCAGAAGTACGGAATGTATCGGGTTGGTGATCCTGATTGCATTTTAGCGCCAGGCTCAATGGCTCGACGACCACTTCTACTTACAATCTGCTTGCCAATCGCGGCTCAAGAATATTCGTGCAAGCATGCACTACCACAAACTCGACGTTTGAGTTGAAGACGGCAAGATGATGCTTGATACCGCGCACGATTAGGTGGATACGCCAATCGCCGCGTGACGGGATCGAGGCAGGCCACGCCGAGTCTGAGATGGCGTAGCCCTGACCGGCATTCATTCTCTGGGGAGAGCGGAAACCGGCTAGCCTCGACGGTAGCATAAGGAGGGCGTGCCGCGGCCAGCATGCGGCAGACTACGGCGCTAACCAACGGGCATGGGGCACGCATTCATCGGCTGCACGATCGTACCATGGCGTTCAAACGCAAAAAAAGCCCGCCGCGCGTGAGCACGGACGGGCTGTGGCGGCTGTAGCCTACGCCACTCGACGCCCGTGCCGACCTTCTCAGCGCTTCATTCAATTCAGACCTATATTGCGTCCGCGTTGAGCGCTGGCAAAACTCGATAACGAAAGCGAGGCTAGGCTGCATGAATTGGTGATCGGAAGCTCACTTGTTCATACGAGGTTTTGTAACGGGGGACGGTGGTGTCGGCACTTTTGGTCTTTTGGATAATCTTTTGCGGCTTGGGTCCGCCACAGTGCACAACGTGTTTCGTCTGATGATTGAAACACGTTGCCCAATGAAGCACTCGGCGACCCCAAAGAAGCAGCGTTGTGCGATCTACACGCGCAAGTCGACCGAGCATAATCTCGATCTCGCCTTTAACTCGCTTGATGCTCAGCGCGAGGCTTGCGAGGCCTACATCAAGAGCCAGGCGCACGAAGGCTGGACGCTGGTGCCCACGGCGTTTGACGACGGTGGTCTCTCCGGCGCTTCGCTGAACCGGCCGGCGCTGCAGATGCTTCTGGAGGCGGTCCGGGCGAGGAAGATCGACATCATCGTCGTCTACAAGGTCGACCGGCTGACCCGGTCGCTCGCCGACTTCGCGAAGCTGGTCGAGCTCTTCGACGAGCATGATGTCTCGTTCGTGTCGGTGACCCAGAGCTTCAACACAACCTCGAGCATGGGCCGCCTCACGCTGAACGTCCTGCTCTCCTTCGCTCAATTCGAGCGGGAGGTCATTGGCGAGCGCGTACGGGACAAGATCGCAGCCTCCAAGCGCAAAGGCATCTGGGTCGGTGGTCCGGTGCCGCTCGGCTATCGCAGCGTCAATAAACAAATCGAGATCGTGCCGGAACAAGCCGAGTTCGTTCGAAGGATCTTTAGTGATTATCTGCGGCTTGGATCGATCAGCGCCGTCGTTGCCTCGCTCAATAACGAAGGTCTTCGCCCTAAGGCGCGGCTGCTGACGAACGGTCGCTCAGTACAGGCTGCCTTCTACCGGGTCGCGCCTATGGCGCACCTACTCAAGAACCGCTTCTACATCGGTGAAGTCGCCTACAAGGGTGAGGTTCATCCGGGCGGCCATCCCGCGATCCTGACGCGCGAGCTTTTCGAGGCAGTCCAGGATCGATTGGCGCAGTCCAGGTTCGAGCATTCAGCCATTCGATCCTTGTCGCCTGCGATCCTTGCGGGAAAGCTGTTCGACGATCGCGGCCATGCGATGTCGCCAAGCCACGTCAGCAAAGCTGGCGTTCGTTATCGCTACTATGTCTCGCAGGCGCTGCTGCAGGGACGCAAAGGCGAGGAGGGAAGTGTCGCTCGTGTTTCAGCGCTGGAGGTGGAAAAGCTGACGCTCGCCGCCATCAGGACAGATGCGAGCGATCTGCATCCGGGATATGCCGCGGCGCGTGATCTGATCGAGCAGCGTGTTCACTGCCTGGTCGTGACTGCTGACGGACTTGTGCTGACGATGAACACAGGCGACCAGACCGCTGGCGAGATCTTAACGCTGCCCTTCACTCAAAACTCGCCGCCGCGCAAAGGCGTAACCCACGCATCTACCCTGCGAGGCACGATCGACGACAAAGCGCGATCGTCACTTTTGACCGCCATCGCGCGAGCAAGACGTTGGATCGACAGCATCACAGACGGCTCGGTGACAAGCTTCGACGACATCGCAGCAAGAGAGAGTCTCGACGATCGTCACGTTCGCTTCCTTGCATCGCTCGCATTCCTGTCTCCGCGCATCGTCGAAGCCATTGCAGAGGGAAGAGCACCAGCCGGCATCAGCGTTACGGATATCGCACGATCGATGCCCATGAGCTGGGCAGCACAAGAAAAGCGGTTTGCGGATATCGAGCGCTCAGCAGCTGCGGCTTCTAACCCAGCTTCGCAATCAGCATTTTCACATCGCGTTAAGATGGATGCCGCCATCTGAACGCAATGACAGAAGATAACGCCGGCCGTCCGAGCACCGCTGACCAAGAGTTGCTCGCGCTCCTCCATAGCGAAAATGTCGATCGGCTAGCGCTTACGGTAACGAAGAGCCAAGGCGTCTGGACGGTCGCACTCACTGTCGGCGCCAACCGACAACACACCAGCTTCACATCCGGCAGCTCATTCGCTCAGGCATGGCCAACAGCTGTCGCAGACTGACTTTCCAAAAAAGAAACTCGCGGTCAAAGAATCCGGAGATTCCGAAGTCGGCATTGGAGACTCAACGCAATTTGGGCGCGCCAAATCTACTGACGCGGGTCTCTGAGACCGCAGAGACATAATGCGCGCCGATAACCCTTTGACATGTCGCGCATAAGTACGAGACGGCCGCACGTCTCTGAATGGCGGATATGCATGGCTGATGACGTAGTTGTGTACGAAAGCGTCTCGAAACCGATAACAGGCAAAATTGAGCGAAGTACCGCGTTAATTGGCCTTTTTCCGGCAGTCTCCGGCGCAAATGCATCAAAAATGCGAGCATTTATAAACAGTTATAGGACGACCCTGTAATTCGACGGACGACCGCTTAAGCTCGACGTAAAGCGTCTAAAACAAAGCGGCCAGAGCGAATTATTCGCCTGAAATGGCAATCCGGGCCGGAATCCTAAATCTGTCGCTCCGTGTCGCGTACCGCATGTCGAAGAATCAAACCATGCGTAAATCAACGTGAGACGTACGAATTTTGTAAATGATCGTAATCAAAAACGAGTCGATTCCGGCGTCATCGCAATTTTGGAATATGAATTGAGACAGTCTCGTCGCGAAGACTGATGCGCGTCTCTCCGCTGCCGATACATCCTGATCGCAAACCTCGTACGTTAATGACGAGGCCAGATGTCGATTTTTAAAGTGAGCTCATGTACGTACGAGTTTGTAATCTCTCTATCGCTGATTGCATATTATTGTTGTGCGGTGTCCTAAGCTGTTCGTATTCTATAACACAAGACGCTAGGGCTAGATTTATCAACGACTTAAAAGATGCTATATGGAAAGCAATAAGGTAGCAAAAATAATTTTCTATTACTTCTTTTAATCGATTACCCCTCACTCTACCTGAGTGATCTACGGCACTCAGGAATAGCAGATGTCAGAGCGCGATAAGCAGGGCCGCTTCAAAGACGGCCACAAATCCGTATCGGGCGGCCGTCCAAGGAAGGCGAAAGGGGACGTACCCGGGCCGATATTCGATTTTCTCCTCGATCATCAACCGCGCGATGCCTCTACAGTGGGAATGGATATTTCGGATCAGATCGAAGCTGGAATTTATCGCAAGGCGATCCAGGGAGACCGCAGCGCTGAGCGCCAGGTGTTCAAATGGATAAGAGAGCGCGAGGAGTGGTTCCAGAAAAGACGTAAAGCGGAATTGCAGGAGGTGTCTTTCTATTTTGAAGCGACTGAGCCTACGGACAGCTTCTCGGCGTTGCGACTTTTGAGGATCGCATGTCCGGATCCAATGATGGAGGACTGCGAAGATTTGCGCGCTCTTAATGTGACGAATCTTTTGTTTTCCTGGGTCGTTCAAGAAGCAATCAGCCGCCCAGGCTCTAAGCATTTCAAGGCCGATGATGTCCTGTCGATTGAGTCGGCGACGTTGCATCCGGAGTTGCTCCGTTGGCCGAGAAGCTTGAGCCCTATTAACCGAAAATTCAGCAAATAAGCGGAGCTAAACGTATGGGTGTCAATAACACGAGCTTTAAGCCGGGAAAGAGTGGGAACCATAAGGGCCGTCCCCGCGGAAGACACGCAATGCCACCCCACGATAAGGTCTTAAGCAGACAGGTCACCATAAATGAGGGCGGCCACCTTCGTCAGGTATCTGCGGCGGAGGCCTTCTTGCTCTATCTCATTCAGAAGGGACGCAAGGGCGAGAGTGGGACTGTTGTTTCCGAGCTTCTGCGCGACCTTCAGAAGGCGCAATCAAATCGAACAACAAGACAGCAGAAAATAACAATTCACAGAATATTGATTCCGAAAGGCGTCTTCATGTTCACCACGGCACTGCGCTTTCTCAAGATCGTGCGTGTCGTCAATGCTCTTCAATCGTCGATTCGCTTCTTGATCGAGCCGTGGATAGTCCAGAAGGCGCTTGTGCGATTGGGAGACAATCAACTGACGACGGCGGAGCAAGCGGAGGTGGCGGCGCATGTCGGCTCTCCACAGAAAGTGACCTGGCCGAAGTGGTGGACTGTTCGTCCATGGACGAACGGACGCGTTGCCTCTTAAGTAACCCACCAAGAAATCACAAAAGAACATACTTGAGATGCAGACCAAGAACAAACTTCGCAATCCGCTTTTCACAAATGCTCTTCGCGAAAAGAGTACAGCGCAGCGAAATCAGGCAGCGGCGTTGAACGCGGCTGCCGCGGCGCGTCCCACTTCGCGTAACGACACTCTACCAACGCTTGCGATCGTCGAACTGCCCATCGGCGACCTGCAGGTGCCGATAAGACGTCTGCGCCGTGGCGATGCCACGCAGGTCCAGGGCATTGTCAACTCCATTGCAGCATTCGGTTTTTGCCAGCCAGTGCTGATCGGCAAGGAGAATATCGTCATCGACGGCGCTATGCGCCTCGAAGCGGCGAAGATGCTTGGGTTAGAGCGTGTGCCGTGTCTTCTGACAGATCATCTGACGGAAATGGAGCGCCGCTTACTGCGTCTGGCCATCAACCGGCTGGGCGAGCGGTCGCAGTGGGACCTCGGCGAGCTCAAGATCGAGTTCGAGGAGCTTTCGCTGATTGACGCGCCGATCACGCTGAGTGGCTTCGAAATATCCGAAATCGATCAAATCGTCCTCGAGAGCGACGACGCAATGCTTGAGAAAGGCATTCTCGAGCCCGCGCTCGTTGCCGTATCGCGTCCGGGCGATCTCTTCCGGCTTGGGCGCCACAAGCTCCTCTGTGGTGACGCAAGAAGCGCAGCGAGCATCTGCCGCCTCATGGATGGTCAGTTTGCGCGGCTGGTACTGACCGACGTTCCCTATAACGTCCCGATCAAGGGCAATGTCACCGGCGCAGATCACCGAGAGTTCGCCATGGCGTCCGGCGAGATGTCCGAGGCGGAATTCGGGCAGTTTAACCGCGATTGGATGGCCGCCTGCCTGCCGCAGCTCGTGGAAGGAGGCTTGCTCGGCACGTTCATCGACTGGCGGGGGTTATCGACCGTCCAAGCAGCCGCGCGGGCTCTGCACCTGGAGCTGCTTAATCTCATCACATGGGTCAAAAGCAACGCCGGGATGGGCTCGTTATGGCGGTCGCAGCACGAGCTGCTTCCGATCTATAAGAAGGGGGCGGCGCCTCATATCAACAACGTCGCACTCGGGAAGCATGGTCGCTGGCGCAGCAACGTCTGGAATTATCCCGGCGCATCGACCCTCGGATCAGACGCTCGCGAAGGCCTGAAGGTCCACCCTACCGTAAAGCCGGCGGCCTTGCTGCGTGACGCGTTGTTCGATGTTACGCTGCGCGGCGACATCATCCTAGATCCCTTCGCGGGGTCAGGATCGATGTTCGTCGCGGCCGACGAAGCCAATCGCGTATGTTTTGGCGTCGAGATTGATCCCATCTTCGTCGACGTCATTGTCCGTCGTTTTCAGGAGGTTACTGGTCTCGACGTCATACTCGATGAGACAAGCGAGACGTTTAAGGAATTGACGAAGCGAAGATCTGTTGAAGAGAATACTGACCGTTAAGCGCGAAATTGTTTTGCCACGAAGCATTCAGTATCATCGAAACTGAGACGGTGGTGCCGAGCTAAAATCGCGGATCAAATCTGCAGCCCACGAGTGTCGAGACTTTCGAGTCTCTCGCCACGCAGCGGACCGCAAATGAATCAGTAATCTCTGTTGTGGGATTCACGATCGTCGTATCACTATCGCCGCGCATTATCTTCAGTTTGCCGAGAAGCTTGTCGATCTCTTTATCGGTCAGTCGCGGGCCAAGGAAGTGCAACATACTGCCGACTTTCCCCGCGAAGCCCAGCGAATTAGCGGGGTCTCCACGGTTACCAGCGATCGAGACATAGCTCACCTTCCCCTCCATCAGACCGATCAGAAGCAACTGTTGGCTCATGATGTTCCCATCGACGAGGTTCATCGCTTTGAGTTGTTTCACTGATCCACGGAATGCTTCGTCCTCGAAACTGCACGAGATAAAGCCTTTGTCCGGAACACAATTCTTGATTCCGTCGTCTTTGTCCTGTCGCAACCGCGCGCTATAGCCATTCGTCAATTCGCTCGGTGTCATATTAAACGTTCCCGACGACGAGGCGGGCGTCGTCGTCGTTGCTGGCTCTCCGTTCATTCCTTTGCGAAACGCTTCACAAAACGCGGGTACGCCGATTTTCTTGATCGACCACTCGGTCTCGACAACCGTGCGATCGACCACGGCTTTGCTTAGCTTAATCCCATTGCGCTTACGCGCAGCGATAATGGGTGCTTCGCGCTCGCCGCACAGTTTGTTCGCAAAGTCGGCGGTGACGACGATGAAAGCGATGTCTTCAGCTGTGTCTATCGTTTTTGTGCCTGAGGCAGTTGGCATCGCGGCGCCGGCTGACTTTTGCAGTGGGCTAGGGTCTCTCGGTTGCGAAAGCTGAGTTTCAGTCGAGGCTGGCGGTTGAGCCATTTCGGGGGCAGGTGCTCTTGGCGTCGACGGCGCCTGATCAGACCAGAGATCGGTGCATTTCAGCCGTTCGGTGGCGTCCGCAATCGACCAGCAACCGGCGGTGGACGACTTGCTAAATTCTACCTTCGTCGTTTCGGCCTCTCGAGCTGAAGGCACCCGTGGACTGACGAGCGCATAGGATATGGCCGTCATTATTGCGAAGAAGCTGGCGACTGCCGTCGCGATCTTCGTTGCACCACCCATAGTGCGGTCCCATTCCCCACAGCGACAACCTCTGGCTGCCGCTACCAGTGCGACGAATGTACCTTAAAAGCGGTACACTTAAAACCGTTGTCTTGCGACGCCTTGATGGGTGAAGCGAACCCACAAAGGGCTGTTGCGGGACGTGCTGGCGAAAAACATGCGCCGGCTGCGGGCCAAGGCCGCCCTTACGCAGGAGGCGTTGGCGCACGAGTCAGGTATCAACAGGACGTATTTGAGCAGCGTCGAACGCAGCGAACGTAATGTCTCAATCGACAACATCGAGCGCATCGCGAAGGCGCTGGATGTCGACGCCCATACCCTGTTGCGAGACAAGGGTGGTCCTCCCTAGCTCTGGTTCGATCGCCCTCGATTTGCAGCTAAGATCACGCGCGAAATTGATGATGTTGCGTGAACGCGATCGTGGATTGCATCGCGTCATCCGCGGCTCCAAGCCGAGCTGAGTGTCCAAGGCCACAAGTCGATGCGCAGGACCACAGCCATGCCGACATCCGGCGACGAAAAACTATCTGGCGCAGGCACGGCTGCCGTATCGACCGAGGCGAAAGCGGCGCATCCTGCCCGCAGCGTCCTCATGCTCGGCGCGCTAGGGGTCGTATTCGGCGATATCGGCACAAGCCCGATCTACGCATTTCGAGAATCAATTAAGGCCTCAGGTAGTCCTGAAGACCCGGCTGTCGTGCTAGGTGTCCTTTCGCTCGTCTTCTGGGCGATCGTTCTCGTCGTTGCGGTAAAATACGTGCTCGTGGTCATGCGCGCCGACAACGAAGGCGAGGGCGGCACGATGGCGCTGCTCTCGCTGGCGTTGCCGGCAACCGGCCGCTTAAAAAGCACTCTTCTCGTCATTGGGCTGGGCGGCGCTTCGCTGTTTTTCGGCGATGCGATGATCACGCCGGCGATCTCCGTGCTCAGCGCCATCGAAGGCGTCGAGATCGCGACGCCGCTTTTGAAGCCCTACGTCGTACCCCTCGCCGCGGTCGTGCTGATCGGGTTGTTCCTGATCCAGAGCCGGGGCAGCGGCAAAGTGGGTCGATATTTTGGGCCCATCATGGCGCTGTGGTTCATGCTGCTGGCGGCTCTCGGCGTCTGGAACGTCTTAAAGCACCCGGGCGTGATCGCAGCGCTCGATCCGCGTAATGCGCTTGCCTTCGTCGCGCACGCGAACGACTGGGTCGCCTTTACGGTCCTCGGGTCCGTGTTCCTCGCGCTGACCGGCGGCGAAGCGCTCTACGCCGACATGGGTCACTTCGGTCGGGGCGCGATCCGCATCGACTGGTTCGCGTTCGTTATGCCGGCGCTGTTCCTCAACTACCTCGGCCAGGGCGCATTGGTGCTGTCGGATCCGGCCGCAGCGTCGAATCCCTTCTTCCTGCTCGTGCCTTCAAGTCTGTTGATACCGGCGGTGATCCTGACGACTTGCGCGACGGTGATCGCGAGCAGGCCGTCATCTCGGGCGCCTTCGCGCTCGTGCAGCAGGCGATCCAGCTCGGGGCCTTGCCGCGCCTGGAGGTGAGGCAGACGTCCGACGAGGCCGTCGGGCAGGTCTACGTGCCGCAGATCAACTGGCTGCTTGCGATCGCGGTTCTTGGGCTCGTATTTGGTTTTCGGAATTCCGACGCGCTCGCCAACGCGTACGGCATCGCCGTCGCCGGGGACATGCTCGTGACGACAATCCTGGTCGCGACCGTCGCCCGTGGCGTCTGGCGCTGGCCTTGGGCGGTCGTCGGGCCGGCTGTGCTCGCATTCCTTATGCTCGATCTTACCTTCGTCGCCTCGAACGTCCACAAGATACCGGACGGCGGCTGGTTTCCGCTGCTTGTGGCGCGATCGTCGTCACGCTCATGCTGTCGTGGCGACGAGGTCGTGAGGTAGCGCTCGCCCGATGCGAGAAGGACGCAATGTCGCTGCGAGCGTTCGTTGCGCAGCTGTCGGGTCCGTCGCCGCCAGTGCGCGTGCATAAGCCAGCGATCTATTTCACGACGCGGGAGGACGCGGTGCCCTCCGCGCTGTCGCTGAATCTTAAACACAACGGCGTCGTGCATGAGCCGCTAGTGCTGCTGAAGGTCACGACCGCCCGTGCCCCACGCGTCAGCGAAGCAAGTCGCATGCACGTCAAGCAGCTGGCGCCCGGCATTCGGCAGGTCGAGGTGATCTTTGGCTTCGCCGAGAAGCCCAACATCCCTGCGACGTTGACTGCGCATAGCGAGACGCTGGGCGAAGATGTCTCCCTCGCGTCGTTCTTCCTCGGCCGCGAAGTTCCGATCCCATCGCTGCGCCCCGATGTGTCCGCCTGGCAGGAGCGCCTGTATGCGTTCATGACGCGCAACGCCGTGCGCGCGCCGGACTACTTCCTCATCCCGCCGTCTCGCGTCGTCGAACTCGGCACGATGGTCGAGATGTAGTGACATCCAGCAGGTCGTTGCGACGAACGTGATCCCTCTCAAAAATGACGGTGGGGTCTGCCCGGCACGTGTTTTGCCGGTGCCGGCTTAGGAGAAGCCATGACCGACCAGCCACTCACCGCGCCAGATTTTCATGCGCCGACAATTCTGCTGTCGGGCAACGTCGATTACGACATGTATCGAAGCTTCCGCGATCAGCTTGCCCGCTCCGAAGGCAAAGCGCTCGTTGTGGCTGAGTTGTCGACTCTTGGCGGCGATCCCGAAGTCGCGCGTATGATGGGCGAAGACGTGCGGTTCGCCAGTGAAATCGACGGAACGCGTCGCTTCGTATTCCTCGGCAAAGCGATGATCTATTCGGCCGGTGCAACCTTCATGAGCTTCTTCAAGCGCGAGAACCGCTACCTCACTCGTGGAGCGCGGTTGATGATACACGAGCGGAAGCTTTCCAAGACGCTAACAATCGACGGTCCGCTCACGACGTGCGTCGCGACTGTGAAGGCCGCTTTGCACGAGATCGAAGCGTCGATCGCAATTCAGAACGAAGGATTCGAGAACTTGATTCGAGGTTCGCGCGTGACGATGGATGAAGTCCTTGAGCGCGCTCCTGCAAATTGGTATCTGGAAGCAAACGAAGCCAAAGAGTTGGGATTGATCGAAGCGGTTCTCTGAAGCGTCGCTCGCAGGAAAAGGCGCGTGGCCGTTGTCGAAGTCTGCGTCGAACGTTCAATGGCCGAAAATTGCGAAGCGCTGGTGGGCGGCGCTTGGCAGCTAATGCCAGTTGCGCAGGCACATGCGTTTTTTCGAGATGCAGAAAGACGCTGTGCCCAGTGTGCTGCGCCGATCATAACCGCCGGGGTCTTTACGTCGTCTTCAACACGCATAGTCGACCACCACAGGCGCAAGCGTCGAAGGCTGGCCGGGTAACATCACCGCTCGAACTCTGCCACGCCGAGACCACCGCCGCTCCAGGAATATCTTGAGTTTGCGGCCAGCCTGAATACACACGGTTCGCCTTCATCGCCGGCCCTCGAATCCTGTCGATGAAGGTAGGGATCGCGACGACTTGTCCCCAAGTCCGACCGATCCGCTCAACCTGGATGACATCTTCAGCGCGCCGATCACGGGTCCGCCTCTCGAGCAAGCATAAGACTACCATACGCAACGCCCATCATGCTAACGGATGTACCGCTTCGACCTCCTCGAAGTTCCGTAATCGAGCCACCTCGAATGGTCGGTCGATATAGCCTTCGCCCTTATCGCGATCCTGCTGGCACTTGAGGCAATCGCCTTCGGTTTTGATCCTGTGATGGACTGCAACGGCACGGGAATAAGCTGAAGCAGCAGTGACCACGCTACGCATCGAGCGACAGGCCTTCTGCGCTCCATGAAGCCATCCCCTCTACGCTCTAGTGACGGAACATCAGGCCGAAACTCCAGAATCGGCCCGACAGAGATGGCAGCGTGCGATCTCTTTGTGGTCGCCGTCTCAGCCGCACATTGAAACGGCTTCGCTAGCAAGCCGCGATTGCATGCAGTCGGTAGGCAGGTGAGCGGGGCCACTCAAAGCCTATGCGAGACGCATTCTCTCACCCACGGCCTGTGCGTTTTCGGGAGTGCCCGGACCTGCGCTTTTGCTTGCTGGCACCCAGCCGCTCTGTGCGAATGACGAGCCACGAAAGCTTCGCGAAGCCCTAGCGGCATCGAGAAATGATTTAAGCCTATTTTAGATTAGAGGACAGCCCGCTGGCAGACGCTATTAGCACCGCCATGCCTATCGAAACATGCACGCGAATATCACTTGCCAAAGCCGCTGTCCGACGCGGCGGTCTCAGGAAAGCCGAGTGCGCGAGACTAGTTGATGACATACTGCTGGAGATGGCGGAAGCTCTGGCCATTTACGGCGTATTGTCTCTCCGCGCTTTCGGTGTCTTTCGGGCAATCAAAAAGACCGAGCGTGAAGGTCGCAACCCCCGAACAGGTACACCGGCGATCATCGCCGCGCGTATAGCCGTTACCTTCGCGGCATCTTCATCGCTTCGGCTAATTGTCAACCTGACGCATCAATCTGTTGAAGGGCGCGCCATTCGGAGACGGGCGGTGAGCAGACATGCGAGGACTGCACCCGGACGCGAAGCAACCATCTAGCAGCAGATTCGTTTCCAATGGTGAAGGCAACAGCCAAACAAGATGCGCATGGACGACAAGTTCAGTCGGCTCCACTGTTTCCAATAATTTCAACTAACCACACTCACGCCGCTCACTGGATTGTTCACTGGTATAGGGTGGGACAGTCTTGTGTCAGGCAGGCGACAAGAGCCGCTACGTGGCCAAAGGCGCTGCGGGGTTGAGGCTACGCTAACGCTACTTAGATAGGGTCTTCGCGCTTTGCGTCAGTCGACTTATCGATTTGAGCATTCAACTCAGCGCCAAGCAGTATGACCGTGATCGAAAGCCACATCCAAGTCATCAAGCCTATTGCAGCACCTAAAGACCCGTACGTTGCTTTGTACGAGCCAAAGTTCGTTGCGTAATACGAAAAGGCCGTCGACACGATGCACCATGCGAGTGCCGCGAAGATGCTGCCGGGCGTCAACCAGCGCCAGTGACGATCTTGGGGCGAGGGGCCGAAGCGGTAGAGGAGGGCGATCGCAATGCTCAGGAGAGCGAACAGCAGCGGCCAACGTCCAATCAGCAAGGCGTAGTGGACCGCATCGTTTTGTCCGAAGCGTTGAAGGAGAGGGGTCAGAACAACGAGAAGAAACGCCGACAAAGCTGTTAGCGCTATGAAGCCGACCGTGAAGGCCATAGCGATCGCATTGAGGGCGATGAAGCCACGGCGCTCTTTCAGCCCGTAGGCGACATTCAAAGCATCGAACATCGCCTTTATTCCAGCGTTCGCGCTCCAGACGGACGTGAGAAGTCCGAGCGCAAAGGCGCCTCCTAGCGCAGCATCTCCTTTCGACGTGATCCGCGTGATCTGCTCTTTGATAATGTCCAGCGCTCCACCGGGTAAAAAGCCGGTCAAAGCGTCCATCTGCGTGCTGACCGAAGAACTGTCAGCGAACAGACTGACTATAGAGACCAGGGATGCGATCGCCGGAAAAAGTGCGAGTAGTCCATAAAAAGTCGTGCCGGCCGAGACGGCAAGAGTACGGTCGTCGACGAAGGCCTGATATGTGCCGAGCAGGATAGACTTTATGTCAGATTTTGGCTGCGGTAGCAGCGCGCCACCCGTCGTTGAGCCAGGAGCGACCGACGTATCTTTCGGGGTGCCAGCCGCGGGCAAGAATGCAAGCAACGCAAGCGCCGTTGCAAGATGGATTAGGCTCGGGGATTTCGTCGTTTCATGCATGTCCGCGTTTGAACGGGTGACCTGGCTCAACCGTTCCTTGCGTCGCTAATCCGCTACGAACGGCCATCCCCGATACTCGCCGGCTACTTTGCCGTTGAAGAAGGCCGCAAGGCTGCGATGTGCCTATGGAAAGGCCCGGTGCATGCACTAGGCTTCAGTCGACGTCGATGGTTTAGGTCAGTAGCGTCAACAGCGTCATGAAGTTACCGATACGGCCGCAGGCTGTGCCGTGACGCCGTTGTTTTACTGATTATCGCAGAAAAACGCGGTCACCTGCGTCCAGATAGCTCAGGGCGGCGAGAGCGCTGCACGCGGGAATAGGCAGGGTGGCGCGGCGTGCCGAACCAAAACGGCGCACGAACGAAACAATAGGGGGGCGTCTCGTCCGTACGCCTAAGCCCGACTGTCGTCGAGCCTTCTTGCCAATGAAGCAGAAGCTGTTTCTTTCCTACCGATCAGCAATTTAGTCTGCGGTCCACGCTCGGTTCGTGCCCGGAACCATAGTCGATAGCACCATCAGACTAGGCTTTGAGGTCATGGACCGCGTACCCGACGCGGCGCAAGCGTCGATGCGATGCGCAGTGCGTGCCACTGCAACGTGCGGGCGGGGCAGGGCCGTCGAAAGTTGTCTTACCTCACTTGCGAAAGCGCCTGAGGCGCGACGCAAATGGTCACCGCTGCAAGCCGACGATTGTCTAAAGTAGAAGCGTCGAAGATTGTATTGGCCGGTCAACGGCGATTTTGCTTGATCGCCTTAGGACTGTAAATTAGGAAATATCCCAGGCTCCAAACAGAGCTGACGAGGGTTGCTATGATCAGTGTTCGCGATCTTCAATGCCGAGGACGGCGACGATAGATGGCGCTAAGCCTTCGGCGGCGGCAGGAAGAATGAGGTGCCGACTGGCAAACCTTCACCAGCACTGGCGACTGTTGCTCGCAGCTTTCCCAACGGTCCGTGAGGCATCAATGGACCGCCGTGCGCTGCCTCAACTGCTGCCCGCGCGGTGGCGGCTTCGACGTCCTTGTCTCGCGCGTCCATGCGCCCACCCTCGTGCAGCCGTACCCGAAACCAAGCCAAGCAAAGTCTAGTCTGCGAGACGGGCGAGAACGTGCGCGATGCGCTTCTCGGTGTCTGTCGGAGCGATTTCGAAAAAATTCTCGAAACGCCCGAGTATGTGAATGCACGAAAGGTATCGCTTCACTTCGGCTGCCTGCGCAAACGCAGCCAGAAACACGCTGGTCTGATCGGTGATCATCAAGTCGCTCCGGCAGCCGTAGTCTTAAGCGGACCCGGCCAAGAGTCGTTCCGTGATCTCAAATCATCTGTTCGTTCAAGCCGTCACTGTCGACATTCGCACTCGGCAGGATCGTGTTCGCGATCGAAGCGGGAAGAGGCTGTGCTTTTTGAGGGCTCAGCGTCGAAGCTTGCGCTCGCAAACGCTAATGCTGCGGCTAGTGCCGCATCATCAGATGAAGGCCGCCAGATCAATGACCGAATTGTCATCCGATTCGGCAGCAACGCAGCAAACGCTGCATAGTGACTTCCGTGACGTTATCGCAGCAATAACGCCACGGCAGAACACCAAGCGAACAAAGCGTGCCCATTCCGAGTCCGCGCGCTTGCCGTGTCCTGCCGGCTCCCGCGCTTCACCTGGCTTCGCCGGCTAACGCTACTGCACTTCAACCGTAACCGAGATGCGTTGTGTCTGCTTCTGGCCGCCGGATTCTACGACCCGTTCGACCATAAAGTGGTCCTGACCGCGATATTTGGCGTCAGCGTTATATCCCAAACTTAGCTTTCCGTGTAAGCCTGCCTGTCCATGCTTGGGGCGTTCGACAATTTTGTTGTCGAGTATCGTAATGTAGCTATTTCGGTTGTAACCACTGTCTGCACCCAATCCGTCGCCCTGCGCATTCAGTGAAAAGACACAGGTCTCGCCGGGTGCAACCGACATTAAAATGCCTCCACCATTTAAAAGCGTTGGGCTTGGCACACCGCAACATTGTGCTGCACCAGAAGTTGCCACACACAAAACAGTCGCAAGTGCTGCCAGGCACCTCATGATAATCCCCGTCAGATCGCTCTAAGACAACGTAGTATAACGGCTTATCGTAGTGCAAGCGCTTACGATCCGTCCGTGTCCTCTATCGAAGCTTTCAGCCAACTCTTGCGGTCGAAACGCTTGCAAACGGACAGGTGTTGGCGCCCATTGATCTCGAGCTGAAGGGGCGACAATGATCCGTATCGTGTATCTATTGCTGGCGCTATTGCCGCTAGGCGGATGTTTTTACAGCACGTATGATCTGGAAAAGACGTTCGTCGCTGGCCGCTATTTTCCTGACGGCGTTTATAGCCTAACTGTCGATACTAAAACGCCAGAAATATACGAAGTAAGATACGCGGGAGACGGATACGACGTCACTAAGCGCGGCACAGGCGACCGGGCGAAATGGAAGCTTTTCGACATCGGTGACCCGGATCACCTGGTGCTTGCGCATTATGAGGAAACCAAAAAGAGCTTTCTATATGCCATCATTGGCCGGAACCCATTGTCGGGCCACGTCGTCGTTTGGGGACCTGAAACGCCGTTTACGTCCTCTATCAAAGCGATGATTGAGCCCTACGATTATGTGTGGCGGGTGAAGAATGCCGAACGCGACACTCTTCCTTTCCTGCGCTCGCAAGCCACACGCGACCTATTGCAACCGTTTGCCGAATATAAGCTGATACAAAAATTCGATCGCCCGCAATCCTCCGCCGCACCGTTCTCCGAGCGCCCTTTCTGTGCCGACGCAACAAACCGCTTCGCGCTTGTCATCGGCAACCAGAACTATGAAGGCGCACTTCAAGCCCTCACGAACCCTCGCTCCGATGCAACTGCCCTGACGAAAGTGCTTTGCGACAATGGCTTCACGACGTTTCGGTACGACGATCTCAAGATTTCGGAGTTCGACCGGGCAATTGCGCGCTTCAGGACCGCTGCAAGTAATGCTGAGACAGCCTTCGTCTACTATTCCGGTCACGGCTTTGCGATGAACGGCAAGAATTGGCTTGTCCCTGTTGATGCCGGGCTCGACTGCGACAGTCTTGGTAGCAATGCCGACCCGGCAAGTTTGCAACGTCGCCTTGTCGACCTTTCAGGCGGCCTGCTTGCGTCCTTGCCGAAGAGCAGCAACCAGATCGTTGTGATGGACGCTTGCCGGACTGATCCGGTCCGCTCCTGCTTTAGAGGCGGCGCCGGGCCAACAATGATCCGAGGTCTGTCCGCTCCAAGCGGATCATCTGGCCGATTGATCGTTTATGCGACGCAGGACGGCAAGCCGGCGCTCGACGGCGTCGCCGGCTCAGCGAACTCGCCGCTGATGACTGCCATGCTGCAAAAATTCGGCTCGTCGCCGCGCGCAAACTGGCTGACGAGCATGGCCGAGATATCGCGCGACGTGGCCCGGCTGACGCGCGGAGATCAGGTGCCGAACCTCGACATCAGCCTGCCGCCGGATGGATGCCTTGCGCGATCCTGCAGTCCCTAGTTTAAACGTGCAGTAGGTGGACTATCGACGCGTGTGACGCATTTGCGCGGTGAGGAAAAGCTGCGGCATGCAACGGTCGTCAGTGTCGGGCAAAGTTCCTAATGCGCGCAATCTTTTTGGACATAGATGGCGTGTTAAACTTTCGGTTTACGCCAAATCCTCGCAAGCTTCCTTATATCGCCGATCCGATCCTAGTGGGTCTGCTTGTGCAAATCGTCGAACGGACTGACGCGATCGTCGTCATGTCGTCCACTTGGCGTTACGATCCCGCCGGACGCTTCAGCGCGAGCAACTGGGGCATCCCGTTTAAAGACGTAACGCCGGATATGCCCGACCGCGACCGCGCCGCGACGAGATTTGCAGCTGGCTGAAGGATCATCCCAAAGTCACACGGTTCGCTGTCCTTGATGATGAGGACGATGAACTAGACGGGTTACCGCTGTTTCAGCCAAAGCGTTCTGAGGGAATAACGCCGAAGATGGCGGAGGCCGTTGCCAGTTACCTCGAAGGGAAAACCGAGAACGATATGCGGCTCAGCGCAGGTATGCGATTGCTCCAACGTGCGTCCGCGGCTTTGCGCCGACATCCTGGGTAAAATGACCTGCGGCCGCCGACATGCGCAAGCGCAGCGGCCTCAGCCTGCGCAAAGTCAGAGATAAACACGTCGAGGCTGCGGAAGGTGTCACCTTGCGCGATCCAAAAAGACCAGCCGTTCACGCCGTGGGGACCGCGTCCGGTGCGCGGGACTTCCGGTCGCGCCTGGATGCAAGGCAACTCCGAAGCCCCTCGTATGTGCCGCCATCGAGGTAGCGCACGATCCGATCGCAGCTCGCCTGAGCCTCGGGCGATGCCCGTCGCCACTCGGAAAGGACGATTTCCTTCGCACTGTTCTCGCGGGCCAAGCAGGCCACGAAGCCCGTCTCATCACGCGCTTTTCGAGCGGCAGTAGCTACGGATTCACAATAGCGCGTCGTCTCGAAAACCGGCAACGCAAACTCTTCGGCAACTGCGGGCAAGCCGAGCAATATGGAAAGGGCGATCGTCGTGGCCGCGTGCCGCATAAAGTATCCTGGCAAGGAGTGAGGGCGAAGTGCGTGTTGTAGCATCGCCTAGAGCATTCCTTCCTGCAATCCGTCAGGAGGTCGATGCCGCATTTAGCGGGATCGTGTTCGCGATCTTCGATGCCGAGAACAGCGGCCGATCATCCGAGAGTTCAGCGAGCGACGGACGCTGCCAGTCCCGATTGAAAGCCTGCGTCTTGTGGCACATACGCGTCTGCCGCATATCGGCCGCTTGGGCCTGTCGGTATCGGCATCGGCACCGCCGAGTAATAAACAGGCCGGCTTGCGATAGCCGGCGGTATCGCAGCGGTCTGCGGCATCTGAAGCTGCGATCGGGGCACACCCGGCACAGCGCCGGGTGAGGGGAACCCGGCGACCGGACCCACTTGCGCGAGATACATCGGCTGGCCCTGCTGGGGCGCCGGCACGAGGTATCCTTGCGGAGCCTGCGGCGCGTAGGCCTGCTGCTGGTACATGGGCTGGGGATAAGCTTGCGGCGGCGCGGCGGCGACCGGTACGCGGACCCGACGGCGCGCGACGCGGCGGGGCGGCACAGCAACCTTCGAGAGTGTCGGTCCGAGGAAATATCCGATGGCCGCGCCGGCCACGAGGCCGATCGGACCGGCCACAATGCCGCCCATGACAGCCGCAGTGGCGCTGCCGAAGACGCGGGTGTCGGCCTCGGCGTGCGCACGGCCGGAACATGTCATCAACCCGACAATGAAGGTGGTCGCTACGATCAGAGGCAGTCGTGCACGAGACATACAGCGAAGATCGCCGATGCTTGCTTTACGCGAACTTTGTAGAAGCGCGTCAGCTGATGCCTTTTGCCAATCATTACCAACGGCGCTCGACGGATTTGTATGTAATTTGATCCATTGCAAGATTGGGGCCGATCGTTGTCGTACGTTCGGGTGGCGCGCGACCGCTGGCGTTCTACCGCGCTACTGGACAGGGATTTTTTCGGGCCGGCATGACGCATCTCGGCGTCCGCTGTCACAACTGCGGCCAGTCGACATATATCCCGTGGAATCTCGTTCCGGACATGCTGTCGGCGCTGAAGCAGCCGATCGGGCAGTGCGCCGGCCGTTTGCGCTGCACCCGATGCAAGCACTATCCGCCGCGAGCAAATATGTCGGCTCGGGGACAGAGCCTCACGGCGGAGTGTCGCCCGCGGCCAAGGCGCGCATAGCCCGTTACCGTCGAATGAAGGGTTGCAGGCGTCACCCGGGGTCTGCGAGGCTACCTTGGGAGCATGATATCGAACAGCTCTCCGCAGCGAGGATTTCACGAGAACGTTGTCCGTTCTTTCAACTCAGTGCAGGCTGAAATTTCTGCTACGCTGGTCGGTTCACCATAGAAGGGGCGCGTCGAGATGAAATCATCTCTAGTAGCAGGCGTCGGCGGTCACGTTGACATACACGCGATCCGATGCGGCGCAAAGAACTCGGAAGATCGAAGTTCGGCGATCGCGTGCGCTTTCCAATGATGCAGTCACAGCCGCTCCGTGCGATATGGAATGCGGCATGACGTTCGCTGATCGTTCGTCCTTCACTGGCGCATGCGGGCGTGTCGTTGTGTGCTCGGCGCTTCTGACGCTTTTGTTCAGCTGCAGCATTGCACTCGATCCGATCGAGCTATGGTCGCAGCCATCGAAGGAAACGTCAGGAAAGAAAGGGCCCCCAACGCCGGTCCCTGACGTCGAACAAGGCGAGTGATCAAGTATGCTCGACTTTGCCGCTACCGTACTGCTCTTCGTCGTCCTGCTTGGCAGCGCATTGGTGGGCTACAGCGCGCAACGTCGCCTTCATCACCGTCACGTCTCTCGCGATACCTTCGAGAGCGTTCGCCTCCTAATGGGTATGCTCCTGACGTTTTCAGCACTTGTGCTGGGGCTGCTCGTCACATCCGCGAAGGAGCGTTTCGACGGATATTCTCGCGACCTCGGGATATATGCGGCAGATTTGATAGAGCTTGATCATCGCCTTCGCACGTTCGGGCCAGACGCGGAAGATATCCGCAACTTGCTCCGGCGCTACACCGCTGCGGCTATAGCGGACACCTGGCCAACCGAGCCGCTTCCATTTGGCGATTATCCGCGCAAGCTTCAGGAAACAAATGGCGTCGAAGCTGCGACTCTTGGCGAAATGCTCGACGATATCGACATGCGTATCCAGCGGCTCGCGCCGGCCGACATCTTCCACCGTCAGATCGCAGAGCGTCTTCGGAACCGCGCTGGCGAAACACTTCAGCGGCGCTGGCAGATCATTCTATCGGCGCCTTCGACGATCGCTTGGCCGTTTCTTTTTTTGCTCAGCGCGTGGCTGTCGGCGATCTTCGCTATCTTCGCGTTGACCGCGCCGCGTGATGAATTGGTATATGTTGTCATTGCGCTAGCGGCATTGATGATCGCAACACCCTTCTATTTCATCCTCGAGTACAGCGGCGCGCAGTCAGGCCTCGTTCGCCTGCCGAGCGACAGCATGCGCACAGCGCTCATCCACATGGATCGCAAATCCCGGTGATGCACTTTGCGCCTGGTATCGGGACGAGACGTCACTATGGCATCGGGGAACGCCTGGGGCAAAATCTGCGCAGAAGGCCGAAAGCGGCCCAGTCACGAGCTTGCCGGATTAACCCAACGTCGTGGTCGGCGGAAACTCGCGTTCCAGCCGATTTGCTAGTTCACGGTTCGCTTCAACCAATTGATCGATGCGGCTGCGAAATTTCCTGAGGCTCGAACGCGCTCAAGCCATCTTTCTTCGGGAGCATCTGTCGCTTCTGCCCGTGCCGCTCGCAACCACGTGATTTCAGCGCTAATTCCGCAACATCAAGCGCGGGATACCCGAACCGGAATTAACGCGGGTGAGTTTTGCTGGTTAAAGACCGGCTGGATGCTCGCGTGTTCGACGGCACCGCGGTCAGACCTAACGCCGACTGCGGCGCGTCAATGATGCGGCGGAGTTTAGATAAATGCGACGCTTCTCCGTTTGCGCTTTGCTTTTTGCAGATTTTCAGCGTGGAAGTTTGGGCACAAGAGCCGCACGGCGGGTATATCCTTGACAACTACAATAGTCCGGGCGTCATTACGTACGTAGCGGGCATCTACTCCGGGTTGAGCTGGTATAACGCGCGCCTTCATGCCGCTGGCTCCGACAGACTTTTTTGCCCGCCTGACAAAGATATGTCGAAGGAAGAGTTGTTTCGTGCGCTATCGGTTTATGCCGACAAGCCTGGCAACGCCAAGCAGCGAGCTGCACCGATTGGGCTTTTCATGCTGCTAGCTGTTCAGGCGGCTTATCCATGCCCAGTTGCGCGTTGAACTTGCGATGAGCCGGCGAAGCCTGCCGTCTTAGACGTCACGCGCAAGCTGCCGGCCTGGTTCGTCGTCCTATCCGGATCGACATTCTCGTCGACGAACATCGCCAATACGGCAAAAATCGACGTCAAAAGGGCGGTCACAACCGGAATAGCTGTCCGAGTTGAATCGAGGTTGAAATAACGGTCGCTCAAAAGCGATAACGCGGCAAGCGAGAGACCGGCCGCACAAAGCATAAGATTCGGCGTGATCGGCCGTAACACCTGGTCTGAGTTTGTCGCCATGTCCCTCTCCAACGCCCTCGATCTTCCTACGCGCCAAAGCGGTCCGGCAATGTATCGTTTTACCTATGGTACGACGCGATTGTCGACGGCCGGCGAGCAGCGGTTCAGCCGCGCTGCTTAGTGCATTTGCGGGGTAAACGCAGCGCCGGTTGCCGAGACAATAATTGTAACGACCAGAGCATTATGCGCGATCGCTGCGCGCCTTCGCTAAGGCCTCCTCCGCCGCCGCGAAGCGGACGATCATTTGGCTGCACCCAGATCCGATAGCGACCGCGTACGCCATGCTCATCCCTTATCGCGCGCGCCGCTGCGTTGTGTGTTCGCAACGCAACAGACACGGGACGTGATGCAGGGTAAAGCGCGCTTCGGAGCATGCAGCAATGACGTATATGGTAATAGTGAACTCCGGGCACGGCGAGCACGCCACTCGGCGGAGGACAGCGGCGGAGGCTTTGGCGGAAGCGCGTAGCCAGATCGTAAGCGGGGCGAAGAAGGTGTCCATCCGCGTGACAGCGACCGGCCGAGACTTTTCTCCGGATGCTTTCGCGGAACATGTGCAGGGGCTCGATAGCTGGCTTAACGCTCGCCGAAAGCACGCCGAGACGCTGCCGTCTGGGCTCTCAGCGTCCGCGCCAACGCCATGAGCAAGCCCTCCCCGGTCGGGTAGGGCTTTAGCATCGTTTAAGTCGGGAGATTTCTTTTTGCGTTTTGGAGCCGCGCTATCATCAAGGTAGCCGTCGAACACCTCGCAGTTGATTGGCGGTCAGGGCAGCGGCTCTTTCATTCGTTGACGGTCAGGGCCGCAGCTGCCGTACGGGGCTTTGTCGGCCCGATCTTGTGCTACCGTCGTGCCAGCCGGTGTCCGCGTCCCCCTTGCGATCATCGGTCAGGGCCACGTGCGGCGTGATAACTGGCGTGGCTCGGCTTTTATCGCGGCAACGGAGCGCGAGACTGCCACTTCGCATTGGCCGCCGATGAAGAGCCGATTGCCATTCGAACAGACCAGTCTCGCCCGCATCGACGAATGGAAAGCGCAGGCGCAAGGTGTGTTAGTCGCGAGGTCTAGCAGCACGCCTGCGGCGTCGAGCACAGATGTTAGTCGGTCGTCGGCCGTCATTCCTTACGAGATCGCCTGCGACACACGCGCGGCCGGCGGCGGCGATATATTTGGCGGCGCGTGCGTGAACGACTGAAGCTAAGGCTCTGGCTACTTCTGAACGCGAGACGACGGCTTCAAATTCCCGTCAAATCTCAGCGTGTAGCGAATCCAATCGGCACATAGTGCGTCATGCACTTCGAACAGCTTAGGCTCGTCTTACCAATGCACATCGCCGACGCCGCACCTCAATCGAGCGCAGGCAAGCGACAAATTGATGAGTTCAATTTCGCTCACCGAGCGATCAGCCCGAGCCATAGACACGCAACTGACACTGATCACCGACGATAAAACGATAGCGCGCACGACAATTGCTCCCAACCTTGGCGGATTCGACAAGAGGCTCTCTCGCGCGCAGGCCGATGACGCGCCGCGATTGAGCAACGAGTATTTGAGGAAGAAACTAAAATTTAAAAAGCATTACGATTTTGCTTTGCCAAGCTGCGTCTTAATCGCGCGGAGGGGTCTTGGAGAACGTCTCTCAGGCGCGAGCGGCGACCTTTTCTTGCGCGCCAGAACCGCACGCGCGGCCGCGCCACAGGGCAGAAAGCGCGAAGGTCTGCCATTTTTTCGGCATTCATCGCGATCCGATGTTCCTGCTGTTTCTCGCCGTGTCTGCGCTCGCGATCATTGTCGTGCTCGCGGGGCTGTAAAGCGCGGACGGCCCGCGGCCTGCACCGCTTAGTCTGCGGTAGTCGACTGATGCAGACTTGGCCCGGCCGTGCTCACGCGCGGTCGGGCTTTTCGTGCTCCTAGACGGCCGGACCTTAGCAGGGCCGTCTTCCATTTAAGCTTCCAGGGATCGGGCAGGTCTTGATTGTCATCCCGCCCTGTATTGTCGGATTTGCGGTCTGCTGACCTTTCGGCGGGGCCGGTGAAGCTGTTTGCGAAGTTTTTTCGACCACCGCGCCCGGTTTAATAATACCGTTCGAGACCGCGCCCGAGTAAGTGTAGGTGGTCGGACCGTAATTCGGAGGCGCTTTGATTTTTCTCTCGATCTCCGGGGAAGCAGTCTGACCGGGAAGCAGGCCGGTTTTCACCTTAATCGGCTTGCCGTTCTTGTCATTATTGTCCCACGGAGCGCAGCCCCATTTCGCGATATTGACCGTTCCACCGCAGCCGGCCGCCAAGGCAGGCGTACTAACTGCCGAAATTCCCGTCGCAGCCGCGGCTACGCATCCAAAAATTGCCAGCGTTATCTTCATGATCCCCGCACTCTGAACACAGCCATCAATGCAGCAACATCCTTACAGATAAAGAAAAGATCGCAAACATGCCTAAATAGGCAATGTCGCTGCCGACCCAGCCCAACAGTAATCGCCCGTGTATAGTGGGGATCTTCGATGTGCCACGATGGCGCGAACATCGTCCGTCGTCCGTAACGGAAGCGTGCGCGAGAAAATAGTAATGCCTGAGCGTAGTCTGTCCGCGATTGTGATGGCATTTCTAATCACTTAATGTGCGAGCGTCAGGAAGCATTTAGACTTCTTGGGACTCTCGCAGCTTTTGTACTCGCTCTTCGCGCTATGGATAATAGCCGATCCAAGCACGCCGCGTCGGCATATCATACGTCGGCGCGCTGCCGGTTTCTCGCACTTCCCCGCATTCGCACATCGCCGGAATTAATCTCGGCGACTAAGTTTCGCGAGACCTTGAAGAGCACGACATTCCTGGCTGACACGATCGCGGGCTCGCCGCTGGTGATATTCCGCGCTTGACGTTCGGCTTTCGCGCGGACTTCAAATCTAGCGAAGTACTGGATCAATACGACGCCGTCCCGCACGAGACCGTTTGTGATTTCTGCAAAAGTATCGTCTAAGACGCAACCACATATCGTGGTTGAATGTCCGGTCCGGTTTGAACAAGCCCGAGCTAGTTCGGCGCGAGTGACCGCTGGCATCTCTGGTTCCCTTTTCATCCAGCCTTGATCTGATCCCCAAGGCCGTCCGGCACTTCGCCGTGCGCGATAGCACCTTCGTGTCGCTGACTTCGCCGGCTTCGTCGTCTGCCAATACCTCGATTGCGACAACACCTTTTTCTCGCGAAGCCCAAATGTCGGCTTTGCGGATCGCACCATGCGTGCTCGACGCTGTGTCGCGCTTGCCTGGCTTCATCTTTCCGCGCGGTTCGGCGCGAACGCCTGCACGAACCAAGACGTCTTTTGCGCCATGTCGATCACTCCTGCGCAAGGGCGCTTCTCGGCCATCTTGGCAGTGAACTCTTCGAAGGTGAACTGCTCGCCGGAACCCAAGTACTCAGATTGGCTTGAGAATGATCGCTAGTAGCGAGAGGAAAGACGTCAGCAGCGCCACCCCTACAGGGATCGCGGTGCGCGCGTCATCGACGCCCAGATATCTGCCGCCAATTATTGAAACGATAGCGAGCAAAAGGCCTGCGGCGCACAACGACAGGTTTGCCAGTATCGACTGCCGAAACATGTTTTTGCTGTGCGAGTACGTCATGGCGCAACAGCCTTTTCGCTTTTCGCGTTGGACTTTGGCCAAAATACCTTTTCGCTATCTAGGTCCGCGACCTGAACGCGAGTGAAGCCTTCGGTTTCAAGAAGGATGGCTAGAGCGATAGCCGCTTCGACAGATCGTCGCCCGAAAGCAATCGCCCCGCCGCCGTCACGCATCGCTGTTATGCTAAGGACCATCCGTTCCCCCTTGCGAAAAAGGTTTCACATCGCGGGCCACGGACAAAGGATTTCGTGACGAGAGGGTCAATCGCGTACTGCGGAGTTCGGTCAGGTTTTAGTAAATGATCCGACAGTTATGCTGGTGTCATGTCGCCAATCGGATGCTGCCGACTGGACCAAAACCTGATCGTCCATAAGGACAGTGATCTGCGCATCGCCTCCTGCCGACATCGCGTCGATTGATTTGACGACGCCAGTCAGCGCGCCATCCCCGATCACCCACGCGGCGAAGGCCCCCAGCTTCGCACGCGCGCTGTCTCCGACTTTAATCGCGCCAGCGCCCTTTCGGGCATCGGAAAACGAATGACCACTTTGCTATGGCCGTGACCGATCATAACTCCGTAAGCCAATGCTGCATCCTCTATTGAGGACTACGGCGTAGCATTTTCCCGGCCATCGTCGCTCGGCAGGCTGACGGCGGGACTGCGCGCGTAGCCCGATGGACACCGCAAGCGCAAAAACCGCGGCACGCCGCGCGCGGCTGTCTTGGTCTAGGCTGATCCAAGTTACAGCGGCAGGCGCGAAAAAGTCGTTGGCTCTCACGACGCTTCGCTGGACCAGGCTCGCATGAACGTGTTTTCGACGCTGCGCATGCTTGCTGAACGGCTTCTGACCGACGCTCACACGCGAGTAACTATTGCTGAGCCTATGCGCTCGTCTCCAAACCAAAATCGGCCCAGGACGACGTCTGCGCCCTACCAGCCGATTTCAACGGCAGCGGGGACGATAAGCACTAGAGACTCCGACAGCTCGTGCCCGATCAATTCTCGGGTCTTGAAGTAGACGCGACCTTCCTCTGTCGCCGATAATCGTGACGACCGCACTGATTTGTGCCAGCGCGCACGCTCAACCCGCCTCGTCTTCTCAGATCGATGGGACGAGTTCGCCAGAGATTACGGCGTGTAAGTCAACGGCGCTGATAGCGTTGAAGGAGCGGTCTCCCGCGACCAAGGACCTGATCCTCGACCTCGATACACTCGCCGTAAGCAAGGCGAACACGAAAGTGGAGGATACTCCCGTAAGAATGGTGATAATGGGCGAAGCGTATTTGGAGCGCAAAGGCACCGGCCCCTCGCAACGGTTTCTCTGTCTGATCGGCGAGAAGGGCAAAGTCCTCCTGACCTTCCTGACATCGCAATGACGGCGTCGCTCGTCTCTCGCTAGTCTTGCCGCGCGACCAAGCTCCAGCACCGTCGATCATCGCGGCCAATCAATATCACCATGTCCGGCACACCTTCTGCCGCGACGGATTGAACATGCTCTCTGCCACTATTGATAGCTTCGGCGTCGGTATCAGCTTCGATCGAGATCGTCCGAAAGATGTCGTGCAACTTGCCTTCGGGACGGCGGCAGTAGAGGCGCAAATTGTAGGCTGCCATTGCGGAGGGTCCTCTGGCGTTTCGGCTAAGATCGGGCGAAAAGGCTCACAAGGAAAAGATATGGACGAGTCGCGGTCACGTACTCGGTCACAGCGATCTTGATTTTCGTCATCCAGTCGAGAAGCCGAGCAAACCAGCCGATCGATCGCAGCTGCGGCTTTGCGCCTTCGAGGATTGTGTCGACGAGGACGAGGCTAACAAGGTACGCGAGAAGGATCGTTGCGACACCCCAGACAAAGTGACCTCGACCGATCAGCACGAGGCCATAGACCTTCGCCGGTTCGGCCACGATGAAAGGCACTGCAAGCGCGACCAGCGCAGCGTAGGCAGGCAGTCGGCGCGATCCGTCTCGCACCCATGCGATTGGCCCAGTCTCGACCAGCCGACGCGCCAGCGGCGAGAAGACCGGCGTGCCGAACATGTCGAGCAGCGTGAAGGAGGCAACGACCGCGCCTCCTGGGAACGCCGCGGCCCTACGCATTCGGCTCGGCCGGCCGCCCTTTGCACCAACCTCGGATTTGTCCATCAGTGCCTGGCCGGCCCCCATTGAGTGGTCCGGTGTCTTTGTTAGTTGATTGACGGTCTGAGCGCGAGAGCCGGTGTGGCCGGCGAAGCTGGTCCGGGTTGCGCAGCCGGCCACACCAGTGTTTCGGGAGCAGGCGGCCGATAGCCAAGCGACGAGTGCGGGCGGATGCTGTTGTAATGGCGCCGCCAGCTTTCGATGATTACCCTAGCCTCAGCGAGCGTGTAGAAGATTTCCCCGTTGAGGAGTTCGTCGCGGAGCTTTGAGTTGAAGCTTTCGCAATAGCCATTTTCCCAAGGACTGCCGGGTTCGATGTAGGCTGTCTTTGCGCCAAGCGCGACGATCCATTCGCGAACCGATCTCGCAATGAACTCGGGGCCATTGTCGGAGCGTATGTGCCCCGGCACACCGCGCAGAATGAACAGGTCCGAGAGCACATCCACGACGTCGGTCGCATTCAGCCGTCGGTTCACCCGGATAGCCAGGCATTCGCGAGTGAACTCGTCGATGACGTTCAACATGCGCATCTTCTTTCCGTCGTGCGTGCGATCCTCGATAAAGTCGTAGGACCAGACATGATTGCGACGCTCCGGCCGTAGCCGAAGACACGATCCATCGTTGAGCCAGAGACGGCCCCGTTTCGGCTGCTTTCGGGGAACCTTGAGCCCCTCACGGCGCCAGATCCGTTCAACACGCTTGCGGTTCACCACCCAGCCAGCCTGATGCAGCATCGCAGTGATGCGGCGATAGCCATAGCGGCCGTACTGAAGGGCCAGAGAGACGATGTCGGCGGCGAGCGCCGGTTCATCGGTGCGTGTCGTGGAGACCTTGCGCTGCGTCGAGCGGTGCTGACCGAGAACCCGGCAGGCAAACCGCTCCGACACGCCATGCTCAGCAACGACCCTGTCGATGCAAACACGGCGACGTGCGGGGCTCAGAAGTTTCCCGAGGCAGCTTCCTTCAGGATCAGCTTCTCCAGCGTGAGGTCCGACACCGCACGGCGCAGACGTGTGTTCTCGGCCTCGAGCTCTTTCAGCCGCTTGACCTGGTCGCCCTTCAGGCCACCGTATTCCTGCCGCCAGCGATAATACGTAACCTCCGTCACCGCGATCGACCGGACCGCCTCGGCAACGGGCTTGCCTTGCGAGACCAACACATCGACCTGCCGTAACTTGGCGACGATCTCTTCCGCCTTGTGTCGCTTCCTGGGCATTCTGAAATCCTCCTCATGGCGCAAAGCCATACATCAGGGAGGACCACTTCTCAGGGGGCAGACCAGTTTGGATCTGACGGCTTCGCTACAATTCGTCATGCTAATTTCTGCGTCGCCCGCTACCTCCCGAAGCGTCAGGAGTCGACCTTCGTCTTGGCGGTCAGCCAAAAGAGCCAATGCGCGCTCCAAGCTCGGAAAACAGCCCTTTAGCTGCGCCTTGATTTGGCGCCGATCGGCCGACTTTTCCCTGAAAGTGCCGGATGGGTCTCTCGCGCCAACCGTAGCTCGCACCGTCATCGCCTGGCCATCGCGAACGACGGAAAGGCTTCCGACTTCACCCGGCTCCATCGACTTAACAAGCTCAACGAGATCGCGAGCCGTCCGAAGCCGGACGCCGTCCATGCTTGTGAGTACGTCGCCATATCGCAATTTAGCGATCTCGGCCGGGCTTCCGCGCACGGGCGCCTCTCGAATGACCAAGCCTTCGGACTGCTGAATGCCAAATGCTTTACGAAGTTCGTCCGTGATAGGGCCAACGTTAATGCCCAGACCGGGTTTAGGCTGAAGCGCCTCTCCAAGACTGCTGGGATACTGCCCAAGGCGCTGGCGATTGAACTGGTCTTGAAGGAGCGAGAGGAAATTACCGAAGACGGCATCTTTATCCCTCAACCAATTTTGTGCCTGAAAAATCTGATCCGACAGATTGTTTTCTCGTACCTTCTGAGAATCAGAGAAAGCCGCCGTTGGGGTACGGCTGACCGCGACGGTTGTCTGCTTCGCCGCCGCCTCGCCAAGTTCACGCGCAGCGGGTTCGGCCAGCGATCCGGTGCAGATTGCTGCCTGTCTCGCAGGCGCGCGACGCGGCGTGTCGTCGGTGCCTTTGGGTGCCGTTACACCTTCAGCCACCTGAGGGCGCCGAGAGACGGGCAGGGGCAATGGAATGAACCGAGGTTGGCCTGATTCATCGGCAACCAGCAGGGCGATGCTTCTTTTGCCGTTGGCAATCGATATGGCGATCTGATCCTCGACGCTTGCCGGTGTACGGACGCTCTCCTGGCCAAACTCAATGATCACATTGCCGATCCGCATGCGCTTTTCGAATGCTGCTGATCCGCTTTCGACGCCGGTGACAACAATGCCCTGCTTGACGCTGTCCGATATTCGAAAGCGTCGGCGCGTCGAGTCGTCGAGCGGCGCCAAACTCAGACCTAATGCGTTCGGTTTCGTCCGAGCCGAGCGCGGATGTCTGGTTTGGCACGGCGTTGTCTTTTCGCTGTGCCAGAGCGCTCGATGCCAGAAGCGGGCCGCATAGGACCGCGATCACAACAGCGGTTCGGCGGTGCGACTTTCGAGAGATATTCCTCCGCCTTTGCATATTCGTCTCCAAATATCGGTTTTTCAGATAATCTCGAAACCCGATTATTTGTCCAGCCCGCATTCGACGGGTTGGAATGGCGAAATCGATCCATACGGCCCGGCACGAGGCGCTGCGGCAGGTGATTATCGACAAGCGCCTTGCGGCTGGCCTGACGCAGCAGCAGGTCGCGCAAAAACTTCGCCGCTATCAGTCGTTCGTCGCCACTGTGGAAAGCGGTCAGCGACGTATCGACGTAATCGAGTTTCTCGATTTCGCAGCCGCAATCGGCTTTAAGCCGGAGAGCGTCATCCGATCGATTTCGCGCGTGCCGGAGAAGTAGATCGGTCTATTTGCTTCAGACGATGGCGCGACTGCAGACGCACGCTTTTGGCGACCAACTCTATTCGTCGTCCACTTTGATACTGTTCTTCGAAATCCTTGGCTCGGCCGCGTCATTCACTCCCGGCTTTGGGTGCCCTATAAAAACAAACGTCTTCCCGTATCCGCGCGCGCTGCAGCAAATGCAGCCATTCGCAAGTTCGAAAACCTCCTCTTCGGCATGGATGATCAGGCCTGCGTCAATGCCGATCGCACCGAACTCTTCGACGATGACCGCGTAGCGGTGCCCGTTCGCTTCTCGAAGGATGCGGTTCAAAAGGGTAATTTTGCCGGCGCCTAGAAAGCCAGTCAAAACGGTGACGGGGATCGGCGGCCGGGCTGCTGAAAGTTTCCTCGGCGGCCGCTTGCGCATCACGAGCCCGTGGCGCAAGCCGCGCACGTGCCTTGAAGCTCGACAAGGCGTCGTCCGAGGCGAAAACCGAGGGAATGGGCGTCCTCCACGAAAAGCTGCTCGACGCGGTGATCTTCCAATCGTTTGGAAATGCCGCAGAGATCGCAGATCAGAAACATGGGCGTCGCCGGCGCGCCTTCCGCGACACACGATACGAACGCTTTCTTGCTCTTGATACTCGCCACAAGGCCGTGAGCCACGAGATAGTCGAGGGCGCGATAAACGGTCGTCGGCGCCACGACGCGGCCGATCGTTGTCCGCATCGCGTCGATGATGTCATAGGCGCCCAGCGGCGCAGTGCTCTTCAGAAGACAATCGAGAACGTCTTGACGATTGGGGGTTAGCAAGATGTCACGTTCGCGACAGATTTGCGCAAGCGCATCGCTGTTAAGCGATGCCGGTGGAGCAGCGGAAGGCCACTCTTCGAATTGAGCCGCGGCCGGCGTCTTCTGCTGCTGTCGTCTCACGCGCTTCCCCGAGCTATGCGGCGATATTTGTATCCCAAGACGGAAATGGGTCGGGGAGGGCGCGATAGTCTTTGGCGTCGAACCCCTCGATCTTTCGTAACTTGGTCTGTGATGCACTGACCTCGACTTGGCAAACTAGACTCCACTACAAAAGGGGCCAAAAATTATCATTTGGCCCACGCTAAATAAATAGGCTCACATTAGTAGCTTCGGTTGAAATCTTTTACAGTCGCCGACCCGGGAGTATGAGCAATTTGGATAATAAGCTGGCGTGGTTGCTGATCATCTTTTTGGTAGCAGCAGCCCGCCCCTAACAATCATCTATGCAAAACTGAGGCATGTATGCCGGTCTCATAACCGCCGCGAAGTAGCAATGACGCTTCTTCGTTGTCGATGCGAGGGAACGCCCGATAAGAACTGTGCATACAAATGTTATAGATCGGAGGAATGCGAAGATCGAAGAAAGCTTTCAAGAAAGGTATTGTTGACTTCCAGATGGTGTCGCATTCATTTGCTTCCAAGACATAACGCCGTAGTGTTTCGTCTAAGCCAGCTCTTTCCATCCGACCATCGGAAAAGTACAACTGGCCTCTTTCTGGATGTGCTCCTCCGTCGGCGCCAACTAAAAAGATTCGTGCCGGATTTAATACGCATAGAAACGGAAGGAACACCGCAAGACTGTTGCCGCTAATAAAATGCAAGGGCTCCCTCGGCATGGGAGGGCCGCAGGTTGGATGCAGCTGAACTGCTTTAAGCCCCATCTTTTTAATGCTTTCTTGGAAAAGAGACGAGGCGCGCGACACTGCAAATTCGCTGGTAATTAAATGAGGTCCGTCCTGCAGTTGGGAAAGCTCCGAAATCGTCTTGTCGCAGGCATATGCGATATCTGGGTGACTAACAAAAATTGCATCGAGATGTTTGCCCCACTTAGTCGACAACGTCTGTTCGACGGCTCTAAAATCCCCTAAAGCAGCGCTTGCGACGTTGCGATCTTTAATAGCACTCAGATACGGTTCGAAATCTAAGTAAGACGGCCCCTGAAGAAATAGCATTAAGTCTCGACCATGTATCCTCTCGCGAAGGAGACGAAGCCTCAAGGCAGAATCTACAAAATATTCTTTAGCGCTAAAATTCGCACCTCCACCACGTATTTGACGTATTTGAGAGACTAAAGTGAAAAATCGATCATACTGTCCCGATTCAATAAGAAGCCGGCTCATCTGCCGTTGCATTTTCGTTGCACTCTCAGAGTTGGTGACTTTCTTTAGCCCCGACTCGCATCGCAAAATTCCGGTATCGGCTGCTTGCCGCGCTGCTTCAGTCGCACCAGTGCTCCTGAGTGTCGTAACGTACTCAATCAGTAAATCCTGATTAAAAAGTTTTGGACTGACGCTTAAAGCTTGCCGAAAGAGACTTATTGCGCGAGCCGGATCGCCGATCCGTCTGAAATGACGGGCAGCAGCTTCTAGATATTTAGCGTTGTTCGGCGCAAGTCTGATCGCTTGATCGAATGCATGCGCCGCTTTGCTCGGCGAAAGTATCAAGACATTTTGGCTATCATCTGCACGCATACCAAGCTCAAACCACGCTTCGTCCCAGTCTGCATTTTCCTCCACGACCGTCATTAGGAGTTTCGCGCCTTCATCAAACTTGTTGGCATTGAAGAGAAAGCGGCAGTATCCGAGCTGTATGCGACGATCTTTCCCCATCATTTGCAAATAGCTCTTTGCCTTTTCACTTTCGCTCGCAGGAAGCAGTGCCAACTCCTCTGCTGTCCGATTGACACCAATCAGTAAATCCGCAAGGCGTAACCGTCGCAGAAACCACGAAGACGAATCCCAGGGCATAACGTCTAGCTTTGAATAGCTGGTTGCATAAGTGATGTTCTGCTACTAAATTTTAGTAAGCGAAATGCCTCTTCTTCATCGATCTTTGGAAAGTAGTTATAGGAACTGTGAGGACAAACGTTGTAAACGTCTGGCATCCTCACATCGAAAGCATGTTGCAAAAAGAAAAAAGCAAGCGAAAAAAGCTCGTCGCATTCCGCCGCTTCTCGCCGCATGCGCATATTAAACTGCTCTAACATCTGACCGCCGTTTTCGCTCGACATTATGCTGGAATTAGACAAAATTGCGGTCTTGGAATCACTCTTTGGTGCATCAACATCATTGTAAAAGAAGTATGGGCGCTTGCCTTTGGGATCTATTCCGCCGTCGGCCCCGACAACAAATATTCTCCGAGGAGAGCCTAAAGCGAAGAATGGAAGCATGCAGGAAAGTGTGTTGCCTGATTCAAAATGAAGTGGATTGCTTGGGGTGGGCGGGCCGTCAGCGGGATAGATGGCAATAAGCTGTTCGTCATAGTCATCAATGAACTGCGCTGCGTGCACTCCTTGCGACGGTAATTTCGAAAATGCGTGCTTCGAGGTCACGAGCATGCTCGTCGGGTTGAACGCGAGGAATTCGCTCAGTTCTTTATGCCAATAGCCCATCGTCTCTGCGCTTGTGATAAAGACATAGTCGAGCGGTCGCCTAAGCGCTTTTTGCAACCTCTCTTCGATTGGGGGAAACGCGCCGAGAGCGGCAAAAACGACATCAGTGCCATCCAGCTCTTCAAGACGCTCTGCGAAGTTGGCGAAGGATGGTCCCTGACAAAATATTACTAAATCTTTGCCCGACAACTTATCGCGAAGCCGACGAATGCGCTCAGCTGACTGAAGAAAGTATTCTGTGTGACCGTAATTGATCGCAGTCTCACGTTTTAAGTTGTTTAAAACTCTAGCCGCGTCGACCGGCTTATCTCGTTCAAATTGTATCCTAGCGACTTCCTTCAAAAGATTCTTCTGCCGCGACGGATCAGAGCTAGCGAGTAAGCTCTGGCAGAGCTGGAAGGCGAGCTCGCTGTAGCGTGCTCCGTCGGCGTTGCGACCTGTTGCTCTCAGGCATCTTGCCAAGCGTCTTGCGACCAACATACGAAGAATGGAGTCCGGAATGACGTCAATCACACGCTCGTAATAGACAACCGCTTCGGCGAATTTGCGGGCTTCAACGAAATGATCGGCTGCCAATACCTGGATCTCGAAATCGCTTCCCGCGTTCTCCGCTGCTTGATGGAACGCGTCATCGGCGGCACTGAAAGCCAAGATACCAGGGTCGTGACTGTCTTTCGCCAGCTGCGCATAGGTCAGCCAAAGCCTCGCAGAGGCTGGATTTCGTGATATCGCTCTCTCAAGTATTGACTTGCACTCGGCAAATTTAAGCTGATGCCGAAGTATATTCGCGAGACATAACCAAGTGCTCTCGTCATCGGGAAATCGGAAGACAGCATCTTGGCCAAGTTTCTCCGCCTCTTCGGCACGAGAAGTTGAGAGTAGAGCTGCAACAAGTAGTGAGCGGCTCGAGCTGTCGGCGGGATCTTTATCCAAGGCCGAACGCAGATCTTGTTCGGAAGGGAGGGGCGACGATGTTTCGTTCAGCCCTCGTAAAAGGCGGCGCGCTGCATTTACGAGACGAATAATCATTTGTTTGACATGCTCCGCGGTATCGGCAGCTCGAGAAAACGTTCCTCACCGTGGATTGTATTTATTGCGCGCCACCGACGTGTTCCGATTTTTTCCCAAGCAGGAATCTTCATGGGCATGCCGAACATTTCCGCTTCAAGCCGAAGGTTTTCTGTATCTCCTACACTTCTTTCGATTGAAGCCCAGAGTTCGTCTTCGGACATGCCGGTCCTTTCTCGGAACCGATCGAACGCCGCAAAGGGAAATTCTCCGTCGTATTCTTTGACGAGCTCGATCGCCTCTTTTCTTGCAATCTTTCCCTCCTGGATGTCCTTCGACGTATATTTGGTTGTTCGGCCAAAACCAAACTTAGGCCATAGCATCCAGATATAGACGTCATAGAGGTCGTCGTCCGTGCTGTAGCCGAAAGTGAATGTGCCCTTAGCTCGGGAGGAAGCAGTCTGGAAACCGCCGACTACATTTAACGCGACATGGAGATGATGATTGTTCGACCACGGCGTGTAGTCGCTATAAAATAGTCTCTGAAGACCGAGGGCCTCGACCTCATTTGTTGTCGGTTGCTGATAAAATCGCACCTGCTGCGGGGTGAGCCCATATTCCGTCCATCGTTCCGGCGGCAGCCAGCCTTGCTTATCGCTTCGTATACGAGCCTCAACACCATCGTGGTCTAAGTCGACAAATTGTTTATCATTCGATCCCCCGTATTCACGTTCACCATTTTCACCGTAAAGGATAAGTGGAATTCGTTTTTCTACCGCGACACGTGCAATATGAGCCCACACACCGTACATAAAAGATATGTACGGATCACCAAAACGCTCCATCCCAAGCTTGGCCAAATGAGCGTACGTCTTTAAATTCGGGCATACGCTTATTGTGTCAACTAAAAGTCGTTCGGACAGGTTTCGGAGATTGGCAATACCTGTTTCTGTTGGGAGAAACGGCTGAATATTTACGCAAAGAACGCGGAGGCCGAGGCGTGTCGAGGCATGCCAAGCTTGAAAAGTAGAGTCCTTGCCGCCGCTGACTGGGATGATCGCGTCATACTCTCGATGCGGACTATTTTTGAGCGCCGCGTGCGCCAACGCTTCCAATTCTCGCTCCTTTGCTTGCCAATCCACCATTGTCTTTTCGTTGGCTCTTTGGCAGCCGTTGCATATTCCTTCTGCGTTGAAAGAAATTCGTGGACGAGTATTTGGGTGAGTGCAGCAATTACAGAATAACAACGTTAGATTCCTGAAAGTGGCACATGATGTCCTAAGCGTGTCATATCTCTAGAACGGTTGCAAAGCAGGCGAATGCAAAACTTGGGGCTCGAAGGGTGTCTCAAGATATCCTTCGGAGAAAAATGTCGTCGATGCCGCCTTGGCTAAGATCGTCGCCGAGTACGTCGAATGAAAGTGAGCGCTCCACTGTCTCAAAGCCTCTGAGGTATTTTGTTCCGTAGTCGTCGGCGAGGACCATTTGCTCTTCGAGAGCGACGCCCCGAGACGTTGCGGTCGTGCCTGTGATCGAGTGTGCCAGATAGACCCGCTCGGCTGTCGACTCGATGATCTCCGTATAGTTGGCGACGGCTGCAGGCGCCATTTCCTGAAAGCTCTGGCAGTTCCAGAATAGAGGAATGCGCGCGCCCGCGAGCAGCGGGAACTGCCAGCTGCCGAACGTGTAGATTTTGCCGGGATCGAGATTGTCGAGCGATGTCACCGTGCGCAGATCGCGGTAATCGACAACGCGATCACCGTAGATCGCCTTCAGATACTGATGCGAAAAATACAGCGACGTCGGGATGTCGAAGATCACGTAAGTCAGGTGCGGATGAAGGTTCAGCATCACCACGGCCTGCCGACCCGATCCGGCACCAAGCTCGACGACGCGATCGATCTTGTCAAAGGAAACATGCCGGCTGGCGAACGCATATTTGATGTAAAAATAGAGCGCGCGGTAGGTGTAGACGTGACCTTCGAATTCGAACGTATCGCCTGCAGGTCCGACAAGCGGCCAGTTCAGCGCATCGATCGGCCTCGCGCCGCGTGCCTGTCCGTAATATTTGGTGAGGCGTCCCGCAGCGCGCCGCAGCGCATCGACCGATAAATCGTAAGGGAGGAAAGGGTCGCTGGGCGCGGTCGCCAGGAAGCCATCGAGCGTGCGCTTCAAAGCGCTATAACCTGGCTTGTCGACCATCGAAAATCGGACCTGGCTTCCGCCCCATGCGAAGAATTCGGGATCGGACTCGATGGTGATGAAGCCACCTGCCAATCCATCGCGTTTCGACGTGTCGGAAGACTCGCGGAAGGAGTGGTTGCGGAACCAGTCCGCGTACTGTCGCTCATAATCCAGCCAGAAGGGACCAGGCCGGTAGAGCGGGTCACCGGCGAGCGAATCCGCATACATGAGATCGAACGCTTCGCGATCGTCATCCAGTTGGATGCGGTTGGCCTGGATCGGCGCAGCCGCTGCTGCTGCGGCCCGTGCGGTACTCAACACCGGGTTCGCCGCGACCGCGCTGGCCAGATGCGCGAGAGACGTGGCGACGCTTTCCTCGCTCGGACGGCCCATCAGGCGGTCGATCCAGTTGGGCACGTCAGACGATCTCCCGAAGCGTCATGATGGCGCAACAGGACAGCTTAGCCGTGCGCCGGGAGAGGGCAAAATCGATGTTAATCCCGCATGACATGTCCTAAAAAGGAATGGAAGATGCGATCGCGTCATCAGACCAATGGAATGTGCAATATGCGAAAGATTGCGATCTTCGCGCCCAACAATGTTCGTCTGCTGGATCTCACAATTGCCGCAGAGCTTTTTGGGCGAACTAGGACTATCGACGGACCCGCCTATCAGATTTCATTCTGCTCTCAAGCCGAAGAGGTGACGGCAGGCGATGGGCACCTGGCGATCAGAGTAGAAAGCCGTCTGGATGCGCTGGCTGCGGCGCATACGATCATTGTTGTTGCGGCCCAGGCTGCCGATCTTCCCACGCGGAAGGCTGCCCCTGTTCAATACGTCCGTGTTTGCGACGCCTACGGCGCGGGCTTCTTCTACATTCCGGGTTCGGACACCTGCCTTCGCGTCGGTGGCTTCGTCCTCGCGCAGCTGGGCATCCAGCCAGATTCAGCACGTTACTCGGTGCGCGTACCGATCGGTTCCCCGATCGCGGCGTTAACGTTCGGTGGCGCAGCTAGCGGCCTTGCTGGTTTTCTCCCTGCAGCCGCCGCTTACGCTTCGAACAACGGCCGTGACATCTTCGGCTTCAGCGCGACGGGCCGCATCGAGCTCGATGCGCGTACGCAGTCGCCCTTCGGCACGGTCCGCTCGTTCGTCCGTCTCGACGCCAACTTCGGCGCTGGCGCGAACTACGGCCAGACGGGTTCGCTCGCTTCGTCGATCGGCATCAACTCGTTCAACCTGACGGCGGGTCCGACGATCAATCGCGAGCTGGTGTTCCTGAACAAGGGCTTCATCCAGTTCGCCGGCATCACGGCCGGTCGCGTTCAGTCGTTCTTCGACTTCTACGCGGACGCCATCAACTACGCCGGTCTTTGGGGTTCGAACTCCACCGTGTGGGCCGCGGCCTACACCTATACGGCTGGCGGTGGCTGGTCGATCACGGCCTCGATGGAAGACCCGGTCTCCCGCCGTGGGCCGATCAATAGCGTGATCAACGTCGGGAACGTCGCCGGCATTGCGCCGGGTGCTGCCACGGCGTTCGGCGCGCAAGGCAACGTCGCGGCTGGCCTTGGCCGTGTCGTGATGCCGGAAATCGTCGCCAACGTGCGCTGGGATCAGCCCTGGGGTGCGGTGCAGGTCTCCGGTGCGATCCACAATGTTCAGGCGCATCTCTACCCTGCGACGGCTGCGGTTATCTCAGCGGCGCAGACAACCTACGCTCAGCCAGTTGTCTCGGCCTCCAAGATCGGCTTCGCCGTTCAGGCGGGTCTTCAATTCAACATGGATATGGTTGCGCCTGGCGACAAACTCTGGCTGCAGGCGACCTACGCCCGCGGTTCGATCGGCTACGTGCAGGGTAACAACCTGGCGTTCGTCGGTGGCCTCAACGGCACGGCGGCTTATGGCGTCGGTATCGCCCGTTCGTCGAACGGTCCGGGCTGGGCAACGACTACAGAATCGGACTGCGTGTTTAATTACACAGGCGGTTGCGACATGTCTAAGGCCTTCAACGTCCTAGCTGCTTACAAGCACTACTGGACCCCGACGATCAGCTCCGGCGTGTTCGGCGGTTTCTATCAGGTCACGTACTCGAGCGCGTCGAATACTCCGGTTAACCCGTTTGCTTTGACGGGCGCTGTGGCTGGCGGCTCGCTCTTCACCTCAGGTGTCAACAACTTCCGCAACCTCCGCATCGGCACCAACCTTGTGTGGACGCCGATCAAGAACTTCGACATCGGTGCGGAAATCACCTACGCCCGCTACATGTCGGCTTGGTCTGCCCCCTGAGAAGTGGTCCTCCCTGATGTATGGCTTTGCGCCATGAGGAGGATTTCAGAATGCCCAGGAAGCGACACAAGGCGGAAGAGATCGTCGCCAAGTTACGGCAGGTCGATGTGTTGGTCTCGCAAGGCAAGCCCGTTGCCGAGGCGGTCCGGTCGATCGCGGTGACGGAGGTTACGTATTATCGCTGGCGGCAGGAATACGGTGGCCTGAAGGGCGACCAGGTCAAGCGGCTGAAAGAGCTCGAGGCCGAGAACACACGTCTGCGCCGTGCGGTGTCGGACCTCACGCTGGAGAAGCTGATCCTGAAGGAAGCTGCCTCGGGAAACTTCTGAGCCCCGCACGTCGCCGTGTTTGCATCGACAGGGTCGTTGCTGAGCATGGCGTGTCGGAGCGGTTTGCCTGCCGGGTTCTCGGTCAGCACCGCTCGACGCAGCGCAAGGTCTCCACGACACGCACCGATGAACCGGCGCTCGCCGCCGACATCGTCTCTCTGGCCCTTCAGTACGGCCGCTATGGCTATCGCCGCATCACTGCGATGCTGCATCAGGCTGGCTGGGTGGTGAACCGCAAGCGTGTTGAACGGATCTGGCGCCGTGAGGGGCTCAAGGTTCCCCGAAAGCAGCCGAAACGGGGCCGTCTCTGGCTCAACGATGGATCGTGTCTTCGGCTACGGCCGGAGCGTCGCAATCATGTCTGGTCCTACGACTTTATCGAGGATCGCACGCACGACGGAAAGAAGATGCGCATGTTGAACGTCATCGACGAGTTCACTCGCGAATGCCTGGCTATCCGGGTGAACCGACGGCTGAATGCGACCGACGTCGTGGATGTGCTCTCGGACCTGTTCATTCTGCGCGGTGTGCCGGGGCACATACGCTCCGACAATGGCCCCGAGTTCATTGCGAGATCGGTTCGCGAATGGATCGTCGCGCTTGGCGCAAAGACAGCCTACATCGAACCCGGCAGTCCTTGGGAAAATGGCTATTGCGAAAGCTTCAACTCAAAGCTCCGCGACGAACTCCTCAACGGGGAAATCTTCTACACGCTCGCTGAGGCTAGGGTAATCATCGAAAGCTGGCGGCGCCATTACAACAGCATCCGCCCGCACTCGTCGCTTGGCTATCGGCCGCCTGCTCCCGAAACACTGGTGTGGCCGGCTGCGCAACCCGGACCAGCTTCGCCGGCCACACCGGCTCTCGCGCTCAGACCGTCAATCAACTAACAAAGACACCGGACCACTCAATGGGGGCCGGCCAGGATTCGTCCGTTTGGACTCGCGCCAGACTTCATCCTGAAGACGGTCGGTCTGCCTGGATACCAGGGTACGACTAGCCAATACCTTGGCGCGATCCGCATGATCCGCGCTTTCTGATCTCTCGATTAGAACCGCAACAGAAACCCCGGAGCGAAAGCTCCGGGGTTTTTTGTTGTCCACAATTTCGCGTTTCCCAAGCTCTAGCGAGAAGTCGCGACATGACCCCCGTAATGTAAAGGACGAATGCGCGTCACAGAGCATCCGCTTTCTAACGTGCTGCTGCAGCAATCGTGCGTTGCTTGGAACATTGCGCGACGAGAACAGTTTCAGCGTCGCGCAATCAAAGTCTCGATGTAGCTTCGGAAAATGTGAAACGGGAACAAGTGCGAAATTTGCGAAAGCCTGGATTGCCTGCACCCGATCACGGAACTCAAAGCCAGCGATTAACCTCACCGAATGTCAGCGACGATCTTCCGGGTGGCGATATCGGCTTCATCTTTGAAGAGCGTGCGTATCACCACGCGACACGAAGCGCGCGGTGTCCGAGAGAATTTCGCGGACTGCCTCAAACCACCGGGGCTTTAGCACGGTAGCAAAAAAACGGGATGCCGATTGTGTCCATAGCCTCGACCGCGATCCGCGTACCGGACGCGAAGGCAGCGTCATCACCAGAACGCATCAGCCAGGCGGTCAGCGAGCGTCTCCCGGTCTAAATGCTCATAAGCGACCTCACCTAAGTCATCATACTAGACATCGCGCGCGCTGCTGCCGCGCCTCTCCGGCGGAATAAGACGCTGAACGCTTATCGCCAAAACGCCGGCCAATCCATCAGGGATAGCGGGAATGAAGCATCATGTTCGAGGATAAGGCGCGCAACGCCATCACCACATCGGATGCCGACGCGAGCAAGCTCAGTTTTGCGCTCGTGCCAAAGCTAATCCTGTTCGAGGACGGAACGCGCTTCGAGCAATAAGGCCCGAGGGATTACTGCATCTGATAGATGTAGGAGGGCGTCACGCCATGCTTGTGAGCGAGGTCGGCGACGGAAGCGCCCTTCTTACGCTCGGCCTTCAGCATCTTCTTGAACGCGACGAGATCGGTGCCGCGACGGCGTGTCGTCGGATGACCACCACCAGAGCTTTTGGCGCCCTTCGGCTGCGCTTTACCCGCGTCAGCCAGGATCTGCTTCGCAGAGTCGATGATTGATTGGAGGCGGTTTTGCTGCCGCTTGGAGAGCTGCATCTTGGTAATCCGTAGTTATTGAGGAAGCGCGCGGCATAGCGCAAATATCCAGCTACGACAAATTACATCTTCTCCAGTTCGAAGAACTTAATGCGCTTTAAGACTGGACTTGCGCTGGGATCGGAGCGTGAATGGCCTCAAGCGACGCAGATAACGTCGCTTTTGCCCCGCCGGCAAAAAGCCACTGCGGGGTCGTGCTCCTGACAGCGGGTGCTGTCTTCCGAAGGAGCAGACATGAACAAACTCACGGACAGCCAGCTTATCGTTCTTGCCGCAGCGATTGCGCGGGAAGATGGCGCGGCGAGCATACCCACGAAGATGAACAAAGCAGCGGCCTCGAAAGTCGGGTCGAGCCTGATCGCCCGCAAGTTGATGCGGGAGATCAAGGCCAAGCCCGACATGCCGGTGTGGCGTGAAGATGAGGATGCGCGTGCCTATAGCCTCGTCATCACGGCAGTTGGTCGCAAGGCGATCGGAGTCGAAGACGAGGCGGACGCCAAAATATTGACGGCAGCTTCGAAGCGGCCTATTGGGACGAAAACTGACGCGAAGCAGGGCGTAGCCTTCCGCGACGGCTCGAAATCGGCCTTATTGGTAAAAATGCTATCGGCGAAGAACGGCGCGACGCTGCCTGCGATGGAGGACGCGACGGGCTGGCTGCCTCATACGATGCGGGCTGCGCTGACCGGGCTTCGGAAGAAGGGCTTTGTCCTCTCGCGCGATCGGCAGCCCGGCAAGAACTCGATCTACAAGATTGCGGACGGCGCAGCTGTGACATCGGCCTGACGATGACATTGAACAAGAAGGGGCAGCCGGCAAAAGTGCTGGCTGCCCTCGACGCAGAGATCGATCGCATCGCTGCACTCTCGATCGTCGAGGTACGGAAGACGTGGCGGCAAGTTCACGGTTCCGACGCGCCGTCCGGGCTGACCAAAGACCTGATGGCAAGAGCGCTGACCTACAAGTTGCAGGAGCAAGCGCTTGGTGGGCTCTCACGTAGCGTCGCGCGGACGCTTCGGGAACTGGGTAAAACCGATGCAGAACCGCGCCGGCAGGTAAAGGCGGGCTCGATCATCGTGCGCGAGTACGATGGCGTCTTGCACGAGGTGCTGGTCGTGCCCGGCGGCTTCTGCTGGCAGGGCAGAACGTTTGAAAGCCTGTCGACCATCGCAAAGCTGATCACGGGCACGAACTGGAACGGCCCGCGCTTTTTCGGCCTTCGCAGCAAGCGCGATGGGAAGGACAATGAATCAGTGGCGGTCCCGAAGAACGTTAGCTCACGGATAGGGCGCAGATCGTCGCTCTCGACCCACGCATCGGCAGGAGGCACGCCATGAAGCACTCAGCGGCTCCAAAGAAGCAGCGTTGTTCGATCTACACGCGCAAGTCGACCGAGCATAATCTCGATCTCGCCTTCAACTCGCTCGATGCCCAGCGTGAAGCTTGCGAGGCCTACATCAAAAGCCAGTCACATGAAGGTTGGTCACTGGTGCCCACTGCATTCGACGACGGTGGCCTATCCGGCGCATCTCTGCATCGGCCGGCTCTTCAGATGCTGCTGGAAGCGGTCCGGGCGAAGAAAATCGACATCATCGTCGTCTATAAGGTCGACCGACTGACCCGCTCGCTCGCCGACTTCGCAAAGCTCGTCGAGCTTTTTGACGAACATGACGTCTCATTCGTGTCGGTCACCCAAAGCTTCAACACGACGTCCAGCATGGGTCGGTTGACGCTGAACGTCCTGCTCTCCTTCGCGCAATTCGAGCGCGAGGTGATCGGCGAGCGCGTCCGGGACAAGATCGCAGCATCGAAGCGCAAAGGCATTTGGGTCGGTGGTCCGGTGCCACTCGGCTACCGCAGTTTCAATAAGCAGCTCGAGGTCGTAGAAGACGAAGCCGACTTCGTTCGAAGGCTATTCGCCGACTACCTACGCCTCGGATCAATCGGCGCGTTGGCAGCAAGTTTGAATGACAAAAAGCTCAAGCCAAAAGCGCGAACGCTGTCGGACGGCCGAACGATACAAGCAAAATCCTTTGCGGCCGGTCCGCTGGCGCATCTACTGAAGAACCGCTTCTACCTCGGCGAGGTCGAGTACAAGGGCGAAGTCCATCCCGGCTCTCAAGAGGCAATTGTCGATCGAGCACTGTTCGATGCCGTGCAGGACCAGCTGGCGAAGAACAAAGTCGCGCGGATGGAGCTGCGTGCCAGATCGCCAGCGATCCTTGCCGGGAAGCTGTTCGACGACCGCGGCAACGCCATGTCTCCAACGCACGCGAACAAAGGTGGCGTCAGGTACCGGTACTATATTTCGCAGGCTCTGCTGCAAGGTCGCAAAGCTGAAGCGGGCAGTGTTTCACGGGTCGGCGCGTTAGATGTCGAGACGCTCGTAATGACAGCGCTGCGCGAAGGCTCATTGAACGGGGAGGTCGGACAAGGTCGAGAGCAGATCGATGCACGAATCGACCGGATCGTCGTCACACCAAAGCATCTGTACATCTTGTTGCTTGAGGAAGAAAACACTGCAGCGACGACGATCACCATTCCGTTCAAGCCGACGGCTGCCCTGCGCAAAGGTGTTTCGCACGCAAGTGCATCTTCGGGGACGATCGACGAAACAACGCGCACAACACTGCTTCGCGCCATAGCTCGTTCGATCCGGTGGGTCGATGAACTCACCTCCGGTAACACAAGTGGCTTCGACAAGATCGCGAAACGCGAGCAGCTCGCTGAACCTCACGTCCGCTTCCTGGCGCCTCTCGCATTCCTCTCGCCTCGCATTATTGAGGCAATTGCAGAAGGCTGTTTGCCCGCCGGACTGACCGTCACGGATCTCGCGCGCAACCTGCCGCTGCAGTGGCACGCGCAGGAAATGCGCATCTGACAAATCCGCATATTGCGAAGTGCCTATTGGAGACTGGGCGCCATTTTGGCGTCCGAAGAGTTTCCGGAACGGTCTCAGAGACTGCGGCGACGCGAACGCGGCCGATAACTCTTTGACATGTCGCGCATAAGTACGAGACGGTCAAACGTCTACGTACAGCAAGTATGCGTGGCTGGGGCGGGAGGATTCGAACCTCCGTATGGCGGAATCAAAATCCGCTGCCTTACCGCTTGGCGACGCCCCACCGGGGCGCGGACCATAATGGCGGCAGTGCTGTACGGCAACCGATGCCCGAGGGCAGGCGAAGCGCCCTGAAGGCGCGTGGACCGGCCGCGCTGACACATCGCGGAATGCAAGCTAGAGTGCAACGTTCCGGCGAAGAACGAAACGATTCACACCGCGATGATGCGAAATTTCGGCTGGCTGTTTGCGACAGCGTTTTTTGCATGCAGTGTGCTCGCGCCGGCGACCTCGGCACAGACGCGCGCGCTGGCCGACGATGATGCCGCGACGATCGCGCGGCTTCTCCCCTCCGTCGTCAGCCTGCTGGCTTACGCCAACGCCGAGCCAAGCGCGGAACTCTGCAAGCCTGACGAGGCTGGCGACAAGGACGTGCCGCGCATCGAGTTACGCTTCGGCTCCGGGTTCGTCACCACGAAGACAGGCCGCGTCGTCACCAACCGCCATCTCGTCGCCAAGAGTTTCTCGATCCGCGCCGCGCTTCACGATGGGACAGCCTGCAGCGCGCAGTTGCTCGGCACGCCGCCGAACGGCGACGTCGCACTGTTGCAGCTTGACTGCGGAAAGCCGCTCACAGAAGTCACGTTTGCCGAAAGCAGCCGTCTGCGCATCGGCCAGCGCGTGCTCGCGATCGGCAATCCGCAAGGGCTCGGCACGTCCGTCACCGCCGGTGTTGTCAGCGCGGTCGGGCGCACGCTGCCGGGTTCGGACTATCTCGACTTCATCCAGACCGATGCGGCGATTAACCCCGGCAATTCCGGCGGCCCGTTGTTCGATGTCGAAGGTCGTGTCGTCGGCATGAACTCGGCGCTCTATGCCACCGATGGCAAAAACGGCTCTGACGGGCTGGGTTTTGCGCTGCCAGCGGACCAGATCCGTCTCGTGCTCGAACATCTTGAAGATGACGGTACCTTTCGCAACAGTGCGATCGGCATCCGCGCACAGACGCTCGATTACCGTCTGGCAGAAGGATTCGGTGCGGCGAAGAAGGAAGGCGCGGTGGTCGTCGATATAGAGGCGGGATCGCCGGCCGAGGCTGGTGGCTTGCGGATCGGCGACGTCATTCTCGCCCTCGACGGCACCGTGGTGCGCAACGCCGTCGAACTCAACCGCACGATCGCGGAGAAGACCGGCCCCGTGCCGGTCGAGATTCTCCGCGAACGCATGTCGCAGAAACTTACAATCAGCCCGCGCGCGAATGTTTCGAAGCCCGTCGACGCCATTCGCGGGCAGCGGCCCGATCTTTCGAACGCGTACAGGCTCGGCATCGTCTTCGCGAGCAAGGATGCGACGCGCGTTCCCGGCGCGCCGGAAGGCCTTCGCGTCGATCGCGTCGTTGAGAAGAGCGGCGCCGCAATCTCCGATCTCGAAAGCGGCGACGTCGTGCTGCAGGTCGGCAGCGACGCGGTTCGCACGCGCGCAGATTTCGACGCTGCGCTCGGGCTTATCGCGGGGCAGGGCGCTGCGCGCCCCATGCTTCTCGTCTGGTCCAAAGGCACGGGCAAGCATTTCGTTGCGCTGCCACCATTGCCGCCGGCGGGGACGGGCGCGTCGCCCTGACGGCGATCCCCTGCTACGGAACTGATAGGCCGAAACACCGCCGTTTCTCGCGTGCCGCAGTCGGCGATGTTGCCACGCAGCAAACGCACCCTAGATCGATACCAAACTGACGGGCGCCGGCGGGCGGTCGTGGTTTCGTTTTATCCAGGAGGCCGATATGCGGCTGACCATCAACGGACGCGCCGTCGAGGCAGCGTTCGACCCAAGAACATCGCTGCTCGATCTGTTACGCGACCATCTCGGCCTCACCGGTACGAAGAAAGGCTGCAACCAAGGCGCGTGCGGCGCTTGTACCGTGCTGGTCGAAGGGCAACGCATCAACGCGTGTCTTGCGCTCGCGGTCCAATATGAAGACTGCGCGATAACAACTGTCGAAGGCCTTGGCACGGCGGATGCGCTGCATCCACTGCAGCAGGCATTTATCGACCACGATGGATTCCAGTGCGGTTACTGCACGCCGGGCCAGCTCTGCTCCGCTGTCGGCATGGCTGCGGAGGTTTCACGCGGCTTGCCGAGTGTCGTCACGAAAGACCTTGCCGTGGAAACGATCACGCTCGATCATGACGAAGTCCGCGAGCGTATGAGCGGAAATATCTGCCGCTGCGGCGCCTACAACGGAATCGTGGCCGCCATAACGGAAAGCTTTGCACGGGGTGCAGCATGACTCCGTTCGACTTTGTCCGAGCGGAGAATGCCGACGACGCAATGCGTCTCGCCGGCGCGCATCCGCATGCGAAATATCTCGGCGGTGGGACTAATCTCGTCGATCTCATGCGCGAAGGGATCGAGACGCCACGCACGCTCGTCGATGTAACGCGTCTGTCGCGCGACATCGAGGTTCATCACGGTGGAGGCATCGTCATCGGCGCGGGCACGACCAACACCGCTCTGGCCGAACACCCGGCGGTTCGGAAAAACTTCCCGCTGCTGTCGCGCGCGATCCTGTCCGGTGCGAGTGGCCAGATCCGCAACATGGCGACACTCGGCGGCAACATCCTGCAACGCACGCGTTGCCTGTATTTTTACGATCATGCGTCGCATTGCAACAAGCGCACGCCTGGTGCGGGTTGCGATGCGATCGACGGTTTCAGCCGCATGAACGCGATCCTCGGTGCATCGCGCACCTGCGTTGCGACGCATCCCTCTGATATGTGCGTCGCGCTTGTCGCGCTTGATGCAAGCGTCCATCTCGACGGGCCGGATGGTCCACGAAAGCTGCTGCTCGCTGATCTGCACCGTCTACCCGACGATCGTCCCGACATCGAAACCAATTTGCGTCCCGGAGAACTTATCACGGGCGTTGAACTCACAGCATTGCCGGAAGGCACGCGCTCGACCTATCGAAAGGCGCGTGATCGGGCGAGTTACGCCTTCGCGCTTGTTTCTGTCGCAGCGGCAATGAACGTGCGGGATGGCATGATCCACGACGTGCGAATCGCGCTTGGCGGCGTCGCCCCGAAGCCGTGGCGCGCGACCACAGCCGAGCAAGCGTTGCGGGGGGTAGCGCCATCGGCATTTGCCTTCCGCGCCGCTGCGGAAGCCGAAATGAAAAGCGCGACGCCACTACGCGACAACGCTTTCAAGATTGAGCTTGCGACGCGACTCGTCGTGGCCGTGCTCGCGGAACTTGTAGGGATCGAGTTATGAGCGCCATTCAGGATGTCGCGATGAAGGCGGTCAAGGCCGCCGTCAATCTTGCGCCGGGAAGCTGGTTGCCGGGCGGGACGCCGGACCCGCTGATCCGCAAGCATGGTGCGCTCGGTGCGCCGGTGTCGCGTCTCGACGGCGTGCTGAAGGTGCGAGGGCAGGCGCAGTTCGCAGCCGAAGTGCCGCTCGAGAACATCCTGCATGCCGCGCTCGTCTGCAGCACCATTGCAAGGGGACGGATGTCGGCGCTCGATACGACGGCGGCCGAAAGCGCACCGGGCGTTGCGCTCGTGATGACCTACCTGAACGCGCCGCGCATGAAGTCGCCGCCGTTGTTCGGCACGAAGCCGCTGGCGGCGGCGCCGAGCAGCCTTCCGATCATGCAGGATGCGGACATCCGCTGGAACGGGCAGCCCATTGCGGTGATTCTTGCCGCGACGCGCGAGCAGGCCGACCATGCGGCGACTTTGATCGTCGTCGAGTACGATCAGACGAAAGCGATAACGGCCTTCGAGGATGCAAAGCGCAAAGCGCATCCGCCACAGAGCATCATGGGCGAGCCCGCGGCGCTGTCGATCGGCGACGCCGAAGCAGCGCTCAAAATGTCGGCCTACCGCGTCGATCGAGATTATCGAACGCCGCGCCACAACCATAATGCGATCGAGCTTCATGCATCAACCGTTGCGTGGGACGGCGACGATCTGACCATTCACGATGCCAGCCAGCTCGTGAATGCGACGCGCTGGACGGTCGCGCAGGTGTTCGGTCTGAGCGAAGAGAAAGTGCGCGTGCTCGCGCCCTTCGTCGGCGGCGGCTTCGGCGGCAAATGTCTCTGGTATCATCAGATCCTTGCAGCTGCGGCCGCGAAACTGGCGGGTCGGCCCGTCCGCATCGTCCTGTCGCGCGAGGACGTGTTCCGCGCGGTTGGTGGCCGCACGCAGACCGAGCAGCGCGTCGCGCTCGGTGCCGAAGCGGACGGCACGCTTGCCGCATTGATCCACACGGGCGTCGTCGCGATGACGACGCACAACAATTGCCCCGAGCAATTCAGCTTTCCCGCACGCCACCTCTATGCCGCCGACACCGTCAAGTTGGCGCAGGAGGTCGCGGATATGGACATGCTGGCGAACACGTTCATGCGTGCGCCGGGCGAATCCGTCGGCACGTTTGCGCTCGAAAGCGCGCTCGACGAGCTTGCCGAGCAAATGAATATCGACCCGATCGAATTGCGTCGCCGCATCGAGCCGCCGAAAGACCCGACATCGGGCAAGGAATTTTCGCAGCGCGGATTGCTCGAAGCTTACGCCAAAGGCGCCGAGCGTTTCGGTTGGAGCCGCCGGCAGAAGCCGGGCACGCGGCGCGAAGGCGAGTGGTTGATCGGCATGGGCGTCGCGACCGCGACCTATCCCTACTACCGTATGCCCGGCGGCGCTGCGCGCGTCCGTCTCACGCGCGACGGGCGTGCCATCGCGTCGATGGCCAGTCACGAAATGGGCATGGGCACCGCAACGGCGCAGGCGCAGATCATTTCCGAGCGCCTCGGCCTGCCGATCGAGCACGTCGCGTTCGAATATGGCGACACATTGCTGCCGCCCGGCACGGTCGCGGGCGGCTCGTCGCAAACCGCGACGATCGCCGCCGCAGTCATCGCGGCTTGCGATGTTCTCATCAAGGATCTGCTGCAGCTTGCCGGCAACGACTCGCCGCTCGCGGGTCTGTCGCCTAGCGATGTCGAGATGCGCGATGCTGGTCTCGCGAGCCGCACCGATCCGGCGCGTCACGAGACCTACGTTTCGATCCTTGCACGCGCCAACCGTGACGATCTCGCGGGCGAGGCGGCTGCGCCGCTGCCACTCGAAATGATGAAATGGTCCATGCATTCGACCGGTGCGCAATTCTGCGAAATGCGCGTCAATGCAGTGACGGGTGAAACACGCGTGTCTCGGTTCCTCGGCTCCTTCGACACTGGCCGCATACTTAACGCAAAACTCGCTGCGAGCCAGTTTCGCGGCGGTATCATCATGGGGCTCGGCCTTGCCTTGACCGAAGAGACTGCGTTCGATGAGCGCACGGGGCGCATCATGAACCCATCGCTCGCCGAATATCATGTTCCCGTGCACATGGACGTGCCCGAGATCGACGTGATGTGGACGGACATACCCGATCCGCGTTCGCCGGTCGGAGCGCGAGGCATCGGCGAGATCGGTATCACCGGTGTTGGCGCGGCCGTCGCCAATGCGATCTACAATGCGACGGGCAAACGCATCCGCGAGTTGCCGATCACGCCGGACAAACTGCTCTGATCCGACGCCTGTTTTCGCACGCGGAATGCGTGTGACGGCAACAGCAGCAAGATCGGCACAAGGCCGATCGCAACGATGAGCAGAGCGGCGACGGCGCCGTTCTCGTGCGTGCCGCGAACCGCCTCGCCGTAAAGATGCGTTGATAGCGTCTCGACGTTGAGCGGCCGCAACAGCAACGTGACCGGCAATTCCTTTACGCAATCGACGAAGACGAGCAGCGCGCCGCTCGCGATGGCGGGCCATGCGAGGGGCGCGTCGACACGCAGGATGGCGCGCGGCCGCGAGCGCCCGAGCGTGCGTGCCGCGTCGGAGACCGTCGACGGAATGCGCGCAAGTCCTGCTTCCGTTGCACCGACCGCGACGGTGAGAAAGCGAATGCAAAAAACGAGGATCAGGGCGCTGCCGGTGCCAAGGGCAAGTATCGCGGGCGCAGCGCCGAAAAAGACGCGGGTTGTTGCGGAAAGCGCGCCATCGATGAAAGCGAGCGACGACAGCAGGCCGATAACGAGGATCGTGCCGGGCAGCGCGTAGCCGATACGTGTCAGCGCGACGAGCGCACGGCCGGCACCCCCGAACGCCGCGGGCGCCTGGCAGACGAGCAGGGCGACGATGCCCACGATGAGCGTTGCCGCCGCGGCATAGAAGGCCGTCGACGCAACTTCGGCGGGAAGCGACTCCGGCCAGCCATTCCGTCCGACCGAGTCGATGGCCGACCGCAGGATCGCGAGAACCGGCGCGGCGAAACCGAGCGTCGGTGGTATCGCGACGAAAAACATCGCGGCGAATCCGCGCCATCCAGGAAGGCGCGAAGGGGTCAGCTTCACATCCTTGCGTGCCGGTCCGGAATAACGACGGCCGCCGCGTAAGAGCCGCTCACAAAATATGAGCACCAGCACGATGGCGAGAAGCACCAGCGCGATCTGCGCTGCGCCCGCGAGATCGGAGCGATTGACCCAGGTCGCATACACCTGGACCGTCAGCGTACGCACGCCAAGGAATTCCGCCGCACCGACGTCATTCAACACTTCCATCAGCGCCAATGCGGTGCCGAGTGCGATGGCAGGCCGTGCGAGCGGCAGCGCAACGCGCAGAAAGATGCACCACGGTCCTGCACTAAGTACGCGACCGGCATCGATGAGGATGCCGGCTTGTGTCAGGAAAAGCGCGCGCGTTGGAACGTAGACATAGGGGTAAAGGACGAGGCCAAGGAGCAGAATGCAGCCCGGCATCGAACGGATGTCCGGCAGCAATGCGAGGCGCGGATTGGCGATGCCAAGCATGGTGCGCAGGCCATTCTGCACCGGACCGATGGGATGCAGGAGGTCGAGAAAAGCGAAGGCGACGAGATAGGCCGGTAGCGCCAGCGGCAACAGCAGCGCGATCTCGAGAATGCGGCGGCCCGGAAAATCGTAGGCTACAACGAGCCACGCCGTGGCCGTGCCGGTGACTGCGACAAGCAAGCCGACGCCGACAAGCAGTGTGAGCGTATTTACGACGGCCGACGGCAGAACATAGGCGACGAGGTGGGGCCACAGATCAGTCGAACCACCGAACGCTTCGACGCCGAGCGAGACAATCGGCGCGATGAAAACGAGGGCGAGAACGGCCCCCGCGATGCGGCCGATCAGCAGGCCCACGTCATCTCCGTCATGGTCAGTTGTCGAAGCCGACCTTTTCGACCAGCAGGCTCGCCGCCTTGCGATTCCTCGCGATCTCGGCGAGCGGCAACGTGTCGACCTTCAGCGGCCCGAGTTCGCTGAGGAGCGGATCGACTTTCGCTTTCGCATTGACCGGATACTCGTAGTCGGTCTTCGCATACATTGCCTGCGCCTCGTCGGAGACGAGATATTCGAGTAGCTTCACGGCCTCCTCGCGGTTCGGCGCATTCTTGACGACCGCGGCGCCAGAGATGTTCACATGAGTGCCGCCGCCTTCGAAGGTCGGCAGGATCACCTTGATCGCCTCGCCCCAACCCTTCTGCTCGCCGCCGCCACGACCCGAACGCATCAGGCCGACATAGTAAGAATTTGCGAGACCGATCTTGCAGATGCCGGCCGCGATATCGCGCGCTACGTCGCGATCGCCGCCGCCCGGCTTGCGCGCGAGATTGGCCTTGATGCCCGTCAGCCATTGCTCCGTTTTTTCCGGACCATTCTTGGCGAGGAAGGCCGCAGCCAGTGCAGTGTTGTAAGGATGCGAACCTGCGCGGATGCAGAGCTTGCCCTTCCATTTCGGATCGGCAATCGACTCATAGGTTGCCGATGTCATATCCGCGAGATCGCGGTCGGCATACATCACGCGCGCGCGCACCGACAGCGTGAACCAGTTGCCGGCAGGGTCGCGCAACTGCGCGGGAATAGTGGATTCCAGCGTCGAAGAGCGAACCGGCTGTGTCAGGCCCTTGGCGACGATCTCGACGAGATTGCCGATGTCGACGGTCATCGCGACGTCCGCGACAGGGCGATTGCTCTCCGCCGCGATGCGTTCTGCGAGGCCTTTTTCGACAAAGGCCGTGTTCACTTCGACGCCGGTTTTCGCGGTATAGGCGTCGAGCAGCGGCTTGATGAGGCCGGGTTCGCGCGTCGTGTAGAGATTGACTTCAGCGGCAGCCGCAGAGGCCGTTGCGGCGATCAACGCGATAACGGACGCACTGGCAAGATCACGCATGCTACGGCGGTCGATCATCGAATTCACAGGCTCCATCTGTGTTGCAGGGATGAACAGCCATAGCCGTAAACGCGCGGCAAGGGTCGGCGAAGAGTCTTAGAAACGTTTCAGAGAATAATTCGACTTTCGCATGAGATGCACATTCGGTTTTCGCATCATGCCTCGTCGTTATCGGTAAAAATCATCGCGTCTGAGAGGTCGATTAACAATCGTACATGTTCGATCACTGACGCGGTGTCGGCCGGGATTGTCATCACGATCGGTGCTGTCATGCCATCGACATAAAGCGTGAGATCGACGTTTGCGCCCGTGAATGTGCGCCGCGTCACGCGGGCCGCGATACCGGTGCCGTCGGTTGCGATAGCGATCGCTTCCGACCGCAGCAACACGCTCACGAGTCCTTGCGCAGACGTACGTGGCTTGGGGATGCGACCAAGCGGCGTGTCGACTCCACCGTCGTTGGCGACACCGGAACATTCGACGACATTGCCGAGCGCGCGCGCGACGACCGCGGACTCAGGTCGTCGATATAGATCCTGCGCCGAGCCAGTCTGCACGATGCGACCACGGTGCATTACTGCAATGCGATCCGCGAAGAGAAAGGCCTCCGCGCGGTCATGTGTGACCATCACGGCAGACATTGCGGCCTGACGGAGATTGTTCAGTGCTTCGCGCTGCACAGCGCCGCGCGTCTCCGTGTCGAGACTGGAAAATGGTTCATCGAGCAGCAGGATTCGTGGCTTTGGCGCGATGGCGCGCGCCAGAGCCACACGCTGCGCTTCGCCGCCCGACAAGGTCGATGGGTAATCACCGGCGCGATGTGCGAGGCCCACCTCGGCGAGATGCCGCAGCGCGATCTCGCGCGCCGTGCGACCCGACGGCGACGGCAAGCCGAAGGCGACATTCGCGAGGACTGTCAGATGCGGAAAGAGGGCGACATCCTGAAACATCATCCCGACGTTGCGGCGCTCCGGCGCGACATGCGCGCGCGTGCCGGACATTGTCTGTCCATCAATGACGATACCGCCGGAGTCGATGCGCTGGAGACCAGCAACTGCGCGCAATAGCGTACTCTTGCCGCAGCCCGACGGTCCAAGGATCGCGACGATTTCGCCAGGACCGACGAAAAGCGTCGCTTGTTGCACCGCGCGCAGCGCACCGAACGACACATCAACGTCGCGGCACGCGAGTCGTGCGGTCTCTGTATCTTTGAGCATCGGCGCATGCATGCGCGCTGCGTTAAGCGCCGCACACCGATGCGACAAGTCGCGGGAACTTAAAACTTGATCTTCACCCCGCCGGTGAAGGCGCGTGGCGATCCCGCGAAGACTGATCCTGTACCGAACTGCGCGAGCGTGAAGCCGGGGTTCTGGATATTGCCGGTCAGCGTGTTGGTGATGACGTTGGCCGACGCGATATAACGCTTGCCGAGCGCATTCTTCACTTCGACGAAGGCGGCAATCGACTTGATCCAGCCGAAGTCGATCGTCCGGTCGTAGTGGACGTTGACGTTCACGACGCCAAAGCTCGGAATACGCAACTGGTTGCCGTTGTCGATGAAGTATCGGCCCTTGTAGACATACTCGGCAAAGGCGCCGAGGCCCCGAAGATCGCCGCTCGGCAAATCGTAACCCATGCGCGCCGTGGCCTCGTGCAGCGCGACGCCCGCAATGCGAAGTCCGCTGCGGTCATAGTAGACGTTCGGCCCGAGCTGCTCTGTGAAACTCTGGAAATGCTGGTCGTTGAGCGTATAAGCGAGTAGCGCCCGCCAACCGTCGAGAAAGCGGTAATCCGCCGCGACTTCGACACCGCGATGGATCGTCCCTGGTGCGTTGAACGTATAGGCGAGCAGGCCCGCGCCCGGCGTCTGCGTGAGCTGCTCGTTGCGGAACCACTCGTAGAAGCCGGTGACACTGACGGTCGCGAAAGGCGTCGGTGTCCAGTCGACACCAAGATCGACGCCGATGTTGCTCTGCGTTTTGAGACCCGTGTTCGCACCTGCGCGGCCTTGGTTGTTGACGAACAGCTGTGAGGATTGCGGCGTGCCATAGCCGGTGCCGACCCGTCCTCGAAACTGCCATTGCGGATTGAGCCGGAACCGCAGCGCCGCCTCGGGTGCAATGTTCCCGTAGGCCTGATCGACCGGGATGATCGTAATTGCGTTCGGCAAGCCCACTGCCGTGTAGCCGTAGTTGCTGGAGAAGGCACGGATGTGTGTCACTTCGCCGCCGACGCCGAGCACACCGGTCCAGCCGGAAGCGAAGTTCAGTTCCGTGCGCGCACGTCCGCCGATGTTCGACTGCATCGCGTCTTGCTTGTTCGTCTGCGCGCCGCCGAACCCGTTCGAGAACGGCACGACGTTCTGCGTATAGCCGGTGTAGCGCAGGCGATTGAACGTGAATTGCAGGAAATGCGTCGCGTCGATGCCGAGTAAATCGCCGCGACGCGTCACATCAGCGAGGATGTTGATCGAGGGATAGTCGCCGAGCGCCGTCGTCGCGGCGGTTGGCTGATTGATGTTGCGATCGTCACGGACGACCTGGATGCGGCCGGTCGTCTGCGCGTCGAAATCGTGCTCCCAACGCACGCCGAGAATGTCGCGGCGGTCGTTGCGATGCAGGCCAGCCTGATCCGCAGTCTGTGCGACCGTTGCACCGGCAATGCCGTTGCGCGGCACGTTAATCTGTCCGCATAGCCCGGTCGTGCCCGGCGTGGCGATGATGCAGCCGTTCTGGAATGGATTGACGAGATACTGGTTGTAAGAGAGCCGGATGGGCAGGTTCGTGTAGAGCTCGTTGTGGACGACCTTCACAATGAGGCGATCGGTCGGCGTCGGTGACCAGCGGCCAACGAAATTTACAGTCTGCGTGTTGAATTGGTTGTTCTCGATCCAGTTGCTGCCGCGCGCATCGCTGGCGAAAAACGAGAGATCGAACGCGCCGGCCGCTTTGCCGGCGATGAGGTAATTGTTGAGGTAGGCGAAGCTGCCGAAATCGGATCCGATTTCGAGCCCGTCGATCTCCGCGCCCGTTCGCAGACGAAAATTCACTGCGCCGCCGGTCGCGTAGTTGCCAAAGAGCGTCGATGACGGCCCGCGGAACACATCGACAGCGCCGTAAGCGCGTGGGTCGATAAGGTCGCCGCGCCCAAGTCCATCTGGCTGCGTGACGTTGAACCCGTCTTCCAGCAGCTGAATGTTGCGGATCCCGAAGCCGACGCGCGCGCCGGAGCCGCGGATCGAGATGCCGACGTCGCGCGGACCGTTGCCGGCTTTGAACGACAGGCCAGGGCTGTATTGCAGCAAGTCGGCGACCGTGAAGACGGGCGTATTGCGCACGAGGTCGCTGCGAACGGTCGTGACGATCTGGCCTGGGGAGGATTGCAGTACGGGCGGCGTGAAGCTCGGCGGTCCGCTGCCGGGTCCGGCTGCGACCGCCGTCGCAGTAACAGGCACCGCGACACGGGCCGGTGGCGCAGCGCGGGCGCGCTGCACGACGCGGGTCGGCGCCGTGCTTGGTTGTGCGGCCTGACGTGGACGGGCGGGCTTGCGCGCGCGTGCTTGCGGCGCATCGACGGTCACGGCGGGCAAGGCCGTGCCGCTCTGTGCAAAGGCGACATCGCCGGGCAGCATGGAAAGACTTGCGCCGCAAAGAAGCGCACGCGCGAACGCGCGACGAGACAAAACGGGTGACATCAGAAAACTCCTGCGACCTGCATCGCAGGCCGCGCGTGACGAAAAAATTCGGCAGGCGTCAGGAGTTTGGAGGGCCTCGCGCGCGATGCGCTGTCGAGGCCTGTCGAGCGACGGATGCGTCGTTCTTGTGCTGCCAGACGATAATTTTTGCCGCGCGATGCTGGACAAAAGTCGACGGCGGCACGGCCGCAAAGCCAGGCGCGACCTGGCAGCAACTCAGCTCGCACCAAGTGTGAGCGGACGTTGGCACATCGCCGCGATCTGCGCTGCCGGAGACACCGCCATCATGCGTGCAGATCGGCGCGTCGACCAGCGGATCGAACCCACGCGCTTCGACGGCCAGCGGCGCGAGCAAACGGCTCAGCAGCGCTAGCGCGACGAGGAAGATGGCGAGAGACGATCGACGCATGCAGGCTCAACGCTCGGAAGGGAGCGACGATGGCGCACATTGCGTGCGCGACGGCGCGAATGGTAGTCGTCGCCGACGGTTTCGTTCGCCGTGAGGCTTTCATGTCACGACTGCTGCGCTTCGCTCTCGCGTTGGCCATTTGCGGCCTAGCGGTGCCTTCGCGCGCGCACGACATGGCGGGGCACAATCATGGCGGCGGCGCATCCGGACCGCGCAGCGGTGCCTGCACGCAGCCGATCCCATCGTGCGCGCGATCGGTGACTCCGGCCTTCGACAAAGATGGCGCACTGCGGGTCATTTATTCCGTCGGCGGGCGAGTCTATGTCGCGCACAGCACCGACGATGGAAAGACATTCGCGCCTGCCGTCGCGCTGACATCGCAGCCGGCCGAGATCGACGACAATTTTGACGCCCGCCCGCTTCTGACGATCGCAAGGGACGGCACTATCGCGGCCATCTGGTCGCAGTTCCGCGACAAGAACTGGAACGGCCTCGTGCTGACAAGCCGCTCGACCGATGGCGGCAAGACTTTCACCACGCCCGCGCCTGTCACGCAGAGCGTAAGCCAGCGCTTCGCTTCGATGGCGTTTGCGCCAGATGGCGCGCTTTGGGCGACATGGCTCGACAAGCGCAATCTTGCGGCGGCGAAAGCCAGCGGCGACGACTACGCCGGCGCCGGTCTCGCGGTCAGCGTGTCGCGCGATGGCGGCGCGACATTCGCACCGGCATCGATCGTTTCCAATCGCACCTGCGAATGCTGCCGTGTCTCGCTCGCCTTCGATCCTGATGGAGGTGCCGTTGCAGGCTGGCGGCAGATCTTCGGCAAGAACTTTCGCGACCACGAAGTCGGCCGGTTTTCGCCCGACGGAAAGGGCGTCGATGCCGTGCGTGTCAGCGAAGACAATTGGGCTATCGATGCCTGTCCGCATCACGGGCCCAATCTCGCCATCGATGCGAGTGGAACGCGGCACATCGTCTGGTACACCGGCGGCACGGTGCGCAGCGGGCTTTTTTACGCGCAGGCGAAGGGGCAGGGCGCTGCCTTTTCCGCACCGTTGGCATTCGGAAATGCAGAGCGCACGCCGTCGCATCCACAGGTCGCGGTTGCAGGTGAGTCAGTCGTGATTGCGTGGAAAGAATTCGACGGCGAGCGGACGAGCGTGATGGTGCAGACGTCGACCGATGGCGGCGCGACATGGTCGTCGCCAATCTCGCGCTCAAGCACCGCAGATGCGTCGGACCATCCGATCCTGATCGGCAAGGACCGCCGTATCTATCTTTCATGGCTGACACGCATGGAAGGCTTTCGCGTGATGCCGGTCGGCACGGCCGGCGAGCGATGATTTTCAGATTCGCCGCTGCAGCCTTGCTCGCATGCACACTTGCGACAAACGCGGGCGCAGCAGACATTCAGCTATACGAGCGCGGGCTTCTCGCAAAAATTCGCAGCGAGCATGCCGGAAAACATCTTGTCGTGCATTACTGGTCGCTGACATGTTTGCCCTGCATGGTCGAGATGCCGAAGCTTGCGAGTTTCCTGCGTGAGAACCGCGATATCGACATCGTTTTTGTCGCCGCTGACCCGGTCGAGCAGTCGGAACGCATCGCGTCGCGGCTCGAACGTTTCGGGCTTAAAGACGCGATGAATTTTGCCTTCGCCGATGGCTTCGTCGAGCGTCTCTACTACGAGGTCGACAAAGGCTGGCGAGGCGAATTGCCATTTACGTTGATGGTCTCACCGGACGGCGCAACGAAAACGCATCTCGGCGAGATCGATCCGCAGATGCTGCGTCGCTGGCGTGACGGCGGCTGAACGTGGCGCGTCTGACCGATCGCATACCCTACCAAGCGATCGTCGATCGTCCGAAACTCGTTCTGCCCAATGGCGCAAAGCTCGCGGTCTGGGTGATCCTCAATGTCGAGGAATGGCGCATCGAAGGGCCGATGCCGCGCATGGTGCTTTCGCCGCCGATGGGGCAACCATTGCTGCCCGACGTGCCGAACTGGTCGTGGCACGAGTACGGCATGCGCGTCGGCTTCTGGCGACAGCACACCGCGCTGACGAAGCGAGGGGTTCCCGTCACGCTGGCCATCAACGGCAACGTCTGCAATTCCTATCCGCGTGTGGCGGGCGCGGCGCGCGATGCCGGTTGGGAGTTCATGGGCCACGGTTTCCAGCAAGGGCCGATGCACAAACTGCCGGACCAGCGCGATGCGATTGCGCGCGCCTGTGATGCCATCGGCAACTTCTGTGGCCGTCGCCCACGTTCGTGGGAGTCGCCCGGCATTACCGAGACCGAGGAAACGCTCGATCTCTTACGCGAGCACGGCATCGACTATGTCGCGGACTGGGTGATCGATGATCTGCCGCAGACATTGTCAACGCCGCACGGGCCGATCACGACCATTCCCTATACGGTCGAGACCAACGACATCGTCGTGCACGCGCTGCAGCACCAGCCGTCGCCGGAATTTCTTCGACGCGGCATCGATCAGTTTGAGCGCCTGTATGCCGAAGGCGCAGATAATGCGCGGATCATGGCGATTTCGATCCACCCCTACATCACGGGCGTGCCGCATCGCATCCGCTACCTCGAGGAATTGCTTGATCACATCCGCGGTCATGCCGATGTCGCCTGGATGACGGCCAGCGAGATCGGCGACTGGTACGTCAGGCAGATGGCGTCGCCTGGCCGAGGTGATGCTTAAGCCGGCGTTTCCGGGATTCGCCAGCCTCCGCCCGCTGCCCTACAATCCATCCAGCGGCTGACTTTGGGTGGCGTCATGCGGTCCGGCCTTTCTCTTGTTCTTGCTCTAGCGGCAAGCCTTTCGACGGGCGTCGCGAGGGCCGACGATCTCGCGCCCATCCGCATCGGCGTCACCGTCACGCAATCGCCGCCGGGCTCCGTGATCCAGGGCACGCAGGTACTCGATGCGCTCGACGTCACCGCGAAGTTCATCAACGACGCCGGCGGCATCAATGGCCGACCGATCGATTTCATCGTCGAGAACACGCAGGGTATTCCGCAACGCGCGCGCGACGTCGTCGAAACGCTGATCTCGCGAGAGAAGGTCGTCGCGATTGTCGGCGAACATCAGTCTGCGAATGTTCTCGCGGCGATGGATGTCGCGCACCGCCACGGCATTCCCTATATCAACACGAATGGCTGGGCCGACGCGATCCGCGAGAAGGGTTATCGCGAGGTTTTCAATCCCGGCAATTACAACCGCCGAGTTGCTATGGCGGCGGTGGCCTCGATCAAGAACCTCGGGATGCGCAATGTCGTTTCCGTAGTGGAAGACAGCGATTTCGGGCGCGGTCTCGCGGCAAGCATTCGCGAACAGCTCGCCGCCGAATTGCCGACGGTCGCCTATCGTGCGGAGATCGTCGATCGCACGACCAAGCAATTCGACGGTGTCATCAAGCCGCTGCACGACGCGCCGCCGGACATCGTCATCAACGGCATGCTTCCGCCGGCTGCCTACACTTTTATCAACCAAATGCACGCGCAGGGCGTCGGCGCGACATCGCGCACGACGATCTACGATGCAGCCGGCGTTGTTGATTATCCCGACTTCTGGGTCAACGTGAAGGAAGCGGCGACAGGCATGCTCGTCTTCGGCCTCTACCACCCGAAGATGAACCTGCCGCCGCTCGCGAAGGAAATCGGCGAAGCCTACGCGAAGCGCGTGGGCGTCCCTCCGGGACGTTTGTTGTTCCAGGCGGCGGACTCGTTGCTTGTGCTGGCGGATGCGCTACGCCGCGCACCGACGATGAACGGCGACGACGTCATCAGGGCGCTGGAAAACACGCTAATGTCCGGCACGCGCGGCGAGATCGCCTTCGCGTCCGAGCCCGGCTATCGCCATCACCAGTGGGTCGACGTGCCGTATGTCACGTATCAGGTGACGGCAGTCGGCCAGAAGGTAGCGGACATGCCGTTGATCGACCAGTCTGGTCGCTCGTTCGACGTCGCGCGGCTGAAGCGGCCCTAGGCTTCGACGTCTCAATTTGAAGCTGGTCGTGCGTGGTTCAGGATGACGTTGCCGCAGCATCGTTCAACCCTCGTTCTGCGCGACCGTGTAGCATGCTGACGACAAGCGACGTCCAGCCCGTTTGATGCGAGGCGCCAAGGCCGCGGCCATTGTCGCCGTCGAAGAACTCGTGGAACAGCAGCAGATCTTCGCCGTCGCCGTCTTGCGCAAAGGCGCCGTCGCCGCCGAAGCAAGGTCGCTTTCCGTCGGCACCTTTCGTGAAAAGCCCGATAAGGCGTTCCTCGAGTGCATCCGCGACAGCCGCCAGCGTGAATTGCTGGCCGGAATGCGTCGGGAACTCGACGGTAAACTCGTCGCCGTAATAGGTGTGAAAGCGGCGCAGCGCCTCGATGATGAGATAGTTCATCGGCATCCACACTGGACCACGCCAGTTTGAATTGCCGCCGAACATGTTCGACGTCGACTCGCCGGGATCGTAACGCACCGTGAAGGACGCGCCCATCTCGTCGAGGATATAAGGCCGCTCCTTGTGAACTTTCGACAGCGAGCGGATGCCATAAGGCGAGAGAAATTCATCCTCGTCCAGCATGCGCGTCAGGAGCGCCTTCATGCGATGGCCGCGTAGCAGCGATAGGAGTTTGCGGTCGTCAACGCCGCCTTCGTTAAAGCGCGACACGAGTTTCGCGAGATCTGGCCGCCGCTCCAGCACCCATCGCAGGCGACGCGCGAAGTCTGGCAACCGCTGCATCATCGCTGGCTCGATCACCTCGACGGCGAACAGCGGCACCAGCCCCACGATAGAGCGGACGCGAAGCGGGATCAGCCGGCCGTCCGGCGTGTTGAGCTTGTCGTAATAGAAATCATCGAAAGCATCCCACAGGCCGGTGCCTTCGCCGTCCATGTCGGCCATTGCTTCGGTGATGAGCAGGAAGTGCTCAAAAAACTTTGATGCCGTACTCTCATAGACGTCGTTGTGGACGGCAAGTTCGAGCGCGATGCGCATCATGTTGAGCGCGAACATCGCCATCCACGCGGTGCCGTCGGCCTGATTGACGATGCCGAACCCTTGCGGCGGTCGCGAGCGGTCGAACACGCCGACGTTGTCGAGACCGAGGAAGCCGCCCTGGAACACGTTGCGGCCTGTCGCGTCCTTTCGGTTCACCCACCAGGTGAAATTGATCAGGAGTTTGTGGAACACGCCCTCGAGGAACGCGAGATCGCCGCGCCCGCCGCGTCGTGCGCGGTCGATTTCGAAGACGCGCAGCGTTGCCCATGCATGGACCGGCGGATTGGCGTCACCGAATTCCCACTCGTAGGCTGGCAACTGTCCATTCGGGTGCATGAACCATTCGCGTGTCAGCGACAGCAATTGTCCCTTGGCGAAATCCGGATCGAGCAGTGCGAGTGGCAGGCAATGGAATGCCGTGTCCCAGGCCGCGAACCACGGATATTCCCATTTGTCTGGCATGGAGATGATGTCGGTGACGGCAAGATGCCGCCACGTGGCATTGCGTCCGTTGAGCCGCTGCGTGGGCGGGCGCGGCGTCAAGGGATCGCCGTCGAGCCATTCGCGCACGTCGTAGCGATAAAGCTGCTTCGTCCAGATCAATCCTGCCGCCGCTTGCCGAAAAACACGGCGACGGTCCGCATCCTCGATGCCCATCTGAAGATCGTCGTAAAACGCTTCTGCTTCGGCGGCGCGTTGCCGCATCGTTGCGTCCTGCACATCGACGGACCGCGCGGTGCGTCCCGCCGAAAGACGCATGCGGATGGTGCGGCTTTCGCCGGGCGCTAGTTCGAGCTTCTGGCGCGCGCCTAGCTTCGTGCCGGCATCGCGGGCGATGGCAGCCTCGTCGCCATAGACGATGTAGGCGTTGATGCCGTCTTTGTAGCGTCCGGTCGCATTCGGCGTGCCACCGTGCCGCCGGACATTCGTTTCGTTCTCGCAGAAGAGAAACTCCGGCATACCGTCGAAGGACAGACTGTATGTTCCGGTGCGCGGATGTTCGCAGCGCACGCTGTTGTCCGCGCGCGCCGTAAGCGCCGGCTTCGACGGGACCGCGCCGTCGCGCCACGACCAGATGTTCCGAAACCAAACTTGCGGCACGAGATGCAGCACTGCCGCCTCCGGCCCGCGATTGACGGCGGTAACATGCATCAGAAGATCTTCGACATCCGCCTTGGCGTATTCGATCGTGATGTCGAAAAATCGGTTGCCATTGAAGATGCCAGTCTCGCCGACTTCGTATTCGGGGTCCTGACGCCCACGCCGCATGCTTTCCGAAACGAGGTCATCGTAAGGGAACGCTGCGTGCGGATAGCGGTAGTGATACTTCATGTACGAGTGACTCGGGACCGCGTCGACGTAGTGATAGATCTCCTTCACGTCCTCGCCGTGGTTGCCTTCCTCGTTGGCGAGACCAAAGAGACGTTCCTTGAGAATGCGGTCTTGCCCGTTCCACAGCGCAAGCGAGAGGCAGATGAGGCCGCGGTCGTCGCAGAAGCCTGCGATGCCGTCTTCGCCCCAGCGATAGGCGCGCGAACGCGCGTCCTCGTGCGTCAGGTGCCGCCAGGCGTCGGCATTGTCGCTGTAATCTTCGCGAACGGTGCCCCACTGCCGCTCGGCCAGATACGGCCCCCAGAGCGACCAGGCGCGTTCGCCACGCGCATTCTGCAGGATGCGCCGCCGCTCGGCCCAGCGATCGACATCATCCGAATCATCCACGCGCTTTCGTCCCTCCCACCGAATCTGGCAAAATCTGCGCCGTTCGCACCGACAAGTCACGGTCGCGGGCTGGCTTCGATTGTGCATGATGCGCGCCAATCGCGAGTCACGTCCTGATATGTCGCAAACGGACGCTCTTCTGAAAGACCTTGTCGCGCGTGCGAATGCCGCGCGCGAGCGCGTGCATCAGGATCCGTTCGGCAATCCCGTGCTCGACGTTGCGCTCGCCGTCTCAAGGCTGATGGAGAGCGGCGGGCTCGGTATCGAGAAGATCGGGGATCTCGTTCGCCAGTTGCGGAACGACGCCTTCCGCGATCGCGCGACGCGGCTGGCGCGTTATGTCGGCGGCACGTCGCACGAAGTTTCGCACGGCGCGCTCGATACCATTGCCGATCGTCTCACGTCCTCCGCATCGATCGCAGATTATCGGGCGGCGATCGAACGTATCCGCTTCTCCGCCGTCTTTACGGCGCATCCGACCTTCTCGATGCCGGCCGATGTCGGGCGCGATCTCGCAACGATGGCCAGCGGCGGCGAAGTCCCTCCGTCGCGCACGTCGCATCGTCCATCGAAGCCGACGTTGTCGGACGAGTTCGATCAGGCAGTGGCGGCCATCGACGCCGGTCGCGACGCGATCGATGCTCTGACAGCAGTGCTGCTCAATGCGGCGCGCGAGAAATGGCCGCAGGAATGGACGACGATCGCCCCGCGGCCAATCGTGCTTTCGAGCTGGGTCGGCTACGATACCGACGGGCGCACCGACATCGGCTGGTCGGACACGCTTCGGCTGCGCCTCGTGATGAAGACAATGCAGTTGCAGCGCATCACCGCCGCCGTCGAGACTATTCCCGCAGCGCGCGACATCCATGCGCGTCTGCTTCAGGCAATCCACGCCGTCGAAGCGCAATGCGCGGCCTGCCCGTCGGGCGACGAGCTCGAACCCGAGATCGTTGCGACCTTCGCCCGGAAGATGGTCGGCGATCACGAGGCCGCGCTAACCTCCGTGTCGCCGCTGCTGCCGATGTTCGAGACGGCCATCGCGGCGAGCGGTGGCGACGATCAAATGGCGCTCTGCGTCGCGCGCGCCGGCCTCGTGTCGCATGGGCTCGCGCTGGCGCATACGCAGTTTCGCCTCAACGCGGCGCAGCTCCACAACACGCTGCGCCAACAGGCCGGCCTCGACGATGCTGTTGGTGATGCCTCGCGACGACGCGCCATGCTGTCGGCGATCAATGCCGCACTCGATACGGTCACGCCACACCCGATCGACTTCGGAACGCTGCTCACGGAATCGTCGTCGGCCATGCGCCTGATGATGACGTTGGCGCAGATCATCAAGCATATCGACGCGGACACGCCGGTGCGTTTCCATATCGCCGAGACGGAGAATGGCTACACGCTGCTCTGCGCGCTCTGGCTCGCGAAATTTTTCGGCATCGAAGACCGCGTCGAGATCAGTCCGTTGTTCGAGACCGCGGAAGCGCTGGAGCGCGGCGCGCGCGTGATCGACGAGGCTCTGCGCAGTCGCCACTACCGCGACTATCTGCAGAAGACGGGCGTCCTCGCGCTCGAATTCGGCTATTCGGATTCGGGCCGTTACGTCGGCCAACTCGCCGCAAGTTACATGATCGAGCGGCAACGGCTTAAGATCGCCGACACGCTGAAGAAACATGGCGTGACCGGCGTGCAGGTTGTGATCTTCGATACGCATGGCGAGAGCATTGGCCGCGGCTCCCACCCCGGTTCGCTCATCGACCGGCTGAAATTCTTGAGCCCGACACGCAGTCGCAAGGAGCTTACGCGCGCCGGCCTGCTCGTGCGGGAGGAGAGCGCGTTCCAGGGTGGCGATGGCTATCTGCTTTTCGGCACACCCGAACTGGCGCTGGCGACCGTGGCGCGCATCGCCGAACACGTGTTCGACGACGATGCCAGCCCCGATGCCAAGCGCCTTCCGCCGGATCCGGTCTATGGCGACCCTGATTTTGCCGCCGATTTTTTCGGCACAGTTCGTGCGCAGATGGAAACGCTGGTCGAAGACCCCGGCTATGCGGCGCTTCTCGGGACGTTCGGTCCGGCGCTGCTTGATCCCACGGGATCGCGCCCGAGCGCGCGACAGCTCGATGGCATCGGCGGGCCGGCGCGTATCACGCATCCGCGCGAGCTGCGCGCCATTCCCAACAACGCCATCCTGCAGCAGCTCGGCTGGTGCGCCAACACATTGCAGGGTCTTGGCGTCGCTCTTGCGCGACATCCGCAGGCCTTCAGCGAATTTGTCGGCCGCAGCCATCGCTTCCGTCGCGCGATCGACTTCGCCACGCATGCGTTAAAACATTCCGATCTCGACGCGCTGCACGCCGTCATCTCGACGCTCGATCCCGGATCGTGGCTCAGCCGCGCAGAACATGCGTCGAACGATGCGCAACGCGAAGCCTTCGTGCAGGTGTCGGATGCGCTCGAGGGCATCGGCATCGCGTCGATCTGCTACCGCACGCTGCGACGTATCCAGACGGACCATCTGCTGCTGCGCAGCGTCTGGCGCGACGCGCCGGTCATGGAGCCGCGTGAGATGCTGATCCATGCAATCCGCCTCGCGCTGCTGCAACGCATCTGGCTGCTCGCGATGCGCGTGCCGGATTTCTCGCCGCGCCACGGTGTCACGCGACAGACGGTCGTGCGGCGTCTGCTACAACTTGACGTGCCGGCGACGCTCGATCTTCTCGGCAAGATTTTTCCGGCCAGTGCGGATATTGCTGCAGACCGCGATTATTCTGAGCCGCGAGGCCTGCGCCAGACCGGCGGCTACGAACGCGAGCACGAAGAGGTATTCCGCCCGATCGCGTTGCTCTTTGCGCTGTTGCGCGAGGCCGGCACGGCGATCACGCATTCGGTCGGCGCCTTCGGGTAGCGCGCGTCGCCTGTCCCTCGCCACGGAACCTGCGCTAACCTCCTCGCGACGCGCATCCGAGCGCGAGAGATGGGCGCGAGCAATGAACGAGACGCGAAAACCGACCGACCAGGGAGCGCTCGTCCTCGACGACGCGTTGCACGCGCCGGTGCTCTTTTACGATTCCGTGCCGGCCTTCGGGCTCATCCGCGGCATCGTCGCCGTCACGCTTGCGACCGGCCGTTGGCTCGAGATCGACAACAAGGTGGAGATACGGCCGGTTGTCGTGGGCCACCTGCGCATGACGCCGGAAAGCGCAGCCATCCTGCGCGACGCGCTCGACAAGGCGCTGCTCGCGGCCTCGAAGACCGGGAGCGCGCCGAATTGAGCCGGCGCTTGTCGGCAAGGGCCGTCGCCTCTACGGTTGCGCTTGTCCCAAACGCGCGAAATCACGTGGTCGAGCACGACTAGCGCCAGAAGCTTCTCAAGTTCGCCGTAAAAGGCGGAGGTCCCGATGGTGACCGTCGTCACCGACATCGCCACGCGCGTCTACGATCATACCTACAGCCTCGACCCGATCCATCGGTCCGCGCTCGATCAGGATTTCTACAAGCTCCTGATGGCGCAGCTGATCTGGCGGCGGCATCGCGATGTCGAGGCAACCTTCAGCCTCATCAACCGTACGACCCGCATCCGGCTGGCGCGCGAAATCGACGAAGGCGAGTTGCGCGCCCAGCTCGATCATGCGCGCACCGTGCGTCTTACGCGCGGCGAGTCGACGTGGTTGCGCGGTAACACCTTCTACGGCGCACGGCAGATTTTTTCGCCCGGCTTCATCGAATGGTTCGAAGGCTTTCGCCTGCCGCCCTACGACCTGCGCATCGAGGACGATCAGTATGTGCTGGATTTTCCCGGCCGCTGGCTCGAGACGACGATGTGGGAAATCCCGGCGCTCGCAATCATCAGCGAGCTTCGCTCGCGCGCCGTGATGTCGAAAATGACGCGCTTCGAAATCGATGTCGTTTACGCGCGCGCGAAGTCGAAACTCTGGCAGGCCGCGCGACGGCTGCGCGTTTTGAAGGGCGAGGCACCCCTCCGCATCTCCGACTTCGGCACGCGCCGGCGTCACAGCTTTTTGTGGCAGCGCTGGGCGACGCAGGCGATGATCGAGTCGCTCGGCGACAGTTTCAGCGGGACGTCCAACGCCAAGATGGCGATGGACAACGACCTCGAAGCTATCGGCACCAATGCGCATGAACTACCGATGGTCTATGCGGCGCTTGCCGAAAGCGACGAAGCGCTGCTTCGCTCTCGCTACGACGTGCTGAAAGACTGGGCCGAGGATTACAGCGGCAATCTGCTGATCCTCCTTCCCGACACCTATGGCACAACCGGCTTCCTGCGCGACGCGCCGGATTGGGTCGCGGGATGGCGCGGCATACGCCCCGACTCGAAACTGCCGGTCGAGGCTGCCGAAGAGGCGATTGCCTGGTGGAATTCGCGCGGCGTCGATCCGCGCGAAAAGCTCGTGGTGCTGTCGGACGGCATGGATGTCGATTCCATCGAGACCGCCGTTCGAAAACTTCGCGGTCGCACCGGCGTCTCAATCGGTTGGGGTACGAACCTCACCAACGATTTTCGCGGTTGCGCGGAGGTACCGCATGACCTCGACGCGATCTCGCTCGTCTGCAAAATCACGTCGGTCAACGGCCGTCCCGCGGTAAAACTTTCGGACAATCCTGCCAAGGCAACGGGCACGCCCGACGCCATCGCGCGATATCGTCGCGTGTTCGGCACGGAAGGCACGGCTGCGCGCGCGCTGAGCGTGTAGCGCACGCATTGCACCCGCATCGCGCGGCTGCTTTGATGCCGCGCAAATCAGGAGCATTGCGTGGCGCAGGAACAAGCGGTCGAAGCAGCCGGTAAACTCGTCGTTCGTAACATCGGGATGATGTTATCGGGCGCGCTGGAGCAGCCGATCCTCGACGGCGATGCCATCGTCTGCATCGACGGTCGCATCACCGCCATCGGTCGTCTCAAAGAACTCGACACCGAGGGCGCGAAGACGATCATCGACGCGCATGGCTGCGTCGTGACACCGGGTCTCATCGACAGTCATGTGCATCCCGTCGCGGGCGACTGGACGCCGCGCCAGAGCCAGCTCAACTGGATCGAATCGTCGATGAACGGCGGCGTCACGACGATGATTTCCGCCGGCGAGGTGCACACGCCCGGCCGGCCGCGCGACATCGTTGGCCTCAAGGCGATGGCGATCAGCGCGCAGCGTCAGTTCTCGGCATTCCGGCCCGGCGGCGTGAAGGTGCATGCGGGCGCGCCGGTCATCGAGCCCGGCATGGAGGAAAGCGATTTCGCCGAACTCGCTGCGGCCGGTGTGGCACTACTCGGCGAAGTTGGGCTTGGCGGCGTGAAGGATGGCCCGACCGGGAAGAAGATGGTGGCTTGGGCGCGCAAGCACGGCTTCAACAGTACGATCCACACCGGCGGTCCGTCGATTCCCGGTTCCGGTCTCATCGACGCCGATGTCGTGCTCGAATGCGACACCGATGTCATCGGCCACATCAACGGTGGCCATACCGCGCTGCCCGACGATCAGATCAAATGTATTTGCGAGGGTTGCAAGCGCGGCCTCGAACTCGTGCACAACGGCAACGAGCGCGCGGCGCTCTACACGCTGAAACTCGCGCGCGAGATGGAGGAACTGAGCCGCGTCATCCTCGGCACAGACGGGCCGGCCGGCTCCGGCGTGCAGCCGCTCGGCATCCTGCGCATGATCTCGATGCTGTCGTCGCTCGGCGATATTCCAGCCGAGACGGCCCTCTGCTTCGGCACAGGCAACACAGCGCGCGTGCGTGCACTCGATTGCGGATTGCTCGAGGTCGGAAAATCCGCCGATCTCGTCTTTATGGACAGAGCGCAGCATTCCGCTGGCAAGGACATGCTCGAATGTATCCGGCTCGGCGATTTGCCGGGCATCGGTATGGTCGTCATCGACGGGATCATGCGCGCCGGCCGCAGCCGCAATACGCCGCCCGCAGCAAAGGTGCCGGAACTGGTCGCGAAATAGCGCGCTCGCTCCCTATCAGGCGATTGCTTCGAGCGACTTGTTCGGCGCTCTTGGCCGAAGATCGAGTGCGTCCATCATCGCACGGTCGGCGCTCGCTTCCGGATTGGGCGTGGTCAGCAATTTATCGCCGGAGAAGATTGCATTGGCGCCGGCCATAAAGGCCAAAGCCTGCGCTTCGCGGCTGATAGAAAGACGACCGGCCGACAGCCGCACCATCGCTTTCGGAAACAGAATGCGTGCGACCGCTATGACGCGAACCCAGTCGAGCACATCCACGGGCGGCGCATCGGACAGCGGCGTCCCCTTGATGGGGACGAGCGCGTTGATCGGAACGGATTCGGGCGGCGGATCGAGCGTCGTCAGCGTGTGAAGAAGCTGGATACGATCCTCTTCCGACTCGCCGATCCCGAGAATGCCGCCGCAGCAAAGCGAAATGCCGGCCGAGGCAACATTCGCGATCGTCTGCAAGCGATCGTCGTACGTGCGCGTGGTTATGATCTCGGCATAATGATCGCGGGACGTATCCAGATTGTGATTGTAAGCGGTCAGGCCGGCCTCCTTGAGGCGAACGGCCTGCGACGGCGTAAGCATGCCAAGCGTGGCGCAGGCTTCGAGACCAAGTTCACGAACGCCTCTCACCATCTCCAGCACGCGCTCGAATGCGCGGCCGTCGGTTGCGTTTCGCCAGGCGGCACCCATGCAGAAGCGCGTCGATCCATTATCCCGCGCATCCCGCGCGCTTCGCAGCACGCTGTCGACATCGAGCAGCGTCTCGCGCTGAAGCGTTGTCTCGTTGTAAATCGACTGAGAGCAATATTTGCAGTCTTCCGGGCAGCCACCGGTCTTGATCGAAAGCAGCGTGCAGACCTGCACTTCCCGCGGATCGTGATTGCTTCGATGCACCGTTGCGGCCTCGTACACGAGGTCGAGAAACGGACGCGCGAAGAGCGCGCGAATATCGTCGACGGTCGGCGAAGCGAGTTTGGTCATCGCTGGCGTCTACGCCTTCTCGCCGGCACCGCCAAGGGCGCGGCCTAACTGATCTTCGCGAGCAGATCGAGCAGCACAGTGCGTTCGCGCGCGGTGAGAGGCGCGAGCGTTTCACGCGTGATCTCGTCTGCAAGATGCGCCGCGCTTGCCACGAGCGCAGCGCCGACGGTTGTCAATCCGATCGTGCGGCGTCGGGCATCGGCCTCGTCGGCATTGGTGTCGATGAGATCGCGCGCGCGAAGCCGATCGACGACGCCCTTGATCGTCGCCGCATCCATCGCCGTGCGGCGGCCAAGCAAGTTTTGCGGCGATGGTCCGGTCTCGCGCAGTTTCGCCAGCACCGCCCATTGCCTAGGCGTTAGATCGGCCGGCATCACGCGGCCGAATATCGCGTGATGGCGTTGCGCCGCCTGCCGCAACCGAAACCCGACCTGGGTGTCGAGTTGATAGGTCGCGTCCGCATCGCTCGGCGGCATGTTGCTCACCGTTCGTTCGCTGCCTGCGCGCCCCTGCGCCACGGTCACCGCCTCGCGTCTGCCCATCCGCTTGACTTGCCCGGACGGCGCATGAATTATTTGCATACAAACAATTTGGGTTTCGATCCAGAGGTTTGGCGATGGAGCCGTCCGCAAATGTTTCAGCAGCCGGCCAGCCTGTCCGAAGCGCTCGACGCGCTGGTTGCCGGCAACGTTACGCCGATCTGCGGTGGCACGGATGTTTTCCCCGCGCTCGTCGATCGACCGCCGATTTCGCTGCTCGATCTCGGTCGCGTCGCGGGCCTGCGCGGCATTGTTTCGACCGGCGACCACATCCGTATCGGCGCTGCGACGACGTGGCGCGACATCATCCGCGCCGATCTGCCGCCGGCCTTCGACATGCTGAAGCAGGCAGCCGCGCAGGTCGGCTCGATCCAGATCCAGAATCGCGCCACTGTCGGCGGCAATCTTTGCAATGCGTCGCCTGCAGCCGACGGCGTGCCACCGTTGCTCGCACTCGACACGGAGGTCGAACTCGCGTCGCAAGCGGGCCGTCGCACCATACCGCTCGGCGATTTCCTGCAAGGCAATCGCCGCACGGCGCTGCGTCCTGGTGAACTGCTTGTGTCATTGCGTGTGCCGCGTCTTGGCGAGAATGCGGGCTCTGCCTTCTCGAAGCTCGGCGCGCGAAAATATCTCGTGATCTCAATCGTCATGGTCGCGGCGACGCTCGAAATAAACGATGGCATCGTGCGTGAGGCGCGCATTGCGGTTGGCGCGGCGTCCGCGGTGGCGCGCCGCCTGCGGGTGCTGGAAGCGAAGCTCGTCGGCTTCGATACGCGCAACAGTTTCGCCAATGTCGTGATGCCCGATGATCTTGCCGGCCTTACACCGATCGACGATGTCCGCGCGACCGCAAGTTTCCGTACCGATGCAGCGCGCGAACTCGTCGCGCGCACGCTCCGCGAGGCTGCCGATGCTCGACCGGCCTGATCCGCGCATCGCCTTTCGCCTCAATGGCGAGGCCGTCACAATTCCCGGTGACGGCAGTGAGCGTCTGTCGGTCGCGTTGCGCGAAAAGCTCGGCTTGCGCGGCACGAAAAGCGGCTGCGATGCCGGCGATTGTGGCGCTTGCACGGTGCTGATCGACGGCGAACCCGTCTGCTCGTGCCTCGTTGCCGCCGGCCAAGCACGCGATGCCGAGATCGTCACAATCGAAGGTCTGGCGACATCCACACGCAGCGGTGCGGCGCTGCAAGATGCTTTCCTGCGCGAGGGCGCGGCGCAATGCGGCATCTGCACACCTGGCATGCTGATCTCGGCGGCGGCGCTGCTCGACTCTATGTCCGCGCCAGACGAAGCGACAATCGCCGATGCGCTCGGCGGCGTGCTCTGCCGTTGTACCGGCTATCGCAAGATCATTACCGCTGTGCAGAGTGCTGGTGCGCCGGTGCCAGTGCCAGTGCCAGTGCCAGTGCCAGTGCCAGTGCCAATGCTTGATGTCGTCGTCGGCCGCGAAGTTGGCCGTCGTCGCGAGCGACTCGATGGTCGCGTAAAGGTCGAAGGCCGCGATCGCTTTGGCGCCGACACCATTCCGGCCGATGCCCTCTATTTGAGAGCAATCCGCTCGCCGCATCACCGCGCGCGTTTCACGTTCGGCGATCTCGATGAATTCGTTGCCGCGCATCCCGGTGTCGTGCGTATCTTCACACACCGCGATGTGCCGGGCCGCAATCTTTATGGCGTCATCCCGCCGCTTGCGGACCAGCCTGTCTTTGCCGAAACCGAGACGCGCTTCCGCGGCGAAGCCGTCGCCGCCGTCGTCGGCGACCGCGAGAGCATCTTCGCTCTCGACCTGAAGACCTTTCCCATCACATGGGAGCCGCTGCCGCATGCGATCGACGTCGCAGCAGCGCTCGCGCCGGATGCGCCGCTTCTCCACGCAAAGCGTGCCGGCAACATACTCGTGCGCGGGCGCGTTGCACGCGGCGATCTCGACGCCGGCTTCGCCGAAGCCGATATCGTCGTTGAAGGCGCATTTCGCAGCGGCTTCGTCGAACACGCCTATATCGAGCCAGAAGCGGGCTTCGCGCGGCGCGTCGGCGATCGCATGGAAGTCACCGCCTGTACGCAGGCCCCTTACATGGACCGCGATGATGTCGCCGCGATCCTCGGTATCGCGCCGACGGATGTTCGCATCGTGCCGACGGCGGTCGGTGGCGGCTTCGGCTCGAAGCTCGATCTCTCGCTGCAGCCCTTCGTTGCTGTCGCCGCGTGGCATCTCGATCGACCGGTTGCGATGGTCTATTCGCGGCCGGAATCCATCGCGACAACGACGAAACGTCACCCTAGCGAGATCCGTTCGCGCATCGGCGCGCGCGCCGACGGTACTATCGTAGCGATGGATTTCGAGGGCGACTTCAACACCGGCGCTTATGCGAGCTGGGGTCCGACGGTTGCGAACCGCGTACCGGTCCATGCTTCCGGACCGTATTATGTTCCGCACTACCGAGCGCTGACGCGCGCCGTGCACACGCATTGCGTCCCGGCCGGCGCGTTTCGCGGGTTCGGTGTGCCGCAGATGTCGGTGGCACAGGAGCAGTTGCTGGACGACATTGCGCTGCGTGTCGGTGTCGATCCGCTTGAACTGCGCATCAAGAACGCGCTCGATGGCAATAAGCCAACCGTATGCGGACAGATGCTCGGCGATGGCATTGCGTTTCGCGAATGTCTCGTTGCCTTGCGCGCACCGTGGCGCATCGCGCGTGCTGCGGCAGAGGATTTCAACGCATCCACGCAAGGACCGTTACGCCGCGGCGTTGGCGTTGCCGGTATGTGGTACGGTTGCGGCAACACGTCGATGTCGAACCCCTCGACGATGCGCATGGGGCTGAAGCCCGACGGGCGCATCGCGCTGCATCAAGGCGCGGTCGACATCGGGCAGGGCTCCAACACGATTATTCCGCAGATCGCAGCGGATGCGCTCGACATCGCCATCGACGGTATCGATCTCGTGAGCGCCGATACGGACATCACGCCCGATTGCGGCAAAACCTCCGCGTCGCGACAAACTTTCGTGTCCGGCCGCGCTGTGCAGATGGCGGGCATGGCTCTCCGTGCGGAGATGCTGCGGTTGGCGAACGCCGGTCCCGATGCGACCCTCTCTCTATGCGACGGACGTCTTTCCATCGAAGGGGTTGGCGGGCGACATAACATCGATCTAAAGACGCTCGAGTGCGATGAACGCGGCTACGTGCTGTGCGTCGAAGAAACCTATGATCCGCCGACGACACCGCTCGATGCGGACGGGCAGGGCGAGCCTTACGCGCTCTACGGTTTTGGCGCACATATGGCTGAGATCGAAGTCGACATCGCGCTCGGAACGGTGAGTGTGCTGAAAATCATCGCCGCGCATGACGTGGGGCAAGCGATCAATCCGACTTTGCTCGAAGGGCAGATCGAGGGCGGGGTCGCGCAGGGACTTGGCCTCGCGTTGATGGAGGAGTTCTCACCGGGCCGCGGCGAGAATCTGCACGATTACCTCATACCGACGATCGGCGACGTGCCGCCAATCGAAACCATTCTGATCGAACAGCCCGCGTCGGTCGGTCCGTTCGGTGCGAAAGGCATTGGCGAGCAGGCGCTCATTCCGACGGCGCCTGCAATCCTCAACGCCATCCGTCATGCGACGGGTGTGATGATGCATCGCGTGCCGGTGACGCCGGATCGGCTCAAGGCGGCGTTGGACGCGCAAGGCGCGTCGGACGATTGAGTTGTTCAATCGTCGTCGAGTGTTCCCGGAACGATCCAAACGCAATCGAAGAAGCAACAGTAGGCCGCGACCGCTGCAGTGTAAGAGAACTGCAGCGCTTTGCGATGATGCCGGCCGTTGTATGCGACGACATAAGCCATTCGCACATGCTGCCAAAGCGAATGTTTACAGTCCATGAACAATCGAAACTGCAGTTTTTTATTGCATTGCAGTGCGGCGGCTGGGACACTTTTTCGGCGTAAGCGCTTGCCGTTCCTCTTACTTCAAGCCGTCTTTTCCGACGATCTCGCCCTTCGTCAGCCCACCGACGCGCGGGAGGGGACGACCGGAATCCGTTACCGCGACAGCGACGAGGATTTCGTTCGCACGCGGCGCATCGACGACGCGGATTTCCATTCCGTCGAAATGGCTGCGCACGAACGCTGCATCCTTGTGGCCGAGCGGGATATCGAGCGCGACACCGGGGCCGCCGCGCTTCTTCGATGACGGAATGAGCGCGGCGCCGCCACCGAGCGCGGCGCGCGCCGGTGCGCCCATCTTCGGATGCAGGATTGCGGCGGCATGTTCGAGTTCGCCATCCTCTCCGACGGCAGCGGCCTTGCCGTAACTCTCGGCCTTTGCGCCCTCGATGCCGAGCGCTGCGACGGCGCGCTGCGTGAGCAAACCGCCAAGCTCCTCGCCGATGGCGATGAGCTCATCGAGATTTTCGACATAGCGGCCGGCGAACGGATTCTCGATCACGGCGGCCGCAGCGGCACGGCGTGTCGGCGGATCGACGGCGCGACCCATCTCGCTATGCGTCTCTTCGACGAAGGTCACGATCTTGCGGATATTTGCTTTCATCATCGTCTCCGGACCGCGAGCCTCCCGGCTCGCATGTTCGCTTGAGTGTTTGCGAGCCGGGAGGCTCGCGGTCCATCAAGCCGATCTGCCTTGTGCACCACGCACCGCGCAAGCCTTCGCGGCGGCTTTGTTCGCGTGGCGCATCGCGAGCGCAAGCGGTTCGTCGCGCGCAAGCGCAGCCGCGAGCGTGCCGACAAAAGCGTCGCCGGCGCCGGTCGTGTCGAGCGGCACGATTTTCTCGGCAGGAACATCGAAGATGCCATCGAGCGATGCCGCTTCGCAGCCACGGGGTCCGAGCGTTCGCACGACGTCGACGCCCAGGGCGATATGCAGGCCTTTCGCGCTGTTCTCGCATTGGAGGCGTGATGCGAGGCTTGCAGCTTCATCCTCGTTGACGACGAGGACATCGACATTGCGCAGCGCGCGCTCGGAGATTGCGATGACCGGCGCGAGATTGAGGATCACCTGACGATCCGCGTCCTTCGCGCGAAATATTAGAGCCTCAATCTCGGTGATATCGCTTTCGCCCTGCAGAAGCACATGCGAGGAGCGCGCGAGCAGCGCATCATCGATCTGAATCTGTTTCGCGAGAACGTTTGCGCCGAGCGCGACGGCGATCTGGTTCTCGCCGTTCGCGTCTGTGCAGATGGAGGCGCAGCCGGTCGGCGCATCGACGACAGCGACATGCCCGACATTAACGCTCTCGTTGCGCAGGTTCTTCAGCGCGACATCGGCGAGCGGGTCGCGGCCGACTGCGCCGATTATCATAACCTCCGCACCGGCACGATGCGCGGCGAGCGTTTGATTGCCGCCCTTGCCGCCGGGTTCAATACGAAACGCATTCGCAAGCAAGGTCTGGCCCGGCGCGGGCAACACCTTCATTTCGAAGACGAGATCGGCGTTGAGCGAGCCGAAGACGAGAATCATTTCGCTGATCCGCGTGCCCAGGTCACTCGACCAATTCCGGAAACGGCACGATCGTCGACTTCACCGTCTTCATCGCCATCGCATCGGCCACAGCGCGTGAAATCCCGTCTTCCGTCAGCGGATAGATCGTCTGCATTTCCAACCACGGATACTTGGCTCGAGTTCGGTAAAGCATGTCGACGCCAAGCGGCAGGTCGTTGCCAGTGAACGCCCAAGATCCCAGCACGTTGAGATCTTTCGTGCAGATGCGATGCCACGAGGTCTCGATCTTTCCGGCGTCGGTGAACTGGCCCATTTCGACGTAAGTGCCGCCGTAGCGCAGCATCTCGATGCCTTCGGGTCCTGCCGTCGGATGACCGCTGCAGTCCATGACCAAATCGGCGCCAAAACCGCCGACAATGTCTCGCACGGCTTTGATGCGCTCATCAGCCGTCTTGTACTTCTCGATATCGACGGTCGTCTCCGCGCCGAATTTTCGCGCGAGTTCGAGACGCGGTTTCTCCGGCGCGCCGACGCAGATCACGCGGCCCGCGCCCATCTCCTGCGCCGCCGCGATCGCAAGGATGCCGATAGGTCCCGAACCCTGGATGACGACCGTGTCGCCCCATTTGAACCCACCGACGCGCACGGCGCGATTAAATGCGCGAATGCCTGATGTCAGCGGCTCCGACAACGCGCCAAGGCGCAGGCTCATATCGTCGGGCAGCTTGTAAACCTTCGTGCCCGGCAGCATGTCGAGATCGACATAGACGTACTCGGCCCAGCCGCCCCACAGATGCGGTGCTTTGTCGAAGCCGAGATAGCGCCCGTAATAGACGGGCGTCAGGCACTTGTTCGCGCTTTCGGGATAGTGGACGCAATAGTAGCAACGCCCGCACGGCATCAACGGCGGAATCATCACCTTCGATCCGACGTCGAGCGGCTTGTCCATAAAGTCGGCGGTGAAACGCTTGCCCTTCTCGACGATGACGCCACCGATCTCGTGGCCGAGCGTGAAAGGCCAAGGCAGCGGCTTTGGCCAATGGCCTTTCAGGATGTGCTGATCGGTGCCGCACACGCCGCATGCGCCGATCTTTATCAGCGCTGCGTTTTCAGGAACGTCCGGCCATTTCACGCTTTGCAGAACCGGCTTCGCGCCGGGACCTGCAAAGGTCGCCACCTTGATGTCGGGCTTCGTTGCAGTCTTCGCCATTTGTTCCTCCGGTTGTTTGGCGATTATGGATTTTACGAACCACGGGAATTTATGGTTTGCGGATGCGATCCGTGATATGCTTGCAGCATGTGAGAGGTCGCGGGATCGAAACCCTTCCGGTCCACTATTTGCGGGCCGCGTAGCTCAGCCGAGAGAGCGCTCACCTGTCTTCGAAAACGAAACGGTCCGGCCTTAACGGTCGGGCCGTTTCTATTTCGGGCGGTACTTTCCGGTTAGGAGCAAAGGCCATGCCTCCTCATACGGCATGACCTCCTCGTGCTTCGACCGCCAATGCGCGTCGATCCCGTCCCAGCCGTTGCCCTGAAAAACGTGATGGCATTCGGGGCAGACTTTTCGCCCGTCAGCAGGGGCCTTACGTTCCCCGATTTTCCGTAGCGTGGCGTCAAACGCCGCTTCGCTTTCGTCCGCGCCTAGCTCGCGAGCGGCGGCTTTGAAGCGGTCAGATTGCGTCAAGACCGGCTTTTCATTCTTCATCGCGATACCTTTTCGACAACCGGTAATGCCCACGTCCACCCGCTTGTTCTGTAACACCCGTTTCCGTCATCCGCCGAAGGTGCGATCGAAACGTTGATGAGTTAAGTGTTGGATCAATTCTCACAAGTTCGCCGTAGATGACAGATGCCTTTCGAGGAGCTTTGTACTTCAGCAAAATGTTTATTATAGCCGCACTATTCTTGGTTTTGTTTATGCTGTTGCGGCGTCTCCCTATCCAATCTCTAGGCTGCAGCAGTCTATTCTCGTGCAAAATTCGCTCTAATGCTCGCTTCTCCGCCTCAAGCTTGTCTATACGAGCAGCCAGCACCCGTAGTCGTGCTAAAATATCTCGCTCGAGATAACGTGCGTCACTAATCACGTTGCAAACTCTCTTTTTTGCAACAATATTGCTCGCAGCATACTGCCAGCCAAATCATAGGTCTAGCAGGTTTGACAAGTGCAACAAAATATGATACACGCACCAATATTGCGTTTGCAAATTGGTGCGTGACGCCACGAAACGTTGCAGTAGGTGATTGACGTTTTGTGACTCATATCCTGCTTTCGATAATGCTGTTCGAAGGGAGGCTCTGACGATGAACGATCACGAAGCGCTCCGCGCCGACATCGAGGTATTCTTTCGCCAGAAGTTCACGGGCGTCGATATCGTGTCCGTCACTATCGAAAGTGACACGTTCACGGATCATGAGCGCGTCTTGGAAATCCAGGTGAAGTTTAAGGGCAACGCCGATCAGCTCGTGCGCGCGCGGCCGCGTGGGCTTCTCTCGTCCTTACGTGAGCGCATTGATAACCTTAGTTCCAATGCCCTTCCGGTATTGAATTTCGTTTCAATGACCGACGCGCATGCGTGAGCGACGCGCTCCTTGATACTGCGCAGCTTCTACTAGACCGGCCGGGAGGCTCAACTCCGGCCGATGCTAGTAGGGCAGTCAGTACGATTTATTACGCGCTGTTCCATTTTCTCGCGAAGCACTGTTGCGACTTATTCGTTGGCGCAACTGAGCCCCCACCTAACCGTGCATGGGAACATCTCTATCGATCGCTGAATCACGCAACGATCGATGATCGTTGTAGAAACATTGGAAAGATGCGCAGCAAGAATTTCCACGTCGACGTAATCGAGTTTGCTGACTTCATTCGACAAGCGCAGTGGAAACGTGAGCGGTGTGACTACTGCTTCAATCTTTCACCATCGATCACGTCGGTTACGAATGACATTGCGCAAGCTAGAGACTTGATGCAGAGATTTTTAGCGTCACCTGAAACACATCGCCGCGCTTTCGCGGTCTACCTTCTGTTTAAAGAAGATAGACATGAAAAAAAGATAATCACCGTTTAGTTAGCTGGCTGGTACGTGAGACGCTTGCCTTTCATACCCTCGATTGCCTTTTCCGCCCGCGCTACATCGTTCACGCCAAGCGCCACACGGTTCGAATAGCGGAAGTCGAACTCCGCCAGATAGCGGTGAAGGTGCTTCTCACCGCAGTGCTGGTAGACGCCCTTCATGCCGCGCTTAAAGATCGAATAGTATCCTTCGACCGTGTTCGTGTGGACCGGACCGCGACCCCATTCGAACGCAGTGTGGTTCACCATCTGATGGCTGGCGAAGGTGCCGCCGAGAACCTTGCGGTACTGCGAAGCGGTGTCCGTCATCATGGCCGTCTCGCGGGCAACGTTGGCGTTTACCAGCGGGATCACGCTGGCAATCGACGTGCTGTCCACGTGAAAGGACCGGGCCGAACCGCCGCGCTCAACAAGGGTCAGGACGATGTGCTTGTAAGCACCGCCGCGCACGCCTCTGGGCTTACCGGCCACATGGCCGATGTAGGTTTCGTGCACCTCGACCACGCCGCCAGCGCCGCCCATAGATAGGCGCAAGGGTGCCGTCCCGCATGGCTTCGCGGATGCGATGCGCGAGGAACCACGCCGTCTTGTAAGTGACCTCCAGAACCCGGTGCAGTTGGTGAGCCGAAATGCCCTTCTTGCTGGACGTCATGAGGTAGACGGCCTGTAGCATCTTGTTGAGCGGCATCCGGGCGTGTTCGAACACCGTGCCGACCTTCACCGTGAACTGCTTCCGACAGCTCTTCTCCGAACACTTGCGAAGGCCCATGCGGGTCTTGGCGAGGTCGTAGTGCTTCACGGACACTGTGCCGCAGTGTGGGCATACCGGGCCTTCCGGCCACAGGACGCTTTCCAGATGACGAAAGGCGGCGGCTTCGTCGTGAAAGAAGGGCTTCGAAAGAACGGACACGGGACCAACTCCTATGCCGTTAGGAGTCCATCATTCCCTGTGGTGTGTAAAGTACATAATCGCCGGTTGTTTTCGGGAGGCTAGCGCAATTCATGCTTTCCGAGGAAATCAAAGCTAACGCCGATTGACGGCGTCCTTCGCAAAGCCGGCGACCTGCTTGTAGCGCGCCGCGATTGCTTCGAGCTCATCGCGCGCGATGACATCGTCGATGCGCGCGAAACCCTCCGGGGCACGTTCTTCCGCCATCTGCATCACCTGCTCGGGGCCGTTGCCGCGATTGGCGAGCACGATCGCCGATGTCGGCGGACGCCGCTGCGCCTCATAGGCATCGAGCGCCGCACTCGTCGCGCCGTGGCTCGCGATTTCCGCCGCGAGACATTCGGCATCGAGAATCGCTTGCGATGCGCCGTTGGAGCCGATCGGATACATTGGATGCGCAGCATCGCCGGCGAGAGTGACGCGGCCGAAGGTCCAGAGTGGTAAGGGATCGCGGTCGACGAGCGGATATTCGTAGATCGCGTTTGCGCCGGATATCAGCGCGGGAACGTCGAGCCACGGATATTTCCACGTCGTAAATCGCGGCGCGAAGTCGTTCAAATCTCCGGTCCGGTTCCAGTCTTCGCGTCGCCAACCCGCGCTCTTGTCGAAGGCAAGTTCGGCGATCCAGTTCACGCGCGCGCGGCCCTGCGCCAGTGCGTCGGGCGAAATCGGATAACAGACGAATTTCTGGTCCTGATGACCTGCCATGATCATCGTGCGGCCGGACAGGAAGTTCGGCTGATCCTCGCTGATCGCGCGCCACAGCACGCGCCCGTTCCAGATCGGCGGACCTTCGAGCGGATAAAGCTGCGCGCGGATCGCGGAATGGATGCCGTCCGCAGCGATCAGCAGATCGCCAGCGATAGGACGGCCGTCCTCGAGCATCGCCGTAACGCGGTTCTCATCTTGCGCGAAGCCCGACACGCGCGCGCCGCGAACAATGCGGTCTCTGCCGAGTCGCTCTTCGACGGCGCGAAGCAAGGCGGCCTGCAATTCGCCGCGATGGATCGAAAACTGCGGATGGTCGTAGCCTGCCTCACGACCGCGCGGCTCGCACCAGATTTCTTGACCGTGCTTGTTAAAAAACGCGAGTTCCTTCGTGTGGATCGCCAGCTTCGAAAGCTCGTCGACGAGACCGAGCGCGGTGAGCACGCGCACCGCATGCGGCAGCAGGTTGATACCGACACCGAGCGGCCTGATCTCAGCGACTTGTTCCAGAACCGTCGCTTCGACGCCCTTTGCATGCAGCGCAAGCGCAATGGCAAGGCCGGCGATGCCGCCGCCAGCGATAACGACCGACATGGTCCCCCCCGATATTTTTAACTTTGACTTATCCGTTCGGCGAGCCCGAGAACGAGCGCGGCGCGGGGCTCAGCACTGTCGTCGTGCCATTGCCGATCTGAAGCACCGAAAGCCCTCGGTCATTCTGACCGTCGGGCTTGAAACGAAAGACGCCATCGGCACCGTTGAAGCCCGAGCCGTTGAGCAGCACGCTGTCGGAGAAGCGCTGCGATCCCTGGCTCTTCGACAGCGCGATGGCGAGCGACACGGCATCGTAAGACAGCGTCGAGATGCGCGTCGGGTCGCTGTTGAATTTCGCGCGATAACGGCCTGCAAAGGCGTTGAAGCCGGCATTCTCCGGCGCCGAGAACCACGCGCCCTGCAATGCGGGGAGTTTCAGCACGCGTGCATCGTTCCAGATGCCGGTGCCGAGCACCTGTATCTTCTTCGTGTCGATGTTCTTGGCGACAAGTTGCGACGACACCGCGCCCATCGCTTCCGCCTGTTCGGGAATGAACAGCGCGTCGATCTGCGGGCCGAGCGCGGCGATCTTCTCGACCGCGGCGGCGAGATTACCGGCGGAATAGCGCTCGATGAGCTGAACACGCATGTTCGAGCGCGCCGCAGCCGACTGAAACTCGCCGAGCGCAAGATTGCCGTAATCGTTCTCCGGCACGAGCGCCGCGATCGAGCTTTTTCCCTTACTTGCTGCGAAGGAGACGATGCGGTCGACGTAGCTTTCGACGAGGAACGACAGGAGATAGACGCCGCGGCTTGCCGCCGACGTGTCTGTCGAGAACGCGATCACCGGTTTGCCAGCGCCTTTGGCAATGCGGCCAGCCTCTTTCACGCCATTGGCGAACAGCGGCCCGATGATGAGGTCGGCGCCTTCCTCGATCGCTTGCTGCGTCGCCGTACGGGCGCCTTCGGCGCTGGAGCGGTCGTCCTTGATGAGCAGTGTCACATCCGAGACGCCGGTCTCTGCCACGGCAAGTTCGGCGGCGTTGCGCAGCGATGTGCCGACAACGCTCGGTCCGTTGGCCTGCGTCAGTGGCAGGATCAGACCGACCTTCACCGGCCCGGTGCCGATGCTGTTTCCGGCCGTTGGAGGGGCGACAGGGGTGGTCGCGGGGCCTGGAGCTTCAGAGATCGGCGGCGGGGCGCGACCGGTAGGTCCGCAGGCCGCGAGAGCGAGCGAGATCAGGAGCGTCGCGACGACACCGGTCGGGCCGGACGGGCGCGGGAAAACCTTCAGCACCAAACCTCCTCGTCGAAACTCGGCCGATACCCCGCCGGAGAACGCGACGCAGGCAAACTGCCGTGGGAAGACGGCAAAAGTGCAGTAACGGCCGTGGGCCAGCCGTTGTTGCCGTTCTATACACGGGTTGCAGGGGCGGCAAAGGAGTTGGCTTCATGAACGCGCGCCCCGCCCCTCCTGCCGGTTCCCTCGCTGCACCGAACGATGCGCCCGGTGCCTTCACGGCGCTCGGCGTTCGTGTTGCAGCGGCATCTATCGCGCCGGGCCTCCATGTTGTGGCGACGCCGATCGGTAATCTTGCTGACATCACCATCCGGGCGCTCGGGGTCCTCGCCGCGGCCGATACGATCCTCGCCGAGGACACGCGCGTCACGAAGGGCCTGCTTGCCCATTACGGGATCGGCACGCCACTCACCGCCTATCACGAGCACAATGCGCATCTCGTGCGGCCGCAGATGCTGGCGCGGCTCGGCGCCGGGGCGCGACTGGCGCTAGTTTCGGATGCCGGCACGCCGCTGATCTCCGATCCCGGCTTCCGGCTCGTTGGCGAGGCGGCGGCTGCGGGTGTGCCGGTTCTCGCGGTGCCGGGCGCATCGGCGGTGATGGCGGGACTGGTCGTCGCCGGCCTGCCAACGGACCGGTTTTTCTTCGAGGGGTTCCTGCCCACAAAAGGCGGCCCACGACGCGCGCGATTGGCCGAGCTCATCCCCGTGCCGGGCACGCTCGTCTTTTTCGAATCGCCCGGCCGGATCGCGGCAACACTTGCCGATTGCGTTGATATTTTTGGCGGTACGCGGGCGGCGTCGGTCGCGCGCGAGCTAACGAAAATGTTCGAGACGGCGTATCGCGGATCACTGTCGGAGCTTGCCGAGACTTTTTCTGAGACGGAGGCTCGCGGCGAGATCGTTCTGCTGGTCGGGGCAGGGGGCGCGAGCGCGGAGGACGCCGCCGCCTCACTCGACACGCGGCTCGCGGCCGCGCTGCAGACGCATTCAATCAAGGACGCGGCGGCGATCGTGTCAGGCGAGACGGGCCTGCCGCGTCGGAAGGTTTACGCGCGCGCTTTGCAACTCGGCAAACCGGAAACGCCGTGAGCTTCAACGCGGAGCGACAGGCCGCGCGCCGACTTGGCTTCCGCGCGGAGCGGCAGGCCGAATGGCTCCTGCGGCTGAAGTTTTATCGCATTCTCGCGCGCAATTACCGCGTTCGCGACGGCGAGATCGATCTCATCGCGCGTCGCGGCTCGGTCATCGCTTTCGTCGAGGTGAAGGCGCGTCCAAACCTGACGGAAGGGCTCGAATCGATCGCCGCCCGCAAACAAAGACGTATCTCGCGTGCCGCCGGCGCGTGGCTCGCAGCACACCCTTACGCGACGCAACTGACATTGCGTGGCGACGGCATCTTTTTCGTGCCCCGGCGTCTGCCGAAACACGTGTCGAACCTGTTCGAACTCGATTTAGGGTAATCAGGCCGCGGAGACGGCCGCCGAAAGGTCCTGCGCATGCGTCTGCATGTGTCCGGAAAGGGTCCGCAATTCGCTCGAAAGCTGCGCGACGGCATCGACGTTGTCGCCGGTCGCCGTCAGCGTCCGCGTCGTCTGCGCGATAAATTGCGAGACTTCCGCGCTGCCGGCTGTGGCGTAGCGCGTCGCGCGCACGATCTCCTGCGTCGATGCGCCTTGCTCATGCACGGCCGAGGCAATGATTGCCGAGATGCGGTCGACGGCGTTGATGCGCTCGCGGATCGCGGCGATGGCGGTGACGGATTGGTCGGTCGCTGCCTGCATTTCGGCGATCTGCTCGCCGACTTCCTTGGTGGCGGCGGCGGTGCGCGTCGCCAAGATTTTAACCTCCTGCGCCACGACGGCGAAACCGCGGCCGGCCTCGCCGGCACGCGCGGCCTCGATAGTCGCGTTGAGCGCCAGCAGGTTTGTCTGTGCTGCGATACGCGAAATCAGTTGTACGACGTCGCCAACCTTGCCGGCGGTGGTCGATAGTCGCGCCATTCCGGCGGACGAAGTCTGCGCCTCGGCAACCGCCTCGCGAACGACTCCGGACGCATCCACGACCTGCCGGCCGATTTCCTCGATGGCGGCCAGAAGCTGTTCGGCGGCAGTCGCGACTGCGCCAACATTCTTCACGGCGTCGCCGGCGGCGCTTGTTGCCGAGGCGGAACCAGCCTGCGCGCCACGGATGGCGCCGGACATCACCTCACCCTGGTCGGCGAGGTCCTGCGACAATTCCCCGAATCGTGTCGTCAAACCACCCAAGGCTGTCGAGAACCGCTGCACGCTCTCGCGGATTGCGGCGTCGCGCGTCAGGCGGGCCTCGCGCTCGGCGGCGGCGCTCAGCTCGCCCGTGAGATCGGCGTTGCGGCGCGTCTCTGCCTGCAGTCGGGCTAACGCGCGCGCAATGGCGCCGATTTCGTCCTGCCGCTCGCGGCCGGTGATCTCGACATCGGTCGCGCCGGCGGCGAGCGCGGTGGTCTGACGCGCCAGTGCCTCGATGGGCGCGGTGACGCCCTTGTGCATCAGCGGCACCACGATCGCGAGCGCCAGCATGCAGATGGCAGCGGTGCCGCCGACCGTCAGCGCCGAGAGCCATTCGGCCTGCGCGCCCGCAGCGGCGAGCGCCTCAACGCCGGGAGCGCCGGGCAGAAGGGCTGCCTGCAGGATCTGCCGCAGTTCCAGCGTCGCGAAATAGGCGTAGGCGCCGAACGCCGCGATCAGCAGGAGGAACAAGGACTGCCGCAGCACCAGGCCGCCCCCGATCGAAAATCTGTTCATGCCCAGCCCCGTGGAAGCCTAAGGAATGACGTAACGGAGTTGGGAAAATGTTAAGCACCGGCTTCGGGCCGCTCACGACGCTGTTGCATTGACGCAATGGCCACGCCGCGCCACGTGAGGGCGGGGCACGGCATCGAGGCCTCGTAGCGGCGAGGCAAAGGATAAGATGGCGTTGCGGGTTGCGGTCCAGATGGACCCCATCGAGCGGATCAACATCACCGGCGATTCGACTTTCGCGCTGATGCTCGAGGCGCAGCGCCGCGGGCACGCGCTCGAATATTACACGCCCGACACGCTTTCGCTGCGTGGAGACCACGCTTTCGCAACGATCGCGCCGGTCGAGGTTCGCGACGAGGTCGGCAACCACTTCACGCGCAGGGACGGCATCGTGACGGACTTGTCGCGCTTCGACGTCGTGCTGCTGCGGCAGGACCCGCCTTTCGACCTCGCTTATATCGCAAGCACGCACATGCTGGAGCGCGTCCAGAAGACGACGCTCGTCGTCAACGATCCAGTGTCCGTCCGCAACGCGCCCGAAAAGCTCTTCGTGCTCGATTTTGGCGACCTGATGCCGCCAACGCTGATCACGCGCGACCGCGCGGCGATAGAGGCATTCCGCGCTGAGCATGGCGATGTCGTGATGAAGCCGTTGTTCGGCGCCGGCGGCTCGGCGGTCTTCAAGGTCGGCAAGATCGATCCGAATTTCGGTTCGCTTTTCGACCTGTTCTCCGTGACGTTCCGCGAGCCCTGGGTCGTGCAGCGTTTCCTTCCGGAAGTCGTGAAGGGCGACAAGCGCATCATACTTGTCGATGGCGAACCGATGGGCGCCGTCAACCGCGTGCCGGCGGAAAATGACATCCGCTCGAATATGGTGCGCGGCGGCGCGGCCGCTGCGACCGATCTGACACCGCGCGAGAAGGAAATCTGCGCGCGTCTCGGGCCGGAACTGAAGAAGCGCGGCTTGCTGTTCGTCGGCATCGACGTGATCGACGGCTGGTTGACCGAGATCAACGTCACGTCGCCGACTGGGTTGCGGGCAATCAAGCGGCTCGGCGGTCCCGATCTCGCCGCTGCGATCTGGGACGCCATCGAGGCGAAGCGACGTTGAGCGCGGCGTTTCCGTCGGTGGAGATAGCGAACGGTACGCCGCTGCGGCGTCGTGGCGGCGTTATTTCGACAAAGCCGATCGCCGAATTCTCGGTCCTTACTTCGCGTATCGATTCGATCGTCGCAGAGGCGCCCGATGTGGACACAGTGCGCACCGAAACGCTTGCATTCCTGAAAGAGACGCTCGTCTCCGGGCGAGAGACGGCGCGCGAAAGACTGGAGCAGACGGGCGGCGGCCTCGCCTGCGCGCACGATCTTTCCGCGCTGCAGGACACGATCATCGCGGCGATCCATTATCATGTGACGCGCAACGTCTATCCGCTGCAGAAGCCGTCGGACGTCGACCAGCTCGCGATCGTGGCGGTTGGTGGTTACGGACGCGGGACGCTCGCGCCCGGGTCTGACATCGATCTTCTGTTTCTATGCTCGGAGAAGCAGACCGCCTGGGTCGAAAGCGTCGTCGAGGCGATGCTGTACCTCTTGTGGGATTTGCGGCTGAAGGTCGGCCATTCCACGCGCTCCATCGACGAATGCCTGCGGCAGGCGCGCGCCGATATGACAGTGCGCACAGCGCTTCTCGAATCGCGGCTCATCCTGGGGCCGCAGACGCTCTTCGACGACATGCGCGCGCGTTTTCGCTGGGAGATCGTCAACGGCACCGCGCGCGAATTTGTTGCTGCAAAACTCGCGGAGCGCGACGCGCGCATCTCACGGGAAGGTCGCTCGCGCTATCTCGTCGAGCCAAACGTGAAGGAAGGCAAAGGCGGGCTGCGCGATCTCAACACGTTCTTCTGGATCGCCAAATACGTCTATCGCGTCGACACCGTCGCGGAGCTCATCGGCGCCGGCCTGTTCACGCGTCGCGAAACGGAATTGTTCGAGCGCTGCGAGGAATTTTTGTGGCGCGTCCGCTGCCACCTGCATTTCATGGCCGGCCGCGATCACGAGCGGCTTGGTTTCGAGCGACAGCCGGTGATTGCGGAGAAGCTCGGATATTGCGCGCGGGGCGGGATGTCGGCCGTCGAGCGCTTCATGAAACACTATTTCCTCATTGCGAAAGATGTTGGCGATCTTTCGACCATCGTCTGTGCTGCGCTCGAAGCGCGCGCCGCGAAGCCACCCGCCATGCTCGACCGTTTCGTGCGCCGTATGCGCCGCAAGCGCGATCTCAAGTCGCGCGACTTCGTCGTCGAGCATGATCGCATCACCATCGCGCGGCCGGATGTGTTCGAGAGCGATGCGGTCAATCTCATCCGGCTCTACCGCCTGTCGGAAGAACATTCGCTTGCCATCCACCCCGACGCCACGCGGCAGGTAACGCGCTCGCTGCGCCGTCTCGATGCCATCTTGCGCCGCGATCCCGAGGCGAACCGGCTGTTTGTCGACGTGCTGCTGTCACGAAAATCGTCGGAGATCGTGCTGCGGCAAATGAACGAAAGCGGCGTGCTCGGCCGCTTCATTCCTGATTTCGGGCGCATCGTCTCGCTGATGCAATTCAACATGTACCACCACTATACGGTCGACGAGCACCTCATCCGCTCAGTCGGCGTGCTATCCGACATCGAGACTGGACGGCTCGTCGAAGACCATCCCGTCGCGAGCGAGATCCTGCCGACGATCACGAACCGACGCGCCCTCTACGTCGCGCTTCTGCTGCATGACATCGCCAAAGGTCGCGACGAGGATCATTCCATCGCCGGCGCGCGTGTCGCACGCGAACTCTGCCCCAGGTTCGGCCTCACCGAAGCGGAGACCGAGACCGTCGCCTGGCTCGTGCTCGAACATCTCACGATGTCGAACACAGCACAGAGTCGCGACCTCACGGATCCCAAGACGATCGAGCGGTTTGCCGAAACGGTGCAGACGCTCGAGCGATTGAAGATGCTTCTTGTGCTCACCGTCTGCGACATCCGCGCGGTGGGGCCGGGCGTGTGGAATGGCTGGAAAGGCTCGCTCCTGCGCACGCTCTATTACGAGACAGAGGTGTTCCTCGCCGGCGGCCATTCCGCAGTGGCGCGCAACCAGCGTGTCCAGCGCGCCAAGGAAGAGTTGCGCGGTGCGCTGCCCGGTTGGTCCGAGGTTGAGTTTGAAGCGCACGCCGCACGGCTCAACGATGCCTATTGGCTGAAGAGCGACCTCGACCATCGCGTGCGGCACGCGCGTCTTTTGCGCGCGGCGGCCGTCGAAATGAAATCGCTGATCACGGAAGTTTCGACCGACATTTTCACTGGCGCGACGGAACTGATCGTGTCTGCGCCGGACCACCCGTTTCTTTTGTCGACCATCGCCGGGGCGTGCGCGGCGTCGGGCGCCAACATCGTGGACGCGAATGTCTTCACAACCAACGACGGGCTCGCGCTCGATACGATCTATGTGGCGCGCGAATTCGATATGAACGAGGACGAGTTGCGGCGCGGCGCGCGCATCGCTTCGACGATCGAGAAGAGTCTGCGCGGCGAGATCAAGCTCGGCACGATGATGCCGTCGCGCACCGGCATGGACAAAGTGCGCGCCGACGCTTTCACCATCGCGCCAGAGGTCATCATCGACAATAGCCTGTCGAACCGCTTCTCGGTGCTCGAAGTGTCGGGCCTCGACCGGTCAGGCCTCTTGTTCGATCTGACGCGCGCGATCTCGAGCCTCAATCTCAACATCGGCTCTGCGCACATCCTCACCTTCGGCGAGAAGGCGGTCGACGTTTTCTACGTGACCGACCTTACCGGCGCGAAACTCACTAACCCGGCGCGCCAGGCAGCGGTAAAGCGTCACCTGCTCGGCATTTTTGGCGAACGTGACAAGCGGCTTTCGCGCGAGGCCAGTGCGACGGCATTGGCGCAAAGTGCTTGATTTTGACCCCTGCGCACCTGATATGCGGGCTCTTCCCGAGAGATTTTGAGACACGATGAACGAGACCGACAAGCCGCCGGTCGACGCGGCGGACATGATGATGGCCGATGATGCAACGCTGATCGACGAGGCAGCGAGCGAATCTGTCGACGAACTCGAGACGCTGCGCGCCGAAAACGCGGGTCTTAAAGACCGCTTACTGCGGACGATGGCCGACATGGAAAATATGCGTCGGCGCACCGACCGCGAGGTCGCGGATTCACGCATCTATGGCGCGACGAATTTCGCCCGCGACATGTTGGGCGTCGTCGACAATCTACGTCGTGGTGTTGAGAGCGTTGCGGCCGAGGCCGAGAACGATCCTGCGCTTGCAAGTTTCCTCGAAGGCGTGAAGCTGACGGAAGCCGATTTCCTGTCACGGCTCCAGCGGCACGGCGTGAAGAAGATCGAGCCGCAAGGCCAGAAATTCGATCCGAACAAGCATGAGGCTTTGTTCGAAATTCCCGACGAAAGCGTACCGGCGGGTACGGTCGTGCAGGTGATGGAAGGCGGCTACACAATCGGCGAACGCGTGCTTCGGCCAGCGAAGGTTGGCGTGTCGCGCGGTGGGCCGAAAGGCTAGATTAAACAGCCCTTGGCAGTGTGAAGCCAGACGGCGAGAGCGGCGCATCATCACTTCGCAACACAGCGTTCTTCGGCACCAGCGCGACGAAAATCTTCTCTAGTAGCTGGCGCGTCGCTATCCGAACTTTATTCGTTGACGTTCTCGTATTCCGTATGCAGCCAGCGGCCGTCGCGAGACCCGAAACGAAGAATGTTGCCGTCGCAGTCGAGAAGCCACGCTCCGCGCTCGAACAAAAGCGGGGTCGTCTTGATGCAAGCTGCCATGTGCCGGTACTCCGCAAACCGCGTCGAGAATGCCTTCCGCATCAGTGTCGGCGGTTCTTTATAGACCGTGTTCTTCAGAGGAAAACTTGTCAGCGTCGCCGCAGCCGTTTCGTTGTTCGCGGAGACCGCCGCGGCGAAGGCCGTTCGAGCACTGACGAGATCGGCAGGTGCTACGGCCTTTCCGGCCCAAGCGGGCACGGTGCCGGCCAGAAAAACAAGAAAAGCTATCCTTGCCCAAGCCATCGGAATCTCCGTCAAAGTAGCGCCCGCCACCATCGCTGACGGTGCATTGGGCAAGTGAGTCTGGAAGCTGATCTCTTCAGTCGTCACTGCCGTCTGTTTCAGATGAACCTTGCAGCCTCGCAGCGATGTATCGCGCGACGCGTGATGCTCTAGGCGACACTCTACGGAAAGAGGCGGGCACTAAGCATCGAGACATGACGATGCACACCGAACGATCGATAAAAAATGCGATGCCTATACGAAACATTGGCAGGATCGGAGAAGTTCGATTCGGACTTGCATCTCGAAAGACGGTTCTCTCGCTACTTCTCCTTTTCGCAATCCCCGCGGGCAACTCATCCGCACAAACGCCACCGCCGCCATTCGACGAAACTGCAATGGAGCGCGTGCCACCGACCGTCGTAAAGAGATTGGCAACCCGCTTTTCGCTAGGCGCATTCGCCGGGCGCTTCGAGGAGACGAAGCTCGACACGGTCCGCAATGCCGTGGGCGAGGGGAGCATCCAACACAAAGGCGACGCTGGAGGTAGCATCTATTGGCTTTGTTATAAGCACGCGCAGCATCGATTATGGGTCGTGTCCGGAGGAGAAATCGGTGGCTCGGATCATCTCGTCACGGAGATCGTCGAAGAGTTCATCGAGAAAGAAACCGAGACGTCGACCGATTGCGCCGTCATGCCGGAGAAGTTTGCGCCTCTCGTCCTGGACGGCAAGCTGCGTTTAGGTATGTCGCGTCGGGAGGTGGTCACTGCACTCGGACCGCCGTCAAAATCAGAAACTGCGCAGATGGTGTATTCCCATCGTGGAAAGCGTGCACGCGGCTTCGAAGAAACCGCAACACTTATTCTCCGATTCCGAGAGGGAGAACTCGTGTCGATGCGCGGTCTCAAGACTACGACGAACTAAATAGCTTCGCCGCCGCTATTCAACCGCGTTTTTGCCGCTAAATTTGCTAAGCGTTCGCGATCGAGGACACGCGCTAATGGCTTTCGCGTTTGTCAACGCCGATCATTACGAACGGCAACAGCGTCGCCGGCAATAGCAGCGGCATCGGGATGCGTGTCGCCGCGAGCGCACCAAGCAAAGCACCGCCGGCATAGGCCGCCCAAACGCCTGCAAAGATGCCCGCGCCTTGTGACGTTGCACCCTCGCGCGGCCATATCCAATGCACGATCTCCTCGCCAAGCTTCTGCAGATTGCCGGTGATGAAGACGTGGTTGAGCGCGACGCCGTTGAAGCGATTGGCGGCAGAGTTCTGCAGGCCCATACCCAGTGCGAGCATGATTGCGCCCCATGACGCACTGGCGAAGTTGCACAGCGCAAGCAGCAGTGCTGTGCCGGTCAGAACCATCCAGATTTTCGCACCCGCGCGTACCGCGAGCCGTGCCGCGACCACGCCTGCGAGGAAGACGAAGACGATGAAGGCATGAAATGCGGCGCGATCGAACTTCCCTGTCGCGAGTTCGATGCCGAGGAAGATCGTGTTGCCGGTCATCAGGCCAGCGAAGGCGTTGAAGTCGAGATAGCCGATCGCGTCGGCATAACCCGCGATCAGCGAGAGGAGGACCGCTCGCAACATCCCGCGCGCGATCCCGTGCCTTTACACGCGCTCGATGATGATCGCCGGCGCCATGCCACCCGCGGCGCACATCGTCACGAGACCGCGCTTGAGGTCGCGCCGCTCCAACTCGTCAAGCAACGTTCCGATGAGGATCGAGCCCGTTGCGCCGATGGGATGACCGAGCGCCATCGCACCGCCGTTGACGTTGACCTTCTCACGATCGAGCTTGAGGTCGCGGATGAATTTTTCTGCAACCACCGCGAAGGCCTCGTTGATCTCCCAGAGGTCGATGTCGTCGACAGTCAGTCCCGCTTTTGCGAGCACTTTCTTCGCCGCAGGCACCGGCGCATTCAGCATCAGCGTCGGACTGTCACCGATGTTCGCAAAGGCCAGAACTTTCGCGCGAGGCTTGAGCCCATTCTTCTTCGCGTAGTCGGGCGAGGCGAGCAAAAGTGCCGCCGAGCCATCGACAACGCCGGACGAATTGCCGGCGTGATGCATGAACTGGATTTTCAGCTCGGGGTATTTCGCGAGGATCATCTGGCGATAGGTCGTGCCTTCGTCATCGAGCGGCGCGTCGGCCATCGCCTCGAATGCGGGTTTCAGTGTCGCAAGACCCTCGGCCGTCGTGCCCGGACGCGGAAATTCCTCCTTGTCGAGCGCAAGCGAACCGTCCTCGTGGTGCACGGCGACGAGGCTTTTGTCGAAACGCCCTTCCTTGATCGCCTGCGCTGCACGCTTCTGGCTCTCAAGTGCCAACGCGTCGACAGCCTCTCGCGAAATTCCTTCCAGCGTCGCGATCGCATCGGCGCACACGCCCTGATGCGACTGCGGGTGATTGGCGCGCAGGCGCAGATTGCCCTGGTCCATCATCATCGGACCGCCGGCGCCGCGCCGGCCGGGCATCGACATCATCTCCGTACCGCCGGCGATGACGAGGTCTTCCTGGCCGGACATGATCGTCGCCGCACCGAGATTTACGCTGGTGATGCCCGAGCCGCAGAAGCGATCGAGCGTCACGCCGCTCGCACGCGTGTCGTAGCCCGCGTCGAGCGCCGACATGCGGCCGAGATCGCCACTCTGCGTGCCGACCTGCGCCGCCGTGCCCCAGATGATGTCGTCGACGTCGGCGGTCTTGAGGTTGTTGCGCTCCTTCAGCGCTTTTAGCACCGTCGCACCGAGCTGCTGCGGATGCACTTTGTGCAGGCCGCCCTTGCCGTATTTGCCGATGCCGCGTGGTGTGCGCACCGCATCGATGATCCAGGCTTCCGTCATCTTCGTCTCCCTATTCTCATATGCTAGCGCGGCGCCATGCGAATGGCGCCATCGAGCCGCACGTCTTCGCCGTTGAAATAACCGCAGGTGATCATCGTATGCGCGAGTTGCGCGAACTCGCGCGCTTCGCCGAGCCGCTTCGGAAACGGCACGGAGGCCGCGAGGCTCGCCTTCACATTGTCGGGCGCGCGCTGCAACAACGGCGTGTCGAAAATGCCGGGCAGGATCGTGTTGATGCGGATCGCCTCGCTCGAGAGATCGCGGGCGATGGTGAGCGTCATGCCGACGATCCCAGCTTTCGATGCGGTATAGGCGACCTGACCGATTTGCCCGTCTTCCGCGGCGACGGACGCCGTGTTGACGATCGCGCCGCGGTCGCCGTCGCTCATCACCGGCAGCGTGAGCATCCCGGCGGCGCTCTTCGTGATGCAGCGAAACGTGCCGATCAGGTTCACCTGAATGATGCGCTCGAAATTCTCGAGCGGATATTCCTTGATCGCCTTCGTTTCCTTGTCGCGCGAAACGGTCTTGGACGAACCGCCGACGCCCGCGCAATTGACGAGGATGCGTTCCTGCCCATGCGCCTTGCGCGCCTTGGCGAAGGCGGCATCGACCTCTTCGGACGATGTGACGTTCACCTTGCAGAAGGTGCCGCCAAGTTCCTTGGCCAGCGCCTCGCCCTTGTCTTCTTGCATGTCGAACAGCGCCACTTTGACGCCGTGCGCGGCAAGCATTCGGGCCGTGGCGGCGCCAAGGCCCGACGCGCCCCCCGTGACGACGGCCGACACGTCTTTATCGAGCTGCATGATTTCGCTTCCTCACCACTGGAATTCCGGCGGCTTCCGACGCCGCGCATGGCGCGCAAATCCGCTCTTGCGGGCAGCTATGGCCGGCGCTTGCCCGGCCGTCAAATGAGTGGAAAAAGAAGGCGCTACCTCCTTCGTCATGAGTGCGGATCGTGTCTTCCAAAGCAACGACAGGCGTTTCGGGCCTCGACGACATTCTCGGCGGCGGGTTCCCGCGCGGGCATACATTTCTGCTCGAAGGCGAGCCGGGTTCGGGCAAGACCACGATCTCGATGCAGTTTCTGATGCAGGGCGCCGCGGCAGACGAGCGTGTGCTTTACGTGACGCTTGCGGAGACGGCGGACGAACTGCGCGACAGCGCGCGTTCGCACGGCTGGACGCTCCACCCGTCGCTGTTGATCCTCGAACTCATTCCGGCCGACAGTCTCCTCGACGGAAGTCAACAGCAATCGCTGCTGCAGACCTCCGATCTCGAATTGGGCGAGAGTGTCGGCAAGCTCATGCAGGAGGTGTCGCAGGCGAAGCCCGATCGAGTCGTCATCGACAGTCTCTCCGAATTGCGGCTGCTCGCGCAAAGCTCACTCCGATATCGCCGGCAGATTCTCGGGCTGAAACATTTCTTCGCGCGTCTTGGCACCACCGTGCTGATGCTAGACGACCTTACGACCGACACACTCGACAAGACCGTGCATAGCATCGCACATGGCGTTATTCGTCTCGAACAACTCGCGCCGGAATATGGCCCGGAACGGCGACGCCTCCGCGTTGTCAAATGTCGTGGGCAGAAGTTTCGTGGCGGCTACCACGATATGGCGATCCAGCATGGTGGCGTGGCAGTTTTCCCGCGTCTCGTCGCCACAGAGCACTACACCGATTTCGCGCGGACTCAGCTTTCCACCGGTATCACCGGCTTCGATGCGCTGCTCGGCGGTGGCATCGATACCGGGTCGAGCACACTGCTGCTTGGCCCGACCGGCGCCGGCAAATCGCTGACGGCCCTTGTGTTCCTTGCTGCCGCAGTCGCGCGTGGGGAGAAGGCCGCGCTCTTCCTCTTCGAGGAAGAGCTCGGACTTCTATTCAAGCGCGTTATGGCTTTCGGCATCGATCTCGAAGGCATGCGGAATCGTGGACAGATCATTGTCGAACAATTCGATGCTGCCGAAATTTCTCCCGGTGAATTCGCGCATCGGGTCCGTGTCGCCGTGGACAAGCAGCACATCAAGACCGTCGTCATCGACAGCCTGAACGGTTACATGGCGGCAATGCCGGAAGAACATTCGCTAATTCTGCACATCCACGAGATATTGCTTTATCTCAACCGGCAGGGTGTCACGACTTTTCTTACGCTTGCGCAGCATGGTCTTGTCGGCGATATGAAGTCACCGATCGACGTGACCTACATCGCCGATACCGTCATTCTCATGCGATATTTCGAAGCGGACGGGCGCATCCGACGCGCCCTCTCGATCGTCAAGAAACGTACTGGCGCACATGAAGATACAATCCGCGAATATACGCTGAGTGGAAAAGGATTGTCGGTCGGCGAACCGCTTGTCGGCTTCCGCGGGGTCCTTCGCGGTACGCCGGAATTTTCCGGCAAGAGCGGCGGTTTGATGGACAAATCGCCGTCGTGAGTCGCGGCGGCGCGAGTTCGCTCCGGGCGCTCGTCCTCACACCTCAAGGGCGCGATGCGGCGGTGGCCGAGCGGCTACTTTCCGAAATCGACATCGCGTCTGTTGTCTGTCCGACGATCGATGATCTCGTCGCCAACGTGGGGGCCGGCGCAGGCCTCGTCATCGTTGTCGAAGAGACGCTGAGTGGCCCCGGCCTCGCTGCGCTTGGGGTTTGGGCCAACGAACAGCCGGCCTGGTCCGACCTTCCGTTCATTATTCTCAGTCCGCGTTCCGCCGCCAGCGAGCATCCAAATGCGGCGCGTCTCACCGAATTGCTCGGCAACGTTACGTTCGTCGAGCGTCCTTTCCGGCCTTCGTCCCTTATCAGCGTCGTGCGCTCGGCCATGCGCGGACGGCGGCGCCAATACGAGGCGCGCGCGCGGCTGGAAGAACTTGCGGTGGGTCAGGAACAACTGCGCTTCGCGCAGGAGGCCGGCCGGATCGGCACGTTCGAACTCGACGGGGAAACTCGCGAAGTGCAGGTTTCCCCGACATTCTGCCGCATCTGGGGCTTGCCGCAGCAGCCCGCAGTCTCGCTATCGGAACTCTTTTCGCTGCTTGTGCCGGAAGATCGCAGCCGGGTTCGCACCGCAGACAACGAACTTCATGCGAACGCTCTCGACTACATCGAATATCGCGTCAGGCGTCCCGACACCGGTGAGATGCGTTGGATCGCGCGGCAGGGCGAGCCGGTCGTCGATGCGCCGACCGGCAAGGTTCGTTATTTTGGCGTCGTCTATGACATCACCGAGCGGCGTCGGGCTGAAGAAGCGTTGCGCGAAAGCGAGCAGCGCTTTCGGCTGATCGCGGATTCCGCACCCGTGCCGATCTGGGTGACGAAGCTCGATCGCACGCGCGATTTCGTCAATCGCGTCTACATCGATTTTCTGGGCGTGACCTACGATGAAGCGCTGACGTTCGACTGGCGCAACATCATCCATCCCGACGACATCGCGCGCATCTATAAGGAGCAGGTCGAGAAAGAGGCGTCGCTGAAGCCTTTTAGCCTCGAGGCGCGCTTTCGCAACACCAGCGGCGAATGGCGTTGGCTGCACACGGAATCTCAGCCGCGGTGGGATTCCGAAGGCAAGCACGCCGGCTTCATCGGCGTTGCGCACGACGTCACAGCGATGAAGACATCGGCCGACGACATGCGCCTGCTCGCGGGAACGCTGGAGCGACAGGTCGAGCAACGCACGAGCCTCCTTCGTTCGCAGGAAACGCAGCTGCGCACGATGTTCGAGACGAGCTACCAGCTGCAGGGTTTGCTGGCGCCCGACGGGCGATTGCTCGAAGCGAACGCACGCGCGCTCGATGCGATGGGCGCGAAACTGGCGGAAGTGCGCGGCAAACCTTTTTGGCAGACGTCGTTCTGGGCGGGGTCGCCCGCAGTATCGGAGCGAATCCACACGGCGCTCGCCAATGTTGCTGCGGGCGAAAATTTTCGCGAGGAAATCGTGCTTGACATGCCCGGCGGCGCTCGCGCCTTCGACTTTGCGATGCGGCGCATGGTCGGCGGCGGTGGCGAACAGGCCTTTATCTTTTTCGAGGCGATCGAGATGACCGAGCGCCGCACGATCGAGGAGCAATTGCGGCAGGCGCAGAAGATGGAATCGCTCGGCCAGCTCACAGGCGGCATCGCGCATGACTTCAACAATCTTCTCACTGGCATCACCGGTTCGCTCGATCTCATCAAACGCCGTGTCGCCAGCGGCCGTATGGATGGCATCGAGCGCTTCATGGATGCGGCGATCGCGTCTGCTTTGCGCGCGGCGGCGCTGACGCATCGGCTTCTCGCTTTCGCGCGCCGACAGTCGCTCGATACCAAGCCCACCAACGCCAATGCGCTCGTCGAAGGGCTCGGCGAATTGCTGCAACGGACACTTGGCGAAAGCGTGCGCTTCCGCACTGCTCTCGCGGCCGATCTATGGCCCGGCCTGTCGGATGCCAACCAGCTTGAAACGGCATTGGTCAATCTTGCGATCAACGCGCGTGACGCGATGCCTGGGGGCGGCGAGCTCGCAATCGCCACGGCAAATATTACGCGCGAAGACAGCGTTTTGCCGTCGGGCGAAATCGTACCGGCTGGCGACTACGTTGCAATTCATGTTTCGGACACCGGCACCGGTATGCCACCGGACGTGATCGCGAAAGTCTTCGATCCATTCTTCACCACCAAACCGATCGGGCAGGGGACCGGCCTCGGTCTTTCGATGGTCTATGGCTTCCTGAAGCAAACCGGCGGCTTCGTCGATATCGCGAGCGAACTTGGCCGCGGAACGACGGTGACGCTGTTCCTGCCGCGCGCGACGGAGGACGTCGCGCCTACGACAGTCGTGGAAGCCCCAATTGCGCCGCGCGGCCATGGGGAGACGGTGCTGTTGGTCGAAGACGATTCGAGCGTGCGGCTTTTGATGACCGAGGTGCTGGAAGAACTCGGCTACCGTTATCTGCAGGCGCACGACGCCGAGACGGCAATCCCGATCCTGCAATCATCGGAACGCATCGATCTGCTCGTCACCGATGTCGGGCTGCCGCATATCAACGGCCGACAGCTTGCCGAGATCGCGCGGCAAACGCGGCCGGATCTGCGCGTGCTTTTCGTGACCGGCTATGCGGAAGGGGCGAAGGTGCGTGGCGGCTTCCTCGATCCCGGCATGGAGATGATCGCGAAGCCGTTTGCGCTCGACGATCTCGGCACACGCATTCGCGCGCTCATCACGAGTTGATTCTCAGGCAGCGGCCTTTGCGCTCGCAGTCGGATTCGAGAATACCATCGTGCCGTCGTTGACGCGTCCTTAGCGCAGCATCACGAAGTCTCGTGCGTAGTTCTGATGCAGCTTCCACGGCATTTTCGAGCCCTGCTTCGGCAGCGTCGCGGCCGCGCGCTGGATATATCCGGACGTGAAGCTCATCAGCGGCTGCTCTTCGACGGACGGATCGCGCTTCGGCGTGCATTGCCGGACGCCACGCGCGTCCATGAAGTTGATGAGCCGGCAAACGTATTCGCAGGTAAGGTCCGCCTTCAGCGTCCATGACGCGTTCGTGTAACCGGTGACGGCCGCAAGGTTTGGCACGTCGCTGAACATCGCGCCCTTATATTGCATTGCGCGCGCGGGTTCGACGGCGGCGCCGTCGACGACAATCTGCATGCCGCCGAGCATCTGCAGTTCGAGGCCGGTTGCCGTGACGATGAGATCGGCCGGTAGAACAGTGCCTGAGCGCAGCTTGATGCCCTCGGGCACGAAACATTCGATCTCGCCGGTCTCGATCGACGCCGTTCCCTTGCGCAGCGCCGCGAACATATCGCCATCCGGCACAAGGCAAAGTCGCTGGTCCCACGGATTGTAGCGCGGCGTAAAATGCGTCCCGATATCGTAGTCCGCGCCGAGCGCCTGTTTCACCCCGCCGAGAAGCAGGCGTTTCACGCGATCGGGTCTTTTACGGGCTAGGTTGTAAAAGAACATGCCGAGCCCGACGTTCTTCGCGCGCGTCAGGCGATAGGCGAGTTTGGCGGGCAGCTTGCGTCGCAACCAGTTCGCAATCGGGTCTTCGGACGGCCGCGACACCATGTAAGTCGGCGAGCGCTGGAGCATCGTCACATGCGCGGCGTCTTTCGCGAGTTCCGGGATCAGTGTGACGGCCGTTGCGCCGCTGCCGATCACGACGACATTCTTGCCGCGGTAGTCGACATCCGGCGTCCAGCGCTGCGGGTGAACGATCCGCCCGCGAAAAGTCTCGCTGCCGGCAAAGACCGGCGCGTGGCCAGACTCGTAGCGATAGTAGCCCGAACACATCAGCAGGAAGTCGCAAGTGAAGGCGGTCTCCGCGTCGGCGTGACGCGCGAAGACCGTCCAGCGCGCGTCGGCCGAAGACCACTCCGCGCGCATGGCGCGATGATTGAAGTGGATGTGCTTCTCGATGTCGTGCTGGCGCGCCGTGTCTTTCACGTAATCCAGGATCGACGCGCCATCGGCGATGGCCTTGGCGTCACGCCACGGACGGAAAGAGTAGCCGAGCGTGTACATGTCGGAATCGGAGCGGATGCCGGGATAACGGAACAGATCCCATGTGCCGCCAATGTTTTCGCGGCCTTCGAGGATCGCAAAGCTTTTGCGCGGGCATTGCGCCTGCAGATGCACGGCAGCGCCGATGCCCGAAAGGCCGGCGCCAACGATTACGACATCGAAATGTTCAGCCAAGGGTCACTCCTATCGCGCGTGTCTCGCGCGAAAGACGTGCCCGCGCAAATTCGCCGCGCGTACCCGACCGCGTCGACCATGCGGCCATAAAGAAAAGGGACATGCGCCACCAAGCTTGGCGCATGTCCCCTTTGTTGGGCCGAATCCCCCAATCCGGCCCGCTGCGCCCAGGGCGCCGGGCTTTCGCCCGACGCCCCTCCCCAAGGGCGCCCCCCAAACTTGTGAAATCAGCTGCGGCGCATCTCGATCGTCACGTTGCGCACGTCCGTGCCCTGCGGCTGGATCAACACCGACTGCTTCGCACCCTTCGTCGTCACCGAGAGGTGCGCCGAGAAAGCAGGCGAGGTGACCGATGTCTCGATCTGGCCGGGCGAAATCTGGCCCGACACGCTCCCCTGGACCTGGTTCGTCGCTTCGGACCACGTGCCACGTAGCGCGCCGCCGGCCTCGACAAAAACGTTGCTCTTTACGTCGAAGCGGTAGCTGTCGCTCGCGCACTGTAGGCCCTGGTTCAGTTGCGTGCCCATCGGCGGCACCGAGTAGCTGGCGCGGCAACGGATGCGCTCGCTGGAGCCGTTAGCCATCGTGACGGTGCCGTCGCCGCTCCAGGAACCGGACAGCCCGGCGAAAAGGCCCTCTTCGGCAGCGCGTGCGCCGGCGCCGATGGTCGACAATGCGCCGACCGAGATCAGCAGCGCGAAGGCGGTGCGGGAGAGGAAGCTGCGCGAGAAGTTCATTGTCTGGTTCCGCCTCGTGGTGTCGGGCGCTTGGCCCGTTTCGATGGTGCAGTGATACGGACGCTGTTCGACACCTCGTTGTCCCGCGCGCAGGGCTCTGTATCGACCCGGAAACAAAGCCGCGTGAGTGGGCTCACCCAAGACTCTCCGATCGGCACCAAGCCTGCTAGAAGACTGAGGAAAGGGCCCTTCCGTCAGGGCTGCAGCGCGTACCCAGGGCTGCGGCGCTTGTGCCGAAGACGGGCGAGATGGATTTCAGCGACCCCGAACCGCCGTCACCAGCGCTCGTCCGGGCCGATCCGGTCGAGCGAATTTTCGCACCGCAGACGCTCTCGCGTTTCGCGGAGCGCACGCGGCTGACAATTTTCTTCGCGGTGTTCCTCGCGGCCCATATCGGGCTGCTGGCTTTCGTTTTGATCTACGGTTTCGAGGACCCGCCGCCACCAGAGCAGGAGATCGCGGTCGAGATCGTGCCGCCACCCGAGCAGCAGCAGGCTGAGCAGCCGCCTCCGCCCCCACCGCCGCAACCGGAGCAGGAGCAGCCGAAGCAGGAGGAAGCGAAGAAGCCGCCGCCCGACCTCGACCTGACGCCGGCGCAGGACGCCCCGCGCGCGGAGAACAAGGAGACCGTCGACCGCAAAGCGCCGGACAAGGAGACGTCGGTACAGCGCGTTGCGCCACCGACCGAGCAGGGCACGAAGGGCGATAGTCAGGACAAGCCGTCCGACGCACGCTCGACCCCGGCGCCGGTGGAAGGACCGCTTGCGACGCGCGCCGCGGAGGAGAAGCCGGACGCGGAAGCGACAGAATATGCGGAGCAGAAGCCCGACGCGACGGCTGAGCGCTCGGCTTCACCGGAACAGAAGCCGGAGTCGGGTGCCAACATCCCGACGATCGCGCAGATGATGGCGCGGCTCGAACCCGTGCCGGACTACAAGATCGCCGGTGCGGCAAAACCGTCGCCGCTGGCGGGCGGCACGGCGAAGCCGAACTATCTCTCGATCATTTTTGCGACGGTCATGCCGCGCTTTCGTCGTCCGACCGGCGTGACGAAGGTGTCGAAAGGCCAGATTCAGTTCATCATCGACACGCGCGGATACCTTCTGCACGCGGGGCAGATTTTGCCGAGCGGATCGCCCGCACTCGACAGTGCCGCGATGGCGGCGCTGCGTGCATCCGTACCGTTCCCGCCGCCACCGGCCGGGCTTCCATCGCTCACGTGGACGTACGAATAGCCGGCTTCTAAGCCGACTTTGCCGTCATCTGCGCAAGTTGTTCGCCCATCATCAGATGCAAAAGGTTCACGGCCTTTAGCGGGCGCACCATCACCTTAAAATGCGTGATGCGCTCACCCGTGTCATCGAAGGTGATGATGTCGATGCCGTTGAGCGTGATGCCGCGAATCTCGTTCGTGAACTCCAGCACCGCACCGGTCGCATTCCGCCATTCGCCGATGTAGGTGAAGCCTGGGCCGCCAAGAACTTTTGAAGCACTGACGAGATATTTGTAGGTGATGTCACGCCCGCGTTGCGGCGTATGCACCACCGGACTTTCGAAAACGACATCAGGATGCAGAAGGTCCCACAACGCCTTTGTGTCATTCGCCTTCATATAGTGGTGCCAGCGGTCGAGACCCTTCAACGACATCGGACGCCTCCCTGTTTTATGCGGCCGTTCTATCGCGACGCGCGGCCGTCACAAACCGCCGAAGTCTTAGACTTCCAGATACGCCCTTCGCGTCGTCTCGTCCGCGCGCAGCGCCGCCATCGTGCCGCCCCAGCGTATTTCGCCTTTTTCGAGTACATAGACGCGGTCTGCGACGCTCGATGCGAAGGGCAAGTTTTGCTCGGAGAGCAGGATCGCCACGCCCGCGGCCTTCAGCGACATGATCGTCGTTGCCATCGCCTCGACGATGATCGGCGCGACGCCCTCGGAGGGTTCGTCGAGCAGGATCGCATCGGGATTGCCCATCAGCGTGCGCGCGACGGTCAGCATCTGCTGTTCGCCACCGGACATGCGCGCGGCAGGCCGGTCTTTCGCCTCGGCGAGATTGGGGAAGAGCGCGTAGAGCCGCTCTTTTGTCCACGGCTCGCGCGTCGTTGTCGCGTCCTCGCGGGCGGGCAGGAGTCCGACATCGAGATTTTCGCTGACGGTGAGATCGCCGAAGATACGGCGATCTTCCGGCACGAAGCCGAGGCCCTTTCGCGCGATCTGGTAAGGCCGCGCATGCGCGATGTCGGCGCCGCGGAATTGGATCGCCCCTCGTTTACGCGCGACGAGGCCCATAATCGCCTTCATCGTCGTCGACTTGCCTGCGCCGTTGCGGCCCATGAGCGCCACGACCTCGCCGTCGTGCATTTCGAGATCGAGGCCAAAGAGAATCTGTGCCGCGCCGTAAAAAGCCTCGAGCCCGCCGACCGTGAGAAGCGGCTGCGTCACGACGTGCTCGCCTGTTGCGGTGGCATGTCGACCGTTGCGCCGGAGCCAAAATACACTTCTTTCACGCGAGGGTGATTGCGGACGTGTTCGGCGGATCCTTCTGCGATCAATCGTCCGCGCGCGAGCACGAGGATGCGATCGGCATAACCGAAGACGACATCCATACTGTGCTCGGTGAACAGCACGCCGATCTTGCGCTCGCGCACGAGATCGCGCGTCAGTGCCATCAGCGCGTTGCGCTCCTTCGGCGCCATGCCGGCCGTCGGCTCATCCATCAGCAAAAGCTTTGGCCGATTGGCAAGCGCAATCGCGAGTTCGACGCGCTTCACATCGCCATAAGCAAGAATGCCGCACGGCCGGTCGGCCTGATCCGCCATGCCGACGCGCTGGAGAATGTCGAGCGCCTCGTCGCGCGCATAGGCCGACGCCGAGCCGAACAATCGATACAGAACGCTGTCGCGCGAGATCAGCGCCATCTGCACATTCTCGGCCACCGTCATCGAGCCGAAGGTCGCAGCGATCTGGAACGTGCGCCCGACACCGCGTCTCCAAATTTCGCGCGGCGGCAGACCGACGATATCGGCACCGTCGAACACAACACGCCCGCGGTCGGGACGAAGCTGCCCGTTCAACATATTGAAGCAGGTGGATTTCCCGGCGCCGTTCGGTCCGATCAGCGCCAATAGCTCGCCGGCCGCGACTGAAAAGCCGACGTCGGCGACGGCATGCACGCCGCCAAAACGCTTCTCCAGATGTTCGACGGTAAGCAGCGTCATGTCGGCGCGAAGCGGCGGCGGATCGTGCCGGCGATGCCGTGCGGAAAGAGCAGCACGAGCCCGATGATGAAGAGTCCGAGAACGGCGCGCCACCATTCGATCGACCGCGCCACCGTGTCCTGCAGGAAGAGGAAGACGGTTGCGCCAACGATCGGGCCGGTCAACGATTGCAGGCCGCCGAGCAGCACCATCACGAGGCCGTCGATCGAGCGGCTGACGCTGATCGTGTCCGGCGAGATGCTGCCCTTGGAAAAGGCGTAGAGGCCGCCGGCCAATCCGCACAATGTGCCAGCGAGCGCAAAAGCGGTCCATTGAATGCGCCGCGTGTCGATGCCGATCGCATCGCTGCGTAGAGGGGAGTCGCGCACGGCGCGCATGGCGTAGCCGAACGGCGAGAACAACACGTGGCGCGTTGCAAGAATGCCGAGCGCACACAACACCAGGGAGAGGACGAAATAGGCGGCCTTGCTCGACAACCACGGTGCGGGCCAGACGCCGATGATGCCGTTGCTGCCGCCGGTGACGTCGTCCCATTGATAAACGATGGACCAGACGATCTGACCGAAGGCGAGCGTCAGCATGGCGAAATAGACGCCTGTCAGTCGCACGCAGAACCAGCCGAAGATAACGGCGCCGATGCCGGCGACGATGGGCGAAAGCAGCAGCGCTGCCTCCATCGGTAAGCCGAGCGACTTGAAGAGCAGACCCGCGCCATAGGCGCCGAGGCCAAAGTACGCAGCGTGACCAAACGAAATCATCCCCGCCGGCCCCATCAGGAAATGCAGAGACACGGCGAAAAGAATGCCGATGAAAATGTCGATCCCGAGCACAAGCGCATAGGATCGGCTGCCTGCGAACAATGGCAGAAGCGCGAGCACCACGAAGAGCGCGACAGCGGCGTAGGTGTATCGCGGCGTTGCCGGGCGGATCGGCGCTTCGAGGTCGGCGCTGACACGTTGCGGCGCTTGCGGTTTGCCGAGCAGTCCCCAAGGACGCACGACGAGCACGACGGCCATTACGGCAAATTCCGCGACAAGCGTGAATTTCGGAAAAGCGATCGCGCCAACCAGAGGCAAGTTGACCGTACCTATCGCGATGCAGAGCGCCTTGATGACGGAGATCAGCAATGCCGCGAGGTAGGCGCCGGGAATGCTGCCCATGCCGCCGACAACGACGACGACAAAGGCGTCGCCGATGGCCGTGACGTCGATGCCGGCGCTGGCGGGTTCGCGCGGCAGTTGCAGCGCGCCGCCGAGACCAGCAAACGCCGCGCCGAGCGCGAAGACGCCCGAGAACAGCACGGCCTCGTTGACACCGAGCGCGCCAACCATGTCGCGATCTTGCGTGGCCGCGCGGATCAGAACGCCCCAACGCGTGCGCGTCAGCAGTAGCCACAGCGCGAGAAGTACGAGCGGCCCAATCGCGATGAGGACGAGATCGTATTCCGGGATGCGGCGGCCGAAGAGTTCGACGGCACCGCGCAGGCCCGGCGCACGCGGGCCGACAAGGTCCTCCGAGCCCCAAATAGTCAGCACTGCATCGCGCGCGATAAGCGTCAGCGCGAAGGTCGCGAGAAGCTGGAAGAGTTCGGGCGCCTGGTAGATGCGCCGCAGAAGCAGGATTTCGATCAGCGCACCGATGATGCCGACGGCGATGGCGCTTAGAAAGATCGAGGCCCAGAACCCGAGCGGCCCGGCGAGGCGCGTTGTCAGCGACCACGCGACATAGCTGCCGAGCATGTACAGAGCACCATGCGCAAAATTGACGATGCGCGTGACGCCGAAGATCAGCGAAAGGCCGACGGCGAGCAGAAAGAGCGTCGACGCGCCGGACAGACCGTTGATGAGCTGCGCGAACAGGCCGGCGAGGGTCATACGATCGGCCTGCTCATCGTGCGAACGATCCGGAGGAGGGTGTCATGCCCGCGAACGCGGGCATCCAGGTGCGACGCTGAATTCCCGCTCGCGCGGGAATGACAGGCTTCCATCAATCCGCCGGACGCATCGCCTTCACTTCGGCATCGGTCGGCTGGAATTTCGTGCCATCGTTGTAGACGAAGTCGACCATGATGCCCTTGCCGTCCTTAAGCGCGGTCTTGCCGACATAAGCGCCCATCGTCGATTGATGATCCTGCGTGCGGAACATCGCTTTGCCGATCGGACTGTCGAACTCGAGGCCGGGGAACGCCGTCAGAAGTTTTTCAATATCGGTCGATTTCGCCTTTGCGATGCCGGCGACGATCGCCTTGATCGTGGAATAGCCGACCACCGAACCAAGGCGCGGATAATCGTTGAACTTCTTCTGGTAGGCGGCAAGGAAGGTTTTGTGTTCCGGCGTGTTGATCGCGTACCAGGGATAACCGGTGACGATCCAGCCGACCGGCGCTTCATCTTTCAAAGGATCGATATATTCCGGCTCGCCAGTGAGAAGGCCGACAACGGACACGTTATTGAAGGTTCCGCGGGTCGTTCCTTCGCGAACGAATTTGGCGAGATCGGCGCCAAAGAGAACGACGTAGATCGCGTCGGGCTTTGCATCGGAGATTGCCTGCGCGACAGCGCCTGCGTCGACCTTGCCGAGCGGCGTCGGCTGATCGGACACGAATTCGACGTCCGGCTGCGACGCGGTCAGTAGCTTCTTGAACGTCGCGACGGCGGACTGGCCATATTCGTAGTTGGGATAGACGAGCGCCCAGCGCTTCTTCTTCAGCTTCGCGGCCTCAGGCACGAGCATCGCGGCCTGCATGTAGGTCGAAGGACGCAGGCGGAACGTATATTTGTTGCCGCCTTCCCAAACGATCTTGTTCGTCAGCGGCTCGGAGGCGACGTAAAGCACCTTGCGCTGCTTGGCGAAGTCCGTCAGCGCTACGCCGATATTGGAGAGAAAGCCGCCGGCGAGCAGGTCGACTTTTTCGGCCGACACGAGTTCTTCCGCCGCGCGAACCGCGTCGCCAGGGTTGGCATTGTCGTCGCGGGTAACGACCTCAATCTTGCGTCCGTTGACGCCGCCGACCGCGTTCACCTCCTCGACCGCGAGCTCCATGCCCTTCTTGTAAGGGTCGAGGAACGCAGCCTGCGCCTTATAGCTGTTGACCTCGCCGATCTTGATTGGACCTTGCGCCCAAGCGCTCGACGCCACCATCAGTGCCGTCGCGCCGACCAGAATGCGCATCAACGAAGCTGCCATCGAACCCTCTCCTCAATGACGCGGAGCGCGAGCAACAATCGTGCCTGCACCCGGCCGGCAAAACCACCCGCACATGTCGCCTTGACAGGCGAAAGCGGCCAGCTAACTTGTTTGCATACTAACGATCTCGCGCAGGCTGTAAACGGGAAAACGGAGGCCAAACGTGCCGGAGCCTCACCTGTCCCGCGCCACGAGCGCCGTCGCCGCGCCGGCCGCGACCGCGAGCCCGGACGACAAGATCCGCTGCGACGCTTGCCCCGTCATGTGTTTCATCAAGCCCGGCATGCTCGGCGCCTGCGACCGTTACGGCAACGAGGGTGGCGTGCTCGTGCGTATCGATCCGCATGTGCTGCTCGAGCGAACCATCGAAAGCGGCGGCAAGGTTGCACGGCTGCTTGCCGACCCCGCCGACTGGGACGGCGATCTCGTTCATGCCGGCGACGCTTTCGTCACCGCGATCGGGGCGGGCACGACCTATCCCGATTACAAGCCTGCACCCTTCATCGTGTCGTCGCAGATTGATGGCGTCGATACCGTGACCGTCGTCACTGAGGGCATCTATTCGTATTGCGGCGTGAAGGTGAAGATCGACACCGATCGGTTTCTCGGCCCCGAACGCAATCTGATCCGCGTCGATGGCGAACCGGTCGGCCATGTCACGACCGGCGAGTACGGCTCGCAGATGTTCTCGCTCGGCGGCGTCAATCATTTGACGCATGGCGGCAAGAAGGAAGGCCGCGTCACCTGCCAGGCGCTGATGGATTTGTGCAACCGCAAGTCGGTCGAACTCGTCGTCGACGACGGCGCGACGGTTATCGTGCAGGCCGGCCGTCCGCCGATCGTCAACGGCGTGCCGGAAGAGCGCATGCGCGTCGGCTGTGGTTCCGCGACAATCGGCATGTTCGCGCGGCAATGGTTCGGTAAGGTCGACGAAGTCGTCGTTGTCGACGATCACATCACAGGCGTGCTGTCGGAACATCAGGCCGGCAAGGTTCTCGGAGTCGCCGACACCGGCATCAAAATGAAGGGCCGCCGCTCGACACCCGGGCGGTATTTCCATGTTGCAGAACCCGGCGCGGGGTGGGGCGGCACGAATGTTCAGAACCCACTCGACATCATCGCTGGCTTCGATGCGCGCAAAGGTGCGCGGCCGGGCCTGCGCATGCTGATGGTTTCGACGACCGGCGAGCAACACGCCTATTTCGAGTTGGACGACGAGCTTCGCCCCGTCGCCCGAACATTGCCGGGTTCGCTGGAGGAATCCGTCGATCGCATCAAGGAGAATTGCGAGCCGGCGCTCTGCACTGTGCTGTTCATGGGCGGTGCCGGCGGCTCCCTTCGCGCTGGCGTGACGGAAAATCCCGTGCGTCTGACGCGCTCCGTGAAAGATGCGCTGACGACCGTCACTGCCGGTGGCGCGAAAACCTATGTGTGGCCAGGTGGCGGCATTACGCTGATGGTCGATGTGCTCGACGTGCCGGAGCATGCCTTTGGCTATGTGCCGACACCGGCGATCGTCGCGCCGATCGAATTCACGATGCGGCTCTCGGACTACGCGGCGCTCGGCGGCCACGTCGATCATGTACGTCCGCTCGCCGATGTTTTGCGCGAACGGCGGGAGCGAAAGCAGGACGCCGACACCGCCGCGGCCTGGCCGCACGCCCACGCGGTGGCGGTCTGAACGCATGACGCCGCCGCGCATGCAGGCGGCGATACTGCCGGGTGGGCGGCTGCATCTGCATGACGGCCCGATCGATCTGATCATTTCCGCAGATGGTGCATCCGACGCCGTGCGTGCGGCGTTCGCGGCCGCGACACGTCGCTTTGCGACCGTGCTCGACGAGTTGTGCGAAGAATTGACGTTGTTGCGCGATCCAATGTCTTGCGATGCACCGATGCCGGCGGGCGTTGTCGCGCGGCGCATGGACATCGCCGTTCGACCCCTCTCGCGCGAGACATTCATCACGCGCATGGCGGCCGTGGCGGGCTCGGTCGCTGATCAAATTCTGGCAACGATGGTTTCAGTTGCGCCGCTCGCACGCGCGTGGGTCAACAATGGCGGTGACATCGCCGTGCATTTGTCCGAAGGCACGGTGTTCGATGTCGCGATGGCGGCTGGACTGGGAGTGACGTCGGAGCTCGCAATGATCGGTACGACCCGCATCACGTACTCCGATCCCGTGCGCGGCATCGCGACCAGCGGCTTTGGCGGCCGAAGTTTTTCCCTCGGCATTGCCGATGCTGTGACGATCCTGTCGCGAGATGCAGCAAGCGCCGATGCCGCCGCGACATTGGTCGCCAACGCTGTCGATTTGCCGGGTCATCCCGCAATTGCGCGCGCGCCGGCAAACGCGTTCGATCCGGAAAGCGACCTTGGCGCAAGGCGCGTCACGCGTGCAGTCGGCCCACTATCTCAGGACGAAATAACAACCGCTCTCGATGCGGGCGTGCAGGAAGCCGAGCGACTTCGGGAAAAGGGCCACGTCGTCGCGGCAGCGCTAACGTTGCGCGGAACAGCACGAACGGTCGGAAATATCGGTCAGCGCGCTTCCGACGACCAGGGAAAGTTCACGTACCGGTCGCGGCTTTCGTAGCAGATGTTGCCGAACATCTTGAGGTATGACGCGCGCCGCGTGGCATCCGCGTTGACGGCCGCAGGGTCTTTCAGGTCCGCTTCGTAAGCGACGAGATTTTGCGTCGTCAGCGCCTTCGGCAGAATGTCCATCGCCTGCGGCACAGACTTGCCGTCAAGCCAGTCGGCGGCGAATTGCCCAAGCGCATATCCGAACACGGGCGAGGCGAGACTGATGCTCGCCTTGTACGGTCCACCCTTGCGGATTTCCGTCACCGCTTCGGGCTCGCCGTCGATGCCGCCGAGAAATTGGTCGTCGCGCGCCTTGCCCGCTGCCCGCAATGCGGCAAGCGCACCGAGCACGACAGTGTCGGCGCCGAGCACGACATCGATGCTGGGTTGCGCAAGCAGGATCGTCTCCATCGTCGTCTGGCCGCCGGCCTTGTCGACGGTCAGCGGCGAAATATCCGCCACGATGCTGACGCCGGGGATGTCGCGTAGCGCATCGCGTATCGCGGCGAAACGCGGTGCGAGAAATTGCAGGCTATCGTGCGTGAGCAGCACGACTTTCGCCTTCCCCCTTAGTTTTCCGCGGATGTAGTCGGCAGCCGCATCGCCAAGGACTTTGCCGGTGAGATATTGCGGCGCGTTGAGCAGCGTGATTGCCGGCGGCGGCACGATCGTGCCGACAAAAGCGCCGGACCAGATGAGCTTTTGCAGATGCACCGCAAGCGACGGCGGATCGACCGGCGAGGCGACGACGGCGCCGACGCGTTCGTTCGCCAATGCACGCGCTTGTTCGATCATTTGGCCAGCATTGCCGCCTGCGAGGTCGATGCGGAAGGCGAGACCACGATCTTTCGCCGCCGCGGCGAGACCGGCGCCGACGCCATTCATGAATTGGCGCGCGTTGTCTTGCGCGAAAACGAGCGTGCGCAGCAGGCCCGGCGGCGGCGCGCAACGCGGCGCAACGGGATCGAACGGCGGGAGTACGACCGGCGTCGTGATGCCTGGTGGCCCTTCTTGCGCGCCGACAGAAAGAATTGCGGCAAGCGTGAAGATGCCCGCGATCGGGAGGAGGGCTTTGACGCCTTTCATTCGCAGCGTTCTTGTTCGGTCATCACGGTCCCCCGTCCGTGGCCTGTCATCGCCAACAGCGAGCGACGACGCAATCCATCGATCATCATCGCTTGTGGATCGTCGCGTCGCGCTACGCCACCGCCGCATCGATCGTCGCATAGGGAAAGATGATGCGCGCCGCGGTGCCGGGGCTGCGCGCGTCATAGGTGACTTGTGCCGACATGGCCGAGGCCATCGCGGTCACGATGCGCGTGCCAAGCCCCGTACCGCGCACTGCGGGCAGGGTGCCACGACCGATGCCGTCGTCCTCGACGGAGACTTCGGCCAGTCCGTCTGCGCGCCCGGTCAGTTTGACACGCACTTCACCCATGCGCTCGGGGTAGGCGTATTTGAACGCGTTTGTCACGAGCTCCGCGACGACGATCCCGAGATTGACGCTCATATCCGTCGGCAGTTTCAGCGGTTCGAGTTCATAGCGCAGCGATGCGCCATGCCCTTCGGCACGCATCGATGCTTGCAGATTATCGAGCAGGCTCCCAAGATATTCATCGAGCGAAACGATGCGTGCATCGCCGGCGCCGTAGAGCCATTTGTGGACCGACGACACGGCATAGATGCGCGCCTGCGTTTCCGCCAGCGCGTCCTTAGCGGAGCGGTCGGTCACGGCGTTCGATTGCAGTTTCACGAGCGACGCGACCAGCATCAGCGAATTGGCGACGCGATGGTTGACCTCGGCGAGCAGGATTTCGGCGCGGTCGCGGGCGCGTTCGAGATCGGCGGTGCGGTCCTCGACCCGCTGCTCGAGCCCGAGATTGAGCGAACGGACTTCGTCTCGTGCATGTCGGATTTCGCGCGTGTAGCGGGCAACCGTCACCATAACGCCCGAGACGACAGCGAGGATAACGAGCGCGCCGCCTATCGACACCCAGCGCAGGAACGATGCGTTGAGACGCTGCTCCTCGACGCTGGTGGCCATGCGCTCGTCCGCCGACAGGATGACAGAGTGTAGAAACACGTTGATGGCATCCATCAGCGCCTTACCGCGGTTCGTGCGGAAGCTTGCGAGCGCATCGTCGTCGCGTCGGTCCTTCTTCAGCGCGATGAGGCCGTCCATCTCGGCTACCTTGTCGGCGACGAGCGACTTCAGGCGCGCGATCATCGGCTGTTGTTCGACGCTGCCTTTGACCTTGCGGACAAGACGGTCGAGATCGCGCTGGATCGAGACTTTCGCGCTGTCGAAAGGCGCGAGGTAAATTTCGTTGCCGGTCACGAGGAATCCGCGCTGGCTGGACTCGGCCGTGCGCAATTCGTCGCGCAGCTCGACGGCGGACACGCGCAGTTCCTGCGCGGCGGTCGCGGCTTCGGACAGCGATCGTGCCCGCTCATTCAGCCAGACGGTAACGCCGACGATGGCGAAGAGAGCGAGAAAGCCGACAGCAAGCAGCCCGATGGCAGACCGGACCACGAAGCGGGCGGAAATCGGCATTTTGGCCAGCGGGTTGGGTGGGGGTGCCCCAAGCCGCACCAATGCACGGGTTTGGGGCGAAAGCGAGTCTGCTTCGGCCTATCTTGATGAACAGAAGATGACCGGCAGCTCATACTAATCACAAGGAGCTGAGAGGATTTAGGTCAACCAGCCTTCAACTTGCGTTTTCGCGATTGTCGAAGCGGTTGCGGTCGACGTCGCCGCGCAGGACAGTCATCATTTCATAGGGACCACGCCGCGTCAGGCCTTTGCGAGGAAGGCTTGGAACGCCTTCTTCGCATCGTCGCTCTTCAGCGCCGTCGCGAAGGCAACATTCTCCGCCTTCATCGCGGCGCGAACATCATCCCGACTGCCGCGAAGCAATGCGCGGGACGCGCGGAGCGCCGCGGGCGGTTTTGCCGCCAGCCGCTTCGCCGCATCCATCGCGACGGCAGCGAGTTCCGCCGCCGGCACGACGCGATTGACGATGCCGAGCCGCGCGGCCTCTTCGCCACCGAAGGCCTCGGCGAGCAGGATAAGCTCCGACGCTTTCGCCATGCCGACGCGGCGCGGCAGCAGCAAAGATGACGCGGCCTCAGGCACCAGCCCGAGATCGACGAAGGGCATCCGGAATTTCGCTTCCTTTGTCGCGAAGGCGAGATCGCAATGTAGGACGATGGTGGTGCCGACACCAACCGCGACGCCATCAATCGCGGCAACGATGGGCTTCTCCAGCATCGCGACGGCTTCGATGAAATAGCCCGCACGCGCCTCCGCCTTGCCCTGCGCGACCGCGAGGAAATCTCCGAGATCGTTGCCCGCTGTGAAAGCACCGTCTGCGCCTTCCAGCAGGATTGCGCGGATGCTGTCGTCACTATCAGCGTCGGTGAGCGCCGCCGTCATCAAGTCGTACATCGGCCCGGTGAGCGCGTTCTTCTTGTCCGGACGGTTCATCGTCAGGCGCAGCACACCGTCCTGCTTTCCGATCAACACATCCATCGCGCCTCTCCCAGCCATTCAGTTTATATATGAACCGTAAGCTCAACCACGTCCTTCGTCGAGTGGCCCGATGGCGCGCGCCATGTCAGAACGCAGCAAAGCGAGGGAGGACGCGATGCTCGACACGAAGGTCCGAATTCCAGATGCGGTCCGTGATGCCGAGATGGCAATGGCGCTGGAAGAATGTCCCCGTTTCATCGACGTGCTCGCACGCGGCGCACGCATCGATCCCGATGCAACCGCAATGATCTATTGTCGTGGCGTCACCGATCCGCAGCCCGTCGAGATCACCTACGACCGCCTCATGGGCCTTGTGAAGGCGACGAGCGATCGCATCACGGCGAAAGGCGTCGGTGCCGAAGATGTCGTGGCAGTTCTGTCGCCCGCCTGTCCCGCAACGCTGGTCGCGATCCTTGGCGCTGCAGCGTCTGCCGTCGCGATGCCGCTCAATCTGCTGTTCACGCGCGACGCCATCGTCGCGCAGCTCAACGCGGCGAAGGCGAAAATCCTGATCGTGCCGCCGCCGGGCATGCCGGGCGGTCTGTTCGAACGCGTCGAGAACATCTCGGCCGACGTGCCGTCGCTGGAGAAGGTGGTCGTCGCGCCTATCGATGGACGCGTCATTTTCGACGGTGACGAGATCCAGCCTGATCCGTCGTGGCGCAATGTCTTTGACGCAGGCAAGGCTGACAAGAACGCGTCGGAGAAGGTCGCGGTCATGTTGCCAACCGGCGGCACAACCGGCCATCCGAAAGTAGCGCGCTTGCGCAACAAGAATTGCGTCGCATCGTCGATCGCCTCGAAGATGGCCTTCGACTATCGCGCTGGCGATCGCATCATGGATGCGCTGCCGCTCTTCCACGTTGGCGGTCTCTTCGTTGGCGTCGGGGCAGGGTTAGCCGCTGGCGCAACCGTGTTTTTTCCGAGCCCGGCGGGTGCGCGTGACCCTGGTTTCGGCGCGAATTTCTGGAAGATGATCGAGCGCTTCCGGCTCACGCATGCCGGTAACGTGCCGACCACGCTCAGCGCGGTCGCGGGTGTGCCGGTTGGCGGCGCCGATATTTCGACGCTCCGCGTCGTGCCGACCGGGGCATCGATCTGCCCGCCGGAAATCGAGCGGCGTTTCCTCGAAGCCTGGGGCGGCGATTCCATCAAGCAGTGCTACGGCATGACGGAACTCGCGGGCGCCATCGCGCAGGATTACTTCGACCGGCCCGTGAAGGCGGGCTTCGTCGGCACCGGCAATCCGCAGGTCGAGCTCGCTATCCTCGCCAACGGCAATGTCCATCACGAATTGCCGTCACCGGTCGGCGAACTCATCACGCGCGGGCCGCAGGTCTTTGCCGGCTACATCGACCCCAAGCAGACGAAGGATGCATTCCACGAGGGCTGGCTGCGCACCGGCGACCTCTGCCGCATCGATGCCGATGGCTATGTCGAGATCATGGGCCGCGTGAAGGACGTCATCATCCGTGGCGGACACAACATCGATCCGCGCGCGATCGAGGATGCGGCGATGGACTTTCCGGGCGTCGCGCTCGCGGCGGCCGTGGGGCGGCCCGATTCCTATGCCGGCGAAGTGCCGATGCTGTTCGTTTCCGCGCAGCCCGGCGCGACGATCGACCGCGACGAACTCGCGCGTTTTGTCACCGAGCGGTTGCTGGAGCCGCCGGCGCGGCCACGCGCGGTGGAGATCATCGTCGACATGCCGGTGACGCCGATCGGCAAGATATTCAAACCGAAACTGCGCGAGATCGCCTCTGTCGATGCGGCACGTGAAATACTTCGCGCCGAGGGCTTCGATGGTGCCGAGGTTTCGGCCGTCACCGATCCAGCGCGCGGCCTCGTTGTCAGTGCGACAGTGCGCAACGATGCCGAAAAGGCAAAGCGCCTGCTGGAGCGACTGCCAGTAAAGATCGAGGTGCGCGCGGCTTTGTAGGTTTCTCGGACCGCGACCTCAGGCGGCCGCTTCTGTCCCGAGCATCACATGGTCGCCGTTCACGATGCCCGTGATGCGATCGAGCTTCCCACGCAGACGGCGCGCCTGACGCTCGCATGCCACCGCAAGTGCATCGTCCGCATCAGCCTGGCTGGTGAGATCGAGCACGATGGAGCAGGCAGCGCGAGCCGTCTTTGCGAGGTCGGCCGCGCAGCGCTCGAAGGCGCGACGGAATCTGGGATCGAGCCGGTCGTAGATATTCAGCGTGCTCTCGCTACCAGCGAGGCTCGAGCGCGTGAAATAGGCGCGATAGGTGATTGGCGACCACGCCTGGATATTGTCGACAAGATCGGGCATCGCCGGAAGCAGATCGATCATCATGACGATCTCGTTGAAGACGTTGAGATAGTCGTTCGCAAGACCGGATGCCGGATTGACGAGCGATGCGGCGCGCTCGGCGAGGGCCGGATCGATGGTCGGGATCGAAATCGCAGGCGTCGGCATGCTGCCCCGGACGTGGCCGATGACGGAAGCTGCTAACCTAGAGCAATGCGCCTGAAAAAGAGGTAAAGCGCCGCGCGCAGATTTGGCTCGAAATGAAACACCGGCCTACATCACGATTGTCAGCCGCTCCGCCGCGCGCGTGATGCCGGTGTAGAGCCAGCGCGCACGATGCTCGCGGAAGGCGAAACTCTCGTCGAAGAGAACGACGTCGTTCCACTGTGAGCCCTGCGACTTATGCACCGTCAGCGCATAACCGTAGTCGAACTCGTCGGAATTCTTGCGCAGCGAATAGGGGATATCGTCCTCGCCTTGAAAGAAAGCCGGCAGTACGCGCACACGCAAAGGCTTCGCGACGCTCATCTCTTCCGGCTTCACCGACAGGCTCACCTTGCCGCGCCGAAGACCATTCGCCTTCTCGACACGGAAGAGCCCGCCGTTGAGCAGGCCCTTCGCGCGATTGTTGCGCAGGCAGACGAGCTTTTCGCCGGCATGCGGCATGTCGCCGGAAAAGCCCTGCAATTCGCGCAGCCGCCGGTTATAAGCACGACGCGTTTTGTTCATGCCGACCAGAATTTGATCTGCCGCCGTGACAGCCTCGGCATCGATGCCACTCTTCGGGATAATGCGCGAACGACCATATGTGCCGTGCGAAAGGCTTCGCCCTTCGCGCACCTCCATCGACAGCCGCACGATCGGATCGTCGGCGGCCTGCCGATGCACCTCGGTCAGCATTACGTTCGGCTCGGCTTCGGTGAAAAAGCCGCCGCCCTGGATCGGCGGCAATTGCGCGGGGTCGCCAAGCACGAGCGTCTTCTTGCCGAAGGACAGGAGATCGCGGCCCATCTCCTCGTCTACCATCGAACATTCGTCGATGACGATGAGATTGGCTTTCGCCGCGGGACTGTCGTCGTTCAGCACAAAGGTCGGCGCATCGCCTTCGGTGTCCTTCGGTCGGTAGATCATGCTGTGGATGGTACGCGCGTCGATGCAGCCTTTCGAGCGCATGACGAGCGCCGCCTTCCCGGTGTAGGCACCGAAGGCGACATCGCCGTCGACATGCTCCGCGAGATGGCGCGCCAAGGTTGTCTTGCCCGTGCCGGCATAGCCGAACATGCGGAACACTTGCGGTTGGCCGGGGTCGGCGAGCCAGCGCGCGACCTCTTCCAGCGCGCGATCCTGGGCCGGCGAGAAATCCATCAGTGTTGCGACGCTAGGCGGTTGCGCAGACGATTCATGGCGTCCGTGCTAGCACGGGGGCCATGAAATTCGCACGCGATCTCGTGCCCCGGATCGACCGGCTGCATACGCGCAAGCGCGAGACCTATCCCGAGATCGAGGATGCGCGATTTTGGGATTTCTACGAGCGCTGCAAGCCCTATTCGTTGCTGCACGTCACAGGCTTCTACAATCTGCATCAATCTCTGCAATATATCGCGGCCAATCGATTGCACGGCGCGTTGGTCGAATGCGGCTGTTTCCTCGGCGGCGCAGCGGCTTTCATGGGCCTCGCGCGAAAAGCACTCGGCATGGACGCCGAGATCGTGCTGTTCGACACGTTCAATGGGCCGCCTGTCGGCTCGACGGATGTGTACACCGGCGGCCGGAAAATCGAGACGCCGAGCCTGTTGCCGCGCTACGAGACGCAAGTGCATGAGACTTTGCGGGACGTGCTCGGCACGTTGGACGGAATCCGTTTCGTCGTGGGGCTGGTCGAGGACACGGTTCCGCAGGCCGATCTTGGGCCGATCGCACTGCTGCGGCTCGATACCGACTTCTACACATCGACACGCGTCGAGCTCGAACATCTTTATCCAAAGCTCGTGTCCGGTGGCGTGCTGATCGTGGATGACTACGGCTGCTTTCAGGGTGCACGTCGCGCGACGGACGAATATTTCGCGACGCTCGCGAAGCCGCCGCTGCTCAATCGCATCGATGCCGGTATCTGGGCGGGCGTGAAGCCGCCTTCGGACCTCCCGTCGTGATCCCGTGGGTCCTGCTTGGCACTGCGGATGTTCCCGATGGTACGGGCCAGCTTCGTTTGCTGCGTCGTGGCACTGAGTATCTCATCAAGATCGACGGTGCGGAGCTGATGAACAGCCGGCTCAGCGGCTCGGAAGAGGCGCTTGCGACGCTCGCGGCGCAGGCCATCGCCGCGTCGCCCGCGCCGAAGGTGCTCATCGGCGGGCTCGGGATGGGGTTCACGTTGCGTGCCGCTCTCGCAACACTGCCTCCGAACGCCACGATCACCGTCTGCGAACTCGTCCCTGCCGTCGTCGCATGGGCGAGAAAAGAGATGGCGCCCCTATTCGGCGAATGCCTCATCGATCCTCGCGTAAACATTATCGAAGATGACGTCGGTTTCGTCATCCGCGCCCAACGCGCGGCCTTCGACGCCATCCTGCTTGACGTCGACAATGGACCGGAAGGCCTAACCCGGACGAAGAACGATCGCCTCTACTCGACCGCGGGCCTGATCGCTGCGCGCGACGCCTTGCGGCCCGGTGGCGTTCTGGCCGTCTGGTCCGCGCGGGGCTATCCGCCATTCACGACGCATCTGAAGAAACAGGGTTTTGCCGTCAGTGAGCACCGCGTGCGCGCCGATCGTGGCAAACGCGGCGCGACGCACATGATCTGGCTGGCGGTAAAGCCGCGGCGCTGACCTGCATAGCGTCAGCGCGAGACGGCGATGATCCGGTCGCTCGGCCGCTCGCCGTAAAGCTCCTCGACAAGGTGTTTTCGAGCGGCGAGCATGGCGCGCTGGTTGATCGAGCCCTTGTCGGTGATCTCGCCTTTGTCGAGCGAGGGATGTTCGTCGAGGACGACGATCCGCTCGACGCGCGTAGAACTCCCGGTTGCCGTTTTCACAAAGGCCGCGAGATGCGCTGCCAGTTTGTCTCGCAACACGGGATGCGCGGCGTGGGTCTGCGGTGCCTCGCTCGCCGCAATACCCGTCAGTGCCGCGCAACCCTCATGATCGAGGAGCACGATGGCCGAGAGCGACTCGCGGTCGTGTCCTGCGATAACGGCATCGCGGACAAGCGGCGCGAAGGCTGAAACAAGTTTTCCGCGCAGAACGCCGACGCTTACCCAAGTACCCGTCGTCAGCTTGAAGTCCTCGCTGACGCGTCCATCGAACCAGAAGCCTTTGTTCACTTCAGCTTCGTCTACGAACCGGATGGCGTCCCCAATTTTATAGAAACCCTCCTCGTCGAAGGCATTTTTCGTCGCCTCGGCCTGCCGCCAATAGCCCGGCGTGATGTTCGGGCCCCGAAAGCGGGCCTCGAGCTTGTCGCCGTTCGGCACGAGTTTTAGATCGCAGCCTGCGACCGGCACACCGATCATTCCGGATCGCAAGTCGCCTTGCGTGACGAACATCGCGGACGGCGATGTTTCCGTGGCGCCGAGCCCCGTGACGACGCGGATCGTCTGGCCGATCGTCTTCTCTGCGATGCGGTCGAACCCGTCCCACACATGCTGCGGCAGGCTTGCGCCGGCATACATGATGCACTTGAGCCGACTGAAGAAGTGCTGCGCGAGGCCGGCATCGGCTTCGAGACGCGGCACCAGCATCTCAAAACCTTTCGGCACGCTAAAATAGCAGGTCGGTGCGATCTCGTGGAGGTTAGCGATCGTCGCGTCGAAGCCGCCGGGAGCCGGGCGACCGTCGTCGATGTAGAGCGTGCCGCCGCTTGCGAGCACGATGTCGGTGTTATGATTGCCCCCGAACGTGTGGTTCCACGGCAGCCAGTCGACGAGCACCTGCGGTTTCGCCATCTCCGGGATTGCGCCCTGAATCTGCAGAATATTGGCGCAGAGCATGCGTTGTGTGTTGATCACGCCTTTCGGCATGCCGGTCGAGCCGGAGGTGAAAAGGAATTTCGCGATCGTGTCCGGCATGACGCGCGCATTTGCGGCCGCAACGGCGGGCGCGTTGTCCGCTTCGAGCGCGGCGAGCGGCACGGCTTCTGGCCCGCCACGGCCGTCTTTCGTTACGATCGTGCAATTGGCCGGCGCCGTGGCGCGAATGGCGCCGGCATAGGCTGCGCCGTCGTCGGCGAAGATCAGGCCCGGCGTAAGAAGTCCGATCACATGTTTTAGCTTGTCGTAATCGCGGGACACGAGGGAATAGGGCGTCGAGATCGGCGCGAAGGGGATCCCGACGTGCATGCAGGCAAGCGCGAGCATCAGATGTTCGATGCTGTTGCCGCTAAGGATGGCGACCGGCCGCTCCGGTCCAAGTTTATGCGTGAGCAGCCCGGCGGCGAGACGTTCGATGCGCGCAAAAGCTTGCGCGTAGGTGACTTCGATCCAGCGGCCATTCGCGCCGCGTCGCGCGACGAAAATCGTATCGGGCGTGCGGCTCGCGCTTTCGACGAGGTAATCCGTGATGCAGCGCTTGTGTTCGGGCATCTCCATCGGCGAACACACAAGCATCGTGCCGTCAGCGCGCTTCTCTAGCGTTGCCTGCTGGGGGCCGAGCGCGAGCGCACGCGTGGCAGGCATAGATTTCTCCCCTATTGATCCGTCCAAGACAGATTCATACGCTTCGCGATTGCGTAGAGCCGCTTGTCCCTCGTCCATAGCGATATGCCGGGCGTCAGCAAGGTGGAAGCGAGCAGATGCGTATCGACATAACCGATGCCGAGTCCGTTGAGTGCGTGTCGCTCGATCAGGTCCATGACCTCACTGTGTGATGCAAGCACGGGTTGTCGCAACCTAGAGAGGTCCGCCAGAACCGCTGCCCGGCGACGCAGATTTCCGAGTGCAAGTTCGCCGATCACATAGGGGTGGCCAAGTATTGTATCGGCCGCGAGCTGCATTGCCAGAACTGGGTTTCCGCGGTCTACGTGCTCAATCCAGATCGACGTATCGGGCAGGATCACTTTGCCGGCAGTCGCCGTCTCGGAGCGGCCTTGATACCAGGCTGCGTTCCGCCCAAGCGTGCGAGCCGATGCGCCGCCTCGCGCGCGACAAGTGCCTTTAAGGCTTCGCGAACGAGAGCGGATTTTTCAGTCAGCCCCGTGTAGCTTTGTGCTGCCTCGACGAGCTCATCGTCGAGCGTAATGGTCGTGCGCATCTCGAATTGCCTCTACAAGCATCAAATCTGACATCGAATGATGCCGATATCAATGCTTCACGTCCGCCGCGTCGCCGACACCCATTCTCGTGTCCGCACCTCCGGATTGTCGGCCCGTACGATGTCGGTCACGACGGCAACGCTGTCCGCGCCCGCTGCCAGCACGCCTGGAATGCGATCCAATGTCAGCCCGCCGATTGCGACGAGCGGGCGCGCGCCGATCAGCTTTTTCCATTCGCCGATCCGATCGAGGCCCTGCGGCGCCCACGGCATCTGCTTCAAGAGCGTCGGATAGATCGGCCCGAGCGCAATATAATCGGGGTCGAGCGACAAGGCGCGATCGAGCTCGGCATGATCGTGTGTCGAAAGGCCGAGCCGGATGCCGGCGCGGCGTAGCGCCGTGACATCGGCGGTATCGAGATCGCCTTGGCCAAGATGCACGTAGGTGCATTGCAGATCGATCGCGGCCTGCCAGAAATCGTTGACAACAAGCGTCGCGCCGGCTTCCTCGCAAATGCTTTTCGCGCGCGAAATTTCAGTGCGCGCCGATGCGTCATCGGTATCTTTTTTCCGCAACTGCACCAGTTTTGCGCCCGCGCCGACGACACGTGCGACCCAATTCGCGTCCTCGACGATTGGATAAAAGGGATCGAGAATGGCGCTCACGTGAATGCGCGTCCTGGAACGGGTGTCGATGGTGCGGCCATGTCGCGCGCTTCCATGGCGCCGGCGAGGAACCCGGCACGGCCCGCCTCGACGGCAAGCGCGAAGGCCCGCGCCATACCCGGCGCATCGTCGGCTTTGGCGATCGCGGTGTTTAACAGAACTGCGTCGTAGCCGAGTTCCATCGCTGCGGCGGCATGCGACGGCGCTCCGATGCCGGCATCGACGACGAGCGGCACTTCGGGAAAATGCGCACGCAACGCACGCAGACCATAGACGTTGTTGAGGCCGCGACCGCTGCCGATCGGCGCGCCCCACGGCATCAGCACCTCGCAGCCGGCAGCGAGCAGTTTCTCCGCCACGACCAGATCTTCCGTCGTATAGGGGAAGACTTTGAAGCCATCGTCGCTCAGTGCTTTCGCCGCTTCAACGAGGCCGAACACGTCGGGCTGCAGCGTGTCGTCTTCGCCGATGACTTCGAGCTTCACCCACGGGGTGTCAAAAACCTCGCGGGACATCTGGGCCGTTGTGATCGCTTCCTTCGCCGTGCGGCAGCCGGCCGTGTTCGGCAGCACGCGTACGCCGAAATCCTTCACGAGCGACCAGAAGCTTTCGCCCGCGCGCGACGCGCCGGCCTCGCGGCGTAGCGACACGGTGACGATGCCCGCGCCCGAGGCACGCACGGATTTCGCGAGCACATCGGGCGACTCGTAGAGCGCCGTTCCGATCATAAGTCGCGACGGCAGACGCTCGCCATAGACCTCAAGCGCATCTGCAGGGCGCGTCGCGTCGAGCATATTAGCCTCCCTGCCGCGGCGTGAGAATTTCGACGGCATCGTCGGCGCGCAGCACGGTCTTGGCGCGATCGGTGCGGCGTACGAAGTCGCCATTCACTGCCGTCGCCACCGCGGCCTCGTCGTAATCGAGTTCGGCGACGAGCGCAGCGAGGTCCGTCGCTTCAGCCTGCAAGAGCGTGCCGTTGACGCAAAGATTCATTGTCAGTCTCCGCTGCGCCGAACACGATCTCCGCCGCTTGCCGCGCCAGTGCAGGCGCGAGCAGGAAACCGTGCCGGAACAGCCCGTTGATGTGGATGCGCCTGCCGTCGCGAAGAACGCGCGGAATGTTGTCGGGAAAGGCGGGCCGCAGGTCACAGCCCGTCTCGACCACTTGCGCTTCCCCGAAGGCTGGATGCAGCGCATAGGCGGCACCCAGCAGTTCCATCAGGCTGCGTGCGGAGACGCCGCTCGCATCCTCGTTCTCGATCATCGTCGCGCCGACCATGAAGAGATTGTTCGGCCTCGGCACGATGTAGACAGGCCAGCGCGGATGGATGAGGCGCACCGGCCGCGCCAGCGACACTTCGGTTGTGCGCAGCACGACCATCTCGCCTTTCACGCCGCGAAGATCCTTCAGTCGGTCGCGTGCGGCGATCCCGCGGGCGTCGATGACCCAGTCGGCATCGTGCGCATCGTCGGCTTCTGCCTCGAAGCGCATCGTCACGTTCGGCATGGCCGCCAGCGCCGCCTGTAACGTCGTGACAGCAAAGCGCGGTTCGAGATGCGCTTCCTCGTCGAAGAACAGACCCGTCGCGAACCGCCCGGCAAGATCGGGCTCGATTGTGGCAATCGCATCGCCGTCGAGCGTTTCGTAGCGCGCCGTGCGCCGTGCGAACCGCCGCAGATCCGCGAGATCGCGCGCCGGCGCGACGACAAGACTGCCGGCGCGTGTCGCCACGGGCACATCGCGCGTCCAGAATTCGAGCGCTTCCTCGCCAAGCGCGGTCACGACGGGGTCGGCGCCGTCGGCCTCGCACCACGGCGCGATCATACCGCCCGCGAACCAGGAGCAGCCGCGCCCCGCCGCGGCACGCTTCTCGAACACCGTGACGTCGCCGCCGCGGCGCGCGAGCATGAGCGCGGCGGTGAGGCCGGCCACGCCTGCGCCAAGCACATGTACACGCTGCGCGGGACGGCAGGATCGCGAAGGGGCAAATGCGTTCAAAACGGGCCATTCCTCCGCCGGGCTAAACCGGATCAGGTTCGAAGGGTCGCTGCTGCTCTCGCCGCAAGCCTCTCAGCCCTTGCGCGACGCGCTCGGGCTCCCCTTGGCAAGCGGTATGTGGCGACCGGGCGTGGCTCACGTCAAGGGGAGGACTTGCGCCTCGCCTTCAGCACCGCGGCCGATCGGTCCTGCGCGGCCTTGCCTTCGCAGAAAGCCGCAGCGGACAAATACATCGTCCCCTGTTTGCTCGCATATTTTCTGCGACAGTTCTTGAGTGCGTGGCGGTAGGTGCGAGCGTCTGCGCCCGTGAAGTGGGGCAGGAAATCGCGCTCGCAGACAGCGATGACAGCGCCCTGAAGCGACACGTCGCCGCTCGCGCCGAAAGCACAATCTTCTGCAAGTCGTGCCGCCGCCACGCAGGACTGCGCCTTGCGGATCGCAGCGCTCATCGCATCGAGATTTGTCGGCAAGGAACATTCCGCCGCCCAACCCGCCATAGGAAGCGCAATGAGCGCAACCACCATCGCGCATGTTGCCCCGGCGCGCGCGCGGCAATGGTTTGCACCCGCGGTTGACATCACGTGTCGCAGACCCCGAGAAAGACGGGAAAGACCCTACACCGGATCAGGCATGTCGCACGAAAAGCTCCAGCACACGATCGAGGACGCGTTCGAGAAGCGCGCCGAGGTCAACGCGTCGACCAAAGGTGTCGTCCGCGATGCTGTCGACGAGGCGCTGGCGCTGCTTGATGCGGGCAAGGTCCGCGTCGCCGAGAAGCAAGGCGATAGCTGGCACGTGCATCAATGGCTGAAGAAGGCGGTGCTGTTGTCATTCCGCCTGAACGACATGGCTCCTATCGCAGGCGCGCCCGGCGGCGCGTCGTGGTGGGACAAGGTGCCCTCGAAGTTCGAGGGTTGGAGCGCCAAGGAACATGGCGCTGCGGGCTTCCGTTCCGTGCCCGGCGCCATCGTGCGGCGCGGCGCCTATGTTGCGCCGGGCGTCGTGTTGATGCCGTCCTTCGTCAATCTCGGCGCCTATGTCGGCGAGAACTCGATGGTCGACACCTGGGCGACGGTCGGCTCGTGTGCGCAGATCGGCAAGAACGTGCATCTGTCCGGCGGCGTCGGCATCGGCGGTGTGTTGGAGCCGCTGCAGGCAGGCCCGACGATCATCGAAGACGATTGCTTCGTCGGCGCGCGCTCGGAGGTGGTCGAAGGCGTTGTGATCGGGCAGGGCGCCGTCATTGCGATGGGCGTTTTCATCGGCGCATCGACCAAGGTCGTCGATCGTGCAACGGGCGAAATCCACGTCGGTAGGGTGCCGCCCTATTCGGTCGTCGTCTCCGGCAATCTGCCCGGCAAAGCGATGCCCGGCCAGAACTGGGGACCGTCGACTTATTGCGCCGTGATCGTGAAGAAGGTCGATGCCCAGACGCGCTCCAAGACGGCGATCAACGAACTCCTGAGGGATTGAGCGTGACGCAGGCGGAACGCGGGCGCTTCGCGTTCCTCTATCGCTCGGATCAGGGCACGCTCGGCGCGCACGAATGGTGGCGCGCCGCGCTGCCGCTGCTGGCGCTCTTCGCGCTTGCGACGGCGGGCTGGCTGTTCGCACATCCCTACGCGTTGCGCAGTCTCGCGCGCCGCGGCTTCATCGAACCCTCGGCGATTGCCGCGAATCTCTACCTCATCTTCTACACGCTGGCGGTGCTGCTGCTCGGCGTCTGTTGGGTCAATCTTTGCGCCAAACGGTTTCGTGATCGGGGCCGCATGCTTCCGCTCGGCCTCGCCGGTTTGCTGCCGCTCGCAATGCTCGCCGATGGAGCGCTGCGCTGGCTGCAGCCGCGCATCGTCGATACGCTGCCGGGCTGGAGCGTATATTTCGGCGATGCCCTCGTCGCCGCCGTGCTGGCCTGGACCTTGGCCGAGTGTTTCGATCTCGTGCGACCGACGCCGCGCGGCTGACATGCGCGGGCAGCGTCTCGAAGAAATTCGGGTGCTGAATTACATTGCGGTGCCGGAGGTGCCCTCATGCTGACAAACGAAGCCGATGTCCTCGCGAAAGCGGAGGAGTGGGTGCAGGCCGGGCGAGGCGTCGCCATCGCCACGGTCGTCGAGACATGGGGTTCGGCGCCGCGACCGGTCGGCAGCCACCTCGTCATCGATGCCGATGGCAACTTTCTCGGCTCGGTGTCGGGCGGCTGCGTCGAAGGCGAAGTTGTGACCGAGGCGCTCGATGTCATCGGCGATGGCGCGCCGCGTACGCTCGAATTCGGTGTCGCCGACGAGACCGCCTGGCGGGTCGGCCTCTCCTGCGGCGGGCGCATAAAAGTCTTCGTCGAGAAGGTCGAAGCGTGAAGGCTTCCACCCTCTCGCAGCTCAACGCGGAGCGCGCGGCGCGACGTGCGTGCGTGCTTGTGACGGACATGCCATCCGGCGCGCAGCGGCTGGTCACGGCCGATGCAATTTCGGGCGATCCGCTTGCGGCGCATCTGGAACAGCGCCTGCGCATGGGCAAGAGCGGCACGATCGAGGAAGACGGTCGCAGCTATTTCCTGACCGTGCAGGCGCCGCCGCCGCGCCTCGTCATTGTCGGCGCGGTGCATATCGCGCAAGCGCTCTCGACGATGGCGACACTTGCCGATTTCGACGTAACAATCGTCGATCCGCGTACTGCTTTCGCGACGCCGGAACGCTTCCCCGAAGGCTGTGTTTTGGCGGAATGGCCGGATGTCGCGCTGCCGAAAATCGGGCTCGATCCCTTCACGGCGCTTGCCGCTGTTACGCATGACCCGAAGGTCGATGACCCCGCGCTGTCTCAGGCGCTTGCCGCCGGCTGCTTTTATGTCGGCGCGCTCGGCTCGCGGAAGTCGCATGCGAAGCGCATCGAGCGCCTGACGGCGGCCGGCGTTTCGGAGGATTCACTCGCGGGCATTCACGCGCCGATCGGCCTCGATATCGGCGCTGTCAGTCCCTCGGAGATCGCAGTGTCGATCCTCGGTGAGGTAATCCTGTCGATGCGCAAAAAGCCGCTGCGGGCGGTGACGGAGCGCGCTTGAGCATGTCCCGCTTCGATGTCGCTGCTGCCTTTGCAAACCGGCTTGCCGGTTTGCATGGGCATCGCCAGCGAAGTGAGTTCGGTTCGGCGAATAAGGACATGTTCCAGCATGCAAAGCTTGCGCGAATCTTTTGCGACCGCGTGATTCCACGCCGTCGGGATGCGCACGAATGAAGTTTGGTCCGGTTGCGGTCGCGGACGCCATAGGCAGCATAGTCGCGCATGCGGTGCGTCGTCCGGGTCTCGTGCTCAAGAAGGGCGATGTCGTCGATGCCGCCGCAATCGCGGCGCTGCGGCAAGCGGGCGTCGAGACGATCGTCGCCGCGCGGATCGAGCCCGATGATATCGGCGAAAACCAGGCCGCCGCAGCGCTCGCGAAAGCACTGGCTGGCGCAAACCTGCGTCTCGATCCGCCTTTCACTGGACGCACGAATATCTTTGCCAGCGCGCCGGGCGTTCTGAGGATCGATGCAGCGCTGGTCGATGCGATCAACGCCGCCGACGAGTCGATTACCGTCGCGACGCTTCCCGATCTGCGCGCCGTCGTCGAGAACGAGATGGTCGCGACTGTGAAGATCATTCCCTTTGCTGTCCCGCGCGATGCCCTCGCCGCGGCCATCGGCATGTGCACGAAATTTGGATTGTCGGTCGCGCCGTTCCGGCCGCTGAAAATCGCCATCGTCTCGACATTGCTGCCGGGTCTGAAGCCGACGGTCGTCGACAAGACCGTGCGTGTCATGGCCGACCGACTTGCGCCGGCCGGCGCAAGAATTATTGCCGACGAACGCGTCGATCACGCGGTGAAGCCGCTGCATGCGATGCTCGACCGGCTGACGCCGACAGCCGATCTCACCATCGTCTTCGGCGCTTCCGCGATCACGGACCGGCGCGATGTCATCCCACAGGCGATCGAAGCAGCGGGCGGACACATCGAACATTTCGGCATGCCCGTCGATCCCGGCAATCTCCTGCTGCTTGCAAAAGATGCCTCCGGAAAGCCTGTTCTCGGCGCGCCGGGCTGCGCGCGCTCGCCGAAGGAGAACGGGTTCGACTGGGTCTTGCAGCGCTTGCTGGCGGGGCTGCCCGTGTCAGGGCGCGAGATGACGAGACTCGGCGTTGGCGGTCTGTTGATGGAGATCGTTTCGCGGCCGCAGCCGCGTGGCGGTGGCGCTTCGCACGCCGACGACGATGGCGAGTGACGCAGGCCCACGCGTCGCCGCGATCGTTCTCGCCGCCGGTAGAGGCTCGCGCTACGCGGAAGCGACGGACGGCGACGTAAAGCTTCTCGCGATACTCGACGGGATGCCCCTCGTGCGTCGTGTCGTCGAGACCGCTCTAACATCAAGCGTAAGCGACGTAAGTGTCGTGACGGGTTACGCACGCGATGCTGTCATGGCTGCGCTCGAAGGACTGATTGTCCGCGAGGTGCACAACCCGTCCTATGCTGAGGGACAGTCGACCTCGTTGCGGGCGGGCATCGCCGCGCTCGGACCGGACATCAATGGCGTCGTCGTTCTGCTCGCGGACATGCCGCGCGTCAGCGTTGCGGTGATCGATGCGCTGGTAATAGCGTTTCGCGAACACCCGCATGCATGTGCCGTCATGCCATCGCACAAAGGCCGGCGCGGCAACCCCGTGCTGCTTTCGCGCGCGCTGTTTGCGGCAATCGATACGCTCACCGGCGACGAAGGCGCACGCCGGTTGCTGAAGGACGTGGACGTCGTGACGGTGCAAATCGACGACGACGGCATATTGCTTGATGTCGATACGCCGGATGCGCTCGTAGGTCTTCGCTAGACCGAAACTTCCTTCAGCCCCGTCGCGAAGCGCCGCGCGCGCTCGGCGTAGTGCTGCGCAATCGTGCGGCCCATCGCAGCCTGCGCCGGATCGAGCGTCCGCACGACGCGTGCTGGCGATCCGACGATCAGCGAATTCTCCGGAAATTCCCTGCCCTCGGTTACAAGCGCGTTGGCACCGACGAGCGAATTTTTTCCGATACGCGCACCGTTCAGCACCGTCGCGCCCATGCCGATGAGCGCGCCATCATCGACGAAGCATCCGTGCAGGATAACGCAATGGCCAATCGTGCAATCGGCGCCGACATGGACGGGAAATCCCGGATCCACATGCAACACGCAGCCATCTTGGATATTGCTGCGTGGGCCGATGCGGATATCGTCGTTATCGCCGCGTAACACTGCATTGAACCAGATGTTCGCATCTTCAGCCAGAAAAACGCGGCCCATCACCTGCGCGCCGGGCGCGATGTAAGCGCGGTCCGGAACGATCGTCGGCGCGATGCCGTCGAGCGCGTAAAGCGGCATCAGCGCGCGCCGTGAATCACGGCAAGGAATTTCGACTGTTCGGCGGGATCGTCGCGAAATATTCCGCCGAACTGCATGGTCGTCGTCGTTGCGCCGGGCTTTTGCACGCCGCGCATCGTCATGCAGAAATGCTCCGCTTCGAGCATCACGGCCACGCCGCGCGGTTTCAGCGTAATCTCCATCGCATCGACGATCTGTGCCGTCATCGTCTCCTGCGTCTGCAAACGCTTGGCGAAGACATCGACGACGCGCGCCAGCTTCGAAATGCCGACGACGCCTGCGGTCGGATAGTAGCCGACATGCGCCTTGCCGACGAAGGGCACCATGTGATGTTCGCAATGCGATGCGAAGGGGATATCGCGCACGAGCACCATGTCGGAATAGCCGCCCACATCCTCGAAAATGCGCGACAGGATGGCGGCCGCGTCTTCGCCGTAACCGGCGAACAATTCCTCATAGGCGCGGGTGACACGCGCTGGTGTGTCGCGAAGCCCTTCTCGGCTTGGATCGTCGCCGGCCCAGGCAATTAAGGTGCGCACGGCCTCCTCCGCCTGCTGGCGGGAAGGTCGTGCCGTCCGGCCGGTCTTCTTTTTGGGAACATCGAGCGCCTTGACGATCGCGTCCATCGATATCCGATCCTTATGTGACCCGTCCCGATGCCGGGGCGGATTTGGGAACCCGCGAACGGCTCCTATATCAGTTGGCAAATAACAACCGGGCCGGCCATTTTCCACCCCGGCCAGAACGACTTGCGATGCTGAACGACATCTACAACAGGCGCATCCTCGAATTGGCGGCGGACATTCCCCGGCTGGGACGCCTTGCCGCACCTCAGGCGTCGGCAACCGCGCATTCGAAGCTTTGCGGGTCGACGGTGACGATCGATCTTGCACTCACGGACGGCGCGGTCAGCGATTTCGCGCATGACGTGAAGGCCTGCGCGCTCGGGCAGGCGTCGTCGTCGATCATGGCGCGTCACGTCGTCGGTTCTAAGCCTGACGAACTCCGTGCATTGCGCGACACGGTGCGGCGAATGCTGAAGGAAAACGGTCCGCCGCCGGACGGGCGCTGGGCCGATATCGCGGTGCTGGAACCGGTGCGCGACTACAAGGCACGCCACGCCTCGACGCTGCTGACCTTCGATGCCGTGGTGCAGGCGCTGGATCGGATCGAAACGCAGACGACGCCGGGCTGACTACGATCCGCCCGCAATCGGCGGCTGGAATGCGAGACCGAGATCCCAGGGGAAGTTGATCCACGTGTCCTGCGACACTTCCGTGATGAACGTGTCGACAAGCGGACGTCCTTCAGGCTTTGCGTAGACGGTTGCCAGATGCGCGTGCGGCAGAAGTTCACGCAGCATACGCGCCGTGGCGCCGGTATCTACGAGATCGTCGACGACGAGCAGACGCGCACCGCGCGCATCGAGGAACGATGCGGCGAGCGGCTTGATGACACGAACCTGCCCGCGTTCGGTCTCGGGCACGTCCTCGCCGCCGGAATAACTCGCGACGGACACCGTCTCGATGACGCGCAGGCCGATCTCGCGCGCGACGATAGCGGCCGGCACCAAGCCGCCGCGCGTGACAGCGACGAGCCCGTCGAACGGCCCGAGGTTCGCAAGCCGCCAGGCAAGCGCGCGCGCGTCGCGATGAAACTGGTCCCACGAGACCGGATAGAGTTTGGCGGGGGGCGTGCTGCTCATCGTGATGTCGCTGCCGAAAGGGTCTCGACCATGCCCACGACGTCGCCCCGCGCCACCGCGAGCATCTCCGCGTCTTTCGATCGCAGCACGATCTGGTTGCGGAAGGCGCCGGATGTGAAAGAGGGATAGGAGCCGATCGACACGCCCTCGTAGCGCGACGCGATCGCGGAAAGGTCGGCCGCGTAGCGGCCCTCGGGAATGCCGCCGGCTTCCACGGTCTCCACGAGCATCTTCGTGCCGGCACGCAATTTCGGCGCAACGTTGTCGAGCATCGCCTGCATGATCGCCGGCACACCGGCCATCACGATCACATTCTCCATCATGAAGCCGGGCGCGGTGGATACGCGGTTCTCGACGAGATCGGCCCCGAACGGAATTCTGGCCATGCGCCGGCGCGCGGCGTTGAGGTCTTCCGGCTTGATCCGTTGCAACAGCATTGCGATGGCGCGCGGATCCTCGTCGATGCCGACGCCGAAGGCTTCCGCGACGCTGTCGGCGGTGATGTCGTCGTGTGTCGGGCCGATGCCGCCAGTCGTGAATAGGTAGGTGTAGCGGCTGCGCAGTGCGTTCACGGCGGCAACGATCTCCGCCGTCACGTCGGGCACGATCCGCACTTCGCGAAGATCGATGCCGATGTTCGAGAGGTAGTCGGCGATATAGCCGATATTCTTGTCCTTGGTCCGGCCGGACAGGATTTCGTCGCCTATGACGAGGATGGCGGCGGTGACGGCTTCGGTCATGCGGGTTCCAGAGTAAGGCGCGTGCACGCGGCGTCTCGCCGCTTGGCGGACGCTTGGGGACCCTTTAAATTCACGTCGCCCCGTTTCGAAAGCCCAAAATGAGTTTCGTCGACGCAGACCTGATGCCCGCGCGCAAGACCGGGCAGATCAAACTGCACGGCCCCGACGCCTTCGAAGGCATGCGGCGTGCGGGCCGGCTGACGGCCGAGGCGCTCGATCTGCTCGTGGAGCGCGTGCGGCCGGGCGTCACGACCGAGGCGCTCGACGATTTCATCTTTGGCTTCGCGATGGATCATGGCGCTTATCCCGCGCCGCTCGACTATCGCGGCTATCGCAAGTCGATCTGCACCTCGATCAACCATGTCGTCTGCCACGGCATTCCGGACGCCAAGCCGCTGCGTGACGGCGACGTCGTCAATATCGACGTGACGCTGATCGTCGATGGATGGCATGGCGATGCGAGCCGCATGTATCCGGTCGGCGTCGTGAACCGTCGTGCACAGCGTCTGATCGATGTAACTCACGAATGTCTGGAGCGCGGCATCGCTGCGACGCGGCCGCATGGCCATGCCGGCGATATCGGCGCGGCGATCCAGGCCTTTGCGGAGGCGGAGCGCTGCTCGGTCGTGCGCGATTTCTGCGGGCATGGGCTCGGGCGGCTCTTCCACGACGAGCCGAACATCCTTCATTACGGACGGCGTGGCGAAGGCGTGGAATTGAAGCCCGGAATGTTCTTCACCATCGAGCCGATGATCAATCTCGGCCGTCCGCACGTCAAGGTTCTGGCGGACGGCTGGACGGCGGTCACGCGCGACCGCTCGCTGTCGGCACAGTTCGAGCACACGGTCGGCATCACGACGGACGGCGTCGAGGTTTTCACCCGCTCGTCGCGCGGATTGGACCGCCCACCGTCGTTCGGCTGACCGATGGCCGACGGGGATGAACCGCCGCATTATCACGGCCATCGCCAGCGCCTGCGCGACCGCTTGCTGTCGCAAGGCGGCGATACGCTGGCGGATTACGAAATCCTCGAAATGTTGCTCTTTTCCGCCAACCGGCGTGGCGACACGAAGCCGACGGCAAAGGCTTTGCTGCAGCGGTTCGGCTCGCTGGCCGAAGTGCTGACGGCGCCGTCCGAGCGCCTGAAGGAAATCGACGGCGTCGGCGATGGTGCAATTGCGGCGCTGAAACTGGTCGAGACGTCGGCGCGCCGCCTGACGCACGACAAGGTCCGCAGCCGCCCAGTACTGAGTTCGTTCAAGGACGTCATCGACTATTGCCGCACGACGATTGGCTTTGCGGATCGGGAGATTTTCCGTGTCCTGTTCCTCGACAAACGCAACGGCCTGATCGCCGACGAGATTCAGGGGCAGGGGACGGTCGACCACACGCCCGTTTATCCCCGCGAAATCATCCGGCGCGCGCTGGAGCTCGGCGCGAGCGCCGTTATCCTGACCCACAATCATCCGTCCGGCGATCCGACGCCCTCGCCGGCGGACGTGAAGATGACGCAGCAGATCGCCGCGGTCGCCCAGTCGATGGGAATCGCCGTCCACGACCATTTGATCGTGGGACGGAATGGCCATTCCAGCCTCAAGGGCATGCGGCTGATCTGACCGGACCGAAATCCCGAACGTGCCGTTAAGCTTTGCGACGTAGGGTGACCTATCGTCGGCGGGTGGAAAGATGACGTTACGGACTGTCGCAGCGGGGCGCGACGCGGATTTGGGCATGCGGCGTTTCTTCGTCGCGGCGCTGGTCGGCTGGGGCCTTGTGGTCGGCGGCATGGTCGCCGCCACCGTTACGAGCGACGTCCAGAACAAGGACGCCGCCCGGACGGAGAGGGACGCCATCCGCGCGGCCCTCTCAGTCGAGGTTGATTCCGTTGCTGACCGGTTGCGCGCCTTCGCTGCGATGACACCGCTGGCTGCGCCCGCCGAGCGCGTCATGCGCCGACCAGGACCGTTTTCGCGCCTCTATCTCGTCGATCCTAATTTTCCCGCCTCGGCCGCCGCCTCCGATCCGGTCGCTGCCGTTGTCGGACGATGGAACCTGCCTGAGCTCGATGCGTCGCAGCCCGAAAAGCCCCGCAGCGAAATCCTTGCCGCAGGCGACCACGATTATCTCGCCGTGGCGCTTCCGGGCGCGGGTCGCGCTGCCAGCAGCTATCTCGTCGCCCTCGAACCGCTCGACGAGGCGATCCTCGCGCGTCTGGCGCGACGCGCCGGCACGAAACCGATAGCCACCGCACCGACAGCGTCCGCGCAACGGGCCGCCTCCGGAGAGCAACTCCCGATGACGGAAGCGATGGCGCTGTCCTGGACCGCGGATCGGCCCGGTGACCGCTTCTTCCGCGCCGCAAGCGCCGTCCTCGCGTGTCTTGCGGCCGTCTTCGCGTGTCTTGCACTGGTGCTGTCGCGGCGTATGACGCGCGCGCTTGCGAAAAGCGAGGCGCAGGCACAGTCGGACGCGTCGCATGACCTCCTGACCGGTCTTTCCAACCGCTCGGTCTTTTCGCGCGAACTCCAGCGCGAGACCGAACGTGTCGCGAAGGGCATGAGCGCCGGCTTTGCGCTCATCTCTCTCGACATCGACCGGTTCAAGGACGTCAACGATACCTACGGGCATACGGCCGGCGACACGGTCATCATCACAGCGGCGCAGCGCATCGCGCATTCGTTGCGCGCTGGCAGCCGCGTATCGCGCATCGGCGGTGACGAATTCGCAATCTTGATGACCGACTTCCGCGAGCCGTCGGATTGCGCGGCGCTCGCACGGCGGATCGTGGCGCTCTTCCAGGAGCCGATCCAGCTCGGCGCCAGCAAGGCGCATGTCTCGACATCGATCGGCATTGCGCTTTGTCCGCACGATTCGCAGACGATGGACGGTATGATCAACAGCGCCGATCTCGCGCTCTATCGCGCCAAGAACGAAGGGCGCAACCGTTTCTGCTTTTTTGAGCAGCGGATGGGCGAGGAATTGCGCATGCGCAAGACCGTCGAGGACGATCTGCGCTATGCGATCGAAAACGATCAATTGCTGATGGAATATCAGCCGATCGTTTCGCTCGACGGACGCAAGCTGATCGGCGTCGAATCGCTAGTGCGCTGGCGACATCCGACGCAGGGCACGATCTCGCCCGCGAGCTTCATCACGCTCGCCGAGGAATGCGGCCTTATCCTGCCGCTCGGCGAGTGGGTGCTGCGCCAGGCTCTGTGCGAAGCACGGCGCTGGCCGGGATTGAAGGTCGCGGTGAACGTCTCTGCAATCCAGTTCCGGCAGAAGGATTTCGTCGCCACGGTGCAGAGGCTGCTCGACGAGAGTGGCGTCGAACCAGGCCAGCTCGAACTGGAACTGACCGAAAGCGTCCTGCTCGCCGACGCAGACCAAGCCGAAGACGCGATGATCGAACTGCGCGCGATGGGTGTTCGTCTCGCGCTCGACGATTTCGGCACTGGCTATTCGAGCCTGATCTATCTGCGCCGTTTCGCGTTCGACAAGATCAAGATCGACAAGTCCTTTCTCGAGTCGACCGAGAGCACCGGTGAGAGCGCGATCATCGTGCATTCGATCGTGCATCTCGGACGTGCGCTCGGGCTCACCGTGACTGCCGAAGGCGTCGAGACGCAGGAGCAGCATCGCTTCCTGCAGGCGCTCGGCTGCCACGAGTTGCAGGGCTTTCTGTTCTCGCCGCCGGTTGCCCCGGCCGAGATCGATGCGCGGCTCGGACTCGTGCCGGAGCGGCTGCGTTCCGTCGCCTGAGCGAAGCGAGCGCGGCGTATTACGCCGCGCTTTTGCACTCAGTGCATACGGATTTCGCGTCGCACGTGTCTGATTTCGACAGGCTGCAACAGATGCGCGTGACCGACGCGCACCGAGAACAGCGGACCTTCGAGCTTCTCCTGCCAGAATGCGAGGAAGCGGCGTAGCGTCGGGAAGTTCGGCGCCAGATCGTACTCCTGCCAAACGAACGTCTGCAGCAGTTTCGGATGATCCGGCATCCGGTAAAGGATCTCTGCCGTCGTCAAACTCCAGCCAGCAAGTTTTTTGAGAAAGGTTGGCGAGGGTTGTCCACCTTCTGAATATGGTGCGATCAGCATCCCGCCAGTTTTGCGTTCGACCGTCATCATCCACCTCCGTCTATGACGAAGCAGCGACGCCGTGCTGTCGTGCGCAGGCGACGCTGCTAACCGATTGCGCTCCTGTTTGGTTGACAGGACGTTACCAGGAGCGGCCGGCCTGCAACGACGAGGCAAGATGAAGGCCAAGCGTGGGCGCTGGCGTTGCGCACTGACGCGAATCAGGCTGGATGCGTCTTTTCCGGAGTAATCATGACTGCGACCTATGCCCCCGCGCTGCTTCTCGCGCGTATCCTGTTGTCCGCGATCTTCCTGCGCGGCGGCTTCAACAAGATCATGGCCTACAGCCAGACGCAGAATTACATGAAGGCCAACGGCGTCCCCGAAATCCTTCTGCCACTCGTGATCCTCACCGAATTCGGCGGCGGTTTGCTGATCCTGCTCGGCTATCAGACACGCATAGTCGCGATCCTGCTGGCGGGTTTCACGTTGATTGCCGGACTGGCGTTTCATACGAAGTTCGGCGACCCGAATCAGGTCATCCACTTCATGAAGAACCTCGCCATCGCTGGCGGCTTCCTGTCGCTGTATGTGTCTGGCGCGGGACGCTGGTCGTTCGATCGCGGTCGCTGATAAGCGCGATGCGCTAGAGCACGATATCTTCGTCGAAAGTCGCGCTCGGAACGAGGCGCAAGAATTCGACTGCGATGCCGTTCTCGAAATGCCGGACGACTTTCCCCGGCGTTTGTCCAACGACGACGCGCGCGCCGATCGAGGGCTGCTTCTCGATCGCGACGCCGACGCCCGATATTGAAATGTCGATGATGCGCGCGGGGAGCGACGAGCCGCTGACGAGTTGCAGCAGCGTGTCCGACTTATGCGGCACGATACGTTTGTGTCGTCGGTCTTCGAGCGTGCCGCTGTCCGGCTGGTTTGCCAGCCAAGTCAGGAGGTCGGCCACCTTGTCGCGCTTCGGTGCAGGCAGGACGACTTTCATTGCAAAGCCGTCGGGCATAGCGCGCACGATGACGCCCTCGATCCTGCCGAAGTGGTCGAGATACGCGATCACCTTTTCCGTGATGCGGCCGCGGGCCGTCGTACGCAGCAAAACGCCGCCCGGCGACATGTCGACGGTCTCGCAGGGATATTCCTGCTTGTCCTCGAGCATAAGGCGGCCGTCGATCTTCACGCCGACGCGCGAGTGACGCCGACGCTCCTGAGCGAGTGCACTTGTTTTCAGCAGTGCCATCATACGGCGTGACGAAGGTCCGGCAGGGAAAAATCCAATGTGACCAACGGCACTTACCATCCGGTTACGGGTGATCGTGGTTTCCGCGCCCACCTGCGTAGACTGTCAGATGTCCGTGCCGCTGCTGGGGAGCCGACTGTGTTCCGACCGTGTGCGGCAGGACCGGCAGCCTGACGGCTTCCTCCGGCATGATCACGCGTAGCGATACGAGTCGAAGCTTCTCGATCGGCACGAGACCGATCCACGAAGGCGGCTGCGCGATGCTGAGCGCGCCGAGTACCAGCGAGTGCGTGCGGCCGTGATGACGCAACGGAAGGAGCAACGCCTCGGCGCTGACTTCCGGGCGGCCGCGCGGTTTCGCTTTCGCGGCGAGAATGACGGGACTCGTGCCGTCCATCACGGTCCAGAGCGCGGCGGCGATGGAATGTCGGTCGTCGCCCCACAGATCGAGAAAGCAATGGTCGCGCAGGTTTGCGAGCCATAGCGCGTCGACCCGTGTGCCCGAGAGGCGCAACGGAAACGTGCCGTCACGTCTCGCTTCGAGAATGAACGTGTCCGCGAGCACGTTCCGGATTTCGCCGGGATCGATGTCGTCGCGCTCCGGGCTGGCGCGCGGTTCGCGGACCTCGTTCCAATATCGGAACAGGTCTCGCGAGGCTTCATGTCTCATGGCTTCTCGTCATGCTTGCTAGCCACGGTGTCCCAAATCGGGATTTGAACACCACAAAACGGCTCTTCTCGCTTGAGACAGCAGCCCGTGTGCCATGCCCGAGTGTCTTGCGTGCCTCGCGCTTGCGGATCGTCGGCGGAGCGGACACAAGGGCGCATGGCGGCGGTCGAAGGCACGGCGGAAGCGCAGGATGCGCAGGCCAGGTTCGACGCGCGCGGGCGCCTCGTTCTAGGGCTCGTTCTGGTGCTCGTCGCGATCCAGGCGCTGCGCTCTGCGCTCTCGCCTGAGAACGATGTACAGCTCCTGCTTACCTTTGCCTTCGTACCGGCCGGCTTTGCGCGTCTGTTCGATCCCGCAGGCGTTGCGGAATCGGCGGCGGGGCTTGTGCGACGTGACGCGTTCTCGGTCGAGGACGTGATTTTGCTGTTGGGGCCGAATGGCTTTCGCTGGTGGACGCCGTTCACCTACGCGCTGCTCCACGGCGGCTGGACGCATGTCGTGGTCAACAGCGTCTGGCTCGCCGCCTTCGGGTCTGCCGTGGCGCGACGTTTCGGCGGGACGCGCTTTCTGTTGTTTTTCGCCGTCACTGCGCTGGGTGGCGTCGTCGCGCACAGCGCCGTTCACTTCTTCGAATTCTCACCGCTCGTCGGTGCGTCGGCTGCGATCTCCGGGGCGATGGCGGCCGCCGCACGCTTCGCCTTTGCCCCTGGCGCGCCACTCGGGCCCTGGGCGCGTCGTGGTGTGCTGGCTGCCTATCAGGGTCCCTCGCTGCCTCTGCGCTACATCTTTCGCGATCCGCGCGTGGTGGCGTTTCTAGCGATGTGGTTCGCGGTCAATCTCCTGTTCGGCGTCTTCGCGACGCCCTTCGGGCTCTCCGACGTGTCGATCGCGTGGGAAGCGCATATCGGCGGCTTCCTGACGGGCCTCCTGTTGTTTCGTCTGTTCGACCCGCCGCAGCCTCCTGCGCCGGAGCCATCACCGATGCAGGCCTCTGCATGACGGCGGTCGGTCGGCGCGCAGCCTTCGGGGTCGGCGCTGTTGCGATCCTCGTCGTTGTTGCCGTCTCCTTCGTCGTTTTCAGGACGCGCGCGTCCTCGCCGTCGTCACAGGCCATCGTCCATCTCGGAAGCGCGACGCTCATCTATCCCGCTGCCTACGCGCGTTTCGCGCAGGGGCGCGGCGGCGGCATTTTCGATCGTGTCGAGATGGCCTTCACCGTGCCCGACCTGAAGCCCGCCGGTGCAAGCGCGTCTGCGCTGAAGGGCGACGATGCGATCGAGCCGGGCGAACGCCAGCTGGTCTTCATGACATTGCGGCCGGAGGACGAAACCGCCGATCCTGCGGATCGCACCGAAACGCTCTACGCGCGCTTCCTGCAATCGGACGTGTGGCAAGGCGAGAACGGTCTGCTCATGCGCCGCTTCGAGAACGGCAGCCCCTACGAGCGCGAAGAACTGCACTTCCTGCCGCCGGACGGACGAAATTTCGCGGCGCGCTGCGTGCGCCCGACGCAGCCGCCCTCGGATCTGCCTTCGACCTGCCTCGCTGCGATCCGGCGCGACGGGCTCGACATCGACATTCGCTTTTCACCGACGCTATTGCCGCACTGGAATGTTCTGACCGACGGTGTACGGCGTCTCGTCGACAGTTTTATCCAGCGGTGAGGACCAGACATTGCGCATCCTGATGATCGGCGCCGGCGCGATCGGCGGCTATTTCGGTGCTCGCCTTGCGGCGCATGGCTGCGACGTCACGTTTCTCGTGCGCCCGGCGCGCGCCGAAAATCTTGCGAAACACGGGCTACGTGTTCGCAGTCCCGCGGGCGACGAGACGATCGCGAAGCCGCAGACGGTTACGCGCGATGCGCCGGGCTCGGGCTACGATCTCGCCGTGGTGACGTGCAAGGCCTACGATTTGCCATCTGTCATCGCGGATATGCGCCCCGCAGTCTCCGAACAAACGGCGATCCTGCCGCTGCTCAATGGCATGGCGCATCTCGATGCGCTGGATGCGGCCTTCGGATCGCAGGCGGTGCTCGGCGGACAATGCGTCATCGCTGCGACGCTCGCGGAGGACGGCACGATCGTGCATCTGAATGACGCGCAGTCGCTCACGTTCGGCGAGCGCGACGGCACGATGAGCAAACGCGTCGAAGCGATCCGTACAGCTTTCGCCGACGACGGCATCCCGGTCACCGCCAGCCCTAACATCAATCAGGAAATGTGGGAGAAGTGGGTGTTTCTCGCCTCGCTTGCGTCTGGCACGACGTTGATGCGGGCGCCTGTCGGCGCGATCCTCGCGGCGCCCGGCGGCGCCGACTTCCTGCTCGCTATGGCCGAGGAATGCCGCGCGATCGCCGAAGGTTCAGGCTTTGCACCGCGCGAGCCGGCGATGCAGCGCCTGCGGGCGATGCTGACGACAAAGTCGCCGCTGACGGCGTCCATGCTGCGCGATATCGACAAGAACGGTCGTGTCGAGGCCGATCACGTCATCGGCGATCTGCTCGAGCGAGGTCGCGCACATGCGCCGGCGGTGGAGCGGCCGAACCTCGCGATGGCCTACCGCGCGCTTAAAGCCTACGAAGCGCGGCGTGAAGCCGCGTGATCAAAGCTCTGCGTCGTCGAGATCGACATCGAGGATGGCGATCGAGAGCGTGAAGCTCGACGCATCCTTGTTGTCGGCGGAAATGATGCCGAGATAATCGTCGCCGGAATTCAGCTCGACGGAATCGGTCTTCTTCGCGCGGGCAACGACCTTGAGCTTGTCGTTCTCGAACAATCGCCGCAGGTAGTCCTGCAGTATGAGGCGGTTCACGGGAATCTTCATCTCGAAGACGAAGGAGCGGTCCCCGTCCTCGTCGTCGAGGGTGATCTGCCCAAGCACCCGCTGTCCGAACTGCACGTCGGCCAGCGTATCGGGCTCTTTTGCGTTCGGCGCGACGCGGATTGCGTCGTTGCCAAAGGATTTCGCGAGAAATTCCTGCAGCTTCTTCAGTTCGATCTTATCCACGCGCCGCCACTTGGTGTGAGAATTGGCGACCGGCTTGCCACGAAGCGCAAATGGCTTCAAGCGAACGGCGTCACGCACGCTGCAATTGCACCGCTCAGGCTTCGAGCAGCTTCTCGGCGATGATCTGGTCCATCGAGCGCGCGGGTTCCGCGCAACCTGCCTCGCCGACAACGCGCGCCGGCACGCCGGCGACCGTCTTGTTATGCGGCACGGGCGCAAGAACGACAGAGCCGGACGCGATGCGCGCGCAGTGCCCGACTTCGATGTTGCCGAGCACCTTCGCGCCAGCGCCGATCAGAACACCATGACGAATTTTCGGGTGCCGGTCGCCGACTTCCTTGCCAGTGCCGCCAAGCGTCACGCCCTGCAGGATCGACACGTTGTCGTCGATGACGACGGTTTCGCCGATGACGATGGCCGTCGCGTGGTCGAGGAAGATGCCTTTACCAAAGCGCGCCGCTGGATTGATGTCCACCTGGAACACGGTCGAGGCGCGGCTCTGCAGATAGAGCGCGAAATCGCGACGGCCGGATTTCCAGAGGCCATGCGCGAGACGATGCGTCTGCAGTGCATGGAAGCCCTTGAAATAAAGCAGCGGCTCCATCAGCCGGTGGCAGGCGGGATCGCGGTCGAACACCGCGATGAGATCGGCGCGAAATGCCTCCGAGATCGAAGCGTCGCGCGCAATAAGATCGTGAAACGCATGTTCGATCATCGTCGCGGCGAGATCGGGATGGTGCAACCGGGCCGCGACGCGATGTACGATCGCCCGCTCGAGCGTGTCGTGGTTCAGCACATGCGTGAGCATGAATGCCGAGACGTCCGCCTCACGGTGCATCGCCTCTTCGGCTTCGGTCCTGATCTGCTGAAACATCGGATCGCCTCGGCCGAATTCGACGACATTAGCGGAGCCGGAACTATACGAAGCCATCGGAGCCTCACATGGGAGGGCGCGGTATAGCACGCCAGAAGTTTCGCGGCATATGGGATTGCCAACTTAGAAAACGAGTCTACGCGGACCGGCAGTTTCGGAACCTGTGTTCTCCGTGCCACGATGGGACGGGAACCCAATCCCAAGCCCAGTGAGCTCTTTTAATGCCGATGTTCAGTATGACCGCCTTCCTGATCGCGCTGATCTCGCTGGTGTTCGGCTATCTCTGTGGCTCGATCCCGTTCGGTGTGCTGCTGACCCGTGGGGCGGGACTCGGCGACGTACGCTCAATTGGCTCCGGCAATATCGGCGCGACCAATGTCTTGCGCACGGGGCGGAAGGATCTGGCCGCCGCGACCCTCATCCTCGATGCGCTGAAGGGAACAGCGGCGGTGCTGATAGCGCGCGCCATCGCAGGCGAGGCGGGCGCTCTAACGGCGGCCTCGTTCGCGGGGCTCGGCGCGTTTGCCGGCCATCTCTTTCCGGTTTGGCTTGGCTTTCGCGGTGGCAAGGGCGCTGCGACCATGCTCGGCGTTCTGCTCGGACTGTCGTGGCCGGCCGGCATCATCTACGCGCTCGTGTGGATCGGCGTCGCTGCGACGACCCGTTATTCTTCGGCATCGTCGCTTTCGGCCAGTGTCGTCGCCACCATCGCGATGGCGTTCCTCCTGCCGGGCCGCGCGGTCTTCGTTACGGCCGTCATGGCCGCACTTTTGTGGTGGATGCATCGCCAAAACATCGCGCGATTGCGCGCCGGCAGCGAAAGCCGCATCGGCAGCAAATCATGACGTCGCACGCGCGCTGATTGGCCATGCTCGACGACGCGCAAAAGCTCGGCTGGCTGCATCTTATGCGGTGCGACAACGTCGGGCCGCGCACGTTTCGGACCTTGTTGAACCGTTTCGGCGGTGCGCGTGCTGCGCTGGAAGCGCTCCCCGATCTCATCCGCAAGAACGCCGCGGGTCGCACAATCAAAATGGCGTCGCGTGAATCGGTCGAGCGCGAGTGGGCGGAGTCCACGCGCCGCGGCATTTATTTTGTCGCCCTCGGTGAGCCCGACTATCCGAAAGCCCTGCGTAACATCGACGCCGCGCCGCCGTTGCTCGCCATCCGCGGGAATCGCGAAGCGTTGCGCAAGCCCTGCGTCGCGATTGTCGGATCGCGCAATGCCTCCGCTGCCGGACTGGCCTTCGCGGAGCGGCTCGCACGCGGGCTTGGCGAAGATGGCTTTATCGTCGTGTCAGGTCTCGCGCGCGGCATCGACGCCGTCGCGCACCGGGCCAGTCTTCGGCGCGGTACCTTTGCTGTACTCGCCGGCGGCCATGCGCGACCGTATCCGCCGGAAAACGAGCCAGTGATCGATGCGATCGTCGAAGCGGGCGCGGTCGTTTCCGAAATGCCGCTCGAATGGGAGCCGCGCGGGCGCGATTTCCCGAGGCGCAATCGCATCGTTTCGGGTCTTTCACTGGCGACGATCGTGGTTGAGGCGGCACGTCGATCGGGCTCGTTGATCACTGCGCGTTTCGCAACCGAGCAGGGCAGGGAGGTCTTCGCCGTCCCGGGTTCGCCGCTCGATCCGCGCGCGGAGGGCACTAACGATCTTCTCCGCTCCGGCGCGACAATGTGTACGCGACTGGAAGACGTCGTCAGCGCTCTACAACCGCTGCTTAGCGCGCCCGAGCGTGATGCCGATCTTTTCGCGGAAGAGGGCTCCGCTGAAGTAACCGAGACGCTTTGGGACGAGACGGATCTGTTCGGGTTAGTGCCGACAGTGCGGACGGAAGGCGGCCACGAAATGGACGAGGCCCCGCGCGACGCCATCTTCGAACCGGCGGTCCGTGCGGAAGCGGCCAAGTCGACAAATGCTTTCGAGCGCGTGGTCGCGATGCTCGGACCTTCTCCTGTTTCCCTCGACGATCTGGTGCGCCTGACGGGATTGAGCGTCGGCGATGTGCAGTCGGTTCTGCTCGATCTCGAGCTTGCCGGTCGCCTCGAGCGGCAAGGCGGCAATCGCGTCGCCCTGATCGGCTGACTTGCCTAGCCAGCGCGCGGCCGTGCGCCAGGTCCCTTGCGTCGTTCGACAGGCGCATCGACGGAGGACCGTGACTCGGCCTCGATCCGCGCCATGTTGAGGAAGTAAGTCAGGAGAGGCCAACGCGCCCGGCCGGTCAGCAGCGCCAGCTCGCGGGTACGCTCGGCAACAAACCGGGCCAGATCAACGTCGGATTCGGGAGTGCGCGAGAGGGTTTTCTTTCGTGACATTCGCAACGCTGGCATCCCCGACTCCTGCGAACATCTATTAGATGTATTATTACAAGAATTACAACCTTGAGAAAAGCTGGAGCTTGAACGGAACGTTTGGCCTTTTCGATCGTTCTTGCAGTAAGGGCCGCCGTGCGGGCGTAACCCCGTGAGGAGAATGTCGATGAGTATTTCGTTGCGCAAGATCGCACTAGCGGGCGTGGCATTGGGTGTGATTGGCGCCACTGCGGCCGAGGCGGCTCCAATGCGTGCAACGGCACCAGCAGCCGTCGGGTTCGATCAGAACACGGGCGGCGTCGCGATCGATAAGGTCCAGTATCGTCGTCGGTACTACGGCGGCCGGACTTATGGGCGTCGCGGCTACGGCGCAGGTCCGGCTATCGCGGCAGGCGCGGCGCTTGGCCTGCTTGGCGCAGGGATCGCAGCGGCGGCCGCGCCTTCATACGGTTATGGGTATGGTGGCGGGTACCCCGCATACGGCTACGGCGGTGGTTACCCCGCTTACGGCTACGGCGGTGGTTACCCGGGCTACGGTTACTACGGCTACTGAACGAACGGCGTTCGCGCAATTCTGTCGAGTACGCCCTGAAGAATATAAGCCGCCGCCATCTGATCGATGACGGCGGCTCTTTTTTTTCGCGACACGTCCTGCGCGATCAGTTGACGTTCGACTGCGGCGGTAGAGAGCCGCTCGTCCCAGAAGGCGACAGCGACATTCTCAAGGTTCATGAGATTTCGCACGAAAGCTCGCGTCGATTGCACGCGGGCACCCTCCGTTCCATCCATGTTGAGGGGCAGCCCGACCACAAGTCCCGCGACCTGAAATTCCCGCACGGTGTCGAAAATCTCGATCGCATCTTGCGTGAATTTCGTTCGCGCGATGGTGCGCAGCGGCGTCGCAAGGCTACGACCGACGTCGGAAAGAGCGAGCCCAATCGTTTTCGTTCCGAGGTCGATTCCCAAAAGCCGGTCGTTACGCGTCAGTAGGCCTGACAGCGTCTCGACATCCACGATGCTCATCTTACGACCGCGAATCTCATCGCACTTGCGAACGCACAGCCCTCACGTAAGTACCGCGTCGTCCCGCGATCAATGGAGAATGATGTCATGAAGCTCACATGGCTCGGCCACTCGGCCTTTCGCATCGAGGCGGCCGGCAAGATGATTCTGATCGATCCGTTCCTGACGGGCAATCCGTCTTTCACCGGCACCGTCGACGAAGCAGGGAAGGGCGTCACGCATATCCTGATCACGCACGGGCATGACGATCATATCGGCGACGCCGCTGCCGTCGCGACAAAGAATAAGGCGCAGGTCGTCTCGAATTACGAGATCTGCATGTATCTGCAGGGCAAGGGTGTCGAGAACATCAATCCCGGCAATACCGGCGGCGAGGTAAACTGCGGTGGCTTCAAGGTCGCGTTCACGCAGGCGCATCATTCGTCGGCGGTCAGCGGTCCGAACGGCCCGGTCTATATGGGCAATCCGAACGGTCTCATCCTGATCGCGCCCGGCGAACCAGTGCTCTATCACATGGGCGACACCGACATTTTCGGCGACATGACGCTGATCGAAGAGTTCTACAAGCCAAAGGTCGGCATCGTCCCGGTCGGCGATCGCTTCACAATGGGCGGCACGCGCGCCGCCTGGGGCGTGAAGAAATATTTCAACCTCACGGACGCCATCCCCTGCCACTACGGGACCTTTCCCATCATCGACTCGACGGCCGACACGTTCGTGAAGGGCCTCGCGGGCACATCGACAAAGGTCCACACGCCAAAGCCCGGCGAGAGCATTTCTGTCTACGCCTGAATCAGGCGCGGCGTCGCCGAACGGTTGGACGTTCGTCGGACTAGCGTTTGCGCTTGTCGGGACACTCGCGCTCGCTAGTCCTCCGGCGCAGGCTGTCTACGCGCATGCGGGCAAAGCTGCGCCCATCGCCGGACAGACGGCGCTCTATGGGCTCGTTGTCGTCGTCCTGGTGGTCCTTCGTTTCGGAGAAGGCGCAAAACTGCACGACATCGGTCTAGTTTGGCCGCGACCGATGTCGGTGCTTCGGGGTGTCGCTATCGGCGTCGGCGTCTATGCCGTCCTCATGGTGATCGCCGTCGGGCTCGTCACCGCGGGTCTCTTCGATAACAAGACCGCAAGCCGTGAAGTGCTTGGCTGGCCGATCGGCTGGCGCATCGTCGTTGCGGGTGCGGCCGGCATTGTGGAGGAAATCCTCTATCGCGGTTACGCGATCGAGCGACTGACGCTTCTGACGAAACGCCGTGGCCTTGCTGCACTCATCGCGTTGGCTGCGTTTGCATTGGCGCATGTTCCGTTCTGGGGTTGGGCGGGCATTGCCGTCCCGCTGCTCGGCGGCGCGTTCTTCACGCTTCTCTATTTATGGCGGCGCGATCTCATCACCTGCATCGTTGCGCATTCCACGATCGATCTGATCGGGGTCGCCATTCTGCCAGCGCTCGCCGGTCACAAGTGAAGGGGTTTGCCGCGCGCGGCGCGCCGCTGTAAAAGCGCGCATTCCGCAACATCGTCGGAGTTTTCATGTCGGTCGATGCCGCAACGGTTCGACGCATCGCGCATCTCGCGCGCATCGCGGTGAAGGACGAAGAGGTCGCGCCGCTTGGCGATGAGCTGAACGCGATCCTTGCTTTCGTTGAGGAGCTTTCGGGCATCGACGTCGAAGGCGTCGCGCCGATGACGTCGGTCATTCCGATGGCAATGACCATGCGTGCCGACAAGATCACCGACGGCAACATCGCTGCGCTCGTTCTCGCCAACGCACCTGCAACCGAGGACGGCTATTATCTCGTGCCAAAAGTCATCGAATGAGCACTGATCTCACCCGTCTCTCGCTGGCGCAGGCGCGCGATGGTCTGCGTGGCAAAGCTTTCACCGCGACCGAACTCACGTCAGCGCATCTCGATGCGATGGCGAAAGCCCGCGCGCTGAACGCCTATATAAAGGAGACGCCGGAGCGCGCGCTCGACATGGCAAAGGCGGCAGATGATCGTTTGGGTGCCGGCGTCGGCGGTCCGCTGGAAGGCGTGCCGCTCGGCATCAAAGATCTCTATTGCACCAACGGCGTGACGACGACGGCCGGCAGCCGCATCCTCGAGAATTTTACGCCGGCCTACGAGTCGACGGTGTCCGCCAATCTCTGGCGCGACGGCGCGGTGATGCTCGGCAAGCTGAATCTCGATGAATTCGCGATGGGCTCGTCGAACGAGACGAGCGCCTTCGGTCCGGTCGTGTCGCCGTGGCGGCGCACCGGCGACGACGCGAAACTCGTGCCCGGTGGTTCTTCGGGCGGCTCGGCTGCCGCCGTCGCTGCGCATCTGTGTCTTGGTGCGACGGCGACGGATACCGGCGGCTCCATCCGTCAGCCTGCGGCATTCACAGGCACAGTCGGGATCAAGCCGACCTATGGGCGATGCTCGCGCTGGGGCATCGTCGCCTTTGCGTCGTCGCTCGATCAGGCGGGCCCGATCGGGCGCGATGTGCGTGACACGGCAATCCTGCTTCGTTCGATGGCCGGTCACGATCCGAAGGACACGACGTCAGTCAACGTGCCGGTGCCAGATTATGAAGCCGCGTGCGGCGCGTCCGTCGCGGGCAAGACGATCGGCATTCCGAAAGAATATCGCATCGACGGCATGGCCGCTGAGGTCGAAGCGATGTGGCAGGCGGGTATCGCCTGGTTGAAGGACGCCGGCGCCAAGATCGTCGACATCTCGCTCCCGCACACGCGCACCGCGCTGCCCGCTTATTATATTGTGGCGCCGGCGGAAGCGTCTTCCAATCTCGCGCGCTACGATGGTGTGCGTTACGGGCTACGCGTGCCCGGTCGCGACATCGCCGACATGTACGAGCAGACGCGCGCAAAGGGCTTTGGCAAGGAAGTGCGACGGCGCGTGATGATCGGCGCCTATGTGCTCTCCGCCGGCTATTACGATGCCTATTATGTGCGCGCGCAGAAAATCCGGACGCTCATCAAGCGCGACTTCGACGAGGCGTTCGCTGCTGGTGTCGATGCGATCCTGACGCCGGCGACGCCTTCGACCGCCTTCGCGATCGGCGAGAAGAGTTCGGGCGATCCCGTGGAAATGTACCTCAACGATGTGTTCACAGTGACGGTGAACATGGCCGGCTTGCCGGGCATCGCGCTTCCCGGCGCGATCGCGGCCGACGGCCTGCCGCTCGGGCTTCAGCTCATCGGAAAACCGTTCGAGGAAGAGACGCTGTTCGCGCTGGCGGCTGCGATCGAGAAGGCCGCACCGAAGATCGAGCTGCCTGCGGCCTGGTGGGACGACAAATTATGAGCACCCCCGCGCGGTCCGCAAAACTCCTCAAAGGCGCCACCGGCGATTGGGAAATCGTCGTCGGAATGGAAGTGCATGCGCAGGTGACGTCCGAAGCGAAACTGTTTTCGGGCGCGTCGACAGCCTTTGGCGGCGAACCGAACTCGCATGTCTCGCTCGTCGATGCCGCGATGCCCGGCATGCTCCCAGTCATCAACGAGGAATGCGTGAAGCAGGCGATCCGCACGGGCCTCGGCCTGAAGGCGGCGATCAACCACCGTTCGGTCTTTGACCGTAAAAATTACTTCTACCCCGATCTGCCGCAGGGCTATCAGATCTCACAGTACAAGAGCCCGATCGTCGGCGAGGGCGTCGTGCTCGTCGACGTGTCCGCGGACGAGCAGATCGAAGTCGGCATCGAGCGGCTGCACCTCGAACAGGATGCCGGAAAATCGCTGCACGACCAGACGCCGAACGAAAGTTTCGTCGATCTCAACCGGTCGGGCGTCGCGCTGATGGAAATCGTGTCGCGTCCCGACATCCGCTCGTCGGAAGAGGCGCGCGCTTATGTGACAAAGATCCGTACGATCCTGCGCTATCTCGGCACGTGCGACGGCAACATGGAGCAGGGTTCGCTGCGTGCCGACGTTAACGTGTCGGTGCGCAGGCCGGGTGCCGAACTCGGAACGCGCTGCGAGATCAAAAACGTCAATTCCATTCGCTTCATCGGGCAGGCGATCGAGGTCGAGGCGCGCCGGCAGATCGGCATCATCGAAGACGGCGGCAAGATCGATCAGGAGACGCGGCTCTTCGATCCCGGTCGCGGCGAAACGCGTTCGATGCGCTCGAAGGAAGAGGCGCACGACTATCGCTACTTCCCCGATCCCGATCTTTTGCCGCTCGAATTCGATGCGGCCTATGTCGAGGCCCTCGCCTTCGCGCTGCCGGAACTTCCGGACGCGAAAAAGGCGCGTTTCGTCGCAAACTTCGGATTGCCGGCTTACGATGCGGGCGTGCTGATCGCAGAACGCGAGACTGCAGACTTCTTCGAAGCCGCCGTCGATGCGCAACGCAAGCGCGATCCAAAAATCCTCGCCAACTGGATTACCGGCGATCTCGCCGCCCATGCCAACGCGCTCGGCGCGAGCGTGTCGCGCACGCCTGTCAGCGCCGCGCATATCGCGTCGCTCGTCGATCTGATCGGCGACGGAACGATCTCGGGAAAGATCGCCAAGGACGTTCTCGTTCGCATGGTGGGTGACGACGCAGGTATCGAGCCGCGCGAGATCGTCGAGCGGCAGGGATTGCAGCAAGTGACCGACACCGGCGCGCTCGAAGCAGCCGTCGATGCGATCGTCACCGCTAATCCCGACAAGGTCGCGCAGGCGAAAGTGAAACCCGGGATGCTCGGCTGGTTCGTCGGTCAGGTGATGAAAGCGACCGGCGGAAAAGCCAATCCGCAAGCCGTGAACGAACTGCTGAAAGCGCGTCTCGAACTCTGATCGTCAAACGAAATACGAATCGTTCGGAGTACGATTCGCGCGATTTCACTCGACGCGCGTTGCCTGCAACACGTTTCTGCAAGCAAATTGCAATCTACGCACAAAAAAATTTGCAGCGTCGACGCGTCCCGACGGCGGCATGTTATGCGCCGTCGTTCATCGACGCAGGCGCGGCGAACGACAGCGTTCCCAAATGGCAATGCACACATGCTGTCGTCGAGCTTCGCGAATAGTGCACGCCGGTTTGTCGTAACGCTAAACAAGAGTCAGGTCGCGAACAAAAACTTTGAAGTGCTTTGCAAAACATGCGGTTACAGATGTGCATGAGCGGCACGCGCCCTTCGCGCATCGTGGCGTATCGCTGATTTTATCATCCTGTGCGTTGACAAGCAGAGGCGCGAGCAACGCGAAGAAGACGCCGCAAGTCAGCTTCGAATGGATGTTTTGCGAGTGATGATTGCAGGTCTTTCGTGCGTTGTTCGATGCGCGTGACGGCAAGATTCATGGCTCTCGCGGTCGCTTTCGGTAATCGCATGCGCCTCATGTCGCTTGCACCTGTGATTAACCGCGATACCTTACGCCTGCCTCTTGCTGACGGAAGACAAGACCGTTGGCTAAACCGACAAGGGGAATAAAGATGGCGAGAGCAGCAACCAAGCGTAAGGCACCTTCGAAGAAGGCAGCCAAGAAAGGCGTTCGAAAGACCGCCAAGAAGGCCACCAAAAAGAAGACAGCCAAGAAGAGCACAAAGAAAAAGACCGCCAAGAAAAAGACTCCCGCTCGCAAGGGCGTGAAGAAGGCGGTGAAGAAGTCTGCGAAAAAGAAGACCACGAAGAAGGCTTCGAAGAAGCCGGCGAAGAAGGCTCGCAAAGCCGTAAAACGCCGTACGACGGCCAAGCCGGCTATGTCGACTCCGTCCTCGGACACGATGTAACCGCTGGCAACAGCTGGTCGGTCGCCGGATCGACGATCCGGTCTTTTCGATGCCCTCGCTTTTCGAAGCGGGGGCATTTTTCGTTGGGGCTTGCTTCTGCCTCTATGTCGCTGTTGCCCATGCAAACAGGCTCGTCGGTTTACATAGGCGAATAACGTTTTTGCCGACGTTGCCAGCGATGCAGAGCCGGTATGGGCGAAAAAGAAAATGCCCCGACTTTAATGCCAGCGCCGATCGCTTATGATCGCGTGAGTTACGCGGCGGGATGCGCGCGTGTCAGCCGCGTTGCAGGCACGCCGTCGCGAACTGGCGCCAGGTTGTGTCGCGATCCGCGCCGCGCCGCTTCATCTCCTGCCACTCCCGTCCACATGTATGCATTTTCGTGCGCGGTGCGGGGGGAAGAAGCGGCGGGTTGTTCGGATCGAGATCGGCATCGTCCGAAGGCACGACAGGTCGTTGTGCCGGTGTCGCGGGTTGCGATGGCGGCGCGCTCGTCGGACGCGACGGCGGCAATGGCGTACGTGCATTTTGCGCGGCAGCTGAAGCGGCCGCGAGAAATATGCTCGTGATAAGAAGAGTGCGCATCGAACGTCGCGCAATGCTCGGCGAAAAAGCCACGCCGATATCTCCTTGCGAACGGTGCGAACGTGCCTCCAGGCTTTTACCGCAGGCTTCGTGTCACCGCCATGCCGGATGGCACGATGGCTTGTCGGAGGTCGGGGTTTGCGACTAGGGTCCGCCGCGTGGAGACGTGGCCGAGCGGCTGAAGGCGGCGGTTTGCTAAACCGTTATAGGGTTGTAAAGCCCTATCGAGGGTTCGAATCCCTCCGTCTCCGCCATCCTTATGCGCTAACGTACTGATAAAGTTAGCAATTCAGAGCGTGGCTTGAGTGCTCACCCCAACTTTTACCCCAACAAAGCGCGCGAGCCTCGGCGCGCGTCTGCGAACGGCGCCGAACGAATCGAGCGTCTTCGATGAATGGCCGCGTCCCAATTCGCTGAGCCTGTGAAACCCTTGAATGGGTCGTGACAGATTGGGACTTCGATCGCGGACTGATTCAATTGGGAGAGGTCACCAACACAGGAGTGATCTCATGTTTCTAAATCCCGAGCCGCCGCAAAGCGCTCATCGTCCCCGCCGTTATTTGCGTCCTTCCGACTGCATGGAGCGACTTCGCTGCGGGAAGACCAAACTCTACGAACTCATCGCCGAAGGTAAGCTGCCGATCTCGAAACTCGGCCGGGCAACGCTCATCGCCGAGGAAGACCTCGCTGAATTGATGGACGGGCTGCCCTCCGGCTATCTCTCGGCTCATATCGACGTCGAAGCATCACAAGTGGCCACGACGCACGGCCAAGCAACGTCAAATCGCAAAAAGCGCAGTGGTCCGGTTCCAGGTTCGCAAGCGACTGGAAACAAGCTGCTTTTGGGATGCGGAAAGTGGGGCGAGAGCGTAGACCCTTCTTATGATGTTCAGGAGCAGTCTCAGCAGTCTCGTGAATGCGGGGAGACTAATCTGACTTCAGCGCGAGGGGCGCTGTCGTGAACCGCCGGTCCAATTCCACAGGCATCGATCGCAAACAGATTCGGGAAGTAATGGGTGCATGGCATCATGCTCTCCGCATCGGCCTTCCTCTGAACGCCTTCATCACCATCGCTCCGGCTTGGCCGGGCGCTTTCCACGAAGCCAAGGCCGCGGATTTCGCGAAGGACCTGCGCAACAAGATGCGCGCCTACGACCGCAGTCGCGGCATTACGCTCGCCTACGCGTGGTCGAGGGAGGTAGACAAGGCGGACCCAACTTCTGAGCACCTGCATTTCCTGAAGCACGTTCCCAGCAAACACCGGGATCACTTTGAGCAAACGGTGCGGGGGTGGTTTCCAGGCGAGCCGAATGCCGTCTTGATCAAGCGCGCGCACTACGGATCGAGAACAATGTGCGGCGGCAAGCGCGGCAGCGCCGCTGGCTACCTCGTCAAGCAGGCGACGCCTCAAGCTGTTTGGGGCACCACCGTCTCTCGCCGTGCGGGAGGGCTCATTTTCGGAAAGCGGTCGGGCGTCTCGTCGAACCTATCGGCGAAGGCCATTGCGGCTTGGAGGGACCGTGACCGAGATGCGTCGGCGGTTGAGCGCCTGATCAAGATCGAGGCGGAGGAAGGCATGTCAGCTTGCCGGGAGACGCCGCAGAAAACGTTCTCGCACCCATATCCGGGCTTTCCCCTTTTTATAGGGGTGCAGAAAGTCGTCCCGATTTGCCCCGATGGCCGCACGTCGACACACGCCTAAAGCGGGCGCCTTATCGAAGTGCTGTCGTAGGAGGGGCTTACTTCTCAGACCGAACCAAGTTGCGCCGTTATCGTTTTGACGGTGCAGTATAGGTCGATCGGCCTTCACCAAGCTCCGGCCGCATACCGTAGGTCGCAAAGGCAACGACGGCCGTCAGTGTCAGTGCCATCACGGCCGTCAGGAGGTTAGGCAGCATGCTTCGCTGCCGTGGCTCGTAGTCTGCGATGATCGTCAGGATGGAAGGCGTCGATCGAACGAAAGGCAACGGTTCGTGGTCAGGCCCGGTAAGTCGGACTGCCTTCAGGTGCTCGACGATCTCGGTCATCGCTGGCGCTCGCGCTGCTCTCGATCCATAAAATGCTATCGAACGCTCGCGGTTGCGGACTTCGCTATCGATCTTTCGTCAGACCAGTCGCGTGAATGACGATGCCTTCACCGTTCGCAAACGAATACGCTCCCAGCGTCGGACGACCTCAGCATTCCCGATTCGATGCTGGCTTGTTCTCGATCGGTGACGAACAGCTCATACCGACACAACGTCCGATGGTGGATGAATCGGACCCTTGCGGCCGTCAGTGCCAGGCGCTGCGGCCTTCCGGCTGCTCGGCATGCGGAAGATAACCGAGCCCTGTCAGCCAGTCCCTTAGCGCGATGACAATGGCTTCTCCGCGTTCTGGACGTCGTTCTGACTGCGTCGCGATCCAAGCGGTCAGCGCCCGCGCGACATCCATCGGCAAATCAACGGTGGTCCTCGCGGCAGGCCCGCGTTCGTAGAATGCAGCAGCATTGTCGTCCGGCATTCCCGAACATAGCATCACGCCGGCATGCTCAGCCGCTTCTCCATCGTTCTAGCGCTTCTCTTCGCTGCAATAAGCGCAGGGGCCGCGCAGACGCTTTACGGTCAGACGGGACGGTGCCAGTCCCTCACGCTCGCCGATCGCGGAGTTTCCGGCCAGTGCGAGGACACGATCTACACGGCGCGGGTTGCCTTAGATCAGGTCGCCTTCGTCTTCGTCACGCAGGAAGGCACGCACGTCGCGTTCTCGTGGGCACAGAGCGCTGATGAGGACCTGACCGGAAAAACGCCGGGTGAGCACGCACTTCGCCGCGTCGGGTTCGTCTTCCGCAACGAGATCGAATGGCTGAAGACCGATGGCACCTGCGTCGTCGGCAAGGCCTACAACACCGACACGACGATCGCGTGCGAGGCGAAGACCGACAAGGGCCGTTTCGCCGGGCAATTCCAGACCGAGGCGCGCGATCCGCCGAAGAAGTTCTTCGGCTTTCCGGCAGTGCCCGGCACCGGGCTGGCGAAATGATCCTGCGCGCGCTCGTGGCTGTTTGGCTTGTCGTGTCGCTTGCATTGCCGGCGTGGGGCATCGATGCCGGCCAGCGTGAGCAGATCGCTGCCCGAGACGTCTATGTCAGCGACGGCGACACGGTGCGCGTGCGCGGCGAGACCTATCGCCTCGTCGACTTCGATGCGCCGGAGATCGGCCGGACATCCCGGTGCGAGCGCGAAGTCGAGATCGGCTATCAGGCAAAGGCCCGCGTCGTCGATCTCGTGCACGAGGCGAGAAACCTCACGATCGAGCGTGTCGCTTGCTCGTGCGCGCCATCGGCCTCGGAGGGCTCGCAATACTGCAACTACGGCCGGCGCTGCGGCACGTTGCGCGCGGACGGAGAGGATGTCGGTCTCGTCCTGATCCGCGAGGGGCTCGCGAAGCCATATCCCTACCGCTGGAATCGAGTGCCGACGAAGCCGGAGTGGTGCGGGTAATGGGCTCCGGGGCCGCTGCACTCTTCGCAGGAAGCGCAGTCTTTCTAGGCTGGCGCCGTCGTCGCTACGGCGCGGCGGCGGCGCATCCGGGTGTTGTGGCGAGACCTATCTTCTCGCCGCGAGGTTTTCTCAAGGACTTACGGACGGCGGACGTTCGACGTGTTGCCGCTGAGGATATTAGACGTGTTGCCGCTTAGAATGTTTGCGCCGTTGTGGCTGAGAATACCGCCGGACGCGCCGCCCTGAACCATAGCCGGCTTGACCTGCTGTTTCGGAAGAACGACTGCAGTCGGTTTTACAGGTGTCGGCTTAGCGGGTACGCCACCACAAGGTTTGCCCTGACACGCGATCGGATCGGCCAACGCTGCACCGCCCGAAAGGATCGTCGCGGCCAAAACAAGTGCAAAGTATTTCATTGAATTACCCCCAGTCGTTGCGGCCGAGTGGTAGTTCGTCAATCGGACGATGGGAAGTGCCTAACTAGGCAGGTTCTCTTGTGCTGCGTAACTGGCCCGGTGGCCGTGCAGCGCGGGAGCAGGGCGGACACGGCGGCGGCGCGTACCTAAAAGCGGCCGAGCAATCCCGACGTCCGCGCCGCCAGCAAGGCGCAGGCGAGCACGATGGCACCGGTCAGCCACAAACCTAGCTTGCTTTGGCGAGGCGGTCGCAGCGTCGCTCGCGCCTGCGGCGCATCCCCATCACGCAGCATGTTCGACGAACGCTGCAAGCCATGCAGCACTTCGTCGAAGTCGCGAAGCCATGTAGGCCGCAGGATGGTCGCCAAGAACGGCAGGCGAATGCTTTCCATGCTCGCAATCGCGGTTTGGAGGCCACCGGCATAGCTGTTCTCGTCGGAGGTAACGCCGCGATCACCCAGCTCGTTTGCAAGATGATCGGCGAGCGCATCCGCGCTCATATCGCTGTATCTGACGCGACCAAGCGCGGCCCAGATCGCTCGGCGTGTCAGGTCGGCCGGAGGTGGCGTGGTGCCGAACGTTTCGTGCCGCATCTGCACCATCGCGGTCCGGACTTCGGCGTCTGTGCGGACTCGAGAGGCGCGCAGAAAGCGCGAGGCCGCGGCGATGGCTTCTTCCGATGTTGGGAATGCGGGAACCTTCAGAGCGGCTGCGATCATCGCGTTGAAGGGCTCGCCTAAGTTCTCGATCGCGATACCGTTGTCGTCGACTAACGCCGCCGCACGTGGATGCCGCTCGATGCGTTCGGTAAGCGGTCGAAGATCGGATGCGTAGCCGAAGATTGGCAGACCGCGCGCCTTGGCGACGCCGATCTCAAAGGCGGTCCCATCATCGACATGCGGGCCGCGGAATGGCGAAAGATCGGCGACGACTGCCTGCGCATTCGAGAGCGCGGTCATGCAGGTATCGTAGACGCCTCTGGCGCCACGCCCGACCGCCGTGACATCGCCGGGGAATATCCCGCGACATCCATACTCTTCGCATATAGCTTTCAGCAAAGTTCCGCGTTCGGCGGCGTCGTGCATGAACACTGTGGGGCCAGCGAGATAAATGCGTGGGCGAATGCTTCCTTCCGTCTGCACGTTGGTCGCAGATTGCCGTTTCATGCTCGGAGCCTAAAGGGTGACCGACGATCCGCAACGATACTGGTCTATCGGCGAGATCGCCAAAGAGTTTGGCGTCACGCTACGATTTCTGCGGTTTTACGAAGAGAAAGGGCGTGTCCGACCTCTGCGTGTCGGTTCCAGCCGCATGTATGATGCTGAGCAAAGGGATTTGGTCGCGAATATCGTGAAAGACCGAATGCTCGGCCTATCTGGTCCCGGCAAGCTAAAGAAGACGCGAAGGGCAAATAAGGTATATGCCGACACGACGTCGATGTCGTTGGCAGACATCGCCGAGGCGATCGCAGGATTGCATCGCAGACGCGACCTAATCGATGCTGAAATAGGTGCGCTGGAACGCAGCTACGCGGTGCGTCAAGGAGCGGATCCTGTCCTATCGTCGACCCGGCGTTCACGGGACGGCGCCGGCGAATAAACATCATCTGCAGTCAATGCCTATTTACGCCTCCCGCTCCCATTCCGTCGCCGGCCGCGGTATTCGCAGGCGCTCGAATCGTCACCAGCGCTGATCTTCGGGCAGGCTCTCGGTGAACTCACGCAGGCTCCGGACGCCGTGCTCCAATCCGTCCAGGCTGATCGACACGGGTTCATTCCGCGTCAGCTTGGCGGCGATCGTGAAGCTGGCGCCATCTAGCGTGGCAAACAGATGCACGGCGTCAGTCGTTAGTTGGTAGACAGGCCTTCGTCCGGCTCGAACGTCGGCGAGGGCGGTGAGCACCTTGTCGCAGGCCGCGAGGTTACATCCTAGATCCTCGAGAAACATGACAAGCATCTGCGGCACGTCGGAGTCGCAGCGTAGCCACCCCTCGGTATCCAGGCGGATCGACAGCGGCGGTGTCCGCTCGATCATCTTCTTGTGTTCGACGATGGCATGACAGGCCTTGCCACGTCGGCGGAGCATCAGCCAAATTCGCGTCCGCCGCAGATCGCAGCGGCTTAGGGGGAATGCGATGTTGTGCTCGAAAGCGAGCAGACTGTGCGGGCTGACGATCGCCGCCGCGATACTCGGTTCTCATCGCACCGGCCGCGCGGCGGCAATACCATGAGGCGAGGCAAGGGGTCGTCACTCCAACGAAAACTCCAACATCGGATCAGGCAGATGCGCGTCGAGCCCTCAAACCCTCACGAGCGCAGGCGACCGCGGCGCGCACGAACGGAAGCGCGTAGATGAGGGCAGGGACGATCTGCACGGGCAAGCTCGACAGTTGGCGTTGGGCTCTAAGCGCGGCGTGACGCCAGCGGCTCGGAAAGTCGGCAGTCGAACCGCCCACAGCCCAATTCGGTTCGATCCGCGTGCGCGCGCAAGATGTCGCAGTGCAAGCTTAAATATGATCGCAGCGGTCGCTATTCAGCGCAGCCCTTCAAGCCGCTCGCCAGCGGGAAGCATGCCAAGGCCCGTCAGCCAATCGCGCAAGGCGAAAGCGATAGCTTTCGCTCGCTCCGGTCGTGCCTCCGGCTGTGTCACGATCCATGCGTCCAGCGCTCGCACAAGATCGGCGGTAAGGTCCACCGTAACGCTGGCGTCGAGGCCGGCGCCAAAGTCGCCGTCGAGCGGATACAATCCTTCGCAGCCGGCGGCGGCACACAGCCGCTTTAGTTCTTCGCCGCGCTCGACCTTGTCGGGCATGAAGATGGTTGGACCGGCGAGGTAGATTTGCGGCTTGCGAGATGCCGTCACGGTCTTCCTCAATCGCGTAAGATTTCACCGTAAATGATCGCTGGCGGATCAATGAGTCGCGCCGAGATAGCCAAGCTTACCGCGTGCGTGCGCGTGGCGGCCGATAATTTCGAGGCAATAGTCTTGAAATGCTGGTCAACCGTGCTTTCCGCGATTTCGAGAAGCGCCGCGATATCCTTCGATGTCTTTCCCCACGCAGAGTGTTGAAGAACTTCCCGCTCGCGATCGGTCAGTTTTGCATCGCCGCTTAGCCTGAAGCTCGTGATCGGCGATTTGTCCCGCTGCTCACCGGCGTGAACGTCGATAAGTCGCTGGGTCCAGTAATACGCGAAGATGTGAAGGTCGATGCGATGCTCTTGCAGCATCTTCGCATATTCCCGCGGCGTACGGGTCCAAATAAATGAAACAAGACCCGATGCCGGGCGTCCTAATGGGTCGCGAAAGTGAAGCGGTATGACAAGGCCATCCGTATAGCCGAAGTCCCGGACTGCATCGAAAAGACGGCCGGCGCCAGCCACGCGTCCGCCTCGCGAAGCAATCTTTGGCAACGTGCCCCACACGAATGGCAAATTGGATCGTCGCGCCATGTGTATGTACGGATCGACAGCGACGAAATCGTTGTCCTTGTACGCTGTCTGCCACGCATCTGAAGCAGTGCCGAGATAGAAAGGCACGCGCGAAACCCGGTCTCCCGTGTCGACAAAAGTGAAGCTTTCGAATCCGAGATTTTGGATGACGCTCTGCATTTGCTGACGGAGCGCTTCAACCGAATCCAATTCGGTAGTTGCATGCAGGAGTTGCTTCACGTCCAACGAGCGGGCCTCCCTATTTTTGGGTATATCAAGGCAAGCGCGGCCTTCCGTAAAGTCTTCCGAGATCGCGGAAACGACGGCAATGCGCAGTCATTTAACATTTATACGTTTTGGTGACGGCAACGCTGACGCTGATTGGCTTCAGGCGATCTACGCCTTCCGTTCGACCCTCTTCATTGAACATCTTGGTTGGGTGCTGGAGAGCGAGGACGGTTGCGAGCGGGACCAATTTGACCGCGCCGACACCGTCTATTGCACGCTATCCAGGGGCGAACAGATCATAGGGTGCTTCCGCGCCAATAGGACAGATCAACCTTGCCTAGCGGAAGCTCTCTTTCCGGAAGCGGCGACGCTGCGGCCATACCCGAATCGCCAAGACGCGTGGGAGATTAGCCGGTTCGGGGTCCTCGCTACCGGTGATCACTTCGGCCTGACTCGCCAGCTCTACGGAGCAATGTTCTCTTTCGCTCTGGCACGGAGCGCGTCGTCGCTTGTCGCCCTCGCCGACGAGCCGCACGAACGCTTTCTCCGTCTCATCGGCATACGCACGCGTCGGTACGGGCCGCCGATAACGATTGGCCGGAACGCCGCAGGACGGCCGATCACAATCCTCGCCGGCGAGATCGCACTCTCAGACCAACAGGGCGCTCGCTATCGCAATCTACTTGCCAGCGTCTCGGACGCGGAGATCGTCGATGCCTCATTGGTTCTCGGACGTAAAAGCCTTTCGGCGTGATCCCCTGACTTTCGTGCTGGACCGCGGCGTAGCTACGACCAGCGGCCTGTCGCGTCTGCATCTTGGACCGACGCCCTATTACCTCGTGGTAGACCCTTCTCTGGCGCGCCAGATCACGAGAGCCGAAGAGACATCATTCGATAAGGGCGCCCACATAGCGAAGCTGCGACCAATTATGGGCGACAGCTCGATGACAATGAGCGGCCCGCAACACCGGGAAAGGCGAGGCGCGCTGCATGCGATCCTCGCTCGTGGAGCGGTCGAGCGCTTGCTTCCCGAATTGGCCGCAGAAGTTCGATCGTCGCTAGCGCACGCTGCGTATGTGAAACGCTTCGACGCGCGCGAGCTAGGTGCGACTTTGGCACTGCGCTTGGTGATGGTCGCAGTCTTTGGACAGAATGTCCTTAGCGACGCCGACGAGCAGACGATCGTGTTGGCCGTGAAGACCGTCGAAAACGACATTTCCGATGAAATGTTTCGGCTATTGCCACTCTTACCGTGGGAACGAAAGCGACGCGAACGGCAACGAGCGCAGGCGCGGTCAGCAATGCTGGACATTGTACGGCGGGTCCGTGACCGGGTTGCACATACGTCTGCGGTGGAGGTCCTCAGCCAGGCAGGCCTCGCCGATGACGAGCTCTGCGACGAAGTTCTTGCCCTTTTGCTCGCAGGCCATCACACGACCGCGGCCGGCATTGCCTGGATACTGCATCACCTCTCGTCCGATCCGGCTCTCCTCGATGCAATACGCGACGAAGCTATCGAGGCTTCACGCGATGGCGAGATGTCGAGCGCAAGTCTGAAAGACGCCGCTATCAGCAGCGCATTCGTGAAGGAATGCCTACGCCTCTATCCGTCGGGTTGGTGGTACGTCCGAGAAGCGCAGAAAGATATGTCATTTGCGGGCCAGCAGCTCCGCCGCGGCTCCGTAATGATGATCTGTCCTTGGCTATTTCACCGCGATCCTCGGCACTGGGATGATCCGGAAGCCTTTCGCATCGATCGCGACTACGGCTCTCGACATTTCATTCCTTTTGGCACCGGGCCGCGAGCTTGCGTCGGCATGGGCCTCGCGATGCTCGAAATGCAGCTCATCGTATTAGAGTTTGCAGGAGCTTTCGATCTGAAGAGCTTTCCAGACGATCTCCGGCCTGTCGGTTCAGTGACGCTGCAACCGCCCCGGATCATCGTCGAAGTTCAGCCAGCTCCGCCGACTTCATCGCGAGTTATGCCGGCCACTCCTCTGGCCAGTTGACGGCTTCCAAGAAAGGGATCGATGCGATGAGCGGAATAACAGCCGGGTTCTATCAACTCACTCGGACGTGCGGTGAACATAGCTTCGCTGGAGCCGCCTTCATACATAGTGGACGCGTTTTCGCCGGCGACAATGCGTTGATTTTCACTGGCGAGTACGAGTGCATCAACGATTGTGTCCGCATGACCCTGCGGTCCCAAGGCAGATCGGCGATCCCTGGCCTTCTGCACGCGATGCGCGCGCCGGCGAGAGTCGCCTTCGAAGGATCGCATTCCGTCAATGAGATCGAGGTCGAAAGCTGTGAGCCGGACAGGCATCGCCTGTCTCTTTCAATCATTTGCGAAAAGTAGCCGCAGATGCATCAGCCCGACCGCGCCTATTTATGTCGACTCGACAAGAAGTTTTTTGATGGTTCGTTCTGAAGAGCGGCGTGGAGAGCCAAGCGACGCAACCGGAACGCTTTGCTCGATTAGCGACCTCGCGAGACGGTTCGAAGTGACGCCACGCTTTCTACGCTTCTACGAGGATCAAGGCCTCCTGCAGCCCATGCGGCGCGGCACCAGGCGCCTTTACAACGACGTCCAGCAGTCCCGTGTCGCAGCAATTGTGCGCGCACGGTTGGTCGGTCTGTCGGTCAACGAGATTCGCGAGATGCTCGCTACTGGCCGCATGCCAAGACCAGCCGCTGACGCTAAGGAGCGAATGCAGAAGGTTGCAGCATTGCAGAGACAGCGGGACGCTCTCAACGAGGAGATCGTTCGGCTCACGGCGTCGATCGATAGTGCGTCGCAAAAGTAGTCGGATTGAACAGTGCGGATAAGACATATCCGCACTGCGTAATCGGCCGGCCGCTGAGGTCACGACTATCTGAAAGCATCCGCACCCGTCAGATCGCTCGGCGTCTCACCATAGCGGCCAAGGATCACTGCATCGTCGAAGTCGCCGAGCGCAGGGTCACCAGTGCGCCGGAAGGCTACGGCGCCAGCCTTGCGACCGATCATTGCGCGAGCGCGTGACATCGCCGAATGTTCGGACGGTGCTTCCTGACCTTCCTCGGCAACCAGCTCGCCCGTTTCATCGTCACGGACGAACGGAAGGACCACGTAGTATGTCATCGCTGCCATGTCTCACCTTCTTTGCAACCAGCCTCAGCTTTCTTCCACCAACAGCCGGCGGAAAGTCCGGCGGCGGTCGAGGGTCATCGAGGTTGACGAACCGCGCGACGCAGTTCGCCGAATATTTTCGCGGCTTGCGGTCGAAGCGATAGGGACAGTCCGCTGCCGCCGGTCGAGCAATTCCGGCATCGTGATTTCAGCGCTATACTTCGCCGCCAGCCGGTTAAGACGATAGCTGCCCGTGCGCTTGCAATGCCGGCAGCCGAGACGAACGACGACAAAGGGAAACGCTCCAAGGCCGTCGCCGTCCATAGGATGCGCACGTCAGTAAACACCCGTGAACGAAACCAGAACGTAAGGCGGGATTCGAAATCCCTGGAACCGGGCGGATCGGAGCTGCGACAATCAGCGCTCAAGCTTGAAGGCCCGTTCTACTGACGCTTCTATGTGCGTGACGTAAAGACGAACATGCGGTCCGGCACCAAGCCTTGCCAACCAGCCAATAGCATCCAATCGAGTGGTAGGCTTAGAGCGACAACGCTTTGACGAATAGCCGCGAACACGACCGTATCGATGCCGAGATGGTTCGTGCTGATCCGAGCAACGATCCCTTCGCGGCCGCCGTTCGCGCGACACGCATGCCGATGCTGATCACTGATCCGCATTTGCCTGACAACCCGATCGTCTTCGTCAATGCGGCTTTCTCCAAGCTGACCGGCTATAGCCGCGACGAAATCCTTTCCAATAACTGCCGGTTTCTTCAGGGCCAGGATACGAACCGCAATGACATCGACCGCATCCGCATAGCAATCGAACGCCGGGAAGCGATCGAGGTCGATCTCCTCAATTACAAAAAGAACGGCGAGCGCTTCTGGAATCGCCTGCTGATTTCGCCAGTCTTTGATGCCGAAGGTAAGCTCACTTATTTCTTCGCATCTCAGTATGACGTGACGATCGAGCGTGAGCGATTGGTCGCTTTGGAAGGCGAGAATGCGGCACTGACGGCCGAACGACACGCCAACCAACAACGTCTGGAGTTCAGCGAAGAGTCACTGCGGCTTTCCACGGAAGCGGCCGACATCGGAACATGGGACCTCGATATCACGACCGATGTTTTGACCTGGTCCGATCGGACGAGGTCGATGTTCGGTATCTCGCCAGGCGTGCCGGTCAGTATGGCGGACTTCTTTGCGGGCCTTCATCCGCAAGACTACGAACGGACCAACGCTGCGTTTGCATCCGCGATCGATCCTGACAAACGCGCAACGTATGATGTCGAGTATCGCACGATCGGCAAGGAAGACCGGCGGCTCCGGTGGGTCGAAGCGAAGGGTGGAGCACTTTTCGACGACGCTGGACGTTGCGTGCGGGCGCTCGGCACCGCGATAGATATCACGATCCGAAAACAGACTGAGGAACGTCTAAGACAAGGCGAGGAAGAGTTGCGGGAGCTGAACGCGACTCTCGAAAAGCAGGTGCAGGAACGCACAGCCGCGGTGCGTTTGTACGGCGATATTGTTGCGTCGAGCGCTGCGCCAATCTGTGCGTTCGATACGAATTTTCGGCTGATTGCTTTCAACGTGGCCCACAGCAACGAGTTTTATCGAATCTTTGGCCATCGCGTTCGGCTCGGTGAAGTTTTTCCGGACCTGTTTCCGCGAGACCAGGGGCATGTGATCCGCGGCTTCATGGCGCGGGCACTGACAGGCGAGACGTTCACTGTCACAGAGGAGTTCGGCAACCCCGATCTCGCTAAACCCGCATGGGAGGTGTCGTACTCGCCCTTACGCGACGAGAAGGGGCAGTTGATCGGCGCGTTTCACTACGCAAAGGACATCTCGGACCGTTTGCGTGCGCAATCTGAGCTGACGGTTACGCAGGAGGCTCTGCGCCAATCTCAGAAGATGGAGGCGGTTGGACAGCTTACTGGCGGACTTGCGCACGATTTTAACAATCTGCTGGCCGGCATTTCCGGCTCGCTCGAGCTGATGCAAATCCGCCTACAGCAAGGACGATTCAAGGAGGTCGAACGTTATATGGCGGCTGCGCAAGGTGCGGCGAAGCGTGCCGCCGCGCTGACGCACCGGCTACTCGCGTTTTCGCGCCGGCAGACGCTCGATCCCAAGCCAACCAACGTGAACCGGCTGGCGCTCGACATCCAAGAAATGATCCAGCGCACCGTGGGACCGGAGATTCAGATTGAGGTCGTCGGCGCTGCAGGGGTTTGGCCGGCCTTGGTCGATCCGCCGCAACTCGAGAACGCCCTGCTGAATCTGTGCATCAATGCGCGCGATGCGATGCCGGACGGTGGTTCAATCGTCATCGAAACCGCCAACAAGTGGATGGACGATCGTTCTGCCCGTCAACACAACATGCCGGAAGGCCAATACTTGGCGCTCTCCGTTACCGATACCGGCACCGGTATGACACCGGAAGTTGTTGCGCGTGTTTTCGAACCATTCTTCACAACAAAGCCGATCGGGGAGGGTACCGGGCTGGGCCTGTCGATGATCTTTGGTTTCGCTCAGCAGTCCGGGGGCCAAGTCCGCGTTTATTCAGAGGTCGATCAGGGTACGACGGTCACGATCTATCTTCCGCGGCATTACGGCGAGGTTGTCGACGAAGATGAGGCTAACAAAGCGATTATGCTCCCGCGGTCGGAGCAGGGCGAGACCGTTCTAATCGTCGACGACGAACCAACAGTCAGAATGTTGATCGCGGATATCCTTGACGATTTAGGGTATGTATCGATTGAAGCGGCTGACAGCGCGGCCGGACTTAAGGTTCTTCAGTCAGACGTCCGGATTGATTTACTAGTCTCAGATGTCGGCTTGCCAGGCGGCATGAACGGCCGTCAGATGGCTGATGCCGCGCGCGTGGCACGTCCCGACCTCAAGATATTGTTTATCACGGGTTATGCTGAAAACGCTTTGCTAGGTAAGGGCAAACTAGCTCCAGGAATGGCAGTTCTAACGAAGCCATTCGCGGTTGAAGATATGGCAGCCCGTATCCGATCTATGATCGAGGCACCACGGGCCGGCCTTCCGGGATTTCCTCTGAAAGCGCAAACAGGCGATTGATGTCGCGCCGTTACAGGCGCGCTTCGGAGAGAATACGCTTAGGTGGGCCCTTGATGCGGACTGCTATCGTATCGCCGCCCAAGCGCCGACTGCTTCCCTGGTCGAAGCATGATTGAGGCGATCCAGCGCCGTTGTGCTCGCGATGAAATGGGAGGCGCTGGGCCTCAAAGACATTACGGTCACCCGAGAGGCCGGTCCTACCTACTCTCTCCAAGTTTTTCGAAGACGATCCGGCCGTCGCGTTTCTGATAATGGGCCGCAATCTTCGCCCTGTTTTACGCGTCGGAAGCATGCTGCATTTCCTAGCCAGCTAGGCCGTTCGCCGCATGCGGGCCGAACGCCCGCCAGCACAAAGGGGGATAGCACTGACGGGCGAACAACGAACCTGCATGCAGAATGCAGGTTGCGCCGTGATGTATGTCGTACCCCGCCTGTCAACTTACAATGATATGGCGTGGCACGCGTCACAATGAAGCCTTGGCGTTCGCCGAGCCTCGCGGCCGTCACCAATCCGCAATGTCGTGCCGGCGTGCTTCCTCAAAAACCACATCGCATTGCGCGACTAACCGGACGCCCATTCAAGTACCACACCGGTTTTGGCATTTGCGCCCAGTGCGATGATGATCCTCACGAGCGACACTTCCGGCCGTTCCACGATGGATATCTTTCGCGCGTCCACCGATCGATACTTGAGGATCATCATTTGATTCACGTCACGACACAAAAAAAGGCCCGGCGCGTGAGCGCCGGGCCTTCGGATCAAGCCGCTTTCGCGAAGATCAGTAGCGGGCGACGACCGGAGCCGCGTAGGCGCTGCCGAACTTGTAGTTCACACCGAGACGACCGACGTGCATCTGCGAACGGCTGTTGCCGCCACCGAGGCCGAAGTTGAAGCCCTGGTTCTGGCGACCGAGGTCGACGTACAGGTACTCGGCCTTCACCGACCAGTTCGGGGTGAAAGCGTATTCCAAACCGCCGCCGACCGTGTAACCGACACGGAAGCTGTTGTTCTGGTTGTTGCCAAAACCGCCGACGCCGCCGAACAGGAAGTTATTGTTGTTGTTGTTCGCGAAGGTGTTGCCGTAGGCCGCACCACCGGTGGCGTAGATCATGAACATCGGGGTGATGGAGTAACCGATACGAGCGCGCGCCGTGCCGAGGAAGCCATCGTTGCGGCTGTTGTTGCCGCCGATGAAGGCGAAATTGTTGTTGTTTCCGCCGAACGACGAACGATACTGCGCGTCGGTTTCCAAACCGAACACGATCGGACCGGTCTGCCAATTGTAGCCAATCTGGCCACCGCCAACGAACGCGACATTGTTGCCGTTGTTGTTGCCGCCGAACAGGAAGTTGTTGTTGTTATTGTTGTTTATCTTGAACCCGGCACCGGCGTTGAGACCGATGTAGAAGCCCGTCCAAGTGAAGACCGGCGGGGGTGCAATGTAGGGCGCAGGCGCACGGCGCGACGGCAGATCAGCTGCGATAGCGGAGCCGGCGAGCGCGATGGCAGTTGCGGCTATCGAGAGTTTAAGAGCTTTCATTTTAGACCTTCCAAAGAGTGGCACCGAGCCACCTTGCGATTCGGCGCCCGCGAAGGTTCTGTATCGTCATCTCTCTGATCAACAGCTTCTTTTCTCTTGGTGAAGCTTACGAAGTAAAAGACGTGATGCACGAACGGCACGCGTCAGATTGACGCCATTGATCCGAAAATGGCCGGAATTAGGCGTGCGATAACAAACCATAGTGCGAAAAGCTGCGAATTGGTTTCAAGCGATTAGCAGCGACACCTGAGTGAGTCATGTATCGCGAAAGACGCGCTTCTTCGCTTTGGGAGGGAGCGCGTCTTTCAGTGTCTGACGGCTCGCAGTTGCATCGGCAGGAGACGTAAGCTCAAAGCGCGTCTGCATCGCAGCACGATGATGTGGGCTACCTGCTTAGCTGTCACGGCAGCCCACTGCGCATTACTTGCCGCTAGTACCCGGAGCGCTCATGCTGCCGGATGCTCCGGTGCCGACAGTGCCGCTCGCGCCGCTTCCCATCGTTCCGGCGTTGCCGCCCATGCTTCCTGAGCCGCCGACCGAAGTGCCCGACGTTCCGGCGCCCATATTGCCGCTCGCATTAGCGCCGCCGCTTGCACCCGTGTTGCTCGACCCGGGAGCGGCACTTGTATTCGCACCGCTTGTGCCACCTTGAGCAAACGCACCTGTTGCGGAAAGTACGGCCATTGCAGCGACAGTAATAAAAGACAGTTTTCTCATTTCAGCTCCTCGCGTTATCGCGAGGTCCCAACTCGACCAATCATCTGCGGTTCAACCGGTAAACGTAAACTCTTGGATAGGAAGACGGTCGGCCACCTCGGCCTCGCGAGATTACGCCGCAAAACTAGCGTCGTATAGCCGCGCAATTTGCTTTGCGCTTAAGCTGAAACGAATGATGGTGTGCCGGACTTTGCGATGGTCTCTATCAATGGGTCCACCGCTATGCCTCGTTTCTCTACACTCGATATCGTCGCTGGCATCCTTATGGCGCTCTTCCTCATTGGTCCGCTGTCGGCCGGAATGCTCGCGTCTCGCTATGCGAGCGATGAGACGAAGGCGAAGAGCCAAGCGCCGGTTAATCCGGCAGAAGAGCAGAGGAAGTAGACCATGGCAGAGAAGCACATCGGCCCTGGCGGCGATCCGGCAGAGGGATCGCGCCAGACAGCCAACAAAAACCTCGATCAGGAGGCCAAAAAGCAATCGCCAGGCGATAAGCCCCCACCAAAGACGCCTGAGAAGCAAGAAGGCGACACCGGCGGGGGAAAGCATGCGCCGGTGAAGAGCGAAACAGGTGCCTGACGAGATTGAGCAGACGCGTTCCTTTTCGGTGACTACAGCGCAAACCGAAGCAGGATGCTTGAGCAAGAAACCGCAAGGCGCAACGTCCCGGCTGATAAGGGTTCGTTCTCGCAGGATCGTAAATTGGCGGCGCAGGCTGGCGAAAAAGGTGGGTCTTCGGCTAAGCGCAAAAACGACAGTGATTAAGACCGGAGCGCCATAGCGGTGGCCCACCCTGTAAGAAAAGGTGACACTATGACCGACAACATCACGGGTTCTTTCGCGACCCGCCGTGCTGCGGAGATGGCGATCGAGCGTTTGGTGCAGGAGCACAACATCGCGCGGGACGCGATCGAGATTGCGCCAGTCGATGAAGAAAACACAGTCGGAAGCATGCCTGGCGGCGTTGATAGGCAGAAGACTACCGGTGACGACAGCTCGCCGGCGCTGCACGGTCGGATCAACGTCACCGTGCGAGTGGACGATTTGAAGTCCGTCAACGACATCACACAGGCGCTTCGGGAGTTTGGCGCAGACGCCGCGTCGAGTTGATGTGACGCGGCGTGCATATCATCCGATGCGGCGCAAGGGACCGAAGCGACTGACTACGAGACAGACATGGTGGGCGCTGTCTGTGGCGCGGGAGATGGAAGGCGGCTGCGCTTCGTCAATTCGTATGTGAGAAACAGCACGGCAACGACTGCGAAAGCGCTGAGAACAACGATTTGCGTTCGGCGATCCATGGCGCGTTCTCCCGCACCCGCAACGCCACCGTAGAACTCCGGTTGCTTTGCCTACACGAGGCTTGCCCCTTTTCCGCGTGGTGATGCTACCGGTCGTGCGGCCAGCTTCGAGATCGTGCAAACCCGCAAATAGTTCTGACGCTGACGTTGAACGGATCATCCATGGCGCCGTTGTGCGGGATGATTTTACATTCTACGCGCCTGGGCGCTGGCCCTCCCTTACTTATGGTCCACGGCCTTGGCGGAAGCATACGGTCGTGGGACACAATCGCGCCGGCGCTCAGCCTTTCGCGCGAGTTGATCCTGATCGACTTGCCCGGGCACGGTACGTCGCCACCGGTTCCCGGACGACAAACCATCTCGGCTTTCGCCGACGCCCTTACAGACTTCATCGGAAATGAGGGGATTCGCGCGGCGGATTTGGTCGGCAGTTCCGTTGGCGGCCGTCTGGTCCTGGAGCTATCGCGTCGCGGTGTCGGCGGCCACTGTGTAGCCCTCGATCCCGGTGGATTCTGGCAAGGCTGGGAGACGCGGTTCTTTCAGACGACCATCGCAGCGTCTATCCGGCTCGTGCGAGTGCTGCAGCCGATGATGCCGTTTCTCTCGCGCCATGCGGTCACGCGGACGATGCTGTTGGCGCAACTTTCTGCCAGACCTTGGGCTCTCGCACCTGACGTCGTCCTGACGGAGATGCGGACCTTCGCCGCAACGCGGGTTTTCGACGAGATGGTGCATGAGCTGGCAACCGGACCCTTGCAGGCTGGAACGGCTTCCACGCCCGGACGTGTGACCATTGGCTGGGGCCGAAAGGACCGCCTTCTCCTGCCCCGCCAAGCCCATCGCGCTCAGGCCGCCTTCCCCAATGCTCGCCTGAATTGGTTCGATAGGTCAGGCCATTTTCCACATTGGGACCAGCCCGAGGAAACAGTTCGCACCATACTTCAGGCGACCGGCTAAGACCCGATCGTTCACTTGTGCTGCCAGTCACACCCCGGCCTCATCACCATGATCTAAACCGCGCCTATGCAAATTCTCCCGAACATCTCTTTGCTTATGCCCGCCTCAGTTACACGCATTGCAGGCCCGACAGTCGGCGTTGCTCTAATAAGCGCTGGCCTTTGGCTGATTGGTCTCGGCGGTATTCATTGAGCGTAGAATCGCGCGCGGAAGGCCGAAACACTGCCGCGCTTTCAGCTTAGTTTTCCATGACCGTCCATACCGCGTTCACCGAGTTTCCGGCGCTCGCACCCGGCGCGATGATATTCTTCACTGGCGACGTAACGTTGCACGCAGGCGACGCGATTGACCCTGCCTTCGGCAAGTTACGGAAACCCGTCTGACGGTCAACAGTCGATCAGGAAATATCCTCGCGACACGATAGAGAAAAAGCGCGTCGATCCTTGGAAACTCGAAATGGCGTGCGACTGACATGCAATCGCGACCCTTAAACCGGCCAAATCGCAAGTGAGCCCTCGTGTGGGGCCGAAGCGCGATGGCAGACTTGATTAATGATAGTGCGTTAGATCAGGCGTTCTGGAAAACTGATGATAGTGTCGGCAATCCTCTGCGCCTGCTGCACCAGTGAGACAACCGCGCTCTCGCGTCGTTTACGACCGGAGCATCCTCATGCCGCTTGCACCGTTTCTTGCAAGGGTCCGTGCCTTAACGGTCATATCAGACGAGGACGTGAAGGCGCTTAAGAACATGCGCCTGGAACATCGTTTCATGAAGGCAGGAAGCGAACTCGTCTTTATCGACGACGCGCCCTCGCGATCCTTTTTGCTGACTGAGGGCTTCGCTTGCATGTACAAGCTGACCGGACCCGGGCGCCGACAGATCGTAAGTTTTAGCATCTCAGGCGATATGCCCGATCTCCAAAGCCTACATGCGCGCAGAATGGACGTTTCCATTTCGGCACTGACAGATGTGAACGTAAGCTACGTGCCGCACGCGGATGTTAAAGAGCTTTGTAGGACGCGCCCTGGCCTCAATCAGGCGTTCTGGCGAATGTCGCTTATCGAAGCTGGAATGGCGCGAGAATGGGTCGTGAACATCGGCCAGAGAGACGGAAAATCACGCCTCGCTCATCTGCTTTGCGAGATGTTCGCGCGGCTCCAGGCAGTCGGCCTTAGCAACGGTGCCGAATGTCATTTCCCAATCACACAAGTGGAGCTTGGCGACGCGACTGGGCTGACCTCGGTCCATGTAAATCGCATGATGCAGAGCTTGCGTGGCGATGGCCTGCTGACCTTGGATCGACGCGTGCTGAAAATCCCTGATTTTCCTCGCCTTGCGCGGTTCGCCGACTTCGACGCCGGCTATCTTCAGCTTCGGCCTTTCGCGTCAAGCTATCAACAATAGTGAATGCATCGATCGCAGTGCGGAAGTAATGATGCTCGGCCGCGACCGATGGTGAAGCATGCCCCGATATTTCATCGACACTGACGATGGCGAGCTGTCTGTCGAAAGCGATGTTGCCTTGGAATTTTCAACTGATGAGAAAGCTCGTAGCTACGCGTTACAAGCTCTTGCGGACATGATCGAAGACACGCTTCCTGATGGGGATGCCCGTTCCTTCAGCGTGACGGTTCGCAACGAAAACCGAAAGGTCATCTATTCGGCTGTCATGACTTTGAAGGGGGCTTGGCAGAAATAATTTTTACTTTTGCCTCTGCTCATTAAGCCCATCCGCATCGCCGATGCCGGATTCGGCCGGATCGTACTCGTAATCCTGGCTGCCGTTGACGCCGCCAAGGAGCGACCACGTGAAAGTTTGGTCGGCCGTCTGCCCGTAGCTCGTAGTTTCCGGCGCGCCTAGCCAGGGCTCGCTGTCATCGCTGTCCTTTGCGAGCATCTTGGACAGGATGGTCTGCGGTCCGGTTTCTTCATCGTCCTCTAAGTCGGCGTCGGGGGCGTGCGCGTCGAGGAAGGCTATCAAGTGCTCGATCGTCGCCTCGCATCGCTTGCGGATATGTTTCGGCAGCGTTGGTCCGGCCTCAGACATTCGCGCCTCCCGCAAGGCGTCGCACGTCGGCAATGATCGACTTGGACAAAGCCGCAATGGTCGGTTCGATTACGCCCCATGATTCGAGTGCGACCAGTGTGTCAGCCTTCGCGCCGATGCCTGCTATCGTCGCCGGCTGCATGTCAGTGAGCGCCGGCACGAGGTCTTCTAGCAGAAGATCGTTGATCCGGTCAGCGCGCTCGCGTGCGGCCGGAACACCATGCCGAGCGTCGATCGCATCGCATTCCGCCTGCCACACCTTCATGTTCGCGAGGCGTCGCGCAAAGTCGCGATAGGGCATGTCGTCGGGCGTGAGTTCGTCAAGCCACGCTTGAAGGCGTTCGACGCTCTCATGGTCGCGGCGGTGCGGTTGCGCTTTCGCAAAAAGCGCAGGACGGATCGGGTAATCGTCCGATGCAGCGTCCTCACGGTCGGAGCGCTCGCAGACGGCTACGTCGCTTTCCGCCGCGAGCGGCAGGATGCGCGCCGCCAGTGCGATAATCTCGGCGTCGGCGGACGGTAGAGGCGCGGCAAGCGCCAGTGACGACGGCAGCGCGACGACGGGAAGCGCTGATAAGATGGTGCGGCGGGAGAGGTTAGACATTGGCCCCTCCTGCAATCGGCGACGCGAGGATGGTCGCGAGCATCTGGTCGAGATGATCATCGCTCCCGCGCTCGCGGATGATGCGGAGGGCAGCGAAAGCGCCCGCGACGGTCGTCGGCGTTGTCACTGTAATCGCCGTTATTGCCGCCTCGTCGGCTTCGTTTGCTGTCGCATGCAAGGCTTCGTCTGCGGCAGTGACGGTGCGGCCCTCCTGTCTAGCGACAACGGTATCCGTGAGAGTGCACGCGTCGCCGAAGGCATCCCACGTGACTTGCTGCGCGGCGATATCGGCAAGGATCGGATCGGCGACGGCCGGCGTCGCAAAGGCAACGGCCGGCACGGCGGCAATGACGGCCAATGCCGGCGCGCCTTTCAGTATCGCCCGACGCGAGGCGCAGTTCTCCTGTCCGTTGGTCATGGTGTTTTCTCCGGTCAGTTGTTGTGGGGGCCAATCCAGATTTGGACCGGTTACGCGGTACGCTGGGCGAGGTCGGACAATTTGTCCGACCTGAAACGTCAGGCCGTCGCGGCCTCGCAGTGGTCGGTGCGAGGAGTGGACAAGTTGTCCAACCCTCCGCCGGCTTTCAGCGCCGCAAGCCGTTCCGCAGACTGGCGGGCCAAATCCTCAAACTCGTGGCGGATCGCGGTCAGCGCGCTATCCACCTTGTCGAGAGCGGCGACGAATTTCGCGGCCTGTGCATCTGTCATCGTGTGCATTTCAGCGGCCTCCAAGATTGCAGAGTTGCGTTTGCCTTGCGACGGTTTCGTCCCAGTTATTCGGGCACTGCGTCGCATCCCATCGGTCGGCCATTCCGCGCGGCGTGTTCTGCGGACGATTGTGGTTTTGAGCGATGTCGGTGCTATCGACCGACGCGAACGGCCACCGACGCCCGCTGCACTGCATCCCACGAAGCATGTGCACCCACGGCAGAAAGCGGTGCCGCTTTGCGATCTCGTTCCAGCACTCGTCCATGCGATGCTGCCATGCCGGCGACAGAACAGCAGCAAACTCGGCTGTCGATCCGATGCACACGCGCGGCCATGTCTCGGTGAGCTGGACGAGGCGTTCTATCGGTTCGTCCATGTGCCAGACCGGCGCTCCGCGTTCTCCGAACGGCCATTCCCGCAAAAGTGCGTCCTGCAGCTGCGACCCGCCATCGATCACGTCGGGAATGACAGCCCAAGTAGTTGGGTACGAAAGCCACTGTTCGCACCAAGCATAGAATGCGGGCCAGTCGGTATCGCGACCCTGCTTCCATTTCGAGAAAGCGCCGTTGTCGAGCATGACAGACTGCCCGATTGCGTGGACCCGCTGCACGTTGTCTGGACGAGCGTGACTTACGCAGAAGTGGCGGCCTGCAAGCTCATAAAGCGCCGACATCGGCGTGATCGGCGTGCCGTGATCCTTTGGCGTAGAGCCGAGTGTTCTCCAAACCCTGTGTCACTGGCGTAATGTCGACGGTATCGCGGGAAGCGAGCGCGCGGTCGAACATTGGGCCAGTCGCAGCCTGCTTGGCGTCCATCGTCGCATCGATCGTGCGCGGCGATATGGCCGGTCCAAGATTGGCGTCGAGATCGCCAGCGAGGCGTCCCGCCTGACCTTCGTGACGTTCCAAAAGCGCAGCGCCAAGCGCATCGGCGGACGGTCCCGGCCTGCCCGCGACGCCCATTGCAAAGCCCTGCATTGAAGGCGACGCATCCGCGAGCATCGCCTGCGATCCGTATTTGTCGAGCGCGTCCGACGAACGGCGCGAGAGCGCGTTCGCGAGCAGCGTCGTCGTCACACGCGACATGCCATCCACCGGACGAGACAACATCGGTGCAGCCATGCGATAGGCTGTGCCAAGGCCAGCCCCGAGAATAGGGACGCCACCGCCGATAAAGCTACCTGCCGCCGCGCCCACGCCAGCATGCTTCGCAGCGTCGGCGTAATCGGTGAGATCGCGCGCTTCCGACAGACCCTGTGTCGCGCCGATGCCTGCGCCGACGCGTCCGCCTTGCCAAACCTTCTGACCAAGGCTCGCGCCTTTGACGACGTTGCCCATGAGCCCGAACGGCAGAAGCGAACCGCCAACGAGATTGCCAGCCATTGCGAGGCCGGGGTTCTGTTCCTTGTCGCGATCCGCAGCACCACGCATCGCTGCAAACTCGTCGGCATACGGCGTGCCGCGTGCAACAGATCGGCGCCGCGTAGGTCGCGAGCGTGTTCCGCCACTGCTGCCGGTGCTTCGGGCTACGAAAGCCCTCGGACAGGCTTGCGACAATGTCGTCAGCCACCGCCCCGAAGGTGAGCCTGCCCTTCTCGGCGGCCCGCGCCTCGCGGCGAGCATCAATCGGGTTTTCACCAGCAGCCAGCGTCCGCCGAGCATTGTCTGCAAGCCGGCGTGCCTCCGCGAGCGTGACTCCCGACAAGCCGCCGAGGCCCATCTCCTTCAGCTTACCCTGCCAACGAAACAGGAAGAGCCATCGCTTCGCGCTGGATGGCTCGACGACGAGATAGAGACCATCGCCATCCGCATGCCGACCGGGCTTAGCGACCGTCCTTACTGTTCTGTCCGAAAGCCGCTTCACCGCTCGCGCCACGTCGGCACCCCAACTTTTACCCCAACTTCCGACGCGGATGTTAGAGAACGTCAGCGAACAAAGTAAGGCAGGTAATCGAGCAAATCACTGTTTTTACACGGGAGAGAAGGACGGCAGTGAACGTCTGCGGAAATCAAGTTGGCGGACTCCGTCTCCGCCATCGTCGGCCGACTTTGGCAAGGCATTCTCAGACCGTTCCGACATCTCTCCCTCTTATTGGATGCGGCTGCTCTATATCTTCTGCGTATGAGTCTGGCTGTCGCTACGACATTCTTGTGACGACGCTGTGGAGACAAGATCGGTCTAGCCAGCATCGCTTCGGCACTTGGCTGCTCACAAACTTTAGACAGTCGTACACGTGAGCCTTGCGCCGGCTGACGACGATCCCAGATACGAGACCGAACGCTATCGGCTTGAACGATCTGCGAAGGACATGACGTACGTAAGCGTGGCTTTTGCAGTCTCGGTAAAGAAGTTCTTAACGCTTGCGTGATCCTTTGGACGCGCAAACTTTCATCGCCGAACCAAAATCGATTCGGCACATGCGGCACAATTCCGATGGGCTTTCGTCAAAATCCCCCCGCATCGGCGCCTCTGGCCACGCCGACGCTCTTCATGCCGATCCGCAGCAGCTTCGCTTACAGGTCGGTCGGCTGGACCTTTGCCGGAACCGACCCGGCCGGTTTTGCGCGAATGGTTTGGATCCGGCCTGGCGAGCCACGTCTTCCGTGCATCGGCCAGATGCCTGCCTAGGCGGACCTCGTCGTTCGCCGTTCAACTGCTCGGACAGCCTGCCTCGGACTAACGAGAATCGCCTTCGAACACCCAGGGTCGCCAACTGTTGTATGGCGAATTCGCCTCCTTCGCTCCGTCGCTCCGCTTTAAAACAGGGCGGTCATCTGGTTTACGCCCTCAATCCGCAGTTTGGAGGCGTCCCAACGTGACGTCTTTGCAACAGGGTGGCCGCAAAGCGGCAAAACCGCTCCCGAAGCGTCACTTTTCGTTTTTGTGGGCGGAAGCGTGCAGCTAAATTCCAATCAGCGCCCGGGACAAAGCCCGGCTGCTAAGGGATGTGTGGCCGGGCTCAACTCTCCGGGCACCCAAAGTTCTGGAGGGGATGAGGCAGAGGATCGGTCCGCGGCACCGCCGCGAAACAGGTTCGACACCTAGTCTCATATGGGTCAACTTTTTCTGGAGGTAACTTATGAAGCTCGTAAAGAGCCTTCTTCTTGGTTCCGCCGCCGGCCTCGTGTCGGTCGTGGCTGCCCAGGCTGCCGATCTTCCCACGCGGAAGGCTGCACCTGTTCAATACGTTCGTGTCTGCGACGCCTACGGCGCGGGCTTCTTCTACATTCCGGGTTCGGATACCTGCCTTCGCGTCGGTGGCTTCGTCCTTGCTCAGTTCGGCATCCAGCCGGATAGCGGCCTCTACCGCGTGACGCCGTCGGTCGGCGCTCCGATCACCGCGCTGACCATCGGCGGCAACGCCACGGGTCTCGCCGGTTATCTCCCGGGCGCTGGCAACTACGTGTCGAACAATGCGCGCGACATCTTCGGCTTCAGCGCGACGGGCCGCATCGAACTCGATGCGCGTACGCAGTCGCCCTTCGGCACGGTCCGCTCGTTCGTCCGTCTCGACGCCAACTTCGGCGCCGGCGCGAACTACGGCCAGACGGGTTCGCTCGCTTCCTCGATCGGCATCAACTCCTTCAACCTGACGGCGGGTCCGACGATCAACCGCGAACTGGTGTTCCTGAACAAGGGCTTCATCCAGTTCGCCGGTATCACGGCCGGTCGCGTTCAGTCGTTCTTCGACTTCTACGCAGACGCCATCAACTACGCCGGTCTGTGGGGTTCGAACTCCACCGTGTGGGCCGCGGCTTACACCTATACGGCTGGCGGTGGCTGGTCGATCACGGCCTCGATGGAAGACCCGGTCTCCCGCCGTGGGCCCGTGGCCAGCGTGATCAACGTCGCGAACGTGTCCGGCATTGCGCCGGGTGCCGCCACGGCGTTCGGCGCGACTGGCAACGTCGCGGCTGGCCTCGGCCGTGTCGTGATGCCGGAAATCGTCGCAAACGTGCGCTGGGATCAGCCCTGGGGTGCGGTGCAGGTCTCCGGTGCGATCCACAACATCCAGGCGCATCTCTACCCGGCGACGTCGGCTGTCATCACGGCAGCGCAGACGACCTACGCTCAGCCGGTTGTCTCGGCCTCCAAGATCGGCTTCGCCGTTCAGGGCGGTGTCCAGTTCAACATGGACATGGTCGCTCCTGGCGACAAGCTCTGGCTGCAGGCGACCTACGCTCGCGGTGCGATCGGCTACGTGCAGGGTAACAACCTGGCGTTCGTCGGTGGCCTCAACGGCACGGCGGCTTACGGCGTCGGCATCACGCGCTCGACCAACGCGCCCGGCTGGACCGGCATCGCGGACAACGACTGCGTGTTCAACTACACGGGCACCTGCGACGTTTCTCGCGGCTTTGCCTTCGTAGGCGCCTACAAGCACTACTGGACTCCGACGGTCAGCTCCGGCGTGTTCGGCGGTTACTATCAGGTGACGTACTCCGGCGCGTCGAATACTCCGATCAACCCATTCTCGGGTACGACGGGTAGCGGCTCGCTCTTCACCTCGGGCATCAACAACTTCCGCCAGTTCCGTGTCGGCACCAACCTCGTGTGGACGCCGATCAAGAACTTCGACATCGGTGCGGAATTTGCCTACGCCCAGTACATGTCGCCGCGGCAGTTCGGCCTTGCGCCGGACTTCATCCTCCGCACGCTCGGCCTGCCGGGCTACCAGGGTACGACGAAGCAGTACCTCGGCTCGATCCGCATGATCCGCGCCTTCTGATCTCTTAATCAGAGCCGCAACGAGAAAACCCCGGAGCGAAAGCTCCGGGGTTTTTTGTTGTCTGCAATTCGCTACGCATTTTCCGGTGCGGAATAAAAAGGCTCCGATGCGGATGCTTCGGAGCCTTTTTTATTTGGCGAAGATCGATGTTGCGCGTCCGACGCGCGAACGAACCGGTTACTCGGTCAGCATGTCCAGCAGCGCAAGCGCGATGACCTGCGTCGCAGCGTGCAGATCGGCCAGCGGCAGACGCTCGTTGGCGCGGTGGGCATTCGCTTCCTCGATCGTGCGTGGACCGGCGCCGTAGAGAACCACCGGAATGCCTGCCTCCGCGTAGTGCCGTGCGTCAGTGTAGAGCGGCACGCCGTTCGCCGCGACGGGAACACCGAGCACTTCGCTCGCGCGGGCGCACAATGTGTCCGCCAGTTTCGTGCCCTCTGCCATCGCGACGAGGGGCCGCGCCAACAGGACGCGCGTAAAATTGACGTGCGCGCCGGGGATTTCGGCGACCGCCGATTCGATTGTGGAGCGGAGGTCCGCCTCGACTTTGCTGGCGCTCTCTTCCGGGATCAGTCGGCGATCAATCCGGAGCGTCACACGATCCGGGACAACGTTCGTGTTGATCCCACCCTTGATCAGCCCAACCGTGATTTGCGGACTACCGATGCCCGGTGTCGCCGAGACCGTAGCCTGCAATTTGGCGCGAAGTGCATAGAGCGCGGCAAGCGCGCGAGTCGCAGATTCCAGCGCATCGACGCCCGTGAATGGCATGGCGGCATGCGCCGAGCGGCCGAGAATTTCGGCCTCGAGATGCAGGCAGCCATTGTGCGCCACGACGACGGCGTAAGAGAAGCCGGCGCAGATCACGTAGTCGGGCTTGCTGATTCCCTCGCGAAGCAAAAGAGCAGGGCCGATCTCGCCGCCCGTCTCCTCGTCGTACGTCAGATGCAGCTCGATCGTACCCTTGAGCGGCGCGCCGCTCTGCGCGAGCGCTAGCAGCGCGTAAGCGTAGGTGGCGAAGTCCGATTTCGAGACGGCGACGCCGCGGCCCGTCATCCATCCATCGGACATGGTCGCGCCATAGGGATCGGCGGTCCAACCTTCGCCTGGCGGGACGACATCGCCATGTGCGTTCAGCGCAATCACCGGCCCGTCGCCGAATCTCTTGCGCACGACCAGATTGGTGGCGCTGATCATTCCGTGCGCGCGGACCTCGGCGTCGGGCACGCGATGCCGCTCGACCGTGAAGCCTAGCGATTCGAGAAGCGTCGCCGCGCGCAACGCATGCGCCTCGCAATCGCCGGGGGGATTGTCGGACGGCACACGCACGAGTTCAGCGAGAAACTTAACCTGCGCGTCTTCCTCTTTCCGAAGGAAGTCGCGGATCGACGTCTCTGCATCGTGTTTGGCGGCTGATGTCACAGGCTGTGTTCCCTTGCGTCCGCGCGTTCCGCTGGCGCTGCATCCGCCATACCGCCAATGACGTCGACCAGCACGTCGATCGCGAAGGCGACGTCGGCTTCATCGACCGCCTCTTCGGGACTATGGCTGATACCGCCGCGACAGCGCACAAACAGCATCGCGATCGGGCACAGCGCGATCATCGCGAGTCCGTCATGGCCTGCGCCGCTCGCGAGGTGGAACGGTTTCATGTCTCGCGAGACCATCGCTTGCGCCCAGAGATCAACCAGGCCCGCGTCACATTGTGCCGCCGCCTGCTCATAGCCGATGTCGATGCCGACACCGACGCCCCGCCTTGTCGCGATCATGTCGAATTCTTCGCGCAATCCCTGCAACGTGCGGGTCCGGAGCGTATCGTCGCCGCTGCGCATGTCGATGGTAAAAACTGCCTCGCCGGGAATGACGTTCACGGCGCCCGGCTTCAACGCAAATGTGCCAACGGTCGCAAGCAGGCCCTCTGCACGCGCCGATACGCGCTCTACGGCGAGTGCCATCTCGGCGGCGGCTGCGCCGGCGTCGCGGCGTAGCGCCATCGGCACTGTGCCGACATGTCCGGGCGAACCCGTGACGCGAATCGTGGCGCGCGTGGCGCCTGCGATTGCGGTGACGATGCCGACTGGCAGGCCGCGATCTTCGAGCACCGGCCCTTGCTCGATATGCACTTCGAGATAAGCACGCACGGACCCTTTCGCACGCGAGACTTTGGCGGGATCGGGCGGCGCGCCGAAGGCCGCCAGCGCATCGCGCATTCGCATGCCGTCATTGTCGCGTGCGTTGAGCGCGCGTGAATCGAGGGTGCCGCTGATCGCCTTCGACCCCGTCAGCGTCACGGGAAAGCGCACGCCTTCCTCGTCGCCGAAAGCGACGACCTGGATCGGGAAGGGGAGACGACGACCTTTCGCGTTGATCCGGGCGATTGCCTCGATGCCGGCGATGACGCCGAGGCAGCCGTCGTATTTTCCCGCGTCCCGCACGGTGTCGATATGCGAGCCGATGATCAGCGCCGGCGCGCGGGGATCGGTGCCTTCGTAGTGGCCGGACACGTTGCCGACGGCATCGATGCGGGCAATCATTCCCGCCTCCTCCATCCACGTCTTCACCTGCAGCGCCGCCATCTTGTGCGCAGGCGTGAGAAACAAGCGTGTGAGGCACGCCTTGTCGTCCGAAAAATGCGCGAGCAGATCGAGGCGCGTCATCGCCCGCGCTGCGGATACTTGCGAAACGGTGCTCACGCGGCGTGCTGCGCCATTTCGGGCCGCGCCTGCAACGCCAGATTCTCTTTCTCGAGGATGCGGCAGACGCGCGCCGGCGCGAAGCCGAGAGCGACAAGCGCCGGGCCGGTATTGGCGACTTCGCGATAGTTTTCGATCTGCCCGTCGCGCAATGTCAGGATGGCAACGCCCTCGAACGCGACGCGTTTGCCCGCGGCCTCTGGCAGCGTGCTCGTGTAGCTGAACGTGTAGCGGGCATAGAGCGTGCGTCCGTCGCTGACCGGATCATGCATGCGCCAGCAGAAATCCTGCGCCGTGCGGTAGAATTCCTCGTCGATCATTTTTGCGATTTTCGCACGACCTTCGAATGCGCCGTAGAACACGTCGTGATAGACACCGTCCTCGGTGAACAAGCGTGCAAAGCTTGCGCCGTCACGGCGCTCCACCGCATCGCAGAAAGTCGTCAAGAGCTCAGTGGCTCCCTTCATGTTCCGACCCCAATTTCCGGAGCCCTTGCTTACACCTCGCGCCGCATCGGCGAAACGGCGGTGTGACCGTCGTGGCCTGGTTGGCTCATCGATATGACGCGTGAGACGCAGCGCGTGACTTCGGAAATGCCCGAAGGACCGGCATCGGCCTTCTTCGGTCGGATGGACGAGCGTGCCGTGCTGACGGAGCGCGCCGCCCTCGCAAAATCCGGCCATGGCCAGACCGTGATTCTCACTGGGGAGGCTGGCATCGGCAAGTCGCGGCTCGCGCGTTGGTGCGCCGAGCAGATGTCGAACTGCCCGCACTATCGGCTAACATTCCAGTGCGCGGCCCATGGCATCGACAGCCCGGCCCATCCCTTTGTATCGGGCCTCACGACGGCTGCGGGGATTAATGCCGATGAAGCTGCGACTTCGAAACTTGAAACGCTCGAAGCGTTCCTTGCACTTCGCGGGCCGGTGGCGCGCGCCGCAGCGCCGCAGATCGCCGAATTTCTGACAATCCCGACAGGTACGCGGTATCCACCGTCAGACGTTGCGCCGGCGGAGCGCCGCCGTCTGATGCTTGACGCGCTTTGCGATGTCTTGACCGCGTCGGAAGACGGCCGTCCGGTTCTTCTCGTGCTCGAAGACGCGCATTGGGCCGATGCGACATCGCGCGAGATTGTGGGTCGTCTCCTCTCGAGCATCCGCACACGTCCAGTGCTCGTGCTGATCACCGCGCGACCGCCGTTTATTCTGCGCATCGCGCACAGCGGCAATCTGACGACGCTGCCGCTCGACCGTCTCGATCATCGGCCCGTGCGCGCGATAATTGAGGCGATGACACCGGAGACACCGCTCTCGGCCGAAATCATCGATGACATTGTCGCGAAAAGCGATGGCATTCCGCTCTTCGCGGAGGAGCTGACCCGTTCCGCGAGAGATGCGCAGGCTTTGCGCGCGAGTACTCATCAAATTGGGTCTGCGACGGAGACCTCAGCGATCCCCGCGAGCCTGCAAGAATCGCTTCTTTCGCGTCTCGACCGGCTCGACGCGGCGAAAGATGTCTTACAGATCGGTGCCGCGATCGGGCGTGAGTTCGCCCGAGATCTCGTGACGGCGGCGAGCGGTCTGCCGGACGACGAAATCGGCACGGCGCTCGAACGGCTCGAGAAGGAAGAACTCGTCTCACGACGCGGCGTGTCTCACAACGCGATCTACACCTTCCGGCATGCGCTGGTTCTGGATGCTGCCTACGATAGCCTTTCCCCGGACCGGCGTTGCGTGGTGCATCGAAATATCGCCGACACGATCCTGAAGACATTTCCCGAGATCGGAACGCGCGAGCCCGAAACGCTGGCGCGTCATCTGCACGTCGCCGGCGACGCCGAGAAAGCGGGCGACTGGTGGACGAAGGCCGGCGAGGCGGCTTTGTGGCGGTGGGCCTATGTCGAGGCGCGAACGCAGTTCCAGCGTGCCATCGATGCGCTTGTCATCGACGAAAACGAAGCTTCGACGATGACTGCTCTGAAATTGCACATTCTTCTCGGACAAGCGCTCGTGTCGATCCACGGTTTCGCCGCGCCTGAGACTGTCGCGGCGTTCCAGCGCGCCAACACCTATGCCGGATCGATCAAGGACAATCGAGCACGGTTCGGGATTCTCTACGGGCTCTGGACTGGCGCGATCACGGCCGGCACCGGCGCCACGATGCGCAACTGGGCGACGTCATTCCTCGACAGCGCCCGGAAGCACGCGTCGCTGCCGGAGGTCGGTATCGGCCATCGCATGTGCGGCACAACCGAGTTTTTCTTCGGCAAACTCGCGGCATCCCGCGCGCATCTCGAGCAGGCCCTCGTGCTGTGCGACGCCGATCCCGATCTCAAGATCGCGTTCCAGTACAATGTCGCACAACGCGCCGCAGCGAAGATCAATCTCGCGATGACTCTCGCACCGCTTGGTGAGCGCGCCGCGGGACTTTGTCTGGCGGATGAAGCGGTGAACGATGCTGTCGCTGCAAAGCATTTTCCGACAAATGCCTTCGTCTTCGGTCATCGTTTCTCATTCGACGCGATCAGCGGTGATCTCGTCAGCGGGCGCAATCTTGTGCGCGATATGCAGCGCTTCGGTGCAACCTTCAAAGCGCCGATCTGGCAGGCGTGGGTCGACCTGTTCGAGAGCTGGCTGCGTTTTCACGATGGCGAATACGAAGGCGCGGAAAAGCAGGCGCTTGGCGCGCTCGCATTTTTCCAGGGGCAGGGTGTCGGGCGCTTCCTGCCAATGGTGCAATCGATGCTGGCGTCGATCGAAGCGCGTCGCGATCCGCGGTCAAGTCTCGTCATGCTCGATGGCTATATTGCGGGCTACGAAGAGAGTGGTGAACACTGGTTCGATGCCGAAGTGTTTCGCACGCGGGCGGCTATCCTCCTGCAAATCGGCGATGCGCCCGCTGCAAGAGATGCTCTGCGAAAGGCGATCAGCATCGCAATTGAGCAGGGCGCTCGGACGTTCCGATTGCGCGCGGCGATAGATTTCACCGCGTTGCCCGACGCGGACGCCGGAGAAGCGTGTGTGGCACTGATGGAAGCGCTGCGCGATCTGCCTGACGACACGCTCGAAGAGGTCGCTCGCGCAAAAGACGCGTTGGCGGCGCTCGCCGTCTGAACGACTACGTCCTTGCGATATCCAGCGCGGCGCGCGTCAGGATGCCGTCGGGTTTTCGCAATTCGTCAAGCGCATCGAAATGATTGCAATGCGGGATGGGGATGAGCGGTCCCGGCAGATGCGCGGCGCTACGCAGGCGGTGCAGCGCGCGGCTGTCTGCAACGAGCGGCGGCAATTCGCCGGTGCCGTAAGCAATTGCGAGCGGTTTTTGCACTAGAGGAAGCCGTAGCGGCGAGAGCGTTTCGATTTCCGTGTCGGTGAGGGAAAGCGCGGCATCGAGATAGGTGTCGCGCAACGGCCCGAGTTCGTAGATGCCGGAAATCGCGAGGCCGGCCGTCGCAGCCGGCGCCGACAGACCCATCGCGGTGAGATGGCCACCCGCCGACCAGCCGGAAATGATCAGGCGCGACCCGAGGCCAAACGCTTCCGCGTTCGCGCCGACAAAAGCGATCGCCGCGTGAATTTCGGCGACGATGCTGGTGAGGCTCGCTTCTGGCCCAAGCGTGTATCCCACCATAACACTTGACCAGCCGTGCGCACCGACGCCGTCGCCCATGCAGGCGTACATGTCGCGCGAGCCCATCTGCCAGTAGCCGCCATGAATATAGACGAGCGTCGGCGCGCTTTTGTCCGTGCCGGGAAAGACATCGACCTTGTTGCGCTCGCGCGCACCGTAGGGAACGTCGAGGCGGACGTTCTCGCCCTTGCGGCGTTCCGACGAAATCTCGGTCCAGCGCGCGATCCAGTCGGCGTAGTCGGCAACGGCTGCGCGATTGTTGTAGGCCGCGTCGCGTTCCGCGCGGCTCATGCGACCCCAGTCGATCAAAGTGCTCTCCGTCTCACTTCGGCAGCGTTGCACGGCATGTGGCGACAGCAAAGCAGCGTGGTCAGGCCGCGTGAAGCACGGGGTCGCTGAGGAAAATCGAGAGGTCGCTCTCAGGCGGAACGAAGCCGTGCTCGAAGAACATCTCGGCGATCCAGCCGCGGTGATAGGTCTTGTGGTTGATAATGTGATGCAGCATCCCGCTGCGCCGCATGCGGCCGGGATTGCCCGAGACGAAGTGGAAGGACACGAACTCGTCGAGCGATGCGACGGACTGGCTCGCGCACCAGTCGACGAACCATGTGTTCATATCGCGCTGCGCGGCGACAATTTCCGCAAAGCGCGCGTGGATGATGTCCTTGCGGCTGGTGAAGCCGTGCTTCTCTTCGAGCATATGCGCACGCCAGATCAGATCGACCTGTAGGTTGTGATTGAGCGTGCCAACCATCGATTTAAAGAGGGTGCCTGTTTCCTGATGCAGCACCGCATTGGGAAGATTGCGCATCGCATCGAACAACACATCGTCCGCCCAGGCGTTGTAGCGGAACAGCATCGAGAATGTTGCGGGGTCAGACATCGGTATGTTCGGTACTCAGGCGACCTTGCGCCCGTGATGGCTATGCAATTGCGACGATAGCAGCCGTCGCCATTCGTTGAATTGCGACGAGGCGAAGTCGCGTGGTCGCGGAAGGTCGATCGCATATTCGCGATCGATCCGGCCGGGGCCAGGCGACATCACGACGACACGATCGGCGAGAAACACCGCTTCATCGATGGAATGCGTGACGAAGATAACGGTTAGGCCAGTGCGCGCCCACAGTTCGACAAGTTCGTCCTGCAGGCGTTCGCGCGTCATGGCATCCAGCGCGCCGAAAGGCTCGTCCATCAGTACGACTTCCGCATCATTGGCGAGGACGCGCGCGATGGCGACACGCTGCTTCATGCCACCGGAAAGCTGATGCGGATAGGCGTCGGCGAATTTCTGCAGGCCGACGAGTTCGAGGAATTTCTCCACCTTCTCGCGCACGACGTGGCTGGCGAGACCGCAGGATTTCGGCCCGAACCCGATATTGTCGCGCACGGTGAGCCAGGGAAACAGACCGTAGTCTTGAAACACCATGCCGCGCGACGGGCCGGGACCGGAAACTTGCTTGCCCCACATGAACACTTCGCCGCTCGTCGCGTCTTCGAAGCCCGCGACCATGCGCAGCAGCGTCGACTTTCCGCAGCCTGATGCGCCGATGAGGCAGATAAATTCTCCTTTCTGCACGGTAAGGTTCGCGCCGCGCAATGCTTCGATCGGCTGGCCGCGCCCTCCGTAGATCTTGCCCGCATTTTTCACGTCGAGAATGGGCAGCTTCTGCTCAGGCATGGTTCGGGCTCCACGCAAGAAGACGGCGACCGATCCACGCAATAGCCGTGTCGGAGAGAAAGCCGAGAACGCCGATCACGAGCATGCCAGAGATCACGACATCGGTGCGCGAAAGCTGGCGCGCTTCCATGATGATCGCGCCGAGCCCGGTTTGAATGCCGGTCATCTCGCCGACGACGATGACGAACCATGCGAGGCCGAGCCCGAGCCGCAGGCCCGTGAAAATACCGGGCAGAGCAGCCGGAAGAACAACGCGGGAAAACTGACGGCTGCCTTGGCAGCCCAGCATCGCGGCCGCCTCGAACAGGCGAGGCTCGACCGAGCGCACGCCGAAAATTGTGTTCAGGAGGATGGGATAGAAAGCGCCGAGGAAGACGAGGAAGAAAGCAGACTTTGGGCCGAGCCCAAACATGATCATCGCGAGCGGCAGCCATGCCGTCACAGGAATCGGCCGCAAGATTTGCAGCGCCGGATCGAGCAGCTTTCGCACGATCGGTAGGCGGCCGATCAACAGCCCAAGCGGCAAAGCGGCGATCACGGCGAGGCCAAACCCGCCGTAAACGCGGCCGAGTGATGCGATGATGTGATCGAGTAACGTCGCGCTGAAAGCATCGTCGTTGATGCCGCCAACCGCGAGATCGTAGAGTGTCGTCGCGACTTCGCCGGGACGCGGAATGAGGCTGAATTTCTGGTTTCGCGTCGCGAAGTACCAGAAAGCCAGCATCGCGAGGGGAACGGCGCAGGCGAGAGCTGCATCCGTCCACCACGTCCGGATGATCCGCGCCTTGTCGTTGCGCGCGATCGGCTCCGCGTCGTCCGCAGCGACCGACGGCGCGTCGGTCACGGCGCTCACGATTGCTTCATCAGCTCATTGACGAAGCGTGTATCGAAGAAGGTGGCGAACTCGGGCAGACGCTTGATCTGCTTCAGTTCGAGCATGTGTTCGGCGTAGGTCTTTGCTTGCGAGATTTCGGTGTCGCCGAAGCGCCAGGTCAGGTCGACGTTCGGTGCGGACGCCTCGATCGCATCCTTCTTCTGGCCGAGTTTGCTCACGGCCATCGCAACCATCTCGTTGCGGTTCGCCATTGCGAATTCCGACGCACGGCGGTGGATGCCGAGAATGACACGCACGAGCTCGGGCTTCTCGGCGAGCATGTCGCGATGCGCGCCGAAGACCATGTTCAGCGCGCCCATCGCGGTGCCATAGGGATATTCGACAATCTTGCCGACGCCCGTCGCGAGGCTGACGCCGGGGCCGGGCTCGGCGCCGACATAGGCGTCGACATCGCCGCGTGCGAGCACGAGCGGCATCTCACTGAAGGAGACGCGCACGGATTGCACATCCTTGATCGACATGCCTTCCATCTTGAGGCGTTCGAGGATGAAGACTTCCTGCGTGGAGCCCGGCCAGATCGCGACCTTCTTGCCCTTGAGTTCCTTGATCGAGCCGATGCCGCTATCTTTGCCAGCGACGACAGCCATGCCTTTGTTGCAGGCGCTGGCGATAACCGTGATCGGCTCGCCCGCCGCAGCGCCGAGTGTCGCAGCCGCGATGCCGAACATGCCGAAATCGACGGTCTTCGTCACGACGGCGTTCTTGCCTTCGCTCGGACTCTCGAAGGGGATGATCTCTACTTTGTAGCCTGCGGGCGTAAAGCGCTCATAGAAATAGGGCGCGATCGAATGGATGAGTTTCAGCGCGCCCATTTTGATGACGACAGGTTGTTGCGCGCGCAGGACTGTAGGCGCGGCGACAAGGCCCGCGCCGAGCGTGGCGACGAATTGACGGCGGTGGAGCATCGATCTTCCCTCTCGATGGACCGGACGCGCCGGCCTGAACGCCGAATTGCATGCAATCACCGTGCCCGGTCCCGGTGATGGCCCTTGAATTGCAGTTTCAGGAGACCCTGACCGGAGCTGCCCGATGGTTCGCCCTGCGCTACTGACACTCCTTTGCGCTTTATTGCCGCTTTCTCCGGCGCATGCTGCGTCGTCGCTGCGCATCGGCATGACCGCGTCGGATATTCCGACCGCGACCGGTCTGCCGAACAACGGCTTCGAAGGCATGCGCTTCATGGGCTACCCGATTTTCGAAGGGCTCGTGCTTTGGGACCTCGCCGACAACAAGCAGCTTGCCGGTCTGCGGCCGGGCCTTGCGGAGAGTTGGGAACAGGCGCCGGAAGACAAGAAGACGTGGCTCTTCCATCTTCGCAAAGGCGTGAAATTCCACGACGGCACCGACTTCAACGCCGATGCGGTGCTGTGGAATCTCGATCGCTTCTTCAAAAACGACAGCCCGCAATTCGAGCCGCCTGCGGCTGGTATCTCCCGCGCGCGTGTCCCCGTCATGGGCACATATCGAAAAGTTGACGACTACACCGTCGCCATTACGACCAAGACAGCGGCATCGTACTTTCCTTACATGGCGGTCTATCTGCTTTTCACGTCGCCGGCGTCCTTTGAAAAGGCGGGCCGTGACTGGACGAAGGTCGCGACGCTTCCGGCGGCCGGCACCGGACCGTTCAAGATCACGAAAGTAACGCCGCGCCAGTCGGTCGAACTCGCGCGCAACGACGGCTATTGGGACGCAGCGAAGAAAGCGAAGGTCGACACGGTCTCGCTGCTGCCGCTGCCCGAAGCGACGGCTCGGCTCGCGGCACTGCGCTCTGGGCAGGTCGACTGGATCGAGGTGCCACCGCCCGATGCGATCCCGTCGCTGAAGAGTGCGGGCTTCACGATTACCAGCGGCTCCTATCCGCATGTGTGGCCGTGGTTCTTCAATATCGGCGCGGCGGCCAGCCCGCTGAAAGACGTGAAGGTGCGGCAGGCGCTCAATTATTGCGTCGATCGCGAGGGCCTCGTAGCCTTGCTTAATGGCACGGCGGAGCCCTCGGCGGGATGGCTGAAGAAGAGCGATCCGAATTTCGGCAAGCCGGAAAACGCCTATACGTTCGACCCGGCGAAGGGCAAAAAGATGCTGGCCGAAGCCGGCTTCACTGCCGCGAAGCCGCTAACGATGAAAGTGATGATCTCGACGTCGGGCTCCGGCCAGATGCTGCCGCTGCCAATGAACGAATATGTGCAGCAGAGCATGAAGGAAGCCTGCAACGTCGATGTGCAATTCAACGTCGTCGAGTGGCAGGTGCTGCTCAACGCCGGACGCGCCGCGCCCGACAGCCCAAGCCTTGCAGGGGCGCAGGCACTGAACGTCAGCTCGCCCTCGTCCGATGTTGGCGTGATGGTGCGCTACTTCTCATCCGCGAATTTCGCGCCGAACGGCTTCAATTTCGAACAGTGGAAAGACGACAAGTTCGAAGAGTCTCTTGCGACATTGGCCGACTCGACCGACCCGACAATCATCGCGTCGTCCTACAAGGCGGCGCACGAGCGGCTCGTCGACAATCCGCCGTGGCTGTACATCGTGCACGACCTCAACCCGCGCGCGATGAGCAAGAACGTCAAAGGCTTTGTCTCGCCGCAGTCGTGGTTCGTGGACCTGACGCTGGTGAGCATGCAGTAGCGAGGGCGCTGTCGTGAACGCAGGCGGACGTATTCCGACAGACCCTGCACTGATGGGCGCGGCGGCGCTTTCGCACGCGATCGCGGCACGAAAGCTTTCGCCTGTCGATGTCGTCGATGCCCTGCTCGCGCGCATCGATCGCTTCGAACCGAAACTGCAGGCCTTCGTCGATGTCTATCGCGCCGACGCACGACTTGCAGCCGAAGGTGCCGATAAGGCGATCCGTTCCGGACATGCCGTCGGGCCGCTGCATGGTGTGCCTGTCGCGCTGAAAGACTTGATCGATCTCGAAGGCCGCATCACGACCGGCGGTTCGCCGTCCAAACGCGGCCGACGCTCGACCGCCACCGCGACGATCGCGAAGCGCATGATCGCGCAAGGCATGATCGTGCTCGGCAAGACCCACACGGTCGAATTCGCGATGGGCGGCTGGGGCACCAACGAGCACATGGGCACGCCCTGGAATCCGTGGGACATGACGGTGCCGCGTACACCTGGAGGCTCCAGCAACGGGTCCGGGGTCGCGGTTGCTGCGGGCTTCGCGCCTTGGGCGATCGGCACCGACACGGGCGGCTCCGTGCGGCTGCCTTCGGCCTTCTGTGGATTAACGGGGCTGAAGGTCACGATCGGGCGCGTGAGCACGTTCGGGATCATTCCGCTATCGAATTCGCTCGACACGCCCGGTCCAATGGCGCGCAGCGTCGAGGATGCGGCGTTGCTTTACGATGTGCTCGCCGGCCCCGATCCGCTCGACCCGCTTACCCGCGGTGTCGTGCGGGACGATCCATCGCTGACGATGCATCGCGGTGTGCGCGGCCTGAGGCTCGCGCGCATGCCGGCGTCGGAGCGTGAGGGCGTGTCGGCGGACATGCTCGCGGCCTACGAAGCGTCGCTTGCGACATTGGAAAAACTCGGCGCCGAAATTGTCGATATCGATCTGCCCTTCACCTTCATCGATATTGTCGCTGCCAACGACGTCACCTTCGCGGAGTCCTTCTATTTCAATCGCGCGACGGCGGAGGATTCCGGCCTGCCCGTCGATGAGGCCGTGCGGAAGCGCGTGCTGGCGGGGCAGGGCATCACCGCGCACGATTATCTCAAGACCAAGCGCCGTATGGCCGAATGGAAAGCGGCCTTCCACGAGCGCATGCAAAGCGTCGATGCCTTCCTGACGCCGACGACCGAAACGGCCGCTATACCGCTCGCGGAGGTGGATGAGGACAAGGTGCCCTCGCGCTTTACGCGCTTCGGCAATCTGCTCGAACTCTGCGCGCTTTCGCTGCCGAACGGCTTCACGTCCGGTGGCTTGCCGCTCTCGCTGCAGATCGTCTGCAGTAGTTACAACGAGGCGATGGCGCTTCGCATCGGTGCGGCCTGGCAGGCGTCGACCGACTTCCATCTGCGCCGTCCGGTCATGGAGTAGCGCTGGCGATGCTCACATATCTCGCCAAGCGCCTGCTCTACGCTCTCCCGGTGGCATTTGGCGTCAGCGTCGTCTGTTTTTTGCTCGTGCATATCGCCCCGGGCGATCCCTTGAATTCCGTCCTGCCGCCCGATGCGTCGGCTGCAATGCAGGAGGAGATGCGCAAACTTTACGGCTTCGATCGGCCGCTGCCCGTGCAGTTCTGGATCTGGTTGACGAAGGCGCTCGGCGGCGATCTTGGGCGGTCCATCGCATCGGGCCGGCCGGTTTACGACGAAATTCGCGACGCCGTCGGCAACACGATCACAATCGCTATTCTCGCGACGATGATCGGCTTCTTCTTTGGTTGCCTCTTCGGTTTCGTCGCCGGCTATTTCCGCGGTTCGATTATCGACCGTGTGACATCGCTGATCGCGGTGCTCGGCGTGTCCGTGCCGCATTACTGGCTCGGCATGGTGCTCGTCATCATCTTCTCCGTGCAGCTCGGCTGGCTGCCGGCGGTCGGTGCCGGGCCCGGCACTGGATCGCGGCTCGACTGGGAGCATTTTCGCTTCATGATCTTGCCGGCGATCACGCTGTCGGTCATCCCGATGGGCATTATTTCGCGCACGGTGCGCGCGCTGGTGGCGGAAATCCTCAGCCAGGAATTCGTGACCTCGTTGCGCGCGAAAGGCCTGATGGACCTCGGCGTTTTCCGCCATGTCGTGAAGAACGCCGCGCCGACGGCGCTGTCTGTTATGGGTCTGCAACTCGGCTATCTCCTCGGCGGATCGATCCTCATCGAGACGGTGTTCTCGTGGCCCGGCACGGGCTTCCTGCTCGGGAACGCGATCTTCCAGCGTGATCTCCCGCTGTTGCAGGGCACGATCCTCGTGCTGGCGATGTTCTTCGTCATCCTCAACATGATCGTCGATATCGTGCAGGCGCTGCTCGATCCACGCGTGCAGAGGAGCTGAGATGAGCATCACCGCCGATCGTCTCACCGATCCTGCCGTCGCCGCGGTTGGTGGCGTGCCGGTGCCCGTCATCGCGACAATTCAGAAATCTGCCGGCTACTGGCGCGGTGTCGGCAATCGCGCCGTTCGCGATCCTATGACGATCATTGCGGGCTCGATCGTCGTTCTCATCATCATGCTGGCGATCTTCGCACCCTATCTGTCGTTGCCGGATCCCTACCGCGCTTCGATGCTGCGGCGCCTGCGGCCGATCGGCACCGCGGGCTATCCGCTCGGCACCGACGAACTCGGCCGCGATATGCTTACGCGCCTCATCTACGGCGCGCGGCTGTCGCTGTTCATGGGCGTGACGCCGGTTGTCGTCGCCTTCTTTGCTGGGTCTACCATCGGGATCGCAGCCGGCTATATCGGCGGACGCTTCAACACGATCATCATGCGCACGATCGACGTGTTCTTCGCTTTCCCCTCGGTGCTGCTCGCCATCGCATTGTCCGGCGCGCTTGGGCCTGGCATCTTGAACGGCATTCTTTCGCTCACGATCGTCTTCATTCCTCAGATCGCGCGCGTCGCCGAGAGTGTTACCACTGCCATTCGCACGTCGGACTATGTCGAGGCGGCACGTGCATCCGGGGCGGGGGCTGTCACGATCATCCGCGTGCATGTCCTCGGAAACGTGCTCGGCCCGATCTTCGTCTTCGCAACGAGCCTTATCTCCGTATCGATGATCCTCGCATCGGGCCTTTCTTTCCTTGGCCTTGGCGTAAGGCCGCCCGAGCCGGAATGGGGCCTGATGCTCAACACGCTGCGTGCTGCGATCTACGTGCAGCCCTGGGTCGCGGCATTGCCGGGTGCGATGATCTTCGTCACGTCGGTATCGTTCAACCTGCTCAGCGACGGCCTGCGCACGGCGATGGACATCAAGGCATGAGCGCGCTGCTGACGATCACGCAGCTCGTGAAACATTTTCCGATCCGATCAGGTCTCTTCGGTCGCGCCAGCGCGGTTGTGCGCGCCGTCGACGACATTTCGTTCGTCGTGCAGGACGGCGAGACGCTCGGCGTCGTCGGTGAATCTGGTTGCGGCAAATCGACGACGGCGCGGCTGCTTATCGGTCTGATGCCGCCCAATTCGGGCAAGATCGTCTTCGACGGACGCGTGCTCGGCGAGACCCTGACGCTGACCGAGCTTCGACGCGGCGTGCAGATGGTGTTTCAGGATTCCTACGCGTCGCTCAATCCGCGTCTCACCATCGAGGATTCGATTTCGTTCGGGCCGAAGGTCCACGGCATGCCCGATGGCGAGGCACGCGCGCTCGCTCGCGAGTTGATGGGTAAGGTCGGGCTCGATCCCGCGCGCTTCGGCGGGCGCTATCCCCATGAAATCTCCGGTGGTCAGCGCCAGCGCGTCAATATCGCGCGTGCGCTCGCATTCTCGCCGCGCATCGTCATCCTCGACGAAGCCGTCTCCGCGCTCGACAAATCGGTCGAGGCGCAGGTGCTGAACCTGCTGCAAGACCTGAGAGCGGAGTTGAAACTGACTTTCGTCTTCATCTCGCACGATCTCAATGTCGTGCGTTATATCAGTGACCGCGTGATGGTCATGTATCTCGGCGAGATCGTCGAAATCGGGCCGGCGGAGGCGCTCTACGACAATCCGCAGCATCCCTACACGCGCGCATTGCTGAGCGCGATGCCGTCGATGGACCCGGACGCGCGTACGCAAGTTGCGCCGTTGTCGGGCGATCCGCCCAACCCGATCAATCCGCCGTCGGGCTGTCGCTTTCACACGCGCTGCCCGCATGCGGAGCCAGTCTGCGCGAAAGACCCGCCGGGTCTTTATCTTGCCGGCGAGGCTGGCCATCTCGCGGCCTGCATGATGGTCATTCCGGGTTCCGGCCATAGTGCCGCACCGGGGGTGGCGGCATGAGTGCGCCGCTCGTCGTAGTCGATGGTCTGACCGTCACCTTCCATGGACCACCCGCGGTTCATGCCGTCAACGGCGTCAGTTTTGCGCTTAAGGCCGGCGAGGTGTTGGGTATTCTCGGCGAATCTGGCTCGGGCAAGAGCGTGACGCTGAAGACGCTGCTGCGCATTAATCCGGAGAAGCGCTCGACAACCGCCGGTCGTATCACTGTCGCAGAGCAAAATGTGCTGGCGCTCTCCGGCAGAGCGCTCACCGATTATCGCGGCGGCGTCGCCTCAATGATCTTTCAGGACCCGATGCTGGCGCTCGATCCCGTCTACACGATCGGCGACCAGATCGCGGAATCGATCGTGCGCCATAAAGGCGTGTCGCGGACAGCGGCGATGGCGGAGGCGCTGCGAATGCTGGAGCGCGTGCGCATTCCTTCGCCAGAGCGACGGCTGAAATCCTATCCGCACGAAATGTCCGGCGGCATGCGGCAACGCGCGATGATCGCGCTCGCGCTCGCCTGCGGCCCGAAACTGCTGCTGGCCGACGAGCCCACGACGGCACTCGACGCGACGGTGCAAATCCAAATCCTTCTCTTGCTGCGCGAACTTCAGCGCGAACTCGGCATGGCCGCGATTTTCGTCACGCACGACATCGGCGTTGCCGTCGAAGTCGCCGATAAGCTCGCCGTCATGTATGCGGGCGAATTCGTCGAGACGGGCGCCGTGCGTGACGTCATCCGTGCACCTAGGCATCCCTACACGCGGGGACTCTTCGCCGCGAACCTGCACGGTGTCCAGAAGGGCGAGCGGCTCGATGCCATCCCTGGCGCGCCGCCGGCGCTGCACGACAAGCCGAAGAATTGTTCCTTCGCGCCACGCTGCCGTTTCGTCGAACCGCGCTGCGTCGACGAGCGACCGCCGATGGTGGAGCTTGGCGCAGAACGGATGGTGCGTTGCATTCTTGCGGAGCGCACAGCCGCCGTTGCAGAACCACACGCGGTCGCTATTTGATTTTGGCGGTGATCGCAGAGGATCGCTCCATGCATCACAACCTGTCCCCAACGCTCAAGACCGTGCACTGGGGCCACTTCGATGCGGCGTTGAAGCCCGTCCTGACGATCGGGCCCGGCGATACGTTGACGGTGTCGTCCTTCACCGGAACGAAAGATCAGTTGCCGGCGAATGCGGCGATGGATGTGTTCGAGGAACACCGCACCATCGCGTCGACGCTGACGCCGTCCATGGGACCGCATCTCCTGACCGGGCCGGTAGCGATCGAAGGCGCCGAGCCCGGCGATGTTCTCGAAGTGCGCATCGATGCGGTGCGGTTGATCCAGAATTGGGGATACACGCTCACCAAGCCGTTCAAAGGCGCGCTGCCACATCGCTTCAACGAGGACAGGATCGCGCACATCCTGATCGATCGCACGACGAAGACTGCGCTCTGTCCCTGGGGCACGGAACTGCCGCTGGCGCCGTTCTTCGGCGTCATGGGTGTCGCGCCGCGCCCGGAATGGGGACGACTCTCCAGCGTCGAGCCACGCGAGTTTGGCGGCAACATCGATTGCAAGGAATTTGTGGCGGGCACGACGCTGTACCTGCCGATCTTCGCACACGGCGCGCTCTTCTCGGTCGGCGACGGACACGGCTGTCAGGGCGACGGCGAAGTCAATGTGACGGCGCTGGAAACATCGCTCGAAGGAACGTTCACCTTCGCCCTGCACAAGAAGCCGCCGAAGCCGCGCGTGCGTGCGACGACGCCCGAACACATCATTACGCTCGGCTTCGATCCCGATCTCGACGACGCCGCGGCCGCGGCGCTCGACGACATGGTCGATCTGCTTGTCGCCTGTGCAGGCATGAAAGCCTGGGACGCCTATGCGCTGTGCTCCCTCGCCTGCGACTTACGCGTGACGCAACTCGTCGATGGCAACAAGGGCGTGCATGCGATGATGAAGCGCAGCCTTTTGCCGCCGATCGATGATGCCATCATCGGCTGTGGGGGAAGTCCGGCCTAACGTGTGTCCGCGTAGCGCGCTTTGGATATCGGCGGCATGTCGAACACCGTGCCATCGGCGAGCGAGCGGCGCAGCTTGATGTCCTCGGCATGCGCCCAGACCAGCGGCATGGCGGACCCCGACGGTTTTCCGCGAAACAATTCGCGTGCGGGAATGTCGTCGGCATCCCAGACCTGTTCGGGCAGGAGGCCGCCGGCGCTCGTCAGCGTGCTCATTGTACGCAGCAGTTTTCGCGCAACATCCGGTCGGCCTGCCGCCAGCTCGTAGTGCGCCCGCTCGCCGGTCAGCAGCGGCCACGGCCGGCCGATGCCGACACCATCGAAGGATGAGCCGTCGGCGTGCTCGCCGTACCCGTCGCCGTTGTAACGCCGCCAGCACGGACCCGTCGGCAATTCTACGCGCAACAGATGGTCGATGGCCTTGATCGTAGCGAGGATGCGTGGATCGTCGGCGCGTCGCAGCCCGAAACGAACGAGCGCAAGCGCATCGATGCTGACGACTTCATGCGCGGGCCGCGATCCGTTCACAACGTTCTTGACGACTATATCACCGGTCCATGGCGGCGCATCGCCGATGACAGCTGGCGCGATACGGACGTAATAACCGTCGATCCCGAGCTCTCTCGCGAGCGGCGTATCGCGTGCAAAAATCCAGTCTTCGATCGAGGCATTCCACGCGTCGGCGGCGACACGGATTGCATCGCCCGCTTCGCGCGATGCAAAATTGTCGGCCATATCCGCCGCGACGACCAGGGCAGAAATCGTGACCGCGAGCGTGAACGGCGAATAACCGGCGTCTTCTTCCCAACGGTCCTGGCCGGTCACAGGGCCGTTGTGCAAAATGAACCGGCAGGCGCGCTCGACCATCGGCCAGCACAAGGAATGCATCTGCGGCGTCAGCGCATCGGCGCGCGCAAGCATGTCGACGAGCAAGATCGGGAAGGCCGACTCGTCGAGCTGCACTCCTGACCAATAGGGCGTGCCGTCGAGCCACATGTTTTGCGGCCAGTGCCCATCCTCGTCCTGCGTTGCGCGCAGATATTCGAGGATGCGCAGGGCTTCGGCGTTTGCGCCTGCGGCAATGAAACCGCCGGCAGTTTGCACGAGGTCGCGCGGCCAGACGAGATGATACCCGCCGAGATCGTCGTCGCCTTTGTCGGCACCCCACGGGATCGACAGCGAGGCGATAAAGCCGCCGGCAAAGGTCGGTGACTCGTGACACCGCAGCACGCTCGTGCCGATGCGGTAGAGATCGCGGCCGGCTTCGACATCGACGCTGTCGAGTGCGCGTAGGCCGGACTGCCAGCCGCGCCACGCGGCCACGTAGCGATCTTGCGCGATGTCGTAACCGCGAAGCAGACTCGCGCGTGCGCGATAGGCAGCTTCGGACCACGTGCGTCCGAAGGCCAGCGCGACGAGGAATGTCGATGTTTCGCCTTGCACATCGAGTTCGCCGGTGAGCGCGACGTTTCCGTTTTCTGCGCGATCGAATGTCTCCGTGAGACGCCCGTCACGCGAGAGCTGTTGCCAGCCATCACTCGTGCCGACGAAGCCGACGGAGCGCGCCCGGAACGGCGTCATCGCCGCGAGCGCAAGCGCGGTGCCGTCGCCTTCGGCAAAGATCATCTTCTCGCCCTTGTAGTCGCCGACCCACGCCGTATTGCCGGCGCCGCCGTTGACGAGATGCGGCGACAGTAGCGCATAGAGTCGTAGACCGCTCGCGCCGCTTCGCGTGAACGTGACGCGCTGCAGGACGACGTCGTAGTTCGGGTCGCAGATGATTTGCTTCTGCAGCACGAAACGGCCGTCGGGACAGGAATTTGTGACGGTGTAGGCAGGCACGCCCGGTTCGAGTGATGTCTGCGTGCGGACGCTCGCCCGCTTCTCTTCGTTGAAATAACCGTCGTCACCGGCGATCAGAAAACCGAAGTCGCGCGTGCAGGCCTGATCGACTCTGGGGTAGTAAATTTCGTTGAGGATGCCGTGGCTGAACGTGAACCACACGCGGCTCGTCGACGACAGCGCAGTGCCGAGGCCTTCCTTCGCGCTGGAAGTCCAGCGTGGCGCGATACCCGGCCAACCCGGCGCGAAGTTTTGTGCCACGCGCTCGACCGCTATCTAGTTTCAGTGCGCGAGAATCTGCGACAGAAACTTCTGTGCGCGCTCGGATCGCGGCTTTGAGAAGAAGTCGTCTTTGGTCGCGTCTTCGACGATCTCGCCGCGATCCATGAAGATGACGCGGTCGGCGACTTTTCGCGCGAAACCCATTTCGTGCGTGACGACCATCATGGTCATACCTTCCTTGGCGAGGCCGACCATCACGTCCAGCACTTCGCCGACCATCTCGGGGTCGAGCGCCGAGGTGGGCTCGTCGAACAGCATCACGATCGGGTCCATCGCAAGCGCGCGCGCGATCGCGACACGCTGCTGCTGGCCGCCGGAAAGCTGACCCGGATATTTCTGCGCATGATCCGAAAGGCCGACGCGCTGCAGCAGTGCCTTGGCGCGGGTCATCGCGGCATCGCGCTTCCTGCCGAGAACCTTCTGCTGCGCGAGGCAAAGGTTTTCAGTGACGCTCATGTGCGGGAACAGCTCGAAATGCTGAAAGACCATGCCAACACGCGAGCGCAGTTTCGGCAGGTTGGTGGCCTTGTCGTTGACCTTCGTACCGTCGATGAAAATCTCACCGTCGTTGATCGGCTCCAGCGCGTTTACGCATTTGATGAGCGTCGACTTGCCCGAACCCGATGGGCCGCAGACGACGACGACGTCGCCCTTCGAGATGGTGGTGGTGCAGTCCGTCAGGACCTGGAAAGTCGGGCTGTACCATTTGTTGACGTGGCTGATGCGGATCATCTCTTTCGAGCCCGAGACGGCCGCTGCCGGTGTCGTCAATGTCTGTGTGGCGTCGCTCATGGGATCACCGGATGATCGCGACGCGCGCTTGCAGGCGCCGCACGAGAGTGGAGGCAAGGAACGAGATCGAGAAATAGACGACGGCCGCGAAGACGTACATTTCGACGAGGCGACCGTCGCGCTGCGCTATCTTCGAGGCAGCGCCGAGGAAATCCGTCAACGACAGCACATAGACGAGAGACGTGTCTTGGAAAAGCACGATCGTCTGCGTCAGAAGCACCGGCAGCATGTCGCGAAAGGCCTGCGGCAGCACGATGTGGCGCATGACCTGCCGATAGTTCAGGCCGAGCGCGTAACCTGCGGACGATTGTCCGCGTTTAATCGCCTGAATGCCGGCACGCATGATCTCGGAGAAATAGGCGGCTTCGAAAAGCGTGAATGTGATCAACGAGGACATGAAGGCGCCGACCGCGACCGGTCGGCTTGCACCCGTGATCCACGCGCCGGCATAGGGCACGAGGAAGTAGAACCAGAAGATGACGAGCACGAAGGGCAGTGAACGGACGAGGTTCACGTAGCCCGCCGCAAAGGTCGACAGGACGCGGGAGCCGCTCAATCGCATAAGCGCGAGCAGCGTGCCGAGAATGACGCCGCCGATCGTCGCGAAGATCGTCAGCGTCAGCGTAAAGCGCATCCCCTCGAAGAAGAGGTAGGGCAGGGCCCGTCCGATGACGTCGAAATCGAAGCCTGAAAGCATCGTTCAGCCCGCTGCTGTGCCGGGTATGGCGACGCGACGTTCCAGCGCGCGCATGCCGAACGTCACGGCGATGTTGACGACGAGGTAGATGATGGTCGCAGCCGTGAAGGCCTCGAAGACCTGGAACGAGAATTCCTGGATCGCGCGCGCACGTGCCGTGAGCTCGAGTAGGCCGATGGTCAGCGCGACGGATGTATTCTTGATCGTGTTCAGAAATTCCGACGTCAGCGGCGGAAGGATGACACGGAAAGCCATCGGCAGCAGCACGTAGCGGTAGGTCTGCGCTGTCGTAAGGCCGAGCGCCTGTCCGGCCATGCGCTGTCCGCGCGGCAGTGTGGTGATGCCGGCGCGTAGTTGTTCCGCGACACGCGCCGACATGAAGAAGCCGAGCCCGACCGCGGCCGTCCAGAACGGTGCGTTGGACATTTGCTTCAGCCAGAGGCCCGCGACACGCGGCAAGACTTCCGGCAACACAAAGAACCACAGGAACAGCTGTACGAGCAGCGGGATGTTGCGGAACAGTTCGACATAGATCTTGCCGAACCGCTGCGCCGCCGGCGAGGGGAGGGTCCGCATGACGCCGACGATGCACCCTGCTGCGAGGGCGATGACCCACGCGAGCAGTGCAGTCGCCAGCGTCCAGCGCAGACCGATAAGGAGCGTATCTGCGTAAGTGCCGATCCCCTCCGGCGACTGTTCGAAGAAGATGCCCCAGTTCCAGTTATAGTTCACGCGACGTCCCCTTCTACAACGCCCTCTCGATCAGGAGCCGTAGGCGGAGGGGTCGGACGAGTCCGAAGGCTTCTCGAACTGCTTCTTCATTGAACTATCGAGCGTCACATTGAGGTTGAGGCCACGCGGCGGGATCGGCTTCTGGAACCACTTCTGGTAGAGCGCCATGCCGTCGGCGCTCTTGTAGAGCGCGGCCGTCGCATCGTCCGCCACTTTCTTGAACGGCGCATCGTCCTTGCGAAGCATGATGCCGTAAGGCTCAGGCAGCGAGAAGGCGTCCGTCGAAATCACATAGGCGGACGGGTCTTTCGATCCGGCGACGAGCGACGCGAGCAGAATGTCGTCCATCACGAAGGCGACGGCGCGATCGGTCTCGACCGCGAGGAAGGACTCGGCGTGATCTTTCGCCGGCATGATCGTCATGCCGAGGCTTTTTGCCGTGTTGGTCTCGTTGGCCTGCTTGATGTTCGTCGTGCCGGCGGTCGAGACGATCGTTTTGCCCTTGAGGTCGGCAATCGATTTGATGTTGCTCGACTTCTTCGTGACGTACCGGCTTGCGGTGAGGAAGTGCGTATTGGTGAAGCTCACCTGCTTCTGGCGATCGGCGTTGTTGGTGGTTGATCCGCATTCGAGATCGATCGTGCCATTCGCCATCAGCGGAATGCGCGTCGCCGACGTCACCGGGTTCAGCTTCACTTCGAGCTTGTCAAGCTTCAGGTCCTTCTTCACCGCATCGACGATCTTCATGCAGATGTCGATCGCGTAGCCGACCGGCTGCTGCTTGTCGTCGAGATAGGAGAAGGGCACCGAGGAATCGCGAACGCCGAGCGTGATCGCGCCGGTCTCCTTGATCTTCTGCAATGTGCCCGTCAGCGCCTGCGCGGATGCTTGTCCGGTCAGCGCCAAAGCGATGGCGGCAGTGCAAAGAATTTGTCGCATTTGCGGTTTTTCCTCTCCGGTGACGAACCGCACTATAGCCGAATTCCGTCCCGGCAAAGCGCAAGCGCGCGACATTGCACGGACCGGGCCAACGGCGCTATGGCCTGCCGTCATGACGGGGCAGGAACACACGAACATCCGCGGATCGGCGGCTCATACTTTCGGCGAATTCGACTTCATCGTCGTCGGTGCGGGCTCGGCCGGCTGCGTGTTGGCCAACCGGTTGTCGAAGTCTCCGAGCAATCGCGTGCTGGTTCTCGAAGCCGGCGGCAGCGACACTTACATCTGGATCCATATCCCCGTCGGTTACCTCTACTGCATGGGCAATCCGCGCACGGATTGGGGCTTTGCCACGGAGGCAGAGCCGGGGCTCAACGGCCGTGCGTTGGCCTATCCTCGTGGAAAAGTGCTTGGCGGCTGCTCGTCCATCAACGGCATGATCTACATGCGCGGACAGGCGCGCGACTACGACGGCTGGCGACAGATGGGGAACGCCGGCTGGGGTTGGGACGACGTGCTCCCCTACTTTCGTCGATCCCAGAATTACTTTTCCGGCGCGGACGAGTTTCATGGCGCCGAGGGCGAATGGCGTGTCGAAGGCCAACGCCTTTCATGGGAAATCCTCACCGCCTTTCAGGATGCGGCCGCTTGTGTCGGCATTCCGAAAATCGAGGACTTCAACCGCGGGGATAATTTCGGTTCGTCGTATTTTCGTGTGAACCAGCGGCGCGGCTGGCGGCTCAATGCTACGAAGGCGTTTCTGCGGCCGGCGATGAAGCGCCGCAATCTTCGCGTGCAAACGAAAGCGCAGGTGAAGCGCATTCGCATCGAAGGTGGCCGCGCGGTCGGTGTCGAATTCTGGCTCGATGGCGCGCTTCGTTACGCATCCGCATCGCGCGAAGTGATACTTTCCGCGGGCGCGATCGGCTCCCCGCAACTCCTGGAAGTGTCGGGCATCGGCGATGCGGAACGCCTGCGTGCGCTCGGCGTCGATGTCGCGCATCATCTTGCCGGTGTCGGCGAAAATCTGCAGGACCATCTGCAGGTGCGCGCTGCCTACAAGGTATCGGGCACGCGCACGCTGAACGAACGCGCGTCGACGTGGCACGGCAAGCTCGGCATCGGTTTGCAATATGCATTGTTCCGCTCGGGACCGATGTCGATGGCGCCGAGCCAACTCGGCGTCTTCGCAAAATCCGATCCGAGTTTCGAAACGCCGAACCTGCAATTTCACGTGCAGCCGCTGACGCTCGAGAAATTCGGCGAGCCGCTGCACACGTTTCCGGCTTTCACTGCCAGCGTCGCGAACTTGCGGCCGGAAAGCCGGGGTTCTGTGCATGCCGCATCAAGTGACGCACGCGATGCGCCAAAGATCAGGCCGAACTATCTCGCAACGGCGGGCGATAGGCAGGTGGCGGCAGACGCTCTAAAGCTGACGCGGAGAATCGTGGCGCAGGCGCCACTGCAGAAATTCCGACCGGAGGAATTTAAGCCCGGCCCGCAGATCGCGAGCGACGACGAGCTTGCGCGTGCCGCCGGCGATATCGCCACGACGATTTTTCATCCCGTCGGCACGGCGTGCATGGGGTCCGATGACCGCGCGGTGGTCGACGACCAGCTTCGTGTCCGTGGCATCGCGGGACTTCGCGTGATCGACGCCTCCGTCATGCCGACGATCACGTCCGGCAACACCAACGCGCCAACGACGATGATCGCGGAGCGCGGTGCCGATCTGGTCTTGGGCGTCGCATAGCGCCGCCGGCAACCGATATCCCCGCCCGATTCCCTTCGTGCTGCCGGACGAATATCCCGGTGCCAAAACAAGCACTGCCTGACGTAAGACTCTTGTCGGGGACGCCTTCATGATAGGAAGGCGCTAACGGGAATCCACGGGCCGCCAAGAGTCCGGGGTGCGGGAGAGGGAATGCTCGATTTCGTCCAGCAGACGATCAGCGGAATTGCGCTCGGCTGCGTCTATGGGCTGATCGCGCTCGGCTTCGTGCTGATCTACAAGGCGACGGAGGTCGTGAATTTCGCGCAGGGCGAAATCATGATGCTCGGCGCGTTCCTCTCCTTCACCTTCATCGCGACGCTCGGCCTGAATTATTGGCTCGCGTTCCTTCTTTGCGTGATCTCGATGGGCCTCATTGGCACGCTGATGGAACGGCTCGTGGTGCGGCCGATCCTCGGATACCCGCAGTTCTCGATCGTCATGGCGACGATCGGGCTCGGCCTTGTCGTGCGCTCGCTGATCGGCCTCATCTGGGGCACGGACGATCTGCGCATCGAAACGCCGTTCACCGACAAGGTCGTGCGTCTTGGCCCGCTGGTTCTCTCGGCCGACAGCCTGTCCATCATCGTGGCGACGGCGCTTCTCTGCGCCGTGCTCTACGCCTTCTTCCGTTTCACGCGCGTCGGTATCGCGATGCAGGCGACATCGCAGAACATGCTGGCCGCCTATTACATGGGCATCCCCGTCAAGCGCATGTTCTCGCTCGTGTGGGGCTTGTCGGCGGCGGTCGCATGTTCGGCAGGCCTTCTTCTCGCGCCGATCACGCTCATCCATTCGAACCTCGGGTTTCTTGGCATCAAGGCCTTTCCTGCCGCGGTGCTCGGCGGCTTCGGCAGCATTCCCGGTGCACTCGCGGGTGGCATCGTGATTGGTGTCGTCGAAAGCCTTTCGGGCTTCTACCTGCCGGCCGGCATCAAGGACGTGTCGGCCTACATCGTGCTGCTTCTCGTCTTGCTCTGGCGACCGCAGGGCATTTTTGGCGGCCTTGCCGTGAAGAAGGTTTGAGCGTGGGCCTCTTCTCGCCGCGCGCCGTGAAGACCGGCTACGAGGACGATCAGCGCCTCATCCGCTCGCCCGCAACAGCGTTCTGGTATGCGCTGTTGCTTGTGGTGCTTTGCGCCGCGCCGTGGCTGCTGGGCTCTTACTACGTCAGCCAGATCGTCTTCGTGATGATCTACTCGATCGTCGGCGTCGCGCTGAACATCCTCTCGGGCCAGGCGGGCCAGGTGTCGATCGGCCACGCGGCCTTTCTCGCTATCGGTGCCTATGTCGCCGCGGTGTCGCAGAAATACGGCGTGCCGCTGGTGGCCTACCTCGTCGGCGCGGGCGTACTTACGGGGCTCGTCGGCTTCCTTGTCGGACTGCCGGCGCTGCGGCTTCACGGCATTTATCTCGCCATCGCGACCTTCGCCTTCGCCTTCATCGTCGAGGAGATCATCGCGCGTTGGGAGAGCGTCACGCACGGCAACGAAGGCCTGATGCTCTCGCCACCCACGCTTCTCGGCGCGCGGCTCGGCGACGCCGGCTTTTTCTATCTGTGCCTCGGCGTGACCGTCTTGGTCATGCTGCTTGCCATCAACGTCATGCGCTCGCCGACGGGCCGCGCATTCCTTGCCATCCGCGATAGCGAGACGGCGGCGCGGTCGATGGGCGTCGACACGACGAAGTACAAGACGCAGGCCTTTGCGATCTCGGCCGGCATCACCGGCGTCGCTGGCGTGCTCTATGCGCACAAGCTGTCGTTCATCACGCCAGAGATGTTCACGCTGGCGCTGTCGATCGACTTCGTGATGATCATCATCATCGGCGGTATCCTCAGTGTCCGCGGCGCGGTGTTCGGCGCCATCTTCATGATCATGGTCGATCCGGCGCTGATCTTCCTCAAGGACAAGCTGCCACAGCTATTCGATGGTCTGTTCGCGACAGTCGGCGCCAATGCCGACTTCGCTTCACGCTTTGGCGCGGGCATGCGGCGCGTGCTCGATGCGCCGGGCCTCAAGACACTGATCTTCGGCCTGATCATCATCCTTTTCATCATCTTCGAGCCGCTCGGGGTCGATGGCCGCTGGCAGCGCACTAAAAGCTATTTCAAGCAATTCCCACTGTTCCGTCCGGCAAGTACGCGGCGGCAAAAGATGTTCCTGAAGTCGGAGCGGAATCGGTGACGTTCTTCGCCACCCGCGACCTGACAATTCGCTTCGGCGGCCTCACGGCCGTTGACGAGGTCAATTTCGAGATCGAGGAAGGCGAGATCTTCACGATCATTGGCCCGAACGGCGCGGGCAAGACGACGGTCTTCAATCTCATAAGCCGCCTCTACCAGCCGACCGCCGGTCAGATCGTCTTCTGCGATGAGGACGTCACCAAATTCTCAGCGAAAGAGATCGCGGGGCGCGGCATCGCGCGCACGTTCCAGAACATCGAACTCTTCGACAGCGCCTCGACGTTGCAGAACCTGCTTGTCGGCCGGCATCGCCACAGCACCACGAAACTCTGGCAAGACATTCTGCGCACGCCAAAGATGCGCGCGCAGGAGATCGAACATCGCCGTGCGGTCGAGGAGGTGATGGATGTTCTGCGCCTGCAGCGCTACCGCGACACGCTGATCGGCGGATTGCCTTATGGCGTGCGCAAGGTCGTGGAAGTCGCGAGAGCGCTCTGCGTCGGGCCGAAGCTTTTGCTGCTCGACGAGCCATCGTCTGGCCTCAACGTCGACGAGACCAACGCGATGGCGCGCTGGATCCGCGAGATCAACCGGCGGCTCCGTATCACCATCCTGATGGTTGAGCACGACATGTCGCTGGTCAGCCGCGTGTCGGACCGCGTGCTGGCGCTGAACTATGGAAAGGCGATGGCGCTCGGCACGGCGCAGGAAGTCCAGAACCATCCCGATGTCATCGCCGCCTATCTGGGAGCATGACGTCGTGAACGCGCCCGTCCTTCGTCTCGCAAATATCGAAAGCAGCTACGGGGCCGTTACGGCCGTGCGTGGCGTGAGCCTCGATCTGCCGCTTGGCCAGATCGTCGCTGTGCTCGGCGCGAATGGGGCGGGCAAGACGACAATTCTGAAGACGATCTCCGGCGTTATCGAGCCGCTGCAAGGCACCGTCGAATTCCAGGGCCGGCGTATCGAGCGCATGGAGCCCGACAAGATCGTGCATCTCGGCATCAGCCATGTGCCGGAAGGGCGCGAAGTCTTTCCGCTGCTGACCGTGCGCGAAAATCTGCGTATGGGCGCCTATATCCGGCGCGATTCCGGCGTCGCCGCCGACGTCGAGCGCGTCTTCGGCTATTTCCCGATTTTGCGCGAGCGGCAGAACCAGATCGCGGGCCAGCTTTCGGGCGGCCAGCAGCAGATGCTCGCCATCGGCCGCGCTCTGATGAGCCGGCCGAAGGTGCTGTTGCTCGACGAGCCGTCGCTCGGTCTCTCGCCACTCCTTGTGAAGGAAATCTTCGCCATCATCCGGCGACTGAACGCGGAGGAGGGTGTCTCCATGCTTCTCGTCGAACAGAACGCGAAGATGGCGCTGGAAACGGCGCATTACGCCTATGTTCTCGAAGTCGGACGCGTCGTCATGCACGACACCTGCGAGCGGCTGCTGCAGTCCGACCGCATCCGCGACTTCTATCTCGGCGGAGCACACGTTCATTGAGCGGCGAGGGCGTCCATCTCGGCGATACGCTCCTCGCGGGTCTGCATCGCACGGGCGAAGCGGCCGCGCTGCGCTACAAGCAATACGGCCTTTGGCACTCCGTCAGCGGCGACGAAGCCTCCGCACGCGCCAGCATTGTCGCGAAAGGCTTGCAAGCGATCGGTGTGCGGCCTGGTGAGATCGTCGGCATTTTTGGCGGCAATTGTCTGGAATGGGTGATTGCCGACATCGGCATCCTTCTCGCGGGCGGCGTGTCCTACGGGCTCGACGGGTTCGCGGATGCCGACGAACTCGGCCGCACTTTGCGCGAGGCGAAGATTCGCTTCCTGCTCTTCGAAGGCGAGGCGCGGATGCGCGCCGCGATATCTTTGCGTGCATCGTGCCCAACCTTGCAAGAGGTCGTTCTCCTTCGGCGCGATCGTCGCGCGCCGGGCGAGAAGGCCGACATCCGCGCGCTGAGCGATCTGATGGAGCTGGCATCGCCGGAGGCTTCGACACGACCGGATGTCGGGAAAGACGCGATCGTCGTGCCGACGTCGGGGACGACGGGACCAGCCCGCGCGATCGGGCTGCCGCACCACGCTGTCTGCGCGCAGATCGCGCGTGCTGCAGAGGCGATGAAATTACGGCCGGGCGAGGAGCGGTTGTCGCTGCTGCCGATCCATCATGTCGCAGAACGCATCACCGGCATCTACGCGGGCATCGTGTCAGGTGTCGTCATCAATTTCCCCGAAAGTCCGGACACGGCACTCACCGACCTTGCCGAGCTTCAACCCGACATTGTTCAGCTTGCTCCGCGCATCTGGCGCGCGATGCGTTCCAGCATCGCGTTGACGCTCGCCGAGACCACGCCGTTGCAACGTCGAGCAGTCGACAGCGCGCTGCTTAAGCCCAACGGCATCAAGGATCGGCTCGTACTGAAGCCGCTGCGACGCCGTCTCGGCATCGACGGTGCGCGGTTGTGCCTGTCGACCGGCGGTCCGATGCACAGGCAGGACGCTGCGTGGTTTGCCGTCGCTTGGCCGCGAAATCCACGACGTCTATGCGCTGGCAGAGACGGCCGGCGCCGTCGCCGTCACGCCGCTGCGCGAACCACCTGTCCCGACGGCGCTGCTACCGTTCATCGACCTCGAGACCAAGCCTAGTGGCGAACTCCACCTGCGCGGCAGAGATTTATTCTGGTCGACACTCGATGGCTCGGAAACGCCGGAAAAGTGGTTCGGCACGGGTGATCGTGGCACGGAAAAAGGCAGGCGCGTCGCCGGCCGCATGATCGAGTCGTGCGAGCATCGTGATGCATCTGTGCATCCATTCGAACGTGAGCAGGCGCTGCTTGACTCGCCCTATGTCGCAGAAGCCTTCATCACGTCGAGCAACGAGGGCGGCATGCGTGCCGTCATTCTCCTCGATGCCGACCAGACGGCACGTTATGCGCAAAACGCATCCGTGCCTTTCACGCATTACCGCAGTCTCACAGAGGCAGCCGAAATACGGGCACTTGCGGAAAGTATCGTTGCGGACGTCAACCGGCGCTTCCCTGAGCCACCCATCGCGTCGTTCCACCTGCTCGATCGGGTTTTCATGCCGGGCGACGCCGAAATGGGCCCGACGCTGACGTTGCGGCGATACAGGATCAATACAGACGAGTCGGCGCAGACCGGCAGAACCAGATAATCGGAACAGAAAGGGAGAACATCATGAAACGGATTCTGCTTGCGGCGACCTGTATCGCCGGCCTCGCGCCGCTGCCGGCGCTGGCGCAATTCAAGACGCAAGGCATCACGGACAACGAGATCGTCATCGGCACGCATATGGACTTGAGCGGCGTGCTTAAGACATGGGGCGTGCCGTCGACCAACGGTATGAAGCTCGCCGTCGAGGACATCAACGCCGAAGGTGGCATCAATGGCCGCAAGCTGCGTCTGGTCAATGAGGACGACGGCTACGATCCGAAAAAGGCCGTGCTCGCGACGCAGAAGCTGATCGAACTCGACAAGGTGTTTGCCATCGTCTCCGCGATGGGCTCCGCGACGACGCTCGCGCCGATGCCGATCGTGCAGAACGCCGGCATGCTGCATCTCTTCCCGATCACGGCGGCGGAGTTCACCTTCAAGATGGACCCGAACAAGCCGGAAGACCGGTTGAAGTTCAACATCTTCAGCCCGTACTACGATCAGATGCGTCTCGGCATCAAATATGTTTTGGAAAAGACGGGCGCGAAAAAACCCTGCATCGTCTTCCAGGACGATGAAATGGGGAAAAATTTCACCGACGCCTACACCGATCAGTTGAAGACGATGAGCGTGCCATCAGGGACAATGGTGTCCTACAAGCGCGGTGCTTCCGACTTCAATTCGCAGGTCGCGCGCATGAAGGCGGATGGTTGCGATCTCGTTGCACTTGGCGCCGTCGTGCGCGAGTCGATTGGTATCGTGACGGCTGCCAAGAAAATGGACTGGGCGCCGGTCTTCGTCGCCGCGAGCCCCACCTACGTTCCCGATTTCCACGATCTCGGCAAGGAAGCGACCGAGGGCATCTACGGTGTCGGCCAGACGACGATTTTCTATGCCGACACCGCAACGGGCAAGGTGAAGGAGTTCATCGAGCGCTATCGCAAGATGTTCAACACCGACCCGAATATTCAGGCAACCGCTGGCTACGACGGCGTTCAGGCCTTTGCGCATTATGCGCGTCTGGCAGGGAAAGGGCTGACCACGCAGTCGCTGATGGAATCGATGGAGTCAGGCAAGGTCTTCGAGGACATTTTCGGCGGCGCGCCAATCTCCTTCTCGCGCACGAACCATCTCGGTGTGCGCTCGGCGGTCGTCGCGCAGATCAAGAACGGCCGCTGGACTACGCTCGAGCCGCGCGTTCAGTTCCAGGCGCCGGTGAACTGAAGATATGACGAGCGTCCGCGACAAATCGCGGGCGCTTCTTTAATATTGCTCAGGCTGGCTGGTAAGCGCGTGCGAAGTCGCCCTCGCGACGAAGTGCGTCCGTTGCAGGATAGGAGGCGATCCACGCCGGCGCCTTTTTGCGCGTGAGCCGACTCAGGCTCTCCAGAACGCCGACGCTTTGGGCGCGCATCGCGCCCGCGACGCCGCCGAGATCGGGATAGTGCGAGCGCATCGCGTCGAGCCATATGGTCCGCCCGGCAAGGAAGCCGCTCGCGCCGGCGGCATAGGCGTAGGTGAGCACGAGCTCGAATTTGTCTTGCGCCGCGCCGCCCGATAGCAGGACCCAGGGAATGCATGCGTCGCGGCATATGTTGCCGATTGCATCGAACTGCGCCTGCGCCTCGCGAGACTTTGCACTGCCATCATACATAGGAAGGCTGTTGGCGGCCAGCGGGCTTTCGAGCTTCATCAGATCGACGCCATATTCCGGCTTCGCAAATTCGCGCACGCTGTCGATGACGAGTTCCGGCAGCTTCATCGGCGACTCAACGTAGTCCGCCGTGTGACCCGCAGAGCCGAGAAACGGGAACACGAGCAGTTCGAGAACATACGGGATGTCGTGCCGCCGGCATTCGTCGCCGATCTCGCGAACGAAGTTTTGCTGATGCGTGCAGATGTCCGGATCGGCGTCTGGCCGATACCATGCGAGAACTTTCACCGCGTCGCTGCCCATCGTGCGAATTTTGCCGACGTCCCAATCCGTGATGGCCCGTGACCGACGACCACCGGAAGTCTCCTCGACGCGATGCTCTTCGAGTGTGACGATGAGACCGCAGCGTGCCGGTAATTTGTCGATCGCTGCAGGCACAGCAAAATTTGGATCGAACAGCATGGAGCTGCAATGCGGCGCGAGCGCCTCGACGAGCAGACGCTTGACCGCCATTACGTCTTCAAACTTAACCTCGTCGCGCGAAATCTTCAGCGCCTGCGCGATGACGTCGAAGATCGGCGGACGTTGATCGAGCGCCACCATCCGGAAATGCCCGCCTTCGTCCGCGAGGCGCGACAAGCCACGCATCTTTCCAATCGAATTCATACAACAGTCCTCATTGCGGATGTCTTCAGGAAGGCAAGGCTCTCAGTGAGCGACGGAATGCCGGTGCGCCCGCCCGTCCGCGTGCATTTCAGCGCCGCTGTCGCAGCGGCGAAGGTCATCGCATCACTCGCCGTCGTTCCCGCGCCGATCGCGAGAGCATAGGCGCCGTGAAACACGTCGCCGGCACCAGTCGTGTCGACCGCTTCGATGCGCGGTGTCGGCGTCTCTTGCAGGACACCGTCCTCGATCCAGAGTACGCCTGCTTCACCGCGCGTTACGGCGGCGACACGACAGCCCATGCCGGCGATTTTCTGTAACGCCTTGTCTGATGCCTCGGGTCGATAGGCCGCAAGCGCAGGCGTGGAAAAGATCGCATGATCCGTGAGAGGCAACAGCGCCTCGAAGACATGCGGCTCTGCCACATCGGCATCAAGCACAGTCGGAATGTCTCGCTTTCGCGCGGCCGTGAAGAGTGCGGCCGCTCCCTCTGGCCAGCGTGGATCGGCGAGCACGGCGGAGGCGCGGGCGACATCGTCGAGCGGAAGCCAATCGGAATCCTCCGGAAACGATCCGCGAAAATTCACGATTTGCCACTCTCCGACATCGTCGACGATGATGCCGGAAACGGACGAGCGACCATCAGAAAAAAGCCGGAAGCTGCCGACATCGACGCGCTCCGCCGCGAGTGCGCGCCGCATCTCATCGCCTGCGGCATCGGCACCGCCGCGGCCCCAGAAGGCGGCCTGCGCGCCGAGGCGGGCGATGGCGACTGAGGCCGTCGCCGCCATGCCGCCGCCAAACGTGTGATGATGGCCCGCCCGGATTTTCTCGCTGCCGCGCCCGTTGAACAAAGTCTCGACGCGCCACACGACGTCGAGCGCGGACAGTCCGAGACAGATGATGCGCGTGTCCGCTGCGCGCGTTTCGAGACGCTCGATGACATCGGAGGAAAACGTCAAGGCAGCGCGCGTCCGCTTTCGCTGTCGAAGAGATGCACTTTTGCGGATACCGGTCGCAGCGAGAGTCGATCGCCGCGCATTGGACGCAGATCAGGATCAACCCGCGCGATCGCCGGCTTTCCCGCGACATCGAAATGGATCAGCGTGTCCGAGCCGAGCGGCTCGACGAGCGAGATGGTTATTGGCAATCCCGCGCTCTCATCGGGCGCGATAGAAAAATGTTCCGGACGTACGCCGAGAACGGTTCGACCCTCGCTGGGGACGCGCGCAACGGTCGCCGCATCGAGCGGCACGATAGTCTGGCTTCCAGAGAGAACAATCCCGTCGACAATCTTCTCCACGTCGAAGAAGTTCATCGTCGGTGCGCCGATAAATCCGGCAACAAACTGATTGGTGGGATGGCCGTAGACTTCGTCGGGCGTTCCATATTGCTGCACGACGCCGGCCTGCAGGACGACGATGCGATCGGCCATCGTCATAGCCTCGATCTGGTCGTGCGTGACGAAGACCATCGTCGTCTTGAGGTCCTGCGAAAGTGCTTTGATCTCTGCCCGGACCTGCCCGCGCAGCTTTGCGTCAAGATTGGACAAGGGTTCGTCGAAGAGAAATACCTGCGGATCGCGCACGATCGCACGACCCATCGCGACGCGCTGACGCTGCCCGCCTGAAAGCGCCTTTGGCTTGCGCTCGAGATAGGGCTCGATATGCAGCATCGCGGCGGCGCGCCGGACGCGGGTCTCGATCTCTTTGCGCGGCACATTCCGCAATTCGAGCGCAAAGGCCATGTTGTCGAACACGCTCATATGCGGATAGAGCGCATAGTCCTGGAACACCATCGCAATGTTGCGACGCGCCGCGGGCATGTTGTTGACCCGTGTATCGCCGATGAAAATATCGCCGCCGCCGATCGGTTCGAGCCCGGCGATGATACGCAGGAGTGTGGACTTGCCGCAGCCGGACGGACCGACGAAAACCACAAACTCATGGTCTGCGATGTCGAGCGACAGGTCAGGAATGACGGCGACGCCGCCATAGTCCTTGACCAGATTGCGGATGGAGATCGACGCCATGCCTCACTCCATCGACAGAACGGGTTTGATATATTCGCCGGCGGCAAAGCGCGCGAAGCCGTCAGGCAAAGCATTCAGGTCGAACTCGGCATCGACCAATCGCGCGTAGTCCTGCTTGTGACGCCGCAGGAGTTCGACGTTTAGCGCGTAGTCCGTGATCGGGAAGTAGAACGTCCGGATCATGTGGAAATCCTTGCGCCTGAACACCTTGTCTTCCGTGACCGTCCAGGGCTTTGCATTCTCGCCGACGAGTACGAGTGCGCCGCCCGGCAATACGAGTCTTATGCCGCGATCGCGTGCCGCATGGGCGCCGGAACATTCGACTATGAGCGCAAAACGCGTGTCGTCGTCATCGACGGGTGACACGCGTGCGCCGAATTCACGCGCCATTTCGAGCCGCGCCGTATTCGGATCGGAAACGAAAATGTCGTTGTAACCGAGAGCTTTCAGCGCCAACACGACACCAAGCCCTACCGGGCCGGCACCGGTGATGAGCACTGTACCAGCCTCCCGCGGCGGCACGACGCGTCCAGCGAAGCGCACGGCATGCGCGGAGGTGCCGATCGTATCGAGCAGAAGCGGGGCCAGACGATCTTCGATGTCGTCCGGCACGTCGAGCAGGCAGTTCTCGGGCACCGGCAGATATTCGGCATAGCCGCCGGGCCGATTCCAGCCGATGAGGCTTGAGATTTCGAGGCACATTTGCGTATCGCCGCGGCGGCAGGCGGCGCATCGATCACAATGCAGCGGGATGTACACGAGACATCGGCAACCGTGCAGCCGATGACCGGGCTGTTCAACACGGCCAAAGATTTCATGGCCGGCCGTGAATTGTGCGCCGGAATGCCAAAGCTTAAAATCGGAGCCGCAGAACGCGGTTTTGCCGACGCGCAGCAAGACTTCGCCTTCGCCAACCAGCGGGATCACGACACGTTCGATCGTGATGCGATCGCCGCCGTGAAAGACGGCGGCCTGCATCAGGGCATTTGCTCCGTGTGCGAAAGTCATCCTTTCACGGCTCCGAGCGTGAGGCCGGCGACGAGCCAGCGTTGCACAACGACAGCCAGCAGCAAGGGTGGAAGGGCGATCAGCGTCGCGGCGGCCATCAGCGCGCCCCATTGGGTCGAGCCTTCACCGACGAAATTGAAGGCCGCGGCGATCAGCGTCTTGGTGTCTCCGTTCGATAGCACCAGCGCGAACAGAAAGTAGTTCCAGGAGAAGACGAAGCAGAGGATCGCGGCGACCGCGATGCCGGAACCAACGAGGGGCAATGCGATCTTCCATAGGATGCGCGTGAGGCTGCAACCATCGACCTGCGCGGCCTCGTAGACACTGCGCGGAATGTTGTCGAAGGAGGGCAGCAAAACCCAGATCGCGATCGGCATTGTGATGACAGCATGCGATAGGATCAGCGCCGTGTAGGAGCCGATGAGGCCGACTTGCCGGAACATCACGTACCACGGCAGAAGAAACAGCGTGCCCGGCGCCATGCGCGCAGCGAGCGTCAGAAGTGCCGGCCACGAGATGCGCGTCCACGAGACGATGAAGGCCGCGGGGATGCCAAAAAGCAGCCCGAGACCGGCAGACCCGACAGTGACGATGAGGCTGTTCACAGCAAATTGCACGAACGGCGTCGTCTTCGTCAGCTGAGCGTAATTCTCCAGCGTCGGCGTGAAGAAGAGCTTCGGTGGATAGGCGGTCACTTCAAACGACGGCTTGAACGACGACAGTACCATCCAGACCGTCGGCGTCAGGATGAGGACACCGGCGACGACAAGCATCAGCGTGTTGACGCGCGTCGTCCAAGCGTCCGAGAGGCGAGGGGACGTGAAGGCGCCGTTGCTCATCGCGGCCTCACCACGCCACCGCATTTCGTAGCCGGTTCAGCGCAAGCACTGCGCCGAAGACGATGGCGGTCAGCGTCAACATTAACGCGCTCGCATAGCCGATGTTGAAGAATTCGAAGCCGACGCGGAAACCGTAGATGTTCAGTGTGTTCGATGCATTGCCGGGGCCACCCTGCGTCGTAATGTAGATGATGTCGAAGAACCGCAGGAGATCGACGCTGCGCAGAATCGCCGCGGTGACGATCGTCGGCATCAGGAGCGGGAGCGTGATGCGACGAAAGGTGCGGAAGGCAGAGGCACCATCGATCTGCGCGGCTTCATAAACGCTCGGCGGCAGCGATTGCAGGCCGCCGAGCACGATCAGTGCCACGTAAGGCGCCCATTGCCACGTATCGATCAGCGCGATCGTCGGGATGACCCAAGTCGGCGATGCCAGCCATTCCGACGTCGGCAGGCCAGCGCTCTGCAGCAGATAGTTCGCGGCGCCGAGCGATGGATCGAGAATGACGAGCCACACCATGCCGGCGACAACGGGCGGCATCATGAAGGGTGAGATGAGAAGAGATCGCACGATGCCGTGGATGCGCTTGGCGTTGAACAACATGACGGCGAGCGCGATGCCGAGCACCAGCTGCAAGACCATCGACAAGACGTAGAGCGCGATCGTAACCCAGAGTCCGTGCCAGAATTCGGCATCCGCAACGAGGCGCGCGTAATTGCCGAGCCCGGCGAAACTCTGCTGGCCGGTCGAGGTGAACGACTGGAGGCCGAGCCAGATCGTATAGACGACCGGAAAGGCGATCATTCCGGCGGTGAAAAACACCGCAGGCGCGGACAGTGCAATGGCTTCGAAACTTCCGCGCTCGGCGCGCGTCGGTTTTACCAGCGCTCCGGTGGATGCGTCGCTGACGGGTGCGAGGGACATCGCGTCGCTTTCCGCTTGCTACTTTTGCGCGATCAATCCGTCGAGACCCTTGTCGGCGTCGGCGCAGGCTTGATCGACCGTCTTCTGCTTGAGGATCAGGTCCTGCACCGCCTGTCCGATGAACTCGCGCGATTCCGGATTGGCGACGATGGGATAGCCGACTTCGGATGAGCCCTTCGTTGCCAGCACGTCGAGCGCCGCCTGCCATTCCTTGCGCACCGGCTGCTCGTCGAGCCACTTCTGGAATTCCGGATCCTTTGCTACGGCAGGGCGCGGGGCGGCGATGCCTTGCAATGCCACCTTCTTTTGAACCTCGGGGCTCGATGCCCATTGCAGGAAATACCAGGCCGCATCCTGCTGCTTGCTGTAGGCAGATACGGCCATGCCCCAGCCGATGGCAGTAGGCACTGTGCCGGCATCGCCGGCGGGTAAAGGCATGAGGCCCGTGTCCTTCAAGCGCTCGCCGCCTTCCATCACGGTGCGAAGCTCGTTCGACGACTCGAACGCCATCGCGGCGCGGCCAGCACGATAGAGTGCCGAAATCTGATAGAAGCTGTAGTTGACGACGCCGGGCGGACCATAGTCGCGCAGCAGACCGCTGTAAGTTTCGAGCGCCTGTTTCGCTTTCGGCGAACACAGGGCCGACTTGCCGTCGACTATGTAGCTGCCGCCGACGTTGTGCAGCACGTTCGAAAATGTGTAGGCGATCGCGGGCTTGAGGCCGCGACTGACGAATGGCGTGACTGTGCTGTCGCAAGCCTTGATCTTCTGCGCGGCGGGTTCGATGTCCTTGATCGTCTTCGGCGGCGTGACGGCGCATTTCTGCAAAATGTCGGTGCGGTAGTAGAGGATCGGCCCTTCGAGGTTCAGCGGCACGCTCGTCAGCTTATTGTCGAAGCGCGCGGCCTTCACCAGCGCGTCACTAAGGCCGGCGCTGTCGTAGTCTGGCGCAGCATTCTTCATCATGCCGGAGATGTCCGCATACCAGCCGGCGGTCGCGAACTGCTGACCCTCGCGCGACGGCAGCGTCATGAAGACATCGACCTCGTCGCTGCGCGCATTCATCACGGTCACGAGACGCTGGCGCATTTGCTGCTCCTGATAGGAGTCGACGCGCAGCTTCATGCCGGTGAGCTTCTCGAACTCGTCCTTGTAGCCGAGGATCGCCTGCGAGACGGGATTGTTGTTGGCGAGGAACGTCAGTGTCTTGCCGGAATATTTCTTCCAATCGAAGTCCGCGGCGCTGGCCGACGTCGACGAGACGGCGAGTGCCATCGCCGGTACGGCAAAAAACATATTGCGAGACACGCTGCGGGTGCGCGGCATCAAAACCTCCCTTGCGCCTCTTACGCGGGCGCGGGCCGGCACGCATTGATTGCGCGCTCTGGAACCGGTTTCAGGTTACGCCTGCCGGCGATGCAGTCAAGCGATCGCGAGACGCTAGACAAAGGTAGAACTTCGCGAATATCTTCGATGTAACGTTTCAGGAAAACGGCCGTGTCGCAGCCGCTGAGGGAGAGCCGAAGAGGCATTCGTGCCGTCGCAGAGCGCGCTGGCGTTTCGATCGCGTCCGTCTCGCGCGCGCTCAATCTTCCCGCGACCGTCAGCCCGGCATTGCGTGCGCGTATCGCCGACGCCGTTGCTGCCGTCGGCTACATTCCGGATGCGCCGGCACGTGCTTTGTCGTTGCGACGCACGCGCACGCTCGGCGCCATCGTACCGACGATCGACAACACGATGTTCGCGCGCGGCATCGAGGCGCTGCAGAAATATCTCTCGAGCGTCGGTTACATGCTTCTGCTGACAACGCATGGTTACGATCTCGACACGGAGCTGGAGCAGGCGCGCAATCTTGTCAGCCGTGGCGTCGATGGTCTCGTGTTGCGCGGCGATTGCCACCACAATGCACTGCGCGATCTGATGGCGGAACGCGGGCTGCCCTTCATCAATGTCGGCGTGTACCGGCCGGACCGGCCATATCCGTGCGTCGGCGCGGACAATGAGGCGGCCGCCTACCGTGCCGCGTATCATCTCATCGCACTTGGCCATCGCCGCATCGGCATCGTGTCGGCTATCCAGCGCAACAACGATCGCGCCAGCGCGCGTGTCGCCGGCTTTCGCCGCGCCTTTGCCGAACACGGCGTCGCATCGCGGGCGGAGTGGCAAATCGAGGTACCCTACACGCTCGCGGATGCACGAGAAGCGGCACGGCATCTTATGAGTTTTGCCGAGCGGCCAACCGCCGTCGTCTGCGGCAACGACGTCATCGCCTACGGCGTGCTGCTCGAAGCGGAGCGCAGCGGCATTGCCGTTCCGCGCGAGCTATCCGTTATCGGTTTCGACGATCTCGACTGGAGCCGACATTTGCGGCCGAGCCTTACAACAATCCAAGTGCCGACGGATCAGACCTGGCAATATGCCGGCGAATATCTCGTGCGGCGTCTCTCCGGCGAAAACGCCATCATGCATCGTGAGATCGACTATGCGCTGGTCGTGCGCGAGTCGACAGGAATTGCACCTTCGTGAATCAAGATCATTTGTCGAATGGCCGTTCGCTCTTTTCCTTGCCGCCGGACTTTCACGCTGTGGTTATCGGCGGCGCCGGCGATATCGGTGGCGCAATCGCCGATGTCTTTCTCGATCTTGGCGCACGCGTCACGGCGACCGGCGTCGATGCAAAGGCGATTGCGCGCTCTCCACTCACATCGCGTGCAGCGCTCGAAATCGTCGAGCTCGATGTCACCAGCGACCAAGCCGTGACGGCATTTGCCGCGCAATACGAACGCGTCGATGCGCTCGTAAATTGCGCCGGCATTCTCGCGCGCGACGAGGAGTTTCGGATCGAGATGTTCCAGAAGGTTCTCGACGTGAATCTCACGGGCACGTTCCGCACCTGCATGGCGTTTCGTTCGCCGCTTGCACGCGCGAAAGGCGCGATCGTCAATCTCGCGTCGATGAATGCGACGCTCGCTCTGCCGCGCATTCCCGCCTATTGCGCGAGCAAGGGTGGCGTCGTGATGCTGACGAAGTCGCTGGCGCTCGCCTGGGCGCCGGAGGGCATACGCGTCAACGCGGTTGCGCCCGGCTATATCGAAACTGCGATCAACGAAGCGGGCCGGCTGGATCGCGAGCATTACGACCGCATCGCGCAGCGCACCGCGTTCAGACGCTGGGGTCTGCCGGCCGATGTCGCCGGCGCGGTCGCCTTCCTGTGCATGCCGGCCTCCGCTTATGCAACGGGAACGGTCGTTGCCGTCGATGGCGGTTTCCTTGCCGGCTGAGACAACTCCGGCCGCTTCAGGCCCGTTTGCCGACGATGAGGTATCCATCGCGGCGGTGCGCGCTGTGGCGTTACGCGCGTCGTTGGCAGAACCGGTGCGCACGTCGTTCGGCGAAATGCGTGACCGGCCAGTGGTGCTCGTCGAAGTGCGCGATGCCAAGGGTTACGTCGGCATCGGCGAGGTGTGGTGCAATTTTCCGCCCGTCGGCGCCGAACATCGCGCGCGTCTCGCGGTGGAGACTGTCGGACCAGCGCTGATGCGTCTGTCGCCGTTAGGGGTGAACGGCGTCTTCTTCCGTTTGATGCAGGCGCTGCATGTTCTAGCGCTGCAATCCGGCGAATGGGGTCCTTTGCGGCAGGTCTGCGCCGGCTTCGATATCGCGTGTCACGATCTGGCAGCGCGCCGCGCAAATCTGCCGCTCTATCGATATCTCGGCGGCGACCGCACGCATGTCGATGTCTATGCCAGCGGTATCGGTCCGACGCGTGTCGCCGATACGATTCATCGTGCAAAGGACGCGGGATATACGCGGTTCAAGATTAAGGTCGGTTTTGGCGAAGTGACCGATCTGGATTCGTTGAACGCCGCGCGAGACATCCTGCGTGACGGCGAACCGTTGATGATCGACGCCAATCAAGGCTGGACGTTTCCGCAGAGTATCGCTTTTGCAAAGCGCTTCGCGGCATTCGATCTCGCCTGGCTGGAAGAGCCGCTGACGGCCGACACGCCGCTGCACGAATGGTCCGCGTTAAGGCGCGACATCCCCCTCCCTCTCGCTGCGGGCGAGAACATGAACGCCATCGCTGAATTCGACGAGGCGATCGACAGCCGTGCGTTTCGTTTCATACAGCCGGACGCCGCGAAATGGGGCGGCATCTCTGGCTGCCTCGACGTTGCAAAGCGCACGATCGCGGCCGGCCTGACCTATTGCCCGCATTATCTCGGCGGCGGCGTCGGGCTTCTCGCATCCGCGCATCTGCTCGCCGCGGCCGGCGGAGATGGCTGGCTTGAGTCGGACACGAACCCCAATCCGTGGCGCGAAAGGCTTTGGCGCAATCCATCGATCCGCGTCGGCGCCGTCGCTCTACCGGAGGCGCCGGGGCTTGGTATAGACGTCGATCTGGACGCGCTCGGCGCGGCTTAAACCTCGAGCCATTCCTTGCGGATGCCTGCATTGGCGGCAAGTTCGGCCGGCGTACCGTCGAAAACGATCTCGCCGTGACCCATCACCAGCAGGCGATGACTGATCTTCAACGCGATTGTCAGCTTTTGCTCGACAAGAAGAATGGAGATGCCCCTCTGCGCGATCTCGGCAAGCAGATTTCCGACGAGTTCCACCATCATCGGAGCCAGCCCCTCGGTCGGCTCGTCGATCATGATTAGGTCGGGGTCACCCATCAGCGTGCGGCACATCGTCAGCATCTGCTGCTCGCCGCCCGACAGCACACCCGCCGGCGTGTCGATGCGCTCCTCGAGTCGCGGAAAGATCTTGAACATGTCCGCCATTTTCCAGCGGTCGCTCTCGATCGTCTTCTTCTGGCCGAGGTAAAGGTTCTGCCGCACCGTGAGTGTCGGGAAAATGTCGCGGTTTTCCGGCACGTAACCAAGCCCGAGCCGCGCGATGACATGCGGCTTCATGCCGACGATCTCGCGGCCTTTGAACTTCACCGAGCCGCGCGGCGGCACGTCGCCCATGATCGCCTTGATCGTGGTCGACCGGCCAACGCCGTTGCGACCGAGCAAGCTGACGATCTCGCCTTGTCCGATTTTGAAATGCACGCCGTGCAGGATGTGGCTTTTGCCGTAGTAGGCGTGCAGGTCGGAGACTTCGAGAAGCGGCGCGGTCATGCGTGCTCTCCGAGATAGGCTTCCTTCACCTTGGCGTTTTCTCGGATCTTCTGCGGTGTGTCGCTGGCGATGATCTGCCCGTAGACGAGCACGGAAATCTTGTCGGCCATGCCGAAGACGACGCCCATGTCGTGTTCGACCATCAGCAGCGTTTTGCCCTCGGTCACGCGCTTGATGAGCGCAACGGCATTCTCGGTTTCAGAGCGGCTCATGCCCGCCATCGGTTCGTCGAGCAGGATGACTTTTGCGCCGCCAGCGATGGTGACGCCGATCTCCAGCGCGCGCTGCTCCGCGTAGGTGAGCACACCGGCCTGATCGAAGCGGCGGTCTTTCAGCCCGACGCTCGCCATCACTTCTTCTGTGCGCGCCTTCACATCGGCAAGGCCGTTCACGCCACGCCAAAAGGAATAGCGTTGGCCCGATGACCAAAGCACGCCGCAGCGGATATTCTCGTAAACCGACAGCCGCGGAAAAATGTTCGTGACCTGGAAGCTACGCGACAGGCCCCGGCGGTTGATCGCCTGGGGTGACTCCGTCGTGATGTCCTCGCCGTTGAGGCGGATCGAACCCGAAGAGACGTGGAAGCGTCCGCTGATCAGGTTGAACAGCGTCGACTTGCCGGCGCCGTTCGGACCGATGACGGCGTGGCGTTCGCCTTGCGGAATATCGAGCGTAACGCCGCGGATGATATGCGCGGGGCCGAACTTCTTGTTGACGTCGGTGAGCGACAGCGCGGTCATGGCTCGGCCGTCCTTGCCGCGAGAAGGGCGGTGCCCCAAGCTTCGCTGACTCTCGGCCACACGATGCGCAAGAGCGCTACGCCGACGGCAAAGACGATGGCCGCGCCTGTCCAGGACACGAGGCTGTCGCTGCTCACCGGCACGCCCAAAACTTTGAACGCCGGACCGTCGCTGTCGGCCTTAACCAAGGCGTGGTGCGCAAGCTCGATCAACGCGATGCCGCCGAGGAGGGTGAGCAACAGTGGCCCTGCGGCTGTGATGTAGGATGGGACGATGCGGCCGAGCTGCCCACCACGATAGAGTGGTTCATGCATCGCAAGCCAGCCGGCAATGCCGCCCGGTGCGAACATCACGACGAGGATGAAGAGCAGGCCGAAATAGAGCTGCCATGCGCCGGTGATGTCGGGCAGCATGATTTGCAAGAAGCTGATGAGCACGGCGCCGATGATCGGGCCGATGAACGTACCGACACCGCCGATGAAGGCCATCAGCAACACGAGGCCGGACTGGGTCGCGCCGATCGACTGCGTGTTCATGATCTCGAAGTTGAGCGCTGCAAGGCCGCCCGCGACCCCGGCGAAAAAGCCCGCGAAGCAGAAGGCGATGAAGCGCACGAGCTGCGTCGAATAACCGACGAACTGCGCGCGCTCTGGGTTTTCGCGCACCGCGTTGCTCATGCGGCCGAACGGCGTGCGCGTGATCGCGTACATCGCGAGGACGCAGATGAAACACCAGATCGCGATGAGATAGTAGACTTCGATCTGCGGGCCGAATTTGTACCCGAAGAAAGGTGCGAGCCGTGCGCGGTTGCCGGTGATGCCTTCTTCACCGCCGAAAAAGGTGCGCAGCACGAGCGCGCTTGAGGCGACGAGCTCGCCGAGGCCGAGCGAGATCATTGAGAAGACGGTGCCGGCACGACGCGTCGACACAGAACCGAAGACGATTGCGAAGAACAGGCCTGCCAGACCGCCGACAAGCGGAATGACGGGCAGCGGAATCGCGAACTTGTTTCGCACGACGATGTTCATGGCGTGGATCGCGATGAAACCACCGAGTCCGTAGTAGACGGCGTGTCCGAACGACAACAGGCCGGTCTGGCCAAGCAGCATGTTGTAGGACAGCGCGAAGACGATACTCAGTCCCATGATGCTGAGCACCGTCACGGATGTACCCGAGTGAAACACGAGCGGTGCGACGGCGAGGATCGCCGCGAAGACGATCCAGGGGACGATACGACCGATCGCCCTCATGACTCGCGGGTCCCGAAGAGGCCGGTCGGTTTCACGATCAGTACGAGTACGAGCAGCATGTAGGGTATGATCGGCGCAACCTGCGCCACCGTCACTGTGCCAAGATCACCAAACGCCGATGCTGCGCCCGATCCGATGAGATCAGCCAGCGATGCGTTGATCGCGACTGCAAAGGTCTGAATCAATCCGATCATTAGGGATGCGACGAAAGCGCCGCCGAGCGAGCCGAGCCCACCGAAGACGATCACCACGAACAGGATTGGTCCGAGCAGTCCCGCCATCGCGGGTTGCGTGACGTAGGCGGGACCGGCGATGACACCCGCAAGACCGGCTAGGGCAGCGCCTGCGCCGAAGACAGCCATGAAGATCGTTGGCACATCATGCCCGAGCATCGCGACGGTGTTGGGATGCGTGAGCGAAGCCTGGATGATGAGGCCGACACGCGTACGCGTCAGCACCAGCAACAAAGCCACGAACATCGCGATCGCGACCGCGAGCATGAACATCTTGTAGGCGGGATAGGTCGTGCCGAAGAGGCTGAATGCGACGAAGTCGAGTGCCGACGGCACGCGATAGTCGACGGGCAACTTGCCCCAGACCATCTGCACGACTTCCTCGATCACATAGGCAAGGCCGAAGGTGAAGAGCAGTTCCGCCACGTGCCCGTAAGCGTGTACGCGGCGAAGGCCGAACCGCTCGATCAACGCACCGACGACGCCAACGAGCACCGGCGCAATAATGAAGGCCGGCCAGAAACCGAAGCGGCGCGAAATTTCAAAGCCAAAATAGGCGCCGAGCATATAAAGACTGGCATGGGCGAAGTTCAGAACGCCCATCATGCTGAAGATGAGCGTCAGACCGCTCGCGAGCATGAAGAGCAGCATGCCGTAGAGCACGCCGTTCAGCGTCGAAAATACGAAAATTTCCAGCATGGCCCGGACCCGATCGCGGGAAATGCCGGGCGGCGAGCGCCGCCCGGTTCAGGCAGCGATCAGGATGGGCGATCCATCTTGCAGGTCGTCGGAAGCTCGGTGTCCTTCGCCTTGACGCTGCCGGCGACCTTCCAGCCCCAGCCGGTTTTCTCGTCGTCGAATTTTGCGCCAGGCGGATTGGGACCGAAGCTCGCGATGTACATGTCCTGGAAGAACTGGTGGTCGTCCTTGCGCATGTAACCGTCGTTGCCGCCAAACGTCTTGAAGTTCATGCCTTCGAGTTTTGCGGCGACAGCCTTCGGCTCGTCGGTCTTTGCTTCGTTGATCGCCCTCGCGAGCATACGCATCTGGTTGACCATGCGCGGGTAGGGCATCGTCGTACCGGTCGCGGCGGTGTATTTAGCGCGGAACTCTTCCTCGAACTTCTGCGCTTCGGCCGGCTCCGAATTCGGGAATCCTTCCGTAATCGCGAATACGCGGTCGGGGAGGTTCGACTGCTTCATCGCAGTCGGGCCGCCCACGCCCGCGGCATAATAAGTGAACCAGTCGACCCCAAGACCCGCATCGGCCGCGGCCTTCAGGAGCAGCGCGATGTCCTGGCCCCAATTGCCGGTGATGACAGTGTCTGCGCCGGACGCCTTGATCTTCGCGACATAGGGCGCGAAGTCGGTCACCTTCAGCAACGGATGCAACTCGTCGCCGACGATCTGCACATCGGCTCGCTTGTCCTTCAGCATGGCGCGCGCCTGCGTGCGAACGGACTGGCCGAACGAATAGTCCTGATTGATCAGGTAGACTTTCTTGATGTTGGGCCGGCCTTTCATGAAGGTGGTCAGCGCCTGCATCTTGATGTCGGAATTGGCGTCCCAACGGAAGTGCCAGTAGTTGCACTTGTCGTTGGTGAGGATCGGATCGACAGCGGCATAGTTCAGGTAGAGCACCTGCTTGTCGGGGTTGCGATCGTTGTTCTTCAACGCGAAGTCGGTCAGCGCCGCGCCGACGGAAGAGCCGTTACCCTGCGTGATGAAGCGGGCGCCCTGATCGATCGCCTTCTGCGCCTGCACGAGGCTTTCCTGCGGGTTCGTTTTGTTGTCGAGCGGCAGGATCTCGAATTTCTTGCCGATCACGCCACCGGACGCATTGATCTGGTCGACAATGAACTGCAGATTCTTGAGGCCGATTTCGCCGATCGATGCGCCACCACCCGAAAGCGGATCGATGTAGCCGATCTTGATCGTGTCGGCAGCGTAAGCTGCGCTGCCGAGCCACACGCAGCCAAGTGCTGCAACCATATAGCGGCGAACCATTCGGAACCTCCCGTTTTGCCTTTTGCGGCAAAGACGATGAATTTCCACGCTGTGTCAATGTCTCACCGCGGTCCGCCGGTCTTCTCTTTCGACGGGTGCCGTTCGCGGCTCTAACGTTGCCCGCGACGCCCGGTACCGCCTCTTGCGTGAGCGCGGGATCTGATCCCCGACTGACGTTGCGGGAACGCAAGTCGGGGCCAACAGACTTGTGCGCCTCAGAGGTTCTTGAATTTTCCGTCACGGACGGTGACGAAGAAGATGATGTCATTCTTCCATCCGTCGTGGTCCGTCGCCGAATAAACGATCGGTCCGGCGCCGTAACCCTTGATCGGCCCCATCGTCTCTAGCGTGTCGCGGATCGCGGTACCCGTCGTCGCGCCCTTGCGGATTGCCTGGACGACGGCTTCCAGCGCATTCGCACCGAGCAGGGGACCGAAACCGTCGACGCCACCATGATTTTTCATGAGGTCGAAGAGGCTCGCGAGCGGGCCGACTTCATCCGGGTTGGCGAGTGCCGGCGCAACGATCATCTCCGCTGCTTTGCCCGCGGTGTCGATGAACTGGCGCTGCACGATCGCGACGAGCGAATAGGCCGGCACTTCGACGCCGGTTTGCGCCATCTTCCGCAGCAAGCCGCCACCGAGGCTCGTGAAGGATGTCGCGAGGAAGATTGCGGTCGGTTTGGCGTTGCGGATGCGCGTGGCTTGCGTCGTTAGGTCCGTCGTGCCGCCGGGCGCCGACACCGTATCGACGATCTCGACGTTGTTCTTCGCGGCGAGCGCTTTCACGAGACCCGCTGCCTGCTCGCCATAGGCATCTTCCTGATGAAAGAGCGCGATGCGTTTGTGCCCGTCCTTGATGAGACGTTGCATGCTCAGCGTGAGATCAGTCGCCAGTCCGACGGACATGCGGAAAATCCATTTCGACGGCGGATATGACGGGTCGGTGACGGATTGCGCGCCGATAAGCGGCATCATCGGCACGGTCGCGCGCATCGCACCATCTGCGAAGGCCATCGTCTCGGAACTTGTCGTGCCACCGATGATCGCGAGCACCTTGTTGTCGACGATCAACTGGTTTGCGAGACGCGCCGCCTCTGTCGGATTGGTTTTGCTGTCGCGGATGATGACATCGAGCTTGCGCCCGTTGATGCCGCCAGCTCCGTTGACGCGTGCGAGCACGGCTTCGACGCCACGGCGCTCGGATGCGCCATAGCTCGCAGCCGCGCCCGACAGCGCTAGAATTACGCCGATCGTGAGCGGGTCGCTCGATTGTGCTTTTGCGGCGAGCGGTGACAGTGCCAGTCCGGCAAGTGCAGCGCGGCGGGAAATCGTCATGTGTTCCTCCCTCTGGATTTTTTCTTCGGATGTTTGTCCGGGTTGGTCCCGGATTTTCGTTTTCGATTTGAAGTTGGGCGTGTTCGGACGCGCGCCTCCGGCTCAAATCTCCGATGCGCGTCGCGAAGGCGTGCGTGCACGCCCTGCAGTTCGCTCCGATGCGAGCGACACGCTTTCATGCGCAAAGGCATCCGCCGGTAACCGGTAGATGTCCTGCGCGACGGCGTTGATGTGCTGGCGTGCGACACTTTCGGCACGCTCGCCGTTCCCGGTTCGGATGGCCGTCGTCATTTTCGTATAATCGCGCAGTCGAAGTTGCGTCGCCATCGTCTGGCGCCCGTGAAACTGCGCGCGGACCAGATGTACCTGCATGCCTGTCAGGACGCGCGACAATTCCCGGTTTCCGCCAATCTTTAACAGCGCGCCGTAAAAGGCATTGCGTGCGCGGGTGTAAGCAAGGAAATCGGAGGTGTCGGTGAAAGACGCGACATAATTATAAGCATCGTCGAGAAGTTCGCGATGACCGGGCAGCTCGATGCGCTGTGCAGCCGTGCGCGCGGCGAGGCCGACGATAACTTCCATCACGTCGAGGACTTCAGCGACGTCCGATCGTGTCAGCGACCGGATGTAGGCGCCGCGGTGCAGGGTGAGGGTCACGACGCCCTCGGCGCTCAGGCGGTTCAAGGCCTCGCGCACGGAACTGCGGCTCACACCGAACTCGCGCGTGAGGTCCGCTTCTACAAGTTTCTGTCCGGGCACGAACCGCCTCGCATAAAGCCCGCGCAGAACTTCCTTTGCGACGAAATCGGCCGATCCGTTCGATGCAGGTGTTGGGCTCGATGACGGCGGCTTCACGCGAGGTCTCCTAATCTCGAGAGGGTCAGTTTCTGTATTTGCGCAGTTCGAGGCGTGCGATCTGGTTGCGATGCACTTCGTCCGGCCCATCCGCGAGGCGCAGCAAACGCGCCGTCGCGTAGGCGATCGTCAGACCGAAATCGTTGCTCGTGCCGCCGCCGCCATGCGCCTGGATGGCCCAGTCGATGATCTGGCAAGCCATGTTCGGCACGGCCACCTTGATCATCGCGATCTCGGTTCTGGCGACTTTGTTACCGACCGTGTCCATCGCATGCGCGGCGTTGAGCGTGAGAAGGCGTGCCTGCTCGATAAGGATGCGCGACTCGGCGATACGCTCCTGAGTGACTGTCTGCTCGGATACCGCCTTGCCGAAGGCAAATCGGCTCGCGGCGCGGCGGCACATTTTTTCAAGCGTGCGCTCGGCAAGTCCGATCAGGCGCATGCAATGGTGGATGCGGCCCGGCCCAAGACGCCCCTGCGCGATCTCGAAACCGCGTCCTTCGCCGAGCAGCATATTGGCGGCCGGCACGCGGACATCCTTGAACACGACTTCTGACGCACGATCGGGCACGCCGTAGAAGCCGAAGACGGGCAGGGGACGTCGGATTTCGATTCCCGACGTGTCCATCGGCACGAGGATCATCGACTGCTGCTTGTGCCGGTCCGCATTGTCCGGATCGGTCTTGCCCATGAAGATGCAGATCTTGCAGCGCGGATCGGTCGCGTTGGTCGTGTACCACTTGTGGCCGTTGATGACGTAGCTGTCGCCATCCCGGCGGATCGAGCTCTCGATATTGGTCGCGTCGCTCGATGCGACGGCAGGTTCCGTCATCGCGAAACAGGAGCGGATTTCGCCGGCGAGAAGCGGCTTCAGCCATTTCTCCTGATCCGCCTTGCTGCCGTAGCGCGCGAGTACCTCCATGTTGCCGGTGTCCGGCGCGCTACAGTTGAAGATTTCCGGCGCCAGATGCGAGCGCCCCATCACCTCGCACAGCGTCGCATATTCGAGATTGCTCAGGCCCGCGCCGTGATCGCTCTCGGGCAGGAACAGGTTCCAAAGGCCTTGCGACCGCGCGATCGGCTTCAGCTCCTCGACGACCGGATAGACTTTCCACGGACCGAGTTCTTCGGCCTCGCGATAGAAGCGCTGCTCGTTCGGATATATATGCGCGTCCATGAAGGCGAGCAGACGACGCTCGAGATCGACGACCCGCGCTGACTTTTGAAACAGCATTCTTCTTCTCGTTCGCCGATTGTCAGAACGTGCCGGGGTACGCGCCGCCATCGATCAGCAAGTTTTGGCCGACGACGTAGCCGGCCTGCGCGCTGCACAGGAACGCGCAATAGGCGCCGAACTCATCCGCCGTGCCCGCACGTTTCGAAGGGATCGTCAGAAAGCGCGCTTTCTTCACCTCGTCCGGCGACTGCCCAGTCTGTTTCGATGTCGCTTCGGCAAAGGCTTTCAGCCGATCCGTGTCCATCGTGCCCGGCAGGAGATTGTTGATCGTGACGTTCGCCTCGGCGATCCTTCGCGACAAGCCCGCGACAAAGCCGGTAAGGCCGGTGCGTGCACCGTTCGACAGGCCGAGGATATCGATCGGCGCTTTCACGGCGCTCGATGTGATGTTGACGATGCGGCCGAAACGGCGCGCGATCATGCCGTCGACGGTTGCCTTGATGAGTTCGATCGGCGTCAGCATGTTGGCGTCGAGCGCCTTGATCCATGCGTCGCGATCCCAGTCGCGAAAATCGCCGGGCGGGGGGCCGCCGGCATTGTTCACGAGAATGTCGGGCGCGGGGCAAACGTCGAGCGCAGCTTTGCGACCCTCCGGCGTCGTGATGTCGCCAACAACCGCCTTGACGGAAGCGCCGGTGGAGTCGCGGATTTCCTTGGCCGTCTGCTCTAGAGCCTCGGCGCCGCGCGCGGTGATGACGAGGCTGACGCCTTCTTTCGCGAGCGCCATCGCGCAGCCTTTGCCGAGACCTTTGCTTGCAGCGCAAACCAGCGCCGTCTTGCCGGCGATGCCAAAATCCATTCCTAACGCCCTCCCCATTTCGCATTTCGTCTTGCGAAATTGTCTGACAATTCTATACTCGCGTCCAGATAACAATCAATGGGAGGGCGCGTCGCAATCATGACGCGTGAGGAAGCCAGACCGATCGTAGCGGTGCCGCGTGGCGCCGTGGATTGCGACGTCCACATCAATCTGCGCAGCACGAAGCAATTGTTGCCGCATCTCGATGACATGTGGCGCGAGCAGATCGTATCGCGCGGCATCGACGGTATGGAATTGATGAGCTTTCCGCCGACGATTCCGGCGCATGCGCGCGCCGACTGGCGTGAAGGCGAGGCACTGCCTTCGACGTCCGTCGAACAGATCAGCCGGTATGCGCTGGATGGCTTTGGCAGCAGCATCGCGATCGCGCACTGCCTCTATGGCGCGCAGGCCGCTTATAGCGAGGATCTCGGCGCCGTTCTCTGTCGCGCCGTCAACGACTGGATTCGCACGGAATGGCTCGATCGGGAGCCGCGCCTGCGTGCGTCCATTGTCGTGTCCATCGAGAACATCGATCTCGCAATTCAGGAGGTCGAGCGTTGCGCGGCAGATCCGCGTTTCGTGCAGATACTGCTGCTCGTCGGTGGCGAGAAGCCGCTCGGCGGCCGCTCGTTCTGGCCGCTTTACCGCGTCGCCGAGCGGTTGAGATTACCGATCGCGCTTCACGCCGGCAGCCAGTTCCGGCATGCACCGAGCCCGACGGGGTGGGGCTCGTATCGCGTCGAAGATTACGTCAATTATTCCTCGATCTTCCAGGCGCAAATGCAGAGCTTCGTGCTCGAAGGCGTCTTCGTGAAATATCCCGACCTTCAGCTTGTGCTGGTCGAGTCCGGTTTCACTTGGATGCCCGCATTCATGTGGCGGCTCGAGAAGACTTGGCGCGCACTGCGTGCCGAAGTGCCGTGGGTGAAGGAATCGCCGACTAAAATCATCCGAAACAACGTGCGCATGACCTTGCAGCCGCACGATAGTCCGCCCGATGCCGCGGACTTCGCTCGCGCGATCGACCAGATGGGATCGGACGAGATGTTGCTCTTTTCGACCGACTATCCGCACGCGCAGTTCGACGGATACGATGCGTTGCCGCCAGGCATGTCGGCGCAACTCGCGCGAAAAATCTGTATCGATAATCCGCAGCGCACCTACGCCCGCCTTGGGGAGACAGTGTCGTGAACGACATGACGCCAATGCGCACGACGGCGCAGCTTTTCGGCTTTGGCATCTACGACTGCGACATTCATCCGCTGATGCGCTCGAATGCGGACATGCTGCCCTATCTGTCGAAGCGATGGCAGACCTATCTCGCGGATTACGGGCTCTATGTGCGCAAGCCCTATGTTTCGACGGTCCCCTATCCGCGTATGACGCCGCTTATCGGCCGTCGCGACGCATGGCCGCCGAACGGCGGGCCGCCGGGGTCCGATCTCGCATTCATGCGCGAGCAACATCTCAATCCACATGGTATCGAATTCGCGACGCTCCAGACGTTGTTTCCGGACGGTTATGCCGATCGCAATCTCGAATTCTCCGCCGCCGTCTACCGCGCCGTGAACTGCTGGCAGAACGATTTCTGGTGTGGCCCGGAGCCACGGCTCAAAGGTTCGGTTGTCGTCCCCATGGAGGACACAGCCGCAGCCGTCGCTGAAATCGAGCACTGGGCCGGCAATCCGAACTTCGTGCAGATCAACATTCCACCGCGTTGCATCGAGCCCGCGGGCCGCAAGCGTTACTGGCCGGTCTACGAAGCTGCCGTCGCCGCCAACTTCCGTATCGCTGCGCATATCAGCGGCTATGGCGGCTTTCCGCTGTCGGGCTCGGGCTGGCCGTCCTACTATGCCGAAGAACACCAGACCAACGCGCATGCCATGCAGAACTTTCTGACAAGCATGCTGCTGGAAGGCGTATTCGAACGCATCCCGAAACTGAAGCTTGCCGTCGTCGAGGGCGGCATCGGCTGGATTCCCAGCATGCTCTGGCGGCTCGATGCGCAATGGAAACGCTTCCGAGACGAGGTTCCTCACGTCACGCGCCCACCCTCGTCTTACGTGCGCGATCACATCTGGTTCACGACGCAACCGATCGACGAGCCGGACCGTGCCACGGACTTGCGTGCCGCGATCGAGTGGATCGGCTGGGACAAGCTTCTCTTCTCGACGGACTACCCGCACTGGGACTCCGACGATCCGCGCTACGTGTTCAAATTTCCGTTGTCGGAGGACGAGCGCCGGATGGTCTTCCGCGACAATGCGCGAAACTTCTATGGGCTGAACTGACGTGACGCAGCATGTGCTCGCAGAAGCGTCGTCGATCCCGCCCGGCGAACGCCGGGTTTTCGCCATCGACAATCGCGAGATCGCGGTCTTCAACATCGCGGGCGAGTTTTTCGCGATCCACAATCGCTGTCCGCACGAAGGCGCCGCGCTGTGCAAGGGCATCCTCGTCGGCCTCGTGGAGTCGGACGAGCCCGGTGAGTACCGCTTCTCGCGACAGGGTGAGTTGCTGCGCTGCCCCTGGCACGCGTGGGAGTTCGACATCCGGACGGGGAAATCATGGTTCGACCCGGCACGGACAAAGGTCCGGTCTTACGCCACCACCCGGCAGCGTGGGGACGAGCTCCAGGAGGGGCCTTACACGCTCGAGACTTTCAAGGTGATAGCCGACCGTGATTATCTTGTGGTCGATCTATAAGACGGCCCGGCGTTGAGATCATAGAAACCGGATGGTATGTATGTTGGAACGGGTCTAAGGCGGTCGCACAAGCACCGCAGGCGGGACGGAAATGCAGGCGATCACTCTCGACGACAAATATACGCAGCGCAGCGGCCGCATTTATCTCTCCGGCATACAGGCGCTCGTGCGCCTGCCGCTCATGCAGCGCGCGCGCGACAAGGCGGCCGGTCTCAACACAGGCGGCTTCATCTCCGGTTATCGCGGCTCGCCGCTCGGCATGTACGATTCCGCTTTGTGGAAGGCGGGTGCACTTCTCGCCGAATCCAATGTGCGCTTCCAGCCGGGCCTGAACGAAGACCTTGCGGCGACGTCCGTGTGGGGTAGCCAGCAGGTCGGGCTGTTTCCCGGCGCCAATGTGCAGGGTGTCTTCGGCATTTGGTACGGCAAGGGGCCGGGTGTCGACCGATCCGTCGATGCGCTCAAACACGCCAATGCCGCTGGCACGTCGGAATACGGTGGCGTGATCGCGATCGCCGGCGACGATCACGGTTGCCAGTCGTCGACGCTCGCGCATCAAAGCGAGCAAGTCTTTGAGGCGGCAATGATGCCGATCCTCAATCCCTCGACGGTGCAGGAATATCTCGACTTCGGCCTCTATGGTTTCGCGCTGTCGCGCTTTTCCGGCTGCTGGATCGGCTTCAAGGCGATTTCCGAAACGGCGGAAAGTTCGGCGTCCGTCGATGCCGACGAACAGCGCCTGCAATTCGTAACGCCGACGGACTTCGAGCCGCCGCCGGGCGGCCTGCATATCCGCTGGCCGGATGCGCCGCTGGAGAGCGAGCGCCGGCTGCACGGGCCGAAGATGCAGGCGGTGGCTGCCTTCGCACGCGCCAATCCGATCGACCGCATCACCAACAACAGTCCGAATGCGAAGCTCGGCATAGTCACGACAGGCAAAGCCTATCTCGATGTGCGTCAGGCTTTTGCCGATCTCGGCATCGACGAGGCGCAGGCAGCGGAACTCGGCCTGCGCGTCTACAAGGTCGGCCTGACGTGGCCGCTGGAGCAGACGGGTGCGCTGCGTTTTGCCGAAGGCCTCGACGACATTCTTGTCGTCGAAGAAAAGCGCGGCTTCATTGAGAGCCAGCTCGTCAGCCTGCTTTACAACATGGATGCATTGCGGCGCCCGAGCGTGGTGGGCAAGCGGTCCGAGGACGGCAAAGTGCTTCTGCCGAGCGAAGGAGAGCTGTCACCGACCCTTGTCGCGCGCGCCATCGTTTCGCGCCTTGCTCTTGCCGGCAAGGACAATCCGCGCTTCACGCAGCGCGTCGCGCGTCTCGAGAGTTTCGAGAAGATCGCGCAGACGCCGCAGATCAAGACGGCGCGCCTTCCATATTTCTGCTCGGGCTGTCCGCACAATTCGTCGACGAAGCTGCCCGAAGGCAGCCGCGCGATGGCGGGAATCGGTTGTCACGGCATGGTCACCTGGATGCCGGAGCGCAATACGCAGACCATCACCCATATGGGCGCGGAAGGCGTGAACTGGATCGGGCAGGCGCCTTTTACCGATGAAAAGCACGTCTTCCAGAATCTTGGCGACGGCACTTATACGCATAGCGGCCTGCTTGCGATCCGCGCCGCAGCCGCCGCGCGCGTCAACATCACCTACAAGATTCTCTACAACGACGCCGTCGCGATGACGGGCGGGCAGGCGGCCGAAGGCGGCTTCAATGTCGCACAAATCGCGGCGCAGGTGGCCGCCGAAGGCGCGAGGCGCGTCGTCATCGTCTCCGACGAGCCAAACAAATATCCGAGCGCGTCGATTTTCCCGGCCGGCACGACCGTGCATGGCCGCGACGAACTCGATCTCGTGCAGCGCGACCTGCGCGAAACGTCCGGGCTCACGGTTCTGATTTACGATCAGACCTGCGCGGCCGAAAAACGTCGCCGCCGCAAGCGCGGCCTGTTTCCCGATCCGCCAAAGCGTGCCTTCATCAACGAACTCGTGTGCGAAGGTTGCGGCGACTGCTCGACGAAGTCGAACTGCGTGTCGGTGAAACCGCTCGAGACCGCCTTTGGCCGCAAGCGCGTCATCGACCAGTCGAACTGCAACAAGGACTTTTCCTGCGTCGAGGGTTTTTGCCCGAGCTTCGTCACCGTACATGGCGGATCGCTGCGCAAGGCCGTGAAAACGAAGGCCGAGGTCGATGCTGAGCGCTTCGCCGCTCTGCCAATGCCGAAAACTCCGGCGCTGAATTCGCCTTACAGCATTCTCATCACCGGTATCGGCGGCACAGGCGTCATCACCGTCGGCGCACTACTGGGCATGGCGGCGCATCTCGAAGACAAGGGCTGCACGGTCCTCGATTTCACCGGCCTTGCGCAGAAGAACGGTGCGGTGATGAGTCATGTCCGGCTCGCAGCTTCGCCGAGCGATCTTGCTTCGGTCCGCATCGCCGCCGGCGGCGCCGACCTGCTGCTCGGTTGCGACATGGTCGTCGCGGCAAGCGCGCAGGCTTTGTCGAAGCTTGAAGACAATGTCTCGCATGCGATCGTCAACTCTGCGCTCGTGCCGACGGCTGATTTCGTCACCAACGGCGATATCGACTTCGAGCAGCACGCCATCCACCGTGCTTTGCGGCGTGCGGTGGGCGACAATCATCTCGATCTGATCGACGGGGCGCGGCTCGCCACTGCGCTGATGGGTGATTCCATCGCCACGAACCTCTTCATGCTGGGTTATGCCTTCCAGAAGGGGCTCGTGCCGTTGTCCTTCGCGTCGATCGATCGCGCGATCGAACTGAACGGCGGTGGCGTCGCGGCGAACCGGCAGACCTTTGCCTGGGGGCGGCTTGCCGCGCATGATCGCGCGGCGGTCGAAGTTGCGGCCGGCATGCGCGCTGTCGTCGAGCCCGAAAGCCGGACGCTTGGTGAGATCGTCGAGGCGAACGCCACATTCCTCGCGCGCTATCAAGATGCTGCCTATGCGCAGGACTATCGCGCGCAGATCGAACGCGTGAAGCAGACCGAACATCTTGTCCGTCCGGGTGTGACGGACCTGACGGAAGCTGCGGCCATGAGTCTGTTCAAGCTCATGGCGTATAAGGACGAATATGAAGTCGCGCGGCTCTACACGGAGAGCTATTTTTCCGAAAAGCTGCGCGCGCAATTCGAAGGCGACTACAAGCTTTCGTTCCATCTTGCGCCGCCGCTGTTTGCGAAAGTCGACCCCGTCACGGGTCATCCACGCAAGCGCGCCTATGGACCGTGGATGATGAAAGCCTTTGGTGTGCTCGCGCGCCTGAAAGGTCTTCGTGGGTCTGCCTGGGATGTCTTCGGCTACACGCAAGAGCGGCGCATGGAACGCGCGCTGATCGGCGAATATCGTTCACTCCTCGACGACATCGTCGCCCGTCTTACGCCTGCGAACCACGTTGCGGCCGTCGAACTCGCGGAACTCGCGCAATCGATCCGCGGCTTCGGCCACGTAAAAATGCGCAATCTCGAAAAGGTGCGCGCTGCGGAGCCGAAACTTCGTGCGGCGTTCGAGGATGCCGTGACACTGCCCGTCGCGGCCGAGTGAGGCGACGCGATGCCGTTAGACCGTCGATCGGATAATGCCGTTGAGGATGGTCTGGCGAAATGCGCGCACGAGTTCGGAGCCCTCGATCGGCCGCTTGCTTCGGTACCATTCGAGCATCATGCCGTCATGTGCTGCAATGTAGAACGAGGCGAGTTCGCGTGTGCGGACACGGTTCGTGAATTCGCCGGTGCGGCGGCCATGCTCGAACACACGCATCAGGAGCGCGTGCAGTCGCTGATATACGTCCGAGATCTGCGTGGCGAGGATGCCGGTGCTGTCGCGAAATTCGAGCGAGGTGGTGATGAGCAGAATACCTTCGCGCGGATTGGCCTTCGCGTAATTGGCCTGCCAGCGCATAAGCGAGACAAGTCGGTCTTGCGCACGCTCGTAGTCCCGCTCGATTCTTGTGCCGATCTCGTCGATATATTCGCGCGAGATTGTTTCGACGAGCTGGAAGAGAATGTTCTCTTTCTTCTCGAAGTAAAAATAGACGCCGCCTTTGGTGAGGCCGGCGCCTGCCGCGATCTGGTCGACGGAGGTCGCGTGGTATCCACGCTCGACGAAAAGCGCGAGCGCAGATGCGCTGAGCTTCTCGACGCTAATGTCGCGCAGTTCCTGATTGGTCAGCGGTTTTTTCGGCAGCGCGCTGGCAGGCAATTTTCTTCCCCGGTATCGACTTTGCGAATCGAACTCCGCACCGGGTCTTATACATTGACAACTAACATACCGAACAGTACGTATGTAAAAACCGCTCGTCAGAGGCGATACGTAAAAGCTCAGGGAGGGCGTCATGTCCATTGATCACAGCCTATTGCCGCCTCGCGACTGATACGCGTGGCGCAGCTTCTGGAATTCATCGCCAACGGCGTGTTTCTTGGCGCGATCTACGCGCTGCTTGCGCTGCCGATGAGCGTCGTGTGGGTGACGACCGATGTCATCGATGTGTCGACCGGCGCCTATGCGGTCGTCGCGGGCATGGTCGCTGTCGCAGTCGGCATGCCCTTCGGTCCGATCGCGGGCATCGCGGCGGCACTGGCGCTCGGCCTTGTTGCCGGGCTGATCTTTCTCGGTTTCCAGGTCTTCGGCAGCAATCGGGACGCGATGCTCATCGTCCTCGCGACATTCGCGCTGATGATGGCGATCGAATCCGCGATCCTCACCCTTGTCGGTACGGACAACCGGTTTCTCGATCCGGTTCCAGGCAACGTCTTCATCGGTGATGCCGTGCTTCCCTATCAGGGCATGATCAATCTGCTTGCGAGCATTGTCATCATGGCGGGGCTTGGTGCGCTGCTGAAATGGTCGCCGCTCGGGCTGCGCATGCGTGCCAGCGCGATCTCGCATCGCGCCGCGACGCTGACTGGCGTCGCCGTGCGCCGGACGCAGGTCCTCACTTTCGTGTTCTGTGCGGGCATCGCTGGCGTTGCGGGCGTTCTTGCCGCGATGGCGATCGGTATGACCTACGCCAGCACGTTCGTCTTCACCACAGTCGCGTTCAGCGGTGCGGTTATCCTAGGTCGTTCCGGTCCGCTGCCCGCGTTCATCGGAGGTGTTATTCTCGGTGTCGCGACGTCGGTCAGCGATGCCTATCTGCCAAACGGTTGGGCTGCGGGCGTACCGGCGCTTCTCATCATCCTCGTGCTCGCCAGCGGCCGTATGCCTGCGATGGCTTTCACAGGCGCCCGGCCATGAGCGGCGCGGCCGCCGTCTCTCCTTCGACGCGGCGTTTTGCGCCGGCTGTGACATTGGCGATCGTCATCGGGCTCATGATGATCGGGGGCGTATTTCGTCCATCGCTTCATTCGACCGGCATTACCATCGGCATCTACAGTCTGATCGCGCTGCCGCTCGGGCTGCTCTACGGGCAGGGTGGTACGATCTGCCTCGCGCAAGGCGCCTTTGCCGCTGTCGGCGCTTACACGACCGCCATTCTCAACACCCGCTACGGCCTTTCGCCGTGGATCACGTTGTTGCCGTCGGTGGCAGTGCCCGCACTGCTCGCCTTCATCATTGCGCGACCGATCCTGCGTCTGCCCGAACTGTCACTTGCGCTGGTGACATTGTCGCTCGGCACGGTGGTCGAGGTGGCTCTGCAGCGCGGTGGCGACGTCACCGGCGGCTATGTCGGCCTGTCCAGCATCGCGCCGCTGCCGATCGTCGAAAAGAACCCGCTGTTCGACAATCTCGCGATTTGGGGCATCGTTCTCGTCGTCGTCATTCTCTACAGCCAGTACAAGGCGAGTGCGCGGGGTCGCGCGCTTAATGCCATTCGCGTCGATCGCCTTCTTGCGGAAGCGATGGGTGTGCGCGTCGCGCGCGATCTTGCACTGCTCTTCGCGCTCGTGGCGGGCGTCGCCGGTCTCGCTGGCTGGTTCTACGCGCATTACATCGGCTATGTCGCGCCAGACTCGCTGAGCGTTGCGCTGTCGGCCAACATTCTGTTCATGGTGGTGATCGGTGGCCGCAAGGCTGTCCTCGGCCCGATCGTCGGCGCAGCTTTCTTCACGCTCGCGAGCGACTGGCTGCCCGGCACCGAGACACAGGGCTTCATCTTCGGCACGATCCTCATTTTCGTGCTCATGCTTTCGCCTGACGGCATTCTGTCGCCGCCGATGTTGCGCCGGTTCGCACGTCTTTGGCCTTCAGGCCGCGCAACGGAAGCGCACGTCGGCACGCAAGTTGGGGAAACCGGGCGATGAGTCTCGACGGACGCGGTATCTCCATTCGCTTCGGCGGGCTTGCGGCGCTCAGCGATGTCTCGATCTCCGTCAAGCGCGGCGAAATTCTCGGGCTCGTCGGACCGAATGGTGCCGGCAAGTCGACGCTGTTCAACTGCCTCACCGGCGTCGTGAAGCCCGACACCGGCAGCGTCACGCTCGACGAAGTTGATATTTCGGACCTGCGCCTCGATCAGCGCATCCGGCGCGGCATCAGCCGCACCTTCCAGACGCCGCGGCTCGATCTCGCCGGCAGCGTGCTCGATGCCGTGATGCTCGGCTTCTATCCGAAGCTCAATCAGGGACTATTCCCGGCGTTCCTGCCTTTGCGCGCGAACGCACGTTTCGAGGAGGAATGTCGCGGCAAGGCCATCTCTCTGATCGAACAGTTCGAGCTCTGCGACCATCCGGACAGTCCTGTCGGCACGCTGTCGCTCGGCCGCTTGCGGTTGCTCGAAGTCGCGCGCGCATTGGCGAGCGAGCCGAACTATCTCCTGCTCGATGAGCCTGCCGCAGGCATCGATGAGCGCGACCGCGAACATCTCGCGACGGCGGTGCGGCGCGCAGCAGGGCGTGACCTCGGCGTGCTGATCGTCGAGCACAATGTCGCGTTCGTCGCGGGTCTCAGCAACCGGCTGCTTGCCCTTGTCGCGGGACGCACGGTCGCCGAGGGCGAACCATCGACGGTCACCAGCGATCCCGGCGTGATCGCCGCTTATCTGGGGACGCAGCATGCTGCCTGACCCGGAGGGTCTGCACGTCCGTGGTTTGCATGCGCGATACGGCGTGCTGACTGTATGTCGCGACATCACGTTCTCAATCGCGCCCGGCGAAGTCCTCGCCCTTGTCGGCCCTAATGGCGCCGGGAAGACCAGCCTCATCGGCGCCATCGCGGGTGTCGTCGCCAGCAGCGGCACCGTGCAACTCGGCGACATCGATTTGTCGCGTGTGGCAGCGCATCGACGCAGCGGTTTCGGCGTCGCCACCGTGCCCGACAATCGCGGACTTTTCCCGACGATGACGATCGGTGAAAACATCCGGCTTGGCGCGCAACTTGTGCGCAAGGCCGAGCGTAGCGCGGCGATCGACGCCGCCATCGCGCCGTTCGCATTTCTGCGCGCGCGTTGGGAAACGCTTGCAGGTTCGCTGAGCGGCGGCGAACAGCAGATGCTCGCCGTTGCCAAATGCCTCGCAGGCAAGCCGCGCGCGATCCTGCTCGACGAGCCCTCGCAAGGCCTTGCGCCGATCATCGTCGACCAGATGGTCGGCGTTATCGAGACGCTGCGGAAGTCCGGCCTTTCGGTGCTGCTCGCCGAGCAGAACCACGGCCTCGTGCAGAATGCCGCGCAACGTTTTCTTGTCCTTCTCGGCGGTCGCATCGTCTTTAGCGGACCGATCGATGAATTCGCGGACCGCGACCGCATCGCGCGACTTTTCCTGCAGCACAAGCAAGACGCGGCCTGAAGGCCGGCACGGAGGGATCATGAAAATCCATCGCCTGTTTGGGACATTGTGCGCCATCGCGGCGCTTTCGCTCGCGTCGTCCGGCGCGCATGCGCAGAACAAGGAGCCGCTCAAAATCGGCGTGCTCATCGCATTGTCGGGGCCCGCGGCCGCCTATGGCGCGGCGGAGCGTCGCGCGATGGAGGCCGTCGCGCAGAAGACCAACGACGAAGGCGGCATCAACGGCCGCAAGATCGAACTGATCGTGCGCGACACGAAGACCAATCCGACGGAAGCCGCGCGGCTTGCCAACCAGGTCATCGTCGAAGATCGCGTGATCGCCATCATTGGTGCGACGACGGGGTCCGAGACGCTTTCCTTCGCCGACGCCGCGATGCAGGCCAAGGTGCCGATGTTCCCGATGGTCGGAACGCAGTCGGTCACAGACCCGGCGCAGCCCTTCTCGAAATGGGTGTTCCGGATGTCGCCGCCGCTGACGACGGACCTCACCGCCAGCGTCGAGCGTCTCGTCAAGGATGGAAAGAAACGTCTCGCGATCTTCTCCGAAGAGGACGCTTACGGTCAGCAGGGCGCTGCGATGGTCGTCGAGAATATCTCTTCGCCGAAAGCCGCGACGGATTTCACGACGCAGGCGACGAAGATACGTAACGCCAAACCCGACGCAATCTTCCTGGCGACGGCATCGACGGGCTCTGCCGGCGCATTTCTGCGAAAGCTTCAGCAGGTTGGCGTCGAAGTGCCCGTCTACGGGCTTGCGGGCATCGTGCAGAAGCAGATCCTGACATCGGGCGGCAAGGCGGCGGAAATGCTGATCGCACCTGCGCTGGTCAATCCGGATGAGCCGGGTCCACTCGGCGACCTTTTCGCGCTACTCAAGAATGTCGACGGGTTCGGCGAACTTCTCGGCGCAAACGCCATGTCGACCGTCGTCGCAGGCTTGAAAGCCGGTGCGACCGATGGCGCATCGTTGCGCGATGCCATCGAGAAGCTCGGGCCGATCAAAGGCTATGCCGCCGGGCCGATCCAGTTCACGCCGACCGACCACGACAGCTGGGGACCGCAGACGATCTTCTTCGTCACCGTGCGCGACGGCAAATTCAAGAACCTCTGAGCTGCGCGAGCGGCACGTCCGGAGACTTTATGTCAGGCGAAACTCTTCCGCTGGCGGGACTGCGCGTCATCGATATGACGCAGGTGCAGTTCGGCCCCTGCGCGACACAGGTTCTCGGCGATTTCGGCGCCGAGATTATCAAGATAGAGCGACCGCATGTCGGCGATATCAGCCGCTCGACCGACCCGTTCATCGCGGAGACTAACGGTGAGAGCGCTTATTTCATGGCGCTCAATCGCAACAAGCGCAGTCTTGCGATCGATCTGTCGAATCCGGAAGGACGCGAGATCGTGCGCGGTCTCATCCGCAAGGCCGATCTTTTCGTGCATAATTTTCGGCCCGGCGTCGCCGAGCGTCTGGGCTTTGGATACGACGGATTACGCGCCGACAATCCGCGCCTGATCTACGCATCGGGTTCGGGCTTCGGCGACAAGGGGCCGCTTGCCCATAAAGCCGGACAGGATCTGCTCGCACAATCCCTGTCGGGTCTTGCCGACCGCAATCGTACGATGGACGAGAAGCCACAGCTCTTCCCGACAGCGCTCGGCGACTTCACCTCGGGCATGATCCTCGCGCAAGGTATTTTTCTTGCGCTCTACCAGCGCGAGAAGACAGGCGTCGGGCAAAGCATGCACGTTAATCTGCTGGATACGCTCCTTGCGATGCAGCAGCAGGAGGTGACGCAGTGGCTGCTGCGCGGCCGCGCAACGAACTGGGTCTCGCAGAACCTCATCGAGATTTTTGAGACGATGGATGGAGCCGTAACGCTGGTCGGTGTCTTCCGTCCCAACCCGCTCGGTTCCGTCTGCGAGGCGCTCGACTTTCAGGATCTCTCGAAAGAGTCGGACTACGCGACGCTCGCAAAGCAAATGGCCAACCGTCCGGCGTTGATGAGCCTGCTAGCGCAAGCGTTTGCGAGGTTTACGACGCAGGAATGTCTCGCGCGTCTCGACAAGGCGGACATTCTTTGTGCGCCTGTGCTCGGCCTCGACGATGCGCTTAAGCAACCGCAGGTCGAGACGAACGAAATTTTGCTGACGCTCGATCACCCCGTCCACGGTGTGGTGCGGACGCCGGGAAATCCGCTGCACATGTCGGGCATCCCGCCGATCGCAAAGCGTTCGCCGCCGACTCTCGGCCAGCACAGCGAAGAAATCTTGGCCGAGATCGGACACAGCGCTGGTGAAATCGCCGCGTTGCGGCAGGCCGCCGTCATCCAATAACCATCGAGGAGAGCACATGCTGGCGCCGATCGAGGCCACGGCCACCATTGACGATATCAAGGTTGGGGACGGCGTCGTTCTCGAAAAGACGATCAGCGAGTCGGATGTCTATCTGTTCGCCGGCATCTGCGGCGACTTCTCGCCGAACCACATCAACGAAAAATATATGCAGAAGTCGATCTACGGTCGGCGCATTGCGCAAGGCGCGTTGGTTCTCGGCTTCACGTCGGCCGCCGCGGCGATGTTCGGCATCAAGCACGGCATCAACGGCGTCGCCGCCGGTTACGATCGCATTCGCTTCCTCGGCGCCGTTTTCTTCGGCGATACGATCCGCGTCGACTATCGCGTTGTGCGCATCGATCGCGAGAAGCAGCGCAGCCACGCCGAGCTTCGAATCACCAACCAGGACGAAAAGCTCGTTTTGGTCGGCGAGCACATGATCAAGTTCCTTCCCTACGGCGACGATGCCGCCGGCGCTGCGGCATGACGTCATACAAACCGATCCTCGCCGAGGTTCGCGATGGCGTAGGCCTCGTCACGCTCAACCGACCCGATGCGCTGAATGCGCTGAACGGCCAGCTAATGGACGAGTTGACCACTGCGCTCGATGTGTTCGAGGCGGATGATGCCGTCGGCGCCATCGTCATCACGGGGCAGGGGCGTGCGTTCGCAGCCGGCGCTGATATCAAGGAGATGAAGGACAAGACCTATCCAGAGGCCTTCAACGAGGATTTCATCACGCGCAACTGGGAGCGCGTGACGCGCTGCCGCAAGGTCGTCATCGCGGCGGTCAATGGCCTAGCGCTCGGCGGGGGCTGTGAACTCGCGATGATGTGCGACTTCATCCTTGCCGCCGACACAGCGCGCTTTGGGCAGCCCGAGATCAAGGTCGGCGTTATTCCGGGTGCTGGGGGCACGCAGCGCCTCGCCCGTTTCATCGGTAAGTCCAAGGCGATGGAAATGTGCGTCACCGGCCGCATGATGGATGCGGTCGAAGCCGAGCGTTGCGCGCTTGTGAGCCGCGTCGTGCCGGCCGCCAATTTGCTGGACGAAGCGCTGCGCACCGCAAAACTCGTCTGCGATCTTTCGCGACCGATGGTCATGCTGACGAAAGAAGCGGTCAACCGCGCCTTCGAATTGCCGCTGACCGAGGGCGTGCGCTTCGAGCGCCGTCTTGCCCAATCGGTCTTCGCTTTCGCCGACCAGCGCGAAGGCGCCGCAGCCTTCATCGAGAAGCGCGCACCGAACTATCAAAACCGCTGATCTTACCGGGAGTATTGCATGTCACTGGATGTCGCGGCCCTCGTGCGGGCCGTCACCCGCTACACGATCGAGCATCCCGACGAACGCGATCCGTGGGAGAAGGCGCCGGCGATCACTGGCGTACTCGCCTGGAATGACGACGCGTCCGTTGCGGGCGTCAAGCGCTGGATCGATCGCGCCGTCGCGACTCAAGGGTCGGAAGGCTACCTTTGCTATCCCGAGCGGATCGAGCTTGCGAGCGGCCATGTGCGCACGTTTACGCCGACGGCGAGCCTGTCCGCGAGCATCGGCTTTCCGATGCTCAAATTCTACGAGCGCACGAAAGATGCGCGTTATCTTGAATCCGCAAGGCGACAGGTCGAGGCGCTGTACCGCGCACCGCGCACGCGGGATGGCGGCATTTCCTGTCGTTACGAGTCGATCGAGCTTTGGGTCGACTTCACTTATCTCATGTGTCCGTTTCTTGCGCGGTACGGAAAGATTACTGCCGAGACGAGGCACATCGACGAAGCCTTCGCGCAATACGAAATCCACGCGCGCCATCTCGTCGATGGTCTGACAGGACTTTCGCGTCACGCCTGGTGCGAAACGCCAAACCATTATCCGCAGTCGACATTCTGGGCGCGCGGCAACGGCTGGCTCATCGACTGCGCCGTCGATCTCCTGGAAATTGCACCCGACCACAAGCTCGCGGGCTTCGTGCGCGATACATGCCGCAAGGCGCTCGCGACGATGAAAGGCCTGCAAGATCGTTCCGGATTCTTCCGGCATATTCTCGACGATCCCTTCTCGAAGTTCGAGGCGTCCGCGACGTTGATGTACAGCTATGCTGTGGCCAAGGCCGTCACGCTCGGCATCGTTGACGACACGTTTATCGACTCAGCCGTGCGCGGGTTCGAGGTCGTCGCGGGATCGGTGCTGGATAATGGCGCGGTGCCCGGCGTCGCGGTGCCACCAGGTGGCCCCGGCGTGCCGTTCGGAACGACTTTGTTCGGTCAGGGCTTCTTCCTTTTAGCCGCGCATGCATTGCGAGACCGCATTGGTGCTTGAGGAAGTCTGCTATATCGCGAAGCGATGAGGTACGAGGCCGCCGCCGTCGATGTCGCCGAACTTCTGGCGACATCGGTTCCGCGAGAGCTCGAAAAGCAGGCGCGGGCGCGATCCACAGAGCCCTTCCTCACGATCATCGGGGAAGGGACGCAAACCGTCCAAGAATGTCAGTCATCTGCGGCGCGCGTCGCCACGATGCTCGCCGCGCACGGGGTTAAGGCCGGCGACACGGTTGTCGTCATGGCTCCGAACGGATTTGCCGCGATCCACGCGTGGTTTGCGATCGGCATGCTCGGTGCGATCGACGTGACGATCAATACCGCCTATCGCGGCCAGCCGCTCGAACATGCAATCAACATCGTCGGCGCAAAAGTCGTAATCGCCGATGCCACGCATCTCGACGTGCTCGTTGCAAGCGAAGCAAATCTCGGTCGAGTCGAAACGGTGCTTTGGGTCGGCGTAACAGATGCCATGCGGCCCGCGCTGCCTTCCTTCTCGACGATCCAGCTGAAACGCTTGAACGCCGACGAGTGCGAACCTCGCATCCCGAGCGCTCTTCCCACCGGCCGCGACATTGCCTCGGTCATTTTCACATCCGGCACAAGCGGGCCCGCGAAGGGTGTGATGCTTCCACACGCGCAGGCCTTCGTACTTGCGCGACAGGCAATCGACGCGCTGCGGCTTTCATCCCGCGACACTTACTATTGCTTTCATCCGCTGTTTCACACCGCGGGGAAGTTCATCGGCGTCTATGCGGCGCTTCTGTCCGGGGCGCATCTCGTATTGGACAGACGTTTCGACGCTACGCGCTGGCTGGAACGCATACGCGAGTACGGCGCCACCGCGACTCTCGCACATGGCGCCATGCTCGAAATGATTTTCGCCGAGCCGGCACGCGCCGACGATGCCGACAATCCACTCGAGCGCTTCTTTTCGGCGCCGTTCCCGCGTGCGATCGCGAAAGACTTCGAGAAGCGTTTCGGCGCGCGCGGCATCGAGGTCTGGGGCATGACCGAGATTAACAATCCATGCCATCAGACGCTCGACGAGCCGCTGCTGCCGGGCTCCTGCGGGCGCGCCGATCCGACCTGGACCGAGTTTCGTGTCGTCGATCCCGAAACCGATTTGGAGTTGTCGCCGGACGAGATCGGCGAATTCGTTGTGCGGCCAAAATATCCCTGGACGATGATGCAGGGCTATGTCGGCATGCCGGAGAAGACGCTCGCGGCGTGGCGCAATTTTTGGTTCCACACCGGTGATTCCGGTTACCGCGATGCCGACGGCTACGTCTACTTCACCGACCGACTCGACGATCGCATCCGCCGCCGCGCCGAAAACATCTCGTCCTACGAGATCGAAATGGCGGCGCTGACATTTCCCGCCATCCGCGAATGCGCGGCGGTCGGCGTCGCGTCGGCATTCGCGAATGACGACGACATCAAACTCTGCGTCGTTCGGAGAGATGACCGGCCGTTCGATTTCGCGGGTGCGATTGCGCATCTCGTCGCACACCTCCCGCACTTTATGGTCCCAAAATATATCGAGGTGCTCGACGCGTTGCCCCGAACGCCGACGAACAAGGTGCGGAAGAACGAGTTACGCCGGACCGGCGTGAGCAGCGCGGTCTGGGATCGTCAGAAGGCCGGCGTGCGCCTCCGCGATGCGAGCGGCTGACGGCTTATCGGAAACTAAAAGCGCGTCGCTGCGGATATAGCCGATCGTCTGCCAGTCGTGTGCGACGAGCATCCAACCAGCCACCGTTTCGACAAGGGCGCAACTGTGTTTCGGCCGTGACGGTGACGATCGCGGCGGCGCTGTCGATCGCTTCGCGTCGTATCGATGTTGGCTCGATAACGACTTGCGTAGGGCGAGTTGGAATGGCGGCAGCACTTGCTGTGCCGTGCACAGCCATGCGGGTGGCCAGCGGGAAATTCCCGCCATCGCGTGCGATCTGCGGAAGCTAATCTATCCCGAACGCGCGCTGGCTGACTTCCGGCACCATGCGTCCGACGAATGTCGCGAATTCGTCGAGATCGACGAGCCCATCGCTGTGATGTCGGCCTTAACGAAGGCGCCGAGTAAGGCGTAGGTCGTGATGGACCGCCGCTTTCTTAAGCGAGACGAACTCCGATCCGCTTCCGCATCACAGTGAGAACGCCGGAAAGGTGGCTGAACCTCGGCATATGTCCGCCCGCTACGCGCTTTGGCCGCCGAATCTTGTTCGCGCTGGATAGCGTCGCAGCATGGGAGAAAGACCGGACGACGATGTGACGAGCATCACCGCGCGAATTATCTGGCGTGCGTAGAAACCCCTCAACACCGGTCGCAAACGCCGCCGAGTGCCATCATCAAAGGGGGAACTTCCGTGAAAATCTCGTCGATCATTGTTGCCACTATCCTAGCCGCCGTCGCGATGTCGCCAGCCGATGCGCGGCCGGCGCAAAGCACAACCGCATTCGACGGCACGTGGCAGCTCACGTTCACGACCAAGAGTGGCGCTTGCGATGCCAGCTACGACTTCAATGTAAACATTGCGAACGGCGCGATCTCACATCCGATGCTTGTTCGTTTCAATGGTAACGTTGCAAGCAACGGGGCTGTTCGCGCATCGGTGACCGTGCAGGACAAGTCCGCGTCGGGCGCTGGCCGGCTGACGGCGACGAATGGTGGCGGCAATTGGAGCGGCTACTCCGGCGCTGCGAAATGCTCGGGTTCGTGGGTCGCGCACCGGTCCTGATCTCAGACTGCTTCCGACAAACGAAGGGCAGCGCTGCTACCGTGCGGCGCTGCGAAATATCCGGCTTATGTCGTGTGCCGTCGGTAGCGAAGCTCATCGCCGCAAGTAGAGTGAAGAAGGACCGGCAGCATAAGCGTTGGAAATTGGGAATCGCCAAACACGCGGCTCGACTTCCCATATGCTCCCCAAAAGCCGCCACGGGCCAGGGGTGGAAGCATACGATCCCAAAATATTTGTTTTCAGTGGTGAGCGCGCCGGGGCTCGAACCCGGGACCCTCTGATTAAAAGTCAGATGCTCTACCGACTGAGCTACGCGCTCGCTCGCGGGTGACGTAGCGGTCGCCCTCGGCAGGGTCAACCCGAGAGCGCCTCGGCCGTCACCCGATGATGCGTACCGCGACGATCAATCCAGCGAAAATCACGATCGAGACGGCCGTCGTCAGCAGCGCCTTCATCACGAGTTTCGGCGCGACGGGCGCACCGGGGTCGGTGCCTGCGGCTTGCGCCTCGGGCTCCTCATGCACGGAACGCACGCCGAGGGGCAGTATCGCGAACAGCGTCACCCACCAGATGGTGATGTAGATCGCGATGGCCGTGGCGATCGGAAACGGCATCGTCAGCCGTCCTTCGCGGACGCTTCGTCCGCGCGCGTCATTTCGGCGCGCAAGGCGGCAGTCTCGGAACGTGCAAGGTTCTCGTTGTGTAGCGCGCGGCGAACCAGAAGCCGCATGACGTAGAAGGCGAACACGGGGTTTTCGGCCGTCATTTCCATAAAATCCGAATAGTGGATGCGCAGCAGATCGGCATCTGTTTTCGCCTTTATCCCGGCGGTACGCCGCCGGTCCTCGGCAAACAGCGCCATCTCGCCGAAGAAGGAGCCCTCGCCAAGCTCGATGTCGCGTTCCACCACGACCAGCGTGCCCCTGACCACGATATAGGCGTCCGACGCCGCATCGTTCGCGTTGTAGAGCACCTCGCCTGCACGAATCTTTTGCGCGGTCATGTAGGGTTTGAGCCAGTCGAAATTGAAATCTGACCGTGAGGCAGTGCCCACGGCGCGCAGCAGACGGCGCACCTTCCACAGCTTGAACATGTTCAGCGGGGTCAGCGCCGCGTTCAGAACGAATTGGGGGAAGAAGTCCTTCTCGTAGAAATAAAAGGCGAAGAGCGCATTGGCGATGATCGCCGCAATTCGCAACGGCACCATGTTGTCGGAGAGATAGGCAAACAGGCTGGCGAAGGCGGCCAGCAGGCCCAGCGCCTCGATTACCAGCGTCCACGTCGTCATCGATCGGTCCGCCGGGCCACCGACTGCCCCCATTTGCCGGGCGCTGCGCCCTATGCGGACCGTCTGTAACGTCGGAGGGCAAAGGACGGCAAATGCCGCTCGTCGCCGCTCGCCTCCTCGCCGGAACGAAGGACTTCTCCCGTTCGTTGATGCCCAAGCGCATGCTGACCAGTTGCAGCCGTGGACTGCTTTTGGCACAAGGCAGCGAGATCACACCTTCCGGATAGAAATGCCTGCTTTCAAAGGGTCCAAGTTTCAGGACCGTATCACCGCCGCTGCGGACGCCCGCAAAGCCCTCGCTGAGAAATTCAAGGACCGACCGAAGCCGGACGACCCGGAGGTCGTTGCACGCAAGCTGGAGCGTCAGGAAGTCCTGCGGGCCCGTGGCGTGCGCGAGGCGGTCCGCGACAAGGAACGCGCCGTCCGTGCCGCCGAGGAGGCGCGTCGGCTCGAGCAGGAACGGCTGGAGCGCGAGGCGCGCGCCGCGCGCGAGGCCGAGGAGCGCGAGCAGCTGCTCGTTCTCGAAGCCGAGGAAAAGGCTGCAATCGAGGCGCAGAAGAAATCGGAGCGTGACGCCCGTTACGCCGCCCGTAAGGTTAACAAGCAGAAGCGAAAGGAAGACGCCCGCCGCTTCTATTAGCGCGAGCGTCCGAGGGTGGCGGTTAGGCCCATTCGGACGTGTGTCCGTCCTCGTAGATGCGCCAAGCGCGCATACCGGACTTGGCGATGACCGTCTGTCCGGTTTTCGCGACCGACACCAGATGCCTGAACATCACGGGCTGCCGCCACGCCATCGGGCGAGCCGGATCGCAGACCGCGTGATATTCGTCGGTGTCGGGGTCTTCCATCAGGATCGTTCCGACCTTGTCCGGCCGCAGATGCGGCGGCAGCGATCGCTCGCACATCCACTCGCACAGGAACTCGCGGCACACTTTCGGCCGCGATTCGTAGATGCCGCAGCCGCCGCCGGAGGTGCAATGGCTGCACAGCTTGCCCATCGGCTTGTTGAAGTGATCGATCTCCAACGCCTTGCAGCACATGGTGCAGGCGCCGCAGGATTTGCCGGGTGCGGCTGTCGCAAGCTGGTCGAGCATCGGACCCTGATCGTTCGAACGAATCGGCGCGTGGCCGCTGAAAGATTTGCGCGGAACGAACGTGCCGGCGCAATAACGCCTGTGGATCGTGTCAGTCGGCGGTCACCAGCGCGCCCGGTCGTTTGATCTCGATCTCGACAAAAGCGATCGGATGCGGCGAGCCGTTCATGACGTCGTGTTCGATGCCGGCGGGGCGGCCGTAACTCCCGCCGGCGGCCAGCGGGACGTCCGTCACTGTGTCGCCGGCCTGGACGCGCAATATGCCGTCCACAAGCATGACGACGAAATAGGGCCATGCGTGCCGATGGAAGCCCGTCACCGCGCCGGGTTCGAAGTCCCATCGCGTGATGCGGACCGTGTCATCGTCCTGGCTGACGGTCGGAATGGCGGGAATGTCGCAGACGAAGGGCATGTGCGACAGTAACGCCGATTAGTTCGGACCGCGAGCCTCTAGGATCGCATCTTTGAATGTCGGCAATGTGCGGGCCGGAAGGCTCGCGGTCCCACTACTTTTCGCGCTCTGCCGCAGCCTCCATCGCTGCAAGAATCGTCGAAAACCGCTCCGCGACCTCTGCGCGCCATTCCGGCCCCGCATGCGTGAAGACGTAGAGTTCGTTTTCGCGGATGGCGCGTAGAACTTGCGCAGCGACGTCGTCGGGATCGAGGCCGGTCGCGCCGAGGGTCGCGAGGTGCGTCTGCAACTTGCCGGCGTCACTGTCCGGGCCCGGCTTCGTGACTGCGCCATAGCGCGTCGGCCGGTTGCGGGCGCTTTCCCAAATCCCCGTTCGCACGAAACCTGGACAGAGCACTGTCACGCCGATGCCGAGCGGCGCGACCTGGCGAGAGAGACCCTCCGACATGGCGACCACGGCGAATTTGCTGGCGACATAGGGGCTGAAACCGAGGCCGGTGTTGAGGCCGGCCATCGAAGCGGTGTTGACGATATGGCCGCCCTCGCCATGCGCGCGGATCAGCGGCAGGAACGTCTCGATGCCGTGCAGCACGCCGGTGAGATTGACGTCGAGCACCCAACGCCAGGTCTCAAGCGAAATGTCATCGATGCCGCTGCCGCCGGCGACACCGGCATTGTTGCACACGATATGGACCTTGCCGAAGGTTTTGACCGCCGCCGACGCTGCGCTTTTGACATTCGTCGCATCGGCGACATCGCAGACGACGCCACGTGCATGGGCGCCTTCGCGCCGAAGAGCATCGGTTGCGGCGCCAAGCGCATCCGCTTCGATATCGGCGAGCATGACGTTCATGCCGGCGCGCGCGAAAGCGCGGCCAAGTGCGAGGCCAATGCCGCTCGCACCGCCGGTCACGAAAGCCGTCTTGCCTTGAAACTCGTGCATCGTCTTCTCTGACACACGCATAGCAAAGGACGGAGCACAGCGCTCCCTTGACTTCGCACCCGCGCCGGTGCGACGGGGGCCGCAGTGAGGAAACCAGTGTTTCAAGAATGACAAGAGCGTTCGTTTTTCCCGGTCAGGGCTCGCAGGCGGTCGGCATGGGCAAGGCGCTGGCCGACGCTTTCCCCGTCGCACGAGAAACATTCGCGGCCGTCGATGCCGCGCTCGGCGAGAACCTCTCGCACATCATGTTCGAGGGGCCGAGCGAGACGCTGATGCTCACCGCGAATGCGCAGCCTGCGCTGATGGCCGTCAGCATCGCGGCGCTGCGCGTGCTCGAAACCGAAACCGGCCTTGATCTCGCACGCGACGCAAAATTCGTTGCCGGTCATTCGCTCGGCGAATATTCAGCGCTCGTGGCCGCGGGCGCTTTCTCACTGGCCGATGCTGCAAAGCTTTTGCGGATTCGCGGCGAGGCGATGCAGAAGGCCGTGCCGGTGGGCGCTGGCGCGATGGCTGCGCTGCTTGGCCTCGATTACGACACCGGTGTGAAAGTCGCGCAGGAGGCGACGGCGGCGGCGGGCGGCAGCGAAATTTGCCAGATCGCCAACGACAATGGCGGTGGCCAGGTCGTTGCGTCCGGGTCGAAGGCTGCCGTCGAGAAGGCGATCGAGATTGCGAAAACGCATGGCGCAAAGCGTGCGATGTTGCTGCCGGTGTCGGCACCGTTCCACTGCGCCTTGATGCAGCCGGCCGCCGAGGCGATGCAGGCAGCGCTCGCAAGCACTGCGATCGCCGCGCCGAGGGTGCCAGTCGTGGCGAATGTAACGGCGCGTCCCGACAGCGATCCCGACGAAATCCGCAAGCTGCTCGTCGCGCAGGTCACCGGCACCGTGCGCTGGCGCGAATGCGTGACCTATATGGCTGGCGAAGGCGTTACGCGGTTTGTCGAAGTCGGCGCAGGCAAGGTGCTGACGGGCCTCCTTAAGCGTCTCGCGCCGGAGGCATCCGGCCTTTCGGTTGGCACTCCGGCGGATCTCGACGCATATCGCGGAGCGAAGTGATGTTTGCGCTTGAAGGCAAGAAAGCGCTTGTGACGGGCGCGACCGGTGGTATCGGCGGTGCGATTGCAAAGGTGCTGCATGCAGCAGGCGCAACCGTCGCGCTGTCCGGCACCCGGCAAGCCGCGCTGGACACCCTTGTGGCCGAATATGGCGAGCGCGCACATGCCGTGCCCTGCGACCTCGGCGATAAGACGGCTGTCGAAGCGCTCGTGCCGGCGGCCGAGGCGGCGATGGGCGGCCTCGACATCCTCGTCAACAATGCCGGTCTTACGCGCGACGGGCTTTTTCTGCGCATGAAGGATGACGACTGGGATCAAGTGATCGCCGTCAATCTCACCGCAACATTTCGGCTGTCGCGGGCCGCGATCAAAGGCATGATGCGGCGGCGCGCCGGGCGCATCGTTTCCATCACCTCGATCGTTGGCGTGACCGGCAATCCCGGACAGGGCAATTATGCGGCGTCGAAAGCCGGCATGATCGGCATGACAAAATCGTTGGCCGCGGAAGTCGCGTCGCGCGGCATCACCGTGAACTGCGTCGCACCCGGATTCATCACGAGCCCGATGACCGACGCGCTCAACGACAAGCAGCGCGAGACGATCCTTGCGAACGTGCCTGCCGGGCGGCTCGGCACCGGCGCAGAGATCGCGGCGGCGGTCTTGTTTCTTGCAAGCGATGAGGCAGCTTATGTCACAGGCCAGACGCTGCATGTGAATGGCGGAATGGCCATGATCTAGGTCGATTTCGAGGGCCCGATTGGGGCGCCTTCAAGCCCTCGCCACGCTATGGGAAGTATGCTAATCGCCAGCGGCCAAACGGACCGGGTTTCGGCTTTCACTCCTGCCGAAACCGGGGTGCAGGATTGTTCGCGGGCCGTCGATTTCACCAACTTGTTCGATCAGGGAAGTTTGCAAATGAGCGATGTTGCCGAGCGCGTGAAGAAGATCGTCGTCGAGCACCTTGGCGTCGAGCCGGACAAGGTCGTCGACAATGCGAATTTCATCGAAGACCTCGGCGCGGATTCGCTTGATACGGTCGAGCTCGTCATGGCCTTCGAGGAAGAATTCGGCGTCGAGATTCCGGACGATGCAGCCGAAACCATCGTCACCGTGGGCGACGCGGTAAAGTTTCTCGACAAGGCTTCGGCGGCCTGATCGGAAGCCGGGCGCGTGGCTCTGTCGAATGGCGCACGGCGCATCGTCGTCACAGGGCTTGGCATCGTTTCCCCGTTGGGGTGCGGCGTCGAGCATAACTGGACGCGGCTGATCGCGGGCGAGAACGGTTTCGGACGGATCCAGGGTTTCGAGATCGACGATCTTCCTTGTCAGATCGCAGCGCAGATTCCGCGCGGCGACGGGACAGGTGGCACGTTCAATCCCGATCAGTGGATGGAGCCGAAAGAGCAGCGCAAGGTCGACGATTTCATCATCTTCGCGGTGAGTGCAGCGACGCAGGCGTTGGCCGATGCGGGCTGGAAGCCGTCGACGCCTGACGAGCAGGCGATGACTGGCGTGATGTTCGGGTCCGGGATCGGCGGCCTTGGCGGCATCTATGAGACGTCGATCACGCTGAAAGAGCGCGGCCCGCGCCGCGTCTCGCCATTTTTCATCACCGGACGTCTGATCAATCTCGCGTCCGGCTACGTGTCGATCGAGCACGGTCTCAAGGGCCCGAACCATGCGGTCGTCACCGCCTGTTCGTCTGGTGCGCATGCGATCGGTGACGCGGCGCGGCTGATCGCGTGGGGCGATGCGGATGTCATGGTGGCGGGTGGCGCTGAATCCGCGATCAATCGCATCGGCATCGCGGGTTTCTCCGCCAACAAGGCGCTTTGCACGAAATACAACGACGCGCCGGCAAAGGGATCGCGCCCCTACGATCGCGATCGCGACGGTTTCGTGATGGGCGAAGGCGCAGGCGCGCTCGTTCTCGAAGAATACGAGCATGCGACGGCGCGCGGCGCGAAAATCTATGCCGAGGTGATCGGCTATGGGCTTTCGGGCGACGCCTATCACATCACTGCGCCGCCCGAAGACGGAGACGGCGCTTATCGCTGCATGCAGATGGCGATCAAACGCGCGGGCATTTCGGTGTCCGACATCGATTATATCAACGCGCACGGCACATCGACGATGGCCGACACAATCGAACTCGGCGCGGTCGAGCGGTTGTTGGGGAATGCGGCCGGTAAGGTCTCGATGTCGTCGACAAAGTCGGCAATCGGCCATCTGCTCGGTGCCGCCGGCGCGGTCGAAGCGATCTATGCGATCCTCGCGATGCGCGATAATGTTGCTCCGCCGACGCTCAATCTCGAAAATCCGTCGGTCGAAACGACGGTCGATCTGGTGCCGCTCAAGGCGCGCCATCGGACGATCGACACGGTCCTCTCGAATTCTTTCGGATTCGGCGGGACCAATGCTTCCGTCATCTTCGCACGCGCCTCCTGACCGGACGGGTTATGGGACGGCCGGCCATCCCTCTTTCCGCCATAAAGCGTGCTAGAGTCGTGATCGCATGATGGCGGCCGCCTACCGATGATGGATTCCGACGCCGATCTCGCTTCGCGCGAGACAGCCGCACCTTTGCGCGACGGCGGATCGGAGCGCGTCAGCTTAAGGAGCCCGCAGGACGCACTGCAGCCTGAGCGGCTGCTGCCGCCGCCCGCGGCCCGCAAACGTCGCCCCGGTCTGCTTGCTGCGATGAGCGGCTTCCTGACATTCCTGCTCGTCGGCTTTTTCGTCGCCGGCTTTGCGCTGATCAGCGTCCATCGCCGCATCCGCGAGCCGGGTCCGCTGCCGGCCGACAAGGTCGTCTACATCGCACCCGGCACCGATGTTCCGGACATTCTTTCGCTGCTCGAGACGAATGGTGTGATCTCGAATCCGCTGCTGATGAGCACAGCTTTGTTCGTCGAAGGGACGCGGTCGAAACTCCGTGCCGGCGAATATCTCTTCAAGCAGAGTGCGTCGCTGCAGGACGTGATGGACACGATGGTGAGCGGGCGGCAGGTGCTGCATTCCTTCACCGTGCCGGAGGGGCTGACGAGCGAGCAGATCGTCAATCGCTTGCGCGACAACGAGGTGCTGAGCGGCGACGTTCGCGAAATGCCGAAGGAAGGCACGCTGCTTCCGGACACTTACAAGGTCGGGCGATCCGACACGCGTAGCGCCGTTATCCGCAAGATGCAGGAAGATCAGCGCAAGTTGGTCGAACAGGTCTGGGCGCGCCGCAGCCCCGATCTGCCGATCAAGACGCCTTATGAGCTTGTGACGCTGGCATCGATCGTCGAGCGCGAGACAGGCAAGGCGGACGAGCGTCCACGCGTGGCGAGCGTCTTCATCAACCGGCTCAACAAGCGCATGCGCCTGCAGTCCGACCCAACGATCGTCTATGGGCTCGTGCAAGGGCGCGGCACGCTTGGGCGGGGCATCCTGCGCTCCGAACTCGACAAGTGGACGCCCTACAACACCTACCAGATCGACGGCCTGCCGCCCGGCCCGATCGCCAATCCCGGCCGTGCCGCGCTGGAGGCGGTCGCCAATCCGTCGCGCACGCAAGACCTGTATTTCGTCGCCGACGGCACCGGCGGCCACGTGTTTGCTGCATCGCTCGACGAGCACCAACGTAACGTCGTGCGTTGGCGGCAGATCGAGCGCGATGCCAAGGATCGCGGCGCCGCAGCGGCTGGCGACGTAGACAAAGCGCCGGCGCCCAACATGACACTGCAGCCAGGCGCGCCGAACGTGCCCGGCGCACCAGCGATTCGACCCGGCCCGCGCGGCGATATCCCGGCCGGTATGGAATTCGGCGCGCTTATGCCGCCGCCCGGCGACAATGCGCTGCCGGATATCGCGCCGCGTCTGCTGCCCGTCGCACCGCCGACGAACCGGCTGGCTGGAATGCTCGATGATCCCGCGGCGAAGCGGTCCATTGCGAACATCGTAGAGGCGCGCTCTCGGACCCGCACGCGCGCTCCTGAAGCCAATGCGATTGCGTCCGTCGCGCCGATGCTGCCAGAGCCGCGTGCTGCAATGGCGCTGGCCTATGGCCCGGATGTCGATTCGCTCGGCCTGCAGGTTCGCGGCGTCACGAACACCGGGAATATGCTGGACGGCCCGGTCGGCGAAAGCGGCGACGCGATCGACATGGCCATGTATCCCGTGAGCGCGCAGCGGCGTGCCGAGCAGCGCGCGTCGGCGGCGAAGTTTGGTCTTCCTCCCGAGAGCGACAGTCTTCCGCCGCAACTGGTCGAGGAGCCGCAGTCGGTGGCTGTCCCGATGGCGGGGCTCCGCCAGCCGCGCGCCTTCGATGCGTCCGAGGGTACAGCGCTCGACCCGCTGAAGAACAAGGGATGGGACCTCAACCACGCGCAGGTCATTCCCGCGATGACGTTGCGGTGATTCTGACGGGCGGCTGACGCGGTCGGCTTGACTTCGTCTCGCGATTCGTCGGTCTGGGCGGCAACTTTCGTCACACCCCAGGTATCCCATGTCCCTTGCCAGCATGACGGGTTTTGCCCGCACGCAGGGCCGTTCCGGCGCCTGGCTGTGGACGTGGGAGATTAAGACGGTCAACGCGCGCGGCCTCGACGTGCGCCTGCGTCTGCCGTCCGGTTTCGATGCTGTCGAAGCCGACTTTCACGCGGCGATCACCGGTGCTCTGGATCGCGGCACCTGTCACGCCACGCTGACTGCGTCGCGGGCACAGCAGACGCCGCGCGTGCGGATCGATCGCGCCGCGCTCGATGGCTTGATTGCGTCGCTTTCCAACGTGCCGGCGGCCAAGCATGTGCGGCGCGCCTCGCTCGACGGGCTGCTCGCGGTGCGCGGCATCGTCGAAATCGGCGAGGCCGATGACGACAACAGCGAACGCGGCGCGTTGCAGGCTGCCGCGCGCGACGGCCTGAAAGACGCGATCACCGCGCTCGTCGAAATGCGACGGTCCGAAGGAAAGGCACTGCAGCGCGTGCTCATCGACAGGATCGCGCGTATCGGCATGCTTGCGGAGGCAGCGGAAGACGCGCCCGGCCGTAGCGCCGAAGCGGTCCGCGCGCGCCTCGCGAAACAGATTGAGGCGCTCGGCGCGACGCATGGGCTCGACTCGACGAGGCTGTATCAGGAGGCGGTGCTGCTCGCCGCCAAAAGCGATATCCGCGAGGAACTGGACCGTTTGATCGCGCATGTCGCGAGCGCATCCACGCTGCTGACCAAAGGCGGTGCGGTGGGACGTCGTCTCGATTTTCTCGCGCAGGAACTGGGGCGCGAATCGAATACGCTTTGCGCGAAATCCAACGATGCGGGACTAACGGCGATCGGGCTCGATTTGAAGATCGAGGTCGAGCAGTTCCGTGAGCAGGTACAAAACATCGAATGAGCAGTGCGGCAGATCATGCGGCAGTTTCAATGGGAGCACGACGCGGCCTGATGCTCATCCTGTCTTCGCCTTCGGGCGCGGGCAAGACGACGCTGACGCGCATGCTTTTGCAGAATGCCGAACTCGACCTGACGTTGTCGATCTCGTTGACCACGCGGCCGCGCCGATCAAGCGAGGTCGGCGGCTTCCATTATCACTTCGTTACCAAGGCCGAGTTTGTCGCCAAGCGCGACAGAGGCGAGCTTCTCGAGTGGGCGGAGGTGCACGGCAATTTCTACGGCACGCCGCGCGATCTCGTCGAAGATGTGCTCTCGAAGGGCCGCGATGTCCTGTTCGACATCGACTATCAAGGCACGCAGCAGGTCCGTAAGAGCGCGCCCCGCGAGGTTGTCACGATCTTCATCCTGCCGCCATCGATGCGTGAATTGCGCTCGCGGCTGATACGCCGCGCTGAAGACAGCACCGAGATCATCGATCGTCGTCTGGAGAATGCGCGCAACGAGATCACGCGCTGGTCGCAATATGATTATGTGCTCGTGAACGACGACATCGAGAAGTCCTTCACCGATCTCACGACGATCCTCGCTGCCGAGCGCCTGCGTCGCGAGCGCCGGATCGCAGGCATCGAATCTTTCGTCACGAACCTTCTGGCGGAATAGTTTTGTCGCCGCGCGCCGCGGCATAAGCGTTGGCCAGCGAAACGAAGCCGGCAACATCGACTTCCTCAGCGCGTCGTGTTGGTTCAATGCCGACCGTTTCCAGCAGTGCCGAAGCGTCGCTCACGCCCGCAAGCGTGCGCAGCGATTGCCGCAACATCTTGCGGCGCTGACCGAACGCCGCTTGCGTGATGGCTCCGAGCGCGCGTGCATCGCAAGGCAGGGGCGTTTCGCGTGGCACGATCTCAACGACGCTCGACGTCACCGCGGGTGGCGGCACGAATGCCGATGGCGCGACATCGAAGAGAATGCGCGCTTCGGTCCGCCATCCGCAGAGCACACCGAGCCGTCCGTAGTCGGCGCGTTGTGCGGGCGTCGCGACGATGCGCTCGGCGACTTCGCGCTGAAACATCAGAATTGCGCGGTCCCAGCGCGGTGGCCAGGTGTTCGTGTCGATCCAGCGCGTCAGCAGTGCCGTCCCGATATTGTAGGGAAGGTTCGCACATATTTTTGCGCTGCCGGACGTGTGTTTCGCGATCAACGCGGCGATGTCGATAGAAAGCGCATCGTCGGCGACGATGGTCAGACGGCCCGGCCAATGCGCTGCAATTTCTTCTAGCGCCGCAAGGCATCGCTCATCTCGTTCGATGGCGACGACTTTCGCGGCGCCGGCGGCAAGGAGTGCGCGCGTGAGGCCGCCGGGCCCCGGACCGATTTCGACGACGGTCGTATCCAAGAGATTGCCGGCCGCGCGCGCGATGCGGCCCGTAAGGTTGAGGTCGAAGAGAAAGTTCTGCCCAAGCGCCTTCTTCGGCGCAAGACCGTGCCGCGCAACGATATCGCGCAACGGCGGCAACCCGTCGCTCATGCGGTCGCGCTTTTCGACAAACGCGCCGCTAGCCGCAGCGCCGCGATAAGGCTCGATGGATTGGCGAGGCCTTTGCCCGCAATGTCGAAGGCCGTGCCGTGATCGGGCGAGGTCCGCACGAAGGGCAGTCCAAGCGTTACGTTCACGGCGCTGTCGAAGGCGAGCGTCTTGATCGGGATCAGCGCCTGATCGTGCGTCATGCAAAGCGCGGCGTCGTAGGTCGCGCGCGCTGCGGCATGGAACAGCGTGTCGGCGGGCAGGGGACCGCGAACGTCGATGCCGCTTGTGACGAGATCGGCGACGGCGGGTGCGATCGTATCGATCTCCTCTCGGCCCATCGTGCCGTTTTCGCCTGCGTGCGGATTAAGCCCGGATACAACGAGACGCGGCGCCGCCAGCCCGAAGCGCTGCGTGAGATCGTACGCGACGATCGTCGCCGTCTCGACGATCAATTCGCGCGTCAGGCTGGTTGGCACGGTAGCCAGCGGAACATGGATCGTAACGGGCACCACCGCGAGATCGTCGCACCACAGCATCATAACCGCACGCGGTGCGATCCCGTTCTCTGCGGAGAGCGCGCCGAGGAATTCGGTATGGCCGGGAAAGGCGAAGCCCGTCGCAGTGAGCACATGTTTCGCGATCGGATTCGTGACGAGTGCCGACGCTTCGCCAGCGCGCACGGTCTCGACGGCGCGTTCGATCGACTCGATGGTCGCGGGTGCGTCCTTCGTGTCGGGATGTCCGGGCTCGCCGATGACGCGCGCCGCGAGCGGGACGACAGGCAGCGCTCCACCGAACGTTTCGCGCGCCTCACGCGGCGAAGACGCACGGATCGGGACGCGCAACCCGAGGCTCATCGCGACACGCTGCAGATGGTCGGGATCTGCGATCAGGAAAAAAAGCGGGATGGTCGCATCGCGCTGCGCCTGCTCCCAGGCGCGAAGTGCGAGCTCCGGTCCGATGCCCGATGGATCACCCTGCGTTAGCGCCAGGACGGGCATGTGGCCGCTCACGGCAGCTGCGTGACGCCGTCCTTGAGCGCCGTCGAGCCGAGGCTCGCGCCGAAACTGCCCTGCGCGAGTGTCCGCAGTTGCAGCGACACGAGGACGGTCTGGTTGCGCGCCGGCTGGCCGAGCGAGTTCGGCTGATAGGACGTCGAATAATTGACCATGAGTGTGGTGCAGTCGTCCTTGTAGCCGGCGCCGATGTTCAGGCCTGCAATCGAGAAGACCGGTGCAGAGCCGGTGGTGCCCGTCTGGGCAGCTGTCGTTACCTGTCCGGTGATCGGGTTCTGGAAGATGGCCGGCCGCGCCAGGACGTTGTTGTACAGGTGACGCGACAGATCGAACGTCACGTTCGCTGCAACGAAGTAATTCGACGTGATGTCGTATTTCGCGCCGAGCGAAAGGCCTTGCCGGCGCACATCGAAACCGATCACCGGCTGGGATGCGTAATTGGCATATTGCGCGTTCAGCACGAGTGCGCCGAACGTCGCGCTGCCGATCAGGTCGATGCGGCGGGGCGAGAACGTGTTGACGTCGAAGCGCGCCTTCGCGACGAAGGCGAAAGTGGAATTCGGCGCGATGGCGAAACGCCCGACATAGTCGGAGCGGCGCGTGTCGAGACCCGACGACAGGCCGACATTCGCGGCATCGGCAATGGCGTAACCGTTGCGACCAGCAACCTGCAGCGATTGTCCGCCGGCGACGTTGACGTAGCCGCCGTTGGCAAAGGTGAGAGTAGCCTGGCCGCCGTAGTTCAATCGCGTACCGGTCTCGAAGCGATCGTAGCCGGAAAACTTGTTCCAGGCGAAGAGCGTCGAATCGTCGAAGACGAGGCTCTGCGCGTCGACATTGACGAGCGAGTTCGAGCCGAGACCGCGATCGGGCCGCGCGATGAGCTGCGCGATTGGTTCGACGGTCATCGACCCGAACGGCGTCGATGCGAAGAACGGATAGCGATAGTCGAGACCGATGGCCGGTAGGAAGTTCGCTCGCGCGACATTGTCGCTGCCGATGAAATTCCCTTGCGCCGCGTTCGACAACGGCTGGCTGAGATAATTGTAGACCGGGAAAACGCGTGACGTGTCGTAGTTGAGATACGAGCCCGAGCCGCGCACATAGGCGAACGGCGTCCACGCCTGTCCGATCGGATCGATAAAGCGGCGCTGGTAGGACACCTGACCAGTTGCGCGGGCATAGTCACCACCGATGCCACGCAGCAGACATTGAGAAGCATTGGGCGTGATGCCCGGCGTGTAGAACTGGCAGACGTAGTTTGTGTTGTAGATGGAATCGAGCGTGCGCGGGCGAATGGGATCGTAGAGCGCCGCATCCGCATGCGTGTTCGAAACATTGAGATCGAACTCGAGCTGGCCGCCGATGCCGCCTGTGAAGGCCGTCGGCACGGGCACGACCTTGTTGTATTCGAGCTGCGGCAGGATAAAGCCAATCTGCGGCTGGTAATCGCGCGGCGACAGGCCTTGGAACGCGAAGGTCCTCAAATCGAAATAGCTGCCCTGACCTTTGCCGGTCAGGTAGGCGGTCGAGGAAACTTCGCGGAAGAAGTAACTGTTGTAGAGATTATTGTAGAGCTGGAAGTCCTGCAGGAAATAACGGTCGGTCAGGTAGGCGCCGTCCCAGCCGAACTTCCAGTTCTGGTTGATATTGAACTCGCCGGTCGAGGAGACCGCGCCGCGGAATTTGCGATCGGATGCGCCGAAGGGCGCATTTGCGAAAGCGGTTCGATTGAGCGGAACGATACCGTCGAGCCGCACGCCGAACGCGCCGTTGTCGAGCCGGTGCTTGTAGTCGATCTCTCCGAGCACGCCCTGCTTTGTGTAGAACGTTGGCGTGAACGTCAGGTCGATATTCGGCCCGACCGCGTAGAAAATCGGGATACCAAACCCGTAGCCGAGTTGCGATTTGAAGGTGACATGCGGGCTTAAAATACCGGAACGGCGCTTTACGCTAGGATCGGGAACGGACATGAACGGCAAGTAGGCAATCGGAAGCCCGAACAGTTCGAGCGACGCATCCTCGAAATACAGGTTCTGCTCGTCCGTCCGGTGGATGACCTTACGGGCGCGCACACGCCAGATCGGCGCACGGTCGGCGTCTTCGCAAGGTTCGCAGGCAGTATATGTCGTGCGGTCGTAAACTCGCGTATCGCCGGCGTATTCTGCGCGCGGCGAGCTGAGATAGGTTTTGTCGGTGGTCTCGGAGCGCAGGCTGTCGATGAAGCCCTGCCGCAGGTCGTCGGTCAGATCGAAGCGTTCGGCGAAGGAGACCGCGCCGTTCTCCTCCGTGAGTTTTGCGCGCCCTTCAGCGAAGACGCGTGACGTATTACGATCGTAGATGACGCGATCGGCTTCGAGCGTGCGGCCCTTGTAGTAAATTTGGACGTTGCCGCGCGCCGTGACGGTGTTGCGGTTGTTGTCCTGGATGAGTTCCTGCGCTTCGACGACCATGCGCTGCGGCGGGTTAGCCGGCGCCTGGGCGCGGGCCGACGCTACCAGCAGCGTTCCGATCGCAAGCACGAGGGCAAACGGAAGGCGCAAGGCGGACGCGCGGCGGCGCAGGCGCTCCCACCGTTCATCGACGGGGCTATTACGCCGCCCCATCAACCGTCCTCCTGATGCAGCAACGCAAGCGCACCCAACAAACTGCCGACCAAAGCCGGCGACCAAGCCGCAACAGGCGCGCTCAATAGGCCGGCCCCGCCCATGTTCGCGACCAGCTTCGTCACGACATACAGAACGAAGCCCGCCACGACACCACTGGCGACCATTTTACCGATTCCACCAAACCGGACAAATCTTAAGGAAAACGCCGCCGCTACGAGGACCATCGCGATGAGAAGAAGCGGCCGCGCCAGCAGCGACTGATAGTGCAGCCGGTATTGCGTCGCATCGAGGCCAGCGAGTTCGGTGCGGCCCTCGATCGCCGGCAGGTTCCAGAAGGGCACGGATTCGGGCGAGGCGGCGCTCTGCAGCACGTCCTCGGCCGTGAGATCCGTCGCAAGGAGATAGACGTTGACCGTCTCGGCCTGTTCGCCCTGACGCACGACGGTCGCATCCTCGAGCCGCCAAGCGCCGCCAGAGAGGGTCGCCCGCGCCGCTTCGACCCGCTCGACGAAACGGCCCTGCGGATCGTCGAGATAGGCGAGCACCTTTGTGAGCGTCCGACCGCCATCGCTGATCCGATCCGCGCGGATCGTCGCCTTGCCGTCGACCGAGCGCTGCCGAATCCAGATGCTCGAATCCTTGTCGCTGCCGGGGCGGCCGAAGAGTTCGGTCTCCATCTGGTCGGCGCGCTGCTTCATCTCGGCGGCCAGCGGATTGTAGAGCGTGATCGAGACAACGCCGAGCAGGGTCGCGATCAGGAGCGGCGGCACGAGAAAGCCCCAGACCGACACGCCAGACGCGCGGGCGATGACGAGCTCGAGCTTGCGGGTCAGGTTCACGAAGGCGGCCATCGTGCCGAACAGGACCGCGAAGGGCAGAATCTGCTCCGAGACGGACGGAACACGCAGGAACGAGAGCAGCGCCACGACGCCGGCGCGCGCACCCGGTACGTCACCGGCACGGCGCAGCATCTCGACGAAGTCGATCAGGAACGACAGGCCGCTGATGGCGATGAAGACGGCGAGGATCGTCTCCAGGAATCGCCAGGAGAAATAGCGGCCGAGGGTGAAGCCGATCATTCGGCCATCCTGTTCACCACGATCCCGGCACGCATGCGCGCGAGGTCCACGCCTTTTTCCCTCCTGACAGCGTCCCGGATCACCCTCACGGGCTAACCGGTTCGCGACACTCGAACAACAGCCACGGGCCCCGCGCCGCGCAATCGTGCGAAGCGTGTCTCGCCCGACACGCTTTCCGCACCCTCCCTGACCCCAACCTGCGGCATTTCGCGGGCAGCCGTTTGACCGCCCGGGCCACCGGCCGTTAAAGCCGGATTGCCCCCTTGCAGAGAGCGCCATGACATTGCCGGTCGAGATCGATTTCGTGCCGTTCGACACCGTCGCGCGTGTGGCGGGCCGCAAGGCCGGGGAGGGGAGCGGCGACACGCTTGTGGTGTTCGCCGCCGAGGACCTCGCGCTTTCCCCGACGACGCGAACGGTTCTGGCGCCCGCGATGGCATCCCTCGAGCGCGCCGCGAAGGCAGCAAAATTCAAGGGCAAGAGCGGCTCGGTTCTGGAGCTGCTCGCGCCGCAGGGTCTCGGCGTCGATCGGCTGCTGGTGCTCGGCACCGCGCCCCGCAAGGAGGACGCGTTGCCTGACGCCGAGACGGTCGCCTCACGCCGCGTGTCGCTTGGCGGCATCGCGCTCGGGCGTCTGGGATCTTCCGAGAGCGCGCATGTGCTGTTCGACCCGCCGGCGGGCGACGCCGACGCCGAGGCCGCGGCGGATTTCGCGCTCGGCGCGCAGCTGCGGGCCTATAAATTCGACACGTACCGGACGAAGCAGGGCGACGACGACACGCCGCCCGCAGCCCTGAAGCTGACAATCGGCGTCGCGTCGCCGGTCGCGACGAAGAAGGCCGCCGTGTCGCGCGCGGCACTCGCCGACGGCGTCAATCTCGCGCGCCAGCTCGTCAACGAGCCGCCGAACGTCCTCTACCCCGAGGAATTTGCCCGCCGCGCCGCGGAGCTGACGAGCGTTGGCGTCGAGGTCGAGATCCTCGACGTCGCTGCGATGACCAAGCTAGGCATGGGGGCATTGCTCGGCGTCGGCCAGGGCTCGGTGCGCGAGAGCCGCACGGTAATCATGCGCTGGAACGGCGCCGGCGGCCGCGAAAAGCCCGTCGCCTTCATCGGCAAGGGCGTCTGTTTCGACACCGGCGGCATTTCCATCAAGCCGGCCGCCGGCATGGAAGACATGAAAGGCGACATGGCGGGCGCGGCCTGCGTCGTCGGCCTGATGAAGACGCTGGCCGAACGCAAGGCCAAGGTTGATGTGATCGGCGCGATAGGGCTCGTCGAGAACATGCCCGGCGCCAATGCGCAGCGGCCGGGCGATATCGTGAAATCGATGTCTGGCCAGACGATCGAGATCATCAACACCGATGCCGAAGGGCGGCTCGTGCTGGCCGACGTGCTGCACTACGTGCAGGACCGCTACAAACCGGTGTTCATGATCGACCTCGCGACTTTGACCGGCGCGATCATGGTGGCGCTCGGCACCGACCACGCGGGTCTGTTCTCGAACGACGACGAGCTATCGCAGCGACTCGTCGAAGCCGGCCGCGCGACCGGCGAGAAAGTCTGGCGACTGCCGCTCGGCCACGCCTACGACAAGCTGATCGATTCGAAATTCGCCGACATGAAGAATACCGGTGGGCGGCACGGCGGCTCGATCACCGCCGCGCAGTTTTTGCAGCGCTTCGTCAACAAGGTGCCGTGGGCGCATCTCGATATTGCGGGTACGGGCATGGGCGCGCCGTTCAACGATGTGAACCAGAGCTGGGGATCGGGCTTCGGTGTGCGGCTGCTCGACGGTCTCGTGCGGGCGCATTACGAGAAGTAATCGCAGAACCATGACCGATGTCTGGTTCTACCATCTCGAGAAGCAGTCGCTGGAGCAGGTTCTCCCGGTGCTTCTCGAACGCGCGGTGCAGCGGCAGTGGCGCATCGTCGTGCAGGCGAGCGGTGCGGAACGCGTTGCGGCGCTCGATGATCTGCTCTGGACCTGGTCGGACGAAAGCTTTCTTGCGCATGGCACCGCGCGTGATGGCGATGCCGATCTGCAGCCGATCTGGTTGACGGCGGACGGCGACGATCCGCTCGGCGCAGATATGCGCATCTTTATCGATGGCGCCGATCCCGACGTAATCCTCGCCGATACTGCCGTCGCGCCAAAGCAGCGCGCCGTCGTCATGTTCGACGGACGCGATGGCGATGCGCTCAGCGTCGCGCGCACACAGTTTCGTAGTCTCAAGGAAAAGGGCCACGCGCTGTCCTACTGGCGGCAATCGCCGGAAGGCCGGTGGGAGCAGAAGGCGTGATCGTGTCCGCGTTCTCTCACGCGTGACGTCACAAGCGTCATCCGCACCACATGCGGGCTTCGTCGATGCGACGGCGCAGCGCGAATATGTCCGGCTCGCGGTCGGCTGTTTTCTCGTCTATTTCACGAGCGCGCACGCGACGCTGCTCGCCGTCGTCTTCAGCCGCGACGGTTACGATCTCCACGCGATCGGCCTGCTTCTGTCGCTGATCTCGATCTCGATCATCGGCTTTGCGCTTCTGTCGGGCGAGGTCATTGCGCGTATCGGTGCGCTCGGCTGTCTGCGCGTCGCAATGGTCTGCGTCATCGTCGGCTTCGGCACGCTGGAATGGACGCGCTTCACCTTCGGGCCGGCGCTCGCTTCGCGTCTGGTGCAGGGCATCGGGCAGGGGCTCTATCTTGCCGCTGCCTATGTCTACATCCAGAGCCGGCTCGACAGCACTCGCTTCTTGTTCCTGCTCGGTGTGTTCTCGGCAGCAATGCCGCTCTCGCAGGGTGTCGCGCCGCCCTTCGGCGGCTTCATTCTCGACCGCTGGGGCGAGACCGCGTTTTTCGCCGCTGCCGTCGTGCCTGGTGTCATCGGGCTCGCGCTGACAATAGGTCTCCGCTCGCTGCCACGTCCGCCGTCGACCGGCGGCATGCAGATCGTGGCGGGCTGGCGACCGGGAGCGTGGGAGCCGTTGCTCGCTGTATTTATGAACGGCACGCTTTTCGGCTTCTGCACCGCCTATCTTGCCGTTGCACTGCGCGAACGCGGCGTCCCGCTCGCCGCGTTCTTCACAGCGACCCTGGTTACGATGTTCGCAAGCCGGTTGCTCGCCCTACGCAGCATCGAGGCGATGAACCGTCGTCTGCTGGTCGGCGCCGGTCTTGGCCTTATGAGCGCCGGTCTTGCCGCGGTGGCGGTCGCAGGCAATCAGGTCTGGCCCGTGGTCCTCGGCGGCATTTCCTTCGGCTTCGGCTACAGCCTGACCTATCCCGTGCTTTCGGCCTGGATCACGGAAGGCGTCGTGCCGGAAAGGCGCGCGGGCGGGCAGGCGCTGCTCAACACCGCCTTCAATGTCGGGCTGTTCGCGATGCCCTTTCCGGAAACCTGGCTGGTCGCGACCTTCGGCTACAATGGCGCGCTCGTGACCCTTGCCGGGATGGGTTTCGCCACCACAATCCTCCTCGTCGGTCGGATGCGCCTCCGTTCATGAGCGGTTCAAGTGAACCCGACTAGGCAGAATGCGTTACGCCACTCAGAACCGGAGGAGTCTTCCATGACAGGAACGCCCATCAAATTTGCCGTTGCAGGAGCCCTTGCGCTCGGAGCCGCCTTTGTCGCAGCGCCCGCTTCGGCCGCACCGATGCTCGATCCGGGCATTGCGCATTCCTCCGACCTCAGCGGCGCGAAGCCCGAGGCGGTCCGCTGGGTGTGCGGCCCGTACAGGTGCTTCTGGCGTCCCGGCCCGCGCTTTTATGGCGGCTATGGCTTCTATGGTCCCCGGCCGTTCCGCGGCTATGGTTACGGCCGGCCCTTCCGTGGCTATGGCTACGGTGGCGGGTACGGTCGTCGCTTCTGGTAATCGTCAGGCGCTTTCGGTTTCGACTGAGAGCGCCAGCCATTCTTCTTCAGCCTTTTCCAACGCCGCGGCCAGTTCGCGGCGTTGTTTTGTCAGCAGCGCAGCCTTTTTGGGCTCGCGACGGAAGATGTCGGCGTCAGCCAACATCTCGTCGACCCGGCGCAGTAACTTGCCGAACTTCTGCACTCGCCCGTCGGCATCTTTCAGGGTATCGCGACGTTGCGGCGCGGCTTTCGGCTTCTGTGCCGGCACTTTATCGCGCGCCGCGGATGACTTCGAACGCTCGCGCGACGTGCCGAGCACCATCGCCTTGTAATCGTCGAGATCGCCCTCGAATTCGCGCGCCGTTCCATCGGCGACGAGCCACAGACGATCGGCGCAGGCTTCCAGCAGATGCCGATCATGCGAGACAAGGATAACGGCGCCCTCGTATCCGTTGATCGCGTCGATAAGTGCAGCACGCGAATCGATGTCGAGATGGTTCGTCGGTTCGTCGAGGATCAGCAGGTGCGGCGCCGCGAAGGTCGAAAGACCGAGCAACAGCCGGGCTTTCTCGCCGCCCGACAATTGCGCAACTGGCGTTTCCGCACGCAGGCCAGAGAAGCCAAACTGCGCAGCGCGGCCGCGGATCCGCGATTCCGGCATGCCCCGCATGAGGCGCGATACGGCACGAAAGGGCGTGTCCGTTTCGTCGAGATCGTCGACTTGATGCTGCGCGAAGAAACCGACATCGATCTTCGGCGCGCGCACCATATTGCCCGTACGCGCGGGAAGCCGGCCGGCGAGAAGTTTTGCGAATGTCGACTTGCCGTTGCCGTTCGCGCCGAGAAGCCCGATGCGATCATCGTTGGACAGCGACAGGCCGAGTTTCGACAGCACGATGCGCTCGTCGTAGCCGACGGCGACGCCATCCATTGCGACGATCGGCGGCGAGAGCTTCTTCGGCGGCGAGGGCAGAATGATCGGCAGCACGTCGCGATCGACGATGGCCGAAATCGGCTCCATCTTTTCTAGCATCTTCAGCCGCGATTGCGCCTGACGCGCCTTGCTCGCCTTGGCGCGGAAGCGATCGACGAACTCGGTCAGCCGCTTGCGGTCATCCTCCTGCTTTGAGGCAGCCTTGGCTTGCAGACGCTGCTGGTCGCGCCGCATGCGCTCGAAATCGCTATAGTTTCCCTTCCAGAGCGTGAGTTTCGACGCATCGAGATGCAGAATATGGTCGGCTACAGCGTCGAGCAGATCGCGATCATGGCTGATGACGATTGCGCCGGCCGGATAGGTCGATAGATGCTCGATCAGCCAGAGCGTGCCTTCGAGATCGAGATAGTTTGTGGGCTCGTCGAGGAGCAGAAGATCGGGCGTCGTGAACAGCACGGCCGCGAGCGCCACGCGCATGCGCCACCCGCCGGAGAATTCCGACAGCGGGCGATTCTGCGCATCCGTGTCGAAGCCGAGGCCGGACAGAATGATCGCGGCGCGTGCGGGCGCCGAATGCGCGTCGATATCGGCGAGCCGCATGTGGATGTCTGCAATGCGGCCGGGATCGGTCGCGGTCTCCGATTCGGCCAAAAGATCGTGGCGCTCGCGGTCGGCTTCCAAGACGAAATCGATCAGGGATTGCGCGCCGCCCGGCGCCTCCTGCTCGACGCGCCCCAGCGTTACACCGCGCGGGATATCGATCTTGCCGCCCTCGCTGGCGATCTCGCCGGAGATCAGCCGGAAGAGCGTTGTCTTGCCGGCGCCATTCCGCGCGACGAAACCGACGCGCGCGCGAGAGGGCACGGACGCGCTCGCCTTCTCGAAAAGAAGGCGGTCGCCGAGGCGGTAGGTGAGATCGGAAATTGCAAGCACGCGCGCTTGTCGCGCAATGACGGCACCGCAGCAACTGCGGCATTAGAGCATGTCCCGCTACGATGTCGCTGTTGCCTTTGCAAACCGGCTTGCAGGTTTGCATGGGCATCGCCAGCGATGTGGTTCGGTTTGGCTAAAAGGACATGCTCAAAATGAGGGTGGCGCGAATCCTTTTCGACCGCGCAATGCCGCGCGGTCGGGATGCGCGCCGGCGTCAGCTCGCCTGAGTTTTGCGCTGTGTGAGCGTTGCGACTCGACGAACTGCCGCGTGCAGCGTCGGACTGGCGCGGAGCCGCGCCTTCAGGCGCACGCGTGCGGTGTCCACAAGTCCCGTCAAAGAACGGCTCGCAGTGAGGTCGCAAAGCAGAACCGGCTCGCCACCGAGTTTGCGCTTGTAGGGATAGTCGCCGAGGCCGAAGTCGAAGGTCGTGACGCCGTCAGCGCGAAGGTGCTCCATCGTGCGTACGATGAGCTGTCGTGCGGGCGAGATGTTTCCATGTGCCGGTGCCCCGGCAATGCGCAACATCACATATGTCGAGGCGAGCCGCAGTCCGAGTAGCGCCGCGGCGGTCTCGTCGCCGACGCGTAGCGCGGTGAGGATGCCGGAGCCGGATCGGTTTGCCGCGAGTTCGCGATAAAACCGTTGCTCGGCATCGCCGTCGAGCGTGTAGCGTCGGCCAAGCGTCGCGATGCGGTCGCGCTGGATCGATTCCAGCGCTTCCATGACAGTGTCGCGGTCTTCGCTGACCCGTTCGAAGCGCGCATTGGGGAGCAACTCGAAGAGTCTCGCACAGCGTCCGATTTCCATGCGGTAGCGCCGTGGCTTGGCGCGAAGCCAGGCATCGAAGTCTTCGGGCATGCCGAGCGACAAGCCGCCAACAACCGAGGGGGCTATGCCGGGCAGCAACGCCAGCGGGTTTAAAAGATCGCCGACACGCTGCGGCATGCGTTCGAGAAGTATCTGGTCACAGGACGGAAGCGCCGCGACCAGCGCACGCCATAGCGCCAGCGCACCGATCGCGTCCTGCGGCGCGTGTCGGGTCAGGATCGGCGCGTTGTAGTCGGAGAGGCCGCCATCCGCGAAGACGATGCGCGTGACGAGACCGCGCTCACGCACCAACGGCAGCGCCATGATGGGACCGCCGTTGTCGTCGCAGACGGTCACCGCCAGCATTTCGATGGCATCGTCGCGGCCCTTCGTGTTCGCCCAAGAATCGAGCCACGTGCCGCTTTGAAACGCGAGGCATGCGCCGTCCTTCGCCATTTCTGCCCAGCGCTCGCGCTCGGCAGCGAAGGACGATCCGATCTGAACGCGATAGCGGTTCATTTGTAGCGTGCTCGCTCGTATCGTCAGCGCAGGTCCGCGACCGCGCCGGGACGCGAAGGGTCGGGACGGAAGACGGGATCGATGACGCGCATCGCATCGTGACGGCGGATAACGCGTGTATCACGCAGTGCGCGCTGGAACGCCGCCTTGGCGTAGAAGTCGATGCCGCTGGCCGCGGTGCTGCGCGGCGCCATCTTCAGAATGCGCATGATGCCGTTCGCGCGATTGACGATGTGCTGACGCCGGATCGCGGGCGTGAAGAATTCCATTGTCATGGAGACGTTGAGACAATCGTGATTGTCGACGCGATGCGGCGCGTTGAGCGGCCAATGGATCATGTCGCCGGGCTCCATTTCCAGCACCGTCGCATGATCGTCGAACCACGGTTCGTAGCGGATAAATTCCTTGCGCGACGTCGTAATCTTTTCGATCTGCTCGCGCGAGATGAACGGGTCCGTCGATGGGTAGAGATAGAGCCGCTTGCGGCCTCGGATCTGCAACAGCGATTGGCCCGGCAGGTCTGCGTGATAATGCGTCTGCGAATTCGGCGACGAGACGAGGATGCCGATCGTGCGGCTGAGCGTCGTGAAGCCCGGCACATGCGCCGATATCTCGTCGAAAATCTGCGTCATCAGCGCGTCGTAGCGCGCGTCTACTTCGGCGACATTGCGCATGTTGATCCACAAGCGGCCTTTGCCGATGGCGTCGATCACATCCTTGCCTGCGACGCCCGCAACATCGCCGTCACGCGAACGCTCGCCCGGCGACATGCCCGGCTGCATCAACTGATAGTGCGCGCGCGGATAGGTCTCGATCAGCTTCGCGAGGCAGTTGTCGCTGAAGAGAGGATGGTCCTGCAAATCATGGTGCAGCCGCAGCGCGACCTTGCCCCAGAGCGCCGCATGTTCGGGCCGCCAGTCCTTGAAGATCGTCTGCATCGTCTCGCTCCGCCGCTGTCGTTTCGGGACGGCAGCAGGATCGCGTCGTTGACGTGTGCCCGAACAGGACAAAGCAGCGTCGAAACGAAGCGTCTTGCGGCGCCATCCCGCCGCTGACGTGAATGGAGCAACGGAGGTGCCGAGTTAGGCGACAGCATCCTTAGGCGCACACTCGCGCAGGACTGTCGCAAGCCGTTCGAGCGCGGCGCGACGTGGCGCATCATGCCGCATCGCGAGCGCAATGGCGCGCGTGCCGCCGGCCAGGGGTCGCGACACGAGCTTGTCCCTCGGCCCGCTCCATTGCGCGACGGCGATCGAGGGCGCGACCGTCACGCCTTGCCCTGCAGCGGTGAGATGCAGAAGCGTCTCGAGACTCGTTGCGCGCGTGTCGGCGCCCGCGCCGCTGCCGACATCGGGATGGCGGCATAGAGCGATCGCCTGGTCGCGCAGGCAATGGCCCTCGTTGAGCAGTAGCAGGGACTTCGGATCGATCTGGTCTGCCTTCACGCGGCGGTGCCGCGCCAGCGCATGTCCCTTCGGCATGAGCACAAACAGCGGTTCGGCAAACAAGCGCACCGTCTCGATCTTGTCACTGTCGATCTGCGAGGCCACGACGGCGCCGTCGAGATCGCCATCGACGAGCGGGCCAACGAGATCGTCGGTGATGTTCTCGACGATGGCGAGCGGCGCCTGCGGCAAGGCCGCCGCGCACTTCGGCAGGAAGATCGGCATCAGGTAGGGCGCGATGGTCGGAATGATACCGATGCGCAGACTGCCGATCATGGGATCGCGACCGGACGCTGCGATGCGCGTGATCGTTCGCGCACGATCGACAATGTTGCGGGCTTCGGCGACGATTTTCGCGCCAAGCCGCGTAACCCGCACCTGCCGGCCGGCGCGCTCGAAAATTGTCACGCCAAGCTCGTGTTCGAGCTTGAGGATTTGCCCGCTGAGCGTCGGCTGGCTGACGTTGCAGGCCTCCGCCGCGCGGCCGAAATGTCCGAGATCGGCGACGCGGACGACATATTGGAGATCGCGGAGGTTCACGCGCTCTCGTACGATTGGCGCAGCCGATTGTCACGGCTGGAAATAGCGATTAGCGCCGATTGACCAGTTTGGTAGTGTTCCAGCAAGCCAACACGAATCCGGAGAGAGCGAAATGGATGCGAAGGTCGACGACAAGAGCGCGGGCGGATGCCCGTTCACGGGTGGCGGATCACGCGGTCACAGCAACCGTGAGTGGTGGCCGAACGCGCTCAACATCGACATGCTCCATCGCAATTCCTCGATGTCCGATCCGATGGACGAGTCCTTCGACTACGCGAAGGAATTCGAGACGCTCGACCTCGATGCCGTGGTGAAAGATCTGCATGCGCTGATGACGAATTCGCAGGATTGGTGGCCAGCAGACTTCGGCCATTACGGCGGTCTTTTCATTCGCCTCGCATGGCACAGCGCCGGCACCTATCGCACCACCGATGGTCGCGGCGGCGCCGGCGGCGGCCAGCAGCGTTTCGCGCCGCTGAACTCGTGGCCGGATAACGCCAACCTCGACAAGGCGCGCCGCCTGCTGTGGCCGATCAAGCAGAAATACGGCAGCAAGCTTTCATGGGCGGATCTCTTCGTCCTCAGCGGCAATGTCGCGCTCGAATCGATGGGCTTCAAGACATTCGGATTCGCGGGTGGCCGTGCCGACACATGGGAGCCCGAGGAGTTGTTCTGGGGGCCGGAAGGCACGTGGCTTGGCGACGAGCGCTACAGCGGCGAGCGTGAACTGTCGGAGCCACTCGGCGCTGTGCAGATGGGTCTCATCTACGTCAATCCGGAAGGCCCGAACGGTAATCCCGATCCGGTCGCGTCGGCGCGTGACATCCGCGAGACCTTTTCCCGCATGGCGATGAACGACGAAGAGACCGTCGCGCTGATCGCCGGCGGCCACACGTTCGGCAAGACGCATGGCGCGGGTGATCCGTCGCTGATCGGAGCGGAGCCGGAAGGCGGCGAGATCGAGGACCAGGGCCTTGGCTGGAAGAGCCGGCACGGCACGGGTTTTGGCGCGGATGCCATTACGGGTGGTCCGGAAGTCACGTGGTCGCAGACGCCGACGAAGTGGAGCAACTTCTATTTCGACAATCTTTTCGGCTTTGAATGGGAACTGACGCACAGCCCCGCCGGTGCGAAGCAGTGGAAGGCGAAGGGTGCGGAAGCCACGATCCCCGACGCGCACGATCCCCAGAAGAAGCATGTGCCGACCATGCTGACGTCCGACCTTGCGTTGCTTTTCGACCCGGCCTACGAAAAAATCTCGCGGCGTTTCCACGAGAATCCGGCCGTGTTCGCCGACGCGTTCGCGCGCGCCTGGTTCAAGCTCACGCATCGCGACATGGGTCCGCGCGTCCGCTATCGGGGCAAGCTTGTGCCGAAAGAAGTGCTGATCTGGCAGGACCCGATCCCGGCCAACAGCAACCCGCCGCTTGGCGCGAAGGACATCGCCGATCTTAAGGCAAAAATTCTTGGCTCGGGACTGACGGTTTCGCAGCTTGTTTCGGCCGCGTGGGGTTCTGCCTCGACGTTCCGCCGTTCCGACAAGCGCGGCGGCGCCAATGGCGCGCGCATCCGGCTCGCGCCGCAAAAGGATTGGACGATCAATGATCCGGCGCAGTTGGCCAGCGTGCTTTCAAAGCTCGAAGCGATCCAGAAAGAGTCCGGCAAAAAGGTCTCGCTTGCCGACCTCATCGTTCTCGGCGGAGGTGCGGCGATCGAGAAGGCGGCAAAGGACGCCGGCGTCACGGTGACCGTGCCGTTCACGCCGGGTCGCATGGACGCCACGCCCGAGCAGACCGATGCGCAGTCCTTCGCGCCGCTCGAGCCGCGGGCCGATGCGTTCCGCAATTACCTCGGCGGACGCCAGTTCATGGCGCCCGAAGAGGCGATGGTCGATCGTGCGCAGCTGCTGAAGCTTACTGCGCCGGAAATGACTGTGCTGATCGGCGGCCTTCGCGTACTCGGCGCGAATGCCGGTGATGCGAAACATGGCGTTTTGACCGCGAAGCCGGGCAAGCTGACGAACGACTTCTTCGTCAACCTGCTGGATATGGCGACGCAGTGGGCGCCGAAGGCCGGCGAGGACGGCGTGTACGAAGGCCGTGATCGTAAAACGAATGCGATCAAATGGACCGGCACGCGCGTCGATCTGATCTTCGGCTCGCATTCGCTCCTGCGTGCGCTTGCCGAAGTCTATGCGTGCGCGGACTCGAAGGAGAAATTCGCGAATGACTTCGTTGCGGCCTGGGCGAAGGTGATGAACCTCGACCGTTTCGATGTCTCGGCCCAGCCGGCGACGCCGTATCTGCAGGCGGCGGAGTAATTGGGACCGCGAGCCTCCGGGCTCGCGTAACAAGACTAAAGGGCTGCGAGCCGGGAGGCTCGCGGTCCTTCGTCTTTTTCGGCGACGTTTTCTTTTACGCAGAGCGCCGCTATAGAAACGCAACTTTTTTCACGGGACGTAAGAACATCAATGGCGACCGAGCGCACCTTCTCCATTCTCAAGCCCGACGCGACGGCGCGGAACATCACCGGCGCGATCAACGCTCTGATCGAAAAAGCAGGTCTTCGCATCGTTGCGCAAAAGCGCGTGAAGATGACGAAGTCGCAAGCCGAGACGTTCTACGAGGTCCACAAGGAGCGGCCGTTCTACGGTGAGCTCGTCGAGATGATGACGTCCGGCCCCGTCGTGGTGCAGGTGCTGGAAGGCGACAACGCCATCAAGCGCTATCGCGACGTTATGGGCGCGACGAACCCCGAGAAGGCCGACGCCGGCACGATCCGCAAGGAACATGCGAAGTCGATGGGCGAGAATTCTGTTCACGGCTCGGATGCGCCCGAAACGGCCGCCGTCGAGATCAAGCAGTTCTTCACCGACGCCGAAATCGTCGGCTGATGAGCATTCCCCGCTTCGAGCTTTTCTCGTTCTGGCGTACATCCGCGACCTACCGGGTGCGGGTGGCCCTGAACCTTAAGGGCCTCGTCGCGGAAGAGCACAATATCGATGTCGACGCCGGCGAGAATCGCAGCGAAGAATTCCTGCGCGTGAACCCGATGGGCGGACTGCCTGCGCTCATTGATCGTGAAGGCGATAAGACACCTCTCACGCAATCGCTCGCGATCCTCGAATTCTTGGAAGATATCGCGCCGACACCATCGCTTCTGCCGGGGACCCCGCATGATCGCGCGCGCATCCGGGCGCTCGCCGGAATGCTTGCGTCGGACACGCACCCCTTCATCACGCCTCGCGTGAAGAAATACCTGACGGCAAATGCCGGCTTCGACCCGGCCACCTTCAAGGCGTGGCAGATGCACTGGCTGACGACTGGCCTGCAGGCCTACGAGCAACGGCTCGTCTCGGACGGCAAGACCGGCAGGTTCTCGCACGGCGACGCCGTCACGATGGCCGACGTGTGCTTGGCTAGTATCGTCGTCATCGTCAGGGTCTTCGGCATCAAGATCGACGGTGTGCCGACGGTCGACCGGATCATTGCCGCCTGCGAGGAGATGGACGCCTTTGCGAAGGCCGATCCCATGAAACAGGCCGGCGCGCCGACGGTCGCGTGAACAGCACGACCTTGTGACGTTTCGGCGACTGGTCCCGACGGGTGCTGTTGTGTAAGGTTGCTCGGCGTCTGGAGCGGGAAGGGGACATGCGCTGGCTGGTCGCAGCCCTGGCAATGATTATGGCGCTCGTCGCCGGGCCGGCCTATGCCGAGAAGCGCGTAGCGCTCATCATCGGCAATTCCGCCTACCAGAACGTCCCGCGCCTCGATAACCCGAGCCGCGACGCGTCGGCGATCACCAAGCTCTTTCAGGATGCGAAGTTCGACCTCGTCGAGTCGCGTCGCGATCTCGGCTTCGTCGAAACACGGCGAGTCCTCAGGGATTTCTACGACAAGGCGAGAGACGCCGATATCGCAGTCCTTTACTTCGCGGGACACGGGATCGAGGTCGAAGGCTCGAACTATCTAATCCCGGTCGATGCCGTTCTGGAGCGCGACCGAGATGCCCAGGACGAGGCGATCGCGCTCGACCGACTGCTCCAGACGGTCGAGCCGGCGAAACAGCTTCGTCTGGTCATCCTCGATGCGTGCCGGGACAATCCGTTCGCCCGCCGTATGAACCGCACCTATGCGAGCACGCGCTCGATCGGACGGGGTCTCGCGGCGGTCGAACCGACGAAGCCGAACACCCTGATTGCCTTTGCTGCGAAAAGCGGGTCCACGGCGCAGGATGGCGGATCGGGCAACAACAGCCCTTACACGACTGCTTTGCTGAAACATCTCACGACGCCGGGTCTCGATTTGCGAAGGGCGTTCGGGATCATCCGCGACGAAGTCATGTCCGACACGGGCGACCGGCAGGAGCCGTTCTTGTCTGCCTCGCTCGGCGGCAAGGACGTGTCGCTCGTGCCGCCGCTCCCGGCGCCGAAGCCGGTTGCGCAGCCTGCCCCCATCGACACGCAAGCCGACATGCGGCGTGATTACGAGTTCACGCAGCAACTCGGCACGAAGGAGGGCTGGACCTTCTTCCTGCAGCAATATCCGACAGGCTTTTACGCAAATCTCGCCCGTGGGCAGCTCTCTAAAATCGATGCCGAGGAGCAGCGTCAGGTTGCGGCCGAGAAGGCCCGTGCGACGGAAGCCGAGCGGGCGCGTCTTGCTTCGGAAAATGCGCGGGCCGAGGAACAGGCGCGCGCAGCGCGTGAGGCAAAGGCTGCCGAGGCCGCGCGGATCGCGGCGGAACAATTGAAAGCCGCCGAACAAGCCAGAACGGATGCGGCCGAGCGTCAGCGCCAGGCGATGGAACGCGCCGCGGCCGAGAAGCTGGCGCGCGAAACAAAAGCCGCGGAAGACGCCCGTCTTGCCGCCGAGAAGAAAGCGGCCGAACAGACTAAAATCGACGAAGCCAAACGCGCGGCGGACGCCGCGACCGCGGACCGGCTCGCACGCGTGAAAGCGGACGAGGACGCAAAGCGCGCGCGTGGTCTGCAGGTCGCCGAAGATGCCCGTCTCGCCGCCGAGAAAAAGGCTGCGGACGACACTCGTATCGCGGCGGAGAAGAAGGCCGCGGAACAGGCAAAAGCAGACGAGGCACGTACGAAAATCGCGGCACTACAGTCGCAGACCGCGACGCCGGAGCCGACCCTGTCCGTCTCACGGCAGTTGCAGACGGAATTGCGTCGGGTCGGTTGCTTCAGCGCGACGATCGGTGACGAGTGGTCGCCAGATGCCAAACGCGCGGTGGAAGATTTCGCCAAGCGCGAAAAGATGACGCTCGATTCTGCGGTCGCAAGCACGACAGCGCTCGACATCGTTCGGGCGAAGGTCGGAAAGGTTTGCGCACTTGCCTGTGGCCCGCGCGAAGAAGAGCGTGGCGGCCAGTGCGTGCGCAAGACCTGCGCGAAGGGCAAAGTTCTCGACGAAGACGGCGACTGTGTCGCGAAAGAGGTGCCGAAGCGCGCGCCGAAGGTTGCAGCGCCACCCAAGCCCGTGCGCGAAAAAGTCGTCGCGCGGCCGAAGCCTGTCGCGGAAGTCGCCCCGCGCGCGCCGCGCGCCGCCCCCTCCGGTGGAGGCGGTGGTGGCGGCCGCTGCTTCGCCTTCAGCGGCCGTTCCTACTGCGAGTGAGCGCGATGAAGCGCGGCAGTTAACCGATCTTCGGCTGTCCGTTCGACGCGTTGACACCACCGTCGACCGGCAGATTCACGCCATTGACGAAGCTCGCGTCGTCGCTCGCCAGAAACGCGATGACTGCGGCGACTTCGTCCGGCCGGGCACCGCGACCGAGCGGGATGCGCTCCGCGAATTTCGCCATCGTGGCCTCGTTCTTTCCAATTCCGCTCGTCATGTCGGTGATCGTGAGTGACGGATTGACCGCGTTGATGCGCACACCCTGGCTGCCGAATTCCATCGCCATCGCGCGCGTGAGGTTCGTTACGGCGCCTTTCGAGGCATTGTAGAACGCCAGGCCCCAGTCACCGCCCAATCCGGACACGCTGGACACGTTCACGATCGAGCCCTTCGTCTTCAGCAAGTGCGGGATCGCGGCGCGGCTGCAATGGAACACGCCGTCGACGTTGATGCTCATGACCTTTCGCCAGTCTTCGATCGTGCCTTTGATGAAAGAGCCCATCACGGCGACACCGGCATTATTCACGAGCGTATCAAGCGCGCCGAAACGCGCCATCGTGGCGGCGACGAGCGCCTCGACCGAAGATTGGTCCGACACGTCGGTGGACTGGACAAGGGTACGTGTGGGTTCGAGGTCTTTCGCGATCTTTTCCAACGCATCCTTGCGGCGGCCAGCGAGCACCACGTTGGCACCCTCGGACGCGAAGCGCGCTGCGGTCGCCGCTCCGATCCCGGATCCTGCCCCCGTAACGATGATCGTCTTGCCTACGAAGCGTTGCATCTGAATGTCCCGTGTCGATGTGCCGGTCTTAGCCGGACAGAGGCGGGAGATGTAGTGCTCAGTCGCTTCGAGTGCGAGCGCTCAGGTCGCGGCAATTTTATGCTGCGCGTCCTTCATCTCGTTTGCGAGCACTGTGTAGGCGGCAACCCAGGCACCCTCGACCTGTGGAGTCCATTCCTTGCCGAGTGCGCCTTGAAGCGTGGCAAGCAGCGCCTGCGCGACAGACCCGTAATGCGCGTCTTTCACGCCGTAGCCCGCATGCCGTTCGCCAAGCGATCGCACGGCAGGAATAAGTGTGTCCGGCGCGCGGAGATTGCTGACCGCAAAGGCCAGCACCTGCATCAGTTTCTTTGCTTGCTCCTCGACATCGTCGGCAAACAGTGGCCGAGTCGAAGGGTCGATGGCAAAGAGCTTTTCGTAGAAAGCGAGACCGGCGTCGCGCGCATGTGGCGCAACTTTCGAGAACGTGTCCGTGACGGCGTCGATCTGCTCGGGCGTCATGCGCAATCCTCGCGTCGAATGACCAGCGAATGATCAGCAAAGCTTGTGCCAGCAGATTGCACTCGTTGGGGGCGCAGCGCATGATCTTGGGATGAACGCACCCGTTCCCGTCGCCCGCCACAGTTCGACCTGCCCGCACGATTGCCCGTCCGTCTGCGCGCTCGAAATCGAGGTCGTGAACGGCCGCATCGGCCGCGTGCATGGCTCGAAGAAGCAGACCTACACCGCCGGTGTCGTCTGCGCGAAGGTCGCGCGTTACGCCGAGCGTGTGCATCATCCCGACCGGCTTCTCTATCCGATGAAGCGTGTTGGGCCGAAAGGTTCGGGCGAATTCGCGCGCATCTCGTGGGACGAGGCGCTCGATACGATCGCGCAGAAATTCGACGAAGCCGAGCGGGAATTCGGCGCTGAGAGCGTGTGGCCTTACTATTACGCCGGCACGATGGGTCGCGTGATGCGCGACGGCATCAATCGCCTCACGCATGCGAAGAAGTATTCGCGTTTTTACGGGACCATCTGCGTCACGCTGGCGTGGCCCGGCTTCATCGCCGGTACCGGACGTCTCGCCGGGCCCGATCCGCGCGAGATGCGGTTGTCGGATTGCGTCGTCATCTGGGGCACGAACGCTGTATCGACGCAGGTCAATGTGATGATGCATGCGATCGCGGCGCGAAAAGAGCGCGGCGCGAAGATCGTTGTCGTCGACGTCTATCGCAACGCGACGATGGAGCAGGCCGACATGGCGCTCTGCCTGCGGCCCGGCACCGACGGCGCGCTCGCCTGCGCCGTGATGCACGTGCTTTTCCGCGACGGTCTGGCGGACCGCGACTACATGGCGAAATACGCTGATGCGCCGGACGAATTCGAGGCGCATCTTTCGACGCGAACGCCGGAATGGGCGTCGGCAATCACCGGGCTCACTGTTGCCGAGATCGAGGCGTTCGCGCATCTCGTGGGCGAGCGGAAGCGCACATATTTCCGGCTGGGTTACGGCTTCTCACGCAGCCGCAACGGTGCAGTGAACATGCATGCCGCGTCCTGCATCGCCGTCGTCACCGGCGCTTATCAACTTGAGGGTGGCGGTGCATTTCACAACAACGGCGCGATCTTCGGACTGAAGCAGCGTGTCGTCGAAGGTCTCGACGCAGTCGATCGGAATGTGCGGGTGCTCGATCAGTCGCGCATTGGTGCGATCCTGACCGGCGATGCCGAGGCGCTGAAGGGCGGCCCGCCCGTGAAGGCTATGCTGATCCAGAACACCAATCCCGCCTGTATCGCGCCCGACCAGAACAAGGTGCGCGCCGGCTTCGCGCGCGAAGACTTGTTTGTTGTCGTGCACGAGCAGTTCATGACCGATACGGCAAAGATCGCCGACATCGTGCTGCCTGCCACGATGTTCGTCGAGCACGACGATTTCTACGCTGGCGGCGGACACCAATATCTTGGCTTCGGTCCGAAGCTTGTCGAGCCGCCGGGCGAATGCCGCTCGAACCACGAAGTGATCTGCGCGCTCGCGCAACGCGTCGGCGCGGAACATCCGGGCTTCCAAAAGACGCCGCGCGAACTCATCGCCTCGACGCTGCGTGAGTCAGGCTACGACGAGAGCGTCGAAGACTTTTCCGAGAAGGTCTGGCTCGACCGGCAACCGCCATTCGAGGAGGCGCATTATCTCAACGGTTTCCGTTGGCCGGACAAGAAGTTCCGCTTCAAGGTCGACTGGAGCGCCGTGCCGGTGGCGCATGACGGTCCACGCGGCGCGTTTGCCGACATGCCGTCGTTTCCCGATCATTGGGCCGTCACGGAAGAGGCGACGGCCAAATATCCGTTTCGGCTCGCAACGAGTCCGGCGCGCAACTTTCTTAACTCGAGTTTTACCGAGACGCCAACGTCGCGCACGAAGGAGCAGCGCCCGACCGTGATGGTGCATCCCGACGATGCGGCCGCCGCAGGTTTTGTCGAAGGTGCACTTGTCACGCTCGGCAATGCACGCGGCACGGTGCGGCTGCACGCGAAGCTTTTTGCCGGCGTGAAACGCGGCGTGCTGATCTGCGAAGGCATTTGGCCGAACCACACATTCGTCGATGGGCAGGGCATAAACGTGCTGACGGGTGCCGACGCTTGCGCGCCGTTCGGTGGCGCGGCGTTCCACGACAATTCCGTGTGGTTGCGGGGGTAATTGTCTTGACCGCGAGCCTCCCGGCTCGCATTCGCAGCAAGAGCGAGCCAGATGGCTCGCGGTCCCAATATACTCAGACTATGTGATCGCGCCCGGCAGTGTCGGTGCGTCCATCGTCACCCTGCCGCTCGCCACCAGTTCCAGCGCTTGCGGATAGAGCCGATGCTCGGCTTCCAGCACGCGTACCGCAAGCGTTTCGGCATCGTCGTCCGGCAACACCGGCACGCGCGCCTGCGCGATGATTGGGCCGGCATCGACTGTCGGGGCGACGAAATGCGCGGTGCAGCCATGCTCCGCGACGCCGTCGGCCAGTGCCCGCGCGTGCGTGTCGAGGCCGCGATAGGCCGGCAGCAGCGAGGGATGGATATTGATCATTCGCCCCGACCAGCGTTCGACGAAACCGTGCGTCAGCAGGCGCATGAAGCCTGCAAGGCAAATGAGGTCGATGCGATGCAGATCGAGCAGTCGCTGCATCGTCGCTTCGAAATCATCGCGGCCGGCGTAAATCTTGTGATCGACGGCGGCTGTCGGGATGCCTCGCGCTTTCGCGAAAGCGAGGCCATCGGCGTCGGGCCGGTTCGAAAGCACGAGCGCGATCTCGGCGGGAAAATTCGCTGCACGCGCGGCTTCGATGAGCGCGCGCATGTTAGAGCCGCGCGCCGAAATGAGGATCGCCGTCCGCTTCCGCGTTGTCAAAGTTTTAGCGCGCGCGTATAGCGAACACGCTCGCCGTCTGCGGCGTCGACAATCTCGCCGAGCCTGACGGGCCGCTCACCTGCGGCTTCCAGTGCGCTTCGCGCTTCATCGGCGCTATCGCGCGCGACGACGACGATCATGCCGATCCCGCAGTTGAAGGTGCGCAACATCTCGCGCTCGGCGACGCCGCCTTCCCGAGCGAGCCAACCGAAAACCGGTGGCACGTCGATGGCAGAAAGATCAAGCGCGACGCCAAAACCTTTCGGCAGGACACGCGGCACATTCTCGGGAAAGCCGCCGCCGGTGATATGCGCCAGTGCGAGGATCGCGTCTGTTGCGCGCAACGCCGCGAGCAGCGGCTTCACGTAAAGTTTCGTCGGCACGAGAAGCGCCTGCGCGAGCGTTAAGCCCGCCGCGAAGGGCGCCGGCGCGTCCCAGGCGAGGCCCGTCTTCGCAACGATGCGCCGCACGAGCGAGAAGCCGTTGGAATGCACGCCGGACGAAGGCAGGCCGAGCACGATGTCGCCGGCTGTCACGGCTTTTGGCAGCAGCGTGCCACGCTCGGCCGCACCGACGGCGAAACCCGCGAGATCGTAATCGGCTTTCGCATAAAGCCCCGGCATTTCCGCCGTCTCGCCGCCGATCAGCGCGCAGCCGGATTGCACGCAGCCTTCGGCGATACCGCGCACAATCGCCGCGCCGGCGTCCGGATCGAGGCGCCCCGTCGCGAAATAATCGAGGAAGAAGAGTGGCTCGGCACCCTGCACGACGAGGTCGTTGACGCACATCGCGACGAGATCGATGCCGATCATGTCGTGCAGCCCCGACTCGATCGCGATCTTCACTTTCGTCCCGACGCCGTCGTTAGCCGCGACAAGCACCGGATCGACGAAGCCAGCGGCCTTGAGATCGAACAGGCCGCCAAAACCGCCGATCTCGCCATCTGCGCCGGACCGGCGCGTGCGCCGCACATGCGGCTTGATGAGTTCGACCATGCGCGCCCCGGCGTCGATGTCGACGCCCGCGTCTGCATAGGTGAGGCCTTTGTCGTGCTCTGCCATGGCGGAGGCGTGCCACGCGGGAGCGGCATGGGGCAAGCGCGGGGTTGACGGTCGGCGACGCTTTTCTCCACTGTCCGCCGCCTTTGGTCAGGCGGAAAAGGGCGCACAGCAAGTGCGCGGTCGAGGGGACGGCAGAGGCGTGCAACTTTCGAAAAATCTGCCGAATCTCATCACGCTCGGGCGTTTGTTCTTGGTGCCCGTCATCGTCGCCTCAATTACCGGCGGCTACTGGATGACGGCCTTTGTCGCCTTTGCCATCGCCGGCGCGTCGGATGCGCTCGACGGCTGGCTGGCCAAGACCTTCGCGTTGCAGACGGAACTCGGCGCTTATCTCGATCCAGTCGCCGACAAAACGCTTCTGGTCGCCATCTATGTCGCCCTAGGCATCGCTGTCGCGGTGCCGCCGTGGCTCGCGATTCTCGTCGTGTCGCGCGACATCATGATCGTCGGCGCAGTGCTCATTTCATGGGTGCTCGACAAGCCTGTGCAGGTCGCGCCGCTGTTCATCTCCAAGATCAACACAGCGGCACAAATCGCCTTTGCGGCGCTGGTGCTCGCAATGCGGGCTTTTGGCTGGTCGATGGGTGTCTGGCTCGACGTTGCGACGGGTCTGGTCGTGGCATTGACGCTGCTGTCGGCTGCCGCCTATCTGGGTCCATGGATCAGGCACATGGGGCGGTAGTCTCGGGCTCGGCGACTGGTGCGACGGCTGGGTCCGTTGCGCCTGCCGTTCCGAACAACGATACGCGCACGGCAGCGCCGGCCGCGGTATCGGTGCGTCTCGACCGCCAAATCCTGATCTGGGTATTTCTGGCGGCAGGGCTCGCCGTCTGCCTCTATCTCTTCAGCGGCGTGATGATGCCCTTCGTGGCCGGCATCGCGCTTGGTTACCTGCTGGATCCGCTCGCAGATCGGCTGGAGAAGATCGGCGTCAACCGGCTCGGCGCCGCGCTCATCATCCTTGCAGGTTTCGTGCTTGTGCTGGTTGTCCTGCTGCTGATCTTCGTGCCGGTTCTCGGCAAGCAACTCTCGGCCTTCATCAGTGCGCTGCCGGCACTCGGCGCGAAGCTACAATCGCTCGCGTCGAGCGGTGGCGAGCGTCTGACGGATTCGTGGATCGGTTCCATCCTGACGAAGCTTGGCGTTGCACCCGGCAGCGGGTCGAACGATCTTCAATCCGTGCTGCAGGATTCGCTGGGCCAAGCCGCGTCCTGGGCCATCGCCTTCTCGAAATCTTTGTTGCTAGGCGGCGCGGCGCTCATCAGTCTCTTTTCGCTGCTCGTCGTGACGCCGGTTGTCGCCTTCTACATTCTCGTTGACTGGAAACGGATGATCGCGACGCTGGATGGGTTGGTGCCGCTGCGTCACCGCGAGGAGGTGCGCTTCCTTGCGCGCGACATCGACCGGGCGCTCGCCGGGTTCCTCCGCGGGCAATCGTTGGTCTGTATGTTTCTCGGCGCATGGTATGCGATCGGCCTCAGCCTTATCGGACTGAATTTCGGCTTCCTGATCGGCATCACGGCGGGCATCCTCAGCTTCATCCCCTATGTTGGCTCCTTGACGGCGCTGGTCTTGTCGGCAGGCGTCGCCCTCGTGCAGGGCTGGCCCGACTGGAAGCTTTCCGTCTTGTCGCTCGCGGTAGTCGTTTCCGGTCAGTTCCTCGAGGGCAACATCCTCTCGCCGAAGCTCGTTGGAGCATCGGTCGGGCTGCATCCGGTCTGGCTGATGTTCGCGCTGCTCGCCTTCGGCTCGCTGTTCGGTTTCACGGGCCTCATCATGGCGGTGCCTGTTGCGGCGGCGATCGGCGTTTTGCTGCGATTCGCGGTGCGGCGTTATCGCGCCAGCCCGCTCTATCTCGGGCAGGATCTCGGCGGTCCCGTCATCGAGAGCAGCACGGTGCGGCTCGACCGCGCGCCGGCTCCGTGACCGAAGCGAGCCGACAGCTCGCTTTCGAGATCGCGCCGCGGCCGGCTTTTGGCCCCGAGGATTTCCTGATCTCGCCCTGTAACGAGGCGGCCTTCGTGTTGTTGGAGCGCTGGCCGCAGTGGCCCGACCCGGTGACACTGCTCGTCGGGGCGGAAGGGGTCGGCAAGAGTCATCTGGCGGCGATCTGGGCGCGCCGCGCCGGTGCGACGCCCGTCAGTCCACTCGATCTGCGAGCCGGCCGGTCGGCCCAGGATGGCCCGATGCTGATCGACGATGCAGACAATTTCAGCGACGAGGTCTCACTGTTCCACGCCATCAATGTCGCGACGGAACGCGGCGAGGGCCTCCTGCTGACAGCGCGAACCGTGCCCGAGGCATGGCCGGTCCGGCTGCCGGATCTACTGTCACGTCTTCGTCGTGCAACGCGGCTAGCGATCGATCCCCCCGACGACGATCTCCTGCGCGCCGTACTCGTGAAACATTTCGTGGACCGGCAGCTTCTGATCGACACGAGCGTTGTGGAATTCATTGCGCGCCGGATCGACCGGTCGCTTGGCGCCGCGCGCGCCGTCGTTCGCCAGCTCGATATCGAGGCGCTGGCGAGCGGACGGCGCATTTCGCGCGGGCTTGCGGCCGAAATTTTACGCGCGAATTTGAACGAAGACGACGGGAAGGCGGCATGAGCGAAGACGCAGGTCACGGCAGCGCAATCCCGCCGATCACGCCGAAAGAATTACGTCGCGCCGGCCATATCCAGGATGATCTGCCCGCAGAGCGCACGGGCGCCGACATCCTCGTCATGGACGAACTGGACGAGATCGCCGGTCGTCCAGGTGAGCTCGCCGTTTCGCCAAAGCGGTTCATCAACCGCGAACTCTCGTGGCTCGAATTCAACCGGCGCGTGCTGGAGGAAGCGTCGAACCGTAACCATCCGCTGTTGGAGCAGCTTCGCTTCCTCTCGATTTCGGGCAACAACCTCGACGAGTTTTTCTCGGTGCGCGTGGCCGGCCTCCGTGGCCAGCTTCGTTCCGGTGTCGACACGCCGTCGCAAGACGGTCTCTCTCCAGTTGAGCAACTTGCCAAAATCCGCGAGCGCGCAGGCTTTCTTGCCGCCGAGCAGATGAAGCGCTGGCGTGAATTGCGCAGCGATCTCGTCAAGGTCGGAATCGCTATTGTCGAGCCGGAGGAACTCAGCAAGGCCGAGACGGAGTGGCTCGACGATTATTTCGCGCTCAACATTTTTCAGATCGTTACGCCGCTCGCGGTCGATCCAGCGCATCCGTTCCCTTTCATCCCGAATCTCGGCTTCACGCTGGCGCTGGAACTGCAGCGTGACGGCGACAAGCAGCGCCGCATCGCGCTGGTGCGCATGCCCAACAAACTGGAGCGCTTTATCCGTCTGCCGGAAGTGATGGCGCCGGGGCAGGCACGATTCCTCCGACTGGAAACGCTGATCCTGATGAAGGCGGATCGCCTCTTCCCCGAATTCCGTGTCATGGGCAAAGGTCTGTTCCGCGTCATCCGCGACTCCGACCTCGAAGTCGAGGAAGAGGCGGAAGACCTCGTACGCCTGTTCGAGACCGCGTTGAAGCGACGGCGTCGCGGGACGGTGATCCGCTGCGAGATGGAAGCCTCGACTTCGGAAACGTTGCGCCAGTTCGTGCTCGAGGAGCTCGACGTCGCCGGCGACCAGTTCTTCCTGCTCGACGGCATGCTTGCGCTGAACGACCTGTCCGAGATCGTGTCGCTCGATCGCCCGGAGCTGAAATTCAAACCATACAATCCGCGTTTTCCGGAACGCGTGCGCGAAAATGGCGGCGATTGCTTCGTCGCCATCAAGCAAAAAGACCTCGTCGTCCACCACCCCTATGAATCTTTCGACGTGGTGGTGCAGTTTCTGGCGCAGGCGGCACGTGATCCGAACGTCGTCGCCATCAAGCAGACGCTCTACCGCACATCGTCGGACAGCCCGATCGTTCGCGCGCTGATCGAAGCGGCTGAAGCCGGCAAGTCGGTGACGGCGCTCGTGGAACTGAAGGCGCGCTTCGACGAGGAAGCAAACATTCGGTGGGCGCGCGATCTGGAACGCGCCGGCGCACAGGTCGTCTTCGGTTTCATTGAACTGAAGACACACGCAAAACTGTCGATGGTCGTACGGCGCGAAGGAAGCAGTCTCGCGACCTACTGCCATATCGGGTCCGGCAATTATCATCCGTTGACGGCAAAGATTTACACCGACGTCTCATTCTTCACGGCCGATCCCGCAATTGCGCGCGACGTCGCGCGCGTCTTCAATTTCATCACGGGCTACTCGAAGCCGCAGGGATTGGAGCGCCTTGCCGTCTCGCCGTTGAATCTCAAGAAAACGCTGCTCAAGCATATCGAAGACGAAATCGGTTTCGTGAAAGCCGGCAAGCCTGGCGCGATCTGGGCGAAATGCAACGCGCTGGTCGATCCGGAAATTGTGGATGCGCTTTACGAAGCAAGCCGCGCCGGCGTCTCGATCGAGTTGATCGTGCGCGGGATCTGCTGTTTGCGGCCGGGCGTGCCGGGCCTCAGCGAAAACATTCGTGTGAAATCGATCATCGGACGTTTTCTCGAACACGCGCGAATTTTTGCATTCGGGCAGGGTCGGCCGCTCCCGCATCCGCGCGCGGCGCTCTACATTTCATCCGCCGACCTTATGCCACGCAATCTCGACCGACGTGTCGAAGTCCTGCTGCCGATCACGAACGAGACCGTGCATCAGCAGGTGCTCGAACAGATTATGCTCGCCAACATCATCGACAACGAGCAGAGCTACCGCATCCTGCCCGATGGTTCGTCTCTGCGTATCTCGCCGCGTCCGAACGAAGAACCGTTCAATGCGCACAAATATTTCATGACCAACCCGTCGCTGTCGGGTCGCGGTAAGTCCCTCAAGGAATCGCGGCCGCGCTCTCTCCTGAAGCGTGCTTGAGGCACGTTTCATGAGCACTGCGGCCGGAGAAGGTGCATCGCGATCTGGCCCGCCCGTCGCGATCATCGACATCGGCTCGAATTCGGTTCGCCTCGTTGCCTATGAGGGCCTGACGCGCTCGCCGACGCCGATCTACAACGAGAAGGTGCTGTGCGGGCTGGCGCGCGGCGTCATGACGACGGGACGTCTCGCACCCGAGGGCGTAAAACGCGCGCTCACGGCTCTGTCGCGATTCCGCAAACTCTGCGACGTGATGCAGATCGACGATGTCGTCGTGATCGCAACAGCCGCCGCACGCGATGCAGAGAACGGCCCGGATTTCCTGCGCGAAGCGGCCCATGCGATCGGTGATAAGCCGCAGCTTTTATCGGGCCGACGCGAGGCCGAACTCTCCGGTCTCGGCGTCTTAGCCGGCATTCATTGCCCGGATGGTCTTGTCGGCGATCTCGGCGGCGGCTCGCTCGAACTGATCGATGTAAAAGACGCGCGGCTGGGCAAAGGTGCGACGCTGCCGCTCGGCGGCCTTTCGCTGATGGACGCCTCGGGCAAATCGACTCGCGCCGCGCTGAAGATCGTGCGTGACGCGCTCGCTGATGCTGCGCCGCTCGCCGGTCTCAAGGGCCGCGACTTCTATGCCGTTGGCGGCACGTGGCGCGCCTTTGCCAAGTTGCATATGCGTCAGCGCAATTATCCCCTGCAGATGATGCACGGCTACGTCATTCCGGCGCGCGATGCGGCGGATTTTGCCGACCTTCTCGCGCGTGTCGACAGCGATGCGCTCGATGCGATCACGTCGATCCCGGCACAACGACGTCCGCTGCTCGCCTACGGCGCGGTTGTGCTGCAGGAGATCATCTTGCTTGCGAAGCCGCGCGACATCGTCTTCTCCGCCTCCGGCGTGCGCGAAGGTCTACTCTTCGAGCGCCTTCCGCCCGAAGAGCAATTACTCGATCCCCTGATCTCGTCGGCGGCGCAGTTCAACGCCATCCGCTCCCGCGAGCCCGGTCATGCGATGGAACTTGCCGACTGGGTCGAAGCCTTCTGGAAGACGACCGGCCTCGAGGATCTGCCGAACGAGGCGCGGCTGCGGCGCAGCTCCTGCCTGCTCGCCGACATCGCGTGGCGTGCGCATCCCGATTATCGCGGGACGCAGGCGCTGGAATTGATCGTCAATGCGACCGCAAGCGGCGTCGATCACGCGGGCCGCGCCTTCATCGCGCTCGCCAACGCGATCCGGCATGACGGTCTGAACGAAAACGCCAGCCAGCATCTACGCGGGCTCGTCTCGGCGCGCATGCAGGACCACGCGCGCATCTTGGGCGCCGCGATGCGCGTCGCTTACGCGCTCTCCGCAGCAATGCACGGCGTCTTACCACGCACGCAGCTTGTTGCGAGCAAGCGCGACGTGACCGTGACCTTGCCGCCTGATCTTGGCGACCTGCGCAGCGAGCGCCTGAGCAATCGCTTGCGGACGCTGGCGCGACTTATTGGTCGAGAGCCGAAGGTCGAGATCGTCACGGCTGAAGCGCGAATTTACGACGCCACTGCAAAATCCTAGGTTTCTTCCATGAACCGTCGAAATTTTCTTCCTTCGAAGCTGCCCTTGATTCAGGCGCCGATGGCGAGTGCGCAGGGCGCGGAACTGGCGATCGCCGTCTGCAAGGCAGGTGGTCTAGGCTCCCTCCCGTCGGCGATGATCACCGCCCCGCAACTGCGCGAACAGGTGGCGACCATTCGCGCGGCGACAGATGCGCCGTTCAACGTCAACTTCTTCTGTCATCAACCGCCTGCGCCCGATGAAGCCGCGGAGGATGCTTGGCGCGCGTCGCTATCCTACTATTTCGGCGAGAAGGGCATCGATCCCGCATCGATCAAATCCGGGGTCGTCCGCAACCCGTTCGACGAAGCCTTCTGCGCCGTCATAGAGGAAGTGAAGCCGGCCGTCGTCTCGTTTCACTTCGGGCTTCCGCCTGTTGCGCTTCTCGAACGCGTCAAGAGATGCGGCGCACTGGTCCTGTCGTCCGCGACGACCGTTGCCGAAGCACGCTGGCTGGAAGAGCACGGCGCCGATGTCGTCATCGCACAGGGCAAGGAAGCCGGCGGCCATCGCGCGATGTTCCTCACGCGCGACACCGACGCGCAGCCCGGACTGTTCGCATTGCTTCCACAAGTGCGCGACGCCGTGCGCGTCCCGGTTATCGCGGCTGGCGGTATCGCGGATGGACGTGGAATCAAAGCTGCCTTTGCACTCGGCGCCGATGCCGTGCAGATCGGTACTGCCTATCTGCGCACGCCGCAGGCGACGACTCCGCCGTTGCATCGCGCAGCGCTCGCCAATGCGCGCGATGACAATACGCGCTTGACGAACATCTTTACCGGCCGGCCGGCCCGCGGCCTTCTCAACCGCGTGATGCGAGAGCAGGGACCGTTGTCTGCAACGGCACCCGCTTTTCCGACTGCCGGCGCGGCGATCGCGCCGTTGCGCGCAGCAGCGGAAAGCGTGGGGTCGGACGATTTTACGCCGATGTGGTCGGGTGAGGCTGGCGCACTGGCACGCGAGATCGATGCGACCGATCTCACGCGCGAGCTTGGCAAAGCGTTCGACTGAGCGGCGTCTCGCAGGGTCGGACACGCAGTCGAGCGCGATCCCTGGCTTATTTCTTCATTTCGTCTTTCTTCATCGAATCCTTGGCCATCGAATCCTTCTTCATGGAGTCTTTGCCCATCGAATCCTTGGCCATTGAGTCCTTCCCCATCGAGTCCTTGGTCATGGACTCCTTGGCCATCGAGTCTTTGCCCATCGCATCTTTCTTATCCTGTGCGATGGAGGGGGTGCTGGCCAGCGCCAGAGCGAATGCCGCTGCTGCGGCAAGATGAGTGACAGCACGAACGTTCATCGGAAATCCTTCGATAGACAGATGACAGCGAATGCCGCTGTCTGTCCCTCTTCGGTCCCCGCAACGTGGCGGTTACATCGCTCGCAAAGATTTCACGCCGCCTGAAGACGCGTCCCCAAGAGGCGGGCGACGATTACGACGATCCCGATCCCGAAAACGTGAACGGCAAGATCGATGACCGCCGCATCATAAGGGTGGATCAGTGTCAGCAAGGCCGCCGCGCTTGCAGCAACGGACAGGCCCGCAATCATCGCCAAAAGGCCTGGCCAGGCAGGCCGGGCACGTCTCAACATCGCGATGAGAACGGCGCCGAGCGGGAGGGACAGTCCAAGAATGAACGCGAGGCAGTGTTCTGATTCCGCGAGCGGGATTGGGTGTGCAGAGTTGTCGTGTGTGAAGGCAGCCTGCAGACAGCCGATACCGCTGGCGCCGATCCATAACAGCAAGGCCGGCACCGGCAGAAAAGCCCAGAAACGTGGAGCTTGTGGCCTGGAAAGCTGAAAGGTCGCCACGGCCGCGAGGCACGCTGTACCGGCAGCACCGACCACAGCCGCACGCAGGTTGGCCGTCTCGCGCAACCGTGTCGCGACCGCAGAAAGATCGGCGAATGCCGCGATCGCAATCCCGGTCGCTACAATCAGCACGAGCCAAACGATAGTCCGCTTCACCGGCGACCAAAGCCCTTCGCCCGGCGTCAGAGCGCCGGACAATTCCTCGATGAGTGATGCGTGTCGGTCCGTCACGTCGGCGTGACCTGACAGCGGAGACGCAGCGCTTTCAGTGCGCGGTGCAGGCTTACTTTCAAAGCCACCTTTTTGATGCCCGATACAGCAGACGCTTGATCGAGGCTCAAATCATCGAGCACGAGCAGACGGACCGCTTGCTGCTGCCCCGGCGACAGGTGATCGATCGATGCGCGGATCGTGGTTCCGTCGCAATCATCGGCACCTTCTGGATAAGAACCGGGGTCGGGACAATTCGCAACGGCCACCGGCGCATGCACCTCGCGAATGGTCCGCCGACTTGCGTGCCGAATCCAGTCGACCGACTTGTTTCGCGCGATAGCGCGCAACCAAGGCAGGAACGGACGTGACGGATCGCAATGGTCGCGCCCGTGATGCACAGCGATCAAAACGTTCTGAACGACGTCGTCGATGGCATCTGCAGGCACACCCGTCCGGCGCGCCACACGCTCGCTCCAGGGAATGCAAAGTCGCAGAAGCGTGCGACAGGCGTCCTGGTCGCCGTTTTGGACAGCGACCATCAGCGCACGTAGGCGCGGGTCCGCTTCGTCGTGGAAGTCGTTACGGGAGTCGGATCGGCGGGTTCGCCCCGTTTCGTCCGCCGCAAGCATTCCTGTTGCCATCCGGCCGACAGTAACGGAGCGGCGAGAAATTGCTGTTCACAATCTCGCGGCTCCGCGCTGTGTGCCGGAGATCAGGGTTTCTGCTTCGTGAGGGCGACAACCGCGAGAAGGGGCACCGAACGCCGGCTTCAGATATGCGGCTTCAGTAGCGGCACGCCGTCCCAGAAATCGCAATGAGCGCCGCCGTCACCGCGTCTGGCGGCGGTCGTCGCGCCGATGTCGAGAAAGGCATCGGCTTCCAGCGCCTCGGGCCATGCCGGCGCGTCGTTGCTGTTAGGGTTGCCGGTCTTTGCTGCGCGCGACCAGTAGCCGATCATCGCGCGCTGGATCTGGAGATCGATCGCTGTCGGCCGGTACTTGCCCTGCCACGCGAAGAGAAAGGGATGCTCGATTGTATGGTTCGCGCCGGCCGCTTTCAGGGCGTCGTCGTTTTCGAGCGTGTGCGAGAACAGGAAGCGGTGAACCGGCAGCATCTGCGCTTTCGAAAGCGCGCGCGCCACGCGAAGGCTCTGACAAGTGAACTCGGCATCCGTGGTCACCTGCGCAAAAGCAGCGCGCGGCGATGCAAATGCGCTTGACGGATAGATTGCCATAATCTTTGCGCGCGCGCTCGCGCCAAAAACTCTATCGATCGCAGTCTCGTAGCTTGCGTCGTCGGTGACACGGCCAGCGGTATCGGCCCACGGACCGGTCTCGCCGGACGTGTTGCCGATGATAACGGGGACTGGCGTGTATAGCTTCGCAGCGATGCGTTCGATCGGTTGGGCCGGAAAGACGACGCCGTCGACATTCGGGCCGTAGAGCCGCGGCAGCACGGTGAATGTGCCGGGAAGCGCAGCCACGACGTCCTTCATGCTTTTGTCGCGAAGACAGATCGCGACATCGGACGCGCCGTCGCAACCGAGCATTTTCACAAGCTGTTGCCCGGTGCCGTTCTCGACATTGGCGAGGGTCGGCAGTTCGCAGCCGACAGGCACGCTGCTCTGCATCGCGACGCCATTGAATAGCCCCTGCGCCATCGGCGATGTCATCAGCGCGCAGATGTTGCCGCCACCAGCGGAGGTTCCGAACAGGAAGACTTTGTCGGGATCGCCACCGAAGGCTGCGATATTACGCTTGATCCATTTCAGCATCGCGATCTGATCGAGGCTGCCGTAATTGCCTGAGACTTTTTCGGCGCGTTCGGCATCGAATACGGGATGCGCGAGAAAGCCCAGGGGACCGAGGCGCAGATTGTACGTGACGACGACGACGCCTTCCGGCACGAGAGCTTCGCCATTGTAGACGACGCCTCCGAAACCAGCCGACCCCGCGCCCGACAACGAATGATTGCCGCCACCGGTCAGCCACACCATCACCGGCTTCAGTCCGACGCTCGCGTCCGGCGCGCGCCACACGTTGACGGAGAGGCAGTCTTCGTCGCCCTTCACCTCGCCGCCGATCACCTGCGGACACATCGCGCCATAGCGACTGCCGTCGCGCACGCCGTCCCACGGAGTGACCGCTTGCGGCGGCCTCCATCGCAGCGATTCAACGGGCGGCTTCGCGTAGGGGATATTCTTGAACGCGAATGTCTTCCCTTCGATCGTTCCCGAGATGGCGCCACCTTCGGTGCAGACAATCGCCGGATCTGTCGATGGGCAGCCATCCTTTGCGATCGCAGAGACGGGCAACAGCGTCGTCAGGACGAGAGCGCCGCAAAGCATTCGAAGGCGCTTCAGCAGGTTGTTCATGCGCTCATCGCAACAAGTTCCATGCCAGCGTGGAGCTCAGGCCCGGGTCGGAACGTGATCTGGAAATAGCGTCTGCACATAGTCCGAAAATTCTGGACTGACCGCACCCGACATCGTCGGTGTGAAGGCGTCGTCGGCAGCCATCAGTGGCCCGAACGGCTCGAAGAATAAGCGAATCACGCCGCCCCAGTGCGGATTTTTCTTCGGGTCGGTGGCGAAATAGATTTCTTGCAGAGCAAAGGCGACCACTGCGAAGAGCAGCACAAATCGTCGGTATTCCAGCGGATCGTTCTGAAGCGCCTTGAAGCTTTCTGGCGTTGCACCGCGGCCAAGAAGATCGGCGTTGCGAAGCAGTTGCTCCAGCATCTCGCGATAGTGGTTCTTCGCGATCAGTTCGGCGTTGAGCCGCTGCTGCCGTTTCCATTGCACCTGCGCGGCGAAGAGGCCGAAAACGATCGTGATCGCCGGTGCAAGCTTGACGAGCAGGTCGAGCACATCCCGCAACGACCACTCGCCGAGGTGCATCACGGACCCGCTGGCGCGTCACGCCATTCGAGAGTGGCGACCTTGCCGCTCTCGACGGTGAGCGCGAGCCGCCCCTGCTTCAATAGCAGCGCCTTGGCGCCGAAGAGTTCGCGCCGCCAGCCGGTCAGCGCGGGCAAATCGTCGGGCGCGCCGCCGGCGATGGCTTCGAGATCGTCGACCGTCGCAATCATCTTTGGCGCGACGCCGTGCCGTTCCGCCACCTGGCGCAGCAGCACCTTCAACAGTTCGACGGTCGCCGTGTCCTTCTGCGGGCGGCGGTCGCGCGGCAGTTTCGGAATCGTTTTGGGATCACGTTCGAGCCCGCGTTCGATCGCAGCGAGAATCGCCTCGCCAGCCTTTGAGCGCTCCATCCCACGCGGAAAGGCGCGGAGGTTGCCGAGCGCCGCCGCATCGCGGGGCGCGGCCAGCGCGATCTCGATCAACACATCGTCCTTGAGCACACGAGAGCGCGGCACGTCGCGCGATTGCGCTTCGCTCTCGCGCCACGCGGCGAGCTCCATCAGGACCGCGATGTCGCGCGGCTTTCGCGCACGACCCTTGAGCCGTTCCCATGCGTTTTCGGGCTTCTGCTCGTAGGTTGCGGGCGAGGAGAGCGCCGCCATCTCGTCGCCGAGCCAATCGGCGCGGCCGGTTTTCTCAAGCCGGGATTTCAGGTGCAGATAGACGTCGCGCAAATGCGTCACATCCGCCTGCGCATAGGTGATCTGCGCATCTGACAACGGCCGCCGCGACCAGTCGGTGAAACGCGAGGATTTATCGAGCGTCACGTGCGCGACGCGCTGTACGAGATCGCCGTAAGAGACCTGGTCGCCGTAGCCAAGCACCATCGCAGCGACCTGCGTATCGAACAGCGGCGTCGGAATCATCGCCGCGAGGTTCCAGACGATCTCGATGTCCTGCCGCGCGGCGTGAAAAACCTTCACCACATTCGTGTCCGCCATCAGCGCGAAGAACGGCTGCAGGTCGAGACCCTCAGCGATCGCGTCGACGACGAAGACGTCGTCAGGCGTCGCCAGCTGAATCACGCAGACCTTTGGCCAAAACGTCGTCTCGCGCAGAAATTCGGTGTCGACGGTGACGTAGGGGTGCCGGGCGAGCCGCGCGCAGGCGTCTGCCAGCGCCGCGGTCGTTTCGATCAAATCCATCCGCGCTGCATAAAGCAGGGGGCCAGCGGGGGAAAGCGTTGTTGCGGTCGTGCCCGCGCGGCTGGCGGGTTTGCCTGCGCATTACACATGCGGGACAGGCACGAAAGGCGACATCATGGCTTGGGCGGTATTGGTCGTTTCGGGGTTGCTCGAAACACTATGGGCGGTGGCGTTAAAGGCCAGCGAGGGTTTCAGCCGGTTGTGGCCGTCGATCATCGCCGGCGTCGCCATGCTGGCGAGCCTCGCCGGTCTCGCCTTCGCCTTGCGGTCGCTGCCCGTCGGCACGGGCTATGCCGTCTGGACCGGCATCGGTGCGGTCGGCACGGCGATCGTCGGCATCTGGCTCCTCGGCGACGCGGCTTCGCCGATGCGGCTCGGCAGCATCGCGCTGATCGTCGCCGGTATCATTGGCCTGAAGCTTGCGGGCTGAGGAAACGACGACCTATTCGCTTTTCCGGAACGGGACGTGATCCTCGTACATCGAGATCGTCGCATCGACGTGCCGTCGCTCGTGCTTCAGAAAATCCGCGACAGCGCGCTGCATGCGCGGATCATCGAAATGATGGGCTGAGTACGTTTCGACCGGCCGGTAGCCGCGCGCGAGCTTGTGCTCGCCCTGCGCGCCGGCTTCGACGCGACGCAGCTTGTGCGCAATCGCCCAGTCGATGGCGGCGTAGTAGCAGACCTCGAAATGCAGGAACGGGTGTTCCTCAATCGCGCCCCAGTTACGCCCGTAAAGCGCATGATCACCGATAAGGTTGAGCGCGCCGGCGATCCAGCGGCCGTCGCGTCGCGCCATGATCAACAGAACGCGATCCGCCATGCCGGCGCTCATTTCCGAGAAGAACGCACGCGTCAGATACGGCTGGCCCCATTTTCGCGCGCCCGTATCCATGTAGAATTTGTAGAACGCGTCCCAATGCTCCTCGCGCAGATCGCTGCCGGTGAGGGGCACGATGTCGATGCCGTTTGCGAGGGCGTCCTTACGCTCGCGGCGGATCGCCTTGCGCTTGCGTGACGCGAGTGCGGCGAGGAAATCGTCGAACGTGGCGTAGCCTTCGTTGATCCAGTGAAACTGCTGGCCCGTGCGCTGAAGATATTTCGCGGCGCCAAGCACCTCCCAGTCGCCGCGCGTCGGAAATGTGACGTGGACGGACGACGCTTCGAGTTGGCGGCATAGCGCATTGAGGCCCGCCACCAGCGTGTCTCGAATTTTCGGTCCCGCATCTGGCCGCACAAGCAGGCGACGCCCCGTCGCCGGCGTGAACGGCACCGACACCTGTAGCTTCGGATAATAGGAGCCACCTGCGCGCTCGAAGGCGTCTGCCCAGCCGTGGTCGAAGACATATTCGCCTTGGCTGTGGCTCTTCAGGTAGCTCGGCGCGGCGGCGACGATGCGGTCGCCATCTTCGACGAGCGTGTAGGCCGGCGCCCATCCGCTGCGCCGACCGACGCTTCCCGAAACTTCCAGCGCGCGCAGAAAGGCATGCGACAAAAATGGATTGTGCGGATCGTCGTCGCCGGACGCGTAGTCCGGGCCCACCGGATTGGCGCAAGCATCCCACTCCGACGCAGGCACGTCGTTGAGGCTCGTCGCGACGCGGACGGTCAGGCCAGACATGGTTTTCCGGATGAAGGGTTCGCCAGCATGTATCGCCGCGCGCCCGGCTGGCAACGCGGGTGCGGCATCCTCACGCTGGCTTCATCCTCAGGCGGGATCGAAGCCTTCGAAGATGATCTGGTCCGTCCATTTACGGGCGTGAGCGGCCTGCGCCGCCGAGCGAACCGTCCAGCCGAAGACCGGAATGCCGAGACCCGACCGGCAGAGGAAAGGCACGGCGCAAGGCATGTCCGTGGCTTTGAACGACACGAAGTCCGGCCGGCTGCGGTCGAAGTGCAGGAATTCTTCGAGATCGCGCTGCCGGTCCGGCGAAAGGGCGAGCGAACCGTCCTGATCGAAGTTTCGTTCGGCGACGACGCCAAGCGGCACGCTCCGCACCTTCAGCGCCGCATTCCCGCGCAGATGTACGATGACCTCGGGGTCGAAACTCTGAATCGCCACGCGGGGCGGTCCACCGGCGATGATTTGGGCAGTACACTCGGCAAGCCGCATGTCGCCATCGAAGGCGCTTTTGATTTCGACGATAACAGGGACGGCGTCCCCGATGACATCGAGAAACTCTCGCAAGGTCACGATACGGTCGGTGGTGCCGCGCATTTCGATCTGCGCGAGCGCGGCTGCGGTCATCGCTGCCAGCGGGCCAGCGGCGGAGGTCAGCCGGTCCAGGTCAAAATCGTGAAAGATCATCGCCTCTCCGTCGGCCGTGCGCTGCACGTCGCATTCGATGGTGAAGCCGCGCGCCATCGCATGCTGCGCGGCGCTGAGCGTGTTTTCGATCACGCCATTGGTGCGATCGTGCAGCCCCCGATGTGCGATCGACGTTGCGGATAGCCAGTCGAGACTCATGCGCGCTCCGCATTCCCTGCTGACAGCGTCGCGACGCGCCCTAGCTGTCACAGGGCCAATCAACGCCGGACCGTAATTTCGCCACCCGCCACCGGCAAGCACTCAGCGTGGCTGTGGCTTTTTAGCAACTGGACCTGTCGATGATATTTTTTCGGGCCATCCTTCTGTCTCTCCCGGCTTTCGCCGCGGCGTCACCCGGGTTCGCCCAGACCGCCGGCGCGCCGGTGATGGCGTCGCACCGCGCCGTCTATGATCTCACCCTCATCCGCTCGGAGGGCAACAAGGCCCCCAGCACGGCGCGGGGCCGGATCGCCTTCGATTTCACCGGGTCGGTTTGCGAGGGCTATTCGCAGAATTTCCGGCAGATGACAGAGCTGCAGGCTTCCGACGGACCGCAGCGTGTCTCCGACATGCGGTCCGCGACCTTCGAGGACGGCGACGGAAAGAATTTCCGCTTCAAGGTCGAGACAGACGTCGATCAGAAGCCAGTCGAGATGTCGAACGGCAGCGCCGCGCGTTCGCAGGACGGCAGCCTTTCCCTCAATCTATCGCATCCGAAGATCACGAAGCTCGATGTCGCGAAGGATGTCGCTTTTCCGACCGATCATCTGCGCCGCATCATCGAAGCCGCGCGCGCGGGTGAGCATTTGCTCGCGGTGAAAGTTTACGACGGTTCGGAAACAGGCACGAAGATTTTCGACACGACATCGGTGATTGGGAAGGAAATTACGGGCGCGGTTGACGATGCGGCGAAGGACGTGCCGAATCTCGCGACGACAAAGCGTTGGCCGGTGACGATTTCCTATTTCGAGGAAGGCAAAGTCGACAGCCAGCCCAACTACACGCTGTCTTTCGATCTCTACGACAACGGCATTTCGCGCGAGTTGAAGCTGGATTACGGCGACTTCGCGCTGCTCGGCCACATGGTGAAGCTCGAAATTCTGCCGACGAAGCCCTGCAAGGGCTGATCAACGTCGCGATGTTGTAAAGCCGATGCCGCGCTGGACGGCATCCGCCCCGAATTTCGCACGCAGCGAGTCGATTGCCGTCTCGGTTGCTTTCTCACGAATGACCTCGTGATCCGCGAGGTCGGCCTGATCGGCCTCCGCGCCATCGACGATATCCGACAGACCGATGCCGATAAGGCGAAACGGCGTCCCGTCGAGTTCGGGCGTCAGCAGTGTTGTGCCGACCTTGAAGAGCCGGCCCGCAAGCTGTGTCGGCCGAATCCCTGATCGCGATCGCGTCCGAATGCGGAAGTCCGCGGTCTTCAGTTTCAGCGTGACGGAGCGGCCCGCGAGCCCCGACGTCTTTGCGCGCTCCGACACGCGCTCGCAGAGACGATGCAGGATCGGCAAGAGATCGTCGGGCTTCGCGAGATCGTCGTTGAACGTCGTCTCAGCCGAAATGCTCTTCGTGTCGCGCTCGGCGGCGACGACGCGGTCGTCGATCGCATGCGACAGGCGCCACAGCCGGCGGCCTTCGTCGCCGTGACGTTTCATCATGTCGGCCTCGGAGAGCGCTTGCACATCGGCGATGGTGCGCAGGCCACCGCGTTCGAGCCGGCGCAGCGCGACCGCGCCGACGCCCCAGATGCGACCGATCGAGAGCGGCGCGAGATACGCCACGGCCTCCGCACGCCCGATGATCGCGAATCCGCGCGGCTTGTCGATGTCAGAGGCGAGTTTTGCGAGAAACTTGCAGTCCGATAGACCGACAGACACGCTGATGCCGATCTCGCGCTCGATCTCGTGCGCGAAACGCGCAAGCACGATTGCCGGTGGTGCGCCGTGCAGCCGCTCGGTGCCGGTGAGATCGAGGAAAGCTTCGTCAATCGACAGTGGCTGGACAGCCGGCGTCAACGACTGCATGCGCGCGCGGATCTCGCGTCCGACGGCGACATATTTCGCCATTGTCGGCTTCACGATCGTCGCGTGCGGGCACAGCTGCAGCGCTTTAAACATCGGCATCGCCGACTTCACGCCGTGGATGCGGGCGATGTAGCAGGCCGTCGTGACGACGCCGCGCTTGCCGCCGCCGACGATGACGGGCTTGTCGCGGAGCGTCGGATCGTCACGCTTTTCAATCGAGGCGTAAAAAGCGTCGCAGTCGATATGAGCGATGCTCAGGCGGTCGCGCTCGGGGTGGGCGAGAAGGCGTGGCGATCCGCAATTCGGGCAGCGTGTCGCGCCTGCCGGCGCCGTCGTGAGGCAATCCCGGCAGAACGGCGCGGCACGGCTCATGGGACTCAGCCGTGTTCCAGCGCTTGCCGCGCCATGTCGATGCGGGCCGGATCGATGCCGCTCGCTTCTGCAAAGGCGAGAAGATCAGGCTCGTGGCCGGCAAGGTAGTCCAGCACGGCGGGGAAGAAGCCCGGTTCGCGGGCCGATTCGCGCATGCCGGCGGGATCGAGGCCCGTCAAAGCGGCGAATCGCTCGACTCGGGCGTCATCCTCCGCAATATGGGCAAAGGCCGCGACCGCGATTTCGAGGGCCTCGTTGCGGTCTGGCGGGCCACGGCGGCGTCTGCGGTCGAAATTACCAATTATCAACAAGTTCGACCTATTCCTGCGGGCGGCGAGACCGCCACAGTTCACGACAATTCGGACGGTCCGCAATGTCTGATGCGCCACCCGCCAAAACGGTTCTGATCGTAGAAGATAACGAGTTGAACATGAAGCTGTTCAACGACCTTCTGGAAGCGCACGGCTATCGTACGATCCAGACGCGCAGCGGCACCGAGGCGATGCAGCTCGTGCGCGCGCACAAGATCAACCTGATTCTCATGGACATCCAGCTGCCGGAAGTCTCCGGACTGGAGGTCATCCGCTGGCTTAAGGACGACGAGCAGCTTCGGTCGATCCCTGTCGTGGCCATCACCGCCTTTGCGATGAAGGGCGACGAGGAAAAGATCCGGCAGGGCGGCTGCGAGGCCTATCTCTCGAAACCGATCTCTGTCGTCAAATTTCTGGAAACCGTCGGGGCTTACGCCACCGACGTCTGAGGGTTCGCATGACCGCGCGCGTATTGGTCGTCGATGATCTCCTGCCGAATGTGAAGCTGCTCGAAGCGCGGCTTGCGGCGGAATATTACGAGGTGCTCACGGCCTTCGACGGCCCGAGCGCGCTGAAAATCTGCGCCGACGGCGCCTGCGACATCGTCCTCCTCGACGTGATGATGCCGGGCATGGACGGGTTCGAGGTGTGCCGACGCTTGAAGAGCGATGCGCGCACCGCGCATCTTCCTGTTGTCATGGTGACTGCGCTCGATGGGCAGGCAGACCGCGTTCGCGCGTTAGAAGCCGGTGCCGACGAATTCCTGACCAAGCCGGTCGACGAGACCGAGGTTCTCGCCCGCGTGCGTTCGCTCGCACGGCTGAAAATGTCGATCGACGAACTGCGCCTGCGCGCGATGGCATCCGCCGCGCTTGGCGCCGACGATCCCATCGACATCGCCAATTCCGTGAATGGCGAGAAGGGCCGTGTCCTGATCGTCGAGGACCGCCCCGGCGCGGCCGATACGATGGTCCAGCGGCTGCGCAAGTTGCATTCGCTCGAGATCGTTACCGAGCCGCAGGAAGCGCTGCTGCGCGCCGCGGAGGACGATTTCGACCTGATGATCGTGGGCCTCGGCCTCCAGAGCTTCGATGCGCTGCGGCTCGTTGCGCAGGTGCGGGCGCTGGAGCGCACGCGCGGCCTACCAATTCTTCTCGCCGCCGAGATCGGCGACAAGGCACGCATCCTGCGCGGCATCGAGCTTGGCGCGAACGACTATCTGACGCGCCCGATCGAAGGCAGCGAACTGATCGCGCGGGTCCGTACGCAGGTGCGCCGGCACCGCTATGCGGAGAAGCTGCGGCAGTCGATGCAGAGCGCCATCGAGATGGCTGGGGTGGATGCCCTTACTGGGCTGCACAACCGCCGCTATTTCGAGAGCCAGTTCGGCGGGCTGATGGAGCGCGCGGCCGAGAAGGGCCGGCATCTGTCGCTGCTGATCCTCGACATCGACCACTTCAAGGCCGTGAACGACACCTGGGGTCACGACGCCGGCGATGCGGTGCTGCGTGGTTTCGCGACCCGCATTCGGAAAGTCGTGCGGACGATCGACCTCGTGTGCCGGCTGGGCGGCGAGGAGTTCGTCGTCGTCATGCCCGAGACGCCCACCGAGACGGCGGCGCGAGTTGCCGAGAGACTGCGCGCCAGCATCGCCGCCGACCTGTTCCCGCTCGATGCCGGCGACCGCGCGATCGCGATCACGGCATCGATCGGACTGGCGGAGCGAGGTTCGAGCAGCGCCGCGGCAGCGCTCTATCGCGCGGCGGATCAGGCGCTCTACAAGTCGAAGCAGACTGGCCGCAACAGGGTTACCGCGGCTGCAGCATAGTTAAGCCGACTATTGCGCAGCCAAAGCCCGAGAAACCACGCTTAAGCGTTAAGGTTGCTTAAGTCTTTCCGCCGGCCCGCGCGTCCAAGCCATTGCTTTTCTTTTACCTGGCAGTAACCTCATCTGTGTCGAACGGGCACTAACCCGCCGACCTGAGGGCGCCGGAGAGCGCCCCTGACGGGCGCTTTCGGGGGAAGGCGTCTGGCAGACTCGAACACCCCGCGATGCTCAGGTCCGCCGCATCTCCTGGGTCCGTGGGGTCGGCCGGTCGGTTATAGGCAGTGGAGTGGCCTCCTCTTTGCCTATGGCTGGCCGGCCACCTTCGAGCATATCCCGCCGAAATGGTCCCGGTTCGGCGAAAAGGACATGCACCTCAACTAGCGTGTCGCCGGCGCAAACACAGTCCGACCGGATATTACTTGATCTTGGTCTCTTTGAACTCGACATGCTTGCGGGCGACGGGATCGTACTTCTTGATCGCCATCTTTTCCGTCTTCGTGCGCGCGTTCTTCTTCGTCACGTAGAAATAGCCGGTGTCGGCAGAAGAAAGCAGCTTGATCTTGATGTTGGCGGCCTTGGCCATCTGATTGATCCCGGAAAGCGGTCACGCGAGTCGCGCGAAAAATTGCGGGCGAACGGGCGCCTCGCCGAATTCGGTGGACAATACGGATCGTCCCGCTGGTGTCAACGCGCCCGTTCGTAGATCAGTCGCGCAGCCTGCACCAACAGCGTCATGGCGCAGAGGACCGCGAGCGACAGAAACAGCCCGTTCGTCGGCGCGAGGTCGACTGCCCGGCCCGCTAGCGGCGGCCCAGCGATCATGCCCGTGGCGTAGCAGCCGACGAAGACGGCATTCGCGGTCGCAAGATCGTTGCCTTTGTAACGCGCGCCAAGCTCGGCGAGGCCGACCATGTAAAGGCCGCTCGTGACGCCGCTCCATACGACCAGAGTGGGCAGGAAAGCTGACGTGTGCGGAATCGCGGCAAGAACAATGGCGACCACGCAGGCGAAAGCCGAGACGGCCAGCAAGAGAAGGCGACGTGACACCTTGTCCGAGATATAGCCGAGCGGCACCTGCGACAGGATGTTACCGGCAGCTAGCGCCGCGACAAGCAAAGCGCCGGTTTCGGCGCTCATGCCGTTGCGAACGGCGTGGACGGGCAGGAGGCCCATCGCGCCGGTTTCGACCGCGCCGAAGACGAAGGCGGCCGACATGAGACCGGGCGCGCGCCGCAGGAAGGCGAGCGGCGCGCTTTTCGCGTGACGCGCTAGCCCCGGCAAATGCCGTCCCGCGAGCGCGAGCGGAATACCGGCTACTGCGAAGAGAAGCGTGCCCGCGATGAAGGGACGTAGACCCTCAGAGCCGACCGCGCCGAGCATCAGCGGACCCGCAGCGAAGCCGAGCGCGAGGCCCGTCGAGTAGATGCCGATCCAGACACCGCGGCGTGCCGGCGGCGCCAGCGCGTTCACCGCATATTCGCTGATGACGAAAAGGCCCGTGAGCGCGCAACTGTAAATGCCGCGCATCGGATACCAGAGACGCAAATCCCATTCGGTCGCGGCAAACCCGAGCAGCGAAACCATCGCTACGACGAGTGCGGCGAGCAGGAATCGCTGTACGCCCATCCAGGCTGCAAGCGCCGGCACGAAAGGCGCGAAGACGAGCGTTGAAAGGCCCGCGACGGCGATGCCGATGCCGTTCGCGGTCGCGGAATAGCCGGCGGATTCCATGCGCAACGCAAGCAGCGGAATCGACAGTGACAAACCTGCGCCTGCGACCGCGATGGCGGCGATGGCAGCGAAAAGCACGCGACGCGCGTCCACGGTGATCGATTGTGTGGCTGTCACAACGTGTCCGGCCATGCACGGGCACCGTGGATGACAGCGAGAATATCGATGGTCCCGCTGACGACGCGATAAGCGACGACGAACGGTGTCCGCGCGCGGCCTTTTCGGCCTAGTTCCGTAAACAGCATCAGAGTGTCGATTGCTCGCTGCATACGGGTGATGGTTGCGTCCGCAGCGCGCGGGCTTTCATTCTCGATGTGAGCGCGGGCATGCGCGATATCTTCGAGCGCCAACGCGGTGTAGCGAAGCCTCACCGGCGTGGGGCGAAAGCCGCCCTCACGTCCTCGTCGGTTGCGAACTTGTCTGCTTCGGCCTGCCGGAGCCCACGAAGATTATGGTCGCAGTGCCAATCCTGTACCGCGAGGTATGTCTCGATTGCATCGGCTGCAAGTTCATTCGGATCGCGAGCGACCGCTGTTGCATGGTCGCGCAATGCGTCGAAGAGGCGCGATGGCACGCTCAAGACATTGGTTCTGTCGGCGGCGCTCATCGCGCGACCATCTGCTCGTTGAAAAGCCGTTGCAAGTTCGACCTCACAGCTCTTCGCGAAACCACTTGCGGCTCTTCTCGTAATAGAAAGGCACGGGAAGCTCATCTTTCATGCCGCCCGCAAGCCGCGTATCGAGCTCTTTCAGCACGACGCCCGTGATGTGCGGCAAATCGAGCTGTTCGGCATCCTTCAGCGGAATCCAGACGAGCTCGACGAGTTCGGTATCGGCGGTGACGACATCGTCGATCTTCTTCGCGATCGCCGAAGCATCGAGCGAAAAGAAGGACGTGTCGAAACGGCGGGGTCGCCCCGGCGGTGTGATTGCGCGCGCAATGAAGCGCACACGCGCGAGGTCCGGCACGATGCCGTGCCCGACAAATTCCTGCCACGGCCCGACCGGTATGTTGGCAGGCGCATCGCCAGGCTTGCCAAGCAGCAGTCCTGTTTCCTCGAATGTTTCGCGGATGGCAGCCAGCGCCAATGCGCGACCGCGCGACACCGAGCGGCGCACGCGGCGCGCCATCAGCTTTTCCTCGACCTTCGGCGACAGCATGTTCGTGGAGGCCATGCGCCGGTCGTTCGGCTCGATGCGACCGCCGGGGAATACGAACTTCCCGGCCATGAATTTGAGCCCGTGATGGCGCTTGCCCATCAGCACTTTTGGCTCCGCGCCGGAATGATCGAGTAATATCATCGTCGCGGCATGGCGCGGCCGGATGTAGGGCGACGTGCGGTCGCGATCGACCTCGGTAAGCTGCTTCGTAAAGCCTTGCGCGCGGCCCTGCGGGATGGCCCCGGGCTTCGTGGCTTGCGGTCTATCGGTCGAGCGGGGAATTTCGGTCGGATCGTGCGACATCAGACTTTCTGTCCGGAGTTTTGCGACTCCGGACCATGAAAGCCGTGCATCCGCAAGGCCCACTGCAGCGCGATGAGGGCGCCCTTGATGCCGGGCAGAAGCGCCAGACACATCGCCATGCCGAGCGCGCAGAAAATCGCGACCAACGTTCCGGTCGACAGGGCAGGGCCATAGTCTTCCGCGAGAAGGTAGAGCGCAATCAAAACGTGGCAGACGATGAGCAGCGTCACGTAGGGCGGGGCGTCGTCGGCGCGCTGGTGAAAGAATGCCTCGTTGCAGACGGGGCAATGATCGTTGACCTTGAGATATCCACGGTAAAGCGCGCCCTCGCCGCAATTTGGGCAGCGGCCAAGAAAGCCGCGCTTCAACGACAATCCGACGGGGCGTACCGTTTCGCTCGTGGACGAAGCAATCGACGTGTGGGAAAGCGTCATTGTTCTTGTTCCGTTCGCTGCGTGATGATTAGATAGCGGCTGGGGGCGCGACAATCGAGCCCGCATCTTGCCGCACGAGTTTTTTGCGATGAGCGATCACGAGACATTTTATTTCGAGCGCGTCGACTCGCCAGTCGATCAGTTGGTTTTGGCGGTCGACGATTCGGGCCGCCTGCGCATCCTCGAATTCGCCGACCATGACGAGCGGATGAACCTACTGATGCGACGCCAATATCGCACCGGTCGCGAGGTGCGCGAAGGCAGGGTGCCGGCGACGATCCGCGATGCGCTGGAGCGCTATTTCCTAGGCGATCTGACCGCGACGGATGCGCTCGAAACGAAGACGGGCGGCACGGATTTCCAGCGTCGCGTGTGGGCGGCGTTGCGCGAGATTCCCGCCGGCACAACGGAAAGCTATGGCGCGCTGGCGCGTCGGCTCGGCGCGCCGGACGCGTCGCGCGCTGTCGGCCTCGCCAACGGGCAGAACCCGGTCGCGATTGTCGTTCCGTGTCATCGCGTGATCGGCGCGAACGGGTCGCTCACCGGGTTCGGCGGAGGTCTGCCGCGCAAGCAATGGCTTCTGAACCACGAGGGCGCGGCATTCCAGCCGATGCGCGCAAAGCCATCACCGGGGGCGCGACTGCCGGGACTTTAGCGAGGATCCCGACCGCGGGTTCACTTTGATGAGACAGGCAAATCTTTCGTGCGACGCGCCGTCTTGAGCAGCTGTCGCCCAAATGCGATCGGAAGAGAAAGACGCGAATTCAACGACGTAATTACTGTAAGACTGCCGGATTGTTGGCTACCTTTGCGCTACGCGAGCAAGCAGCGTTGCTGCAAAGTCACCTGCCTTGAACAACAGCTGGTAAACAAAAGAAGCTGACACGGCTATCTTGCGTCGCCTTCGTTTAAAGCCGAGCTTACGGCAGCTTGAGGGCGCGTTTATCGTGTTGCGTTCGATCGTGGTCACGTTTGCCGTCGGATTTCTGGCGAACAATTCCATTGCTGCAGATATCGCCGTTCCGCCGCCCGTGTTCACGCAACTGCCGGCCGTCGATGGTATAAACGGCAAGGTCGAGGGTTTTGGCGGCGGCGCTGCGCTCCGCGGCCAATCTCCTGGTCTTTTCGGGGGCGTCGGGACTCCCTGGCGCGGCGGCGCAGGCGCGGCCGCGTCGATTTCTGCGCCGTTGACACCTTCGCTGGGCGTACAAATCGACGGCATTGCCGCGACAACATTCGGACGTCCCTATCTTGGCGCGGCTGGCCACGTCTTCGCGCGGGATCCTGCACGAGGGCTCTTCGGGGCATATGGTTCGGTGGCGCATTTTGGCGTCGGCAACACCACGCAGGGGCGGATCGGTGTCGAGGCGGAGGGCTACCTCGGTGTGTTCACCATCTCGGGTCTTCTCGGCGCTGAAACGGGCCGACGTTCGCCAGGCGCGCCGATCTTTGGCGCCACGCCGTTCGGATTTGTATTTCTTCCCGGCGGAAGAAGGCAGGCAACGCACTTCTTCGACAAAATCGATCTGTCCGTCTACGCGATGGACAATCTGAAACTGTCCGTTGGGCATCGCTACACGAACCGCTTGCATGCGGCCGCTTTCGGCGCGGAATATCTGCTGCCGGTCGGAGGCGCTACGGGCGTTTCGCTGTTTGCAGAGGGTCGCGTCGGCGAGCGTCGGTATGCAGCAGTTCTCGGCGGTCTTCGCGTCTATTTCGGCAATTCTGCAAAGACCTTGATCCGCCGGCATCGCGAAGACGATCCTGTCAACCATCTCGCCGATGGTACTCTCGACAGTCCTGATCGAAATCAGGGTTCGCCGCCTGCGACCATCTTTCCAGCGCAGGCTGCGACGCAGCCGCCTGTTCAGAGAGCAGATTAACGCTTAGCAGCGGCAGATCGCCACGCGAGACAGCGGCAGCTGACTTGCTGAAGGGTTCCAGCTTCTCGCAGGATCGTGGCGCGTCGCGGTGATGCTCGACTAATCACGAACGTTGTTCGAATGAGCACACAGATGCATGTCCCCGCGTAAATAGTTGGAACGAAGATCGTTTTTCTTGATAACGATGGGATTGGCACGAACCGGAGAGATCATGCGAATTCGAGTGGGCTGCGAGATGATCTACAATTTCTCTCAGGTCACGCCGGTCATTGCGACCCTGAACGTGCACGCGTCTCGGGCTGCCGATCTCGAGGTCGTCGATGTTTTGCGAACGGACCCGTTCGTGCCGGTGACCGGCTATCACGACAGTCATGGAAACTGGTGCAACCGAATGCTTGCGCCGGCGGGAACATTCGCGTTGCGCACCGAAGGGATCGTCCGCGATTCCGGCAACTGGGACGCGCACGAGCGGACCGCCACTCAGGTTCCTGTCGAGAATCTTCCGACGGACGCGCTGCTATATCTGCTGGGCAGCCGGTATTGCGAGACGTCGCGTCTTTCCGACATTGCGTGGAATCTTTTCCAGAACACGCCACCCGGTTGGGCGCGCGTTCAGGCGGTCTGCGATTTCGTGCACGACCATATCGTATTCAACTACCAGCATTCACGACCGACGCGGACGGCGCTCGAAGCCTACGAAGAAAAGCAGGGTGTCTGCCGCGACTACGCCCATCTCGCGATTGCGTTCTGTCGAAGCCTCAACATTCCGGCGCGCTACTGCACGGGATATATCAGCGACATCGGCCTGCCGCCGCCCTATGCACCGCAGGATTTTGCGGCCTGGATGGAGGTCTATATCGGCGATCGTTGGCACATGTTCGATCCGCGCAACAACGATCCGCGCATCGGCCGGATTCTGATTGCCCGCGGACGGGACGCGGAAGATGTGCCGCTGACGCTCACCTTCGGATCGAATATTCTCACGCGCTTCGAAATCACGACCGAAGAAGTCTGATCTAGCGCTTGCCGCCCCGCCGCTGCGGGCGTCCACGCAGCGTCGGTCGTCGGCTTCCCCTGCCTGCACCCGACGTCCGGATCGCGCGTCCGTCGCTCTCAATCTCGAAACGCAGCGCGCCAGCGATCGGCGCGGCCTCGACGAGTTTGACCTCGACGAAGTCGCCGAGCCGCCAGCCCGTACCGCTGCGGGAGCCGACAATGGCGCTCGCGACCTCGTCGAAATGAAAATGTTCGTTGCCGAGCGTCGACATCGGCACGAAGCCGTCGGCGCCGGTCTCTTTCAACTTCACGAACAGGCCTGCGCGCGTGACGCCCGCAACGCGACCTGTGAAACTCGCGCCGATCCTGTCTGCGAGATAACCGGCGATCAGGCGGTCGTTTGTCTCGCGCTCCGCCGCCATCGCCCGACGCTCCGCCGCCGAGATGCGCGTCGCGATCTCCGCGAGGCCGCCGCCAGCGGTGTCGGGCAAGCCGCCCGGCCCAAGTTTTAGTGCCCGCACGAGTGCGCGATGCACGATGAGATCGGCGTAGCGCCGGATCGGCGACGTGAAATGCGCATAGCGCCGCAGGTTGAGCCCGAAGTGTCCGTAGTTCTCCGCCGTATATTCCGCCTGCGCCTGCGACCGCAGGACGACTTCGTTGACGAGGTTCTCGTTCTCGGTGTCTTTCACGCGCGCGAGAATATTGTTGAACGTCGCGGCGCGAATGGTCTGGCCCTTCGCGAGTTTGATGCCGATCGTCGCGAGGAATTCCGAGAGCGCCGTGAGTTTTTCCGCGCTCGGCTCGTCGTGCGCGCGATAGATGAGCGACTGCCGCTTGTCTTCGAGCGTCTCGGCCGCGGCGACGTTGGCAAGGATCATGAATTCCTCGATCAGCCGGTGCGCTTCGAGCCGCGGCGGAATGACGACGCGATCAACCGTGCCGTCGTCCTTCAGCAGGATCTTGCGTTCGGGGAGATCAAGATCGAGCGGACCGCGATTTTCGCGCGCTTGCTTCGCGCATTGATAGGCTGCGAACAGGGGCTGCAATACGCGCTCGACCATTGGCGCGGCGATGTCGTCGGGCTTTCCGTCGAAACCAGTTTGCGCTTGCGCGTAACTAAGCTTTGCGTGCGAGCGCATCATCACGCGATGGAATGTGTGTCGTTTCTTAGCCCCATCCGCGCCGAGAAAAAGTCGCACGACAAGCGCCGGACGATCCTGCATCGGCACGAGCGAACAGAGATCGTTCGAGATTTCTTCCGGTAGCATCGGCACGACGCGATCGGGAAAGTAGACAGAATTTCCGCGGAACACCGCCTCGCGATCGAGCGCACTGTCGGGCCGCACATACCACGAGACGTCGGCAATCGCGACGGTGACGATGAAACCGCCGTCGTTGGCGGGATCGGTATCGGGTTCGGCGAAGACCGCGTCGTCGTGATCTTTCGCGTCCGGCGGATCGATGGTGACGAGCGGCATGTCGCGCCAATCCTCCCGCGAAAAACCTTCGGCCTGCACGGCGGTCTGTCGCGCCGCGGCGGCTTCCGCGAGCGTGTCGGCGCGAAAGGCATCGGGGATGCCATGCGCATGCAGCGCGATGAGGCTGACGGCTTTTTCGCTTGCGAGCGTGCCGACGACTTCGCGCACACGTGCTTGCGTCGCGCCAAACCGTGATCCGCCAAGAAGCTCGACCGCGACAAGATCGCCATCTTGCGCGTCGCCGCGATCGGCCTGCGCGACGATATACTCACGGCCGATCTGTTTCTTGTCGACGGGCTCGATGCGTGCGCCGCGCACGCCGATACGGAAGATGCCGAGCACACGCGCGCGCGCCTTGTTCAGCAGCTTGATAACGCGCCCGCTGTATTGCGGTGCTGCTTCGTCGGCGTCGTGAAGCCGCTCGGTGCGCACGAGCGCGCGATCGCCGACGCCCGGCGCGACATCGCCAGGTTTGGGACGACGGGGTCGATGCAGAAGGATGTGGGGCAGGGGACCAAGCTGCGCTTCGTCCCATTCGACGGGAGTCGCGATCAATTCGCCGTCGCTGTCGACGCGCACGACATCGGCAAGTACGACAGGCGGCAGCACGCCGGGCACAGCAAGGCCCTTCCTATGGCGGGTAACGCGGCCGTCGTTCTCGAGGTCGCGCAGGATCGCTTTCAGACCGATCTTGTCGGAACCAGTAAGCCCAAAGGCGCGCGCGATTTCGCGCTTGCCGACCTTGTCGCTGCGCCCGGCCTCGCGCTCGCGCGCGATGAAGGCGAGGATGTCTTCGCGGCTCGGGCTCTTTGCCTTCGGTCTCGGCGTCTTTACCATCGTTTGTTCATTGTTCCCGCGTCATCGTGTGCACCAGGCCGAGAAGTTGCGCGGCGACCGTCTCGAACGGTTTTGCATGGCCAGCGGCGCGGCTCAAAGCGACCGCGCCTTCTACGGCGGCAATCAACGTCACGGCGAAAGTCTCCGCTTGTTTGCGCGGAAGGCCGCCGCGCGTCAGCAGATCGCTCAATAACGCGCACCAGGAAAGAAAGATGTTTGCGGCACGTGCGCGCAATTCCGGCGGCGCGCCTTCAATCGTAACAGCGAGCACAGCACAACCAGCGTCGCATTCGCCGCGTGTGAGCACTGTGCGCCAGATGGCAAGAAAGCGTTCCACGACCGCTTTTGCCGGTTGCCCGGACGCGACTGCCAGCGCGTCGCGCAGCACTTTTCCGGCTTCGTCGACCGCGGCAGCGACCAACTCGTCCTTGCCGGTCGGAAAGTGATGATAGAGCGACCCACGCGGCGCGCCTGTTTCCGCTAGAATCGCCGAGAACGAAGTGCCGTGCAGGCCGTGGCGCGCCAGAAGCGACATCGTGCCTTCGATCATCTTTTTTCGGACGTCCGCCGCCAACCTGCGCCACTCCGGCGAGAATTATGACGACCGACATAGACACATGCCGTCATTTTCGCTACTATGATGATCGTCATAGACGCTGGAGCGCCGATGCCTTTCCACCAATTCGCGATGCCACGCACATTCGCGCTCGCCTGCATCGCGGTGATGGGAAGCTGCATGATGCTCCCTTCCCAAGCGCAAGACAGGAATCCAAAATCCATGACTCTCGAACAAACGAAGCAGGCCGTTCTCGGCAATTGGCGAAGCCTTGCGCCGGAAGTGCGCCCGAGCGCGGCAAAGAACGCGGACGGCTCTCTGAAGCCGTTCTATCTGACACGGCAATTCAAGGCGCTTCCGGGCGATCGTTTCGATCTGACGATCACCAATTTCGCCGACCCCGCCGGTAAAGTGCCTCTCGCCCGCATCCACCTTGTCGGCCACATGCTTTGGCGCGGCGATCATCCGATTGCGGCAGGTGCGCAGAAAGTCGATTTCGTCGCCGACGAGGCCTACGATGTCACGCCGCTCTTGCAGCCTTTTGCCGATGTTTTGAATCAGGTCGGGAGCCAAAGCTATGCGAAGTGGGAGATCGGGAAAACGCAGAGCGTGTTCGGGAAGGCGTTTGCGCTTTTCGGTCTGACCGAAGGCAAAAACTTCATGGAATACGATCTCGTTTTTATCGCCAACGATCTGCTCTTCTGGGGCGCGCGCAATGTCGACGGCCGCGGCTTCGACAGCGAGCAGAACCGCCCGACGAATTTGCAGATTCCTCTCGTGCGGCAATAAAGCTCGCTACAGCACCTTCGCCATCACGACCACGTCGCTGCGCGCGTAGCCGATGTGGTCGTAAAAGGCCTGCGTCGTTGCATTGTCGCCGCGCACCATAAGCTGCAATTTTGGCACGTGTTTCGCGTGACACCAGTCCTCGCATGCGCGCATCATTTGCATGCCGAAGCCCCGACCGCGCGCCGTCTTCGCCACCGCGAGATAATAGACCCAGCCGCGGTGCCCGTCGTGACCGATCATCGCTGTCGTCAAAAGCATATCGCCAAATCTGCCGGCCAGCACATCCGACGACTCTTTCGACATTGCCATTGCGATGTCGGCGCGCGGATCGTTCCAAGGCCGAAGCAATCCTGCTTCATCCCACAGCGCGACGGCAGCCTCGATTTCGTCGTCGCGCAACGGCGCAATGACGAACGCAGCTGTGCCGGATGTCACGCCTTGCCCGCAGCCTTCTTCGGCTTCGCCTTCGTCACGGCCTTGGCAGCTTTCTTCGCCGGCGTTTTTTTCGCCGCTGTCTTGCGCGCCGTACTCTTGCCCTTCTTGGCCGGCGTGCCCGGCCCACCGCGTCCATCGATCAGCGAGATCGCCTCCTCGAGCGAGACGCTGTCGGGCGACACGCCGTCCGGCAGGTTCGCATTGACCTTACCGAGGCTGACGTAGGGCCCGTAGCGACCTTCGCGCGCAACGATGTCGCCGTGGCCGGGATATTGGCCGACGACGCGACCTCCGCCTGACGCCGTACCACTCGCCTTCGCCACAAGAAGCGTGATGGCGGCTTCCATCGTAAGTTCGTCGGCGTTCGTGCCTTTCGGCACCGTCGCGTTGATCTTGCCCCAGTTGACGTACTGGCCGAACCGGCCGGCCTTCACGGCCACCGGACCGCCTTCGGGATGATCGCCAATCACACGGCCAGGTCCGGCGCTGCCGCCGAAACGGCCTCCGCCACCGCCGCTTTCCTTCTGTACGATGAGATCGATCGCGCGATTGCCACCGATCATGAGGATATCGTCGTCGGCGGCAAGATTGGCGTAGGTACGTCCGTGTTGAACGTACGGGCCATAGCGGCCGATGCCGGCGAGGATGGGCTCCTTGCTCTCGGGATGTTTCGCGACTTCGCGCGGCAGCGACAGGAGCGCGAGCGCCTTTTCTAGCGTCACGTCGTCCGGCTTCAAACCACGCGGCAGCGAGGAGCGTTTCGGCTTCGCTTCCTTGTCGTCGCCCTGTTCGCCGAGCTGGATGTAAGGACCGAAACGGCCGTCGCGTATCGTCACCTCGGCACCCGACTCAGGGTCCGCGCCGAGCGCCTTCACGCCCGGACGTTCGCCGTTGATCGCGGCTTCGGCTGCGGCCGGATTGAGCGGTCGCGTGAAACGGCATTCCGGATAATTCGAGCAGCCGATGAAGGCGCCGAACTTGCCAACCTTGAGCGACAATTTGCCTTCCGCACAGGACGGACAGGCGCGCGGATCACCGCCGCCTTCGCGCGCCGGAAAGATGTGTGGGCCAAGAAGATCGTTCAGCGCATCGAGCACTTCCGTCGTGCGCAGATCCTTGATGTCGTCGATCGACGTCGAAAAATCGCGCCAGAAGTCGCGAAGAACTTCCTTCCATTCGATCTCGGAATTCGACACGAGGTCGAGTTTCTCTTCAAGTCCAGCCGTGAAATCGTATTCGACGTAGCGCGCGAAGAAACTTTCGAGGAACGCGATGACGAGCCGGCCCTTGTCCTCCGGCACGAGGCGCTTCTTGTCGATCTTCACGTAATCGCGGTCGCGCAGCACAGCGAGCGTCGAGGCATAGGTCGAAGGACGGCCGATGCCGAGTTCCTCCATGCGCTTGATGAGCGTCGCTTCCGTGAACCGCGGCGGCGGCTCCGTGAAATGCTGGTCCGCTTCGATTTTCTCTCGCGACAGAGGCTCGTCCTGACGCATCGCGGGAAGGCGGTTGCCATCCTCGTCCGCCTCGTCGTCGCGGCCTTCCTGATAAAGACGCAGAAAGCCGTCAAACTTCACGACTTGGCCGGTCGCGCGCAGCTCCAGATTCCGCTCTCCGGCGCGTGCAACAATGTCGACGGTCGTGCGCTCCAGCTCGGCCGACTCCATCTGGCTCGCGATCGTGCGTGTCCAGATGAGCTCGTAAAGTTTCGCCTGCTCGGGATCGAGGCCGCGCACAGATTTCGGCAGACGCGAGAGGTCGGTCGGGCGGACAGCTTCGTGCGCTTCCTGCGCGTTCTTCGCCTTCACCGTGTACTTGCGTGGTGCACCGGGCACATAGCGGGCGCCGTACTCCTTGCCGATCACACTTCGCGCCGCGGTGATGGCCTCGGGCGCGACGTCCACGCCGTCGGTTCGCATATACGTAATGAGGCCGACGGTCTCGCCGCCGATATCGATGCCTTCATAGAGACGCTGCGCAATTTGCATCGTGCGCGCTGGCGCAAAGCCGAGCTTTCGCGACGCTTCCTGCTGCAGGGTCGAGGTCGTGAATGGCGCGGATGGGTGGCGCTTCGCCGGCTTCGCTTCGACCGAGGCGACGCGGAATGTCGCGCTGGAAAGCGCCGTCTTGAAAGCCTCGGCCTCTGCACCCGTGCCGATGTCGAGCCGGGTGATCTTCTGTCCGTCCGCGCCGACGAGCCGTGCCGTGAAAGGTTCGCTTGCTGCCGTTTTCAGATGCGCGACCAGCGACCAGTACTCGCGAGAGACGAACTTCTCGATTTCCATCTCGCGGTCGCAGACGAGGCGAAGCGAGACCGACTGTACGCGGCCCGCCGAGCGGGCGCCCGGAAGCTTGCGCCAAAGGACCGGCGAGAGGGAGAAGCCGACGAGATAGTCGAGCGCGCGGCGCGCCAGATAGGCATCGACCAGCGCCTGGTCGATCTCGCGCGGCTTCGCCATCGCCTCGGTGACGGCCTGCTTCGTGATCGCATTGAAGACGACGCGCTCGATGCGCTTGTCCTTCAGGACCTTTTTTGCCTTGAGGACTTCCAGCACGTGCCAGGAGATCGCCTCGCCCTCGCGATCCGGGTCGGTTGCGAGAATGACCTTGTCCGCATCCTTCACGGCTCTGGCGATATCGGACAGGCGCTTTGCGGACTTCGCGTCGACATCCCACTTCATCGCGAAATCGGCTTCCGGATCGACCGAGCCGTCCTTGGCTTCGAGGTCGCGGACGTGACCGAAGGAGGCCAGAACCTCATACTCGCGGCCAAGATATTTGTTGATCGTCTTGGCCTTGGACGGGCTTTCGACGATGACGACGTTCATCCAGAATTTCTCTTTTTTCTGAGGACGTTAGGTGGGCGAACGCGACGCAGTAGCGCCTGCGATTCCGTCAGGCGGCGGGCTCAGCCGGGTCAGCCGGAACATGGGGGAGGGGGTATGGACTGTCAAATGACGGCTCCGCGCCACCCCTTTCAGGCGGCCTTCAGCGAGTGCTAGACGCAGCGTATGGACGTGAAGACGCCGCCGACCTTTCCGCACCGCCATCTTCTCGGCATCGAAGGCCTGTCGGCAGCCGATCTGAACGCGCTTCTCGATCTTTCCGAAGCTGCGGTCGACGTGTCGCGGCAGATCGAGAAGAAGAAGGCGACGCTGCGCGGGCGCACGCAGATCAACCTGTTTTTCGAGGCCTCGACGCGCACGCAATCGTCGTTCGAGCTCGCGGGCAAGCGGCTCGGCGCCGATGTCATGAACATGTCGGTCGGCTCCTCTTCGGTGAAGAAGGGCGAGACGCTGATCGATACGGCGGTGACGCTCAACGCCATGCGACCGGACGTTATCGTCGTGCGCCATCACGAGGCCGGCGCGGTCCACCTTCTTGCGCGAAAGGTCGATTGCTCGGTCGTCAATGCCGGTGACGGCGCGCACGAACATCCGACGCAGGCGCTGCTCGACGCGCTGACCATCCGCCGAAACAAGGGCCGCATCGAGGGGCTCGTCGTGGCGATCTGCGGCGACATTCTGCATTCGCGCGTCGCACGCTCGAACATCCTGCTGCTGTCGGCGCTCGGCGCGCGCGTGCGTGTCATCGCGCCGTCGACGTTGCTTCCAACCGGCATCGACCGAATGGGCGTCGAAGTCTTTCGCGATATGCGCAAGGGCCTTGCGGGCGCCGACATAGTCATGATGCTGCGGCTGCAACGCGAGCGGATGAATGGCGGTTTCGTGCCGTCGACGCGCGAATATTTCCGCTATTTCGGCCTTGATGCCGAGAAGCTCGCGCTCGCGAAGCCCGATGCGCTTGTTATGCATCCTGGCCCGATGAACCGCGGCGTCGAGATCGAAACGAATGTCGCCGACGGTCCGCAATCGCGCATCCGCGAACAGGTCGAGATGGGTGTCGCGGTGCGCATGGCGGTGCTGGAGGCGCTCGCCGCCAACATGCCGAACGGGTGATGGCAGCCGTCTTTCGCGCATTCGGATTTCTTGTCAGCGCGATCGGAGTCGAACTGTCTCGCGGCGTTGGTCTTGCAATACTCGCGGCGGCGCTGCTGATCGGCTGGCGGCGATGGCCGGTGCTCACTCTTGCGATCGTCGCCGCGGTCGGCGCGACGATCTCCATCCTTCTGCCGGAAAGCAGCGACGCGCCGGGCAAGGTGATGCACGGACTTTCCAATGCGCCGTTCGTCGCGTTCGTCTACATTGTCATCGCCGCAGGCGGTTATGCAATCGGACGCGTGATGCGCCGCCTGCAATCCTGACCTGCAACGCTTCGGGCAGCGCCGAAGCTTTCACGCGAGACATGGCGCGCGACGCTGGGCTAAAGCGCGGGCCGGAGTTTCGATGACCGCCGCCCAAGAGATTGCAGTCGAGCGTCCGCGCGACATCGTCGACGAAAGCGCGCAAAACTATCCAGGCTGGCGCGTCGTTGCCGCCTGTTTCGTCATGGCGGTCTTCGCCTGGGGTTTCGGATTCTACGGCCACGGCTTCTATCTCGCGGAACTGCAGCGCGCGCACGGCTGGCCATCGACTGCGGTCGCCGGCGCAACGACCATATTCTATCTGCTCGGCGCGTTCCTTGGCGCCTTCACCGGCGATCTCATCGCGCGCTTTGGTGCGCGCATCGTCACCGTCGGCGGTATCGTCATCACCGCAATTTCGGCGGCGCTCATCCCGCTCGCCGATGCGCCGTGGCAACTGGCCTGCGCCTATGCGCTCATGGCCTTCGGATGGGCGGCGACGAGCCTCACCGCGATCACGACGATCCTCGGCACATGGTTTAGCGCGAAGCGCGGACTTGCGATCTCGATCGGGCTGACCGGCGCGAGTTTCGGCGGCATCATCGTCGTGCCGCTTCTTGCGCTTGCCAGTCAGCGCTGGGGTTTTGCGGCATCGGTCTGGGCCGTCGCAGGTGGCCTCGGGGCTGTAACCGCGCTTCTCGCGCTCGTCTTCTTTGTCAGCGATCCGCCTTTCGCGAGACCCGCGACCGGCGCCGTCGAGACCGCGACCGGGCGTGGCGCGCTGCTGCGTAGCGCCGCGTTCTGGTCGATCTCTGCGCCCTTCGCGCTCGCCTTCTTCGCACAGGTCGGCTTTCTCGTGCACCAGATCGCGATGCTGGAGCCGCGCACCGGTCGCGCGCTTGCTGGCGCGTCGGTCGCGATCGCAACCGGTTCGGCCGTTGTCGGCCGGCTCGTGCTTGGTGCCATCATCGACCGCGTCGATCAGCGCATCGCGACCGGCATCTCCGTGCTCAGCCAGGCCGCCGCACTTGCGGTCGTCTGGCTCGCGAACGATCCCTACGTGCTTCTCGCGGCTTGCGCGGTGTTTGGCTTCTCCGTCGGCAACGTCATCACGTTGCCTGCGCTCATCATCGCGCGGGAGTTTCCGGCGCGGGATTTCGCGACCGTCGTCGGTCTTTCCAATTCCGTGTGCCAGACGACCTTCGCCTTTGGGCCGGGGCTGCTCGGCGCGCTCCGGGATGCGACGGGCGGCTATGCCCTTCCGCTGATCCTTTGCCTCGCCGTCGATGTGCTTGCCGCGTTTCTGATCGTCTGGGCCGTTCCGTCGCGCCGGTCTCGCATGGACGCACCGGGCTGATTGCGCTACTCGGCCTAACGGGTTCTCCCTCAGGAGCTTGCCGTGGCCGAAGCCGCGACTGATTTCACGCTTTCCGCTGTCGAACTGCGCCGCATCATGGTTGATCGGCAGGTCCGCACCTTTGATGTGACGGATCAGATCGTCATTGCCCGCATGCTCGATGTCGGCCGCGAGCATTTCGTCGATCCGGCGCAGCGTGCGCTGGCTTATTCCGATCTGGCGCTCGAAGTTGCCGGCGACGCCGGACCGCGTACACGAACCATGCTGCCGCCCTTCGTTCTCGCGCGCATGTTGCAGGCCGCCGAACCCCGTGACACCGATCGCGTGCTCGATGTTTGCGGCGGTGCGGGCTACACCGCCGCGTTGCTCGCGGGTCTCTGCGCAAGTGTCGTCGCTGTCGAGCCCGACGGTACGCTGTTTGCGCGCGCGAAGGCTGCGTTCAACGACCTCAGTCTGCGCAACGTCACGCCGCTCGGCATTCCATTGTCGAAAGTGACGGCCGATCTCGGCCCATTCGATCTGATCGTCGTCAACGGCACGGCTGAAAACGGCCTCGATGCGCTGGCGGAACTGCTCGCGCCGGACGGCCGCATGGTCGCGATCGTTCCAAAACCGTCTGGCGCGACGGCTGCGGCGCTGATCCGCGGCAAAGGCCGCGACATGTCGGTGCGACCGCTCTTCGATGCCGCGGCACCAATTCTCGTAGAGATGCGAAAGGTTCCTACCTTCGTTCTCTAGCCTGTGCATTTCGCGGCGAGTGGTGCGCCGACGACACAGCGAATCACTCCGCATCTCGCTACTCAGGCAACAGCTTTTCGGCGCTCGTGTTTTGCCGTCCACAGTTCCGTTGCGATGTCTGCGTTTCCGCGTCCTTTGTCGAGAAGCGGTAACGAATGCGGTCTGGTCGCAACATCTGCGGAATTACGCGCGCGTCGATGACGCTTGGTGCGTTCTTCCTTTCAACCACCTTGCCGGTGTCGGGCATTCGCGCGGAGACAATCTCTCGCGCGCTGATCCAGGCCTACGGCGCCAACCCCGACCTCAACGCGCAACGCGCCGGCGTGCGCAGCGCCGATGAAGGCATCGGCCGCGCAACAGCCGGCTATCGCCCGCGCATCAGCGGCTCGCTCGACGCCGGCTTCGAATACAGCGACATCCGAGCGGCGTCGCCCGCCACCAACACTGGCGGCAGCGTCAACGGCATCACGCGCGCGTCAACCCTCGGCGGCAATGCGGCGTCCTCGTTCACGAGCGCCGCCGCAGCCGGCAACGGCTCCGTGCGCTCGGTCTCCGGCGTCGCGCGCTATTCTGGTGTGCCGCGGGGTGTCGGCCTCACGGTGCAGCAGACGTTGTTCGACGGAAACCGCACGAGCAACAGCGTGCGGCAGGCCGAAAGTCAGGTGTTCGGCGCGCGCGAGACGATGCGTGTGACGGAGCAGAACACGCTGTTCTCCGCCGCGTCGAACTATATGAATGTGCTGCGCGACACCGCCATCCTCGGTTTGCGCAAATCCAACATTCTTGTGCTGGCGGAGCAACTCCGGCAGACACGCAATCGATTTCAGGTCGGCGAAGTCACGCGCACGGATGTGGCGCAGGCGGACGCGAGCCTCGCGCAGGCGCGCTCCGATTTCTTTGCGGCGCAGTCGAATCTGCAGGCGTCGATCGCGAGCTACAGACAGGTGGTCGGTTCCGAACCGCGCCGGCTCGAACCCGCGCAAACGGTCGAGCGTCTGCTTCCGAAGCGAATGACCGATGCGGTGGAGATTTCGCAGGTCCAGCATCCCGCCATCGCGGCGTCTCTGCATCAGGTCGATGTCGCGCAACTCGCGGTGAAGGTCGCGGAAGGCGCATTGCTTCCCACGGCGACACTGAACGGCGCGGTAAACCAGCGCGCCGACCTCAACGGCATCCCGAACTACCGCGCGCTGACCGCGACCGTGGTCGGGCAATTGAACATTCCGATTTACCAGGGCGGCAGCGAATACGCGTCGATCCGTCAGGCAAAGGAGCAGGTAAGCCAGGCGCGTTTCACCGCGGATCTGCAGCGCGATCAGGTGCGCGCAGCGCTCGTGACGGCCTGGGGCCAGCTCGAAACGGCGAAGGCGCAGATCGCGTCGGGGCAGGCCGCGACTGCCGCTGCCGAAATCGCGCTCAACGGCATTCGCGAAGAGGTGAAGGTCGGACAACGCACGACCTTCGACGTCCTCAACGCGCAGCAGGTTCTGCTCAATGCGCGCGTCCAGCTAGTGACCGCGCAGCGCGACCGTGTCGTCGGCTCCTATTCGGTGCTGTCGTCGATGGGTCGGCTCAACATCGACACGCTGGCCCTGAACACAGTCGGCTACGACCCGACGGAGCATTTCCATCAGGTCAAGGACAAGTTTATCGGCACGACGACGCCCGACGGGCAGTGAGTAACGTGGATGCCGCGCCGCGCAATATTGCGAAGCGCCAACCCGCGTGAGACGATTCGCGATGACACGCGAATGCGATTCGCAGGCGTAGATTTCTCGAACGGCATGGCATGAGCGCGATCCCTACACACGCATCCGCAGCACCGCCGGTCGAGCGCCGCGCCGATCCGTCGATGGAAGACGTGCTCGCCTCGATCCGGAAGATCATTGCGGACGAGGATGCCGCGCATTCACGCGCACCCATCGACCCGATCGCGCCGACACCGCGTCCCCAGCCCGTCACGCCGCCGCCATCGGCCAGCATTTTGACACCATCGGCGGTCGGTGGACGCACATGGGGCACCACGCCGCCACCGATCCCGCGCCCGATCCAGCCGCCGTTCAGCTTCTCGAGACCGGCGCCGGTCGTGGAGCCGATGCAAGAAGCGCCGCCGGCGGCAGCGCCACCGCCGACGTCGTTTGCAGCACCGATGCCTGCTCCTTTGGTCGCGGAAGTGCCCGTCGCTCCAATTCTCGCGCCGCCGGTCGAGGAAGACGTCGTTCTGCCGCCGGCCGCCGTGTCCGTGCCGGCCGAACTTGGCGCGCTGCTATCCGAAGCCACCACCGACAGCATCACCTCGGCGTTTCAGGCGCTGACGGCGAGCGTCGCGATCACGAAAACCGAGGTCATCGACAAGCACGTCCGCGACATGCTGCGGCCGATGCTACGCACCTGGCTTGACGATAACCTTCCCAGTATCGTCGAAAAATTGGTGCGGCTGGAGATCGAGCGCGTCGCGCGCGGCGGGCGCTAGTCTGTCCCGGCGCATGTCCTGGGTCGCAAAAGTCCGCCAACTTTTGCAGGACATGCGCTGACGGTTAACGCGGTCCTAACCTCCGGCGCGTAGAACCGGGACATGCTGATCCTCGCGCGCCTGCGGGCCGTGGCCGTGCCCTTACTTCTTCATTGCGCTGCCGGCGCAGCGTCGGCCTATTTCGTCTGGCACGCTTCCAACGGCCAGCGCGGTCTCAAGACCAGCCTTGAATACGAGAAGCAGATCGCGGATCTCCAGACCGATCTCGACCGTCTGAAAACCGAGCGGACGCGCTGGAACCGCCGCATCTCGCTGGTGCGTGGCGACACAATGGATCGGGATGTCCTAGAGGAGGAGGCACGCCTCATTCTCGGCCGCGCCCACAAATACGATGTCGTCGTCCTCGACGGCGCGCCGCGCGAAGCCAAGCCGGCCCCCTGATTTCGACGGGCTCCAGAACGGAGCCGGAGACCTCGACGGGCGGCGATGCAGTCCCTATCTTGGGCACAGAAACGGAGTCCTTCATGGCCCGAGGCAAATTCAAGGTGATGACGCTGACCGACGCTGCGGCGGCGCGCGTCCGTGAGATCGTGGACGGCGGCGAGGGTGACCTCATGGGCCTGCGCGTCGGCGTGAAGAACGGTGGTTGCGCCGGCATGTCGTATACGATGGAGATGGCGAAGGCGGCTGCGCCCGGTGACGAGATCATCGAGGACAAGGGCGTGAAGGTACTCATCGACCCCAAGGCCGTGCTGTTTCTGCTGGGCACGCAGATGGATTTCTCGACGAGCAAGCTCTCGTCGGGCTTCACCTTCAACAATCCCAATCAGACATCGGCCTGCGGCTGCGGCGAGAGCGTCGCCATCACGCCGGCGACATTCCCCGAGAGCGCGGCGTCGGCTTCGGCCTGACGCAGTTTCGGTCTTTGGACCGCGAGCCTTCCGGCTCGCCGAGCGCTGATGAATAGCGCTGCAATCGAAGACTTCTTCGCGCCATTCGCGCGCGTAGCGTCAAGCGAATGTTCAGCGGCAACGGCGTCTATGTCGGAGACGCCTGTTTCGCCCTCGTGCTGCGCGGCTCGATTTTTCTGAAAGCGGACGCTGCCACAAAAGCAAAATTCGCGGACGCGGGCTGCACGTCGTTCGCCTATGAAACGAAAACGCGCGCGGTAACGGTCGAGTCGTTCTGGACCTTGCCGGACGCCGCCCTCGACGACGAAGATGCGCTGCGGCATTGGTGTGCGATGGCGCTCGAGGCGGCACAGCAGACAGCTTCGAAGAAAGCGGCGAAGGCCAAACGGGCAGGGGCCGGCGCCTCGTCGCGGAAGCCGGCGACTGCGGAGCGCTTTGGCAGGCCAAAACGCGCGTGACCGGCAACGTCCGCGCCCCGGAACCGCATTCGACCCTGAAATCTTTCCGCGATGCCTTTACGCACGACTGGTCACGTGTGCGTTTGCGGACAGGCTTGCTATCGCTGCCAGTGATCGCCGCCTGCTTAGTGACGGGAATCGTTTTTCACGCGCGTGCCGAGGCCGTGATCGCGGCCGGCGGCGCTTTCACCGTCGGCTTCGGCGCGTTTCGCCGCGTGTCGCAATGGTTGCCTGCAGCGATGGTCTTCGCCGCGCTGGGCGCCGCCATCTCGGCGTGGATGGGGTGCGTTGCCGGTCTGTCTGCCTGGACACTTATCCCGGCATCGGGCGCATGGGCGGCGATCTGCGCACTACTGACCACGCTCGATGCTGCGGCTTGGTGGATCGTCTTGCAATGGGCGATCGCGATGTTCGTTGCGGGCTATTATCCCGCGGGTCCCGGCGAGGCTGCGGCGCGCGCGGGGCTCGTGCTTGCCGGTGGACTCACGCAGGCCGTCGCGCTCTCGGCGCTGCTGCGCTGGTGGCCCGAAGTCGACAGCCGGCCCGAACCCTGGAGCTGGGTGCGTGCATCGATCCATTTCGTCGATGCGCTGACGTGGCGCTCGGCGCTCGGTCGTTACGCGCTGCGGGCCTGTGCTGCCGTGATGATCGCAACGGCGATCGAGCGCGGTTTCGAATTATCGAACGGGTATTGGGCGCCGATGACGGCGATGCTCGTCCTGAAGGCGACGATGCGCGAGACGTCCGCACGCACGCTGCAGCGTGTTGCAGGAACGCTGGCGGGCGCCGCGCTTGTGACGCTCGTGTCGCATGTCGTCGCATTACCAGCGGCGGGCGTAGTCGGGCTGGTGCTGCTGTTCGCTTGGGCAAGCTACGCGCTGCAATTCGTGAATTACGCGGCCTTCACGACGACGGTCACGGCTTATGTCGTTCTGTTGCTCGCCATTGCCGATGCGCCGGAACTTGAAAGCGCGCACCACCGAATTCTGGCGACCTCGATCGGCGCAGGCGTTTCGTTCTGTGTCGATTTCCTTTGCTTTCAGGCGATGCAGCGCGTGAGCGCACTTCGAGCCTGACGTCTCCCAAGCTCAGATACAGGGATTGTCGCTAAGAGATATCCGTCCGGGCAAACAGGCCGACGTTGTTGACGCCGGCAAGCCGCATCGCCTGATCCGGCGTTTGCATGTTGGAGTCGGTGTTCCAGAACAGCCAGCCGACCGTTGTGCCGGCGACGAAGACCGCATTGTGCAGCCCGTCCGCCATCGCGGCACTGGCGGCACTTTGCGCAGTGCCGAACGCATCGCTTGCAACTGTCCGTTCGGCATAGTTCGCGTCGGTGAGGGTCACGCCGCCAGTGCCGACGACATCGAGATCGATGCTGTCTCCATCGCTCTCTTTGAAATCCTGCACGAGATCGTAGGTCGTCGCATTGTTGCCGCTGTCGCCGGCCGCGAAGCGGAACGTGTCCGCCCCGCCCTCGCCGAAGAGCGTGTCGCGCTCGGTGCCACCGACGAGCGTGTCGGCCCCGCCGCCGCCATGAATAGTATCCACGCCGGCGAGACCGCGAAGAATGTTCGCGGCGGTGTTGCCGTAGATCGTGTTGGTGCCGCCATTGCCGTCGCCGTCGATCGCTGTGGTGCCGAGCAATCGCAGGCCCTCGATACCCGTCCCGATCGCGTAAAACGTCGCACTCGAATAGATGATGTCGTTGCCACCCTGGTCGATGCCGCCTTCGACTTCGACGGCAAGATCACCGGCGACGTCGACGTAATAGGTGTCATTGCCCGCACCGCCATACAGGCGGTCGGCGCCTGCTTTTCCATCGAGCCGGTCGTTGCCGATCAAGCCATAAAACTCGTTGACGTCGTCGTTGCCGGTGATGATGTCGTCGTAGCGCGTCCCGATCACTCCTTCGACCGAATTCAGGATCGTTCCGGTCGCGTAGCCGCCGTTCGAACCCTGTGCGGTCAGATTGACGATGATGCCCGCGCCGTTCGTCGATGTCGTGAAACTCACCGTGTCGAAACCGTCGCCGCCATCGAAATAATCGGTGCCGCCGTAACCGCGCAGCGTGTCGTTGCCGCCACCACCAATGAGCCGGTTGGTCTCTTCATTGCCCCAAATGTCGTTGGCGAATTCGTTGCCGGTGATGTTGATCGCGAGCGCGCCGACCGCGCCGTCGACGACGATGCTTTCGATTTCCTGTCCGGCGGTCAGCACGTAATTCGCGCGCACGACGACGGTATCGAGACCGCCGCCGACGGCTTCGATGACGCGATCGCGCGCGTTGTCGACGTAATAGACGTCGTTGCCCACGCCGCCCGCCATCGTGTCGTTGCCGCTGCCGCCGTCGATCGTGTCGCCGTCTGCCCCGCCGACGATCGTGTCAGCATAGGCGCCGCCTGTGGCGGTGTTTGTGCCGTCGCCGAGATCGATCGTGCCGGTCACGCGACCGAAGGTGCCGTCATAGACATCGGCGCCGCCGGCGAGTTTGATCGAACCCGAGATCAGCCCGTTGTTGACGATCGTGTCGATGGCATCGGACGCCTCGATCGCAAAACTCTTGCCGCGGATCGTCCCATCATTGGTGATCGACAACGCCGTCGTCGATTTGATCGCCGTGTTCGTCTGGCCGGTGATCGTGCCGCTGTTGTAGATCGTTGCCGCGCCACCACTCAACACGAACGCGTTCATCCTCCCGGTGATCGCATTGTAGTTCTCGTAGGATTGGATGACGGCGGCAGACCGAATTCCAAAGTATGCGCTGATCGTGCCCGTGTTGATGACAGAGGCCTCGGCGGTGAGATTGGCGAATGAGATGCCTGTCAGGGCGTTGGCGTAATGAGTCGCCCCGAGCAAGGAACCTGAATTGTTGACCGTCGCCTTCTTGCAGTCGTAAATATCGACGACTGCCTGCGCGTCGGTCGACATGGTTCCGGCATTTTCGAGATCGAATGTGGTCGTGTGTGCAAAGACGACGACATTTTCCATCATGTCGTTGTTGAAGATTTTTGAACCTGTGTAGCCGGCAGGAACGCCAACGCTGGTATCGACCGTCGTCGAGCCGATAATCCGCCCGGAATTCTCGAGAACATCGAAAAGGCCGGCGATTGCACCGGTGACTGGCCCCGCGGCGAAGATGTCGCCGTAGTTGTCGATCTCGCGAATGCGGCCACCGATGGCGTATTGCGCACTAATCCGGCCGTAATTTGCAAAAATCGACGTACCGGCGCTGTTGCCTGTTACGGCGTACGAATTGCTGACGGTATTCGCGGTCGCGGCGAAGTCGAGCTGTTCGAAACCTGTCCCCAGAACCAGGTCGTGTTGCGCGCCCGTATATGTGGTCATGGCGATGTCCCCTCCGACAGTGCCGCATTTTCAGCAGCTTAGAGACTGCGGGGATTGCTGTCACGCTTGCCCTTTTCGATGGCAAAGCTGCGCGGAATCGCCTAGATCGAGGAGACTGATCTCTCACCTCTTCCGGCGTCTCATTTGTCCGACGAAAACGCTCCTCCCGCCATTCCCACCGGCTCCGACATAAGACCCGTTTCTATCGTCGACGAAATGCGTCGCAGCTATCTCGATTACGCCATGAGCGTGATCGTTTCGCGCGCGCTTCCCGATGTGCGTGACGGCCTCAAGCCTGTGCATCGCCGCATCTTGTTTTCGATGAGCGAGAACGGCATCACGCACGACAAAGCGCATGTGAAATCCGCGCGCGTCGTCGGCGACGTGATGGGCAAGTATCATCCGCATGGCGATAGCGCGATCTACGATGCGCTCGTGCGCATGGCGCAGCCCTTCTCGATGCGTCTGCCGCTCATCGACGGGCAAGGGAATTTCGGCTCGGTCGACGGCGATCCGCCGGCGGCCATGCGCTACACGGAGTGTCGGCTCGCGCGTCCCGCGGAGGCGATGCTTGCCGACATCGACGAAGGTACGGTCGACTTTCAGGACAATTACGACGGCAAGGAGAGCGAGCCGAGGGTCCTGCCGGCGCGTTTCCCGAATTTGCTGGTCAACGGCGCGGGCGGCATCGCCGTCGGCATGGCGACGAACATCCCGCCGCACAATCTCGGCGAGGTGATCGAGGCCTGCATTGCGTTGATCGATCAGCCGGACATGAGCATCATGGACCTATTGGCGATTGTGCCCGGTCCCGACTTCCCGACCGGCGGCGCAATCGTCGGCCGCTCTGGCATCATGAGCGCCTATACGACCGGCCGCGGCTCGGTCCTGATGCGCGCCAAGATCGAGATCGAGGAGATCCGCAAGGACCGGCAGGCGCTGATCGTCACGGAGATTCCCTATCAGGTAAACAAATCCGTGCTGCAGGAGCGCATCGCCGAGCTCGTGAAGGAAAAACGCGTCGAGGGCATTTCCGATATGCGCGACGAGAGCGATCGCGACGGGATGCGCATCGTCATCGAATTGCGCCGCGATGCGGTCCCCGACGTCGTCATCAACCAGCTTTATCGACACAGCGCGTTGCAGACGAGTTTCGGCTGCAACGTCATCGCGCTGAATGGAAATCGCCCGGAGACGCTAACGCTTCCGGATATTTTGCGCGCCTTTGTCGACTTCCGCGAGGAAGTCGTCACGCGGCGCACGAAGTTCCGACTGAACAAGGCGCGTGACAGCGCGCATCTGCAGGTCGGTCTCGCCATCGCCGTCGCCAACATCGACGAGGTTATCCGCCTCATCCGAACGTCGCCGGATGCGGCCGCGGCACGCGAAGCGCTGATGGAGCGTGCGTGGCCGGCGCGCGACATGGCGCCGCTCGTCGAACTCATCGCCGATCCGCGCCATCGTCTTTCCGAGGACGGCACGTGTCGCCTTTCGGAAGCGCAGGCGCGCGGCATTCTTGATTTGCGTCTCCAGCGCCTTACGGCGCTCGGGCGCGAAGAGATCGCCGCCGCACTCGGCAAACTCGCCGACGAGATCGCCGACTATCTGGAGACACTCAGATCGCGTGAAAAACTCTTCGGCATCATCAAGGCCGAACTGCGCGAAGTTCAGTCGTCGTTCGCGACGCCGCGCCGCACGGTCATCCTCGATGCCGAGGGCGACATGGCGGACGAGGACCTGATCCAGCGCGAGGACATGGTCGTCACCGTGAGCCACTCCGGCTACATCAAGCGCGTGCCGCTTTCGACCTATCGTGCGCAACGGCGTGGCGGCAAAGGCCGCTCCGGCATGCAGACACGCGAGGAAGATTTCGTCGCGCGATTGTTCGTCGCCTCGACTCACACGCCTATGCTGTTCTTCTCGTCGCTCGGCAAGGTCTATAAGTTGAAGGTGTGGCGCCTGCCGGTCGCAGCGCCGCAGGCGACAGGAAAATTTCTGCGAAATATCCTGCCACTCGATGCCGAAGAACGCATCACGACAATCATGCCGTTGCCGGAGGACGAGGCGGAGTGGGATCGTCTCGATGTGATGTTTGCGACGACGCGCGGCACCGTCCGACGAAACAAGTTGTCGGACTTCGCCAACATCAATCGCGCTGGAAAGATTGCGATGAAGCTCGATGACGGTGAAGGCATCGTCGACGTGCAGGTTTGCGCGGCGATCAACGACATTCTCCTTACGACGTCGGAAGGACAGTGCATCCGCTTCCCCGTCGATGATGTACGCGTCTTCAAAGGCCGCGACTCGATGGGCGTGCGGGGCATCGTGCTGGAGAAGGGCGATCGCGTGATTTCGCTGTCGATCTTGCGGCACGTCGATGCCACGCCGGACGAACGTGCTGCCTATCTCAAACAAGCTTTGGCAGTTCAACGTGCGCTGTCCAGTGAAATCGTCGAGAACACGGCCGAGGCGGACAGCGACGGCGAAAGCGATCTCGAAGGTGCGAGTGACGCGATCGAACTCGGCGAAGGGCGCTACGTCACGATGTCAGAGGCGGAGCAGTTCGTGCTTACGATCTCGGAGCGCGGTTTTGGCAAGCGCACGTCGTCGTTTCGCTTCCGCGTCACCGGTCGCGGCGGCAAAGGATTTGCGGCGATGGACAATCGTGACCGTGCCGGCAAGGTGCGGCCACGCATCGGGCCGCTCGTCGCATCGTTCCCGGTCGACGATACGGATCAACTCATGCTCGTTACGAATGGTGGCCAGCTCATCCGCGTGCCGGTCGACGGCATTCGTATCGCCGGACGCAAGACACAGGGCGTTACCGTGTTCAACACAGCGGAAGGCGAGCGTGTCGTTGCGGTGGAACGCCTTGGCGAGGACGAGGCGGAGGCGCCGGCCGAGACCGCGTGACACGCTGCGATGCAACAGGCTTGAGGCCTTGTGGCTTCGAGCCGATGCGCTAGCTTTCGCTAGGTTAGGGAGTCACGAAATGGTCGCCGCCAAGGCCAAAGCCGACAAGAAGGATGCGGTCGCTGCTGCGTCTCCGGCATTCTCGCCGGCGGAAGAAAAGCACGCCTATCGCGAGATGCTGCATATTCGCCGTTTCGAGGAGCGCGCGGGTCAGCTCTACGGCATGGGTCTGATCGGCGGCTTTTGCCATCTTTACATCGGGCAGGAAGCCGTCGTTATAGGGATTGCGATGGCCTCAAAGGACGACGATCAGGTCATTACCGGCTATCGCGATCACGGGCACATGCTCGCCTGCGGCATGGATCCCAAAGGCGTGATGGCGGAGCTCACCGGCCGGCGCGGCGGCTATTCGCGCGGCAAGGGCGGTTCGATGCACATGTTCTCGCGCGAGAAGAATTTTTACGGTGGCCACGGCATTGTCGGCGCACAAGTGTCGCTTGGCACCGGCATCGCCTTCGCCAACCGCTACCGTGACTCGAATGCCGTGTGCCTCACATATTTCGGCGATGGCGCGTCGAACCAGGGGCAGGTCTACGAGAGCTTCAACATGGCGGAGCTGTGGAAGCTCCCGGTCATCTACGTCATCGAGAACAATCGCTACGCAATGGGCACATCCGTGACGCGCTCGTCTGCACTGGCGGATTTTTCGAAACGCGGCTCGTCGTTCAACATTCCTGGCGAACAGGTCGACGGAATGGATGTTCGTGCCGTGCGCGAGGCGGCTCGCAAGGCGCTGCAATGGTGCCGCGACGGCAACGGCCCTTTTATCCTTGAAATGCAGACCTACCGATTTCGCGGGCATTCCATGTCCGACCCGGCGAAATATCGTTCGAAGGAAGAAGTGCAGAAGATGCGCGACGAGCATGACCCGATCGAGCAGGTGCGCACGCGTTTGCTCGAAGGTGGCCATGCCAGCGAGGCGGAGTTGAAGAAGATCGACGGTGAGGTGCGCGCGATCGTTGCCGAAGCGGCGGAATTCGCGACGCACGATCCCGAGCCCGATCCGTCGGAGCTCACCACCGACATCCTGCTTCCCGCCTGATCCGGACAAACGATGGCGACCAACATACTCATGCCTGCGCTCTCCCCGACAATGGAGCAGGGCAAACTCGCAAAATGGCTCAAGAACGAAGGCGATGCGATCAAGGCCGGCGATCCCGTCGCCGAGATCGAGACCGACAAGGCGACGATGGAGGTCGAGGCCGTCGACGAGGGCACGCTGTCGAAGATTCTTGTCGCTGCGGGCACCGACAATGTCGCGGTGAATACACCGATTGCCGTGCTGATGGGCGAAGGCGAGGAGGCAAGTGTATCGGACGCCGCGCCTCCTGCTTCGCCGGATAAGAAAGTCGAGAAGACCGAAGCGAGCCAGGAGGCTCGCGGTCCGACGGACGTTCCAAAATCCAACGACGCCGACACGAAGGTTGAGAAAGACGGCAAGAGCGCCGATGCGCCTTCGCGCCCCTCGTCCTACAAGCCTGTCGCACCGGAAATCGCGTCTGCCAACGAGCCGGAAGTGCCCGAAGGCACGCAGATGCAGCGCATGACCGTGCGCGAAGCGTTGCGCGACGCGATGGCCGAAGAGATGCGCAAGGATGGAAACGTTTTCGTCATCGGCGAAGAAGTTGCCGAGTACCAAGGCGCGTATAAGGTCACGCAGGGCCTTCTGCAGGAGTTCGGCGATAAACGTGTCGTCGACACGCCGATCACCGAACATGGCTTCGCCGGTCTCGGGGTCGGAGCGGCGCTCGCAGGCCTCAAACCCATCGTCGAATTCATGACGTTCAACTTCGCCATGCAGGCAATCGATCACATCATCAATTCCGCCGCCAAGACGTTGTACATGTCCGGCGGCCAGATGGGTTGCTCCATCGTGTTCCGCGGGCCGAACGGTGCGGCGGCACGCGTCGCGGCACAGCACAGCCAGGATTATTCGGCGTGGTACTCGTCCGTGCCGGGCCTGAAAGTCGTCGCGCCATATACAGCCGCGGATGCAAAAGGTCTGCTCAAGAGCGCAATCCGCGATCCGAATCCGGTTGTCTTCCTCGAGAACGAAATCCTTTACGGGCAGTCCTTCGATGTCCCGCAGCTCGACGATTTCACCGTGCCGATCGGTAAGGCGCGTGTCGCGCGACCTGGCAGGGACGTGACGATCGTGACCTGGTCGATCGGCATGACCTACGCGTTGAAAGCCGCGGCCGAACTCGAGAAGGACGGCATCGACGTCGAGATCATCGATCTGCGCACGCTGCGTCCGATGGATGTCCCGACAATCATCAAGTCCGTAAAGAAGACAAATCGCTGCATCACAGTCGAAGAGGGTTGGCCGCAATCGGGTGTTGGCGCCGAGATCGCTGCGCAAGTGATGACGCAGGCTTTCGACTGGCTGGATGCGCCGGTCGTGCGCGTCACCGGCAAGGATGTGCCGATGCCTTATGCCGCTAATCTGGAGAAGCTCGCGCTGCCGACCGTTCAAGATGTCGTCGAAGCCGCGAAATCGGTACTCTATCGATGACCGACGATATTCTGCATGAACTCGAGCCGCCACCGGACGCGACGGAGGCAGGTGGCCACGAGGTGCTGCGCTGTTTCGTCGTCGATGGCGGCCTGAGCGTGGCGTTGCGCCGTTCCTTCGACGAGGTCGGCACGTGGGGCGTGCTGCTTGCCGATCTCGCGCGCCACGCGGCGCGCATCTACGCGCGCGAGACCGAGATGAGCGAAGACGAAGCGCTTGCTGCGATCCACGCGATGTTTGAGGCGGAGTGGCAGCGTCCGAGCGAATTCGGCACGACACGCGCCGTCAATTAGCGATCCGTCCGGGACCATCGAATGCCCAACATCCTTATGCCCGCGCTGTCGCCGACGATGGAGAAGGGCAATCTTGCGAGATGGCTGAAGAAGGAAGGTGACACGGTCAAATCCGGCGACGTGATCGCCGAGATCGAGACCGATAAGGCGACGATGGAAGTCGAGGCGGTCGACGAAGGTGTTTTGTCGAAAATCCTTGTCGCCGAAGGCACTGCGGATGTTCCCGTCAACCAGCCGATCGCTTTCATCGCGGGGGAGGGTGAGGAGGGATCGGACCGCGAGCCTCCGGGCTCGCAGAAAAAAGCGCCTCCGAAGGAAGAGAACAAAGAAGACGCCGCTTCATCTGTCCCGTCTGCAAAAGCGAGCCAGGAGGCTCGCGGTCCATCGGAAACACCGAAGCCGGCGAGCCAGGATGCTCGCGCCCCGGCACCTGCGTCGAAAACCAACGACCATGCCGCCGACCGTGTCTTCGCGTCGCCGCTTGCGCGTCGCCTTGCGAAAGAGGGCGGCCTCGATCTCGCTGCGATCAAAGGCTCAGGGCCTCACGGTCGTGTCGTCGAACGCGATGTAGTCGCCGCCAGAGAGAGTGGTGCCGCAAAGGCGACTGCGCCCGCCGCAGCGTCCAGTCCGTCTTCGGTCGCGCCGGCCACCGCGCCCGCGACGGGCATGTCCGACGCGACGGTGAAAAAACTCTTCGCGCCGGATTCCTTCGAGGAAATTCCGCACGACGGGATGCGCAAGACGATCGCGCGGCGCCTCGTCGAGGCGAAACAGACGATCCCGCATTTCTATCTCAGCCTCGATTGCGAGATCGACGCGCTGCTGGCGTTGCGCGAGCAAATCAACAAGCAGGCGCCGCAGAAAGAGGGCAAGCCGCGCTGGAAAATCTCCGTCAACGATTTTGTCATCAAGGCGCTGGCATTGGCGTTGCGCGATGTCCCTGATGCCAACGTGACATGGACCGAAGGCGCGATGCTAAAGCACAAACACGCCGATATCGGTGTTGCCGTGTCGATCCCCGGTGGGCTCATCACGCCCGTAATCGCGCGCGCGGAAGAGAAGCCGCTGTCGTTGATCGCGACAGAGATGATCGATCTTGCCGGCCGCGCGCGCCAGCGCAAGCTGAAGCCGCAGGAGTATCAGGGCGGCACGAGCGCCGTGTCGAACCTGGGCATGTTCGGCATCAAGAACTTTTCCGCTGTCATCAACCCGCCGCATGCCACAATCCTTGCCGTTGGTGCGGGCGAGGACCGTGTCATCGTGAGAGGCGGTCAGCCCGCGGTTGCGAAACTGATGTCGGTGACGCTGTCGACGGATCATCGTGCGGTCGATGGCGCGCTCGGCGCGGAACTGCTTTCGGCCTTCAAGTCGATGATCGAGAATCCGATGCGGATGCTGGTGTAGGCGCGTGGCGAATCCATACGACATCATTGTCATCGGTTCTGGGCCGGGCGGCTACGTCGCGGCGATCCGCGCTGCGCAGCTCGGCTTCAAGACTGCGATCGTCGAGCGAGAGCATCTCGGCGGCATATGCCTCAACTGGGGATGCATTCCGACGAAGGCGCTTTTACGCACGGCAGAAATCTATCATTACGCCGAACACGCGAAGAATTACGGTCTGACGATCGAAGGCAAAGTCACCTTCGACAATGCCGCCGTCGTGAAACGCTCACGCCAGGTCTCCGGGCAACTGAATGCCGGCATCGGTTTCTTGATGAAGAAGAACAAGATCGACGTCATCTGGGGCGAGGCCACGCTCGCAGGTGGCGGCAAGATCGACGTGAAGAAAACGGCGAAGCCCGCGGTTCAGCCGCAGCATCCCGTTCCGAAAGGCGTGCTTGCCGAGGGTACTTACGACGCAAAGCACATTATCGTTGCGACCGGCGCGCGGCCTCGTGTGCTGCCGGGCATCGAGCCCGACGGTAAGCTCGTGTGGACCTATTTCGAGGCGATGAAACCGGAAAAGTTCCCGAAATCACTTGTCGTCATGGGCTCCGGCGCTATCGGTATCGAGTTCGCCTCCTTCTACGCGACGATGGGCGCCGACGTGACGGTCGTCGAAGTGCTGCCGCAGATTCTTCCCGTCGAGGATTCGGAGATCGCGGCGCTCGCGCGCAAGCGATTGGAAAAACTCGGCATCAAGTTCCGGACCGGCACAAAGGTCGAGAAGATCGAGAAATCGGCTGATAGCGTGAAGGCCTTCGTTGTCGACGACAAGGGTAAGAAGGAAACGCTGCAGGCCGAGCGTCTCATCTCCGCCGTCGGCGTCGTCGGCAATATCGAGAATCTCGGGCTCGAAAAGCTTGGCGTGAAGACTGATCGCGGCTGCATCGTCATCGACGAATTCGGCCGCACGAATGTCGAGGGCATCTACGCTATCGGCGATATCGCGGGGCCGCCGATGCTCGCGCATAAGGCCGAGCATGAAGGCGTCATTTGCGTCGAAGCGATCAAGGGCCTGCATCCGCACGCGATGGAAAAGACGATGATCCCCGGCTGCACCTATTGCCAGCCACAGATCGCGTCGGTCGGCCTGACGGAAGCAAAGGCGAAGGAGGCGGGGCTCGACATCCGCGTCGGGCGTTTTCCCTTCATCGGTAACGGCAAGGCGATTGCGCTCGGCGAGCCGGACGGGCTCGTGAAGACGATCTTCGACAAGAAGAGCGGCAAGCTGCTCGGCGCGCATCTTGTCGGCGCGGAAGTCACAGAACTAATCCAGGGCTTTGTCGTCGCGATGAACCTGGAGACGACGGAAGAGGAACTGATCAACGCCGTCTTTCCGCATCCGACTTTATCGGAGACGATGCACGAGAGCGTGCTCGATGCTTATGGACGTGTGATCCACACGTAGCCGGAATGTTTAGCGACGCCCGCCGGCACAGGGGGGCGGCCGGCGGGCGTCCATCCCGACCCGGTGGAGCGCCACCGGACCGGAAAGTGTCGATGTCAGCTTCGCGCTGCGAGCGACATCAAGAACACTGAAGAGACGAAAACTATCAGCCAACCCGTACGCTCGCCGGCCCATGTCCTGGCGAAGCGCACGGTCGTGCCACCGGACAGGAGCGCGAGCGTGTAGATACAGGGGAGCGCGGTATTCACGCTGCGGCCCCGCTGCGCGGGCTCTCGTAGCCCCAATCGTCGGGCCGCGATTCGTAGGCCGCAAAGGCGAGGACCGCCGCTCCAACCATGACAATGGCGACGAGGATCGCGGCAATATCGAGCCGATTGCCGTAAGGCGCGCGTGCGACACGGCGCGGGGTTTCGACAGCGTTCATCGCAGGGCCCCATCGAGCGGGCGCGTGAAACGTCCCGGTGTCACGAACGGCGTCGACGCAACCGCCGGCGCCGCCACGATCGAGCGCGCCTGCGAGAGAATCGCGCGGCCGACGCCGCTGAAGTCGGCGAGAGGATTGTCGCCGGTCGAGGCCCACAGCGCCACAACGACGCCCATCGCGCAGAGGGCGAAAAGCCCGCCGCGAACCGCTGCCTTGCCATGTGTGCCTGCCGAACCCGACCAATCACCCGCGCCGTTCATCGCCGCCTCCAACCCGTGTCGGATCGGAGATACGTGGGAAAATTTCTCACGTCAACCACTTTGTGGGATTGTTACCCACGTCGATCCAGGTTACGTCATCTGCATGGCGACATCGCCCCAACCTTCGCTTCAGAGCGCGCAATTGCACGGGCCGCTGGCCCGGCTTCTGCGGCCGCTCGTGCGTTTGTTCATTCGCTCGGGAATGACATTCCCGGTCGTGCAGGAATTGCTGCGCGAGCTGTTCGTGAATGTCGCGGAGACAGAGTTCGCGCTGTCGGACAAGGATCAGACGGACAGCCGCGTATCGCTTCTGACAGGCATCCATCGCAAGGAGATTCGGCGGCTGCGCGATGCGGGTGCGCCAGTCAGCGCGATGCCGTCGTCTCTGTCCAACAGCAGTCGCATCCTGTCGCGTTGGCTCGGCGCGAAGGAGTTTTCGTCGGCACGCGGACCGAAGGTGCTTCCGCGCACCGCCGCGCCGGGAAAGCCCTCGTTCGAGGCGCTCGTCGAATCCGTGACGCGCGATGTGCGGCCGCGCGCAATTCTCGACGAATGGCTCAATCGCGGTGTTGTCGAGATCGACGCAAAAGATCGCGTCGTGCTGCGGGAGCATGCGCTCGTGCCATCGGCAGGCGAGGAACAACAGCTCTATTATTTCGGCCGCAATCTTCACGATCATGCAGCGGCCGCAGTGGCGAACATCACAGGCGCAACGCCGCCGAAATTTCTAGAACGCGCCTTGCACTACGATCGTCTGTCGCCGGATGCCGCGAAGAAACTCGAAACTTACGCACGCGAACTTGCGATGAATGCGCTGCAGGATGCGAACCGCGAGGCTGTCACGCTGAGCGATGCCGACGTTGGCGGTCACGTCAGGGTCAATTTCGGCATCTACGTCTATAGCGAAGAGGCGCCTCCGGAGCCGGCGAAGTGATGCCCTTGTTGCGCCAAAGCCGGCGCGGATTTCTTGGTGGCCTGCTTGCGGGCGTCGTCGTTCCGGCGCGCGCGGTTGCGGCCGGCGATGCGCCGAGCGACCGCGGTATTGGCGGTACGGGACTCGCCGCGGCGCCGCCGAGCGATGGCGACCGCGGCATAGGCGGCACCGGCGTCATCGGCACGATCCGTCGCTTTGGCAGCATTGTCGTCAACGGTCTGCGCGTCGCCTATCCCGAGGATGTGCGCGTCACGATCGACGGCCAGGCGGCCACGCTCGCCGACCTGCGTCTCGGCCATGTCGTTGCTGTTGCTGCAAGCAATACGCGCGGAAAACTTTCGACAAGCGACATTGCCGTCAGCCGTGAGGTTGTCGGCCCCGTTGGGTCGATCGACGGCAAGACGCTGTCCGTTCTCGGCCAGAGCATCCGGGTCGACGGCGTGATGCCGAAGATTGCCGCCGGCGACTGGGTCGCGGTGTCAGGCCTGCGTCGCGTCGATGGGTCGATCGCCGCGTCCCTTGTCGAGCCGGCGTTGCCGGGTGTCGCGCGGATTGCCGGTCCGCTCGTCGCGCAAGGCAGCGGCGTCGCTGTCGGCGGGCTCTCGCTAAGTGGCGCTGGCGGCAATCTCGCGGGTCAGCGCGTGCTTGTCGAAGGCACGTTGAAGGGCTCGGAGTTTGCGCTCTCGTCGATCAGCGCGGATCGAACGGTTGCGTCGCTGGGCGCCATCCGGAACGTTTCCATCGAAAGCTTTGTCGCGCGGGAAGATGGGCGATTGCGATTGGGCTCCGGCCTGTCCGTGCAAGGCGTTAAGGGGCGCAGCGCCGATGGCCGCGCGGTGGTGACGGCGAGCGTCGCACCGAACGGCGAATTGCGGGCCGACCGTATCGCGCCCGCGCCGGGCGGTGGCCTTGGCGCTGGCGGGCCGCAACGTGCGCCGGCCGGCGACAGGATCGGGCCACGGCCCGGTGGAGCGGGTGGCGGGCCGGGTGGTGGTGCAGGCTCCGGAGGCCCAGGTCACGGCGGGGCGCGGCCGGGCGGTGGAACGTCGGGCGGCGGTAGCCGCAACACACCTCTGCCGACGCCGGGCAACGGCCCCGCCGGTGCGCGCGGGAGTGGCAGTGCGGGCGGCGCTGGCCCATCGCCGGGCGGTCCCGGCGGCTTCGGCAATCCGCACGGTTTCGGGAGCCCTAGCAGCCCCGGTGGTCCCGGTGGTTTCGGCCGCGGTCCGATGGGCGGTCCGGGTGGTTTCGGCGGTGGTGGTGGCGCCGGAGGCGGACCGGGCCGACGCTGATCCTTGGCGCACACCCTCGCTCGCAAAAGTCTGTCAACTTTTGCTGGATGTGCGTTAGCGCGCCGGCGGTGAAAATCGCCGCCATGCGAAGCCCGCCGCAACCGCGCCGATTACGAGCACGAGGTAGATGCGCGTGATATCGTTGCGCCAGCCTCGCAGGCTCGCGAGCAATGCTTCGCCCTTCTGGCCGGACGGCGCATAGTACGCCGCGCCACCACCGGACTCGTCGTTTTCGAGTTCGGTGCGCATCTGCCAGAAGCCGGCCGATGACAGCAGCGGCAGCGCGACGACGATCGCGATAAGCGCGGGTTTCGCACGTTGCGCCCAGGCGCGCCGGCGAAGTCCGATCCACACGCCGAGACAGCCGTGAATCCATCCCGGCGCAAGCAGAGCCAGTTGCCAGCCCGTGTTGCCGTTCGCCACGATCGTCGCGATGACGTTCCTGTATTGCGGATCGTAGTGATAGACGCTCGCGCCGAGCCGCGTGTTGACGGCATGTTCGATAAGCAGCACCGGCAGCGAAAAGCCCGCGTAGAGCCGCAGCCATTCGATGGCCGGCAGCTTCCAGTGACGTCGCTCGGAAAGCGTGAACAGTGCGAGGGCGACATGCACGCCGGCCGCGCCGTAGAGCGCCATCGTACCTGGCCAGCTTTGCCACACGCTTTTGGCGAAGGTCAGGCCAGCTTCCGCGACGCTGAGCGAAACATTGCCGAGCGCGTGGTTTACGAGATGCGTCGTCAGATAGACGAGCATCACGATACCGGATGCGAGCCGCGCCGGTCGCACAAAACGATGCGCGGGCGACGCAGCCTTCGTTTCGTAGACGTTCGTCGCAGCGTCCGCGTCTTGCGTCGCCGACGTTGACGTCATCGCTGTCCGGCAGTCGCAGCCAGTGCTGCGAGCCCGGCCGTCATACCTTTCACGGCCGCGAGGTCGGGATCGATGCCGTGGCGGCGGGCCATCCAAACGGGGTCGCTGTAAGAGAGCCAGACTTTTCCGGCCGAATCCTCCCAAACGAGCATCTTCAAAGGCAGGTCGAGGCCGGCACTTTGGCTCGCGGTCATCAACGGTGTGCCGCCGCGCGGATTGCCGAAGATCAAGAGCGTGGTGGGTCGCAGCGTCATGCCGACCTTCGTCGCGCCAGCGGCGTGATCGATCTTGGCGAATACGGTGAAATCCTTTGCCTTGACTCCCGCCTCGAGACGTTCGATCGCGATTTCGACGCTGTACTTGCTCGGCGCAGTGATAACGCCCTCTGCTGCGCTGGCGGACTGCATCCCCATCACGGCTGCGCCAATGATGGAAAGCACGAAGACAAAGCGTTTGATCGAGCGGAAGCGGAAGGAAGGCCGAGTGCCATTGGTCAATCTCATCGAATGCTCCGCATGATCGCGCAGGCTTTCTAGCTCAGCGCGGTCGATCGCGGCGTTCACGTTGTCGCGCGTCCGTCAATTTACCGACCGTTCCTTGCCGGCCCAATAAGGCTTGCGTAGCTCGGTCTTGAGGATCTTGCCAGCGCCCGAAAGCGGCAGCGGATCGTCGCGGAAATCGACGGAGCGCGGACATTTGTAATTCGCGATGAGCGCCTTGCAATGCGCGATAATCGCGTCCGACGTTGGCGCTGTGCCGGGCTTCACGCGCACGATCGCATGCACGCGCTCGCCCCATCGCTCGTCCGGCACGCCGATAACGGCGCATTCCGCGACATCCGCGTGCTGGTAGAGCGCCTGCTCGACCTCGGCGGAATAGACGTTCTCGCCGCCGGAAATGATCATATCCTTCACACGGTCGACGACGTAAACGAAGCCGTCTTCGTCCATGTAGCCGCCGTCGCCCGTGTGCAGCCAGCCGTTGCGCAAAGTTTTCGCCGAAAGCTCCGGCTGCTGCCAGTAGCCGAGCATGACGTTGTCGCCGCGACCGACTATTTCGCCGACGGTGCCGCGCGACACTTCATTGTCGTTCTCGTCGAAGATTCTTACTTCGCAGGCGATGCCGGAGCGCCCGGCCGCTTTCAGGCGACCGGCGTTCGGACCTTCGAGCACGTGATATTCCCGCGGCATGTAAACCATGCAGGGCGACGCTTCGGATTGTCCGTAGGCCTGCACGAAACCGACATCCGGCAGGACCTCGAAGGCGCGACGAATGACGGCCTCCGGCATCGGCGACGCTCCGTAGATCACGGTTTTCAACGTCGACATATCGGTCTTCGCGAGATCGGGGTGATGCACGACCATGTTGACCATCGTCGGAACGCAGAGCGTGTCGGTCACGCGCTGGCCGGCGACCGTCTTCAGGAAGACGGCGGGATCGAAGCGCGGCAGAAAGACATGCTTCCCGCCGACGGCCGTCACAAGAAAGGTGGCGGCGCCATCTGCAAGATGGAACATCGGGCCGGCATGCAGCCACACCGTATCCTGCGTAAAGCGGAATTCTGGCGCGCACATCTGCGCGTGAAAGACGAAATTGCGGTGGGACAGCATGACGCCTTTCGAGCGCCCGGTCGTGCCACCGGTGTAGAAGATGCCGGCGAGATCGTCGTCCTTGTGACCGGCATCGTCGATGCGGCCACCCCCAGCGATCAGGCTTTCGTAGGCCGTGAGTTCATCCGGCGCTGCGCCGTCGCCGAGATGGATGACATGGCGGAGCGCAGGAACGGCAGCGCCCACCTCGGCCAGCATCGGCATGAAGGCGTCGTCGATGAAGAGGCCGGTGCAGCCGGAGTCGCTCAGCCAGAACACGACTTCCGGCGGCGCAAGACGCGTATTGATCGGCACGAACGTGTAGCCGCCCCACGCCATGCCAAAAAAATATTCGAGATAGCGGTCGGTGTTCAGCGCCAGAATGCCGATGCGGTCGCCGGGCTTGAAGCCTAGGTCGCGCATCGCAGCGGCGAGCGCCACGGCGCGTTCCTGGAACTCCGACCACGTCCGCACGCGGCCGTCGCACTCGGTGGCGACGCCCTTGCCGCGCGTCTGGACTGCACGCTGCAAGAGCTGTGTGATCTGGGCCATCGTTTCCTCTCGATACGGCTCTTGAGACGCCTTTTCGCCAGCATTCGCATACGGCGCCTGAGCGGAGAAGATGGACCTGTGTTGATACCTTCGGACGAGGCGCTTAGATCGAAGGCATGGCCGTCCTCCTCGACCTCCTGAAAGACGACGCCCGGCGCGCCCCGGCGGGCGTGCGGCATCCGGAGAAGGCGCATCGGCCGGACGCGCCGATCACGCGCAAGCCCGCCTGGATCCGCGTGAAAGCGCCGGGTTCACCGCAATGGGCCGAGACGAACCGCATCGTGCGCCAGCATGGTCTGGTCACCGTCTGCGAGGAAGCGGGCTGCCCCAATATCGGCGAGTGCTGGGAGAAGAAGCACGCGACCTTCATGATCATGGGCGACACGTGCACGCGGGCCTGCGCCTTCTGCAATGTGCGCACCGGCATGCCGGACGCGCTCGACACAGCGGAGCCGGCGCGCGTCGGCGATGCGGTCGCAAAGCTCGGCCTGTCGCATGTCGTCGTGACGTCGGTCGACCGCGACGATCTCGCCGATGGCGGCGCATCGCATTTTGCGGCGACCATCGCCGCGATCCGCGCCAGCAGCCCCGGTACGACAATCGAAATTTTGACGCCGGACTTTTTGCGAAAGCAGGGCGCGCTGGAGGTGGTGGTTGCAGCGAAGCCGGACGTGTTCAATCACAACCTCGAAACCGTGCCGTCGAAATATCTGACGGTGCGACCCGGTGCGCGTTACTTCCACTCGATCCGGCTGTTGCAGCGCGTTAAGGAGCTCGACGCCTCGATTTTCACGAAGTCCGGCATCATGGTCGGCTTTGGCGAGCAGCGGAACGAAGTGCTGCAACTGATGGACGATCTGCGTTCCGCCGACGTCGATTTTCTGACGATCGGGCAATACCTGCAGCCGACACGCAAGCACCACGAGGTCGTGAGCTTCGTGACGCCAGACGATTTCAGAGCTTACGAGACGGTTGCCTATGCCAAAGGCTTCGCGCTGGTGTCAGCGTCTCCGCTGACGCGTTCCTCGCACCATGCCGGCGAGGATTTCGCGAAGCTGCGCGCGGCGCGGCAGGCAACACGCGTCGGACGTCCGTCAGAGTGCGAGTGAAATTGCGGCGCCGATCAGAAGCGTTGCGATCCCGATTGCGAAGAGCGTGCGCGTCGTTGCGCGTTTGTGCGGCGGATGAACGGTGCGCCGTAGCAGGCTACGAATATCCGTCGCCTCGGCCTCCTCGCGGCGATAATTTCGGTCGATCGTGATTTCGAATTTCGGCATGGTCCCACCGACAGCATTCTAGCAATAGATACGTTGCGGACGCGTTCAGCCGACGGCTCGGATTTGAATCGAACTGCAACGAAGAAGACCGGAGGAAACATGGCGCAGGTTCTCGAAGGCGTGCGGGTGCTCGACCTTTCGCGCGTCGTCTCCGGTCCGTGGTGTACGCAAATCCTTGCCGATCTTGGCGCCGAGGTCATCAAGGTCGAGCGCCCGGTGCGCGGCGACGATACGCGCCAAATGGGCCCGTTTCTCAAAGATGCCGATGGCGTAGCGACCGACGATAGCGCCATCTTCCTCACCTGCAATCGCGGCAAGCAGTCGGTGACGATCGATATCGCGAGCCCGGAGGGTGCGGCGCTTGTGCGCGAACTTGCCGAAGGCTGCGACGTATTCGTCGAGAATTTCAAAGGCGGTGGGCTCAAGAAATTCGGCCTTGACTATGATGGCATCCGCGAAGTGAAGCCGGACATCGTCTATTGCTCGATCACCGGCTTCGGACACACCGGGCCTTACGCCGACCGGCCGGCCTACGATTTCGTCATGCAGGCGATGTCGGGCCTGATGAGCCTGTCCGGTCAGCCTGAGGGTTCGCCGGGCTCTTCGCCAATGCGCTCGGCCATACCGTTGACCGACATGGTGACGGGACTCTATGCCGCGATCGGCGTGCTGTCGGCGCTGATGCACCGGCGCGCGACGGGCGAAGGGCAGTTCATCGATGCCGCGATGCTCGATGCGGCAGTGGGCCTGACCGCCAACCTCGCGCAGGCCTTTCTCATTACAGCAAAAGTACCGAAGCGCAGCGGCAATGCGAATGCCGTCGTCGCACCATCCGATGCTTTCGATACATCGGACGGGCAGGTCGTGCTGGCGGTGTCGAACGACAGCCAGTTTCAGGCTTTGTGCCGCGTGCTCGAGCGATCCGATCTCGCGGCCGATCCGCGCTTTGCCAGCAATACGAGTCGTTTTGCCGCACGTGATGAATTGCGCGCGATGCTTGCGCCGATGCTATTGCAGAAACCATCGGCGTTCTGGGTCACGGCCTGCGCGCGCGCCAACGTGCCATGCGGCCACATCAATCACATGCATGAAGTCTTTGCCGATCCGCAGGTGCGCCATCGCGAGATCGCGATCACTGTCCCGCACGGCAGCGGACGGGATGTGCCCCTGGTCCGCAGCCCGCTGAACCTGTCTGCAACGCCGGTCGTGCATCGCGCGCCGCCGCAGCTTGGCGCCGACACCGATGCGGTTCTCGCGAAGCTCGGTCGGTCGCCGGAAGCGATCGAAGTGCTGCGGCAGAAGGGGATCGTCTGAAGGCGCGTGATGCCTATATCAGCCGCATCGATCCGGATTGGACCCGAACGCGTGCTGATCAATTCATTGCCCGATGCTTGCACGACCCTGTCGAAGCTTCTCGACGAGGCCGAGCGGGTGACGGCCTTCACGGGTGCTGGCATTTCGACCGAATGCGGCGTGCCGGATTTCCGTTCGCCGAACTCGCCGTGGATGAAGTTCAAGCCGATCGACTTTGATCTGTTCATGGGCGATCCGCTCATGCGCGAGGAGGCATGGCGTCGGAAGTTCGCGATGGACGACCTCTACGCCGATGCGAAGCCCGGCCGCGGACATCGGACGCTTGCCGGTCTTGTGGCGAGCGGCAAGGCCGGCGCGATCATCACGCAGAACATCGATAATTTGCACCAGGTTTCCGGAGTCGAGCCCGGCAAGGTCATCGAATTGCACGGCAACGGCTCCTATGCGACGTGCCTGTCGTGCGGGATGCGTTACGAACTCGCCGACATCCGCGAGGAATTTGAGCGCACCGACGCGGCGCCGGAATGCGCATCCTGCGGCGGCGTGGTGAAATCGGCGACGATCTCTTTCGGTCAGGCTATGCCGCGCGGACCGATGCAACGCGCGCAGGACGAGACGATGGCCTGCGATCTTTTTCTCGCGATAGGATCGTCGCTCGTCGTCTATCCCGCGGCAGGCTTTCCGCAACTTGCGAGCGAGAATGGCGCGACTCTGGTCATCATCAACGGCGAGCCGACACCGCTCGACGGGATCGCGGACGTCGTGTTGCGAGGCGACATCGGCGCCATCTTGCAAGGCGCTTTTCCGCAAGCGTTGCAATGATCCACAGAATCTCGACGTTTTTCGCTTTGTCTCGCAAGAACGAATGCTAATCTGAATCGACAGTGATTCTCGGGCGTTCCGCAATGGTTGCGTCCGACCTCGCCTCGTCGGGGGAATGGGACGTTGAGCGACATAGATTTCCAACTCTTACAGGGCGAGCAGGCTGATGCCGGCGAGTCTATCGAAATCGTCGAAGTCGCCGGCCGCATAAAGTGGTTCGATGTCTCGAAAGGTTACGGCTTCATCATTGCGGATGAGGGCGGTGGCGACGTGCTCCTTCACGTTACGACGCTCCGTAAGGACGGCTTTACCACCGCTTACGAAGGTGCGCGTGTCGTTTGCGAGGCGCAGCGTCGCGCCAAGGGCCTACAGGTGTTTCGCGTCGTATCGATGGACGAGAGCACCGCGATCCATCCTTCGCAAACCCCGATTGCGCGCACCCATGTGAAGGTCACGCCGACGAGCGGCTTCGAGATCGCCATCGTCAAATGGTTCAACCGCGTGCGCGGCTTCGGCTTCCTCACGCGTGGCGACGGCACCGAGGACATTTTTCTGCACATGGAGACGTTGCGCCGCTACGGCATAGCGGAAGTAAAGCCGGGCGACTCCCTTCTTGTGCGCTTCGGCGATGGCCCGAAAGGCCTGATGGCTGCCGAAGTGCGGCCACTCGACACGGCGCTGCCTGCGTCGCACTAATCTGTGGTCTGGCGGCCGGCGCGCGCTATAACGCGCCGATGACCGCAACCGGAATTTTCCTATGACCACTTTACTCAGGCGCGCGCTTTTTGCCGCTATCCTGTCGGTTCTGCCGTTTTTTCACGTGCCAGCCATCGCAGCCGAGCTGGAGCCGCTCGCCATCGAAACGGCGGACGGGACGCGCAACTTCGATGTCGAGGTCATGCGGACAGATGCAGACCGCATGCGTGGTCTGATGTTTCGCCGCGATATGCTCCCCGATCGCGGCATGTTGTTCGAGTTCCCCGGCAAGGAGCCCATCCAGATGTGGATGAAGAATACTTACCTGCCGCTCGACATGATCTTCTTTCGCGACGGCCGTGTGCTTTCGATCGCGGAGAATACCGAGCCCTTTTCCGAACGGATCATATCCTCGGACGGTCCGGCAACGCAGGTCGTGGAGGTCAACGCCGGAACGGCGCAGCGGCTGAAGATCAAGGTCGGTGACCGTCTGATCTTTCCCGTCAAACGCTGATCCCTAGCGGTGCGGTCAGACCGAAAAGCTGGTGCCGCAACCGCAGGACGATGTCGCGTTCGGATTTTCGATCTTGAACGACTGGCCGATCAGGTCGTCGACGAAATCGATCTGCGCGCCATCGAGGAAGGGGAGACTGTCGGGATCGACCAGCACAGTCGCACCGTCGCGCGCGATGACGAGATCCTCGTCTCTGCGCTCGCGCGTGATGTCGAAGGCGTAGCTGAAGCCCGAGCACCCGCCACCATTGACGGCGACGCGAAGCGCCGAGCCTGGTGCCTCGCTGGCAAGGATTTTCGCGACGCGTTTGGCCGCACGCTCAGTCAGGACGACGGGGCCAGTGGACGTCTGGGTCTCGGCAGCAACCTGCGCCATGAAACACTCCGCTTCGGATGCAATAGACATAAGCGCCTGAGCGCCGGCGTTCAACGCGGGCGTGCCGCCTGAGCCTGCGAGCCCCCTATGCGTCCGACGCATCGGCATCGCGGGGGCGGCTCGTGCCGGAGCCGGCATCGCCGACCCGCTCTCCGTTTCAGCGTGATCGTGACCGCATCATTCATTCGACAGCGTTCCGACGCCTCGCGCACAAGACGCAGGTCTTCGTGCCGTCAGAGGGCGACCATTTCCGAACCCGGCTCACCCACACGATCGAGGTCGGGCAGATTTCCCGCGCCTTTGCCCGAGGCCTGGGCCTCGATGACGATCTCGCGGAAGCGCTGGCGCTGGCGCATGACCTCGGCCACACGCCCTTCGGACATACCGGCGAGGATGCGCTCGATGCGCTGATGCGGCCTTGGGGTGGCTTCGATCACAATGTGCAGACGCTGCGGATCGTGACGCGGCTCGAACGCCGCTATGCCGCCTTCGACGGGCTGAACCTGACATGGGAAATGCTGGAAGGTCTTGCGAAGCACAACGGCCCGCTCATCGGACCGCATGCCCGCGAGGCGACGCCGGTGCCGCGTGCGATTCTCGATCTCGACGGCGCGCTGGACTTGCAACTCGGGTCGTTTGCGAGCCTCGAAGCGCAGGCTGCGTCGCTCGCGGACGACATCGCCTACGATTCGCACGACATCGACGATGGTCTTCGCGCGGGGCTCTTCACTATCGACGATCTTCGTGCCGGCGTTCCGCTTGCGAGCGCGCTTCTTGTCGAGATCGAGGCGGCGCATCCCGGTCTCGATGGGCCGCGCACCATCCACGAACTCGTGCGGCGCATCATCACGCTTTTCGTCGAAGACGTTTTACGCGAAAGCGCTGGCCATATCGCCATCGACGCGCCGACGTCCCCGGATGCAGTGCGGGCCTGCGCGCGTCCGCTGATTTCATTCTCGCCGGCCTTCGCGCAGGCCGATCGTGAGATCAAGGCGTTTCTGTTTCCGACGATGTATCGCCATCCCGATGTTGTGCGGGTGCGCGAGAAGGCCGCGCATGTCGTCGAGCGGCTCTTTCCGCATTTCCTCGCCAATCCTGCAACGATGCCGGCAGATTGGGCGGTACTTGCAACCAATGCGCGCGACGACATCGGGCGAGCACGCGCGGTGTGCGATTACATCGCTGGGATGACGGACCGCTATGCGGTCGGCGAATATTCGCGGGTGTTCGGCAAGACGATCGATTTGAAGTGAGGTTAGTCGTTCGACCACAAGCGTTCGGTGTAGGCGCCGTGCACCGCCTCGTCGATCTCGACCGCGCTTTCTCGTCCAGGCGGCAGTTTTGGCGCCATGATTGCACCGAAAGAAATGCGGCCCGGCGTTGGCCATGTCTTTGAGTCCCATAATCCCGCACGCAGGACCGACCGTGCGCAGTGAAAATACGCCCGCTCGATTTTTACGCGCAACGCGAGCAAGGTGGGGCGTCCAGGCGCGCTGAGCGACGCGAGAATATCGGCGTCGTCGAGAATTTCCGCGGTCCCCGAGAAGCGCAACGTCTCGCCCGTTGCCGGCAGCAATGCGATGGCGCCGAGCCGGCCATTGTCGAGAATGTTCTGCAGTCCAAAGGCGAGATTGTTTCCCGTGCGCTCAGGGATCAGAACCTGCCGCGGTGTCTCGACTCGGATAAAGCCGGGCAGGTCGCCCTTCGGCGACACTTCGATCGTGCCGTCGGACGCCGTCGTCGACAGCAGCGCAAAGGGGCTCGCGGCAAGAAAACCGATCCCTTGCTCGTCGAGATGGTCCAGCACCTTGCTGATCGTCCGAAGCTTTGGTGGCGGCAGGATGCGGCGAAGGTCATCGACCGTCTTCAAACGTGCCATGCATCATCTCCGCCTTACCGAAGCGCCACTGGCGTTCCTATATCAGGTCGGGAGCAAAGGTGAGGCCAAACGAGGCCACGCCCGATACGGGGATTATTCGGATGCCGCGCGAGGCGACTCTCTACCGCATGGTGATGGACAAACATGTCTGTCCGTGGGGCTTGAAGTCGCAGGACTTGCTGAGACGCGAAGGTTTCGAGATCGACGACCGCTGGTTGCGGACGCGCGAGGAGACCGACGAATTCAAGGCGCAGCATGGCGTGAAGACGACGCCGCAGACATTCATCGATGGCACGCGCATTGGTGGCTACGACGATCTGCGCCGGCATTTAGGCAAACCGATCCGTGATCCGAAGGCCGTGACATACCGGCCCGTGATCGCTGTGTTCGCAATGACAGCGCTGATGGCGCTTGCCGCGAGTCATGCCACCTTCGGCACGCCGTTCACGCTGCGCGCTGGCGAGTGGTTCATCGCCTTCAGCATGTGCGTCCTCGCAATCCTGAAATTACAAGATGTCGAGAGTTTCTCCGCCATGTTCCTTGGCTACGATCTGCTTGCGCGGCGCTGGGTGCGATATTCCTATATCTATCCCTTCGCCGAAGCGCTCGCCGGCGTGCTGATGATTTCGGGCGCGCTGCCGTGGTTGTCGATTCCGATTGCGCTCTTCATCGGCGGCATCGGGGCAGTCTCCGTTTTCTACGCGGTCTATGTGCAGAAGCGCGAGTTGAAATGCGCCTGCGTCGGTGGCGGCAGCAACGTGCCGCTCGGCTTCGTGTCGCTGACCGAAAACGTCATGATGGTCGCGATGGCATTGTGGATGCTCGCGATGTTTTGGCGGCACTGACTCGCTTCACATCACGAGCGGAACCTCACATTTTCGGCCGGTAGTCGGTCGTGCCCCAATGCGAGACGCCGCGGGATTTTGCAGGTCCGCGCGCGCTCGATGCCAGACCGTAATGTCGCGCAAGCTGCGCCAGCGCCATTCGCAGCACGACTTTGGCCGAGCGCGCCGGCCAGCTGCGCTCCGACTCGATCGTCTCGAGCTTTTTGACGAAGCCGCAAGCGTCCATCGTCAAGCCGGCGAGGTCGGGCCCGAGAAAATCGAGTGCACGGTCGATACGCTGACGTGCGGCCAGCGCCATCTCACTTGGCAGCATGCGGTGGTGTGCGTCGCTGCGGCCGCCTGCGCCATGCGCCGACCAGTTCGACGTCACCGACGGCAGCATTTGCGCTGTCGTGACGTCGCGCCGAAAGCGCTCGCCGGCTTCGACGGCGGCGGAATCGAGAAAAGGCTGACCATCGCGATCGCGACGTCTTGCCAGCCAGGCAAGCGGGCTTTCCCTGGCATCGACATGTACGGGCGCTTCGCCCCGTTCGCGCGTTTCGTGCACGAGGTCGCTGTGCTGAGCGGTGAAGGGATCGACGCCTGCCGGCGCCGCGAGACGCTTTGCGAAGGCGCGGCCGGCATCGGTGACGACGAGCGAGTCGGCGCGCCAGACAACGAGGCCCTTTTCCAGAAGTGTCGCGGCAGCTTCAGTGGGAAGACTGGCAGCGACCGTCGTGATGCCGGCCCGTGTCGCGGCCACGGCGATGTGTCCGGGTCGCGCTTCGTTCTTGCGGCCGCTGGCATGTTCGCCGGCGAGCGCTTCGAGGAGACGGCGGGAATGGCGGGGCAGGCTGACGGGGTCGGACATAAAACCTCCAAGCGGGATGGCCAAAGGCTAATTAAGAAAATTTTCTGTTACAAGGATAAAAACACATGTAGGATATCTCTCTGGCTTTTGTGGAGGGATGCTTCGATGCAGCATGCGACGACGAATGATCGGCTAACGCAGGACGACGCGTTCGCTAGAGTGAAATCATTAAGTTATGCTCTGCGTAGGGAACGTGCGCGCGTTGGTCAGTCTGGATACGATGTCACTCGGCATCGCCGCCTTCTCGCTGATCTTGAGCTTTATACGGCAGCTCTTCCGGTCGCGCTGCGTCGCAAATTCTTTCTTGGGAGCAAAAAATAGGAAAATAGGCTTGACAGCGTCGCGGTGGTTGGGTATTAAAGGCGCACGCTGCAGAAATGGGCGTGGAGGCAAAAGCCCAACGCCGAACGAGCCATCAAGACGATGACGGCAGCAGTGTCAGTGCCTGACAAGCAAGATTATTCGCAGCCACGAAGCGATGGGAAGACGCATGCCATCACCGTCCGACATTGCGGCGGAGACGATCGCGTCTCTGCGGCAACGCTACGATTGTGGTGAGCCCTTAGCCGCGCTGGCCGGGACACTTACTGTCTCGTTGGGAACATTCGCACGCTATCGAAAGATCTGGGGCTGGCCGTCGCGTCGCGTACGTAAAGCCACGGGGAAGTCGAAGCGCGCGAAGGCCACCGCCCGGTCAGCCAAACCCGACGCCGAAACGTCGACCCCGCGCGATCACAAGGAATGGGCGCTGCGCCTGCATGCGCGTATTCTTGACGTGTGCGATGCCGAACTCGCCGCCATCGAAGGCGCGCCCGCCGGTGAATCGCGCGCCCGCGCGCTGGCGGCGCTCACACGCACGATGGCATCGGTGCGCGCCAGCATGATCGCCGTCGAAAACGAGATCACGGGAAAGCGTAGGGATGAACCATCCGACGAGCCACCCGTCGACATTGCCGAGCTTCGGCATGAGCTTGCACGACGGCTTCATAATTTGTGCGAAAGCGGGGAGACTTCCTGAATTCCTGGCCGGCCTGACGCCGGTGCAGGACCGTATTCTTCTCACGATGTGGGACACGTTCGCGCGCAGGGAGCAATTGCCACCACCGCGCGCGCCATCGTGGCGAAACTGGTTATTCGTCGGTGGGCGCGGTGCGGGAAAGACGCGAGCCGGGGCCGAATGGGTGCACGGACTTGCCCTTGGATGGCGCGACTTTGCCGATGCGCCGGTGGAACGCATCGCGCTCGTCGGTGAAAGCTGGGCGGATGCGCGCGATGTGATGGTCGAAGGTGTTTCTGGCATTCTCGCAGTAACGCGCCGGGCCGATCGTCCGCGATGGGAACCGTCGCGCCGTCGCCTGACTTGGCCGAACGGCGCTGTTGGGCAGGTCTTTTCGGCGGAGGCCCCGACAGTCTGCGTGGTCCGCAATTCGGCGCGGCGTGGTGCGACGAACTCGCGAAATGGCGACGCGCGCAGGCAACCTGGGACAATCTGCAGTTCGGCCTGCGCCTCGGCGATTGGCCGCGCACGCTGGTGACAACGACGCCGCGACCTCTTGCCTTGTTGAAGCGACTGATGAGCGATCCGCACAGCATCGTGACGCGCGCGACATCGCGGCGCAACGCCAACAATCTGCCGCCGGCTTTTCTTACCGCAATCGAAGAACGCTACGGCGGCACGCGGTTCGGACGGCAGGAGATCGACGGCGATATCGTCGAGGAGCGGCAAGGCGCACTGTTTTCGCGCGACATGATCGAAGCGGCGCGAACGACGGCACACGAAGCGCTGACACGCATTGTGGTCGCGGTCGATCCGCCCGCCGCCGCGCATCGACGCGCAAGTGCCTGCGGGATCGTTGCTGCGGGGATTGACGAGGCTGGCGTAGTTTATGTGCTTTCCGACGGAACGCTTGAAGCAGCGCGGCCACGCGAATGGGCGCTCGCCGCCATTGCGCTCTATCAACGGCACGAGGCCGATGCACTCGTCGCGGAAGTGAACCAGGGCGGCGAGATGGTCGCCGCTGTGATCGCAGAAGCGGATGCCTCCGTGCCGGTCGTGCAAGTGCGCGCCACGCGCGGCAAGTTTTTGCGCGCAACGCCGGTGGCACTTTTGTACGAACAGGGCCGCGTGAAACACGTCGGTGCCTTCCCGGCGCTGGAAGACGAAATGTGCGCCTTCACGGTCGAAGGCCTGCCCGACGGCAAAAGTCCGGACCGGCTCGATGCTTTGGTGTGGGCGGTGACGCATCTCGCGCTTACGCCGCGTGCGCCCGAGCCACGCATGCGGCGGGTGTAGCGCCATCTGTCATGCCCGCGCGTGCGGGCACTCAAACTTCAAGTCGATGACTGGATTCCCGCTTTCGCGGGAATGACTTGCACGTCGCGGAGAACGCATGCCCTCTCTTCTTTCTCGCTTGTTCGGCTCGACGCCGGCGCAAAAGTCATCGCGCGGCGTCTATCTCGCCATGCATCCGCTCGGCGGCATGCGATGGAGCCCCCGCGATTTCGCAACGCTGACGCGTGAGAGTTACGAACGGAACGCGGTGGCGTATCGCGCTGTCCGCATGATCGCGGAAGGCGCGGCGTCCGTGCCGTGGCGGCTCTATGAAGGCGACACGGAAGTCGAGGCTCATCCGCTGCTCGATCTCGTGCGGCGGCCCAACGATGCGATGACGGGCACTGATCTTATCGAAGCGTTGGTGTCGAACCTGCTGCTGTTCGGCAATGCTTATCTCGAAGTCTTGCGCGTCGACCGAACGCCGCGCGAACTTTTCGTATTGCGGCCCGACCGCATGAGCGTCCTCGCCGGTCAGGACGGCTGGCCCGCGGGTTACGAGTACACGGTCGCGGGCCGTACCATCCGCTATGATGTTGCCCGCGACGGGCAGTCGCCGGTCCTGCATCTGAAGCTGTTCAATCCACTCGACGATCATTACGGCCTGCCGCCGCTCGCCGCTCGCCGCTGCACAAGTTGCACTCGACACGCACAATTCTGCGGGCTTCTGGAACAAGGCACTGCTCGACAACGCCGCGCGACCTTCCGGCGCGCTGGTCTACGATGGGCCCGACGGCGCGCATTTGACCGACGCGCAGTTTTCGCGTCTCCGCGATGAACTCGCGGAGAATTTCTCCGGTGCTGCGAATGCGGGACGCCCGCTACTGCTCGAAGGTGGCCTTGACTGGAAAGCCATGTCGCTGACGCCAAAAGACATGGATTTCATCGAGGCGAAAGCCGCCGCGGCGCGCGATATCGCGCTTGCCTTCGGCGTGCCGCCGCTGGTGCTCGGCCTACCCGGCGACAACACGCGCACAAACTATGTCGAGGCCAATCTCGCTTTTTGGCGTGGCACAGTGATCCCGACAGTCGCACGGCTGCAGCAAAGTCTTGGCGCCTGGCTTGGGCGAGCGTTCGGTGGCGATCTGCGGTTCGACTACGACGTCGACCGTATCGACGCGCTCGCGAGCGATCGCGCCGCGGAATGGAAGCGCGTCGGCGAGGCGAGCTTTCTTACCGACGATGAGAAACGTGCGGCATTGGGCTACGGGCCCCGCGCGGGCAACGCTTGATGCGACTGGGGATGACGATGATGCATCGAGCAACTGCGCACGACCGGCGCGAGATCAAGCACGCGCCTCTGCCGCTGAGTGGGATAAGCGTGAGCGGCATGTTCGAAGGCTACGCCAGCCTGTTCGGTACCGCCGATCTCGGCCGCGATGTCGTCTTGCGCGGCGCATTTGCCGAGTCGCTGCGCAAGCGTGCGCCTGCCGGCGTCAAGATGCTGTGGCAGCACGATGCGGCCGAACCCATCGGCACGTGTTGTCCATTACAGAAGATGCGCGGGCGCTGAAGGTATCGTACCAACGGCAAGTTCGTAATGAGCCGCAAGACGCAGCAGGCGTTGCGCAAGTTCAAAGCGACGACGGGCGAGTATCTCTGGGAACCGCCATCTGCGGCCAACGGCCAGCCGACACTGATGGGCTTTCCTGTCGTCGAGGCCGAGGATATGCCGGACATCTCGACCGGCGCCTATGCCATCGCCTTCGGTGATTTCGAGCGCGGTTACATCGTCGTTGACCGCATCGGCATCCGCATTCTGCGCGATCCCTATTCTAACAAGCCGTATGTGCTGTTCTACACGACGAAGCGTGTCGGCGGCGGCGTGCAGGATTTTGCGGCGATCAAGCTGCTGAAGTTCGACGTAAGCTAATCTGGCCGCCTGTCATTCCGGACGGCCGTGAGGTCGATCCGGAATCCATCTTCTGGATTCCCGCTTTCACGGGAATGACAACGTCACTGCCCGCTCATCCGCTCGATCCAGTCCAGATACGGCGCGACTCGCACCGCTTGCGTAAGCGCGCCGCAGCCCTTACCGCCAGCACCCTCGGCGTAAGCGATGATGCCGACGACGGCGCCGGTGCGATCAAGCACCGGGCCGCCAGAATCGCCGGTGCAGGCGCCCCCATCGCCGGCGAGCCAAAGCAACAAATTGGAGAGAGGCGAGCGCAACGCGACATCGGCGGTGCGCAAGGTGCCGCCGGTGGACGCTGCGCCTTCGGCAGCGACACCAAAACCGGCAATGCTGAAAGGCGCGCCGATCGACGCGCTCGCCGATACAAGGGACGCTGGCGAAAATGATGACGGCAGCGTCTGGCGCGTTACGACGATTGCGAGATCGACGGACCGCGCACGTTTCGCAACTGCGTCGCTGGTGAAGCCCGGATGACGCTCGACGCGCGTCACATCGAGCAATACCGGTGAGCCGCCTGCATCCTTAAAGTGGACACGCGTGTCGGCGGCGCTTCGCGCGCAATGCGCGGCAGTGAGCACGGCATTCGGCGACAGTACGACACCGGAGCAAAAGCCCGCGCCGCCCGCGCTGCGGCCGAGCACCATCACGATCGACGCGTTCGTCGTATCGCGCGTGCGCCCGACGATGGCGGCAGCCGGCGTCACATCGCCGGCCGTGATCACGAGAAGCGCGAGGATCGTGAGGAGGCGTTGCATCGCGCGCTTCCTGCCACGCGCGTCACGCCAATGACAAATCCGGAGACTTTCATGCAAGTCATGTGTCTTGTGCCGCCCGCGAGCGAGCCGGTTTCGCTCGCCGAGGCGAAGGCCTGGCTGCGGCTTGATACGAGCGACGAAGACGACATCGTCACGGCGCTGATTTCGAGCGCACGCGCCGCAATCGAAGTCCACACATCTCGATTGTTCGTGACGCAGACGTGGCGGCTGACGTTGGACGATTGGCCGACTGTCCCGACAGGCTTCTGCTCTGTTGCGCCGCCCGGAAACGCCATGATGACGCTTCCGCTTGCGCCCATTGCAAGCATCACCGCTATCCGCGTCTACGATGCGGGCGGCGCGCCTCAGGTGATGGCGCCCGCGAGTTACGTGCTGCGCGGACCGCCAGAGGATCGCTGGATCGATTTCATCGTTGCGCCTCCATCGCCCGGCCAGACACGTGGCGGCATCGAAGTCGACGTTATCGTCGGCGTTGGCGCGCCGGCGGATGTGCCGCAAGCGTTGCGTCAAGCAATCCTGATGCTGGTCGCGCGACTCTATGAAAATCGGGGCGACGGCGTGGAGCCGACGCCCGAAATGACGCGCGGCGCAATCCACTCGCTGATCGCACCGTTTCGCCGGCCGAGGCTCGCATGAGCCAGCTACCGGACATTGTCGCGTTGCGTGCACGGCTGCAGCTCGAGTCACCGATCGACACGTCCGACGAATCTGGCGGCTTCTCCCGCGCCTGGACGCCTGTCGCGGCGCTCTGGGGTGAAATCGTTGCCGTTTCGGGCGACGAGAACTTCACCGCCGGCGCGATCGAGGTCGCGATCTCGCACCGCGTCACGATCCGCAAGCGGGCGGACATCGCGAACGGCATGCGCTTCAAACTCGGTGAACGCGCGCTGCTGATCCGCGCCGTAACACACGCGGATGCGCAAGGGCGCTTTCTTTTGTGCCGTTGCGAGGAATTCGCACCATCAGGGTTTTGCCATGACGACCGCGCCCGTCACGATCCTGCGACGCGCGATCCGTGCGACGCTACTCGCGGACCCGACGCTGGCCTCGCAGCTCGGCGGCGCAAAGGTGTTCGACGATGCGCCGTCAGGCACGCCGACGCCTTACGTGATTTTTGCCGACACGCAATGGCGCGACTGGTCCGCCACGCTGTCGCGCGGCGCGGAGCAGATTTTCACTCTGTCCGTCTGGTCGACGCAGCGCGGCGTACGCGAAGCGCTACAGATCGCTGAGCGGATCATCGAACTTCTGGACGAAGCGCCGCTGACTTTGTCCGGCGCGCATCTCGTCGATCTGCGCTTCGTGCAGCTCGAAACGCGCCGCGACAGCACCGGCCGCTTCGCGCGCGCCAATTTGCGGTTTCGCGCGACGACGGAAACCGACAGCTAGGAGTCAACATGGCAGCGCAGAAAGGCAAGGACCTTCTCCTGAAGGTCGACAACGGGACTGGCACGTTCGTCACCGTGGCGGGATTGCGGACGCGACGCCTGGCACTCAACGCCGGCACGGTTGATGCGACGGATTCCGAATCCGCGGGTCGGTGGCGCGAGCTTCTCGGCGGTGCAGGCATAATGCGCGCGTCGATCGCGGGCACGGGTATTTTCAAGAGTGCGGCATCGGATACGCTGCTGCAAAGCGTTTTCTTCGCCGGCAGCATCCGCGCTTGGCAGATCGTCGTGCCTGGCTTCGGGACCATCGCCGGGCCGTTCCAGATTTCGGCACTCGATTGGCGCGGCGAATACAATGCCGAAGTCACGTTCGACATCGCGCTCGATTCCGCCGGTGCGCTGACCTTCGCGGCGGCGTGAGCGGCATGGCGAATCGTCATCGCGGCGAGATCGAAGCCATCATCGACGGCGTACCACGGAAGCTTTGTCTCACGCTCGGCGCGCTCGCCGAACTCGAGGATGCGTTCGGTGCCGACGATCTGGTCGCGCTCGCGCAGCGTTTCGGGACGGGGCATTTGTCCGCACGTGATGTGTTGAGGCTAATCGCCTGCGGTCTGCGTGGCGGCGGCCAAGCGGTTACGAACGAAGATGTCGCCGCGATGAGCTTCGACGACGGCCTCGCCGGCGCAGTACGCGTCGCGGCCGATCTCGTCGCCGCCACGTTCGGATCGGCGCAGGAGGTGCGCAAGAGCGAAAACCCTCCGATGCCGTAGGAGCCGTGAAACCGTCCGCATCCGCGTCTCGCGAAAAATTTCCGTGGGGTGATGCGATGCGGCTCGGTTTGGGCATTCTGCGGCTTTCTCCGGATGCGTTCTGGCGCATGACGCCACACGAATTGGAACATGCCGCCGCCGGCGTCTTCGGCCGCGGCGAGACGACGACACGTGCATCGCTCGAAAACCTTATGCGCGCTTATCCCGATTGAAACAAAGGATCACGATGGCCAGCACGCGCCGCTCGTCGAGTGCGACCGATCTGCAGAATGTGTCGGTCGCGCCATTCGTCTCGCTGGATCTCGAATCCGTCCGCGGCACGCTCGATGGTATCAACCTGTCGGCACAAAACGTGTCGCATTCGCTGTCGAATCTCTTTGCAGGCGCGACGGTCAATAGCCGCCAGTTCGCATCGACCTTGCAAGGTGTCACGGCCGCGCTTGCACAGGTTCTTGCGCAATCCTTGTCGGGTCCGTTGCAATCCGGATTTTCGTCGATCCTCGGCGGTTTCACGGGCTTCGGCGGCGGATCGAGCGGCGAGACTTTTGTCGCGCCCTTCGCGAACGGCGGCATCGTCGCAAGTCCAACGTTTTTCGGCGCCGGCGGATCGGTTGGCCTTATGGGCGAACGTGGCGCAGAGGCGATCGTGCCTTTGGCGCGCGGACCGAACGGGCAGCTCGGCATCGCCGCGCAAGGCGGTGGCGGTCGGCCGGTTAACGTCAGCGTGAACATCACAGCGACCGACGCAGAGAGCTTCCGGCGTTCCGAAACTCAGATCGCTAGCGCGTTGGCGCGGGCGGTCGCGCGCGGTCAGCGAGCACTTTAGATGACGACAGGATTTCACGACACGCTGTTTCCGCTCGACGTCGCGCTCGGCGCACGCGGCGGGCCGGAGCGGCGCACCGAGGTCGTAACGCTTGGCTCGACCGCGAGAGCCGCAATGCGCGTTGGGCGGACTCGCGACGACGCTGGCTGGCGGGCTTCGGCGTGAAGACGCTCGCCGATCTGTCGCAGGTCGTCGCCTTCTTCGAGGAGCGCCGTGGGCGGCTATACGGCTTTCGCTGGCGCGATCGTGCCGACCATTCATCGGCAATGCCGGGTGCGTCGGTTACGCCATTGGACCAGACACTCGGGCAGGGCGACGGCGTTGCGACGACATTCGCATTGACGAAGACCTACGGCTCGCAATTCGCGCCTTACGTGCGCGCGATCACCAAGCCAGTCGTCGGCAGCGTGCGTGTCGCGCTTGCCGGCGTCGAGACGAGCGGTTTCACGCTCGATGCGACCAGCGGCGCGATCGTATTGGCAGTCGCGTCTGCGAGCGGCATCGCGGTGACGGCCGGTTTCCGTTTCGACGTGCCCGTGCGGTTCGACACGGATTTTCTCGAGATCGACCACTCGGCCTTTGATGCCGGCGAAATACCGAACATTCCCGTCATCGAGATCAAGGCCTGACCATGCGCAGCCTGTCGCCATCTTTCGCAGCATCGCTGCAGTCCGAAGCGACGACGCTCTGTCATTGCTGGCGGCTGCGCCGGCACGATGGCGCGATCATCGGCTTCACGGACCATGATCGCGACGTGATGCTCGACGGAACGCTTTGTCTGGCCGCGACGGGCCTCGATGCATCGCAGGCGCATGTCGCGCTTGGCCTCGCCGTGCACGGCGGCGATGTCCAGGGCGCGTTCAATTCGCAAAGCCTGACGGAAGCGGATCTTTCGGCGGGCCTCTATGACGATGCGAGTGTCGAAATCTGGACTGTCGACTGGCGCAATCCATCGGACCGCCTGTTGATGGATATTGCCGTTATCGGTGAGGTGCGCCGGTCGGAACATTCCTTCGTCGCCGAACTCCGCTCGCTCGCGCATCGCTTCGACGAGGAGCGTGGCCGGCGCTTCCAGCGCGCCTGTTCCGCCGATCTCGGCGATGCCAGATGCAACGTCGATCTTGCCGATCCCGCTTTCTCGACGACCGGTACAGTGCTTTCGACGCAAGGCGCATCGGCCGCGCTCGTGCATCTTGCGGGTGAGTTTCCGCAAGGCTTTTTTGCCGGTGGTCGTTTCACAGTGACAAGCGGTGCGCATGCCGGCGTATCGATCGCGGTGCGCACGCATACGCAAACGACAGGCGCCGAAATGCTTGCTGCGAACGGCACACTGATTGGCATGCTCGCCCCGGGCGATCATGTCGCGGTCACGGCCGGTTGCGACAAGGCGCCAGAAACCTGCTGCGACCGCTTCAACAATATCGCAAACTTTCGCGGCTTCCCGCACATGCCCGGCAATGACGTATTGCTGTCCTATCCGAATACGCGCGGGCTCGCGATGGATGGCGGGAGCCTGTTCTCGTGATCGCGCGCACCGACATCGTCGATGCGGCGCGAGAATGGCTGGGGACGCCATACCAGCACCAGGCGTCACTGCCTGGTGTCGGCTGCGATTGTCTTGGCCTCGTGCGTGGTGTTTGGCGTGAGCTCATCGGGCCGGAGCCCGAGCCGATGCGACCCTATTCGCAGGATTGGGCGGAAGCTGGTGGCGACGAGACACTGCTCGCGATCGGCGCGGCGCATTTCGTGCCAGTGCCGAACGATGAGTGGCAAGTAGGGGACGTTCTCCTCTTTCGCTTTCGCGATGGCGTGCCGGCGAAACACGTCGCGATCGCGAGTGGCCCAGCGCGTATGATCCACGCGCACGAGCGTGCCTGCGTGGCAGAAGTCGCGATCATACCGTTCTGGCGGCGGCGCATTGTTGCAGCCTTCGCATTTCCCGGCGTCGGCTGAGGACCACGCATGGCATCACTCGTTCTCACCACGCTCGGCGGGGCCGTCGGCGGCGCGCTTGGCGGACCGATCGGTACGGCACTCGGCCAGTTCGGCGGAGCATTTGCCGGCGGCGCGCTCGGCCTCGGCGGCGCGGGTGCGGGCAGAACCGGTGGCATCTCTGTCCGCACGACGGTCGGACCGCGGCTCACCTCGCTCGGCGGCATCGCGTCGACGGAAGGCGCGCCGATCCCGCGTGTCTATGGTCGTGCGCGCGTCGGCGGCCAGATGATCTGGGCGACGCGCTTCTTCGAGCAGGTGAGCACGACCTACACGCCGAGCATTGGTGGCAAAGGCGGCGAATCCGCGCCGCAGCCGCAACTCAGCGTGCGTGTCGACACGACCTATTCCTACTCCGCGAGTTTTGCCATCGGTCTCTGCGAAGGGCCGATCGCGTTCGTGCGGCGCGTATGGGCGGACGGGCAGGAGCTTGACCTCACTGCGATCAATCATCGCGTCTATCACGGGACCGAAGATCAGGAGCCAGATCCGCTGATCGCTGCGAAGGAGGTGCCGGGCACGGCGCCGGCCTATCGCGGGCTCGCCTATATCGTCTTCGAATGGCTGCCGATCGGGCCGTTTGGTAACCGCATTCCGCAGATGACCTTCGAGGTCGTGCGTCCTGTCGATGGGCTCGGCAAGCAGATCCGCGCCGTGAACATCATTCCTGGCGGCACGGAGTTTGGCTACGAGCCGACGCTGCACGTCAGCATGCCGGGGCCGGGCACGACGGTTGCCGAAAACCGTAACCAGCTTTTCGCGCAGAGTGACTGGGTCGGCTCCATCGACGCGCTGCAGGCTCTCTGTCCGAATCTCGTAAGTGTTGCGCTCGTAGTCGTCTGGTTCGGCGACGATCTGCGTGCGGGTCATTGTACGATCGCGCCGCGCGTCGACAATACGTTCAAGACGACGACGGGCAACGACTGGTCGGTCGCGGGTCTCTCGCGCTCGTCGGCACGGCTCGTCAGTTTCGTCGATGGCTTCGCGACGTTTGGCGGAACGCCGTCGGATGCGTCGGTGGTCGGGGCTATTGCCGATCTCAAGGCGCGCGGCCTGTCGGTCACGCTCTATCCCTTCGTCATGATGGACGTGCGGCCGGACAACGCTCTGCCGGACCCGTGGTCGGGCGTTGCGCCGCAGCCGGCTTTTCCGTGGCGCGGCCGCATAACCTGCGACCCGGCACCCGGTGTAGATGGTTCACCCGATGGAACGGCGGCGGCAGGCGCGCAAGTCGATTCGTTCTTCGCGGCGTATAACTATCGCGGCTTCGTCATGCATTGTGCATCGCTCGCGCAGTCGGCGGGCGGCGTCGTCAGTTTCCTTTCAGGCGTGGGGCTCGCGCGTCTTCGCAACGGGGCCGGTGCGCCGTTCGGTACTGCAAACGCCGGCGACTTCTGGATCGATACGACGAACAGCCGGCTCTACGGGCCCTACGTCGGGCCGTCTTGGCCGACGACCTATCTGTCGTTGGGTGGTGCCGCGCCATTGACGAACCTCGTCGCGGCGGCGTCCTTCGCGACGCCGATCCTGCCGAACGGTTCCGACATGACGGCCGCACTCAATGCGGCGCTCGCGACGCTTTACGCGGTCGGTGGCGGCACCGTTCAATTTGATGGTGGCACCTATCGCTTCGATGGGGCGGTGACGCTCCCTTATGACGGATCATCGTCGGCGCCAAAGGGTGTGCCCATCGCGTTTCGCGGCGTTGGCGAATGGCGCTCCGGAAAATCTTCCGCCAGCGCGCCGATTGGTGGCACGCAGTTCGACATCCGCTACAGCAATGCGACGGGCTGGCTACGCGGCCTCGCCGAGGCGCCATTCGTCGCTGATGGCATCACTTTCACGCAGAAAGGTATGACCGCCGTCACGACGCCGTTCATGCTGTTCACCAACACCGTGCCGATGATTACGCGCTGCGGCTTCGAGGGTCACAGCACGAAGACGTCCGCAACGGCCGACCAGGACTGCATCCTTCTTGGCGGCACAGATAATTCGTCGTTCGGCGGCGATGGCGTGGCGCAACCGTTCCAAGGATACGGCGCCGTCGTCGAGCGGTGTCATTTCAACCGTGTCCGACGCGGCGTCTACGGACGCGTTTATGCCAATGGCATTATCGTACGCGACAATTGTTTCTGGGCGCAATGCGGCGGTGCGACGGCGATCGAGTTCAACAGCGGCACGACGGATTATTGCGTCGGTGGCGTGATCGCCAACAATCTGATCGAAGCGGTCGGCTATACCAACCCGATCTCGCTGACGCGCGGATCGAGCTGGACCATCGTCGGCAACAATATCTACGACGAACAAGCTCTCGCCAACGAAGCCTATGTGAAGCTGACAAGCTGCGTTGCAATGATCGTGATCGCAGGCGCCGGCCGCGATATGGTCGGCGCAGCGAACCGGCCGTACGTCAATGACACGACGCAGTGCAGCGTCTTTCTGTCGATGTAGGACCTTACGCCTTCGATCTTCCGACGCATCAAGTCCGGCATTGCCGGCTATCCGAACCTGTTAGGTCCGACAATCTTTACGGGTAATGGCGGCGACACTCTCGTCCAGCCGGTCGCGGATCAGGCCAGCAGTTCCGCGAAGCTCGTGACGGTGAAGCGTTCGACAGCGAACAGCACTGGTACGGCGGGCGCAGAAATCTTCTCGTGGCAGAACGACGGGCAGATCAACATAAACCCGACCGGTGACGGCACGATTTCGCAGGCCGGCAACATCGTGAACGGTCTTTCGTCGGGCGCGGGCTGGACGGCGAACGGTCGCACATGGGCCTGTAACGGCACCGGCGGCAATATGACGATCAATTCCGGAAGCGGCGGATCGTACCTAAACCTTCAGAACTACGCCGTCGTCTTCAAGACGCAGGGCGGAACGCAAGTTGCGCAGGTCGGCCCGCAATTCGGCGGTGCGGGCAAGGAAGGTTTCGGCTTCGGGACCGCGAACGATGTCGCGATATATCGCGACAGTGTTGGCGTTCTTGCGTTCACTGGCCTGCCGATCATGCCATTGACGACGGCATCCGCATTGCCGTCCGCAACAACGGCCCGCAAAGGTGCGCGTGCGACGGTTAGTGATGCTGTGGCGTCGCCGGCATACGGAGCCACCGTAACGGGCGGCGGGTCGACGATCGCCGGTGTGCTCTGCACAGGCAGCGCCTGGGTCTTTGGCTGACATAAATTCGCCGCTGCCAGCCAGACGCATCATTTTCGAAAGTTTCAGAATGTCCGACGAAGCATCATTGCATGCGGCGAAGTGGCCGGCTGCCCTGCGTCGCATCGCACCCCACGCGCGCATCGATATTTGCGATGGTTTTGCCGCTGCGCTGCCCAAGCTGTGCAGGACTTTCGACATTCAAACATTGCTTCGGCAGGCGCATTTTCTCGCGCAATGCGCGCATGAGAGCGCCGGCTTCACGGCGATCGTCGAGATCGGCCCGACCTCTTATTTCGCTCGCTACGACGGGCGCAAAAGTCTCGGCAACACGCAGCCTGGCGATGGTGCAAGATTTCGCGGTCGCGGCCTAATCCAGCTGACGGGCCGGCGCAACTACCAGCATTTCGGCACCCTGCTCGGCGTCGATCTTGTCGCGCAGCCGGAGAACGCCGCCGTCTTCCCGATCGCTGCGCAGACGGCGGCTCTATTCTGGCGCGAACACAAACTCAACGCGCATGCCGATCGCGACGACATCGCCGCGATCACCCGCGCGATCAATGGGGGCCTCAACGGGCTCGCGAGCCGCCGCGCGTTTCTGACGCGCACGAAATCGGCTTTGGCGCAGCAGTCGGAATCCGCACTACAAGCAGGAGAGCAACCTCATGTATTTCAATAAGTGGATTCAATTTGCGATGAGCCTGCTCATCGTCATCACCGGCGCGATGGCCGGCTTCGACTGGACGCTAGTCTTCTCGCAGGAGACCAGCGCGCGCATCGCCGGCTTCATTGGCGTCGTGAAGCTGGTGACCAACGCGCTTGCGCCGGCTGCGACGCAGCAGGTGCGACCCGCTGGCGGGCTCATCGTCGCGCAAACGAGACCCGAGGGCCCGCGCTGACAGCGTCGCGTGCATTTTCACATCCCCAAATCAGCGAGGCTACACGTGTCCAAAATTTTCCTTTCGATCGGGCTCGTCGTTTTACTTGCCGGCTGCGCAGACTTCGAGAGGCTTGCGACGCCCGATCCGTCCACGCCGAGCTTTGCAAGCCTGCGGTCCGGCGCAAAGGCGCTGGTCTGCGGCGTGTCGACGGCTGCTGCGTTAGCGGGCCGCATCGAAGATGCCGTCGGCGCCGGCGAGGCTGCTGTCGGCACGACAGGCCAGATCTACGTCGTGTCGGCCCTTGTCTGCGGTGCCCTCGGCGGCGTCGTCACCGGCGCGTCGACAATCAAGTAACGCTGCAAATGACGCTTGCGACAATCCTCTTCTGCCTCGTTGGGCAGCCCACAAATTGTCCGGTGCGGCATCAGTTTCGGCTGGAGCCTGGCGCCTGCAATGCCATTGCGGCGCTCGGTCCCCGCAAGGCCGAGGTGCCGGTAAACGGCGAATGGAAGCCCGCGCTCGTGCGCGTCCGCTGCGGGTGAAACTGTCATGGACACGATCTTCGATCGCAACAAACTTGTCGCGCAGGACCGCTCGCTCGAATGGCTCTGCGCCTATCTCATGCTGGCTTGGGCGCTGACGCTCGCGTTGCCCGGCGATACGCTGACGCTACCGGCCTTTGCCGGCTTTCGCGCCTTGGGTGCGGCGTTCTGGGCGAGCGCCTTCGGCATCGTCGGGGGTGGCCGCATCGCGGCGCTGATCATCAACGGGCGCTGGCCGCGCACCGCGCGCGTTCGCCAGATCGGCGCTTTTCTCGGCGCATTCGTCTGGGTGCAAATCGCGATCCTGATCTACGGCGCGCACAAGGTGGGGACGCCGTGGGGGCCGAACATCCCGATTTGTCTCGTGCTCGCGGCGTTCGAGCTTCTTTCCTTGCGGCGGGCGGCGTTCGATGGCCGATATTATCACCGCTGAAAATCTGCCGCTCGTCATCGGCGCGGTCGGGACGGTGATCGGCGGCATCCTTGCGGCGCGGCAGGGCCACCGGCTCGGCGACCGAGCACGCACCGAAAATCCACCGCCGCCCGAGAGTGTGATCGCAGGCGGGTTGGTGATGTCCAATGTCGGGTCGGCCGACATGATTACGGCCCTGCGCGACATCGCGACGGCTATCCGCGAGGCGACGGAGGAAGCGCGTGTTCACCGCACATCAAAAACACAATCCGTGCTCGATCGGATCGAGGAAAAACTTGGTACATTGGAAGAAGAGGAACGGCACGGCCGGCTGGCGCGATGAGCGCGGGCCGTTCATATTCAGCTTCGGTTCACGCGACATCGGGATAAAGGTCCGCCATGAAGTTGCGGATTGCCTGCCTTGGCATCGTGCTCATCGCCGCACCGGCGATGGCAGCAGAGGACGGCGACCGGCTTTGTTTCTCGAAGGCCGAAACGCGGGAGCGCATTAAGGCCGAGCGTCTTGCCGAACCTTTCGCCGTTGTCCGTTCGACAGCCGGCGCGGTCCGTGGCGAAGCGCTCGATGCCAGACTTTGCCGGTCGAACGGCACACTGGTCTACGAGATCAGCGTGCTCGACCGGAACGGTCGCGTGATCCGTTCGACGGTCGACGCAGCGACGGGCCGTCCGCAATCCACGCCGCATTAGCGCGGCCCGGAGGTCGGACATGCGAATTCTCGTTGTCGAGGACGACAAGGACATCAACCGCCAGCTGGTCACCGCCTTGGGCAAGGCCGGTTATGCCGTCGACCACGCCCTCAATGGCGAAGAGGGACATTTCCTCGGCGAAACCGAGCCTTATGATGCCGTCGTGCTCGATATCGGCTTGCCGAAGCGCGATGGAATCTCGGTCCTGTCGGCATGGCGCGCCGCCGGGCATCGCATGCCCGTGCTGATCCTCACCGCGCGCGATCGTTGGAGCGAGAAGGTCGAGGGTTTCGATGCCGGCGCAGACGATTATCTCGCGAAGCCGTTCCACATGGAGGAATTGCTGGCGCGGCTGCGCGCGCTGCTGCGACGTGCCACTGGCCATGCGACATCCGAGATCGTGTGCGGCACCGTACGGCTCGACACAAAGGCAGGGCGCGTGACAGTCGATGGCGTGCCGGCGAAATTGACGTCGCACGAATATCGGCTCATCGCCTATCTTATGCACCATCTCGGCCGCGTCGTTTCGCGCGCGGAAATCATCGAACATCTTTACGATCAGGATTTTGATCGCGACTCGAACACGATCGAAGTCTTCATCGGACGTCTGCGCAAGAAAATTGGCGCCGAAGTGATCCAGACCGTGCGTGGTCTCGGCTACATGGCGTCGCCGCCCGGGCCTGCGGCGCCGGATGCGCGATGAAATGGCGCGGTGCGTGGCGCAATGCCTCGATCCCCAAGCGCCTCTTTATTCTGTCCACGGCGTGGACACTGCTGATCCTCATCGCTGGCGGACTGACCTTATCCCTTTACCATCAGCATGAATTGCAGGAGGCGTTCGACGAGCGTCTCAGCGTCTATCTGCGCGCGCTTGTCGCCGAAGTCGCCAACGGCAGCAGCGACGAAGATCCTGGATCGCTTGGCGATCCGCAATTCGATCTTGTCGCGTCCGGGCGCTACTGGCAGATCACGCGGGTCGACGACGGCAAGAAGGGCGAGGCACGCACCTCAAAGTCGCTCTTCACCGCACAATTGCCGAAACTTGCCGATTTAGGTATACGCCCAGGCGTCGGCGGAGCCCGCTCCGGCACCGTTACGGGACCCGGCGGCCGCAGCATGCGCATCGTCGAGCGGACGATCGACACTGGCGACAACGGCATCTTTCTTGTTCAGGTCGCATCGACGACGGAGGAGATGTCTAGCCAAATCGCCGGCTTCGATGCGGCGCTCGGCGTCATCTTCGCGATGCTTGCCGCGGGACTTCTGGCGGTGACCGCGGCTCAAGTTCGCATCGGATTGCGACCCCTGCGTCAACTCGAGGATTCCATCGAGGATGTGCGACTGGGCGAGGCGCAGCGGATCGAAGGCCGATTCCCGCCCGACGTCGCGCCGCTTGCCGACGAACTCAACCTGCTGATCGCTGCCAATCACGACATCGTCGAGCGCGCCCGCGTGCAGGTCGGTAATCTTGCTCATGCGTTGAAGACGCCGCTCAGCGTGCTGACGAACGAGGACCCCGGCGACGATGGCGTGCTGGCCGCAAAAGTGCGCGAGCAGGCGGCGATCATGCGCGACCAGGTCGGCTATTATCTCGACCGCGCGCGTGTTGCGGCGCGTGCCGGCGCGATTGGGCCGACGACCGAAGTCGCGCCCGTGCTCGACGGCCTGCACCGCACGTTCGGCAAAATCTACCGCGACCGCGACATCAGCATGCGTGCGCCCGAGGCGACGCGCTTCCTCGGCGAAAAGCAGGATTTCGAGGAGATGGTCGGCAATCTCCTCGACAATGCCTGCAAGTGGTCGCAGGCGCGCGTCGAGGTTGAGGTCGGGACGGAAGAAGCGGCTGCAGGTCGCGTCAATGTCGTCATCCATATCGACGACGACGGGCCGGGCCTCTCCGCGACGCAGCGCGCCGAGGCGGTGAAGCGCGGCAAGCGGCTCGACGAGACGAAACCGGGCTCGGGGCTCGGCCTTTCCATCGTCAGCGATCTGGCCGCCGCCTATCGCGGCACGTTCGCGCTCGACTCCGGGCCGCTCGGCGGCGTGCGTGCAACGCTGCGGTTGCCGGGCATCACGGGATGATCCAGAAGTCGCGTCCCTGAACGAGGATATTTGTGGACGCGCCGCTCTTCTCCGGAACCGTCGTCGAGGAATGGATCGACTACAACGGCCACATGAACGACGCCTATTACGCGCTCGTTTTCAGCCGCACGCTCGATCGCCTGATGGCGCGTATCGGTTTGCAGCAGGACGGCCGCAGCGCCGACAGTCCGACGATCTACACGCTGACGGCGACGATCCACTATCTTGCGGAACTGCGACCGGGCGAAGCGTTCACGGCGCAAGCGCGCATTCTCGCCCATGATGCGAAACGCCTGCATCTGTGGGCCGACATCTTTGGCGAAGACGGCCGGCTCGCAGCATCGACGGAGCAGATTTTTCTCTGCGTCTCGCAGGCGGGCGGTGCACCGCGCGCCGCGCCTTTCCCGGCCGACGCGCTCGCCGCGATCGAACGGATCGAGACGGAGCGGTCGGCCGAACCGATGCCGGCGCGGATGGGGCAGGGGATTTCGTTGGCGCGGCGAAATGCAAGTTGAATGAGCAGAACGTCGCCTGTTTGCGACAGGGTTTGGCCGAAGGTCATCGGCGTCGAACAGCGCGGACCCTGCGCCCTTCGTCCCATACCCATCCACTTGAATAATGCCCCGCTTTCATTAGGGTCCGCCGAAACCGCAAGCTCCTCGACGAGTGCGGGCCGGGACAGGGAGCGATGCGTGGCCGAGGACATCATCCTCGAAACGGAAGGTCTGACGAAGAAGTTCGCCGGGTTCACCGCGGTGAACAATGTCGCGTTGCGCGTGAAGCGCGGTTCGATCCACGCGCTGATCGGGCCGAACGGCGCGGGCAAAACCACCTGCTTCAACCTGCTGACGAAGTTTCTCGAGCCCACGCAGGGACGCATCACTTTCAATGGCAAGGACATCACGGCACTGAAATCCGCCGATATCGCGCGGCTCGGCGTGGTGCGCTCGTTCCAGATTTCGGCTGTCTTCCCGCATCTGACTGCGCTGCAGAATGTGCGGATTGCGCTGCAGCGCGCGCGCGGCGGCTCGTTCGATTTCTGGCGCACGAAACGCGTGCTCGACAAGCTCAACGGTCGCGCGCGTTCCTTGCTTGAAGATGTCGGGCTCACCGATTTTATCGACACTGTCGCAGTCGAAATGCCTTATGGCCGCAAGCGCGCTCTGGAGATCGCGACGACGCTGGCGCTCGATCCCGAGATGATGCTGCTTGACGAGCCGATGGCCGGCATGGGCCATGAGGACATCGACCGCGTATCGGCGTTGATCAAGCGCGTCGCGGTGAACCGTACCGTGCTGATGGTCGAACATAATCTCAACGTCGTGTCCGATCTTTCCGACACGATCACGGTTCTCACGCGCGGATCGGTCCTCGCCGAAGGGCCCTACGACGTCGTGTCGAAGAATCCGCAAGTGCGCGAGGCCTATATGGGATCCGGCCATGCTTGATGCGACGCGGCCGCTTCTCGCGATCGCCGGCCTGCAGGCCTGGTACGGCGAGTCGCACATCCTTCACGGCGTCGACATGGCGGTGCAGCCGGGCGAAGTCGTGTGCCTTCTCGGCCGCAACGGCGCCGGCAAGACGACGACGCTGAAGTCTGTCATCGGAATTGTCGGCAAACGCTCCGGCAGCATCGTCTATGATGGAACGGAAGCGATCCGCCTGACGTCCGACAAGATTGCGCGTCTCGGAATTGCACTCTGCCCGGAAGAGCGGGCGATCTTCTCGAGCCTCAGCGTCGATGAAAATTTGATGCTACCGCCGCAGGTGAAGCCCGGTGGACTGACGCGGGACCAGATTTTCGAGCTGTTCCCAAATCTGAAAGAGCGGCTCAACAGCCAAGGCACGAAATTGTCCGGCGGCGAGCAGCAGATGCTTGCGATTGGCCGCATCCTGCGAACCGGCGCGCGGCTCCTGATGCTGGACGAGCCGACCGAAGGCCTCGCCCCCGTTATCATCCAGCAGATCGGCGTCACGATCCGCAAGCTGAAGCAGCAGGGCTTTACGATCCTCCTCGTCGAACAGAATTTCCGCTTCGCCGCGACGGTCGCGGACCGCTTCTACGTGATGGAGCACGGTCGCATCATCGACTCGTTCCTCGCGAGCGAGCTCGAGGCGAAGATGGACATGCTGCACGACGTGCTCGGAGTATGACGCTGTGATCTTCGGCATCTCCTCGCAGGCGCTTCTCGGGCAGCTTCTGCTCGGCCTCATCAATGGCGCGTTCTACGCCATCCTTTCGCTGGGCCTCGCCGTCATCTTCGGCATGCTCAACATCATCAATTTCGCGCATGGCGCGCTCTACATGGTGGGCGCGTTCGTCGCGTACTTCCTGCTGAACCTGACAGGCATCGGCTATTGGCCAGCGCTTTTGCTCGCGCCGATCATCGTCGGGATCGGCGGCATCATCATCGAGCGTACGATGTTGCAGCGCCTCGCCAATCTCGATCACCTCTACGGGTTGCTGCTGACGTTTGGCCTCGCGCTCATCATCCAAGGTCTTTTCCAGAATTATTTCGGCTCGTCCGGTTTGCCTTATGCGATTCCGCCGAGCCTGCAGGGTGGCCAGCAGCTCGGCTTCATGTATCTGCCGAACTATCGCGCTTGGGTCGTCGTCTTTTCGCTCGCCGTCTGTCTCGTGACCTGGTTCACGATCGAAAAAACAAAGCTCGGTTCGTATCTGCGCGCGGCGACCGAAAATCCGACGATGGTGCGCGCGTTCGGCATCAACGTGCCGCTGATGATCACCGTGACCTACGGTTTCGGTGTCGGCCTTGCGGCACTTGCCGGTGTGCTCGCCGCACCGATCAATCAGGTCCGCCCCTTGATGGGTGTCGACATCATCATCGTCGTTTTCGCCGTCGTCGTGATTGGCGGCATGGGCTCGATCCTCGGCTCGATCGTGACCGGATTCGCGCTGGGGATCGTCGAAGGCTTGACGAAGGTCTTCTATCCCGAGGCGTCGAACACCGTGGTTTTCGTCATCATGGCGATCGTGCTTCTCGTAAAACCTGCGGGTCTCTTCGGAAGGACCGCCTGACATGACCGTCCAGATCGATACAAGTGCGGCAGACAGCGCCGGCGGCGGTGTCACCGCCCCCGTCGAGACGATCCATCCGCGCGACGAGCAGATCGCGTTTCTTATCATGTCGGCGCTATTTCTTGCTGCGCCGTTCGTGATTTATCCGTTCTTTATGATGCAGGCTTTGTGCTTCGCGCTCTTTGCCTGCGCCTTCAATCTGCTGATCGGTTACGTCGGCCTGTTGTCCTTTGGCCACGCGATGTTCCTTGGTTCCGCCGGCTACTTCTCCGCGCATATCGCAAAAGTGTGGGGTTGGCCGCCGGAACTCGCGATTCTCGCAGCGACGCTGGGTGCCGGTGGTTTGGGCCTCATCACCGGGCTGCTCGCGATCCGCCGACAGGGCATCTACTTTGCGATGATCACGCTCGCGCTATCGCAGATGATCTACTTCTTCTGCCTACAGGCGCCGTTCACGCACGGCGAGGACGGCATTCAGGGCGTGCCGCAAGGCAAGATGTTCGGCTTCATCGATCTGTCGAACCAGTACGTTCTTTACTACGTCGTACTCGCCATTTTCACGATCGGTTTTCTGGCCATCCATCGCATCATCAACTCGCCGTTCGGCGAGGTGCTGAAATCGATCCGCGAGAACGAGCCGCGCGCGACGTCGCTCGGTTACAAGACTGACCAGTACAAGCTCGTCGCATTTATTCTATCGGCGGCGCTGGTGGGGCTCGCTGGCGCAACGAAAGCGATCGTGGCGCAGAACGCTTCGCTGACCGACGTCGACTACAAGATGTCGGGCGAGGTCGTGCTGATGGCGCTGATCGGCGGGCTCGGCACGATCTACGGCCCAGTCGTTGGCGCCTTCGCGATCGTGTTCATGCAGAACTATCTCGCGCCCTTTGGCCAGTGGGTGCTGGTCATTCAGGGCACGATCTTCGTTGTCTGCGTGCTTGCATTCCGACGCGGTATCGTCGGCGAGATCGCATTCTATTTGAAGCGATCACTGTAGCGGTTCGACGGTCTACTTCGCCGTTGGTCCGCCTTTTTCTTCCGGCGGCTTAATCACGGGCATCGTCCCTTGCGTTGACGGTGCAGGCTTTGCCATTGCCGGGTCAACATCCGCTGGCGGCTTGATGACGCCGCCGGTGTCCTTCAGCTTGTCTGTCACATTGTTCGCCGCCCCGTCGGTGCCGGGAGTCGAAGGCGTCTTCTCGGGGATCGTCGTGGGACTGCCGGGTCGGGCCGGTGGCGTTGCGGGCGGCTGAGTCGTCTGCTCGTTCTGCATGCTCTGGGCCTGCGCCAGACCGCCAACGACGCAAAACGCGGATGCCAAGATCGTCGTTTTCAGAGCCGTTCGCATGAAGCCTCCCGTTCGCGCCCACCTACGGCTTGAGCGCATGTAGAGGCGAACGTTCAGCGGCGGAGGGGGTTCCGGTCGCGCACCGGCACCGGAGCGAGCGCTTCGGCCTCGATGCGAGCCTCGAACAGCGCCTCCTGGCGGCGCATGAACTTCCAGCCGACGATCACAGCCGCGAGCGCGACGGCAAGGCCGATGGCGCCGACGGGTCCGGCGACCCGTTGCATCGCATCGCCGAAGACATATCCGCCGAGGCCGAATACCGTCGCCCAGACGATACCGCCGGCCGCATTGTAGAACAGGAAGGACTTCCAGGAGTAGCGGTTAACGCCGGCAAGCAACGCGGCGAAGATACGCAATATCGCGACGAAACGGCCGAAGAAAATAATCTTGGCACCGTGTTTCGCGAACATGTGCTGGCCGAAACGCAGCCGCTTTTCGTCGAGGCCGACCATACTCCCGTATCGCTTCACGAGTGGCAGGCCGTACTGGCGCCCGACGACGAAACCGATGTTGTCGCCAATAATCGCCGCCGTCGCAGCGACGGCGATGACGACGGGAATGTCGAAATGGCCGGTCATGCCGGCATAGACGGACGCCAGAACCAGCGCCGTCTCGCCCGGAAGGGGAAGTCCGGCGCTCTCGAGCATGACGATCGTGAAGACCGCGATAAGCCCGTATTCCAGAATGATCGGCTGAAGGATTGTCTCGAACATTTCACCGCAGACGGCAGAGTGCTGCCCGGCGTTCTGACGACGCCGATGCGGTTCTCTGCACCGCAACTCCCCAAAATTACCTTTCCCGAGAAAACCCGCCGATCAAGGCAATTATGAGAAGCGTTCCGTTGCCGCCAGCGCCGCGTCGATGAAGGCGTCTGCGGCGCCCTTCGCGGTGGCCGGGTCTGTCAGGCGGGCAATCTCTGCGGGATCGGCATGCGTCGCGACCTCCGGCTCGGCCGCGAGGGCGCCGGCGAGGGCGATGTTTTCGGCCACGACGCGGCGCGCGGCACGCTCGACTGCGGCATGGGCACCCTCGCGGCCTAGTTTTGCCGCGAGGCCGATCGCGACCGTTTCCGTCATCGGCAAGCCGTTGAGGGCGGCAAGATTTTTGGCCATCCGCGGCGCGTCGACGGTCAGCCCCTCCAGCGCTTCAGCCATCGCGGCGACACCGCCGGCCGTGCAGCCGAGGAGGGCCGGCCAGACCGCCCATTCCGCCTGCCAACCGCCAAGCGCACGTTCGTGTTCCTCGACGAGGCCTGAAAGCAGAGTTGCGACGAGGCCGGGCGCGCGCGTCGCGTTCGCCAGCGCGATCATGCAGCGTACGGGGTTGCGTTTATGCGGCATGGCCGAGGAGCCGCCGCGACCTTCGCCCGATGGCTCGGCAACCTCGGCGATCTCGAACTGCATCATCAGCGAAATGTCGCGAGCAATTTTGCCGGCATGGCCGCAGGCGACGGCGAGCGCCGAGCCGAGCGCACACATCGCGCCGCGCCGCGTGTGCCAGGGCAGGGCCGGGTCGGGCAGGGGAAGTTTCATTTCCGCCGCGAGCGCCGCCGCGACCGCTGGGCCTTTCGTACCGAGCGAGCCGAGCGATCCCGCCGCGCCGCCGAACTGCAGACGCAACGCCTCGTCGGCGGCATGCTCGATCCGGTGCAATGCGTCGATCGCGCTGGCGAGCCAGCCCGCTGCCTTCAGACCGAATGTGATGGGTGTCGCAGGCTGAAGCAGCGTGCGCCCGAGCATCGGCGTATTGCGATGTTTTCCCGTAAGATCGGCAGCAGCGCGTATCAGTCTGCGCAGATCGTTGCAGATCGCCGTAACGGCGATGCGCTGCTGCAGAACATGCGCGGTGTCGATCGCATCCTGGCTTGTCGCACCAAAATGCACGTAGCCCGCCGCGGATGAAGACGCTTCGCGCACGTGCGCGGTCAGCAATTTGACGAAAGGCACGACGATCGTGCCGGCCTTTGCCGCGTCGGCGAAAAGTTTTTCGCGTGGTTCGCCGGTCGGCGGTTCAAAGGTCGCGAGCGCGTCGGCAATGGCAGTCGCATCGCCTTGCGTGAGAACGCCGACCGAACCTTGCGCGCGAGCGAGCGCCGCTTCGAAACGCACCAGCGCAGCAAGATGTGCGTCATCCGACATCGCTGCGGCGACGGCTTGCGTCGAAAACATCGCGTCGATCAGCGTCGTAACCGAAGTCGGGGCCATTGCCGCATCTGCGGCGCACGCAGCGACAGCGTCAAGCGCCCTGTGTCATGCAGCAACCCGCCCTATGTCACGCGCTCATCATAAGAGGAGAAGCGCCGTGGCGGACAAGAAACTCACTTCGGCCGAGATCGAGGCGCGGCTTGCTAAGCTATCGGGCTGGACCCTCAAGGATGGCGTCATTCGACGCCAGTGGAAAACGAAGGGTTTCAAGGCGACCGTCATGGCCGCCAATGCGGTCGCACACCTCGCGGAACTGGCCTTTCACCATCCGGAAATGATTTTGAATTTCGGGTCGCTTGAGGTGCGTCTCTCGACCCATGATGCGGGAGGCATCACCGAGAAGGATTTCGCGCTGGCGGCGAAGATCGATGCGCTGCTCGACTGGCGGCCCGGCACGGAAGGCGGCCCGCTCGCAGGACCGGGTCCGAAGGAGACGGCTGGCGCTTACTTCGCAGATTAGCTCTTTTTCACGAAGACCGCCTCGACGGCGAGACCGGCCGCAAAAAGCCGATCGTCTGTCATGCCCGCGCCGATCATCATGAAGCCGGCCGGCAGCGGACCTGCATCGGGCAATGGCAGCGACAGGCCGCAGCAGTCGAAGAGGTTGAACGGCATCGTGTTGCGCAGCGCCATCAGGTTCGTGCGCGCGAATAAGTCGTCGTCGGCCTCGAGTTCGGTAATGACGGGCGCAAAAATCGGCGAGGTTGGCAGAACCACGGCATCGAAGGGAAGAAACGCCTTCGTCGCCGCAGCGATGGCCTCGCCGCGCATCCGCAACATGCGTGCGTAATCCGCGCCTGTGACGTTCGAGAAGGTGCGGATGCGTTTCGCGATGCGCCGGTCGATCTCGGCTTCGCGTGTCGCGAGAATGTCGCGGTGGATATCTGCGCATTCGATTGCTGTGATCGAGCCGAGTGCATTGATGTCGGCTGCAAGCGCAAGCAGAGGGCTTGTGTCGAGTTCGACGATGCGCGCGCCTTTCGATGCGAGCCGCGAAACCGCCGCGTCGAACGCCCGCAGGATCACGGGATCGACACCGTCGAACAGCGGACCACGTCCGACGGCAAGCACGAGATGCTCGACCGGCTTAGGTGTCAGATCGCGCTGCGGCTCAGCTGCCATGATGCTGTCGGCCTGCGCACAAAGCGTAAGCGTTTTGGCGAGCGGGCCGATGGAATCCTGCGATGTGGAGAGCGCCGTCGCGCCATGGCGCGAAATACGCCGTTGCGTCGGCTTGAAGCCCACGACACCACAAAAGGCCGCGGGAAGACGGACAGAGCCGCCGGTGTCGGAGCCGATCGCGATCTCGGACATTTCGTCCGCTACCGAGACTGCCGCGCCCGACGACGATCCGCCCGACACGCGCGTGCGATCGGCCGGATTACCCGGCGCGCCGTAGTGCGGATTGATGCCGATGCCGGAGTAAGCGAGTTCCGTCATGTTGTTGCGGCCGATGATGACGGCACCCGCAGCCCGCAGCCGCGCGACCGGCGGCGCGTCGGCCGACGCGGCCGGCGCATTCGCATAGACCTTTGTGCCGGCGCGCGTCGTCTCACCCGCGACATCGAACAGATCTTTGATCGAGACGATCACGCCGTCGAGCGGCGAAAGGCTTTGGCCGAAACGCGCGCGCGCGTCGGCCGCGTCCGCTGCCGCCTTTGCCGCTTCGACATAAACCTTCGTGTAGACACGCGCGCCTTCGCCGCTTGTGTCCGCGATGATCGCGAGCGCTTTTTCGAGACGTGCGCGGCTGCTGTCGCGGGCTGTCACCACTCGCCCGTGTTCGGCATCGAGGCCCACGGCTCCGCGGTAGGCTTCGGATTGCCCTTCTGGAGCAATTCGATGGAGATGCCGTCGGGCGAACGGATGAAAGCCATGTTCCCATCGCGCGGCGGCCGATTGATTGTGACACCGGCTTTCATCAGGCGGTCACAAAGGTCGTAAATGTCGTCGACGCGATAGGCGAGATGGCCGAAATTTCGGCCGCCCTTGTATTCTTCCGGATCCCAATTGTAGGTCAGTTCGACGAGCGGCGCGCGCTCCGTTTCGGCGGTCGGCATATCGTCCGGCGCGGCGAGAAACACGAGCGTGAAGCGGCCTTTTTCGTTCTCAACGCGACGGACCTCTTTCAGGCCAAACTTGTTGCAATAGAAGTCGAGCGACTTGTCGAGATCCGTGACCCTGACCATCGTATGAAGATATTGCACGTGTTTCTTTCCCTGCCGTCGGTTTCGGCCGGCATGTCGCCCGCCGCTTTCGTTGGCGGAACAGTCGCACGCGCGTTCCCATGACGCCAGCGGACCACACAGCGGCACAGACGCTGAAGCACCGCGCCGCGCTGAGTTCGGTAGCGGCGAGCGGCGCACTCGCGCTGACGAAACTCGCGGCCGGGCTGTTCTCGGGGTCGCTCGCGCTGTTGTCCGAAGCCGCGCATGGCGCGGTCGACACGGGCGCAACGCTCGTGACGTTCCTCGCGGTCCGCGAGTCCGGAAAGCCGGCCGACGACGACCATCATTACGGACACGACAAGTTCGAAGCGTTGGCGGCACTGGTCGAAGTCTTCCTGCTATTCGCGGTTGCGCTGGTCGTTGTGTTCGAGGCCATACGGCGGCTGATGGCGGGGCATTCGTCGGTGGAACTCTCCGTTTGGGTTTTCGGCGCGCTCGGTCTGTCGATCGTCGTCGATCTGTTTCGCTGGCGCGCGCTTGGCCGCATCGCACGTGAGACCAGAAGCGACGCGCTGGCCGCGGACGCGATGCATTTCGCGAGCGATTTCGGCGCGTCACTCATCGTGCTCGCTGGCTTGCTCGCCTATGCCGCCGGTTTCAAGCAGGCAGACACGGTCGCGTCGATCGGCGTCGCAGGCTTCATCGGGTTCGCCGCTTGGCGTCTCGCGCGTCAGACGGTTGGCACATTGCTCGATCAGGCGCCGGCCGGGCTCGCACCACGTGTCACGGACATTGCGCGAAACATCCCCGGTGTGACCGATGTCGTCGGCGTGCGGCTTCGTCGCCTCGGCAGCGGGCGCATCGCCGGCGAAATGACGATCGGCGTGCCGCGCACACTTTCTTTGGAGCACACGCTCGCGACGCGACAGGCGGTCGCGTCAGCTTTGCGTCGCGACAATCCGGCGCTCGATGTATCGATCGCGGCAGTGCCGCGCACGCTCGACGACGAAACCATCCTCGAGCGCGTGCTGCTCGTGGCGGCGCGGCGTCGCCTGGCAGTCCATCACGTGACGATCCAGCGCATCGCCGATCGCCCGTCGATCTCATTCGATCTCGAAGTCGACGGTGCGATGACGCACGGAGAAGCGCACGACATTGCGACAGGTTTGGAAAACGCTGTCCGTGCCGAGATCGGGGTCGATGTGGAGGTCGAGACCCATATCGAGCCGCTGTCGCCGGAATTTGCCGGGCAGGACGAGAGCGCGGAACAGGTTGGCCATATCGCCGAGCGGCTTACCGCAGCGGCCCGAAAGACCGGAGGCGTGTACGACATACACCAAGTGCGTGTACGTCGCGGTCGCGATGGCCTCGTCGTGAATTACCACTGCCGCGTCGACCCCGCGCTAAGCGTAATGGCCGTTCACGATCAGGTTGATGCGATCGAGCATGCCGTGCGTCGCGAATGTCCCGAGATCGTACGTCTCGTCGGACACGCGGAGCCACCACGTAAAGAGTCGCCGTCCGCATCGTAAGGCACGATGTTCGTGACATGTTCTCACAGTTTAAATAATTGTGAAAAACCTCGGGCAAAGAGGGCATTACGTTCTGGACAAACAGGAGTCGCGAGATTCAGATGGACCTGATTCGGGGGCGATGCGGCACATGGCCCTTTGATCGTCGGAAAGATCGAAGAGGCCATCGATGGCGCGTGCAAACGCGGCCCACGTATCTCTATGCGTGGACAAAACGCCGGATTTCGCCAGCGCCCTTTCCCTTTCCCGTCGCTGGGAACGTCTGAAGAATCGTGAACCTTTTATTCGCCGCGGCACTCTCGCCGCCTGCGTTTTCTTCGTTCTTTCTGTCATCTTCGCAACCGCCGTCCTGCTGATTAACAGCCGCAGCGACGCGATCACCGATGCGACCGACGATCTCGAAATGTTTTCGCGTACCGTCGCGCGCAATCTTTCCTTAAGCGGCCGCGACTACGAACGCGATCCTGCCCAGACGATCGCCGCGCTCCTTCCGCCGCGACTTTTTGCGCGCGGCAGGCAGGTGCATGTTGCCGACCGCTTCGGTGCGCTTATCGTATCGCTGCCTGGCGGTGCGACGAGTGCGCGCACGATATCGGACCTTTTTGGTGCCGCGCATCCGCTGCTTGTCCTCGCCGAAAAGGCCGGCGTGATGCGCATCATGCTGCCCGGCGAGATCGAGGTTCTTGCCGGCGTGCACAATCTCGAAGGCCGTTTCGGCCAGCTCGCGATGGTGCAGCCGCTCGCCGACGTGCTCTCCGACTGGCGCGCGATGGCGCTGCGCGCCGCGCTGCTGCTCGGCACTACGACACTGCTGCTCATCGGTATTGGAACCGCCTATTGGTGGCAGGCGGAACGCTCTGCACTCGCGGAAGACGAAACGCGCAGGCTTCGTGCGCGCATCGATCTTGCGCTGAGCCGCGGTCGATGTGGGCTCTGGGATTGGGATATCGGGCGCGGACGCATCTACTGGTCGCCGTCGATGTTCCAGATGCTCGGCATGAAGGAAGATGCGAGCTACTTGTCGTTCGGCGAGTTAACCGATCTCGTTCATCCCGCCGACGTCGATTTTGCCGCTGTCGCCGAACAATTCGCCGCCTCTGGCGCCAAGGCGATCGACAACGTTTTTCGCATCCGCAACGCATCTGGCGATTGGGTGTGGCTGCGTGCGCGCGCCGAGATCGTGGAGAACCGCAGAAGTGATGGCCCGCACCTTGTGGGCATTGCCGTCGATGTGACGGAGCAGCGCGATCTGGCGGAGCGCACCGCCGTGCACGACGCGCGGCTTCGCGATGCGATCGAGACGATCTCGGAAGCCTTCGTGCTCTGGGACGCCGACAATTGTCTCGCGTTGTGCAATGTGAAATTCCGCTCGCTTCATGGCATTCCGCCGGACGTCTCGATTGCCGGCCTTCCTTATTCGCAGGTGATGGGTGTAGGCGCGCCACCGGCAATCCAGAACCAGTTGCCTGTGAATGGCCGTGCCGGCGTGCGCGGCCACACCTACGAAGCACAGCTTGGTGACGGCCGCTGGCTGCAGGTGAACGAGCGACGCACCGGCGACGGCGGCTACGTCTCGGTCGGCACCGACATCACGGCGCTGAAGAAACACGAAGAGCAACTGATGGATTCCGAGCGCCGCCTGATGGCGAGCGTGGCGGACCTTCGACGACACAGGCAATTGCTCGAGCTGCAGGCCCGCGAGCTCGGCGAACTTGCCGAGCGCTACCTCGAGGAAAAGGCGAACGCCGAGCAGGCGAGCCGCGCCAAATCCGAATTTCTCGCCAATATGAGCCACGAATTGCGGACGCCGCTCAACGCGATCCTCGGCTTCTCTGAAATGATGCAGTCGCAGGTGTTCGGGGCGTTGGGATCGGAGCGCTACGTCGAATATTGCGACCATATCCGCGATGGCGGACAACGATTGCTTTCGGTCATCACCGACGTCCTCGATATGTCGCGCCTCGACGCCGGCCAGATGCAGATCGAGCGTACGATCTTCCCCATTACTGACGTTCTGGTCGATGCGTTGCGCGGTATTTCCGATGCCGCCGCCCGTAAGCGTATCCGCATCGATGAGCGCATGCCGGGGATTGTGCTTTGTCATGGCGATCTTGGCGCTGTCGAGCGCTCGGTCGTCACCGTGCTGCGAAACGCGGTGAAATTCACGCCGGAGGAGGGGCGCATCATGGTGCGGCTCCACCAGCGATCTTCGCGCTGCATTGTTACGATCGCGGATACGGGCTGCGGTGTGCCCTCCGATTGCATCGAGCGCATCGGCCGGCCGTTCGAGCAATTCGCGCCGCATATGCAAGACGGCATGAAGGGTTCCGGTCTCGGTCTCGCGATTGCGAGCTCGCTGGTGCGCCTGCATGGCGGCGATCTGCGCATCCGTTCGACGGAAGGTCGCGGTACAGTCGTCCGCATTCGACTGCCGGCGTCGCGCGCCGCGTAATCAGTCCGGTTTAGGAGATCCGAGAATTCTTTCGAACGCCGCTCGGACGGAGGTCGCACTGTCCGAGATTGCTTCGCCGAGCGCGCTTGCATCCGGAAAGCCGGTGCTCGTTGCCCAAAGGCGCCGCACGGTCGGCGATGCTTCGATGGCCTTGGCCCCGACCGGTAGAGCCAGACGCTGCATTTGCACCACATCGGTATAGAGGCGATGTGCGTCAACGAGACCAGTCGCGATCTCCTGATCGATCAGCTTCAGCGCGCCGGATGCGGCGATTGCATCGGCCGTTCCCACTTTGACGATATCGGGATGTGCGGCCGCGTTCTTCAGAACGAGATACTGCGCGACAAACTCGATATCGAGCAGGCCGCCCGGCATGAGCTTGATGTCGTCGGCATCGCTGCCTTTTTCCTCGGCGATTGTCCTGCGCATCGCGACAATGTCGCCTGCGAGCGCCCGTGTCGCGGGCTGTTGCAGCAAATTCTTCAGTCGTTCGGCGAGAATATCGCGAAATCGTTCGTCGCCCGCAACGGGCCGTGCGCGGCACAAAGCCATGTGCTCCCAGGTCTCGGCTTCGTCGCGATGATACCCTTCGAAAGCCTGGATACGCACCGCAAGCGGCCCCTGCGTGCCCCACGGCCGCAGGCGCATATCGGTTTCATAGAGCCGGCCTTCACGCGTCGGCGCGGTCAACGCCGCAATCAGTCGCTGCGCGACGCGCGCCGCATATTGCGCGGCAACGAGAGGACGTGCGCCATCGGAGCGTCGTTCGTCATCAGGCACATCGTAGATAACGATGAGGTCGAGGTCGGACGAAGCGGTCATCTCGCGTGAGCCGAGTTTTCCTAGTGCGATAACGGCGATCTGCAATCCCTCGATCGTGCCGTGATCGCGCGCCATCACCGTCCGGACATGCGCAAGTGCCGCCTGCACGAGCGCAGCGGCGAGACTGGAATAAGCGATTCCGGCATCGCGCGGTTCGATCGTGCGGGACAGCACGCGCACACCGATGACGAACTGGTTCTCGCGCGCAACGAGGCGGCAGCGATCCAGAAACTCTTCCGTGTTCCCGATCGCCGACAGAGCCTCGATGTCGTCGGCAAAGGTCGTTTCGTCGTAACGCAGCCGGAACGAGTGCGGATCGATGATTGTGTCGAGGACGTGCGGCGTCGCCGTCACCATCGCGCTGAGGCGCGGTGCAGCGCCGAGAATGTCACCGAACAGAACGCGCAGCGCGGCGCTCGAACGCAGGAGCGAGAACAGTTCATTCGCCGCAGGCATGCGTGCTAGCGCTGCGTCAAAGGCCGAGATAGCGCCGTCGGGATCACCGCATTTCGCAAAGCTCTGCAGAAGCGCCGGTACAAGTTCCGTCAGTATTTCGCGTGCGCGTGCCGAGCGTACTGCCGGGCGGTGGCCGTAATGCCAGCCGCGGATCGTCTGCGTGACGATCGAAGGCTTCTTGTAGCCCATCGCGCGAAGCGTCTCGATCGTCGCGGGATCGTCCTCGGTGCCGGTGAAGACAAGATCGCCTGAGGACGAGTCGAGACCGGGCGCATGTTCGAAGAGCCGCGAATAGTGCCGCTCGACGGCGCGAAAGTGTTCTTCGATCCATGTCGTGAAAGATGAGGCGTCCGCGAAACCGCAGAAGCGCCCAAAGGCGTCGAGTGCCTGCGGGTCGGCAGGCAGACGTTGCGTTTGCTCGTCGGCGATCATCTGCAAGCGATGCTCGACCGTGCGCAGCGCGACATAAGCGTCGTGCAGCTCAAGCCGCGCATCGTCCGTGACCCAACCGCCCGCCGCGAGTTCGTCGAGCATTGCGAGCGTTTCCCGACCGCGCATCTCGGGCCGGCGCCCACCAAAAATCAGTTGCTGCGTCTGGACGAAAAACTCGATCTCGCGAATGCCGCCACGTCCGAGTTTGACGTCGTGGCCGGGCACAACAAGTTCTGCGAAGCCTTTTACGGCATGAATCTGCCGCTTCATCGCGTGGATGTCGGCAATTGCGGCATAATCGAAATATCGTCGCCAGATAAAAGGCGTCAGCTCGCGCAGCAGGTCGTTACCGACGTCGATCGCGCCGGCGACGGACCGCGCCTTGATCAGCGCTGCGCGCTCCCAATTCTGCCCGAGCGTCTCGTAATAGGCGACGGCCGCAGGCACCGAGATCGCAACCGGCGTTGAACCTGGATCAGGGCGCAGTCGCAGATCGACGCGCGCGACATAGCCGTCCTCCGTGCGGTCGGACAACGTGCGAGAAAGTGCCTGCGTGATCTTGACGAAGAATTGGCCGCTGGCATCGGCCGCAATCGGTGATCTATCCGTGTCATAAAATGCGGTCAGATCGATGTCGCTGGAATAATTTAGCTCGCCCGCGCCATGTTTGCCCATCGCGAGGATGACGAGGCCGCAGCCGGTGTCGACATTCGCATCGGCCGGCAGGCGTCCCTGGTCGCGGGCGCGGCGTAGTGCGTGCATCAACGCGATGCGTACGAATGTGTCCGACGCCTGCGTCAGAGCTGCCGTCACGCGTTGGAGCGGCCAGATGCCGCCCATGTCGGCGAGCGCGACGAGCAACGCGACATGCGCACGCGTCTGCCGCAAGAGCCTGCGAACGGACGCGTCGTCGTCGGCTTTCGTGCATTCGTTTTCGGTGTCGCTGAGCAGGGTCGCGAAATCCGCGTCGGGGTCGGATGTCAGGATGCGATGCAAGCGCCCCGTATCGCGCGATGCGAGCCCCCAGAGAAACGGCGACCAGACGGCGATGGTGCACATAAGATCGCGCAGCGACGCGGACGCAACCGTCAGCGCGGCGATCTCGGGACCGAGCGACTCCAGACGGTCGCCCGCATCGGGCGGCGCGGCAAATTTTGCGCAAACGCGCGATGCGAGCGACGCAGTCACGCCTGAAGCGCGGGGACGAGCGCCTGCGTCGGCTTCGGCAAAGCAGGAGGCGATGCGGCGGGAACAGATAGAACGATGCGTAGCCCAGGCGCATTGTCTTCGAGCCGTAATTCGCCGCCGTGCAGATGCGCGACGGCGGCGGCAAGCGCGAGACCGAGGCCAGAGCCCGGCCGCGACCGGGAGCTTTCGAGGCGCACGAAGCGCTGCGTGACACGCAGTCGATCCTGTGGCGCGATGCCTTCGCCGTGATCCGCAACGATGAGTTCGATGCGGTCTGCGTGGCGCGCGACGGACAGCTCGATGGCAACCCCCGCCGTTCCGGCGCGTCCGTATTTCAACGCATTGTCGACAAGGTTGGCGAGCGCCTGTCCGATCAACTCGCGGCTGCCGTTGATCCAGGCGGGCGCGGCGGCCTCGACATCAAGCGAGCCGCCGTCTTCCTCCGCAGCGACTTCGTAGAGTTCGCCGACATCGCGGACGACGGCAGCTGCGTCGACGCGCGTAAACGTATCGGCGGCGCCGGCTTCGGCACGTGCAATCATCAGCAGCGCATCGAAGATGCGGATCATGCCATCCGATTCGTCGATGACTTTTTCGAGGCCCGCTTTCAAGGTCTGCGGATCGGCATTGCCACGCAGTGCTGCCTCTGCGCGGTTGCGCAGACGCGTCAGCGGCGTGCGGAGATCATGCGCGATATTGTCGGAGACGGCCTTCAATCCGATCATGAGTTCGGTGATGCGCGTCAGCATCGCGTTGAGGTTGTCGGCAAGACGGTCGAGTTCGTCGCCGCTGCCATTGGTGGGCAGGCGCTTGGTGCGATCGCCCGTCATGATGGCGCGGGCGGAATCCGACATACCGTCGACGCGCGCGAGCACACGCCGCGCCATGAACAGACCGCCGGCGACGCCGATGACGACGAGCCAAACCAGCGCTGTCGAAAGCGCACTCTTGAAGACCGTCTCGATCCGCTCGCGTTCTTCGAGGTCATGGCCGACGAGCAGCTTGAAATTGCCCGGTAGCGAAAAGATGCGCACTAATGCGCGGTGACGCACGTTCGGTTCACCGGTGCGCTTGTAAGTTGTCTCGACAAGCGTGTTCTCGGTGACAGCCTCGGCTGGCAGTTCCGCGACATTGCCAACGATCGACGCACCGGTCGCGGTCGTCACGAGATAGAGATCGTCGCCGGATTTTTGCAGGCGTCGCTCGATCGACTGCACGACCTGATAGATGCCGCCTTCGGCATATTGATCCGCAAGACCACGGATGTCGGCGTCGATCGTATCGGATATCTGGTTGTCGACGGCGTTGCGGACGTGCCAGCCGATGCCGGCGAAGACGCCGCCTGCGGCGAGCGCGAAAACGATCGAATAGGCGAGCGCAAGCTTGAACGCGGTGGTGCGGAAAAGCTTACCGAGCGTCGTCACGGATCATATATCCCGCGCCGCGGATTGTGTGCAGCAGCGGCGCATACCCCTTGTCGATCTTGGCGCGCAGCCGCGAGACATGCACGTCGATCACGTTGGTCTGCGGATCGAAGTGATAGTCCCAGACGTTCTCTAGCAGCATCGTGCGCGTCACGACCTGGCCGGCGTGGCGCATCAGATATTCGAGCAGTCGAAATTCGCGTGGCTGCAGGATGATCTCGCGGCCATCGCGTGTGAGTTTGTGTGCGAGCCGATCGAGTTCGAGGCCGCCGACACGATAGACGGTTTCCTCGCCGCTGCCGGTCCCGCGCCGCCGCGCCAGCACTTCCACCCGGGCAAGCAGTTCGGAAAAGGCATAGGGCTTGGTGAGGTAGTCGTCGCCGCCGGCACGCAGCCCCTTTACGCGATCGTCGACCTGCGCAAGCGCCGACAGAATCAGGATAGGCGTCTCGACCTTCTGGTTACGCAGCGACGTGATGAGTGACAGGCCGTCGAGCTTCGGCAGCATCCGGTCGACGACCAGCACGTCGTAGAGCCCTTCACGAGCACGGTCGTAGCCATCGACGCCGTCGACGGCGACATCGACGGTGTGCCCCTGTTCGCGAAAAGCCTTCGACAGATAGGCCGCCGCTTCGGCATCGTCCTCGATCACGAGAAGGCGCATGGTCGTCATATACCGGATTCCCTATGAAAACGGCAGGCCCGGCGCGCGTTCCGACCGCGTGGACCACGCGGTCGGCAAGGACCCGCGCCACTTCAAAGCCTTGGCGCATGTCCCGGCTCTCAAAAGTCTGTCAACTTTTGCGGGACATGCGCTGGCCTGCCGTTCAATGCGTGCGTGGGTCGTGACGGAGCGTCAGGAGGCGCGCGTTCCGATCGCGACGAAGCGCACACCATCTCCTGACTTCACTCGCATCAGCACGGCCTTGCGGCCATCTTTGCGTGCGGCGTCAATGGCACTCGTCACCTCGCCGGGGCGGCTGACGGCCTGTCCGCCAACATCGAGGATGACATCGCCAGTATGCAGACCCTTCTGGGCAGCTATGCCGTCGGGATCGACGTCCGCGACGACGACGCCTTCCCGTCCCGCGCCCGGGATGGAAGCTGCCGGCGCGAGTTCGAGGCCGAGCCCCGCAAGCGAGGAGCGTCCGCCGCGCGGGCTATTGTCCTGATCGAGGCCGGCGCGCGCCTGCTGTTCCGCCGGCAGCTTGCCGAGATGCAGGGTGGCGGTCTTGGTCGCGCCGTCCCGCAGATAGCCGACGCGCACATCCTTGTCCGGGCCAATGGCGGCGATGCGGCGCGCGAGTTCGCGCGGCGTATCGACAGCCTGATCGTTGACGGAGGTGATGAGGTCACCGGGCTTCATGCCGGCGCTATTCGCCGGTGAGTCGGCCTGCACCGTCGATACGAGCGCACCCTTTGTCGTCTTCGCGCCGATCGATTCCGCGATGTCGGCGGTCACGGGCTGGATGCCTACGCCGATCCAGCCGCGCGCGACCGCACCGCTCGACTTCAACTGCGCAACGACATCCTTCGCGACTTCGGCCGGGACGGCGAAGCCGATGCCGACAGAGCCGCCCGACGGCGAGAAGATCGCGGTGTTGACGCCGACGACGTTGCCGCGCGCATCGAAGGTCGGGCCGCCGGAATTGCCACGGTTTACGGGCGCATCGATCTGCAGGTAGTCGTCATACGGTCCTGATCCGATGTCACGACCACGCGCGGACACGATGCCAGCCGTCACGGTGCCGCCAAGACCGAACGGGCTGCCGACCGCTATGACCCAGTCGCCGACGCGCGGTGTATCCGGACCGAATTCAACGAAGGGCAGCTGACCGCCATCCTTGATCTTCAGTAGCGCGAGGTCGGTTTTCTTGTCGGCGCCGACCACGGTGGCGGAAAGCGTGCGGCCATCGTCGAGCGTTACCTGCACATCGCTCGCCTTGTCGATGACGTGGTTGTTCGTCACCACATACCCGTCGGCGGAAATGATGAAGCCGGAGCCGAGCGCGTTGCCTTTCTGTGCGCGCTGATTGCGAGA
>CBDFFN010000020.1:0-71878 GCA_965246795.1 Beijerinckiaceae bacterium | reverse complement strand
ATCCCGGCTTCCAGAACCGCGTGCATCTAGCGATGCATGCGGCAGGATTTTCGAGCGAGTGACGACTGGATTCCCGCTTACGCGGGAATGACAGGCGTGTCTTACGACAGCTTGAAACCGCCCTGGTTCGCAGTACCGCCCTGCGCTGCCGCTTCCGCAGCCTTTTGCTGATACAGGCCGACGAAGTCGATCGGGTCGAGATAGAGCGGTGGGAAGCCGCCGTTGCGCACGCCCTCCGCCACGATCTGGCGCGCGAAGGGGAAGATGATGCGCGGGCACTCGATCATCACGACGGGATGCACCTGATCCTGCGGAATGTTCTGCAGACGGAACACGCCCGCATATTCGAGCTCGAACTTGAACAGCGTGCCCGTGCCTTCGCCCGCCGAGCCATCGAGCTTCAGCGACACTTCGAAGTCCGTCGGCGCGATCTGCTTGGCGTTGACGTTCACCTGGATCGAGATGTTCGGGCCCTTTTCCTGCGGCTGCAGGGACACCGGCGCATTCGGATTCTCAAACGAGAAATCCTTCATATATTGCACCAGCGTGTTGATCTGGGGTCCGGCAGCGGCCGTGGCGTTTGCAGTTCCGGCGCCGTTCGCATCCGACATTCGTTCACTCCCGGCGGCCCGACAGCCGCGTTATTCGCATCGGTGCGCCGCCTATCACGCCTGCGTGCAGCCAGCAATCGCAGTCTCCGGCATTGAAAAGCCGGGCCGTTCAGCCGAAATTGCGGCCATGCACGATCCGTTCGACGCCTCGACCATCATCTTCGCGCTTCTGGCGATCTTCATCGTCTGGAAGCTGCGGTCCGTTCTCGGCACGCGCGTTACGATCGAGCGCAAGCGCGACAACGTGACGAACCTGCGCCCGCCCGGCCCCGAAACCGCTGCGCGCGACGGCACGGCGACGGCCGCGCCACCGCCCGGCCCCGCACCGACGCCTGCGTCCGCCGCGATGCCGCCGGCCGATATCGAGCCGCCGACGCTGGCTGCCAGTCGCGGTCTGGAAGACATCCGCCGCGTCGACAAGTCCTTCGATGCCGGCAGCTTCATCGGCGGCGCGCAGGCCGCTTATCGCATGATCATCGAAGCCTTTTCACGGGGTGACCGTGAGCAGTTGAACGCGCTGCTCGGCGACGAGGCGCTGCGCACCTTCACGGCGGCGCTCGACGAGCGCGGTGCCGATACGCCAGCGACGCTGACGCAGGTCGCCGACATCGAGAAAATCGGCATCGTTAGTGCGGCGCTGAAAGACCAGATCGCGAGCGTCACCCTGCGCTTCAAGGCGCATGTCGTCGAAACGCCAGTCTCCGGCGGGCAGGCCTCACCGGGACAGACGATCGAGGCCAACGACCTCTGGACGTTTTCGCGCGACGTCCGCGATTCCAATCCGAACTGGAAGCTCGTCGCGACCTCGACGGAAAACGCTTCGCACTGAGCATGTCGGCGTCACCGATGGCGACGCCGCTCGAATCGGTTTCCTTTTCCGATCTGCCGGGCTGGCGGGTCGACGATATCGACGCCGCCTGGCCGACATTTTTGCGCTCGGCGCATGCGATCGTCGATGGCGCGCCGGAATTGCGAAACGCCGTGCCGACGCATGATGCGCTGCGCAGCATCGCCCGCCTTGCTTTGTCAGTTCAGGCAGGCGACGCGCGCAAATTCGTTCAGCAACATTTTCGACCGCATCGCATGGCGGTGGAAGCGCGCGGATTCGTGACGGCCTATTACGAACCCGTCGTGCCGGGCGCGCGAAGGCGCACCGGAAATTTCACCGCGCCAATCCTTGCGCGGCCGAAGAATCTCGGGCGCATCGATCCCTATCCCGATCGACGCGCCATCCTCGCCGGCGCGATCGACACCGAGACCGAGCCGGTCGTGTGGCTGCGCGATGCGGTGGAAGTATTTCTCATCCAGGTGCAAGGTTCTGCGCGCATAGAACTGGAGGACGGGACGGAACTGCGTCTCGTCTACGACGGGCGCAACGGCCGCCTCTATACGTCGATCGGCCGCAAGCTGATCGAGCAGGGTGCGATTGCGCCCGACGACATGTCGCTCCCGCGTCTGAAAGCGTGGTTGCGCGAAAACGGTGCCGGCAACGGCGGCGCGGCCGACGACGTGATGGCAGCCAACGAATCCTACGTGTTCTTCCGCGCCGAACCCGTGCGCGATCCGACTGAAGGGCCGATCGGCGGACAGGGCGTACCGTTGATGGTTTTGCGCTCGATCGCCGTCGACCGCACCGTCTGGTCGTACGGCCTGCCGTTCTGGGTCGCGACGGATGCCGTCGCGCCTGACGGCGAAAAGATTTCGCGCTTGATGATCGCGCAGGATACGGGCTCCGCGATCGTCGGGCCGTCACGCGCCGACCTCTTCTTCGGCACAGGTGACACCGCGGGCATCGCCGCAGGCAACGTCCGCCATGCCGCCGATCTCTTCGTGTTGCTGCCGAACGCCGCGACATGAGCCGACGACGCAGCCTGACCCCGGCGGACATCGAAATCTGGCGCGCCGTCGCCGAGACCATCGCGCATCGCCTCCCCGGCGCATCGCTGCCGGCGAAACCCGAAACGCCAAAGCGCGGCGCGCTCGGTCCCGCTACACCGCCGCCCGCACCCACTGTGCCCGGCTGGTCGCCGCCCGTGCAAGCGCGCGCCGCCAGCGGACCCGGAGACGTCGAACGTGCCCTCCGCAAGCGCGTAAAGGCCGGGAGGCAAGCAATCGAGGCCTCGCTCGATCTGCATGGCTTCCGGCAAGGCGAGGCGCATGCGCGATTGCAGCGCTTCATCGCCGACGCACATCGCGACGGCCTGCGTGTCGTCGTCGTCGTCACGGGGAAAGGCCGCACCGGCAGCGAGGACGGCGAGCGCGGCGTGCTGCGCCGTCTCGTGCCGCTCTGGCTCGCCGAGCCACGACTGGCGCCTTTTGTGGTCGGCTTCGGCGCGGCATCGCGCGGGCATGGCGGTGAAGGCGCGCTCTACGTGCATCTGCGCAGCCGGACGCGGATGGAACATGTCCCGCCGAAGTGGCCCCCGGTTCGGCGATAAGGACATGTTCAGAAAAATGCGCGACTGATTTGCCCCCGGCAGCAGGACATGCTGCAAGAGCGCCGATCCCTCAAATCATGACAAGGACCCGCCCGTGAGCGCGCAGGCGAAATACGATGTCGTCGGCATCGGCAATGCGATCGTCGATATCCTCGCGCGCGTCGACGAGAAGATGCTCGCCGATTGTCAGCTCGCGAAAGGTTCGATGAGCTTGATCGACGAGGCGCGCGCAAAAGCGCTGAACGGCATGATCAAGGCCGATGCCGTGATGTCGGGCGGCTCCGCAGCCAACACGATGGCAGGCCTCGCCACGTTCGGTGCGCGCGGCGCCTTCATCGGCAAGGTGCGCGACGACGAGTCTGGCCGCGCATTTGCAGAGGCATTGCGCGCGACGGGCATCGATTACGCCACGCCGCCCTCCGCCGAGGGTCCTGCGACGGCCGTATGCCTCGTCTTCGTCACGCCAGACGGCGAGCGCACGATGTCGACCTATCTCGGCGCGTGCCAGGATTTGCGCAGCAGCGACCTCGACGAAGCCGCGATTGCCGATGCGAAAGTCCTCTATCTCGAAGGTTACCTCTGGGACCCGGTGCACGCGAAGGACGCATTCCGCCGTGCTGTGAAAGTCTCGCATGACGCGGGGCGGCGCGTTGCGCTCAGCCTCTCCGACGCCTTCTGCGTCGATCGCTACCGCGACGAGTTTCTCGCCCTGATCCGCGACAAGGCCGTCGACATCGTCTTCTGCAACGAAAGCGAATTGCATTCGCTGTACCAGACCCCCGATTTCGACACGGCGCTGCGCGCGCTGGCGAAAGAGGGTATCGAGGCCGCGGTCACGCGCGGCGAGAAGGGCTGCGTGGTTTTGCGTCCGGGCGCAGCTCCGGAGGCCGTCCCCGCCCGCAAAGTGGAGACGGTGATCGACACGACGGGCGCGGGCGATCTGTTTGCCGCCGGCTATCTCGCCGGTGTTTCGCGCGGCGAGAGTGCCAGGCGTTGCGGCGAACTCGGCGCACTCGGCGCGTCGGAAATCATCAAGCATCTGGGCGCACGGCCGCAGGTCGACCTCAAGGCGATGGCTGCGCGGGTGTGATAGGCTGCGACGACCTTGGTGAAGGTGCTGATCCATGGCCCTCGCGGATCAAGTGTATGAACACGTAAAATCCCTTCCTGATGCTCTTGCGCAGGAAGTCCTCGATTTTATCGAGATCCTTCGCACGCGTGGCGACGCCGCTGAGTGGCGCGACCTAATCCAAGTCGCTGTCTTCGATCTGGGACAATGACGAGGACGAGGTTTGGAACGATGCTTGAATGAGGCGTGATCGCTCTCGTTCCCTTTCCATTTTTCGACCTGTCCGCAAGCAAACGACGACGTTCTGCTCCTGACAAATATCGATGCCTACGGCGATTTCATCGCCTTGCCGATCACGTCCCGGCCTCAGGCCGGCGATGCCATCCTGATTTCGAACACGGACCTAGTCGATACCGTGCTGCCCGTACGGAGTTGAGTTCGGACGAACCGCGTCGTCACGCTGACGAAACGCTCGTGGTGAAGACGTTCGGCCGCGTATCGAATGAGCTGCTGCTTAAGTCAGTGGATGCGATCTGCGCCTACATCGCACGCGGAACAAGGGATTAGCCGTTACGCCCCACAGCCCGCACGAAACACCGGCCAGACGAACCACGCACCGTTCGCGTAAAGGGCACGCACGCTCGATGCCTCGCCGAGCCGCGCGCTGACGAAATTCGTGCTCGCCGACAGCGGCCACGCACCGGCGTTGGCGACGACGCGATCCGCGTCCGGCCCGAAGACCACCACGGCTTGCGGATCGCCGACGAGCGTCGCAAGCGCAACGCCGCCAAACCACGCGGCGAGTGCGATCGCCATGCCGCGCAGCGACAGGCGCACAGGTCTCGCGTCAGTAGTCGTATGCGTGTTCAAAGACCGCTCCCTGCCGCTCGACCGCCGTGATCTGCGCGGTCAGCACGCCGACATCCGTATCGAGACCGACACGCCGCCAGCCTGGACGCGATTGCATCGGAAGCGAGAAGATTTCGCGCGCCCCGCCGGCCTCCAGCATGACGCCTGCCGGCACAAGCACCGTTGTGAGGATGCGCCGATTGCCGGCGATCTCGACGACCGTCTTCTGCCGCGTTGCGAGCGCGCGAAGAATATTTGTGAAGGCGGCGTAACGCGGTGTCTCGATCAGCGTCAATCCGTTGTCTACGTCGCGGATTTTCGTCATCTGCGGGATCGCCGCAACATCGTCGGGCGAAACGTCCTTCACGACGCTGCGGATTGTGAGAGCCGCCGGTGCGACGCCCGCGAGCGTCCGAAGCGCTGCGGCGTAGAATGATTTACCGCCCCATTCGAGCGACAGCGCCACACGACGCTCGATCTTCCGGACAATGTGATCGCCACGCAGCGGCACGTCGGACCAGAATCTCTCAAGTTTCTCCCAGAACGGAAATTCGTACCACGGCGTCTGCTGCAGGAAGGCGGCGTAATCGTCGGCGACGCGCAGCGCGAACGCATCTTCCTGCGTCCGCTGCTCGCCGCGCGAAGACACGGAGAGCGCGCCGATTGTGCGCTCCCAGAAACCCTTCACCAGCATTTCGGCGGAGAAGCTGAGGCCGATAATGTAATTCGTCATGCGTTGGTCGAGTGTGGCGGAACCGGTTGCGGACGCAGTGCGCGTCGCGCCGCACAGGCTTGTCCAGAAATTGCCGACCGCGGCGAGATAGTCGAACGACGACTCGCTCGACTGCCGCATGACGCCGGCGAGATCGGCGTAGGCGTAGACGATCGACCATTCGGGATAGGTGAGGAAACTGTCGCCTTCGGCGCGACGGTCCGCCGCGTCGACCAGTGGCGTGTAGTTTTCACGCAACGCGACCGGTGCCTTGCACGTGAGTTCGACACCCGCGACCGGCACGGCGCAAAGGACGACGATAAGCAGAACAATCGCGCCGACACGACGAACAAAACGGCGCACTAGCGTTTCTCGTCGCCAGGCAAAAACCCGGTGACGATGCCAAACAGTCCGAGAACCAGATGCGGCACGCTCGACAGGAATTTCACGAGGGGCGAAATGCTCAGCACGCCTGCGGTGAAAATACTGAGATCGAGAAACCCCGATCCCGTGAACACGCCCATGACGCCGTCGAGAAAATACAGCGTTCCGAAAATCTGCAGGAAGAGCAGCGATGCGCGGCGCGAGATCGCCGCTGCCGCGAGTGCCCAGGCGCCGGACGCGACGTGCAGCGCGTCTTTGTAAATATCGAGCTTGAACAAGCCGAACACGCGGCCCTCCGCATCGATGAACGGCGGGATGTAGTCGGTCGCCGCCGCGAAGAGCAGCGCCAGTGCGAGAAGAACGGCGGCGAGCCGCGGCCCGGGCCAGAATCTCATGCGAAATAGGCGTCCCACATCGCGTGACGGAACAGACCTTTCGGATCAAGCTCGCGCTTCTTGGCCGCAAAAGCCTCCGCTTTCGGGTACGCCGCGCGAACCTGGTCGCGCCGCGCATGCAGCCGGTAGGGTAGATAGAATGCGCCACCCGTCGCGATCGCCGCACCGATCAACGCTTCCGTCAGCACGATCATATCCGCCTCGCCTTCGGGCGAAATCTCTTGGCTGAAGGACATCACGAGCGCGACGCGCGGTGCCGGCGCGAAGGCAAGAACGGAAATCTCGTCCGCCGCGACATAGCGCAATGTGACATTGAGGAATTCTGCGCGCGCCGGCGGAATGATCTTGCGGCAATCGCGCAGGAAATCCGCGAGCCGCTCGGGCGATACAAAATATTCGTGCAGGATGTCGGTGCGCGTGCGATCGCCGCTGGCGAGATTGCTCGCCGGTTCGTTCATCAGTGTGTTGCGCGTCGCGATGCCCGACCCGAGCTTTGGATTGACGCTGGTCTCCGCAACCCAGCGCGCGCGCTTCGCAACCTCGCTGCCGATCTGCGCGCGATAGATGTCGCGCGACACGCCCGTCATCAGACTGCTCGTCGACGCCGCCGGGAGTCTTTCCGGCTGCTTGTCGGCCGCGCGATAGGTGACGAGCAGTGCTTCCTCGAACAGAGTCTTGCGGGCAACGTTCAGGCGGCCGTAGGCCATCAGTACGCCGGGCTCGGCGACGGCGCGCACGAAACGCGCACCGAAGGCATCGGGCGTAAGCCGCTCGTATTTCGGCTGCAGCAGCACATTCTTCGTCATGGCGACATCGAGATCGACGATGATGCCAAGGAGACCGTAGCCGCCCATGACATGCGAGAAGAGTTCGCGCTCTTTGTCCGGGCCGCATTCGACGACCGTGCCGTCGGCGAGCATCACGCGTGCGGCGCGCACGCTGCTGCCGAAGGGGCCGTAGGGCACCGGCCAGCCATGCGCATTGACCGACAACGTCGAGGCGACGCCGAAGTCGGCGTTCGACTGCATCACCGCGGGCGAAAAACCCTGCGGATCGAGTACGCGGATGACGTCGCGCCAGCGCATGCCGGCGTCGACGCGGTACATGCCGGCAGCCTTGTCCGTCTCAAGACGCGGTTCCGTGAAGGTGATGGCTGTCCCGTCGCGCGGAAGACTTTGGCCGCCCATCGAATGCCGCGCCGCGCCGGCGACGACCGGACGACCGGCGGCCGCCGCGTCCTTCAACTCGGCGCGGAGCCCTTCGATCAGTCTGTCCTTCGATGAGGCGGAAGGCTGCCAGTGCTTTGCGACAGGCGTCGGGGAGAGCCGGCTCGCGTCGTTCATCACGATGCGAGGATTGCGGGGGCTTTCTGGCGTCTGTGCGACGGCCGGTCCCGCCAGACCGACAGCGCCGAGGCCGGACAGAATTTCCCGACGCGAAAGTCTCAAGCGCACGTCATCCCTACCAGTGTCTCGTCCCGAAACGTCCGCCCAAGGGCGTCACGGTTCGAGGACCGAATCCCAGTAGAGATAATCCATCCAGCTTTCGTGCAGGTAGTTCGGCGGAAACAAACGGCCGTTGCGATGCAGATCGGCGATCGTCGGCTGAAAGGGCGCGGTCGCCGGCCACATGTGCACCTGGTCCGGCAACCGGTCGCCTTTGGCGAGATTGCAGGCGGAACAGGCCGCGACGACGTTTTCCCAAACGGTCGTGCCGCCCTTCGAGCGCGGCAGAACGTGGTCGAACGTCAGTTCCTCGCCTTTGCCGCAATACTGGCAAGAGAAGCGGTCGCGCAGAAAGACGTTGAACCGCGTGAAGGCGGGGTGCCGCGACGGCTTCACATAAGTCTTCAGCGACACGACGGAGGGCAGTCGCATCTCGAAGGAGGGGCTGCGCACCGTCCGCTCGTATTCCGAGACGATGTTCACGCGGTCGAGGAATACGGCCTTGATGGCGTCCTGCCACGCCCAAAGCGACAACGGGTAATAGCTGAGCGGTCGAAAGTCGGCGTTGAGCACGAGCGCCGGGCAGGCCCCGGGGCTCACGACAGGCTGAACGTGCACCGACAACGACGGCACCTCGCGAATCCGGACCGGCGCGCCGGTCCTCTCCCTGTTCTATGTTACCGCCACCAAGACAGGCTTGTGAAGCCGGGCGGCGTTCGGTCGCGGGCACACGCGGTTTTCGCTTGCCTCCGGGGCACGCGGGGGCAGACAAGCCGAGCGACGACCCCTGACAGGATTCCGCGAGCCATGCCGGCCCATCTGATCACCGAGCTTTTCCGCGACGTCCGGGATAGGGACGCCATCGCCTTCGAGACGCCGGACGGCGTGAAGCTGACCTATGGCGCACTCGATGCCGCCTCGGCACGCTGCGCCAATGCGCTGATCGTGATGGGCGTCGCGCCCGGCGACCGCGTTGCGGTGCAGGTCGAGAAGTCGCTTGAAGCCGTGATCCTCTACCTTGGCACGGTGCGCGCCGGCGGCGTGTTTCTCCCGCTCAACACCGCCTACACTGCCACCGAGATCGGCTATTTCGTCGGCGACGCAGAGCCAAAAGTCTTCATCTGCGATCCGAAGAAGCGCGCGGCGCTCGCCGATGTGCTGAAAGTCGTTTCGCGCGTCGAAACTCTTGGCCCCGACGGCACGGGCTCACTCCGCCACGCAATGGACGCGGCATCCGATGCCGACCCGAACGTTTCGCGCGGGCCGGATGATCTGGCCGCGATCCTCTACACCTCCGGCACCACGGGCCGCTCGAAAGGCGCGATGCTCTCTCACGAGAATCTTGCGTCCAACGCGCGAACGCTCGTCGATTACTGGCGCTTCACGTCGGCCGACACGCTGCTGCACGCGCTGCCGATCTATCACACGCATGGGCTCTTCGTGGCAATCAACACGCTGCTGATGGCGGGCGGGCGCATGATCTTCATGCCGAAATTCGATCCCGACGTGATGATGCGCTTCATGTCGCATGCGACGAGCATGATGGGTGTGCCGACGTTCTACGTGCGCCTGCTTGAGCATCCCAAACTTGCGAAGGACACGACGGCGCATATGCGGTTGTTCGTGTCGGGCTCGGCGCCTTTGCTCGCCGACACGCATCGCGCGTGGAGCGCGAAGACCGGCCACGCCATTCTCGAGCGCTACGGCATGACCGAGACCAACATGAATACGTCGAATCCGTTCGATGGCGATCGCGTACCGGGGACGGTGGGTTTTCCCCTGCCCGGTGTCGAACTGCATGTGGCGGACCCCGAGACCGGAGCAGTGCTTCCGCGGGGCGACATCGGCGTCATCGAAGTGAAGGGGCCGAACGTGTTTCGCGGCTACTGGCGGATGGAAGAGAAGACGAAGGCGGAATTCCGCAACGGCTTCTTCATCACCGGCGATCTCGGTCGCATCGACGATCGCGGCTACGTCCACATCGTGGGTCGTGGGAAAGACCTCGTCATCACCGGCGGCTTCAACGTCTATCCCAAAGAAGTCGAGACCGAGATCGACGCGATGCCGGGCGTCGTCGAAAGCGCCGTCATTGGCGTGCATCATCCCGACTTCGGTGAAGGCGTGACGGCCGTCGTGGTGAAGCACGATAGCGCCGTGCTGAACGAAGAAGAGATCGTCGCGGCGCTTTCGTCGCGTCTTGCAAAATTCAAGCAGCCAAAGCGAGTGTTGTTCGTCGACGATCTACCACGCAACGCGATGGGCAAGGTGCAGAAGAACGTTTTGCGGGAGAAATTTGCGGAGCTTTATACGACGAAGACGCAGGCATGACTCCCTCTCCCCGCATGCGGGGAGAGGGTTGGGGTGAGGGGCATGCAGCGCAACTAATTAGTCCGACAGCATAGGCTCGCGAGCGACGCCTGCAGCTCTCAATAGATTGGCCCCTCACCCGCGCTGCGCGCAACCTCTCCCCGCATGCGGGGAGAGGTGAGCCTCACATCACATCGACCTTCGCCGGATCGATGATCTCCACTTTGGTCGGCGCATTTGTGAAATCCGCCGACAGTTTCCGCCACGCCCGGAGATGGTCGGACTTCGCGTGCGCGGTAAGGTCGTCGCGCGTCTCCCATTTCTCGACGAAGACGAAACGGCCGGGGTCGCCGACGCTGGCGTGGCAATCGTAGAGAATGCAGCCCTTTTCTTTTACAGTCTCGGCGATGCAGGCACGCGCGCCCTGCATGAACTCCTCGCGCCGCTCCGGCTTCACATTCGCTGTCGCCACCACATAGATCATCGCTTTTCCTCCAACCCTTTTACCAAGCCTACTTGAATCATCCGCGCCCGCGAAGCACGAGAGCGCATGTTCATTCCGCCCGACATCTACATCGACGAGGCCGCGATCACGCTACGCTTCGTGCGTGCGTCGGGACCGGGCGGCCAGAACGTTAACAAGGTCGCGACCGCGGTCGAACTGCGTTTCGATATGCTTCGCGGCGGTATTGCCGATGAGGCGTTCCGCGCCCGCCTTGGCGTACTCGCCGGGCGGCGCATGACGGCCGAAGGCATCATCGTGCTGCAGGCGGACCGGTTTCGCACACAGGAAGCGAACCGCACCGATGCCCGCGCCCGCCTCGCTGAACTGCTGCGCCGGGCTGCGACGCCACCCAAACCACGCCGCGCGACAAAGATCCCGTGGGGCTCCAAGATGACTCGGCTGGATGACAAGAAGCGGCGTTCGTCGACCAAGGTGGCTCGCCGGCCGGGTATCGACGGCCCCGACGAGGGTTAACTGTACCAAATACATCACGGCTGTTGCTGCATCCCTACAGCCCGACTCGCTCCGTCGCTTTATCCTGGTGTGAAAGACGGGTTGCCCGTCAAAACCGTTGCGCGCCATGCTCACGCGATCCCGCCCACCTGCACTCGACCCCGTCGCCGGGGCGTCGGCGCTTGTGGTCCGCGTGGCGCTGATGATCCTGCTTATCGGCGCGCTGATCGCCTCGGTCGCGACGCGGCAGGCGGTCTACACGATCGTGCCCGTCGGGGCGGCGCTCACGCTGGTCGGCTGGCTGCTCGAGCCGGACATGCGGGGTCCGCGAAAACTCCAGCATGCGGCGATGACGCCGGAGGGTCTCGGCGCGCTGTTCCTGCTCGGCTGGGCGGCGCTTTCGCTGCTTTGGACGCCCTTCGCGATCGGGCCGACGGAGCGCTTCGTGAAGACGGTTGCAACGACCGGTCTCGTCGCCGTCGCTGCTGCATTTCTCCCTGAGCGGACCAAGACGTCGAACCTTTACCTCCTACCGATCGGCGCAATGGCCGGCGCAGTCGCCCTTGTGGCCGCCATCGTACTGCGCTGGGATCCGCCGACGCCGCCGGGCGAACTGACCGTGCTCGACCGTGCCGCGCTCGGGCTTTCGCTGGTGTTCTGGCCGGGCGTCGCCGGCCTTCTCATCCGCAACAAACGCGGTTTCGCTATCGCGCTGGCCGCCCTCACCGTTGCCGGCATCGTTGCAGTCGGCACGCCGGTGGCCATGGTCGCCTTCGTGATTTCGGGCACGGTCTGGCTGTTGGCCCGCGGCCGGGCGCTAATTCTCGCGCGAGGCAGCGGCTTGGTCTGGGCTATGCTGCTCGTCTTCTCGCCGCTCATCGCGCTGGCGCTGTCGGTCCTCTTCGAGCCGACAAGCCTCCCGGCGGTGATGGATCGCGCCATCATCTGGGGCGACATCGTCGCCAAGGACGGGCTGCGCACGATCATCGGGCACGGTTTCGATTCCGCGGCGCGCGCCGTTGCGGCCGGCTATCTGCCCTATACGTCGAACCGCTCGGCCTTCTTCGAGCTTTGGTTCGAACTCGGCATCGTCGGCGTGGGAGCAGCCGCTTTCGTCGTGGCGCGCCTGTTCGCGCTTGCCGGCGCTGCGTCCGGTCCGGTCGCACCGCTGCTACTCGGCGGTCTGACGAATGCGCTTGTTATCTCCGGCTTCAGCGTCGGCGTCTCGCCGATCTGGTGGGTGACGTTTCTAGCCCTCGATGCGCTAGCCTTTGCCCTCGTGCTGCGCGGGCAGTTCAAGGGCCGGCGCCCCTCCGTGCGCGATATCGCGACGCGCATTCCGGCCGCGAGGCTTCCGGGTCTGCGGCCTTGAATTGTCACGTCAGGCCGTGACAATCGGTACCGCAAGTCGGGGTGAGCGCAGCGAATGACCGGAACATACAAATGGCACGCGCCGCGTTCGACGGCGCTGCGGGGCTTCGACCTCATCAATCAGCCCATGTTCAACAAGGGCACGGCGTTCACGGAGGACGAGCGCGACCGCTTCGGCCTGCACGGCATCCTGCCCCCCTACATCGGCACGCTCGAACAACAGGTCGAGCGCCGCATGAAGGCGCTTCGCGCGACCGGCACCGATTTTCAGAAATACGCGTTCCTGCGCGATCTCGAGGATTCCAACGAGACGCTGTTCTACGCCATTCTAACGCAACATATCGCGGAGCTCTTGCCGCTCGTCTACACGCCGACGGTCGGCGAAGGCTGCCAGCGTTTCTCGGAAATCTGGCGCAAGCCGCGCGGGCTGTTCCTGTCTTATCCGAACAAGCACCGCATCATCGAAATCCTCGGCGATCCGCATTTCGACGACGTGCGCGTCGTCGTCGTCAGCGATGGCGAGCGCATCCTCGGTCTCGGCGACCAAGGCGCGGGCGGCATGGGCATCCCGATCGGCAAGCTTGCGCTTTATGTCGCCTGCGCCGGCATCCATCCCTCGCAGACGCTGCCGATCCTGCTCGATGTCGGCACAAACAATGTCGATCGGCTCGGCGATCCGCTCTACGTCGGATGGCGGCACGAACGCGTGCGCGGCGCCGAATATGACGAATTCGTCGAAACCTTCGTGTCGGCTGTTCATGCGCGCTGGCCGAACGTGCTGCTGCAATGGGAGGATTTCGCCGGCCAAAACTCCGGTCCGCTGCTGACGCGCTATCGCGACCGGCTCTGCACCTTCAACGACGACATCCAGGGCACCGCCGCCGTTGCCGCCGGCACGCTGCTGGCCGCGATCGCCGTCACCGGCACGGCCTTGCGCGACCAGCGCATCGTATTGTTCGGCGCGGGATCGGCGGGTTGCGGCATCGCCAATCTCGTCATGGATGCGATGCTCGCCGACGGGCTTTCTGAGCAGGAGGCGCGAAACTGCTTCTACGCCGTTGACATGGACGGTTTGCTTATCGACGGCGTCACGCCGGTGCGCGACGCGCAACGCCGTCTTGCGCGGACCCCTGCCGACGTCGCCGGCTGGAAGCGTCGACGGGACGATCGTCTCGATCTCATCGATGTCGTCGAGAATGTGAGGCCGACGACACTGATCGGCGTCTCGATGCAGGCCGGCGCCTTCACCGAGGATGTCGTGCGCGCGATGGCGGCGGGCTGCCAGCGCCCCGTGATCTTTCCGCTGTCGAACCCCACGTCGCGCAGCGAGGCGCGTCCTCAGGACATCACCAATTGGACGGAAGGTCGCGCGTTGATCGGCTGTGGCAGCCCCTTTCCGCCGGTCGAATGGGCCGGCGCATTATGGCCCGTCGACCAGACCAACAATTCCTACATTTTTCCCGGCATCGGGCTCGGCGTGTTGTCGGTCGAGGCTCGCAGGATCAGCGACGGCATGTTTATGGCCGCCGCGAAGGCGCTGGCAGCATTGTCGCCAGCGCTCGCCGGCAATTCCACGCGTTTGCTCCCGCCGGTGGAAAACTTGCGCGATGTCGCGGTGTCTGTTGCCATCGCGGTCGCCGAGCAGGCCATCCGTGAGGGTCTTGCCGACAAGTCGGTCGACATCGCGGCCGCTGTCGATGCGCATGTCTGGGAGCCGGTGTACCCCGAGTTTTGCTGATCAGAGCGCGATCGCACCCGGCGTGACACGCAGATAGGTCGCGTCGCGGCCGAGCGACGAGAACGCCGCGTCGTCGGCGCCTGTCATCCAGACCTGACCGCCGAGCGCCCGCGTTTCCTCGAACAATGCCGCACGTCGAACGGGGTCGAAATGCGCCGCGATCTCGTCGAGCAGTACGAGCGGCGCGAAGCCGGTAAGTCCTGCGACCAACCGCGCATGCCCGAGCACAAGGCCCGTCAGCAGTGCTTTCTGCTCGCCCGTGGAGGCCTTTCGCGCTTCGATGTCTTTCGGACCGTGGCGCACGACGAGATCGCTCGCATGCGGCCCGACGAGTGTGCGGCCGGCGGCGGCATCGCGCCCGCGATTCTTGCGCAACGTGTCGCGATAGGCATTTTCGGCCTCCAGCGCCGACCCGGTATCGAGCGACGCCTCGACGTCGCCTTCAAGCCGCACGTCGGCCCACGGAAACGCCGAGCCCTCGTCACGGCGCGCCAGCAGCAGCGCCGCCAGTCGCGCGACCGTTTCACGCCGCGCGGCTGCCACGGCGACGGCGAGTTCCGCCAGTTCGCGCTCGGCGGCATCGAGCCACGCCGATTGCGCGCGGTTTTCGAGCAGGCGATTACGATTGCGGAGCGCCCGCTCCAGCGCATTCGCGCGTGTACCGTGGCCGGCATCGACCGCCAGCACCAGCCGGTCGAGAAAACGCCGTCGGTCGCCCGGCGAACCCGCGAACAGCCCATCCATCGCCGGCGTCTGCCAGACGAGCCGCACGTGATCGGCGAAATCGCGCGACGACGCGACCGGCGCACGGTCGATGCGCGCGCGGCGTTGCGGCGGCCCCTCGCTTTGCGGCTCCAGTCCCGTGCCGAGCACGACCGTGCCGTCGCCATCGCTGACATGCACGGACAGCGCAAACCGCCCATCGCCAGGCTCGCGCGCGCATTCCGAGAGCTCGGCCCGCCGCAGGCCGCGTCCCGGCGACAAAAGCGAAAGCGCCTCCAGCACATTTGTCTTGCCGGCGCCGTTCTCGCCGGTGAGGACGATCGTGTCGCCGGCGAGCGCAATATCGAGCTGCGCGTAGGACCGGAACGCGGCCAGCACCAGCCGATTCACGCGCGGCTTTCGAAGCGTTTCGGCAAGAGGTTGCGCTGGCATCGGCACACCGGCTGCTTCGCACGGATTTTCGGCCAGCGCGAGGTCGGCGACCGAACCCGCGCAAGCCCATGATTTTCGGCGCCCTTCGAAGCGGTGAAAAGGCGCGAAATGCAGCCGAAAGCGCGTGCAAAAAGGGGGCGGAATGGTTAGATACGAAATCCAATCGAATCATGCGCGGCCACGACGTTTTCAGGCGCTCAAGCCAGCCGCCGCGAACGCAGGTTTCATGTCGGAAAACTCAGAACCTTCTGCCGCCGGCCCCGCGGGCGAAAGCGCCTACGGCGCCGAACAGATCAAGGTGCTTCGCGGCCTCGACGCCGTCCGCAAGCGGCCCGGCATGTATATCGGCGACACCGACGACGGGTCGGGCCTCCATCACATGGTCTACGAGGTCGTCGACAATGCGATCGACGAGGCGCTCGCAGGTCACGCGACGCTCGTCACCGTGACGCTCGACGCCGACGGCGCCGTGACCGTCACCGACAATGGCCGCGGCATCCCCGTCGATATCCACCACGAAGAGGGCGTGTCGGCGGCCGAAGTCATCATGACGCAGCTGCATGCCGGCGGAAAATTCGATCAGAATTCCTACAAAGTGTCCGGCGGCCTGCACGGCGTCGGCGTCTCCGTCGTCAATGCGCTCTCGACGTCGCTAAAGCTGCGCATCTGGCGTGACGGCGGCGAGCACTTCATCGAATTCGCGCACGGCGATGCAGTCGCGCCGCTCGAACGTACCGGCGATGCGCCGATCGAAAACGGCAAGCCGAAACGCGGCACCGCCGTAACCTTCGTGCCGTCGCCCGCCACGTTCACGATGATCGAGTTCAACTACGCAACGATTGAACATCGTCTGCGCGAACTCGCGTTTCTCAATTCTGGCGTGCGCATCGTGCTGCGCGATCTGCGCCATGCGGAGCAGAAACACGAGGAACTGTATTACGAAGGCGGGCTCGAAGCCTTTGTGCGTTATCTCGATCGCGCGAAGTCACCGCTGATCGGCACGCCGATTATCATCGGCACGACACGCGACGGTGTCACGGTCGATGTCGCGCTGTGGTGGAACGACAGCTACCACGAGAATGTGCTGCCGTTCACGAACAACATCCCGCAGCGCGACGGCGGCACACATCTCGCGGGCTTTCGTGGTGCGCTGACGCGGCAGGTGACGGGCTACGCGGTCTCGTCCGGTCTGACGAAACGCGAGAAGGTCGAACTCACCGGCGACGATTGCCGCGAGGGTCTGACCTGCGTCCTGTCTGTCAAAGTGCCCGATCCAAAGTTTTCATCGCAGACGAAGGACAAGCTGGTTTCGTCGGAAGTGCGGCCCGTTGTCGAGTCGATCGTCAACGACGCGCTCGGCGCATGGCTCGAGGAGCATCCGGCGGAAGCGAAGACGCTCGTCGGAAAGGTCGTCGAAGCCGCTGCTGCGCGTGAGGCGGCACGCAAGGCCCGCGAACTCACACGCCGCAAGGGCGCTTTCGATGTCGCCAACCTGCCGGGCAAACTTGCCGATTGCCAGGAGCGCGATCCCGCGAAGTCCGAACTCTTCATCGTCGAAGGTGACTCCGCCGGCGGCACCGCGAAACAAGGCCGTAACCGCGAATATCAGGCGGTGCTTCCGTTGCGCGGTAAGATCCTCAACGTCGAGCGCGCGCGTATCGACAAGATGCTCGGCTCCGACCAGATCGGCACGCTGATCACAGCGCTCGGCGCCGGTATTTCGACGGAGTTCAACGCGGACAAGCTGCGCTATCACAAGGTCATCATCATGACCGATGCCGACGTCGACGGCGCGCATATCCGTACGCTGATCCTGACGTTCTTCTATCGGCAGATGCCGGACCTCATCACCCGCGGTCATCTCTTCATCGCGCAGGCGCCGCTCTACAAAGTGACGAAAGGCAAGTCCGCGCAATATCTCAAAGACGAGCGCGCGCTCGAAGACTACCTCATCGATTCCGTTCTTGACGGCGCTGTTTTACGCACCGACGGCGGCGACAGGGCGGGTCGGGATCTTCGTCTGCTGCTCGACGACGCGCGCGCGTTCCGCAGCACGGCGGCGGCGCTGCATTCGCGCTACGACCGCACCATCGTCGAACAGGCGGCGGTCGCTGGCTTTCTCGGCACTATGCCCGACGACGAGACCGAAGCGCAGCGTCGTGCCGACGCGATTGCCGCGCGCCTCGATGCGATCGCAGAAGAAACCGAACGCGGCTGGGAAGGTCGCGTCGTCGATGGCGGTTTCGTCTTCACGCGTTTGCTGCGCGGTGTGACGCAGGCGGCGGCGCTCGACGCCGGTTTGCTTGCCTCGGCCGATGCTCGAAAGCTCGCGGAGCGCGCGACGGCCTTCCATGATGTCTTCGCATCGCCGGCAGTCTTCTCGCGGCGCGGCGACGAAAGCATGTTGCACGGACCGCTCGGTCTCTACGATGCGATGGGCACCGCCGGCCGCAAGGGCCTCACTGTCCAGCGCTACAAGGGACTCGGCGAGATGAATGCCGAGCAGCTTTGGGAAACGACGCTCGACCGCGAGGCGCGCACGCTGCTGCAAGTGCGCGTGCGCGAAGGCGACGAGGCCGATGATCTTTTCGTGAAGCTGATGGGCGACGTTGTCGAGCCACGCCGCGAGTTCATCCAGGCTAATGCGCTGAGCGTGGCGAATCTGGATGTGTGATGGGGTCTTGTCGCATCTCCGCACATAGGCGGGGGCGGCAGCCTTGCCAAATTAGCCGATATGCCCGGACGATTGCGCGTTGTCATCTATCCCAACGATCATCGCCCGGCGCATGTGCATGTTATCAGGCCAGAATGCGAAGCCGTCTTCGTCCTGAACTGTCCTGTCGGTCCACCGACGTTGCGAGAAAATTCCGGTTTTGCCCGCCGCGATTTGGTGCAAATGATGCGGCATCTTCAGAACCGGCTGAGCGAATTCTGTTCCGCCTGGGAGCGGCTTCATGGCCAAAGGTGAAACGATCAATCTGTCGGACGATGACATCGCCGCTGCCAACGCACGCATGGATGCGCGTCGCGAAAGCGTGCCTTATGCGGTTGCCGCGCGATACGATCGGCGCATCGGGCGCGTCGTAATGACAATGAATACGAGCGTCGAGCTGGCCTTCGCGCCGCACCTTGCGCAGGGGCTCGAGAGGGCGCGACCTGGCGATCTCTTAGATATCGAAATCAACCCGGCCGGGACAGGCATCCAGTTTCCGCGCCTCGATGCCGACCTGTACGTCCCTGCGCTGTTCGAAGGGTCGCTCGGCACGAAACATTGGCAATCCGGACGCGCGCGTCGAGAGATGCAGCCACAACGGCAGCGCAAGCGCGCCTGACGCCGTCAGTTCCAACGCGCTTTGACTGATTTTCCGACCGGCATGACCGACCCCTTCGCTTTTCTCGCCGGCGGCGGCGAAGCCGAACAAAAAATCCGTGCGCGCGACTGGTCGAACCATCCGCTCGGCATGCCGGACACATGGCCCGCAGAGTTGCGCGGCGCACTGAGCCTCGTCGTCAATTCGCCGGAGAGCATGATCCTCGCCTGGAGTAAGGATCTCTGGTTCTTCCACAACGACACCTACGCGCCGCTGCTGGGCCCGCGCACCGCATGGGCGATGGGCGAGCGCTTCGACAAGGTCTGGGCCGATGGTCTGGAGCAGGCGAAGCCGATCATCGACGATGCCTTTGCCGGTCGCGCGAAGCGTTTCGTCGATCTGCCGTGGAAACTCGAAACGGACCGCGGAGCCCGCGACACGTGGTGGAGCTTCTCTTATTCGCGCGTGCTGGATGCGCAGGGCGAGGTCGTCGGCCTCTTCATTCTCACCAGCGAAACGACCGATGCGGTGCGCAAAAGCGTGGCGCTGACCGACAGCGAGGCACGCTACCGCACGCTCTTCAACACGATCGACGAAGGCTTCTGCATCATCGAGTTCAACGACGGCCCGCATGGACCGCTCAGCGACTACGTGCATGTCGAAGCAAACCCCGCCTATGCGCGCCACGCCGGCATCGCCGATGTCGTCGGCCAGAAAGTGCGCGAGATGGTGCCGGACGAGGCGCAAGGATGGGTCGATCTCTATGGCGGCGTGTTGCGCACCGGCGAACCGATCTGCTTCGAGCGCGAACTCGTCGCGACCGGGCGTCACCTCGAACTGTCGGCCTTCCGCATCGAGCCCGCGGAGCGGAAACAGGTTGCGGTTCTCTTCAAGGACGTCACGGCGCGTCGGCAGGCAGAAGCGCGACTGGCCCAGGAATCCGAACGTCAGCGCCGCAGCCTTCAGCAGATTCCGGGCTTTGTCGCCATCCTCAGCGGACCCGCGCATATCTATGAATATGTGAACGACGCCTATCTCGCGATCGCCGGCATGCGCGACTTCATCGGTCGGTCGGTGCGCGACGTGTTTCCCGATATTGCGGGACAGGGCTTCTACGAGCTGCTCGATCAGGTCTATGCGACGGGGCAGCCGTTTTCGGCGCGCGCCATGCCTATCGTGCTGAACGGCGATGCGGGTGAGCGTTTCATCGATCTGCTCTACCAGCCGATCCGCAACGACGCCGGCGCCGTCAACGGCATTTTCGTCGGCGGCTACGACGTCACCGACCGCATCCACGCCGAGCGAGGACTGGCGCAGGCGAATGCGACGCTCGAACAACGCGTCGAAGAGCGCACGCGCGATCTCGTCGCCGCGGAAGATGCGCTACGACAGGCGCAGAAGATGGAAGCCGTTGGCCAGCTCACTGGCGGCCTTGCGCACGACTTCAACAATCTGCTTGCCGGCATCTCCGGCGCGCTGGAAATGATGTCGACGCGGCTGAGCCAGGGCCGGCTCGGCGATGTCGACAAATACGTCACTGCGGCGCAAGGCGCGGCGCGACGCGCCGCGGCGCTGACGCACCGGCTGCTCGCCTTCTCGCGCCGCCAGACGCTGTCGCCTGTACCGACGAATGTGAATGCGCTCGTCAACGGCATGATCGATCTCGTCCAGCGCACGGTCGGGCCCGCGATCAATGTCGAGGCCGTTGGCGCATCGGGTGTCTGGCTGACGCTCGTCGATCCGCCGCAGCTCGAGAATGCGCTGCTCAATCTCTGCATCAACGCGCGCGATGCGATGCCATCGGGCGGCCGCATCACGATCGAGACCGCCAACAAATGGCTCGACCGATCGGCGGCGCGTCGCCACGACGTGCCCGAGGGGCAATATCTGTCGCTTTGCGTGACCGATACCGGCAGCGGCATGACCACGGATGTCATCGAGCGCGCCTTCGATCCGTTTTTCACGACGAAACCGATCGGCGAAGGCACGGGTCTCGGCCTCTCGATGATCTACGGTTTCGCAAAGCAGTCCGGCGGACAGGTGCGCATCTACTCCGAAATCGGCGAAGGCACGACGGTCTGCATCTATCTGCCGCGCTATTATGGCGAGGCGGATGCCGAGGTGCCCGGAACGGATTTCGCGGCATTGCCAGCGGAACAGGCCGGCCAGACGATCCTTGTGGTCGACGACGAGCCGACCGTGCGGATGCTCGTCTCCGATGTGCTTGAAGAGGCTGGCTATCGCGTCATCGAGGCCGCGGACAGCGCCGCAGGTTTGCGCATCCTCCAATCCGACGCGCGGATCGATCTCCTGATCTCGGATGTCGGCCTGCCCGGCGGCATGAACGGTCGGCAGATGGCCGATGCGAGCCGCATCGTGCGCCCGGACCTGAAGGTGCTGTTCATCACCGGCTATGCGGAGAACGCCGCGATCGGTAACGGTCGTCTCGGGCCGGGCATGCAGGTGCTGACGAAGCCGTTTGCCGTCGACATTCTCGCGGCGCGCGTTCGCGAGCTTGTGAAAGTCTGAGAGCAGCAATCGTCCGGACCGCGAGCCTCCCGGCTCGCTTCGCGCGCTGCAACTCCGTCAATGTGAACCGGAGGTTCGCGGTCCGGGTGAAACCGCGCCCCATCGCACTACGTAAGTAGAATCTTCTCCGGAGATTTTTGCCCATGCCATTTCGTCGTGCCGCTCTTGCGTCCGTCCTCGCCCTCACCGTCACACTGCCCGCTCTCGCTGACTCCCCTGCCCGCACGCGCGGCACGGTGGAAAAGCTCGACGGCAACACGCTCACGGTAAAAACCAAATCCGGCGAGTCGATCGCCATCACGCTTGCCGACACCTGGGCGCCGGGCGGGGTCGTGAAGGCGTCGATGGCGGACATCAAGCCGGGCGTCTTCGTCGGCGTCGCGTCGATTCCCAATTCGGACAACGTCGATGATCTGCAGGCGCTCGAACTGGTCGTCTTTCCGGAGGCGATGCGCGGCTCGAACGAGGGCCATTACTCCTGGGATCTGCAGCCGAAAAGCATGATGACCAATGCCAACGTCACCTCGAAAGTGGAGGGCGTGAAGGGCCAGACCCTCACGCTCTCCTACAAGGGCGGAGAACGGAAGATCAATCTTGCGCCGGACACGCCGATCGTGACATTCGCGCCCGCGATGAAGGACGACGTCAAGCCGGGGGCGGCCGTGTTCGTGCCGGCGACGAAGAAGGACGACGGCACGCTCGTGGCTGGCCGCGTGCTGGTCGGCAAGGACGGCGTCATTCCCCCGATGTAATCGACGTGCGATGAAGGAGGCGGGTAAATTCGCCATCGGCGATGCGTCGCTCGAATGGCGTGCTTGGGGTGTTGCCGACGCGCCAATGACCATCGTGTTGCTGCACGAAGGTCTCGGTTGCGTCGGCCTTTGGCTCGATTTTCCCGCAATTTTGGCGGAGGCGACGGACGCACGCGTCGTCGCCTATTCGCGCGCGGGGTACGGCGGATCGTCGCCGATCGTTCTGCCAAGACCTCTCGATTACATGACGCGCGAGGCGCAGGGCGTTCTGCCACGTGTCCTCGACGCGATCGGCGCGAAAGACGTCGTGTTGGTCGGTCATTCAGACGGCGCGACGATTGCCGCGATCCATGCGGGAACGGTGCAGGACGATCGTGTGAAGGCCGTGGTGCTGATCGCACCGCATTTCTTCACCGAGCCGATGGGACTTGCCGCCATTGCGGAGGCGCGGGAGGCCTACGACACGGGAAACTTGCGAGAAAAACTTGCGCGCTGGCACACGCACGTTGATTGTGCCTTCCGCGGCTGGAACAACGCCTGGCTCGATGAAGGTTTTCACACGTGGAATGTCGATAATGTGATTCCCGGCATTCACGCAAAAATCTGCGTCGTGCAGGGCGATGCCGACGCATACGGCACGCTGGCCCAGGTGCACGCCGTCGAGCGCGGCGCAAAGGCGCCGTTGGAGACGCATGTTCTTACGGGCATCGGCCATTCGCCGCATCGCGAGGCACGCGATGATTTGGTGAACATCATCGCGGGTTTTGTCGTAACGCCGTCGTGACGGACCGCGAGCCTCCCGGCTCGCATTGCGAGGCAGGAGCCTCGCGGTCCTAGTGTGTCAGCGTAGCGGAAGCGTGAGCACCATCACATCGCCCGCTTTCGAGAAGGTCGCGCCGCGCAATGGCCCGCTGATGTGATCGGCACTGGAGCATGTGTTGCACATGCTGAATCGTGTGGTGCGACCGGCAGGATCGCTCAGCGTGACATCGATCGGCGTCGATACGCTGAACGCGAGACGGTAGCCTTGCCCGGCATAGATCGACGATCCGACTTTCCTGAGCTTGTAGATACAGCCGGCCGCGCCGCATGCCTGGCCACCTTTGAAGCTTTTGACCTCGGCCGTCTGCAGCGCATAGCGACAGGTGCCGCGCATCGCATTGGAAAGATCACCCAGACCGCCGGCTTTCTGTGCGGCGGCGCATGCCGATCGACATGCAGCGGTGTTCGGTTTGCTGCCGCTCTCGCAAGCGGCGGAGATGCGGCTTTCTATTCCGGCAGCGGATGCCGGGACATTTGCCGACACGGCAAAGAAGCAGACGAAGGCACCAGCCAAAAACGCGATTCTTCGAAACATCATTCCCCAAGGTATTCCGTCGAGCTTACTGTCGCGCCATCTCCGCTGCACCGACGGCTTCACCATTGAGCGGCGGCATTTCGCCGAGCCGCACCGTCACCTTGCGTAGCAATCCTTTGAACTCGAACGGCGCGGCGTAGTGCGAGACCGGGCTCGCGCGATCGAGCCCGATGTCGAGCCCCGACCACGACACGAAATTCACGAAGCCTGCTTGCATCGGCATCTCGCCGGCGGGTTCGCCATCGATCAGCAGGATGCCCTTGCGCGATGACGGCAGCCGAGTCGGTCCGAGCGGTGTCGGCACGACGACAAGCGGTCCGGCTTCCAGCCGAAACGCGAGTTTTGAATTGCCACGTGGCACGCTGCGATCGGACGTCACGATTTGGTGGAGGCCACCGATATTCGTGTCGTGCACGAGCCGCCCGTCCTTGATGTAGAGCGCATAGCCCGACGTCATGTCGCCATGCGCGATCAACACGCCGTCTGTCTCGCCGTCGATACGCACGTCGGCTTCGATTTCATACGAGCGTAGCCGCAGATCCGGCGCGACATCGGTCGGCAGATGACCCATGCCGCGATGCAGGACGAACTCGCGGCGCTCGCCCAGCACGCGCGCGCCGTTCTCCGCGAAGCGCGGACCGAAACGATCGTCGAGCGGCAGCACGTTGCAACGCTCCGCTTCACGCCACCACAGATCGACGAGTTTTTTCAGTCGCTCCGGCTCTGCGTTCGCCAGATCGTGAGCTTCGGAGAAATCGCGGTCGAGATGATAGACCTCCCAAACGTCTTTCTCGAACGGCGTGCCCGGCGCGTGATAGGCGACCGCCTTCCAGCCATCGTGCCAGAGACCGCGATGGCCGAACATCTCGAAATACTGTGCTGACTTTCGCGCAATCGGCGCATCGTTGCGCAGGCTCGCGGCAAAACTCTCGCCGTCGAAGATGCGGCACGTTTCGCCCTTCAACGCTTTTAGCGGTGTCAGACCCGCGAGATCGAGCAAGGTCGGCGCGAGATCGCTGGCGTGGCAGAACCCGTGCCGCAACGCGCCGTGATCTTTCAATCCCGCAGGCCACGAAATCACGAGCGGATCGCGAATGCCGCCGCCATGCGTGTTCTGCTTGTAGCGCTTCAGCGGCGTGTTCGCCGCCATCGCCCAGCCCCAAGGGAAATTGGAATGCGTGTCGGGGCCGCCGATGTCGTCGATGCGCGCGATCTTTTCGGGCGGCGGCTCCGGCTTGAAGTTGTACGGGCCCATCGCATTGACCATGCCGAGCGGCCCGCCCTCCTGGCTTGCGCCATTGTCGGAAAGCACCAGTACGATCGTGTCGTCGCGCTGGCCCGTCGCATCGAGAAATTCCATCAGACGCGCAAGTTGCTGATCGGCATGATCGAGCATGCCGGCATAGGCCGACTGCAATCGCGTGAAGAGCTTCTTCACCGGCGGCGGATGCGTGTCCCACGCTTCGACGCCTGCGTTGCGCGGCGGCATCGTTGTATCCGCCGGCACGATGCCGAGTTCGATCTCTTTCGCGAGCCGTCGCTCGCGTTCGACATCCCAACCTTCGGCAAACGTCGCGTCGTAACCGCGGATGAGATCGGCCGGCGCCTGATGTGGCGCGTGGCAGGCGCCAAACGCGAGCCAAAGATGCCAGGGCTGCTCCGGCCGGTCGGCGACATGTTCGGCGAGGAAGCGGATCGATTGATCCACCAGGTCAGCCGACAGGTGGTAGTCGCTTTCATACGTGCCTGGGATCGGCACATGCGTGTTGTCGCGCACGAGTTCTGGCGCATACTGGTCGGTCTCGGCATCCATAAAGCCGTAGTAGCGATCGAAGCCGCGGCCGAGCGGCCAGCCGTCGAACGGCCCCGTCGGTCCGGTTTCCGACAGCGGCGTGCAATGCCACTTGCCGACCATGTAATTCACATAGCCGTGCGGCCGCAGCATCTCCGGCAATGTCGCGGCATCCGCTGCGATCTTGCCGCGATAACCGGGGAAGCCGGAATCGAAATTCGCGAGGCAGCCCATGCCGACGGCATGGTGGTTGCAACCAGTGAGCAAAGCGGCGCGTGTCGTCGAACACATCGCCGTCGTGTGGAAGCCGGTGAGCCGCAGGCCTTTCGCCGCAATCGCATCGATCGCCGGCGTGCGGATCGGCGAGCCGTAGCAACCGAAGTCGGAGAAGCCGACATCGTCGAACAGCACAAGCAGGATGTTCGGCTTGCCCTGTCGCTTGAATTTTGGCGGCCAGTAGGGCTTCGAGTCAGCGATCGTCTTGCCGATCGTGCCGGGGAATTCTTTCGTGTTCACTCGCCCTCCCGCGAATGTTGTCAGATGAGACTCGCCGCGATGTTGATCGTCAGTGCGAGAATGGCCGTGTTGAAAAAGAACGATACGATGGAATGCGCGAGCGTGACGAGGCGCATTCCGCGCGTCGTCGTTTCGACGTCCGCCGTCTGCGCCGCAACGCCGATCGTGTAGGCATAGTAGAGGAAGTCGACGTAGCTCGGCTCCTTCCCGTCATTGCCGGGAAAGTGCAGGCCACCGCGCAGATCGGGCGCGCCGTCGCCGTCGGCGTCATCCACTTCGAAGAAAAATTCGTTGGCGTAATGCAACGCGAACATGAAATGCACGAAGAACCACGACAGGACGATGGTGACGATCGCGAGCGCAATATGCATTGCTTTCACGCCCGCCGCGAAGTCCTTGCTTGCGCCGAGTTCGATGACGAGAGCACCGAAGGACACGATAGCCGCAAGCGTGCCGGCAATGAGGATCGCGAAGCGCCCCTCGTCGGTCTCGCGTGCACGTCGGCGTAGATCGCCGCCGTCGGCACGACCCATCATCACGCCGACGCTGACGAGATAAAAGACAATCGCAACGTTCCAGCCGGTGAGAGCGCGTGCGGTGAACGCCCAACTCACGGGTGTCAGCCAGCCGATCGCTGCTCCTGCGAGCGCACAAATGAAGAGTCTCGGCCTCGCGCGAAAAATGCGCAGCGGCATGTGGAACATCGGACTTGCCTTGCCGTGCGATCCCGTGCCGCCGGCGAAAACCATGTCAGCTTCGGCGCGCGGCGGTGAAGCGCGCCGCTTCCGCCAGCACGTTGGCGTTTTCGCCGAAACTGCCGGAGGCGAGAGCCTCGATGGCTTCGATTGCGAGCGTGTCGCGACGCGCGCGCGCCGCATCGAGGCCGAGTGCGCCGACCAGCGTCGCCTTGTTGCGCTCGGAATCCTTGCCGGCGCGTTTGCCCAGTGCCGCCTCGTCGCCTTCCGCATCGAGGATGTCGTCGGCAACCTGAAAGCAGGCGCCGAGTGCGCGACCATAGCGCGTGAGCGCCGCCTGCTGTTTCGCATCCGCGCCGCCGAGCCGCGCACCGCCTTCGACGGCCCAGAGTAGCAGCGCACCTGTCTTCATCGACTGCAGATGCAGCACAGTTTCGGTCGTGTGCGGCGTCGTTGCCTTTTCCGCTTCAAGATCGAGCGCCTGTCCACCTGCCATACCGCCGAGGCCGGACGCGCGTGCAAGACCAACGACGAGATCGGCGCGCACGAGCGGATCGTCGTGCGTCGCGGGATCAGCCAGCACGTCGAAGGCCATCGTTAGAAGCGCATCGCCGGCGAGGATCGCAGTGGCCTCGTCGAAGGCCTTGTGAGCGGTCGGCCGGCCGCGACGCAGATCGTCATCGTCCATCGCCGGCAGGTCGTCGTGGACGAGCGAGTAACAATGGATCATCTCGAGCGCAGCGCCTGCGCGCAACGGGCGTTCGTCGGTCAGCCCGAAAAGTTTTGCCGTCTCAACGAGAAGAAAGGGCCGCAGCCTTTTGCCGCCGCCGAGCGCCGCATAACGCATCGCCTCGAGCAATCGCGCGGGCCGGTCGATCTCGCCCGGCAGCGTTTTTGGCGCGAGCAGGGTCTCGAGCATCGTCTCGGTCGCCGCCGCGGCGGCATCGAGCCGTCGGCGGAATTCGGCGGCGACTGGGCTCTCGATCATGGGGCTTTGCATCTCCGGGCGGGCGCGGTCCGCTTGCCCGACAGGGTTTCGCGGGTCAAGGCGAAGGCGATGTTAGCCGTCGTAACGGTGCATCAACCACCCGCTGCCTAGTCTCGCTGGCGCGATCCCGCGCCTGCCGGACCGATGCTGCCTCCGATCGTCATTCCTCTCGCCATCGCGGCCGCGATCGGCTTCGCCATTGGCGCGGAGCGGCAGTGGCGCGGCTTTGCGGGCTCGGCGCCGTTTCACGTCGCGCCGGCGCTGATCGGCGCATGGATGGTGACCCGGCAAACCGGCCTCACAGCGCTCTTCTGGTTCATGCCGCTGCAGGTCCTGCTGTGGCTTATCATCATCGCCACCGTCTGTATGTGGGGCGCGGAACGCTCGCCGGACAAGGAAGGCGAGTTTCGCGGTTCGGGCGGCCTCGGTCTCTCGTGGACGCTTGCCTTCCTGCTCGGCGCAGTTTGCGCGTTTCAGGCTTGGGTGCTGCTTGCGTGCGCCTGCACAGGTCTTCTCGTTCTCGGCCTGCGGACGCCGCGCCGCGTCACCGCCGCCGCATCCGTCGCGGCCTCAACGGCCGTCAGCGAGACGTTGGAGGAGAGCGGGGGTGGCGAAGCCGTCGGCGGGAACCCAGCCCACGTCGACCTGCCAGGCATGGACGGCGACGCGGGTGGCGCGGCCGAACCGACCGTCGACAGTCCCTTTGTAGAACCCCAGCGCGCGCAGGCGCTCCTGGATCGTTCGGCGGCCTGAGGCCGTCAGCCGATCGCCATCGGGCGGCCACGGCGTCGCGAGACCAGCGCGGCCGGCGATGCGCTCCGCCAGCACATGAACCGCCAACGCATAGGCGTCGGACGTGTTGTAGGCGCGGATCGCCTCCCAGTTCTCTGTCAGCAGCAGCGCCGGCCCGGCCGCACCCGCTGGCAGGAACAGGCTGCCGTTGCCGCTGGGGGGAAGCGGTCGCCCGTCGAGGGTCGCGAAACCCGATCCGCGCCAGTCCGCGAAGGAAAGTTCGGTCGGCCGCCAGTCGAAATTCTGCGGCACTCGCACTTCGATCACCGCTGCCCGGTTTTGCTGCCAGCCGGACGACGCCATGAAATTGCCGATCGAAGCCAGGCTGTCGCCGGCCGAGCGCCAGATATCCGCCGCGCCGTCGCCGGAGAGTGGCACCGCATATTTCAGATAGGATGAGGGCATGAATTGCGGTTGGCCCATCGCGCCGGCCCAGGAGCCTTTCATCGCTGCACGCGTCGACTCGCGACGATCGATGATGGCTAGCGCCGCGACGAGTTCATCGCGGAAAAGCGTACGGCGATCGCCCGTCGCGCCAAGTGTCGCCAGCGACCGCAGCACGTCATGATCGCCCTGCGCGCCGCCAAACCCGCTTTCGAGCGCCCAAAATGCGACGATAATTTCACGCGGCACGCCGGTACGGCCTTCGACGATGTCGAGCGCGGCACGCTGTTTCGCCAGTTGCGCGCGTCCGCCGCTGACTTTTCCCGCATCGGCGAGTTTGGCCACGTAGTCGCGCGGCGACAGCGAAAATTCGCCCTGCGCGGCGGGCCGTGCAAGAAGCTTTGCATCGAGCGTGAGGCCGGCGAGTTCGCGGTCGATCGTCTCGCGAGAGATGTTTGCCGCAAGCGCGGTGGTGCGTACCTCGTCGAGGAACGCGCTGAGCGCACCAGCGTCCGTCTGGGCCAACGCTGTGCGAAGACTGCAGCCAGCGGCGGCAAGGGAGAGGAGCAGCGCGCGACGATGAAGCATCGCACCGACTCTGCCCTGCGAGCGCGCCGATGAGAAGCGCGCCGGCGCAAGCCGTCGCATCGCCTCCGGATTTTAGCGACGATTTCGTCGAGGAACTGCACACGCTCTTTCGCTGGCGACGCGACGTGCGAACATTCCGCCGCGACGCGCTGCCCGACGGCACGTTCGAGCGGCTTGTGCGCATCGCGCGCCTCGCCCCTTCCGTCGGCTTTAGCCAGCCGTGGCGCTTCGTGTGCGTCGACGAGGCGTCAAGACGCGCGATGGTGAAGGCGTCGTTCGAGGCCTGCAATGCCGATGCGTTGGGCGGCCAAGCGCCGGAGCGCCAGGCGCTTTACGCACGATTGAAACTCGCCGGCCTCGACGATGCACCGATCCAGTTCGCCGTATTCGCCGAGCCCGATTCTTCGCGCGGTCATGGGCTTGGACAGAAAACCATGCCTCAGACATCGGCCTATTCCGCCGTGCTCGCCGTCCACACGCTCTGGCTCGCGGCGCGTGCGGAAAACATCGGGCTTGGCTGGGTGTCGATCCTCGATCCCGCCTCGGTCGTATCGGCGCTAGATGTGCCGCGCGAGTGGATGTTTATCGGCTATTTCTGCCTCGGCTATGCTGCAGCGGACGACGACAGGCCCGCGCTGGAGCGGGCCGGCTGGGAACAGGCATGCGATCTCGACGAGATATTGCTGAAGCGGTGAGGCGATGACCGAACGCGTCGATGCGATCGTGGCCGGCGCCGGCGTCGTCGGGCTCGCGGTTGCGCGCGCTCTCGCTCTATCGGGCCGCGAAGTCGTCGTCGTCGAATCCGAGTCGATGATCGGCACCGGCACGTCGTCGCGCAATTCGGAAGTGATCCACGCCGGCATCTATTACCCGCCGGGCAGCGCCAAGGCGCGGCTGTGCGTCGCCGGCAAGCAGACACTCTACGAATATTGCGCCGAGCGCGGGATCGAGCATCGCCGTTGCGGAAAGCTGATCGTCGCAACGAACGACAACCAGCAGGACGAACTCGCGACGATCTTCGCGCGCGCCTATGCGAATGGCGTCACCGATCTTGAACATCTGACGGTGGCGCAGGCGCACGCGATGGAGCCGAACGTCGCCTGCATCGCGGCGCTGCATTCGCCCTCGACCGGCATCATCGACAGTCACGGCTACATGCTCGCGTTGCAAGGCGATCTGGAAGATTCTGGTGGCGTGATCGCGTTCGGCACAAGCGTATCGCACGGCGAAATCGAAGCGGCCGGCGGCGTGACGCTGCATTGCCGCGATGTTGCGGGTGGCGAAGCTTTTGGGCTTAGCGCGCCTGTCTTCGTCAATTCGGCGGGCCTCGGCGCTGTCGCGCTGGCAAAGTCGCTCGACGGTTTTCCCGCCGAACATATTCCGCCGGCGTTTCTCGCGCGCGGCTGTTACTTTTCGCTAGCTGGTCGTTCGCCGTTTTCGCGGCTTGTCTATCCCGTGCCGGAGCCTGGTGGCCTCGGTGTGCATCTCACGCTCGATCTCGGCGGGCAGGCACGCTTCGGTCCCGACGTCGAATGGATCGAGCGCATTGATTATACCGTTGATCCCGCACGCGCGGACAAATTCTACGCGGAGATAAGGCGGTATTGGCCGGCGCTTCCCGATCACGCGCTGCAGCCGTCCTATTCCGGCATACGCCCGAAGATTTCGGGGCCCGGCGAACCGGCCGCCGATTTTCGCGTCGATGGTCCCGCCGGTCACGGTGTCGCCGGCATCGTGAATCTGTTTGGCATCGAAAGTCCGGGTCTTACAGCCAGTCCGGCCATCGCCGCTGACGTGATGGCGAAGCTCGACGGATGATTTCGTGTTTCGCAATCACCGTCATCGCTACGCTCGCGATATGCGCGGGTAGCGTGCACGCAGAAGACATCGCGCCGATCTCGTCGGCACAATGCGAAACAATGCGCGCGAGAAACGTCATCCACGTCGGCGCGCCGGTCGGTTGCGAGCGTCTCACGCTCGTGACCTTTGCGTATACCGACTTCGCTGGTCGCACGCACAACGACGGACAACTCGTCGTGCTCGATGTGCTCGCCGAAGATGTTCTCGCGATCTTCCGCGCGCTTTATGCGCAACGCTTTGCGATGGCTTCCGCGCAACCGATCGAGGCGTTCGGTGGCGACGACGATGCGTCGATGGCGGCCAACAACACATCCGCTTTCAATCATCGCGCCGTTGCTGGTCGTGCGTCGATCTCCGTCCACGCTTATGGCGCGGCGATCGATCTCAACCCGGTGCAAAACCCTTATGTCGTTCGCGGCGCTAAGCCCGAGATCGCACCGCAGGCTGGCGCAGCCTTCGTGCAACGCAATCCGCCAAGACCCGGCATGGCGGAAAGTGTCATCGGCATCTTCGCCCGTCGCGGTTTTACAGATTGGGGCGGCCGCTGGCGCAGCGAAACCGACTACCAGCATTTCGCCGTGCCGCGTGCGCTTGCCGCGCGACTTGCCTCTGCTTCGCGCGAGGAGGCGAAGCGGATTTGGGCGACACGCTCCTCTCGCTAAAGACGATCGCTTAAAGCCCCCTCAGCCCCACCGTATGACCGCCATCGACAACATACGTCGCGCCGGTCGTGTAGCCGCCGGCTTTGCGCGAAGCGAGCAGGAGCAAGGCGCCATCGAGTTCGCCTTCCTGCCCAAAACGACGCAATGGAATCTCGCGCGCCATCGCCCCACCTTCGCCGGCCAGCCAGTCGGCGTTGATTTCGGTCGAGAAGTAGCCGGGCGCGATGGCGTTGGCGCGAATGTTCAGCTTCGCGTAATCGAACGCCATCGCGCGCGTCAGCGCGATGACGCCGGATTTCGCGACGGCATAGGCGCCCATGCCCTTGCCGGTACCGAACCCCAGGATCGATGCGATGTTCACGATCGCGCCACCCTTGCCGGCGTTCCGTTTCACGAACTCGATCGCAGCGTAGTGCAAGGCGTCTAGATTAATGTCGAGCGTCTCGCGCCATTTCGCGCGGTCGGTGTCCTGCAGACGGATCGAGCGGCCGATGCCGGCATTGTTGACGAGCACCGTTACGGGCCCGAACGCTTTCTCGGCCACATCGAAAGCACGCGAAACCGCCGCGTCGTCTGTCGCATCGGCCTCGACGGCGATAGCGGAAGCCCCAATCTCGCCGACCAGCGCATCGAGTTTTGCCTTGCGCCGCGCGACGCAGACGACCTTCGCGCCGTTTGCCGCGAGCACGCGCGAAAAGCGCGCGCCCAGCCCGGACGAGGCGCCGGTGACGAGGGCCACCTCGCCGTTGAGATCGAACAGATCTGCTGCTTTCATGTCGTCCTCCCGCATCGCGCGTTTTGGTCCACGCCTCCCGCCCGGCTAATCTGATGCCGGGCCTTTCTCAAGGGGGATTCGGGTGGACTGGGACAAGCTGCGCGTCTTCCATGCGGTGGCTGCGGCGGGCTCCTTCACCCGCGCCGGGGAGGCGCTGGGCCTCTCACAATCCGCCGTCAGCCGGCAGATCAGCGCGCTCGAAGAGGACCTCAAAGCGCCGCTCTTCCATCGCCACGCGCGCGGCCTGCTGCTGACCGAGCAGGGCGAGACACTGAAGACGACCGTCAACGAGGTGATGGGCAAGCTCGAGCGCGTGCGCTTTTCGCTCGGCGAGCAGAAGGGCAAGCCGCGCGGCGAATTGCGCATCACGACAACGGTCGGCATCGGTACGAGCTGGCTGGTGCCACGGCTCGGCGCCTTTCTCGATCTCTATCCCGACGTGCAGCTCTCGGTGATCCTCACCGACGACGAGCTCGATCTCTCGATGCGTGAGGCCGACATCGCGCTGCGTATGCGTGAGCCGTCGCAGCCCGATCTCGTGCGGCGTCGGCTATTTATCGTACACTACCATCTCTACGCGTCGAAAGATTACATCGCGAAGCACGGCGCACCCGAGACGATCGAAGACCTCGATCGCCACCGCATTCTTGGTTACGGCGTGACGGGCGCGGCCTTTCTCAATCAGCTCAACGCGGGGTTACTGCTTGGCCGCGATGCTAAAAATCCGCGTACGCCGGCGATGTTCGTCAATAGCATCACGGCACTGCGCTACGCCGTCGATGCGGGTGCGGGGATCGCGGTGCTGCCGGACTATATCATCGAGCCGACAAGTGATCTCGTACGGCTGTTGCCGGACGTTGCGATGCCGGAGCTCGAAGCCTACCTCGCGTACCCTGAGGAGATGCGGAATGTCGCGCGCGTGCAGGCGTTTCGCGATTTCCTCGTGAGCAATGCGCAAAGGTGGAAGTATTGAGCAGAAGGGGCGTCGGGAATGTTTCAGGCCGAGTTGGAAAAATTGAGAAGCGCGACGTTTGGGCATCCGCAATCAGTATGGGATGCCGCAAAAGCCGAGGTACGAGTCGAGCTACAAAATTTGGCGAAACGCGAACGAACGATCGCTTACTCGAAGCTCGCCGAAAGGGTTGGCTCCATTCGATTTGCGGCTGAAGATAACGCCTTCCATAAGCTCCGTGGACAAGTAGCCATGGAAGAGCACAATGCCGGAAGAGGGATGCTCAGCGTCTTAGTTGTGCGCGCAACGGGTGATATGCGCCCAGGCCCAGGCTTCTTCGACTTAGCAAAAAAACTTGGATTGGATGTTCGTGAGCCAGACAAATTTTGGACGGACGAGTTCCGACGTGTCACGGCCGCATGGGCGATTAAATAATCACTGATAATTCAACTTAAGCCCCGGCCGCGGCCAGTCCATCGCGACAAGCCGGCCCGACGACGACAGCGTGATATAGGCCGTGCGCAGATCCGGACCGCCAAAACAGATGTTCGTCGTCATGTAATCGTCCATCGGGACATGCTCGATGTTCGTGCCGTCCGGCGAGATGACTGTGATGCCGCCGTTCATCAGCGTCGCGACGCAGACGTTGCCGTCGCCATCGACCGCAAGCGAGTCGAACAACTGGAAGCCAGGCAGGCCCGCCAGCAATCGACCGCCGCCTGGCACATGATGCCGCGCCGAACCCGGCTTGATCTCGCCGGGGCCCGCGAGATCCCACGCCCACACCCGGCCGGTGCGTGTCTCGGCGGCATAGAGCGTCTTGCCGTCCGGAGAGAGGCCACACCCGTTCGGTGTCAGCATCGGATAGACCGCCTCGACAATCTTCGAGCCGTCAGCCTTCGCGTAATAGAGTCCGCCGTGGTCGAAATCGCGCGCGCGCGTCTTGCCGAGGTCAGTGAACCAGAAGCCGCCGTCCGCATCGAAGACGATGTCGTTCGGCCCTCTCAGCGGCCCGTTCGGCGTGCCGGTATAGAGCACCTCGACTGTGCCGGTCGCGATGTCGATCCGCTCGATGCGGCCGCCGGAATAATCCTTCGCTTGGCCAACCGGACGCAGGCCTGACTCGGCGGCCTCGCGCCAGTCGAAGCCGCCGTTGTTACAGCAATAAAGTTTTCCGTCCGGCCCGAGCGCGAGGCCGTTCGGACCACCGCCTGGCTTCGCGACGACGCTGATCGCGCCATCGAGCGTCACGCGGGAAAGCGTACCGCGCTCGATCTCGACGAGGATGATCGAGCCGTCGGGCATCGCGACGGGCCCCTCCGGAAAGCGAAGCCCCTTTGCGATCTCGCGAACGTTTGGCACCGCATCCTCCCGATTTTTCTTTTGCCGCTTGTCGCATGGGATCGCGGCTTGGGAAATATCCTTGCCGGCGCGTGCAGCGTCAGCCTTCCAGGCGATTTCGGTGAACGACAGCATAACGTCATATTGACAACATACTGTCGTTCTGGCATTGAGAGATATGAGCCTTGCTCCTCGACAGTCTGAAAACTCATCCCGCGCAAGAGAGGCGCTTACCGGGCTCATCCTCGACGTGTTCCGGCTGAACGGCGAACTTCTCGCGGCCGGCGACACGCTTGTCGGCGATCTCGGGCTGACGAGCGCCCGCTGGCAGGTGCTTGGCGCCATCGCGCTCTCGCCGATGCTGCTGCCGGTCGCGCATCTTGCTCGCAACATGGGTCTGACCCGGCAGGCCGTGCAGCGGCTCGTCGACGAGATGCGGTCCGATGGACTCGTCGGGTTCGAATCCAACCCGCACCACCGCCGTGCGCATCTGGTGACGATGACCACCGACGGACAGGTCGCCTATGCCGCCGCCATCAAGCGGCAGGAATCCTGGGCGGACGGACTGGGGGCGGGTCTTTCGGCCACGGACATCGAGGCGGCCGGCTCGCTTCTACGCGTGCTCCGACAGCGTCTGGACGCGGCGGTCACAACATCCGTTGCAGTCATCGAAGCAGTCAAACCAACCAAACGAGGAGCCTGACAATGCCCAAATTTGCCGAGATGGACGAGGCGGTAACCCTGGCCGACCAGCTGAAGGATGAGGGCGGGCCCGTCGTTCTGATCAACACGTTCAGCGTCGCGCCGGAGGATACCGACCGGCTGCTTGCCAGCTGGAAGGAGGACGCCGGCATCATGAAGCAGCAGCCGGGTTTCATCTCGACCCAACTTCACCGCGGCATTGCCGGCAGCAGCGTGTTCCTGAACTACGCCGTCTGGGAATCGGTGGCCGCGTTCCGCGCCGCCTTCGGCAATCCGGCGTTTCGGGCACGCCTCGGGGACTATCCCGAGAGCGCGACCATCAGCCCGCATCTCTTTCGCCCCATCGCTGTGCCCGGCATCTGTGTCGCCTGACCCCAAAGCGATGTCGTATGGTCGAGGAATCCGCGCTAGCATCCTGGGCAACAGGGAGATCGCGATGTTCGCGGGCGTGGACGAGTTTCGGTTGGCTTCGGTGCTGATGATCGCCGTCGGCGCCGGCTTCATCGGTTCCGGAATCGGCGTGGCCATCGCGACGCACCGCAAACCGACGGTCCGCAGCGGCTGGAACTCGACAATCGTAAGCGCCCTCGTCGGCCTCGCGATCATCGGCTTTGCGCTCTATCGCGGCGCGCCGTTCATGGAGAACTGAGCTACAGCTCACCGAGCTTTCGATAAACGTGATCGAATTGCTCGAGGGTTTTGTAATCGATGGTGATGCGGCCGCCATCGCCGTGCAATGCAACGGAGATTTTAAGTCCGCTCGACTCCGTCAGTTTCTTGCCGAGCGCTTTTGCATTCGGATCGACTGGTGGGGCAGCGGTCTTGCCGGACTTTTCTTTTCCGTCCGGTTTGCTCTCGGATGCCGCGCGTTCGATATCGCGTACGGAAAGCCCTTGTTTGACGATATCTCTTGCAAGCGCCTCGGGCTCCGGCACCGACAATAACGCGCGCGCATGGCCTGCGGAAATCTCGCCGGACTCCAGCATATCGAGCACGGGCTGCGGCAGCGACAGAAGCCGCAACGTGTTTGCGACATGGCTGCGGCTCTTGCCAATCGCAGCGCCGAGATCAGCCGGCGAGTAATTATGTTCGGAAATCAGCGCGCGAAACCCGCGCGCTTCTTCCGCCGCATTGAGATCGGCGCGCTGAACATTCTCGATGATCGCAAGTTCGAGCGCGAGACGATCGTCGGCCTCGACAACGACGACGGGCACATCATGCACGCCCGCGCGCTGTGCCGCGCGCCAACGCCGCTCGCCGGCGATGATCTCGAATTTGTCAGGATTGCCAGAGGGCGAGGCGCGCACGACGATCGGCTGCAGCACACCGCGCGCACGGATGGAATTTGCGAGATCGGTGAGATCCGCCTCGACAAAGGTTTTGCGCGGATTCCTGGGATTGGCGTCGAGACTTCCGACAGGAACGCGCCGCTGTCTGTGACCGGGTTGTGGGGCAGGAGCTTGCGCGGTGGCCGAGACGGGCGGTGGGCCGAGCAGCGCCGCGAGCCCGCGGCCGAGTTTCGGCGGACGAGATTCCCCAGCCATCGACTACGCCGCGCGAAAACGGCGCTCGCGCTGGATCACTTCCGACGCGAGTTTCAGATAGGCTTGGCTGCCGGCGCATTTCAGGTCGTAAAGCAGCACCGGCTTGCCGTGCGACGGCGCCTCCGACACGCGAACGTTACGGGGAATGATCGTCTCGTAGACTTGCTCGCCCATATGCGCACGCACATCAGCCACGACTTGGCCGGCAAGCGAATTACGCCCATCATACATGGTCAAGACAATGCCATGAATGCTCAATTGTGGATTTATACTTTGCTTTACTTGCTCTACAGTCGACAGCAACTGTGAAAGACCTTCGAGTGCGAAAAACTCGCACTGCAATGGCACGACGACATGATCGGCGGCAGCAAAGCCGTTGATGGTCAGCAGGTTAAGCGATGGCGGGCAGTCGATGAGGACGTAGTTGAAACGTTTGCCGTCGGCGACCTCGTAGGTACGAAACGCCGCAAGCGCCTTCTTCAACCGGAACGAGCGATCTTCCGAAGAAGCGATCTCCAGCTCGACACCGAGGAGATCGAGCGACGATGGTGCAACAAAGAGGCCTGGCACTCCAGATGGCATGACGGCATCGGCGAGAGCGCGCTCGCCGAGCATCACATCATAGGTCGAAACGACCCGCGATGCCTTGTCGATGCCGAGCCCGGTCGACGCATTTCCCTGCGGATCGAGGTCGACGATAAGCACGGTTTCACCGATGGCGGCGAGAGCTGTGCCGAGATTGATGGCAGTCGTCGTTTTGCCGACGCCACCCTTTTGGTTGGCGATGACCAGGGTACGCATTGGTCAGGGTCGCTCCGCTTCGAGTCGTCGAAGCATTAGCACGAAACCGGGGCCCGTGCGGCTCGGCGTGGCAGTCAGGTGCAAATCTTGGGATTCCACCGGCTCGCCTGCAAGCAGGATGGCGGTCGTACCAGCATCTAGCCATGGCCGAATGAGAGCGATTTGCCGGCCCGGGAGCATGAACGCGCGGGATGTCAGTAGGGTTGGTGCGGCCCTGCTAGAGATGATGTCTTCCGCGCGTGTTGTGATGACCTGCGCCGCCGCGCCTGTTTCACGTGAAACTTCCCTTAGGAAAGCCGCCTTGCGGGTGTCGCTTTCCACAAGCGTCGTTTCGGAAAGGGGGGAATGGGCTTTGTTCAACAACGCGAAGATCAGGCCCGGAAAACCGCCTCCCGATCCCAAATCGATGTGAGCGCCGACATCGAGGAGCCTTTCCTCCTTCGCATATGACCAGATCTGCGCCGAGTCGGCGAAGTGTCGCCACCAGATGTCGTGAACAGTCGATGCGCCCACGATATTGACAGTATTCTGCCAACGGCGAAGGAGCGTTTCGTAGATATCGAGCTGCGGCGTGACCGGCCGCAACTCCGGAAACTCCGCCAGCGTCCTTGCCTTCCCGCCGTCAATCTCACGCACGACGGCGCAACTCGGCTGCGACGAGCAAGGCGGCGGCCGGCGATACACCTTCAAGCCGCTGCGCTTGGGCAAGCGACGAGGGCATCGCCTGCTTTAACCGGTCGCGCGCCTCATTCGAGAGGCCGGCGATTGTATCGAAGTTCAAGTCATCCGGAATGCGCGTCGCCGCCGCACGCTCGTAGTCACCGGCCTGTGCCGCCTGCCGGTCGAGATAAACGGCATATTTCGCATCGGTCTCCAGCTGATCGATGACCCTTGCGGACATCGCAGATAACTCCGGCCAGAGCGCACTGAGCGTCAACATCGTCACATCCGGGCGCGCGAGAAGGGCGAAGGCCGAGCGCCTGATCCCGTCGCGATTGATCGAGGGAATGACGGCGGCAAACTCGTGCGGCGAACCGGACAAGGTGTCGAGACGCGCGCGCCAGAACTCGAGTTCTTGCCGCCTGTGAGCAAAACTCTTTGCACGCGTCGACCCGATGCAACCGAGCGAAAGACCGACCGGCGTCAGCCGCAGATCGGCATTGTCGGTGCGTAGCGCAAGCCGATATTCCGCCCGCGAGGTGAACATTCGATAGGGCTCGGTGACACCGCGCGAAACGAGATCGTCGACGAGCACGCCGAGATAGGAGTCAGTTCGGCGCGGCGCATAGTCGGCGCCGGCGGCATTGAGCCCGGCCAACAGCCCCTGCGCCGCCGCTTCCTCGTAGCCGGTCGTGCCATTAATCTGTCCGGCGAAGAACAACCCCTTTAGCCGGCGCGTTTCGAGCGTCGGGTAAAGCTCTCGGGGATCAACGAAATCGTACTCGATGGCATAGCCCGGCCGCACGATCTCGGCGCGTTCTAGTCCGGGGATGCTATGGACCAGCGCACTCTGCACGTCGCGCGGCAGCGATGTCGAAATACCGTTGGGATAGACGAGATCGTCGTCGAACCCTTCGGGCTCCAGGAAAATCTGGTGGCCGTCGCGCTCGCCGAACCGATTTACCTTGTCCTCGATCGAGGGACAGTAACGCGGGCCTCGCCCGGCAATCGAGCCGTCGAAGAGCGGCGAACGGTCGAAGGCGTCCCTTATGACGGCATGAGTTGCATCTGTCGTGCGCGTGATTCCACAATCGACCTGCACTGACGTCACCTTCGTCGTCAGCGTCGAGAAGGGGACGGGGTCGACGTCGCCCACCTGACGCTCGACCGAAGCCCAATCGATGGACTTGCGTCGTAAACGCGGGGGCGTGCCGGTCTTCAACCGGCCGACAGCGAAACCTTGGGCTTCGAGCCAATGGCCAAGACCGATCGAGGCGGGTTCATCGACGCGACCGGCCTCACGACGCTCACTGCCAATGTGGGTGATGCCACGCAAAAATGTACCGGTGGTGAGGACGACGGCACCGCAAGACATATGCGCGCCATCGGCAAGTTCGACACCTGTGACGCGGCCGTCCTCGGTCGCGACCTTCTCAACGAGCGCTTCGCGGATCGTCAGTTTTGGGGTCGCGAACATCTCAGTCGCAACCGCTCGCCGATAGAGTGTCCGGTCGATCTGTGCCCGCGGACCCCGCGTCGCCGGGCCTCGCGACCGGTTCAAGAGGCGAAACTGGATGCCCGCAAGATCGGCCATCCGACCCATGACGCCATCGAGAGCGTCGATCTCGCGAACAAGATGACCCTTACCGAGTCCGCCGATAGCAGGATTGCAGGACATGACGCCGAGGTCAGCGAACGATTTTGTCACAAGAAGCGTGCGTGCACCGCGGCGGGCTGACGCGGCTGCGGCTTCACAGCCGGCATGACCACCGCCAACCACAATCACATCGAAATATGTTTCGCCCTGTTTCACGTGAAACACATTGTTAATGACCGGGATCGCCTAAACCTATTTGCCGATGCAGAAGCGACCAAAGATGCGATCGAGGATGGCGTCATCCATTGCCGCTGCGCCGAGCGTCGTCAACAGATCGAATGCGCCACGAAGATGCGCAGCAGCGATTTCGAGCGCGTCAGACCGAATGTAGCCGGACGTAATGCCAAGCTCACGCTGAAATTCTCGCAGAGCGGCGATATGCCTATCCCTTAGCGTAACGACGTCTCCCATCTCATCCGTCCCGCTGCTTGCCTCCGAACGAAGGCGCTCGACAAGCCGATCCATATTAAGCCCTGTCGCCACCGAGATAGCGAAATCCTTCGATCCGATAAGCTCGATATCGGCCTTGGCAAAAATTCGCAGATCGACGGCGAGACCCGTATCAGGCTCGGCACGCGCATCGGGTGCCTGAAGCCAAATCGTGAAGTCAGCGCGGTCTGCCACGCGGCGCGCGCGCTCGATTCCAATCCGCTCGACCGCTTCGGCATTCTCGCGGATGCCGGCAGTATCGATGAGTGTAACAAGCTGCCCGTCGAGATCGAGCGCTACCTCAATCGGGTCCCGCGTCGTGCCCGCATAGGGCGAAACGATGGCCTGCTCGCGCCCAACAAGTGCGTTGAGCAGCGTCGACTTGCCGGAATTTGGCGGACCGCAGATCGCGACGACAAACCCTTCGCGGACCCTTCGCGTGCGCTCTGCTACTGCGATAACCTGCTCGACATCCGCCGACAGCGTTAGAACATCCGTCGCAAGCTTTGTCCGCGCCAAAGCCGACACATCGCCCTCATCGGAGAAGTCCAGCTCTGCATCGATACTTGCAATCGAATCGAGGACCCTTTCACGCCATTCGCCAGCGAGGCGGGCTGGACCGGAATCAGCGCTCACGAGTGCCAGACGCCGCTGCCGCTCGGTCTGCGCGTCGATCAGATCGGCGAGGGCCTCGGCCTGGACGAGGTCGAGCTTACCGTTGTCGAGCGCGCGGCGGGTAAATTCGCCCGGTTTCGCTTCGCGCAAACCTGACTGCCTTGCCAGCACGGCGAGTGTCGCTCGAACCGCTGCCATCGACCCGTGCAAGTGAAATTCGGCGCAGTTCTCGCCCGTGAAACTTGCCGGCGCCGGAAACCACAGCGCCAACCCGCGATCGAGAATGACTGCGGTCGAGGGATCGCAGAACTTTACCAAAGCGGCCTGACGCGGCGCAGGGCATCTGCTCGCTAATGCCGTGAGCGCATCGCCGGCGCGCGGACCCGATAGCCGAATGACCGCAACCGCCGAGCGACCTGGCGGCGTGGACAGCGCGAAAATCGTATCGCGGGCTCCCGGCGCACCACGCGCCGACCAGCCCACCAAAGCGCTCTGCGCAGGCCCTTCGTCACAAAAGTCTACCAACTTTTGCGGGCTCTGCGTCAGGTATTCATCGAGTCGAAGAACGTGCTGTTGCCCTTCGGCGTGTCACGCAGCTTCCCAAGCAAGAATTCAATCGCATCCACAGTGCCCATCGGGTTGAGGATGCGGCGTAGCACATACATCTTCTTGAGGATGTCGGCCGGCACGAGCAACTCTTCTTTACGCGTACCGGAGCGCGTGATGTCCATCGCGGGGAAGACCCGCTTGTCGGCGACCTTGCGGTCTAAAATGATTTCCGAGTTGCCGGTGCCTTTGAACTCTTCGAAAATCACTTCGTCCATCCGCGAGCCGGTGTCGATCAGCGCGGTCGCGATGATCGTGAGCGAGCCACCTTCTTCGATGTTGCGCGCGGCGCCGAAGAAACGCTTCGGGCGCTGCAACGCATTCGCGTCGACACCACCGGTGAGCACCTTGCCAGACGACGGAACGACGGTGTTGTAGGCACGGCCCAATCGCGTGATCGAATCCAACAAGATGACGACGTCGCGCCCATGTTCAACAAGGCGCTTCGCTTTCTCGATCACCATTTCCGCAACCTGAACGTGACGAACAGCAGGCTCGTCGAACGTCGAGGACACGACCTCGCCCTTCACGGAGCGCTGCATGTCCGTCACTTCTTCCGGACGCTCGTCGATGAGCAACACGATGAGATAACATTCGGGATGATTGGCGGTGACGGACTGCGCGATATTCTGCAGCAGCACTGTCTTGCCGGTGCGCGGCGGCGCGACGATCAGCGCGCGCTGGCCCATACCAATCGGCGCCACAATATCGATGACGCGTGACGACACGTCCTTGCGCGTCGGGTCCTCGATTTCGAGCTTCAGTCGACGATCCGGATAGAGCGGCGTCAGGTTGTCGAAATGAACCTTGTGCCGGACTTTCTCCGGTTCTTCAAAATTTATGGAGTTGACCTTGAGAAGCGCAAAATAACGCTCGCCCTCTTTCGGACTCCGGATATGGCCTTCGGCCGTGTCGCCCGTCCGCAGGCCGAAGCGGCGTATTTGGGACGGTGAAATGTAGATGTCGTCGGGGCCGGAAAGGTAGTTCGCGTCCCATGAGCGGAGGAAGCCAAAACCGTCCTGGAGTACTTCGACGACGCCTTCGCCGACGATCTCGATTTCCTTGCTGGCAAGCTGCTTGAGGATTGCAAACATCAATTCCTGTTTGCGCAGGAGCGATGCGTTTTCGACTTCGTGTTCCTCAGCGAAGGCGAGCAGTTCCGTCGGCGACTTGCGCTTCAGGTCCTGCAGTTTGATTTCTGCCATTGAGTCCTTGGTGGAATAACGTTGAGAGCGGTCGACGGACAAGGCCGTCGAATTTCGTCGGGAAGGCGCAAAAGTCTGGAAGACTGAAGGCACCCGCGCTCGACACAGGCGAGCGATCACGCGTCTCAGGGGTGGGAAATCGCAAAATAGCTGTGGCCGACGCTGCTTGCAAGCGATTCGGTTGGCAAATCACCCTTACCCTTCGCGAACGATCTCGAGCAGGCGCTCGACATGCGCGATCGGGGTCGGCGGCAGGATGCCGTGGCCGAGATTGAAGACATGCGGCCGGCCGCGGGTGGCGGTCAGAATGCCGCGTACGGCGTTTTCCAGGGCGTCACCACCCGCAAGCAGCGCCAAGGGATCAAGGTTGCCCTGAGTCACCCGGCCCGCCGGTATGACGTTCAGCGCCACCGGCAGCGCCTCCGCGGTGCCGAGCCCGATCGCGGTATTGCCGATGACCTCCAGCGCAATCTTCAGCTTCGTACCGGCCTCCCTGGGGAAAGCGATGATCGGCACGTTTGGCGCCTGCGCCTTCACTTTGCGGACAATCGCCGCAATGGGTTCAGCGCTCCAGCGGCGGAATTCGACATCGGGCAGCACGCCGGCCCAGGAATCGAAAATCTGCAGCACTTCCGCGCCAGCTTTCACCTGCGCCAGGAGATATTCGGCGGAGGCATCGACCAGCCGCTCGACCAGCACCGCAAAATCCGCCGGCTGGCGATAGGCGAAGGTGCGGACCGGCGCCTGATCCGGCGATGAGCGTCCGGCGACCATGTAGCTCGCAACCGTGAAGGGCGCACCGCAGAAGCCGATGAGCGTGGTCTCGCCGCCAAGCATGGTTCGCAGAAGCCCGAGCGTCTCCATCACGGCATCGAGCTTGCGCAAATCGAACGGTTTTAACGCCATGCGGCCGGCATCGTCGAAGAGACCATCGACATGCGGGCCTTCGCCCTCCTCGAACCAGACGTGCAAGCCAAAGGCGTGCGGCACGACGAGAATGTCGCTGAACAAGATCGCCGCATCGAAGCCAAAGCGGCGGATCGGCTGCATCGTCACTTCCGCCGCATCTTTGGGCGAGAAACACAATTCCATGAAGCCGCCGACGCTCGCGCGCAGCTCACGATATTCGGGGAGATAGCGACCAGCCTGACGCATCAGCCAGATCGGAGGACGCGGGCCTGTTTCGCCGGCCAACGTGCGCAGCATCAGCTTGTCCCGCACGGTTGTTCACTCCCGCCCTAAAGACAGAATCTCGAAGAGATCTGTTTTATTTTGATTCCTGGACCGCCGATAAACGGGAATACCGCAGGCTCCAAGCCTTCTTCACAATTCTGCGGAGGTCCGAAGATTTAAACCGGTTCGTTCACGGCATGACGAAAGCTACGGATTTCGTCTCGGCAGTGCGGGCTTAAACTCTTGCGGCAATCCGGGGGACAGGCTGGGGATAACGAGTCACGACGAGAATCCGCCGTACCGATTGCCCCGCGGCGCGATTGTGGATGGAATCTGGCTCTGTCCCAAGCACCCCGCTATGAGTCGTGCCGAACACCGTCGTTCTCCACAGGCCGGGGCGACTTATCCTATGGAACGCGAGGGACCTGTTGTCGGGACGTAACTACTTCCACCTGCATCTGGTTTCCGACTCGACGGGCGAAACGCTCATCGCCGTCTCGCGTGCGGCGGCGGCGCAGTATCAGGGCGTCGCCTCGATAGAGCATGTCTATCCGCTCATCCGCACGCAGGCGCATCTCGACAAGGCGATCGCCGAAATCCGCGCTGCGCCGGGCATCGTGCTCTTCACCTTGGTCGATGCCGATCTGATTGCGCGGCTCGAAGAAGCCTGCAGCGAAGCCGGCTGCCCGTGCCTGTCGGTGCTCGCGCCGATTCTTGGGCTGCTGCAGAGCTACCTTGGCACGGCGTCGACGCCACGGCCCGGCGCGCAGCACATGCTCAACGCCGATTATTTCAAGCGCATCGACGCGCTGAATTACACGATGATGCATGACGACGGGCAGCATCCCGAGCATTACGACGAAGCCGATGTACTGCTGCTCGGCGTGAGCCGTACTTCGAAAACGCCGACGTCGATCTATCTCGCCAATCGTGGCGTGAAGACCGCGAACATTCCGCTCGTGCCGAACGTGCCGCTGCCGCCGGAGGTGTTTTCGCTGCACAAGCCTCTCGTAGTCGGGCTGATCGCATCGCCGGAGCGCATCGTGCAGATCCGGCAGAATCGGTTGCTTTCGCTCAACGCCGATCACGATTCGCCCTATGTCGATCGCACCTCTGTCGCCGACGAGATCACCCAGTCGCGTCGGCTTTTCGAACAGAACAAATGGCCTGTGATCGACGTGTCGCGCCGCTCGATCGAGGAGACGGCGGCGGCGATTATCGATCTCTATCGCGAGCACAGGATGCAGTTCATTGCGCAGGGGTGAGTTAGTCGTTGTGATGACCCCCCCACCCAGACCCTCCCCCACAAGGGGGGAGGGACTTCGCGCGCATCACCATCGTTGCCCTCTCGACAGTGTCCCGAGGCTGCATGACATCGGCACTCTACTCCCTCCCCCTCGATGGGTTGGGGTGGGGGTGAACCGAGACAACAATCGTCGTCAAGCCCAAAGTAATCTCCTATGCGCTTGATCGGTCTCACCGGCTCGATCGGCATGGGCAAGTCCGCGACCGCAGAGATGTTTCGCGAGGCGGGTGTGCCGGTCTTCGATGCCGACGCCGCTGTGCACGACATCTATCGCCAACCGCCGACCGCGGAATTTCGCGCCGCCTTTGCTGATGCGGTCGTCGATGACGCCATCGATCGCGGCAAGCTTGCGGACATGATCGTCGCCGACCCGGCACGGCTGCCGGAACTCGAACGCATCGTGCATCCGCTCGTCGGCGCGTCCCGCACGGCATTTTTGGCCGATTCGCGGACGAAAAACCGGCCCTGTGTCGTGCTCGACATTCCCCTGCTGATGGAGACGAAAGCCGAAGGCGCTGTGGACGTCGTCGTCGTCGTTTCGGCACCCGCCGAGATGCAACGAACCCGAACGCTCGCGCGGCCGGGCATGACGCCGGAAAAGTTCGCAATGATCGTGTCTAAGCAGGTGCCCGATGTGGAAAAGCGTCGGCGCGCGCATTTCGTCATCGAAACGGGTCGCGGGTTTCCCTATGCTCGGCGGCAGGTCGCGGCGCTTCTCGGCGCGATCGGCTGCTGATCGTCTCTTCGACTTATGCGCGAAATCGTTCTCGACACCGAAACCACCGGGCTCGATCCGTCAAGCGGCCACCGCGTCGTCGAGATCGGCGCGGTAGAGATCGTCAACAAAGTCGCGACAGGACGACGGTTCCACGTCTATCTCAATCCGCAGCGCGACATGCCGGAAGAAGCGTTTCGTGTGCACGGCCTGTCCGAGGAGTTCCTGTCGGACAAGTCGCTCTTCGCCGAGGTCGCTTCGTCGTTCCTCGAATTCGTCGAAGATGCGCCGCTCGTCGCGCATAATGCGGAATTCGACATCCGTTTTCTTGATCACGAACTGACGACGGCAGGCCATCCACCGCTGGGTTTCTCACGCGCCATCGATACGTTGGCGATCGCGCGGAGAAAGCATGTCGGCGCGTCGAATTCGCTCGACTCGCTCTGCGCGCGTTACGGCATTTCGACGATGCATCGCGTGCTGCACGGCGCGCTGCTCGACGCGCAATTGCTCGCCGACGTCTATCTCGAACTGTCGGGCGGCATGCAATCGTCGATGACGCTGCACGTCGCCGCCGACGCTGCGATGGCGCTGCTTCGCAACGGCCTCACCGCACGTCCGGCGCCGCTCGCAATCGTTGTGCACGTCGATGAACAAACTGCGCATGAATCTTTTGTCGCGACGCTCGGCGCCACGTCGCTTTGGACCCGATATCGGACAGGTTCGCCGCCGACGTGATCGTTTTGGCAACTTGACGATCGGGCGCGTGCATGGCCTCTCCCATCAGGTTTGAGAGGGGTCACGATGCGCATTCTTTTGGGTTCGGTCTTGTCCGCTGTCGCGCTTGCAACAGCCAGTCCGGCTTCGGCTCAGATCCTCGACCTTAATACCGTGAAATGTCAGGAATGGATCGAGAGCGGCAAGGAATCCATCGCCATCACGATGGCTTGGCTCGACGGCTATTATCAGGACGAAGATGCTGATCCCGTCGTCGATTTCGATAAGATGAAGGGTAAGGCCGTCAAGCTCGCGGCCTTCTGCGCCACGAATCCGACGCTCGGTCTCGGTACTGCGGCGGAGCGCCTATTCGGCAAATAGCAGCGGCGGTCAGCGTCGCGCGGGAGGACCTTGGTGCTCATTCCAATCGGCGATGTGCCGGGATTTCACGCGGCACGAAAGCCTGCCGAGACGATGGCCGTGCGCCACGGTGACGACATTCTCACCTGGACGCAGCTCGAAGCGAATGCCAACCGCCGCGCGCATGCGTTCCGCGATCGCGGCGTGAAGCCAGGCGACTTCGTCGCCATCGGCCTTCCGAACGGCAATGCTTTCTATGAAACCAGTTTCGCCGTGTGGAAATGCGGCGCGACTCCGACGTCGCTGTCACACAAACTGCCGCGCGGCGAAGTTGCTCAAATTCTCGAAATTCTGAAACCGTCCTTGGTCGTGGGCGGTGAGCCGGACTGGGGTGCGCCGAACGCGCTGCCGAAAGACTTCGCTCCGCAAGGCTTTCCCGACACGCGGCTTGACGCGCCTGTCGCGCGCTACTGGAAGGCGATGACGTCGGGCGGTTCGACCGGCCGGCCAAAAGTCATTCTCGATCACGGACCTGCGGTGATCGAGACGACGGCAATCACGTTGCGCATTTCGCCAGGTTCGAAACTGCTCAATCCCGGCCCACTCTATCACAATGCGCCGTTCATCCTGTCGCACATGGCGCTGTTCGGCGGCGGCAGCGTCACCGGCATGCTGAAGTTCGATGCGGCCGAGACGCTCGCGCTGATGGCGGCGCGCGGCATCGAGTGGGTGAACTTCGTCCCGACGATGATGGGCCGCATTTTTGCGCTGCCCGACGATGTTCGCGCGAAGGCGGACCTGTCGGCGCTGAAGACTGTGTTCCACATGGCGGCACCGATGCCGGCGTGGCTGAAGAAAGAGTGGATCGACTGGATCGGTCCGGAGCGCGTCTGGGAATTGTACGGCGGCACGGAGCGGCAGGGCCGTACGGTCATCTCCGGCACGGAATGGCTCGCGCATCCCGGCTCGGTTGGAAAGCCGGAAGACGCCGCGGTGCGCATCCTCGACGAAAACTTCCGCGACGTGCCGGTCGGCACGGATGGCGAGATCTTCTTCCTGCCGCCCGACGGCGCGGGCTCGTCTTACCACTATATCGGCGCGGAACCACGGCGGATCGAAGGCGGCTGGGAATCCCTCGGCGACATCGGTCGCCTCGATGCCGACGGCTACCTCTATCTCGGCGACCGCCGCTCCGACATGATTCTCCGCGGTGGGGCGAACATCTACCCGGCCGAGGTTGAAGCCGCGCTCGTCGCGCATCCCGACATCCGCTCGAGTGTCGTGCTCGGACTGCCCGATCCCGATCTCGGCGCGCGGTTGCACGCGATCATCGAGGTCGATGCGGCGACCGATGCCGAAGTGGTGCTGGCGTCACTGCCGGCGCATCTCGGCGACCGCCTAAGCAAGTACAAGCATCCCGAGAGTTACGAGATCGCGCACGAAAGCCATCGCGACGACGCCGGGAAGGTGCGCCGCACGTTCCTTCGCACGGAGCGGGTTAAGTGGCTTGAGGAAGGGCGGGAGTTTCGGGTGACGCCAAGTTTCAAACCAAATCCGCTCACTGCAAGCACACTTAATTCGAGCGAACGTGGCGAGGATTTACACGCTGCGCACAACGTCAACGCGCTCTTCGACGATATGAAGAAGTGAAGCGCCAACGACGTCATTGCGAGGAGGCGCAGAGCGCCGAGGCGGCAATCCATCCACGGTTGCTTCTCCAGAGCGGGGGATGGATTGCTTCGTCACTCCGCTCCTCGCAATGACGGCGGATAGGAAGAGGAAACAATGAAAATCGATGCCGACGCGCAAAAGGTCATGGATCTGCTGAAGGCATTGAACCGGCCAAAATTCGACACGCTGTCGGCGCAGGAGGCGCGCGAGGCCTATCGCACCGCGCGCAAGGCGATGGCGCCCGATCCGATCGACATTGCCGAGTCGCGCGACCTCGAAGCGCCAGGTCTGCACGGTCCCATCCCACTGCGGCTCTATCGCGGCCTCGGCGCACCGGCCTCGAACGCGCCTTGCCTCGTCTTCATTCATGGCGGGGGCTACGTCATCGGCGATCGCGACACGCACGACCATGTCTGCCGCAAGCTCGCGAACGAAACGCGTGCCGCGGTCGTCTCGATCGACTATCGGCTTGCGCCGGAACACAAGTTTCCCGCAGGTGTCGAGGATTGTCTGGCTGCTGCGAACTGGATCGCGGCGAATGCAACGAGCCTCGGCATCGATCCGAAAAAACTCGCGGTCGGCGGCGACAGTGCCGGCGGCAATCTCTCGGCGGTGCTCGCACTCGCGGGGCGCGACGGCGATGCGCCGAAATTTATCTATCAGGCGCTGCTCTACCCCGGCACGGATCTGACGATGCATTACAAAGATGATGTCGGCGTCGGCGCGAATGCCGATCTGCCGCTCACCAACAAACTAACGATGTGGTTCCACGACCATTATCTCGAACCGGGTCAGGGCTCGGATCCGCGCGCGTCGGCCTTTCATGCGAAGAGCCATGCGGGACTGCCGTCCGCCTTCGTGCTGACGGCCTATCACGACCCGATCGGCGACGATGGCCGGGCCTATGCGAAGAAACTGGCGGAGGCCGGCGTGCAGGTCTGGCATTTCGACATGAGCGATCAGGTGCACGGCTTTCTCACGATGGGCCGCATGATCCGCGCCGCCGATACGGCGCTCGAAATGTGCGGTGCGGCGCTACGCAATGCCTATGCGACGGCAACCTGAGAAATGGCGTCGCCGCAATCGCTCACGATCGTCTTCGCGGTCTTTCCCGACGTGACGCAGCTCGATTTTACCGGGCCGCTGCAGGTGCTCGCGCGCGTACCCGGTGCGACATGCGTGATCGCATCGCCGAACGGCGGCGCGGTGCGAACGGATTGCGGCTTCGACGTCGCCGATAGTGTGAAGCTCGCCGATATCGCGTGTTGCGATGTGCTGCTCGTGCCCGGCGGTGCTGGCACGGAGCAGTTTTGCGCTGACGAACCCGCGCTCAAGGAAATCGCGCGGCTCGCAAAAGACGCACGTTACATCACGTCCGTCTGCACCGGCGCGCTGGTGTTGGGCGCAGCCGGCTTACTGCAAGGCAAGCGCGTCGCAACGCATTGGGCCTGGCGCGACACGATGAAAATCTTTGGCGCGATCTCGGATGATGCGCGTGTCGTGCGCGACGGAAACGTTTTCACCGGCGGTGGCGTTACGGCCGGCATCGACTTCGCGCTCGTACTCGCGGCAGAAATCGCGGGCGAGAATGTCGCGAAGGGCATCCAGCTCGCGATCGAATATGCGCCGGCGCCGCCCTTCGATGCGGGCAGGCCGGAGACCGCGCCGCCCGACGTGCGTGCGCGGATCGATGCCATGATCGCCCCACGTCGCGCACGCGTCGAGGCGCATGCACGCAAAGTGATGCCGAAACAGGGTTGACGTGACGTTTTAATTCGCTGTCGCCAGAAGGTCTCGGAAGGCGGAAAGATTGGTACGTGTCGGCTCGTCCGTCGTCGATGTCCGCACCTGATCGAGCATCGCGAGAACGCCCGGTCGATCGTCCCGCGGGATAGCCGTCGTCCAATCCTTGCCGGTGTCCCGCATCGCTGCGCTCACCAAGCGCGCATTGGCCGGCTTCATCTTCTCGGCGACGCACAGGAACGAGACGAGCATCTCCGCGTGCAACGCGCGCATCTTCCTAAAACCCTCGATGCGAATGGTTGTGCGCTGCGCCGGCGGCAGACCGTCCATGAACATGACTGCAGCTTCGGCCTCGCGCGCTGTGATACGGAGTAAGAAGTTTTCGATGATCGCCTGCTGGTCCTCGAACGCGACAAGATTGCGTCCGATCGCCTCCGCGTCGCGTACCGGGTTCACCGGTGGTGCGATCCCGACGAACATGATCGCTTTGTTGATGGTGTTTGCGGCCTGCGCCCAATCCAGAAGCCAAAGCAGATCGTCGCCGCGGACCGCCGGCAAACTTTCGAGCGCCCCGACGTCGAACACACGGCGAAACAGGTCTGCCGTCTTCGGCTGCGAGAAGTCGGGCCGGCCGCCAGCCCTCTCGATGCTTCCAAGATAATTGGCGAGGTCGCCGGCCGCGTTCATCGCCTGCGTAGCAACGCGCAAGCCATCTGTCGCCGACGTCTGCGCGACGGTGCTCGCTGCATGCGCGGCCGTTGTGCGGACCGCAGCGGGTACTGCGGCCGCCAATGCACACGCGAATACGAAGATCAGTTTGCGCTGTGTCATGAGTTCCCCCTCATCACGCGATCAGGACGGGCCGACACCTACGCGCATCCGCCATCGAGGGATGTGCTATCCGTCACAGGGCCGACGTGGGCCTACCTTCGGAAGACATGTGGCATTGACCAGACGGCGCATCTCTTCGGGATCATCGTTCGAGGATCAGGTTGGCTATTCGCGCGCCATCGTCGATGGCGACTGGGTCTTCGTGTCAGGCACGACCGGCTTCGATTACGCGACGATGACGCTGGCCGACGGCATCGTCGCGCAATGCGAACAGGCGATGGCAAATGTCGGGGCGGCGCTGCGCGAGGCGGGCGCGAGCTTCGCCGATGTCGTTCGCGTGCGATATATTTTGAAAGATCGCCGCGATTTCGAAGCCTGCTGGCCGACGCTGCGACGCGTGTTTGGCGAGGTTCGGCCGGCCGCGACGATGATTCAAGCAGGACTAATTTTTGAGGATGTGTTGTTCGAGATCGAGGTGATGGCGCGGAAGCGCTAAATCGCTTTTTCCGCCGCAAGGAAATAATTCACGCTGCAATCCTCGGACAGTCGCCATTCGCCGAACAGCGGATTGTAAGTCACGCCGCTCTGGTCGAAGATTTTTAGACCCGCGCTTCGCAATTCACCCGCGAGTTCCTCCGGCGTCACGAACTGCTCCCACGTGTGAGTTCCACGCGGCAACCAACGCAACACGTATTCCGCGCCGACGATTGCGAGCGCGAATGATTTCGCCGTGCGGTTGAGCGTCGAGAGGATCATGAGCCCGCCCGGCCGCACGAGACTCGCCGCCGTGCGCAGGAAAAGCGGGCGGTCCGCGACATGCTCGACGACCTCCATCGCCAGCACGACATCGAAGGGTTTCGTGTCGGACGGCAATTCCTCGGCCGTCGTGGCGCGATAGTCGATCGCGAGGCCGTCCTTCGCAGCGTGTGCGCGGGCGATTTCGATGTTATTGCTAGCGGGATCGAGGCCCGTGACCTTGGCGCCAATGCGGGCCATCGCCTCTGATAGCAGGCCGCCGCCGCAGCCGATGTCGAGGATTCTCTGGCCGGCCAGCCGCGCTCCCGGCGCGACTCGGGCAGGCAACCCGAACGCCTCCACCACAAGGTCCGCCACATAATCCGCCCGTACCGGGTTCATCTTGTGCAGCGGGCGCATGGGGCCCCAGGGGTCCCACCAGTCGCGCGCGAGCCGGTCGAAGCGCGCGACATCGGCGGGATCGACGGTGCTCTCTGTCCTTGCTGCCCCCGCCCGCGCAATCATGCCAAAATCCGTTTCCGAAGTTCGTTTCGTTGACAGGGGTGAAAGCCCCCGGCATCTATACGCGCCCGTCTGACGGTGTGCTACGCACGCCACTCCTTCTTCTGGCGCATGTCCTCGATCGCAAAAGTCTGTCAACTTTTGCGGGACATTTGCTAGACGGCACTTCGGGCCCAATCGTCGGAATTAGATGCCTCGTCTAGTGATGAAATTCGGCGGCACGTCGGTCGCCAATGTCGAGCGCATCCGCAACGTTGCGCGACATGTCGCCCGTGAGGTTGCCGCCGGCTACGACGTCGCGGTCGTCGTGTCGGCCATGTCCGGCAAGACCAACGAACTCGTCGCCTGGTGCAAGGAGGCCGAAAACCTCTATGACGCGCGCGAATACGACGCGGTCGTCGCCTCCGGCGAGCAGGTGACCGCCGGGCTCCTCGCCATCGTGCTGCAGGGCATGGGCCTGCCCGCGCGTTCCTGGCAGGGCTGGCAGGTGCCGATCCTCACCGACGAGGCGCATGGATCGGCCCGCATCGCGCGCATCGATGGCGCGAACATTTTGTCGGCCTTCGAGGCGCGGCGCGAGATCGCGGTGGTCGCAGGCTTCCAGGGCATGAATGAGGTCACCGGCCGCATCGCAACGCTCGGCCGCGGCGGCTCCGATACGAGCGCGGTCGCCTTGGCCGCGGCGCTTGGGGCCGAACGCTGCGACATCTATACCGACGTCGACGGCGTCTACACGACCGATCCGCGCGTCGTGCCGCGTGCGAAACGATTGGAGCGAGTCGCATTCGAGGAAATGCTGGAGATGGCCTCGCTCGGCGCAAAGGTGCTGCAGGTCCGCTCCGTCGAAGTCGCGATGGTGCACGGCGTGCCGACCTATGTGCGCTCGTCCTTCGACGATCCCGACCATCCCAAATCCGGCACGCTGATCTGCGCCGAGGAGGACATCATGGAAGCCCAGGTCGTGACCGGCATCGCCTTCTCGCGCGACGAGGCGCAGATCACCTTGCGCGGCGTGGCGGACAGGCCCGGCATCGCGGCGGCGATCTTCATGCCGCTCGCCGAGGCCAACATCAACGTCGACATGATCGTGCAGGTCGTGTCCGACGACCGGGCAACGACCGATCTCACCTTCACGGTGACGTCTGCCGACTACGAGCGCGCAAGAGCGATTCTGGCTAAGGCAAACGAGATCATCGGCTTTGCCTCGGTGTCCGGCGCGACGGATGTAGCAAAGGTGTCGGCGATCGGTATCGGCATGCGTTCTCACGCGGGCGTCGCCGCGCAGGCGTTTCAGGCGCTGGCGGCGAAAGGCATCAACCTTCGCGCTATCACGACCAGCGAGATCAAATTCTCGGTGCTGATCGACGCTGCCTATACCGAACTTGCGGTGCGGACTCTGCACACACTTTATGGGCTCGATGCGGCGGCTTAAACCCCGAAGAAAGTTCGTTTCGCCGGTGCAGCAATTCGGGTGAAGTCCTTCCACGAACGTCACGAAACCGGCAACGCACTTCTCTAGAGCGACAGCGCAAGCATGGCGGTTTGCCCTCGCCGCTCCATGCTCTAGAACCCGATTTGGCACTAGAACCCAATTTGGGAACGACCGGACAGCCGGAACACGGACCATGATGCGGAGCGCACCCGGCGGACCACGCCTGCTGCTGCGCCGGCTCCGCGAAGTCATGGCGGAACCGGTGAGCGCACAGACGCGCCTCGACCGCATCGTCGTCCACATCGCCTCGAACATGGTCGCTGAAGTCTGCTCGGTCTATGTGCTGCGCGCCGACGCGCTGCTCGAGCTCTACGCGACGGAAGGCCTGAACCGCGAGGCCGTCCATCTTACCACGATGAGGCGTGGCGAGGGCCTTGTCGGCCTGATCGCCGAACGCGCCGAGCCGCTCGCGATCGACGACGCGCAGAATCATCCGGCCTTCTCGTACCGGCCGGAGACGGGCGAAGAGATCTACCACTCGTTCCTGGGCGTCCCGATTCTGCGCGGCGGCAATACGCTCGGCGTGCTCGTCGTGCAGAACAAGGCGCGTCGCGCCTATTCGGAAGAAGAGATCGAGGTCCTGCAGACGACCTCGATGCTGCTTGCCGAGATGATCGCATCGGGCGAGCTTCAATCGCTTGTGCGGCCCGGCAGCGATATCGCGCTGCATCGACCGATCGCCATTCGCGGCACCGGCCTCGCCGAGGGCATTGGCCTTGGCCATGCCGTCCTGCACGAGCCCAGAATCGTCATCAAGAAGATCGTGGCGGAAAACACCGACGCCGAGAGCGCGCGGCTCGAATCTTCGATCACGGCACTCCGCGACGAGATCGACACGCTCGTGTCGCGCGGTGACCGCATCGGTGCGGGCGAGCACAAGGAAATACTCGAAACCGTCCGCATGATCGCGAACGATCGCGGCTGGGTGCGGCGTCTGCACGAGGCGATCTCGACGGGCCTGACGGCGGAAGCCGCGGTCGAGCGCGTGCAGAACGACACGCGTGCGAAATTGCAGCGCCAGAAAGACCCGTATCTGCGCGAGCGGCTACACGATCTCGACGATCTGGCGAACCGGCTGCTGCATCAGCTCACCGGCCAGTCCTTCGTGCTCCAGCGCGATGCGCTGCCCGACAATGCGATCCTCGTCGCTCGCTCGATGGGGCCGGCGGCGTTGCTCGATTATCCCAAAAAACGACTGCGCGGCCTCGTGCTCGAACACGGCGGCGCGACGAGCCACGTCGCCGTCATTGCGCGCGCCCTCGGCATTCCCGCCGTTGGCGACGTAGCAAACATCACCGATCTCGTCGAAAGCGGCGATGCCATCATCGTCGATGGTTTGATGGGTGACGTGCAGATCCGGCCACAACCCGATGTCGAAGCCGCCTACGGTGCAAAGGCGCGGCTGCGCGCGAGCCGGCAGGAACAGTATCAGGCGCTGCGCGACGTGCCGCCGGTGACGAAGGACGGTGTCGCCTTCACGCTCGGCATGAACGCTGGTCTGCTTGTCGACGTGCAGCATGTCGCCGAGACCGGCGCCGCCTGCATCGGCCTCTTCCGCACCGAGTTGCAGTTCATGGTCGCGGCGCGCTTTCCGCGCGCCAGCGAGCAACTGTCGCTTTATCGCGCCGTGCTCGATGCGGTGCCTGATCGCCCGGTGGTGTTCCGGACGCTCGACATCGGCAGCGATAAGGTGCTGCCGTATATGTCGAAGGTCGAGGAGGAGAACCCCGCACTCGGCTGGCGCGCCATCCGCATCGGCCTCGACCGGCCGGCGCTTCTGCGGCAGCAATTGCGTGCGATGCTGAAGGCGGGCGGCGGTCGCGACATGAGCATCATGTTTCCGATGGTCGCGACCATCGGCGAATACGATCACGCGCGGGAACTGACCTTCGCCGAAATCGATCATCTGAAGCGCCATGGCCATCCCGTGCCGAAGGACTTGCGGCTCGGCGTGATGGTGGAAGTGCCATCATTGCTGTGGGAGCTTGATGCGCTTTGTCTTCGCGCGGACTTTCTTTCCGTCGGCTCGAATGATCTCTTACAATATCTTTTTGCCGCCGATCGCGAGAACAAGCGCGTGGCGGCGAGGTTCGATGCGCTTTCTGCGCCCGCGTTGCGCGCGCTGAAGGCGGTGGCCGACGCAGGCGAACGGACCGGTACGCCCGTGTCGCTGTGCGGTGAGATGGGCGGCAAGACGCTCGACGCGCTGGCGCTTGCGGCGATCGGCTACCGCACGCTGTCGATGTCGCCGGCCTCGATCGGCCCGGTGAAGGCGATGCTGTTATCGACGGACCTGTCCGAAGTGCGCGATTTTCTTATGCCGCTGCTCGACAGTGCCGATGATCGCGAGCCGCTGCGCGAACGGCTGCAGGTTTTTGCGGAGAGCAAGGGGATACCGTTGTAGCGCTCAAGCCGCGACGTGACGCTTGATCTTGCTATAATCGTGCGTTGCCGCCGCGACAGAAAGGTCGTGGTTGATCTGCAGATTCATCCAGAATTGTGCCGTCGCGCCGAAGCGGCGTGCCAGCCGCTGCGCCGTATCGGCCGATACGGCGCGATTGCCACGAATGATCTCGGAAAGACGATTGGCGGGAATGTGCAGGTCGCCGGCAAGCCGACGTGCCGACAGGCTTAGAGGCACGAGAACTTCCTCGTGAAGGATTTTGCCGGGATGTGTGCGGATACGAGACATGCGCCGCTGTGTATCGCGGCTGATTCGCGATAGTCCACGTCCCCGGACGGCCGAAGGCCGATCCGGGATCCAGCGACTGGATCCCGGATCGCGCTACGCGCGTCCGGGAAAGTGTACCGCACGTCGTTCAGTCCCATGATCCCCGCCGAAAAACTCGATCTCATCCTGCGCCGTCACGACGAGCTTTCCGCACGCCTCAATGAGGGCGGCGATGGTGCGACGATCGTCGCGCTGTCGCGCGATCTCTCCGGCATGGAAGACGTCGTTACGGCAATCGGCGGATTTCAGTCCGCACAGAAAGACGCCGCCGATCTCGAGGCCATGCTCGCAGATACGTCGCTCGACGCCGAAATGCGTGCGCTCGCCGGTGACGAACTGCGCGCCGCGCAGGCGCGCATCGAAGAAACCGAGGCTGCGCTGAGGGTCGCGCTTTTGCCACGCGACGCCGACGACGAGAAGAACGCCATCCTTGAAATACGCGCCGGCACCGGCGGCGACGAGGCCGCGCTCTTCGCTGGCGACCTTCTGCGCATGTATCTGCGATACGCAGAGGCGCGCGGCTGGAGTGCCGAAGTTCTCGGCGAGAGCGAGGGCACGGCCGGCGGCTTCAAGGAAGTCGTCGTCATGCTGTCGGGCCGCGGTGTCTTCGCGCGCACGAAATTCGAGTCAGGTGTCCACCGCGTGCAGCGCGTGCCCGCGACGGAAACGCAGGGGCGCATCCATACCTCAGCTGCGACGGTCGCGGTCCTGCCCGAGGCCGAAGAAGTCGACGTCGCCATCGCGGACGGTGACCTTCGGATCGAGACGATGCGCGCGGGCGGCGCCGGCGGACAACACGTTAACAAGACGGAATCGGCGATCCGCATCACGCATATCCCGTCGGGTATCGTCGTGATGATGCAAGAAGAGCGCTCGCAGCATCGCAATCGCCAGAAGGCGATGTCGGTCCTTCGCGCGCGATTGTTCGATCTCGAGAAACAGCGGGTCGACAGCACGCGTTCGGCGGACCGCAAAGCGATGGTCGGCTCGGGCGACCGGTCCGAGCGCATCCGCACCTACAATTTCCCGCAGGGGCGCGTGACAGACCATCGCATCAACCTGACGCTCTACAAGCTCGACCGTGTGATGGAGGGGGAGCTCGACGAGATCGTCGAGGCGCTGATCGCTGATTATCAGGCGAAGCTGATGGCAGCGGAGGGGTAGCTCGGACCGCTCCCTTCTCCCGCTTGCGGGAGAAGGTGGTCCTCGCGTTAGCGAGGGTCGGATGAGGGGAGCCTCAACGGCGATCTCCGCGTCCATAGCGCCTCCCCTCATCCGTCATGCTTCGCATGCCACCCTCTCCCGTAAACGGGAGAGGGTTCCCTGCCCGCCTCGCGCCGGCCCAAAACATCGCCTACATGGACGCCATGACCCCGGCTCTCGCCACGCTCGCTGCGCTCCCCCCGCCAGTCGACACCGCACGTCGCCCGATCCTCGGCGCGACGCGCGAAGGCCTGTCGGCGGCGCTGACCGACATCGGGGTGCCGGCGCGCGAGAACCGCATGCGCACCACGCAGTTCTGGCACTGGATGTATCACCGGGGTGTCAGCGATTTCGACGCGATGCTGAACATTGCCAAGCCTTTGCGCACAAAGCTTGCGGAACACTTCACTCTCGCGCGGCCAGAAATCGTGACGGAGCAGGTGTCGTCAGACGGCACGCGCAAATGGCTGATCCGCATGCCGCCGCAGCCCGGCGAATCGAAGCCGGCCGAGATCGAATGCGTCTATATTCCCGAGCGCGACCGGGGCACGCTCTGCGTCTCAAGTCAGGTCGGCTGCACGCTCACTTGCACCTTCTGCCACACCGGAACGCAGCGTCTTGTGCGCAATCTCACGACGGCGGAGATCGTCGCGCAGGTTGTCGTCGCGCGCGAAAGGCTCGGCGATTTTCCCGGCATGACGCCGCCGACGGATGGCCTCGTGCCGTCGGGCGAAGGCGTGCGCGCCGTGTCGAATATCGTCTTCATGGGCATGGGCGAGCCGCTCTATAATTTCGACAGCGTTCGGGATGCTGTTGCCGTGCTCGCGGACGGCGAAGGGCTATCGCTGTCGAAGCGGCGCATCACCGTGTCGACATCGGGCGTCGTGCCGCAAATTCCGCCGCTCGGCGAACAGGCCGGCGCGATGCTCGCGATTTCACTGCACGCGGTGAATGACGAGCTTCGTACGAAGCTTGTGCCGTTGAACAAGAAGTATCCGATCAAGGAGCTTCTGCAGGCGTGTCGCGACTATCCCGGCGCCAGCAATGCGCGGCGCATCACGTTCGAATATGTGATGCTGAAGGGCATCAATGACTCGCCGGCCGAAGCGCGCGAACTCGTGCGGCTGCTGAAGGGCATTCCGGCGAAGATCAATTTGATCCCGTTCAATCCGTGGCCGGGTGCGCCCTACGAATGTTCGGACTGGGCGCATATCGAACGTTTCTCCGACATCGTCTTCGATGCCGGCTATGCGAGCCCGGTGCGCACGCCGCGCGGCCGCGACATTCTCGCGGCCTGCGGGCAGCTCAAGAGCGAGACCGAAAAGCTCTCCGCTCGCGCGCGGCTGGTGGCGGAGTAGCGCCACGGTCGCGAAGTAACCCTGTACGGCGTCGCCTCTTTATCCTTCGGGCTGCGAGGCCGTAGGATCGCGGCTATGAAAAGAATGCCGATGCCGGGCGAACCGGCCCCGTGGTTTCATGCGCGCGCGCTGAACGGCAACGAGCGCTATGCCTTCGACACGTCGGCTGGCCGCTACGTGCTTATGCTGTTCTTGGGCAGCGGCGCGCAGGAGCCGACGCAAAGCGCCTTGAAGATGCTGCGGGCGCATCGGAATCTCTTCGACGATGCCCGCGCTTGCTTTTACGGCGTGACGATCGATCCCTCTGACGCCGCGGAGGGCCGCATCGTGCAGGAGATGCCGGGCCTGCGCTGGTTCCTCGATTACGACCGCGCGGTGTCGAAGCTTTACGGCGCGATCGACGCGTCAGGCGGCGAAAAGATCGCCTATTCGCCGCACTGGCTGCTGCTCGATCCGATGCTACGGGTGGTTGCGCGCGTGCCGCTGACCGCAGGCGAGGATATTCTTCGCACCTTGCGTGGCCTCGTTGGCCAAACACCCGCGCCGGTACCGGCGCCGGTGCTCGTCATGCCCGGCATCCTGCCGCCGGACCTTTGCCGCACACTGATTGGGCTCTACGAGCAACACGGCGGCGTCGAGTCCGGTTTTATGCGCGAAGAGGGTGGCCAGACGGTTGCGCGCAGCGATCATTCGCACAAACGTCGCGCCGATCATGTGATCGAGGATGCGGATGTCATCGCCACGCTGAAGGGCCGTATGTCTAACGCGCTACGACCGATGATCCGGCGCGCCTTCCAGTTCGATGCGAGCCGCATCGAGCGCTTCATCGTCGCCTGCTACGATGCGCAGGATGGTGGCCACTTTCGCGCGCATCGCGACAACACCACGCGCGGCACAGCGCATCGCAAGTTCGCCTGTACGATCAACCTCAATGCGGAGGAGTTCGAAGGCGGCGACCTGTCCTTCCCGGAATTCGGGCCGACGACCTATCGCGCACCGACCGGCGGCGCAGTCGTGTTTTCGTGCTCGCTGCTGCACGAGGCGCGGCCTGTGACGAAAGGGCGGCGCTTTGCGTTTCTGCCGTTCCTCTACGATGACGATGGCGCGCGCATTCGTGAAGCCAATCTCGCGCATGTCGCGCCGGAGTTGCGCTATTATCGATCGGGTCTGGAGACGGCGGCGAAGTGAGCTGCCGCGCAACGGCTTCCGCATCACCTGCCTCATCCTGAGGAGCTTGCGAAGCAAGCGTCTCGAAGGATCGGCCAACTCGTGATGCTGGAACTCATCCTTCGAGACAGCGCTTCACGTTTCCTCAGGATGAGGATTCGAGGCTTACAGCTTCGGCTGCGGCCGCCCAGTGGCCTTCGACGACGGCACTTTCACCAAGGCTTCGCCATCAAGCACGATCTGGTCGCCGACCTTGCAGGTGCAGGCGAGACGTGCGCGCGACTTGCCTTCGACAAGCTCTGCGACGGCGACTTCCACGATGATCGTATCGCCGATCCGCACGGGTGCACGAAAGTTCAGCGTCTGCGAAATATACACCGCCCCCGGTCCCGGCAGGCGCGTTCCGAGGACGGCGGAGATCAGGCTCGCCGTGTAAAGCCCGTGCGCGATACGCTCCCCGAACGGCGTCTTGGCGGCGAAATGTTCGGAGAGATGGATTGGGTTGCGGTCGCCGGTAAGCTGCGCGAAGCCGACGACATCGTCGGACGCGACGGTTTTCGTCAGCGTCTCGACCATGCCGACCGACATGTCCTCGAAAAACAGGGTCTGGAGCGGCGGTAGTTCCATCGGCAAAATCCTCCCGTTTGTCGTTGCGCGAGGCATAGCCCGCAACGGCACCTGCGCCAAAGCGTCAGTTACCGAGCACGAAACGCCACACCGCCTCGGGTTGCTCCCAATGCGCGTTGTGCCCCGCGTCGGGCAAGGCGATCGCTTGCGGGTCGAGCGTCCGCATCGGCGTGACCGGCGCCATCGCGTCCTTCGTGCCGGAGCCGAGGCGTAGCGGTGCGAGACATGCGCGGAGAACGTCGGCGATGTCTGATGTGACTGCCGCGAACACGTCCGGTTGCAGCGCCAGGCGAAAGCCGCAATCGCATGGCTCGACGCCAGCGAGTGCCACGGGCGACGCGGAGTTTGCCATACCCTTGAGGCCTGCGAATGCGAGAGCACGTTCGGCTGCCTCTCCCTGCGTTGCAAAGACCTGTCGTGGCCGTTCCGCTAACGCGCGCATGCGCGCGAGATCGTCGCCTGACCAGTCGATCTTGACGGAGAAGCCGACGACCTCTTTCGGCCGCACACCGAAATCCCCGCAGGCGATCATCGCCGCAACCACGGCGCCGAAGGAATGACCGACGAGGATGATGTCCTCGGCAGCTTCGGCGACGATCAGCCTCGAAATATCTTCGGCGTGGCGACGCAGATCGAACGGGCCAGCTTTCGTCGAGCGCCCATGTCCGCGCAAGTCGGGTGCGATCCAGCGGTCTTGCCAGTGGCGGTCGATTGTCTCCAGCATCGGTCGCCAGACTTCTGCATTCGCGCCGATGCCGTGCAGAAAGACGAGCAAACGATCGCCGGACCCGCCGCGCGACACGTGGAGATCGTCGCTCATGCGAGTCGCTCCGCAACGATGCGTTCGAGGATCAATGGCGTCGCATCTGGCCGGTGATCTGCGATTTGGTAAGCGTCTCGCACAGCCGCTTCTGCTCGTTGCGCCGCATCGTCGTCGCGCGCGTGCACGATCGCCAGCGGTCTGTCTGTCGCATCGCCCGGACGTGCAACGCTTGTGAAGCCGACCGCGTGATCAATCCGATCATCAGCTTGTTTTCGCCCACCGCCGAGCGCGATGACCGCGACGACCCAACGCGCGCGTGTCGATCCCGGCAACGACGCCTGTGTGTTGCGCGAAAATCTCGCGCCGCACCGGCGCGCTTGGCAGATATTTGTCCGCACGTTCGAGAATATCGACGGGACCACCGAGCGCCGCGCACATTCTTGCAAAGCGTTCTGCTGCCTGCCCGCCCGACAACGCGGTTTCCGCTCTCTTGCGGGCCGTGTTCGCATTGTCGGCGAGACCGCTCAGCACGAGCATTTCCGCCGCGAGCGAAAGCGTCACTTCTAGAAACGCCGACTCTGCTGCGCGACCCGTGAGATGATCGAGTGCGTGGCGCACCTCCACCGCATTGCCTGCACAGGAGGCCAACGGCGCATCCATCGCAGTGATTATCGCAACGGTCGGCAGTCCGGCCGCCGTCGCGGTGTCGACAATCGACCGCGCCAGTGCACGCGCATCGTCGTGCGATGTCATAAATGCGGCGTTGCCGCATTTCACGTCCATCACGAGGCCTTCGACTCCGGCCGCAAGTTTCTTCGACAGAATCGAGGCCGTGATGAGCGGCACGGATTCGACCGTCGCGGTGACATCGCGAATTGCGTAAAGTTTTCGATCCGCCGGCGCGAGATCGAGAGTCTGGCCGATGATGGCGCAGCCGACGTCCTTCACGATGCGACGGAACGTGTCCAGGTCTGGCTGCGAGACATAGCCGGGGATCGAATCCAGCTTGTCGAGCGTGCCGCCGGTATGTCCAAGCCCGCGGCCGGAAATCATCGGGATATACGCGCCGCAGGCGGCAAGCATCGGCGCAAGAACGAGCGATACATTGTCGCCGACGCCGCCCGTCGAATGCTTATCGAGGACGGGACCGCCAAGACTTTCGCTGCGCCAATCGAGCATTGTGCCCGAATGAGCCATTGCGCGTGTGAGATGCGCAGTCTCGTCCGCGTCCATGCCGCGGAAAAATACTGCCATTGCGAGCGCCGACGCCTGTTCCGCACTGACTTTTTCGCGCGAGAAAGCGTCGATGAAGAAAGTGATTTCATCAGCCGACAGTGTTTTGCCGTCACGCTTTTTGCGGATGATTTCGGCGGGGATCACGACGCGAATTTGCGCAGCATACCCGGACCAAACCCGTGTGGCAGTAGTTCGCCGAGCGTGAATGTCTTTCGGACAGCATCGAGTCCGGCGGCATGCACGGGCGTATCCCCACCAGCGAACTCAGCCAAGCGCTGACGGCATGCACCGCAGGGCGTCACAGGCTCTGGCGAGTCCGCGAGCACGAGCGCTTCAGTGAGCACGGTGTCGCCGCCAAGGATCATTGCTGATATGGCGCCGGCTTCCGCGCATGTCCCGACGGGATAGGCGGCATTCTCGACATTGCAGCCGGCGTAGATGCGGCCGGATTTTCCACGCACGGCAGCACCGACGAGGAATTTCGAATATGGCGCATAGGCCTTTTCGCGCGCCGCGCGGGCTGCGTCGAAGAGGCCGTCTAAGGGGCCGTCTAAGGGGCCACTCACAGCCGCAACTCACACTGGACCACCTCATCCTGAGGTGCTTTCGCGGAACGCGAAAGCCTCGAAGGATCGGCAAATCCATGCACGGCAATCACGTCCTTCGAGGCTCGCTTCGCTCGCGTCAGGATGAGGTGCCGAGGTTGCAGGGCTCCTCGCAACGACCTAAAAAGTCACGCCGCCTTCGCCTCGTCCGGCTTCAGGTCGGCGAATTTCTTGCCGCTTTCGGCGAGCTTCACGAGCAGCGGCGCAGGCTCGAAGCCCTTGCCTGCAGCGGCGTGAACTTCCTTCATCGTGGCGAGAATCTTGTCGAGCCCGATGCGGTCCGCCTCGTGCATCGGGCCGCCGCGCCAGGCGGGAAAGCCGTAGCCGTTGAGCAGCACCATATCGACGTCGAGCGCACGCGGCGCGATGCCTTCGGCAAGGATCTTCGCGGCCTCGTTGACCATCACGGCGCGGATCTGGTCGACGATCTTTTCGCCCGACATCGGCGTGCGCTTGCGCTGGTTCTTCATCGAGACGTCCTCGATGATCGCAGTCACGTCCGGATCGACCTGCCGCTTGCCGTCGACATATTTGTAATAGCCCGACCCGGTCTTCTGGCCGTAGCGGCCGCGTGCGCAGAGCTCGTCGGCGACGGCGGAGGCGTAGCGCTTCATCGGATCGCGCAGATGCGCCATCTCCTTGCGGCGGCGCATACCAATGTCGAGCCCGGCGAGATCGGACACGGCATAAGGCCCCATCGCCATCCCATAGGCTTCCATTGCGGCATCGATGTCCTGCGGAAGCGCACCGTCCTCGATCGCGAAATCGGCGACAGGCCGCCATGCCGCGAGAATGCGGTTGCCGACGAAACCGTCGCAATTGCCGCAAACGACCGGCAGCTTGCCCATACGTTTGCCGACGGCGACGCCGGTCTGCACCGCATCGCGGGCCGACTTCGAGCCTTCGATCACCTCGACAAGTCGCATGATGTTGGCGGGCGAGAAGAAGTGCATGCCGATGACGTCGGCCGGGCGGCCCGACGCTTCGGCGATCTGGTCCATGTCGAGATAGGACGTGTTGGAGGCGAGCACCGCGCCTGATTTGGCGACCTTCCCTAGCCGGCCGAACACATCTTTCTTGATCGCCATCTCCTCGAACACCGCCTCGATGACGATGTCGCATTTGCCGAGAGCATCGAAATCCAGCGTCGGATTGAGCAGCGCGACGCGATTCTCGCGCACGTTGGCCGTGATGCGGCCGAGTTTTACGTCGCGATCCCACGTGTCGAGCAGGCGCTTCTTGCCGGCGTCGAGCGCCTCCTGCTTCATCTCGACGAGCGTGACGGGCATGCCGGAATTAATGAGCGAAATGGCGATGCCGGCGCCCATCGTGCCCGCGCCGAGCACGCCGGCGCTTTCGATCTTGCGGGGCTCGACGCCTTCGAGATGCGGCACCTTCGTCACTTCGCGCTCGGCGAAGAACACGTAGCGCATCGCCTTCGACTGGTCAGACGGCAGCAATTCGAGGAAGATGTTGCGCTCGGCCTTCATGCCGTCCGCGAAAGTCTTGGCTGTCGCCGACAATGCGACGGCTTCGGCGGCGGCGACTGGCGAACGCTGTCCGCGCGCCTTTTTCTTCACCGCCGCGACGGCCTCGTCGAATTTTGCCTGATCGAATGCGGGGACGGCCACATCGCAAGCGCGGCGCAAGGTCTTGCCGACCAGCGATTTCGCATGCGCGACGGCTGCGGTGCGCAGATCGCCATCGGCCACCGCGTCGGCGACGCCCAGTTTCAGTGCTTCCTGTGCCTTCACCATGCGGCCGCTCGTGCAGATGTCGAGCGCCGTCATCACACCGACGATGCGCGGCAGGCGTTGTGTGCCGCCGGCGCCCGGAATGAGGCCGAGCTTCACTTCCGGCAGGCCGATCTGCGCCTTGGGATCGAGTACGCGCGCATGACACGCGAGCGCGACTTCGAAACCACCGCCGAGCGCCGTGCCCTGGATTGCCGCGACGACCGGTTTCGTCGAGCGCTCCATCGCGTCGAGCGTGTCGACGAGGCCGGGCGGTTTTGGCGGCTGACCGAACTCGCGGATGTCGGCGCCGGCAATGAACGTGCGGCCTTCGCAGGCGATGACGATATTGGTGACGGCGCTGTCGCCGAGCGCCTTCTCGACGCCGTCCTTGAGGCCCTGCCGCACGTGGAACGACAGCGAATTGACGGGCGGATTGTCGACGATGATGAGCGCCGTGTCGCCCTGCGTCTCGTAGCGCACGCTCTGCGTGAGTTGGGTCATCGAAACCTCCCGGATTGCGTTGTTGCCCCTTCTATTGACCACCCTTTTGCCGCGTGCAATCCCGCTGGCATGAGCGAGCCTTCGCCGCAGCCGGACGACGCGCAGCGCGTGGCAAAGAGCTGCGCCGATACGATGTGGGCGAACGACGGCGCCTCGCAGGCGCTCGGCATGCGCATCGATGCGATCGCGCCGGGGCAGGCGACGATCTCGATGGACGTGCGCAAGGAGATGGTGAATGGCCATGATCTCTGCCACGGCGGCTACATTTTCACGCTGGCGGATTCAACGTTCGCGTTTGCGTGCAACACCTACGATGTCGTGACCGTGGCGCAGCATTGCGAGGTCACGTTTGTGAATGCCGGCAAACTCGGCGATCGCCTCACCGCCCGCGCGACGGAGCGAACGCGAAAAGGCCGCTCCGGGATTTACGATGTCACCGTCACACGGCAGGACGGCACGGTGATCGCGGAATTTCGCGGCCTGTCGCGCACACTCGGCGGCGCGATCGTGCAGCAGAAGGCGTCGGCTTGATGCGGCTCGGGCAAGCCCCCGACAAGGCGACGCTCGACCCCATCGAGATCGCCTCGCGCGACGAGATCGCCGGTCTCCAGGTGCAGCGCATCAAGACGCAGCTCACGCGCGCCTACGAGCGCGTGCCGGCGTACAAGAAGAAGTTCGACGACGCCGGCGTGCATCCCAACGACTTCCGCACGCTCGACGATCTCGCGAAATTTCCGTTCACCGTGAAAGCGGACTTGCGCGACAACTATCCCTTCGGCTTGTTCGCAGAACCTCGCGAAAACATCGCGCGCATCCATGCGTCGTCGGGCACGACGGGCAAGCCGACCGTCGTCGGCTACACGAAGGCCGACATCGACAATTGGGCCGACCTTATGGCGCGCTCGATCCGCGCGTCGGGGGGCCGGCCCGGCATGCGCGTGCATGTCGCCTACGGCTACGGCCTCTTCACGGGCGGGCTCGGCGCGCATTATGGCGCGGAGCGGCTCGGTTGCACCGTCATCCCTGTATCCGGCGGCATGACCGAGCGGCAGGTGCAGCTGATCGAGGATTTCGCCGCCGACATCATCATGGTGACGCCGTCCTACATGCTCGCGATTCTCGACGAGTATCGCCGCATCGGAAAGGACCCGAAGGCGTCGCCGCTGAAGACAGGCATTTTTGGCGCAGAGCCGTGGACGGAGGCGATGCGCACCGAGATTGAGAATGCCTTCGATATCGATGCCGTCGACATCTTCGGCCTGTCGGAGGTGATGGGGCCGGGGGTCGCCAACGAATGCGTGGAGACGAAGGACGGCCTGCATATCTGGGAGGATCATTTCCTGCCCGAGATCATCGACCCCGTGAGCGGCAAGGTTCTGCCAGACGGCGAGAAGGGCGAACTCGTCTTCACCTGCCTCACGAAGGAGGCGATGCCGATCATCCGCTATCGCACGCGCGATCTCACGCGGCTGCTGCCGGGCACGGCACGAAGCATGCGTCGGATGGAGAAAGTCACCGGCCGTTCCGACGACATGATGATCGTGCGCGGTGTGAATGTCTTTCCGACGCAGATCGAAGAGCTGCTACTGCGCGTCGAAACTTTATCCGCGCATTACCTCATCGAACTCACGCGCGAAGACCGCATGGACGACATGCTGATCCATGTCGAAATCCGGCCCGAGGCCGACTATGCCGAAACGCGCACCGCCGCCGCATCCGCGCTCGCGACGCTGGTGAAAGAACGCATCGGGGTCACGTCGCGCGTCAACGTCGTTGCGCCCGAAACCCTCGAACGCTCGCTCGGCAAGGCCAAACGCGTTGTCGACAAGAGGCCCAAAGCTTGAACGCACTTTTGCCGCCGCTTGCGGGCCATCTCGCGGAGCAGTTCATCCTCACGCTGTCCGGACCGAACCGGCCGGGCATCGTCGCCGCTGTCGCGCAGGCGCTCTTCGCACGCGGCAGCAACATTCTCGATGCGCAACAATACGACGCGACCGAGACCGGCCGCTTCTTCATGCGCGTTGTGTTCGATCGCGTCGCGGATGCCGACGCCCTCACGGCATTGCGCGAAAACTTTTCGCGTGTCGGCGAAGAGCTCGACCTCACTTGGATCATCCGTCCACGTTCGCAGAAGAAGCGCGTCGCGCTGCTCGTGTCGAAGTTCGATCATTGCCTCGCCGACCTTATGTATCGCTGGCGCATCGGTGAATTGCCGATGGAGCCGGCGCTCATCATCTCGAACCACCCGCGCGAAACCTTCACGCATCTCGATCTCGACGGCGTGCCCTTCCACCACGTGCCGGTGACGAAAGACACGAAGATGGAGGCCGAGGCCGACATCTGGCGGCTCATCCGCGACAGCGGCGCCGATGTCGTCGTGCTTGCGCGCTACATGCAGGTTCTGTCGGAGGGGCTATCGTCGAAACTTGGCGGACGTTGCATCAACATCCACCATTCGTTTCTGCCGGGTTTCAAAGGCGCACGGCCGTATCATCAGGCGCATGTGCGTGGCGTCAAACTTATCGGCGCGACGGCGCATTACGTGACGAGCGATCTCGACGAGGGGCCGATCATCGAGCAGGACGTCGAGCGCATCTCGCATCGCGATACGCCTGACGATCTCGTGCGCAAGGGCCGCGATATCGAACGCCGCGTGCTCGCGCGCGCGCTGCGGCATCATCTCGAGGACCGCGTGTTCCTCAACGGCCGCAAGACGGTGGTGTTTCTGGACTGAGGTTTTGCGCCGCTCAAAGTCGCTGTTGCGAAGCGGCAACGGGTGAAGGGCAGCAGATACGCCGGCGGCTACCCCCGCTTCCCCCGCCATGTCCGCGTGCCTGGCTTGCCGCCGGACGAGCGTGCAGGCTTTGCCGGCAGCGGGCCACGATGCAGCGGGCTCGCTTCGCCGCCGCCAAAATTGTGCGGACCCATGTCGGCGTCGGTCGGTTTCTTCGCGCGTGTCGCGAGAACCGGTTGCGCCTCGCGTGCGCGGGGCGAGGCCCCCTTGCCCCGGTTTCGAACTTGCGCCGGCCGGCAGGTTAGCGGCATTCCCGTATTTTCGCGTGCCGCGAAAACCGCCAGTTTCCATATCGACTTCGGTCTGGCGCGCCATGGGATCGTCGGCGACCAATAATTCCGTCGCTTCGAGCCGCTTGATCTCGTCGCGCAGGCGGGCCGCCGTCTCGAATTCGAGATTGGCTGCAGCTTCGCGCATCTTCTTCTCGAGGTCCGCCAGCGTCGCTTTGAAGTTATGCCCCATGCCGGGCACGGCGAGCAGGCCGGCATCGACCGTCACATGGTCCTGCTCGTAGACGGAGCCGAGAATGTCGGCGATGTCGCGCTTGATACTCGCGGGGGTAATCCCGTGCTCAAGATTGTAGTCGTGCTGTTTTTCGCGCCGGCGGCTCGTCTCGTCCATCGCGCGCTGCATCGAGCCGGTGATGGCGTCGGCATAGAGGATGACCTTGCCGTCGACGTTTCGCGCGGCGCGGCCGATCGTCTGGATGAGCGACGTTTCGGAGCGCAGAAAGCCCTCCTTGTCCGCATCAAGGATGGCGACGAGGCCGCATTCGGGAATATCGAGACCTTCGCGCAGCAGGTTGATGCCGACGAGGACGTCGAACGTGCCGAGACGGAGGTCGCGAAGGATCTCGATGCGTTCGATCGTGTCGATGTCCGAATGCATGTAGCGCACGCGGATATTGTTCTCGTGCAGATAGTCAGTGAGGTCTTCGGCCATGCGTTTGGTGAGCACGGTGACGAGGCTGCGATAGCCTTTTGCCGCGGTCTCGCGGACTTCGCCGAGGAGGTCGTCCACCTGCGCGCGGGCGGGGCGGATTTCGACGGGCGGGTCGATGAGGCCGGTCGGACGGATGACCTGTTCGACGAACACGCCGCCGGTGCGCTCCATCTCCCAGGTGCCGGGCGTGGCGGAGACATGCACGGTCTGCGGGCGCATCGCCTCCCATTCCTCGAAGCGCAGCGGGCGGTTGTCGAGGCAGGACGGCAGGCGGAAGCCGTACTCCGCGAGCGTCGCCTTGCGGCGAAAGTCGCCACGGTACATGCCGCCGATCTGCGGCACGGTGACGTGGCTTTCGTCGGTGAAGACGAGCGCGTTGTCGGGGAGATATTCGAAGAGGGTCGGCGGCGGCTCGCCGGGGCGGCGGCCGGTGAGGTAGCGGCTGTAGTTCTCGATACCGGCGCAGGAGCCCGTGGCTTCCATCATCTCGAGGTCGAAGCGCGTGCGCTGTTCGAGCCGCTGCGCTTCGAGAAAGCGGCCGGCGTTGTTGAGCTCGTCGAGCCGGCCTTTAAGTTCGGACTTGATGCCGGCGATGGCCTGCAGCAGCGTCGGGCGCGGCGTGACGTAATGCGAATTGGCGTAGATTTTCACGAAGCGCAGGTCTTGGGTTTTCTTGCCGGTGAGCGGGTCGAATTCCTCGATCTTTTCGACCTCGTCGCCGAAGAAGCCGACGCGCCACGCGCGGTCTTCGTAGTGGGCGGGGAAGATTTCGAGCGAGTCGCCACGCACGCGAAACACGCCGCGCGAAAAATCGCCGGCGGAGCGCTTGTATTGCAGCGCGACCAGATCGGCGATGAGTTGGCGCTGGTCGAGCGACTCGCCGACTTTAATGGCGAAGGTCATGGCCGTGTAGGTCTCGACCGACCCGATGCCGTAGATGCAGGAGACGGAGGCGACGATGATGACGTCGTCCCTCTCAAGGAGAGATCGCGTTGCGGAATGCCGCATGCGGTCGATCTGTTCGTTGATCGACGATTCTTTTTCGATGTACGTGTCGCTTCGCGGGACGTAGGCTTCCGGCTGGTAGTAATCGTAATAACTTACAAAATACTCGACCGCGTTATTCGGAAAGAAGCTCTTAAACTCGCCATATAATTGCGCGGCTAGAGTTTTGTTTGGCGCAAGAATGAGCGCAGGCCTCTGCGTACGCGATATAACTTGGGCCATCGTGAAGGTTTTTCCAGACCCCGTGACGCCCAAAAGTACCTGGTCACGTTCGTGCTCCTTCACGCCGGCAATAAGTTCTTTGATCGCCTGCGGCTGGTCGCCCTTCGGCTCGAAGTCCGAAGTGATGTCGAAAGGTACGCCGCCCTCGGACTTGTCGGGCCGCGGCGGACGGTGCGGCGTCCAGGCGTTCCGGCTTATGTTCGGATCGCCAGCTTCCAGTAACGACTTCAGTGACTCAATCGTCGCCTCGACGCCGCCGTAGCGATCGCCGCTTGCGGGCGCAGGGACAAACCGCGCGGGCGCTTCCTCGAAGCCCGACGGCGCAAGGCTCGGGTTCAGCAACGCCGCGAGATGCGGGTCGAGCGGCGAGACGTCCGGCCGGGCGGCCTTTGCACGGGTCGGTCTCGGCGTTTTGGAACGGGGTGGCATGGCCCGAATATGGTGCGACGGCGCCGACGTTGGAAGGTCAGTTCCCCTTGGCGGGCACCGCAAGAACCAGCGCACGAACGCCTTCAACCAGAATGCGGCGCGGCGTGTCGTTGCCTTCAGCCATAAGATGGCCCGAAAGCATCAGCGTCGCCACCCCATGTGCAAGCGCCCAGATCTGAAACGCCAGCGGCCGCGGATCAACATCGGCGCGGTCGGCATAGGCCAAAACTGCTTCCGCACCCTGCCTTAGGGTCGCGAGTGCACGATCCGCAGCAGCGCCGGGTCCTGGCTGATCCAGCGCCGTGGCGTCGGAGAACATCGCGCGGTAGAGCCCGGGCTCGTCGCGCGC
>CBDFFN010000019.1:0-9871 GCA_965246795.1 Beijerinckiaceae bacterium | reverse complement strand
ATCGCCTGCGCAGGTGTATCGACGTTGACGGCGGCCAGCATGAACGCAATCCGATCGATCGCTTTCAATATCCTTTGGGGGCTCTGGACGGGATTGTTCGGCCCGCTGATCCCCATTTTGTGGTTGTTCGGAACGCCGCCGCGGGCCGTTCGCATGCTGACGCGGTTGTGGTCGCGCGGCATCATGTTGCTTTTGTCGCTCGTCGTCGGGGCTGCGCTACGAGCGATTGAACGGGCGAAACATCCCCGCGACGCCGGCGCTGATCGTCGTCAATCACGAATCGACGTGGGAGACGCTCGCGGCGCTCGTGCTTTTTCCCGATGTTGCGATCGTGGCGAAGCGCGAACTGCTGCGTATTCCCGTGATGGGCTGGTATCTGTTGCGCTCGCCGATGATCATCATTGATCGGGACGACGCGACGAAAGCCCTGCGCGACATGGTCGGCCAAAGCCGCGCCGCGCTCGCCGAAGGACGATCGATCCTCATCTTTCCTGAGGGCAGCCGAAAGAAGCTCGGCGAGCCGATCGCATTCCGGCGTGGCGTGGAGCTTCTGTATCGCGCACTCGATATTCCCGTCCTGCCCGTCGTCGTGGATTCCGGCCGCTTCTGGGGCGTCGGTGGCAGCGTGAAAAAGGCCGGGACAATCGGTGTCTCGTTTCTCTCGCCGATCCCGCCGGGCATGCGCGCCGCCGAATTCGTCAGGATGGCGGAGAGCCTGATGCAGGCGGAGCGTGGTCGCGTCGCCCTCGCGGGGTGACAGGCAAACGCCTCGCATCACAAAGAATTGCAGCGGGCTGACTGCAAGCGCGACAAACCCGGGCAACACAACACGCCTATATCCTTCGGAACGCGCCGCTAGAAGGCGGCCGGACGGACCGCAAGTCGCGGTCGGGGAGAGGTCATGATTACGGGTCTTGGCGCCTTTGCGCTTGCCTTCGTCGCCTTCGTTGTCGTCACGCTCGCGATGGGCATGCGACAGGTGCCGCAGGGCTTTAATTTCACCGTCGAACGCTTCGGAAAGTATCGCGGCACGCTGATGCCGGGCCTTGCTTTCATCATGCCCTGGATCGACCGCGTCGGGCACAAGATGAACGTGATGGAGCAGGTGCTCGACGTGCCGAGCCAGGAGGTCATCACGCGCGACAATGCGTCGATCACCGTCGACGGCGTCATCTTCTATCAGGTGCTGAATGTGGCGCGTGCCGCCTACGAGGTGACCAACCTCGAACGCGCGCTGCTCAACCTCGTGATGACGAACATCCGAACCGTCATGGGTTCGATGGACCTCGACCAGTTGCTGTCGCATCGCGACGAGATCAACACGAGGCTGCTCGGCGTCGTCGATGCGGCATCGGAGCCCTGGGGCATCAAGACCAACCGGATCGAGATCAAGGATATCGTGCCGCCCCGCGATCTGCTCGATTCGATGGCGCGGCAGATGAAGGCCGAGCGCGAGAAGCGCGCCAACATCCTCGAGGCCGAAGGCCTGCGACAGGCCGAAATTTTACGCGCTGAAGGTAAGAAACAAGCCACCGTGCTCGATGCCGAAGGCAAGCGCGAAGCGGCCTTCCGCGCTGCCGAAGGGCGTGAACGGTCGGCGCAGGCCGAAGCCGTGGCGACGCGCACCGTGTCCGAGGCTATCGCCGGCGGCGATCTCGCGGCGATCAATTATTTCATCGCCGACAGCTACGTGAAAGCGCTCGGCTCGCTGGCGAATTCGCCGAACCAGAAGGTCCTGATCCTGCCGATTGAGATGGCCGGCATTGCCGGGACGCTTGGCGGCATCGCCGAGATCGCGCGCAGCGTGCTTGCCGACGCGAAGGCCGAAGATGCCACGCGCCCCGCCCGACGGCCGGCGACTGTGCCGACGACCCGGCCACCGCAGACGGGAGCCTGACATGCTTCCCGACATTGCGGCACACGGGCCGTGGGCGTGGCTCGTCGGCGGGCTGGCCCTATGTGCGGCCGAAATGGTCGCGCCGGGCGTGTTCCTGCTCTGGATCGGCCTTGCGGCGCTGGCGGTGGGGCTTGTCGAGCTGCTCGTCCCCATTGCGTTCGCGCCGAGCCTGCTGCTCTTTGCTGTGCTCGCCGTCGTCTTTTCGCTCGTCGGACGCCGTCTCTACGGCGATTGGCAGAAGTCAGAAGGCGAGCCGCTCAATCGGCGGGCCGAGAGCCTTGCCGGTCGGGAGCTCGTTCTTTCCGAAGCCATCGTGGCCGGCAGTGGGCGGGCGCGCGTACACGACACGAGCTGGCGGGTGACGGGGCCGGATATACCGGCCGGCACGCGCGTGCGGGTCACGGGCGTGACGGATGGCGTCGTGCTGCAGGTTGAGCCCATCTGATCATAAGTCGGTGCGCGATTGCCGTGAACAATTTTGGGCGTGCTGCGTTCGATCGATAACGAATTTGATCGCTATGGAGCTAGTTATGGCCTTGGCCATTCTCACAAAGGCATTTGGCACCGCCGCGTTTGCCCTGTTCGCCTGTCAGGCAATCGCTGGCGCTGCGCTTGATCTTTCGGCGTTTCATTGATGCCGACAGATCTTCCGCCAGGATATCAGCCTCAGCCTAAACCCGAGCCCGGCGACCCGAAGCCCCTGCCGGGCGTGCCGGAGCCGGGCATCGACGTGCCTGCGGGTGATCCTGTTGGGCCGGGCGTCGGGGGCGATGTGGTCGATCCGCCGGGTTGGCCGCAGCCGCCGGGTATCCCGGGCATCGATCCATTGCCGAGCCCGAAGGGCACGCCGACCTTCTGACAATTTCCCCCTAACAATTTTTCCTGCGTGGTCCGTGCTAAACGCGCGGCATGCGGAAAATCTCGGTCATCGGCATCGGCGTCGGCGACCCCGGCCACGTCACTTTCGCTGCAGCGAAAGCGCTTGCGTCCGCCGACGTTGTCTTCGTGCCGGACAAGGGTGACGAAAAGCACGATCTCAAGGCCGCGCGCCTTAATCTCTGCAATAGCCTCGTTGATAGTGATCGTCTGCGCATCGTGGAATTTGCGGTGCCGGACCGCGACCGCGCGCCGACAAACTACAACGCCACAGTCCAAGAATGGCACGCGCGGATCGCCAAGCTTTACGCCGAAGCCTTTGCGCGAGAGTTGTCGCCGGGGCAAACAGGTGCGCTGCTCGTCTGGGGCGACCCCTCGCTCTACGATTCCACGCTGCGCATTCTGGAGCGCGTTCAGTCGTCGGGCATGGCGCTCGACATTGCGGTGTATCCCGGGATCACGGCCGTGCAGGCGCTCTGCGCGCGCCACGGCGTCTCGCTCAACGCGATCGGCGAGGCTGTGCTCATTACGACGGGCCGCAAGCTCGAGAAAGAATGGCCGGCCAATGCCGGCAGCGTGGTCGTGATGCTCGATGGCGAGGGTGCGTTTGCCGGCCTCGACGATGACTGTGAAATCTTCTGGGGCGCCTATGTTGGCGCGCCGGACGAAATGCTTGCTGCGGGGCGGCTCGGCGACATGCGCGCGCACATTCTTGCACAGCGCGCGGAAGCGCGTGCGCGAAAAGGCTGGATCATGGATATTGCGCTACTGCGCCGCTCTGCGGCGGTGCGAAGCTGAGCAAAGCCGCGCATCTCATCAATCGCAAAAGTCTCGCAACTTTTGCGGGAGAAGCGTCAGCCCTGGCGAGCCTTGAAACGCTTCTGCGTCTTGTTGATGATGTAGACGCGGCCTTTGCGACGCACGATCTGGTTGTCGCGATGGCGCGCGCGCAGGGACTTGAGAGAGTTGCGGACTTTCATCGTACCGATCCGAATTATTTGACGGCGACCACCGCAGCGGCCAGCGACGTGCGCCGCTCCTATGCCGCAAAGTGCCGTGGATGGCAAGTTTTACGCAGCCTTCGCGACTGGTTCGCAGACGGGCCGCAGTCCCGGCCCGAAAATGTCCGGCAACGCCAAAATGCCGGCGAGCGTGAGATCGAGCGCGCGCCCAGTCTTGCGGCGTTTCAGCCAGCCGCGCTCCAGCGCACAGGCGCAAATGGCCGCGCCGACCCGACCGCCAAGATGAGGCCGCCGCTCGCTCCAGTCGATGCATGGCCGGCAGAAGATGCGTGTCGCGCGGCCGCGTGAAGCGATGTCGATGCCGTGCCGGGCAAAAAACGTATGGCCGGCGTCCGTGACCGCACCGGCTTCGCCGTCGATCTGCACGAAATCGCGCGCGAGCAGGGCATCCGTGATGGCGACGCCGATCTCCCCGGCGATATGGTCGTAACAGGTGCGGGCGCGCCGCATATCTGCGGGCATACGAAGTGGGCGTGCGTGCCGAGGCGACGTCGTCGCCGCGAGGTCCATGATGGTTTCGAGCGCGCGCGCCACCTGTGGTGAGGCGAGCCGGAAATAGCGGTGGCGGCCCTGCCGGTCGACCTGCAACAGCTTGCCCTCGACGAGTTTCGCGAGATGCGCGGAGGCGGTCGGTGGCGAGATGTCGGCGCCGATCGCGAGTTCAAGCGCTGTCGAGGCGCGGCCATCGAGCAGGACGCTCAGTATTTTCGCGCGAGACACGTCGCCGATAAGGGCGGCGGTTTCGGCCATGTCGAGGGCAACGGACATGGCGCGATCCTACCCCGTTCCAATAATCGCGCGAGCGCCAAAGGTTCGGCCGGCGACGAAGTTTTCGCACACCGCGGTGCGCGCCCGGCGCGTTAGAGCAGGAGCCAATGATTTGCACGTTCCCGGACGCGCGAAACGCGATCCGGGAACCAGGGGCATTTCTGGACCCCGGCTCGCTTCGCGGCCGGGGACGTGGACATCTTGAGACTCTTCCGACGGAAAGCGTCATCGATCCTGAGCGAGCGCTGACACGAGAGGCCCCATGCTCGTCAATTGCATCACCTACACGATCGACCCAACACGGACGGCCGACTTCGCCGCCTATGCCAAAGCCTGGAGCGAGATCATCGAAGCGGACCCGGAAGCGACACTCATCGGATACTTCCTGCCGACGAAAATCGCCGGCCGCACCGACACCGCCCATGCGCTGATCGGTTTTCCCTCGCTCGACGCCTATGCGCGCTATCGCGAGCGCGCGGCCTCCGATCCGCGCGGCGCAAAGCTCTTTGCCGACGCGGATTGTGAAAGATTTATCCGCAACGAGGAGCGCTCTTTCCTGACGCGCGCCTAGAGCATGTCCCGCCACGATGTCGCTGTTGCGAAACATCGCCAGCGAAGTGGACCCGGTTCGGCGACCGAGGACATGCTCCAGCATGTGCCGCCACCCCCACGACGAATGTCGCAGCAGCTGGCAATTCCATAGAGCGCGGCGCTTTTGTATGGTTCCGGCCAAGCCGGTCTCCCGAACCGGCAGGGCGAGGAATTCATGACACAGAGTGCTGCCGCGACTGCCGTTGCCGACCACCCGTGGTTCAAGCAATACCCGCCGGGCGTGCCGCATGAGGTCAGCACGGCGCGTTACAATTCGCTCGTCGACTTCATCGACGAATGCCTCACCAAATACGCCGACCGCCCGGCGTATTTCGGCATGGGCAAGTCGCTCACCTTCGGCAAGCTCGACGCGCTGTCGAAGCAACTCGGCGCCTACCTGCAATCGCTCGGCCTCGAGACCGGCGACCGCGTCGCGATCATGATGCCGAACGTGCTGCAGTATCCGGTGGCCACCTTGGCCGTGCTGCGTGCCGGCTTCGTCGCCGTCAACGTCAATCCGCTCTACACGCCGCGCGAACTCGAGCACCAGCTCAAGGATTCTGGCGCCCGCGCCATCATCATTCTCGAGAATTTCGCATCGACATTGCAGCAGGTGCTGTCGAAAACGAAAATCGAGCATATCGTACTTGCGTCGATGGGCGATCTTCTCGGCTTTCCCAAGGGCATGATCGTCAATTACGTCGTGCGCAAGAAGATGGTGCCGGCTTATTCTTTGCCGACGGCCGTTCCCTACAACGCTGCGTTGTCGAAGGGCGCGTCGGCGTCATTCAAGAAAGCGTCACCGAAGCGCGAAGACATCGCCGTTCTGCAATATACCGGGGGCACGACGGGCGTGTCGAAAGGCGCGATGCTGACGCACAATGCGATCATCGCGGCACTGATCGCGTCCGACGATTGGTTGAAACCGGCGCTGAACAAGAAGCCGCCGAAGGGCCAGATGAATATCGTCTGCGCGCTGCCGCTCTATCACGTCTTCGCGTTCATCACGTGTTCGCTGCTGGGCCTGCGCACCGGCGGTCAGAACATCCTGATCGCCAATCCGCGCGACCTCGGCGGCATGATCAAAGACCTCTCGAAGTTCAAGCTGCACACGTTCCCGGCTGTGAACACGTTGTTCAACGGCCTCGTGAACAATCCAGAATTCGCGAAGCTCGATTTCAGCGAACTCGTCGTTTGCAACGGCGGTGGTACAGCCGTGCAGGAGGCGGTCGCGAAGAAGTGGCTCACCGTGACAGGCTGTCCGATCGTCGAAGGCTACGGCCTGTCGGAGACTTGCTCGGGCATCACCTGCAACCGCACGGATTCGGACAAGTTCACCGGGACGATCGGCCTGCCGATGCCGGGCGTCGACATCCGCATCCTCGACGACGACGGCAAGGATGTCGCAACGGGCGTTGCCGGAGAGATCGCGATCAAGGCGCCGCAGGTGATGGCGGGCTACTGGCAGCGGCCTGACGAGACGGCCAATTCGATGACGTCCGACGGCTATTTTAAGTCGGGCGACGTCGGCGTCATGGATGCCGAGGGCTTCATCAAGATCGTCGACCGGAAGAAGGACATGATCCTCGTCTCCGGGTTCAACGTCTATCCCAACGAGATCGAGGCGGTCGCGGCCGAACATCCGGGCGTGCTCGAATGCGCGGCGGTCGGCGTGCCGGATGCGGGATCGGGCGAGGCAGTGCTGCTGTTCGTGGTGAAAAAGGACGCCGCACTCGACGAGAAATCGGTGGTCGATTTTTGCCGGCAGAATCTCACCGGCTACAAGGCGCCGAAGCGCGTGGAGTTTCGGGAAGCGCTGCCGAAGACCAATGTTGGTAAGATTTTGCGGCGCGAATTGCGCGACGAGGCACTGAAAGCGAAAGCGTCTTAGGGGTTATTAACTACAGCGGTCATTGCGAGGAGCCGCGGAGTGGCGACGAAGCAATCCATTCTTCGATCCTGCTGACAGCCGAGGATGGATTGCTTCGTCGCTTTACGAAATCGGCTGTTGCCGATTTCGTTTGGGCTTCCTCGCAATGACGGCGGTCAAAAGGAGAGAATCGAGATGATCAAGTTCTATTTCAACGGCTCGCCGAACCCGACCAAGATCGCGCTCTTTCTCGAAGAAGCGGGCCTTGCCTACGAACCAATGCCGGTCGATACGCGGCGCGGCCAGCAGTTCGACGAAGCATTTCTTCGCATCAATCCGAATGCGAAAGTGCCGGCGATTGTCGATGACGGCACGACCGTCTTCGATTCCAACGCCATCCTGCTCTATCTCGGCGAGAAGACCGGGAAGTTTGTCGGCACGCCGGCGCAGCGCGGCGAATTGCTGTCATGGCTGATGTTCGTCGCCTCGGGAGTTGGCCCGTTCAGCGGGCAGGCCGTACACTTCAAGCATTTCGCGCCGGAAAAAGTGCCCTATGCGCAGACCCGCTACGCTTATGAAGCGCAGCGACACTTCGGCGTTCTCGATGCGCGTCTGGGCACGCAGAAATACATGGTCGGCGACAGCTACACGGTCGTCGACATGGACGTGTGGGGCTGGGCGCGAATGGTGCCCTTTATCCTTGGCGATGCCGCGATGGAGAAATGGCCGAACCTGAAGCGTCTGACAGACGAGATTTCCGCGCGGCCGGCGGCTGCGAAAGCCATCGCGTTGAAGGACCGCTTTCAATGGAAGGCGGAGATGGACGACGAGGCGCGCGACAACATGTTCCGGCACCTCAAGGTCGCGAGCTGATCTCTAAGCGGGTCGCGTGAACCGCAGGCGCGCGATGGCGACCAAAAACTCGACGATCTCGACGGTGTAACGGCGACCGAGGCGCTTCGGCTCTTGCAGCAGCCGGTACACGAATTCCATGCGCATGCGCCGCACCCAATGCGGCGCGCGTGGCACGGCATCTGCGAGAAAATCGAACAGCGCGCCGACGCCGATCAGCACCGGCGCGACGTTCGTCTCCGCCAGCGCGGCGATCACCTTCTCCTGACGCGGGTTGCCCATCGCGCACAGGACGATGTCGGCATGGCTGCTGGCGATCGTCGTGCCGATGCCGGCGAGATCGCTATCGGCGAAATAACCGTCGTGACGACCGACAATTGCATGCTGCGGAAAGCGCGTCGCGATCACGCTGGCGGCGCGCGTAAGAATCTGCGGTTTCGCGCCGAGCAGGAAGATGCGCAGGGGCCGCGAGTTTTCGCGCAACAGCGCAGGCACGAAGTCGGTGCCGTTGAGATTGGCGGGAAAGGCGCCGTGGCCGAGTGCACGCGCGGCGAGATCGATGCCGAGCCCATCGTTCAGCAACAGCATGCCATCGAGCGCCTTTGCATAGGCGGGATCGTCGAACGCAAGTTTCGCCGTATGCGCGTTGCAGAAGGCTACGCAAAGCGGCGTACTCCCCTCGCGGGCAGATTCGATGCGCGCGCGCGCTTCCCCTTGGGAAAGGCGTGCGATGCGAAGCGGTCCGATCGACACAGAAGACATGCGTGATGATGGCGCGGCGAATGCCATCGCCACATCGGAAAATAGCAACAGGGGAAACGAAACGTAAAGACGCGCAGCCGATGGTGGCGTCATGCAATTCGCCCTTCGTCCTTCGCGACTTTGGCAGGCACTTTGGCCCGCACCGGCTACCGCGCCGATGACTCCGACTTATGAAGACACGCAACTCGTCGAACTCGGCTGGCTCGACGGCGATCGTGCAGACGCGGCACTCGAAGCGTGGCTCGACGATTGTACGAACGGCCCGCGGTTCGGACCGAAACTTGTGGGTCTGGCGGCCAGCGACGGCGGCGAAGCCTTCCTTGCCGAAGGCTTGACCGGACTCGCAAAATTGTTGCGCGCGACGGATCGCGATTTGCTGATCGTCGATGCCTGCGGCTTGTCGGATCGGCTGGCCAGCACGTTCGATCGCCGGATCGGTCGCCGCTCGCGCGGCGCGGACCTGTTCGGCGCATCGGCGCGGATCGAGATCGTGGCTCTGTCGGATGTCGTGTCGACCGGCGCGCCCCCGGCCGCCGCAGCGTTGCGGAAGACGCTCGATCTGCTTGCGGCGGATTCCGATCTCGTCTTCGTCGCACTGCCTGACATCGCGGAATGGCCGGCGGCCGTATCGCTGCTTGTCGCAGCGGACGAGATCGTGTTGCTCCGAGACGAAAATGATCAGGCGGCCGCGTCAGACCCGGCGATCGAGGCGGCTGAGGCACTCGGCCTCGCGCTTACGGGTGAAATTCGAATGACACCTGGAAACGTTGATCAACCGAACCGATCGTGATCCCCGGGATTGTTGGCCGGCGGCAATGGCTTCCGGTATTCGCGAATGTACGTCGTTCTCGGTGCGAGTGGCCATGTCGGCTCGGCGGTGGCGAAGGCGCTGATTGCCGCAGGTGAGGCGGTGACTGTCGTGCTGCGTCGGCCGGAGACGGCAGCACGCTGGCGAGCACGTGGTGCCGACGTTGCGATCTGTGATGTCACCGATGTCGATACGCTGCGAGAAGTTTTTGCGCGAGGCAAGCGCGCCTTCCTGCTCAATCCGCCTGCGCCGCCATCGACCGACACCGATGTCGAGGAGCATCGCACCTTCTCCGGCATCGTCGCCGCGCTCGAAGGATCGGGGCTGGAAAAGGTCGTCGTGGAATCGAGCTACGGTGCGCAGGCGGGCGACCGGCTTGGCGATCTTTCGGTGCTGTACGATTTCGAACAGGCGCTCGCGAGTCA
>CBDFFN010000018.1:0-13450 GCA_965246795.1 Beijerinckiaceae bacterium | reverse complement strand
TCAACAATCTCACGCTGAACGAGAACGACATCGGCGATTACCGCACATTCCTGAAGTTGCGTCCGCCGCTACGGCCCGAGGACGATCGCCTCGCGCTTGTCGACGGCGTTTCGCGCGGTGTCGTCGATGTGATCGTTTCCGATCACGATCCGCAGGATGTCGAGACAAAACGCCAGACATTTGCAGAATCCGCATTCGGCGCTGTCGGCGTCGAGACGATGCTGCCTGCGGCGCTGCGTCTCTTCCATTCCGGCGACGTCAGCCTTGCGCGCTTGCTCTGCGCGATGTCGTCTCGACCCGCCGAAATTCTCGGTCTTGCCTGCGGCAAACTTAAAGTCGGCGCGCCGGCTGATCTCGTCCAATTCGATCCCGACGAGCCCTTTGTGCTCGATCCCGAGACGCTGCATTCGCGTTGCAAGAACACGCCGTTCGACGAAGCACGCATGCAAGGCCGCGTGAAGCGAACGCTGGTCGGCGGCGTGCACGTGTACGAGGCGTGAGCGCCGACGTGCGCATCCTCGTCGCGACGCCGACGGCGGAGAACCACGTCACCACGCATCATGCCGCATCTCTGTTTCGCCTCGCGCAGGACCTCCAGCAGCGCGGCCAGCACTGCGATCACGCGAGTCTCACGTGGTCGGACCTTGAGATGGCGCGCAACGTCCTCGCCTCGCAGGCTCTTGCGCAGGATTTTACGCACATCCTCTTCGTCGATTCTGACATCGGTTTTCGGACGCAGGCTGTCCAGCGGTTACTTGCTGCAAACAAGTCCGTCGTCGGCGCCGTCTATGCACAAAAGAATCTCGATCTGCTTGGTCTGATGGATGCCGCCGCTGCGGCAGATCGCACGCAAGCAAACTGGCAGCGCAAACTCGTCTCGCGGCACACGCGCTTTAACGGCGTTCCCTTCGAAAATGAGGGCCGGCCCGTGCTCGAAGCCATTGATGGCATCGCACGCTATCGCATGGTCGGCATGGGCATGACGCTCATCGCATGCGATGCGCTGCGGAGGATGATTTCGAAAGATGTCGTCAAACAGCAGCGGCATCCGATCGGCGCGAAGGGGCAGGACTTCCCCGTCTACGGCTTCTTCAATCGCCTGACGGACGCGGAGGGGAATCTCGTCTCCGAGGATTTTTCCTTCTGCCTGCGATGGGCGCGATGTGACGGCAAGGTCTTCGCACTCGTCGACGAGCCAGTCTTCCACATCGGCGCGTACACTTATGTCGCGCTGATATCGGAAACGCTGATGCCGGGGCTCGATCCCACACCAACCACCTCATCCTGAAGGGCGCCGCCGGCGCGTCTCGAAGGATCGGCAGTCACCCGTAACGCGCACATCCTTCGAGACGCCTGCTTCGCAGGCTCCTCAAGATGAGGGCTGGGGCGACCGAATGTCCAGCGTTCAAGCCACCAATAGCGCCGCAGCCTTCTCCATCGGCATAGGCGCATCGTCGAGAAGCAGCGCCGCCGCCTCGTCCTCCCATTTCGCGCCGAGACTGTATTTCGGCCGTTCCGTCAGACGGTGGTCGAGCACCATGCGCGCGAGCAGCATGCGCCGTGCATCGCCGCCGCTTACGCCGAGTTTCGATCCCTCTTGCAGCATCAGGACCGCAGTGATGGCGTGATAGAGCCCACCCGATGCGATGCGCGAATAGCGTTCGTGCTCGGGTGACGCAGCGACCTCCGCTGCAAAGTCGATCGCCTGTTTCACTGCGCCATCCACGCGCGTGCGGAATTGACCCGGCACGCCACCAGCGCCGCGCGAACGATCCGCGAGATCGTCGGCGAGCGCTTCGTGCGCACGCTCCTTGCCGACCGCGCGCGTTACAACGTCGAGCGCATTGACGCTGCTCGTGCCTTCCCAGAGCAGGCCGAGATGCGCGTCGCGCACCAGCCGCGCGTTCGGCCAGTCCTCGATGTAGCCGTTGCCGCCGCGCGCCTCCATTGCCGCCGTTGCGACAGTGACGTTGTCGCGACAGGCGCGATACTTGAACACCGGCGTCGCGATGCGCAGCAGCTTCTTCGCCTGCGCGGACTCGTTGCCGTAAAGCGTCGAAGCGTACATCAGCGCCGACAAGGATTGTTCCGTCGGCACCTTCATCTTCATCAACTGACGCCGCATGAGCGGAAAGTCGACGACCGTGCGACCGAACGCCTGGCGATGTCTTGCCGCCGCGAGCGCTTCGTTGAGGCAGCGGCGCATCATCCCCGCGGCGCGCGTGAGATGCGAAATGCGGCTGGAGTTCACCATCTCCAGCATCTGCTTCATGCCCTTGTCGATGTCGCCGAGGTGCCAGGCGAGCGCACCTTCGAAGACGATCTCGCCAGACGGCATCGACTTCGAGCCAAGCTTGTCCTTCAGGCGCACGATCCGGTAGGCGTTGCGCGTGCCGTCATCGAGCGTCTTCGGCATGACGAAAAGCCCGAGACCCTTGCCGCCCGTCACCGCACCTTGCGGCCGCGCAAGCAGAACCGAAACATCGGCATCGACGTTCGAACAGAACCATTTTTCGCCGTAGAGCCGCCAAGCGTCGCCGTCCGGCACGGCGACAAGTTCGGCGGCGCCTGCATCGGACCCACCGACCTTTTCGGTCATGAACTGCGCACCCTTGTAGAGACGCGTCATATCCTGCGTCCACATGCGCTCGAGAAAACGCGCGCGCAGCTTGTCGTTGCCGTAGCGGCGGATCAGTTCGGACGACGAGTCTGTCAGATTGACCGGGCAGAGCACGCCGAATTCGGCCTGTGCGAAGAGGTAGTGGAAGATCTGCTTCGTCAGGATCGAGTGCGGAGCGTCGAAGCCGAGCACGCCGGCGCGGTGCGTCATCGCATGCATACCGAACTTGCCGAAGGCGATGGCCTGAATCTCGTCGTAGGCGGGATGTGTTTCAAGCCGCTCCTCGTCGCGGCCGTAGCGATCGCGCGGGTACAGCACGGGCGTGTGCTTGTCGGCGATGTCGGCGAGATCGTTCAAACGTCCGCCGGCGAGCGCGCCGAGCTCGTCGAGATGCGGCGTGATTTTCCCGCGCGTATCCACGTCCATGTAGAGCGTCAGCAGGTCACGCAGGTTGGTGTCGCTGGCGTAGAAATTCAGCCCGCTGCAGTCGGGCGCGATATGGACGGCGCGGCGCGCGGTGGCCGCGCGTCCGGTCTCGTGCAGCAGCGGGAGGGGCGGCGCATCGATGCGGCGCAATTCGTTCATGGCGTCCTCCCGTTTTTCCGGGAGGGTAGCACGCCGTCTCTACGGCCGCTCCGCCAGAAACTCTAGCACCGCCTCGCGATAGACCTTGTCGCCGACGGCACGGTTATGGTCGCGGCCGGGAATGTCGACACCGCGTGCGCCGGGGATCATAGCGGCAAGCGCATGTGGATCGCCGGCAACATCGTCTCTCGTCCCGACGCAGACCATCACGGGGATCGTGATCTCGCCGACCTGCGATGGCGTCAGCGCCTGCCGCGATCCGCGGATGCAGGCGGCCAGCGCGCGGCGATCGCCCAATGTCGCATCCGCGAAAGCGCGGAACGTGCGCTGCTGCGGATCGGTGAGGTCGTCGAGGCTTTCGGCCTCCATCGCCTCGGCGATCTTGTCGGGCAGGCCAGACTTGTCGATGAGCCGGTCGCCGAGGCCACCTAGCACGAGCGACCGCGCACGGTCGGGATGTTCGAGCGTCAGCCATGCGCCGATCCGCGCGCCCATCGAATAGCCCATGACGTCTGCGTGCCGAATGCCGAGATGGTCCATCAGCGCCAGCGCATCGCCCGCCATGTTGGCTGTATGATAGGCCTCGACCTCGTAGGGTTTGTCGCTGCGCCCGTGGCCGCGATTGTCGAGCGCGATGACGCGCCGGCCATCGCCGGTCAGCGCGCGGACCCAGTGCGGAAACACCCAGTTCACCGCATGCGTCGAAGCAAAGCCGTGGACGAGCAGGATCGGCTCGCCGCGATCGTCGCCCGTCGGCGGTGCGTCGAGGAAGGCCAGGCTCAGGTCGCCAGACGTGAAGTACTGCATCGCGCAGGGGTTACGGGAGCCGTTCGCGCTGTTCAAGCCGCGGCCGTGCGCCTGTTTGCGCGTGCCCTCGTCGCCGAACCGGATACCACTTCGACGGGACATGCTTTATCTAAGAGTCATGGCCGGCCATCACGAAACCCCGCACTTCCACAATCAACCCGGCGCGCGGCGCGTACGTGTCGGCGTGCACGAGTTCATGTGCATCGGCGCGCTGCCGCCGTTCGACCATCCGCATGTCTTCATCGACATGGGCGATGCGACGGAGATCGTCTGCTCCTATTGCTCGACGCTCTACGTCTTCGACGCGACGCTCGGCGCGCATTCCGACCCCGCGGCCTGCGAATATCATCCCGAAGCTGCGTAAACTGACGTGAGTCAGCGGCTGCCGGCTGTCGTTGCCGGCGCCGGCATCGCGGGCCTGTCCGCGGCATTGGCGCTCGCGCTGGCCGGCCGCGATGTACACGTCTTCGAGCGCGCCGAAACGCTGACGGACGAAGGCGCCGGCATCCAGCTGTCGCCCAATGCTACGCGGCATCTGCGAGGCCTCGGCGTTCTCGATAGGCTTCAGACCATGGCGCTTGCCCCGGAGGCCGCCATTGTGCGGCGCGGACGCGACGCGACTGTGCTTGCGAAACTTGATCTGCACGACGCGGAGCGGCGTTATGGCGCGCCATTCCGTGTTGTACATCGCGCCGATCTGCATCAGGTTTTGGCCGAGGCAGTAGCCGAGCAGCCGCGCATCGCGCTGACGTTTGGCAAAGCGGTCACAAGCTGGATAGACGACGGCGAACTGCGTGTCGGCGCGGGCGACTGCGACATGCCGGCCGACACACTGATCATCGCCGACGGCGTGCGATCAGCATTGCGGGACGCGTTCGAACCCGGCGCGCCGTTTCGTCATTCCGGCCGCACTGCGTGGCGCACTCTTTTGCCGGCTGAAGCCTGTCCCGCCTTTGCGCGTGCGCCTGTCACGAATCTTTGGCTCGGGCCAAGCGCGCATCTCGTGCACTATCCCTTGCGCGGCGGTAGCGTCGTTAATCTCGTCGCCGTGATGGCCGGCACGGGCGACGACGAGCATTCGGTCGAAAGCGCCTTCGCCGACTGGAGCCGCGACGCCAGCGATTTTCTGGCGCGCGCCGACACCTGGCGTGCCTGGCCGCTTTTCTCGCGCGCTTTGCCGTCGACCCTCGCGCGCGGCCGCGTTGCACTCGCCGGCGATGCCGCGCATCCCATGATGCCGTTTCTCGCGCAGGGCGGGGCGCAAGCGATCGAGGATGCGGCCGCGCTTGGCGACGCCTTTACGCGAGAAGCGGACGCAGCCAACGCGTTGGCGCGCTACGCTCGCGCCCGGAAATCACGCGTCGCGGCGGTTGTCGCCGCCTCCGAGCGGCAGGCGAAAATCTATCATCTTGGCGGCGTGGCGGCTGCGGTGCGTAATGCCGCCATGCGCCTCGCCGGCGAGACAGGCCTGCGCCTCGCGACAGACTGGATTTATCGCGCGTAAATCCAAGCCGGCCTGCGCGATCGCAAAAGTCTGCCAATCTTTGTGGCACATGCGCTATGGCTGTCGCCTAAGCGGACGTGGCGAAACTGGTAGACGCAAGAGACTTAAAATCTCTCGGGACATGTCCTGTGCGGGTTCGATCCCCGCCGTCCGCACCAGCCGCTTGCCAGCCACGCGTGCGAGCCCCATCCTGTCATCAAGGACGCCGATAATCGGTGCAACGATCAGGGCAGGAGGCTCCATGAGCATCGAAGTCATTCTCGCGGGCAAAGGTCACGACGTCGTCAAGATTGCGCCGGCCAGCACGATGCGCGAGGCCGCCGACACGCTGCATCGACATCGCATCGGCGCCGTCGTCGTCACCGGCACGGATGGCGTGCTCATAGGCATTCTGTCGGAACGCGACATCGTTTCGGCGCTCGCGCGCGAAGGCGGCAACTCGCTCGACAATCCCGTGTCGCGGCACATGACGCATGCGGTCGTCACGGCACGCGAAAGCGATTCGATCGATCAAATCATGGAGCGGATGACGCAAGGCCGTTTTCGCCACGTGCCGATCGTGCGCGACGAGCGCGTCATCGGCATCGTGTCCATCGGCGACATGGTCAAACATCGCCTCGAGGCGATGGAGCACGAGAGCCGGGCGCTGAAGGATTATATCGCGAGCGCCTAGAGCATGTCCCGCAGCGATGTCGCTGTTGCGATATATCGCCAGCGATGTGAATACCGGTTCGGCGAAGAGGACATGCTTTTTACCGACGCTTTTCAGGAGCGCGCGAGAACTTTCTCGCGCATGCCCCAGGCGTAGTCTGCGATATCGGGCAGGCGGCGGCGTGCTGCTTCGCGGCCGAGCTCGATCAGCTCTTTCGCGCGATGGAAGTCGAACAGCCCGATCGAATCGAGCCGCGTGTTCAACATCACGTCCGGCGGATCACCCGCGAGACGCGACCGCGCTATGCGATCTTGCGTGATCGTGAACGCATCGAGCATCACGGTGGCGAGGCCCGGTGCGCCATTCGCTGCGCGACCGAAGCGTCGTTTCAGAAACCCTGGCGTCGGTGCGCCACCGAGCCACCACGAGCCGGTCGGTTCTTCTTCAATTTTCGTCGCTAGCACATCGACCGCGCCGTCGCCGGCATGACGGTCGCCGAGTACCGTGCCGCGGAACATCACGTCGGATACGAGACTTACGGCGATAACGATGTCGGCGCCGAGCGCGCGGCAGGCCGAAACGGGCACCGGATTGACGAGCGCACCGTCGAACAGCCAGCGCCCCTCGACCTTCACGGGATCGAAAATGCCGGGCAGGGCGTAGGAGGCGCTGATGGCGGTCGAGAGCGAGCCTTTGCGTAACCAGACCTCGTGGCCCGAGCCGATCTCTGTCGCGACAGCTGCGAAGGGCATCGATAAGTCTGTGATTTCGATGCCTGCGAGATCGGTTTCGAGTCGCTGACGCAATCGCGTACCGCTGAAGATGCCCGCGCCGCTGAACGACAGGTCGAGCAGGCCCGCGATGCGGCGCTTCGTCAAGCTGAGCGCGAATTCTTCGACGCCATCGAGCTTGCCCGCCGCGTAGCAGCCGCCGACGACCGCACCGATCGATGTGCCGACGATGATGTCCGGCTTTACGCCTTGCGCTTCGAGTTCGCGCAGGATGCCGATATGGCTCCAGCCGCGCGCTGCGCCGGCACCAAGCGCCAATCCAATCTTCGGCCGCGTACGCACTGCAGGACTCGCATCGCTCATGGACGCGCCACCGCCGCCATCGGGCTTCTCATAGGCTTTTCGGATGATCGACAACACGGCGTGATCCTCCCGTCCGAAACCCCTTCGCGCAAACGATTGTTCCGGTCTGGCACATGCAACGTCTTGTGCGTCGCCCCAATCGGGGCGAAGCCGAACATTCTTGTCCTTGAAGATCGTGCGTCCGCGTTCATCACCGTCAGCCTGCAAGTCTCGGGTCGGTGCGAAGAATTTGCGAAGTGGCGTTAACTCTTGATGAAGGCGAGCGTCCCGTCGGTTTCGACGCGCCGGTAGAAGCAGGCACGCCGTCCAGTGTGGCAGCAACCACCATCGCCGCCGACGTTCACGCGCAAAAGCAGCGTGTCCTGGTCGCAATCGACGCGCATCTCGACAAGAGATTGTACCTGACCCGACGTGTCGCCTTTGCGCCAGAGTTCCTTCCGCGAACGCGACCAGTAATGGACGATTCGTGTGTCGAGCGTCGCGTCGAGCGCAGCGCGATTCATCCAGGCGACCATCAGAACGTCGCCGGTGTCATCGTCGACCGTCACGGCAGGAATCAGTCCGTCGCGGTCAAATGTTGGGGTGAAGGTTTTGCCTTCCTCGATGGCTCTGTCTTGCATAGGCGGGCCTTGCGCCGCCGGAGCCAAACCTGTCAACGTGGTTTTGACGGCACGGGTGCGCACCACCATCTTGGCGGCATGGTCGCCATGCCGCCCTTCGATCCCGCAAGATTGCTGGCGCGCGCCGCTCAGGGCGCGATCCGAGTCTATCAACTCAGCCTGTCGGCCTTGGTCGGGCGGCAGTGCCGACACCTGCCAACGTGCTCGTCCTTCGCGAGCGAGGCGATCGGCCGACACGGGCTTTGGGCAGGGGGGTGGATGGCGGCAGGAAGGCTCTGTCGTTGCCGACCGGGCGGCACGGACGGGTTCGACCCGGTGCCGCAAGACGTTCCGGTCAACGCGACGGCGGCGACACCTTGGCGCTACGCGCGCTGGCGCGCACCGCTCGACTAAGACCGCGCCATAAGATCCGCGGCCAGCGCGTAAAGCCGAACGCGGACATCCTCGGGCAGGCTGGCGATGGCTTCGAGATAGAGCCGACCCATCTCGCAAAGCCGCGCGTCGGCGGGGGGCGGATCGGGCGCCTTGCCGTCGAGCAACGTGGCGATCTCGGCCGACGACAGGCCGCGGTCGCGAAGCGCCATCTCCAATGCCGTAAAGTCGGCATCGGTTGGCGTGTCGCGCGCCACCTTCTTCTGCTGGCCGTCGGCGATGGCATCGAGGTTGGCGAGGGCCAGACGTCCGACCAACGCACGGTTTGCTGCAGCGAAACGAAAGAAGTCCTCGCTCGCGCCACCGTAGAGGAAATCGACGCAAAGCCTTGCGTCTCCTGCGGAAAGCGCCGCAAGCACAGCTTCTTGTCGAACGAAGATTTGCTGCAATGGACCGGCATCCGCCTTGGCAGCAAGCGCCCCGTGCGATTGCCGCAGCAGCTTCACGGCGTCCGAAAGCCAGATGTCCGGCGAGTCGGCGGCGCTGCCGGGCGTGGCGGCAGCAGCCTTGGCGATGGCAGCATCATAGCGCGCCGGCAGCAGCGCCTTCATGCGGGTAAAGAAAGGCGCGATTTCCGGTGTCGCCGCGATGATTGTCTCGACCGCGGCGCGGCGGGTGGCCGGGTCGCCGGTCTCCGCCGTAATTGGCGGTGAACCACCACCGCCGCCAAAAACGATCGACAGAAGAAAAAAGACCGAGGCCAGAGTGCCAGCGGCAGCTACGGCAAGCGCGAGAAGACGCAACTCGCGGTTCATGGCGATGTCGCAGTCATGAGTTGCGTGAGGGATGCCGTCAGCGCGTTGGAGCGGGTGAAGGGAATCGAACCCTCGTATTCAGCTTGGAAGGCTGCTGCTCTACCATTGAGCTACACCCGCGCGCCGCGGACGATGCCGAAAAGCCGTCCGCTTGGCAATTACGCGCCGCGGCTCAGTTCCACTTCAGCAGGCCACGGACCATGTTCTGGACGAACGTCGAGTCGCCGCCAGCCACGGGCGTCGTGCGCGAAATGTAATCGAAGAGCCGACCGTCCTGGATGCCGTAATTCGCGACGCGCTGCATCTTGCCGCCGCCGAAATAGACCGCCATCACGCGTTGCTCGGTAATGTTATCGGGCATGAAAGCGACAGGGCGTGTCACCGTCTGGCTGATGTAGTACCAGGCGTCGCCGCCGACCGTCGACGTCGTCGACGGCGTGCCGAGCGACGCAAGCACCGCCTCTTTCGACTGACCGGTCTTAAGCGAATCGATCTGGCGGGCGTCCTGCACATAACCGCGCTGGATTGTGCCGTCGTAGAAGCTGCCGAAATTCGCACCGCCGAGACCGGCGCCCGAACATCCCGCGAGAAGCGCGGCGACACCGGCAATTGCGAAGCAGCGCAGAGCAATGCCCACGCGCGTGTTTGCCGCCCCAAGCCGATCGTGCTTCATACCGCTTCCGCCCTCACGCAAGGCGCTATCATGCGCCCGAAACATCGATGATGCGTACCCTTGAGCATGCGCGATGGCAACATCGCGGCCCGTGAGCGATAACCGATGATCCTCAATCTGTTCCGTCGCGCGTCCTCGCACGACATCGTAGAGCGCCTGTATACGGAGATCGTGGCAGCGGCGCGGCGGCCGGCGTTTTTCGTCGAGCCTGTGGGCGTTTCCGACACAGTCGAAGGCCGGTTCGAAGTACTGGCGCTGCATGCCTTCGTCGTGCTGCGTCGTCTTTCGGCGCTCCCGGCGCCCGCACCCGCGATGGCCCAGGAGTTGGCAGACCGGATTTTCATCGGCTTCGATGCCGCCTTGCGCGAGATGGGCGTCGGCGATCTCACTGTCCCAAAGCGGATGAAGAAGCTCGCCGGTGATTTCGGCGGCCGCAGCGCCGTTTATGCACGTGCCCTTGACGGCGACGGCTCGCTCGAAGCGGCGATTGCTCGCAACGTTTACGGCGCTGATGATTATTCGCGCGGGGTCGTGCTCGCGCAGTGGTTGCTTAGCGCTCGTGCTGCGCTCGAAAGCGCCGACCTCGCTGACTTCGAACGCGGATTGCCCGCCCTACCGTTACCCGACGCGGAGATGCGGGCATGAGCCTTTTGCAGTGGCATATACGTGCCGACGAGATCGGTTCGGCCAAGACCGTGACATTTCGTGCGCCCGAAGATGCGCTTGCAGCGCTGGCCGAGGCGATCGGCGTCGAGCGCGTCATTTCCTGCGAGGCGAAGTTGCGCGTGACGCCTGTCGGCGAGGCGTTCGACGTCGAGGGGACCGTCGGCGCGCGGATCGTGCAGAGCTGCGTCGTCGATCTCGAACCGTTCGAGGCCAATATTTCGGAGCCGCTGTCTGTGCATTTTGCGGCCGGCGAAGCGACCGCGCAGTCGCCGGCGCGAAATCGCGCGGTCGAAAAAGATTTTCGCCCGCTCAAGATGCCGGCGCACGTCCGCGATCGTCGAACCGGGTCCACTTCGCTGACGATGTTGCACGACACAAACCGGCCAGTGCCTGTTCGGCCGGGTAAGGGCCGCGTCGAGCCGGAACCTTCTTCAGCGCCGGATGCCAATTCCGGCGATGAAAGCTCGCCCGGCATGGCGGATACGCCTGAATCGATCGTGGACGGTCGTCTTGATCTCGGTACGGTCGTGCAAGAATTCCTTGCGCTCGGCGTCGATCCTTATCCGCGAAAGCCTGGCGTGAGCTTCGAGCCTGTGGTCGAAGAGGCGACGCCCTCGCCATTCGCGGCGCTCGCGAAATTGCGTGGAGGCGACGACGCGAATAATTGATCGCGCTGCGTCGAACCCTTCGCGCGTCTTTGATCGCAAAACCCTGACGACTTTTGCAGGACATGCGGTATAGGTCCGCCGCTCAAGATCAGCGGAGCGCTTTGGGGAATGCCGGAAATCGTGCGGATCGCGCTGGACGCGATGGGAGGCGACAACGGGCCTTCCGTGGTGATCGACGGTGCGGCGATCGCGCGGGAGCGCCGCCCGCAGACGCGATTCATTTTTTTCGGTGATAGCGCGCAAATCGGCCCGCTGCTTTCGCGTCATCCAAAACTCGCCGAAGTTTCGGAGGTTCGGCACTCCGACGTTGTTGTCAGCATGGACGACAAGCCGAGCGTCGCGTTGCGCGCCGGGCGCCGCGTGTCGTCGATGTGGCAGACCATCGAAGCCGTGAAGCGTGGTGAGGCCGATGCAGCGATCTCCGCCGGCAACACCGGCGCGCTGATGGCGATGTCGAAAATCTGCCTCAACACGTTGTCGGGTATCGATCGTCCCGGTCTTGCGGCTCTTTGGCCGACCCTGCGCGGCGAGTCGATCGTGCTCGATGTCGGCGCGACCATCGGCGCCGATGCGCAGACGCTCGTCGATCTCGCGATCATGGGCGCGGCGATGGCGCATATTCTCTTCGATCTCGACCGGCCGTCGGTGGGTCTGCTCAACGTCGGATCGGAAGAGATCAAGGGCATCGAGGAAGTGAAGGCCGCGTCGCGCCGCCTGCGCGAACTCGATCTGCCGCAATTAGACTATCGCGGTTTCGTCGAAGGCGACGATCTCGGCAAAGGTACTGTCGACGTCGTCGTGACGGAAGGCTTCACCGGCAATATCGCGCTCAAGACGGCGGAGGGCACGGCGCGCCAGATCGGCCATTATCTGCGACAGGTGATGAACCAGTCTTGGCGTTCGAAACTCGGCTTCCTTTTCGCGCGACCAGCCTTCGAAACGCTGCGTCGCAAGATCGATCCGCGGCGCGTCAACGGTGGTGTCTTCCTCGGCCTCGACGGCATCGTCATCAAGAGCCACGGTGGCACGGATGCCGAGGGCTTTGCCGGCGCGGTGGACATCGGCCACGATATGGTGCGACACCGCCTGCTCGACCGCATAAGGGAGACGCTCATGCTCTCCCAGGAGGAGCGTGACGACGCCACCGGCGGCGAAGCGCGCGGCGCCACGCAGAAGACCTGAAAGGGCCGCCAGTCGATGTCAGCTAGAGGAGAGGCGTCGGTGGCGCTGCGCTCCGTCGTCCTCGGTATCGGCGCAAGCCTGCCGAAGCGGGTCGTCACCAACAAAGACCTCGAGGCGCAGGTCGAGACGACCGACGAATGGATCGTTCAGCGCACTGGTATCCGCCAGCGCTACATTGCGGACGATAGCGAGACCACCTCGACGCTCGGGACCGCAGCAGCGACGGCGGCGATCGCCAATGCGGGCCTGACGACTGCCGACATCGATCTGGTGATCGTCGCGACTTCGACGCCCGACTACACGTTTCCGGCCACAGCGACGCAGATTCAAACCGCGCTCGGCATTACGCGCGGCGTGGCGTTCGATCTTCAGGCGGTATGCTCGGGTTTCGTGTTCGCTGTCGCGACGGCCGACAAGTTTATCCGTTCCGGCTCGCACAAATGCGCGCTCGTCATCGGCGCCGAAACCTTCTCGCGGCTGCTCGACTGGAACGACCGCACGACCTGCGTGCTGTTCGGCGATGGGGCGGGGGCAATTGTGCTCGGAGCGGAGCAAGGCGGAGGCACGCGCGGCGTGCTGACGAGCCACCTGCGGTCTGACGGTCGCCATCGGGAAAAGCTCTATGTCGACGGTGGTCCCTCGACCACGAAGAGCGTCGGCCATCTGCGCATGCAGGGCAAGGAAGTGTTCCGGCACGCCGTCGGCATGGTCACGGATGTGATGACCGACGCCTTCGCAGCGACCGGGACTTCTGCGGAAACGCTCGATTGGTTCGTTCCGCACCAGGCGAACCGGCGCATCATCGACGCCTCTGCGCAGAAGCTTGGAATTGCAGCCGAAAAGGTCGTGACGACGGTCGACCTTCACGGCAATACATCGGCGGCTTCGATCCCGCTGGCACTCTCGGTCGCTGTCGCGGACGGACGCATCAAGCGCGGCGATCTCGTGATGATCGAGGCGATGGGCGGCGGCTTCACCTGGGGTTCCGCGCTGATCCGCTGGTGAGCGGTTGCAGTGCTTGACTTGAGCAGCGGCCGAGCGCTTTGTGAGCATAAGCTTGGCTTAAGCGAGACCGTAAAGGACATGGGGCGTCCCGTAGCGAGTTGGGGACGTCATTTCGATCGGCCGACGCACCGGGAGGCCATCGGGAGCGCGTTCATGAACGATTCCAGCGATTTTCTTGCGACCCGCC
>CBDFFN010000017.1:0-172512 GCA_965246795.1 Beijerinckiaceae bacterium | reverse complement strand
AAGCAGCGATTTCAGCGGGAAGCCCGTCCACGGCACGGACATCGACCACGCCTCAACGCAGCGGTGGCGATAGAGCCGCTCCTCGAGCGAAACGGCCTTGATGATATCGTCGATCGCCCATTCCTTCGGCTTGCCGACGAGACCGTCGACTTTCACCGTCCACGGCCGCGTCTTCAGCTGCTGCGCGGCGCTCGCGATGTCTTTCGACGTGCCGTATTCGTAGAAATTGTTGTAGCTGCCCGAGACCTTTTCCGGTGTCAGATCGCGATCGAGCTTGAACGCCTCGTTACGCTTCGCGGGATAGAGCGATTCCGACGGGTCCGCTTGTGCGAAAGCCGCATGGGGCAGGAGGCTTGCGCCGGCAATCGCGCCACCAGCTGCAAGCAGCGTTCGGCGATCGAAGAAAAGACGTTCGGGTGTCGCGGCGCTTTCGGGCATTTCCCAACGGCGCTTGTTACGGATCAGCATAGGCATGTCCTGGGCTCGGTCCTGTGGGCTGCTGCGCGGCTTACGGCATGCGCAGCCTCTAAGTTTCGCGCCATTGCGGCCTCCGCAAGACACGAGGTCGTGTGTTGCCGCGCGCTGCGCTAGACAGGCGGCAACAATACGCATGAAAGGGGCGGGAATGGCGGACCGGACGGACGTTATCGTAGTCGGGGCCGGTCTCTCCGGCCTAGTCGCGGCGGCGGAACTGGCGGACGCGGGCCGGCGCGTCACGATCCTCGAGCAGGAAGGCGAGAATTCCGTTGGCGGACAGGCCTTCTGGTCGCTCGGCGGTCTTTTCATGATCGATTCGCCAGAGCAGCGGCGGCTCGGCATCCGCGACAGCCGCGACCTCGCGCATCAGGACTGGATGGGCTCGGCACAATTCGACCGGCCCGAAGATGAATGGCCGCGGCGTTGTGCCGAGGCCTATCTCGACTTTGCCGCAGGCGAGATGCGGCCGTGGCTGCACGCGCAGGGCATGCGCTGGTTTCCGGTTGTTGGCTGGGCCGAGCGTGGCGGCGGACGAGCGGATGGCCACGGCAATTCTGTTCCGCGCTTTCATCTGACGTGGGGCACGGGGCCGGGCACAGTTGAACCTTTCGAGCGCCGCGTCCGAGCGCATATCGCGTCGGGCCGCATCGCGCTGAAATGCCGGCATCGTGTCGGCCGAATCGATGTGACCAACAGCCGCGTCACTGGCGTGTCGGGCGATGTTGTCGCGCCCTCGAACGTCGAACGCGGCCAGCAATCTTCGCGCGATGTCGTCGGTGACTTCGCGATGGACGCCGGTGCGGTGCTCGTGATGTCCGGCGGCATCGGCGGCAACCACGATCTCGTGCGCAAGAACTGGCCGTCGCATCGGCTGGGGCCTGCGCCGAAGACGATGGTCGCCGGCGTGCCGCATCACGTCGATGGCCGCATGATCGCCATCACGCAGGACGCCGGCGGTGCGGTCATCAATGAAGACCGCATGTGGCACTACACCGAAGGCCTGCAGAACTGGGCGCCGATCTGGCCGATGCACGGCATCCGTATTCTGCCCGGCCCGTCGTCGCTTTGGTTCGATGCGCTTGGACAACGGCTCGAGGCGCCGTTCCTGCCGGGCTTCGACACGCTCGGGACGCTGAAGCGCATTCTCTCGACCGGCTACGAATATTCGTGGTTCGTGCTGACGCAGTCGATCATCAAGAAAGAATTTGCGCTTTCCGGTTCTGAACAGAACCCGGACATGACGAGCAAGGACTGGCGCGGCGTGTTGAAGAGCCGTCGTGGTGCCAGCGCACCGCCGCCCGTTGAGGCCTTCAAGGAGAAGGGTGCCGATTTCATTGTTCGCGACAATTTTCGCGATCTTGTTCAGGGCATGAATGCGCTCGCGGGCAACGATCTCCTCGATCACGACCGCCTGCTCGCGCAGGTTCGCGCGCGCGACAACGAGATTGCGAACAAATTCTCGAAGGATGCGCAGATGACCGCCATTCATGGCGCGCGAAAATATATCGGCGACAAGCTTGTTCGCACGGCGAAGCCGCATCGGATTCTGGATCCTGCGCATGGGCCGCTCATCGCCGTGCGTCTCAACATCCTTACCCGCAAGACGCTCGGCGGCATCCACACCAATCTCGACAGTCAGGTGCTCGACAATGCCGGCATGCCGATATCAGGCCTTTACGCCGCGGGCGAAGTCGCAGGCTTCGGCGGTGGCGGCTATCACGGCTACAACGCACTGGAAGGAACGTTTCTCGGTGGTTGCATCTTCTCGGGCCGCAACGCCGGCCGGCACGCGGCAAAGGCTGTCTGAGCGATGACGGAAGACGAAGTCATCGCAAAATTTACGAAGACGCGGCCGCCGGCACTGAAGACGCTCGGCGGCGGCGTGACGGCATGGGACGCGACGCGCGAACGCGTAACGATGGAATTTCGCGCCGAGACGGCGTTCTGCCACTCGGTCGAAGGGCATCCCCGCGGCGGCATCGTGCAGGGTGGGTTCATCACGGGCTGGCTCGACGCGGCGATGGCGCATGCCTGCGTCGCGAAGTCGGGCTTCACCGTCGGCGTGCCGAGTCTCGAAATCAAGGTGAGCTTCTTACGGCCGGCGCATCCCGGCATCACCTACCGTTCGCACGGCTGGATCACGCGGTGGGCGCGGCGCATCTCGTTTATGGAAGCGGAATTGCTGGATGAAGGAGGCGTCGTTATCGCGCGCGCATCGTCGACGGCGGCGCTGACGCATCTACCGTCGGCAGGCCGCGAAGCGGCGACGCAGGCGGGTTAGTTCACCAGCCTTACGCTCGACGATGCTGTCGTTGTTGTCGTCGAATTGGCGGCGGGAATGACCTTCGCGCTGCTCGAAAACTTCCAGTTGATCGTGTCGAGGATCATCTGGTTGAAGACCATTGTGATCGATTCCGACGAGACGCTCGAGACCGAGTTGAAAGTCACGTTGCGGCTCGGCAGATAGATCAGGCCTGTGAAGACATGCCCTGCCGATCCGTTGATCGAGAAGGATGACGTCGAGAGGCCAGTCGGCTCGTAGAGCAGGATGTTGGCATAGGTGCCGCTCGTCGGCGCGGAAATGTTGATCGCGACGCCGCTGTTGATTTGAATGTAGGAATTGGCGTCGGCGTAGTAGAGCGTCACGCCGGTGCCGTTGACAGTCCATCCGCTGTTGAGATTCCAGCGCGTGCCTTTCAGCACGTAGAGGCCCGCCGAAAGATTGAGCGTTCCCGAACCGTTGAAGTTGAAGTTGCCGCAATAGACGCCGGGCGACAGCGACACCGTGCCGGAATAATTCTGGTTCGAGACAGTGCAGGTCGATGCGGTGACGATGGGGAGCGAACTCGCGAAGGGATCGGTCGCCGTCTTGCAGGACTTCGACAGGTTCGCCGGCGCAGTGCCGTTCGTGGTGACGTTCGAACCCGCCACACACAGTTTGGCGACGCCGATCCCGGAGCCGTTGTTAATCATCGCAGCGGGACTACCGGTGGAGGCGACGTCGATCTCGCAGTTTGGCGCGTTGATCGTCACGCCTGAGTTAACCAGAAGTGACTGGTTCGCTGTCGGGTCTTTCAGGAGGATGCAGACGTTGTTGCCTGTCGTCGCGGACGTGCTGGTCGAAGGGGCCGCCTTCGCGCGCGCGGTTACGGTCTTCGACGGCATCTGCGCGAGCTTCATGAACGTCAGCGGGATCGTCAGCGTCGCGGTGCCGGTCAGCGTGCCGTCCGCGTTCGGTGTGAAGGCCGATGACGTCAGCGTGGGCGCGTCGTCGCCGAGTGCGCCGGTCAGCGTCTTGGTCGACACCGTCGTCTGCGATCCCGCCGCCGCCGTTACGCCGGCAAGCACTGCGGAGTCGAGCGCGGCCTGTAGGTTCGCCTGTCCCGTTGTCAGCCGTGCGTAGTCGACCGAGGCGCCGACCAGAATGCTCATGGGCAGGATCGACAGACCGAAGACCGTTGCGACGCTGCCCTTGCGGCAGTGGATCAACCGGGTGGCGAGGTTGGCCAGCTTGTCGATGACGTAGGAGCGCATAAAAATCCCCTCAATTGGAGACAATTATGCCCATGCGTCAGTTGGGATTTGACTAAACCGATTGCGCAAAAGTCTTTAATTCAGCGACTTTTCTGAAAGTTTTATGCAATCGATGTTCGTGGGCGTCAGTGCGCGAGGCGACCGACGTCGGCGATGCCGCGATCGACGAGAGAAGCGCCATTGCCGCTCTTTACATCCTGCGCGAGCACGACGGTGGCGGCCTGCACGGCGGCTTCGGCAGCGGCGGCACGCACGTCGGCGGTCGCCTGCGCCTCGGCCTGCGCGATCTTGTCGTTCGCCTGCTTCGTGCGGCGCGTAACGAACTCCTCCATGCGTACCTTCGCATCGCGGGCGAGCATGTCGGCCTCGGTGCGCGCTTGCGCGACGATGCCCGCAGCGTCGGCCTCAGCCTGTTTTCGTTTTGCCTCGAAAGACGCCATGAGCGCAGCGGCCTCCGCGCGAAGCCGCTCAGCCTCAGCGAGTTCGGCCTTCACGCGATTGATGCGCCCATCGAGACCGGCCGCGATCATCTTGTGAACGCCGACGTAGCCGAGCAGGGCGAGGAAGAGAACGAAGGCGCAGGCGACGAAGAATTCGGCGTCGAACTCGAAATGCATGGTCAGACCTTCTGCGAAGCGAGCGCGCCGTCGATCGCGGCGCGGTCCGGCGCTCGGCCGGTCAATTGCTGGACGATGGCGCTGGCGGCGTCGGCAGCGATGGTTTTCACATTGGCCATCGCGGCGGTTTTGCCGGCGACGATCTGCGCCTCGGCCGCCGCAAGCTTCGCAGCGAGCGCGACTTCGAGCGTCTTGCGCTCGCTCTCGGCCTGCACTGCGACGGCGCTGCGCGCTTCCTGCGCAGTCGCCTGCGCAGCGGCGCGGGCCTCGCCCACGGTCTTCTCATGCGCGCGCTCGGCTTCTGCAGCATGAGCCTGCGCAGCGCGCGCGGCATTGAGGTCAGCGGCGATGCGCTGCGAACGGTCGTCGAGAATTGCGGCGACACGCGGCAGAGCGATGCGCGACATCAGGACGTAGAGCAGCCCGAACAGGACGACGAGCCAAAAGAGCTGCGAGGGCCAGTGCGTCGCGTCGAACGGCGGGAAAACGGTCTCGCCTGGCGCGCCATGCGGATCGGTCGCGGCAAGGGCTTGCGTGATGAACATCGTTGTGTGTCCGGAATCGAACGCGCCCCGCGGACGAGCCGCAGGGCGCGGAAACGTTACTTCACGAAGAGCAGGATGATCGCGACGAGGAACGCGAAAATGCCAAGACCTTCCGCGAGCGCCGCGCCGAGCAGCGCGTTGGTGAACTGGCCGGCAGCTGCCGACGGATTGCGCAGCGCGCCGGAGACGAAATTACCGAAGATGATGCCGACGCCGACGGCGGCGGCACCCATGCCAATGGCCGCGAGGCCGGCGCCGATGTACTTGGCGGCAATCGCGAGTTGTGTAGCTGCAGCGAGATCCATGCGTATTCAGTCCTTACAGGCTTAGAAGGGCGACCATTTGTTGTTGGGTATTTATCAGTGGCCCGGGTGAATTGCGTCGTTGAGGTAGACGCAGGTGAGAATGGCAAAGACATAGGCCTGCAGGCAGGCCACGAGCAGTTCGAGGCAGTACATCAGTACTGTCGCGAGAAGCGGAATGACCGCAAATGCGGCGAAAGCCCCGCCGCCGATGAGCAGCAGCACGAAGCCGCCGAACACCTGAAGCGTGATGTGGCCGGCGAGTATGTTCGCGAACAGTCGCACCGAGAGCGAAATCGGACGCGACAGGAACGAGATCACCTCGATCGGGATCAGCAGCACGAGCAGCGGCTTTGGCACGCCGGACGGCGCGAATAGCCCGAGGAAATGCGTGCCGTTCTTGATGAAGCCGTAGACGATGACGAGGGTGATGACCGCGGCTGCCAGCGCAAAGGTCACGACAATCTGCGACGCCACCGAGAATGTGTAGGGAATGAGCCCGATCAGGTTCGAGAACAGAACGAAGATGAAGAGCGAGAACACGAAGGGGAAAAACTTCATGCCCTCATGGCCGGCGGTATTGCGCACGGTCGAGGCGATGAACTCGTAAGTCATCTCGGCGGCGGCCTGCAGCCGCGTCGGCACGAGATGGCGGCCGTTGGTTCCCGCGATCATGAACAGCGTCACGAGCGCGATCGTGATGAGCATGAACAGCGAGGCATTGGTGAAAGAGAGATCGACGCCAGCCGGGCGTGCCTCGAACAGGCGTCCGACATTGAATTGGTGGATCGGATCGATCGCCGCACCGGAAGCCGCCACGTTACTGTCTCCCTTCGCGCTTCAACCGCGCGGACGCGCGCCGGGCGGAGCCGCGACGCGGTAGATATTGTAGAACCCCGCCGCCGTCCCCAACACGAGGAAGACGATGAGGAACGCGGGCGTCGTCCCCGCCACGCGATCGATCGCATAACCGATCACGCAGGCGGCGATGATCGCCGCGACGAACTCGCCGAGGATACGAAACCCCTTGGCGCGTGCCCGCAGCATCTCCTCGGATGGGCCGCTGGCGGCGCCGGACGCAGGGTCGCGACCCTCCGCCTTTCCAAGGTCCCGCGACAGTTTCTGCAGGCGTTCCTGCAAATCCTTGTCGTTCGCAACGTCGTCGCCCACAAGCGCCTCCGCCGCCGAGACATATGAATGCGAGAGGCGAATAGCGGACAGGGGGGCGGTTGTCCACTAAGCCGGGGGTTATTGCGACCATGTTATAGTGGGTCGTGCCACTCTCGGCGTGACCCTCCGCGAACCCGGGCGGCATGACCTCAATTCCTGGCATCGCCAAGCCCGATATCGTCATCGCCGACACCGGGCCGCTGATCCATCTTGCGCAGGCGGATGCGTTGCCGCTCCTGCACGAGATCGGCGGCAGCGTGGTCGTCGTCGACATGGTGCGATTCGGAGCGACGCGTGACTTGGGAAAGCCGCAGGCCGAGGCTCTGGAGGCGTGGATCGCCGAGGGAATGCGACCGGGCACGAACCGACCCGTGCGTCTGGAAGCCACCGAAACCGGGCGCGCCTATGATCTTGCGATCCGGACCGAACCGGCGTTCCGGATGAAGGACGGTGGCGAGACGGCGATCGTGCAATGGCTTGTGGAAACCGTCGATGCGACCGACCTCAAGACGATCGTGATCTACGAGAACGGCAAAGTTCCGTCGTGGGTCAGCAACCGAAATCTCGATGCGGATATCGATGTGCTTACAACGCGGGCGTTTCTTGCGCTGGCCGAGCGGCATGGCTCGATCCCGTCGGCGGAAGCTATCTGGAAGCAGATCGAAGAGAACGCGCCGACGACGAACCCAGCGATCGCAGCATTCCGTCAGAGACGGCAGCCGCGCTAGCGGCTACACCGCTGTCCGCACGAGATCGGTCACGACCGTCTCGAGGTCGCGCAGCGAGGCGCAGACAAGCGTTCGCTCACACGCTGAACTATAGGCGCGCATAACGCTGTCGCCGGTGTCCCAGCGCGAGCGCGGTTCAGGATTGAGGAAGATGACCCGGCGCGCCCGGTCCTGCACCTTGCGGAGGATATCAAGGCGCGAGTCGCGGCCATTGTTGCGCGCGTCACCGAGCACAAGCACCGTCGTGCGATGATCGATATCTTCGAGCGCGAGATCGGCGAAATCGGTCAGCGCCTCGCCATAATCGCTTGAGCCGCCCCACTTTGCGAGCGTCTGCGCCATCGCATCTTCGAAGCTCTTCTCTTCAAAAAGATCGGTAACTTCTCCAAGCGCGCCGGAAAAAACGAAGGACCGTACGTCCGGCAGCACGTCGTGCAGGGCGTGCAGGAACATCAGCAGGAAGGTCGAGAAGGTCGCGACCGAACCGGAGACATCGCAAAGCGCCATCACCTTCGGACGATCGATGCGGCGGCGTTTCCATATCGTGTGGAAGAGCACGCCGTCCGTTGCGACATTGGCGCGAATCGTGCGTCGGACGTCGAGTTGACCGCGCCGCGCAATCTTCCGTCGTCGCGAGTGCAGCGACACGAGCCGCTTTGCCATTTTGGCAACAAGCGCCTTCATCAATGGGAGATCGCGGCGATCGACGTTGCCGAGCCGCACAGTGGAAAGCACGTCCTCACGCAGCCGCCGGCCGGCATTACCCGCGAAAAGCGCGAGACGCCGCTCGACATAGTCGCGCACTTCGAGCCGCAGCGATTCGCGCAGGGCTTCGAGCTGTGCCGCACGCGACGTGCCGCCGGGACCTCCTTCACCAGAGCCGCCACCCCTCGCTTCGGCAATCGCGTCGTCGAGGGTGCCGACGCCCATCTCGGCCATGATGCGCAGCGCATACTGACCGCGTTGCGTGAAATAACGGATGTCGTCGACTCCGACATTTCGCGCCGCCACCGCGAGCCGTGCTTGCAGTTCGGCGCGGTCGCCGCGTTCGAGAATGGCTTGAAGGTCTTCGTCACCCGAGCCGTCAGACTTAGGCTCCGAGACGGCGCCTTCGCTCGCACGATTGTCGCTGGCGTCGGTCGATTGCGTGAAAAGGTCGAAGCGGAAGAAGCGATCGAACGTCTCGTCGAACAGCGATTTCTCCGGCACCGATTTCGCGAGTGCGAGGGTCAATCCTTCGCGCAGCAACGCGCGGTCGCCATATCCCAGCATTTCCACCGCCGCGCCGGCGTCGATGGCCTCGGAGGGCGACACGCGCACATCAGCCTCACGCAAGGCGCGGACGAAATCGGCGACGACTTCGCTCACGGCCTCAAGTCACCGTCCGCAAGAGCGGCTTCTCACTCTCGTTTTTCGCCTGCACGACAAGCCGGGCCGCCTGCGGCGCGACAAGCTCGATATCGTCCTGGAATTTCAGCAGCACGTTCAGCGTATCGCGCACGAGATCGGCGTCGAGCTCCTTCGCGTGCAGCAGCACGAGCGTGCGTGCCCAATCGATTGTCTCGCTGATCGCAGGCGCCTTCTTGAGATCGAGACTGCGCAGCCCCTGCACGAACGCGACAAGCTGTTCGTTCAGGCGGCGCTCCGCGTCCGGAACACGGCGCGCGATGATTTTTCGCTCTAGCGCGGCATCCGGAAAATCGATGTGCAGATGCAGGCATCGGCGTTTCAGCGCATCGCCGATCTCGCGGCGGTTGTTCGATGTCACAAACACGATGGGGATCGTGCGTGCCACGATCGTCCCGAGTTCGGGCACCGAAATCTGATAGTCGGATAGCAGTTCGAGCAGAAACGCCTCGAACTCGTCGTCGGCCTTGTCGATTTCATCGATCAGCAGCACCGCGCCGTTCGGCTCCCAAAGAGCGCGAAGCAACGGGCGCGGCTCCAGAAACTCTTCGGAGAAGAACGTGTCGTCGAATGTGTGCAGTCGCGCCAGCGCGCCCTTCAGGCCCTGCGCGCCTTCGAGCAGATCGCCGAGCTTCTCTTTCAACACCTGCGTGTAAAGAAGCTGCTTGCCGTATTTCCACTCGTAGAGCGCCTTCGACTCGTCGAGGCCCTCGTAGCATTGCAGCCGGATGAGCGGCTTGCCTGTCACCGACGCAGTCGCCTTTGCAAGCTCTGTCTTGCCGACGCCCGGCGGGCCTTCGATCAGAAGTGGCTTGCCGAGCTTTTCGGCGAGGAACAGCGCCGTCGCGATGGCGCGATTGCAGACGTAGCCGGTGTCTTCGAGCTTCGCACGCAGGGCCGCGATATCGCTCGCGACGGTCTGCGCACCTGTTTGGTCAGTCATCCCTCGGGTCTAGCAGCCCGAGAAGACGCGGAACAGGCGAGGTTTCAGCGCCCCGAAGCGGTACAGACGACTGTATCGTTGAGCACGTAACAGACCGAGACGGCCCCGGTGCGCATCTCTAGGCGGAAGATGCCGCTTTCGCCTTTATGGTTCGAAGCCAGAAGCGCGTATTCGCCGGCCGTCTGCGGCGTGGCGCCTTCGCCGGCACGGTAGCAGATGGTGACACCGACCGACCCTTCCTTGGCGACGCCGTACTGGCATGCGCCCATCTCGCCGGTTACGCGGTCGACGCGATAAATGCGGTTGAGATCGATCAGCGGCGCGGCGGCGAAGTCGAAGTTCGAGGCGGCCTGCACGCCACCACCGGCGGTCATGAAGGCAAGGAGCGCGAGCAATCGGAAACGGTGCGGCATGGAAAAACCCTTCGGGCGCATAACCCAGAGTCGAGCCGCAACATGGTTAATGTTCGGTTGACGCCGCCGGTGCTGCTACAAGCGCGGCCATGCCGAATCCTGTTCCCCCGCTCGTCGTTTTCGATCTCGATGGCACGATGGCCGAAACGGCCGGCGATCTTATTCGCGCTCTCAATGCCGTCATCGAGCCCGAAGGTCTTCAAGCCATTGCATGGAAGGATGCGCGTTCGATGGTTGGCGCAGGGGCCCGGGCGCTCATCCGGCGTGCCTATGCCGCGCAGGACCGACCGCTCGACGACGCACAGCTCGAGCGCTTGTTCTACGCTTTCCTCGCGTCATACGAGGCCAATATTGCGGTCGAGTCGCATCTCTTTCCGGGTTTTGTCGATGCACTCGATCGGCTGGAGCGGCAGGGTTTTGCCTTCGCGGTCTGCACTAACAAGATCGAGAGCGCGGCACGGAAATTATGCGTGGCGCTCGGAGTCGCCGATCGCTTCCGCACGATCTGCGGACAAGACACGTTCGCTATTGCGAAGCCTGATCCGCGCATGCTGACACTAACCATCGAAAAAGCGGGCGGCGTGGTCGCCGACAGCGTGATGATCGGCGACTCGCTGGCCGATATTGCCGCCGCCAAAGCGGCCGGCGTGCCGGTGATCGCCGTCGATTTCGGTTATACGGATCGGCCTGTGTCGGAGTTTAACCCGGATCGTATTATCTCGCATTTCGATGCGCTGGATGATGCCGTCACGGCGGTCCGAGAAAGCGCAACGCGCGCTTCGGCTTGACGGCGCAGGCGCCGGTCTCCTAAGTCGCGGTTAGGCGCGGGCGCGTAGCACAGCGGTAGTGCGTTCCCTTCACACGGGTCTGCACTGTTGTTTAAAATCAAGGTCTTACGGAAATTTTACGGTTCAGGTGAACCAAAGTTTGCTTGGTAGGTAGATTTGGAATTGCCTGTTGGGCAAGTTCGATGACATGGAGTTGCGTCGGTTAGGACGGTTAGCACAGCGGTAGTGCGTTCCCTTCACACGGGAAAGGTCGCAAGTTCGATCCTTGCACCGTCCACCACGTTTTCTGTGAACATCCTTTTATTTGGCTGGAGTTGCCAAGCGGGTAAATTAGCTTCTGCGCGGGAGACTGTCTCGTGCCTGAAGATACCGCTCGGATAAAGTTGCGAATCGGCGATCTGGAACTCGAATACGAGGGGTCGCGAGATTTTTTGAAAAGCGACCTTCTGTCGCTTCTTCAGTCACTTTCGGCTTTGGAAGTTAAGCAGACGCCTAAGCAAGGCAATGCGGCACCCACGCCCTTGATGAAGCCTCTGTCGGAAGATTTGTCGACATCCACCATCGCATCGAAGTTGGGCGTTGCGACCGGCCCCGACCTGATACTGGCAGCGGCGGCGTGCCTGCAATTCTCGCAAGGACGAGCGACTTATACTGACAAAGAAATACACAGCGAGATGAAGAAAGCTGTTGGACGATACAAGGTGTCCTACGGCAGCAACCTTCAAGCGTACGTCAAAGCCCTCGTCGCTAAAGATAAGCTGAGGATCACAAGCTCGGGGCAATACACACTGCCCGACCACACAATCTCGGAGTTACAGAGCAAAATCGGTGGATGACGCACAGCTTAAGCGGCTCGTACATCAAAAGCTCCCTAGGACTGACGCCATCCTCCTTTTGCTTCACTCGTTTCAATCGAGTGTCGGAGTGGCCGACCTGCGAAAGCGGGCCACGCAAGTAGGTCTTCGTCAATCGGCTAAATGGAACGTCTCGTCGATATTAGATCGATCCCAAGGAGCCGCTATTAGAACATCGGACGGTTGGGAATTAACTGATCAAGGTCGCGATAGACTGCGGTCTTTGGGAGTTCCGATAGACAGCCCCAACGCCGTGAACCTTGCTCTCGATCTGAGAAGGCTTCTCGAAAAAGTTTTAGACCCTGACACACACAGCTTCATCAAAGAAGCGGTTCGTTGTTACGAATCGAAGCTCCTCCGCGCTGCGGTAGTTATGTCGTGGCTGGCGGCTGTCCACGTTCTGAAGCTCTACGTCGTGGAGCATCATCTAGTCGCGTTCAACAATGCGGCTGCGAAGTCGGAAGGAAAATGGAAGCCCGCAGTCACGACAGACGACCTCGGTCTGATGACCGAGCGCAGATTTTTGGATCGACTGCAAGAAATCTCGATGATCGGCCAGAACGTCAAAAATTCGCTTATCCACGCTCTCGATCTTCGGAATGGCTGTGGGCATCCAAACAGCTTGAAGGTCGGCGATAACGCCGTTGCCCACCATATCGAGACTATCATTCAAAACGTAATGCACCGCTTCGCAGCGTAGTGAAAAATTCTACGAATTTGTGAAGACACTGCACCACGGAGAACACCCTTACAGTAGAGTGTGCTCCGTGGAGCATCAGGCACTTTGATTTTAAATAGACTATTTTTCTTTGAATCGCCGAGTGTGCCCTTTGGGTCAATTGAACCAAACGTAAGAGCGCGCGGTGCCGAAAAGCGCGCCAGATGCCGAAAGGAGCACACCCAAAGGCGAAAAAACTCAATGAAAACCCCGGAGATAGACCCTTCACACGGGAGAGGTCACAGGTTCGATCCCTGTCGCGCCCACCATCTCTATTTTGCGAAATGACGGGCATCAGTGCGAGAAGCGCGTTGCTCAAAGCCGACGCACAGTCGAATGAATGCTTGCGATCGAGAGCGGCTTGCCGCGCTCGTCGCGGATCGTGATCGATGCAGCGGAATGCACACTTGCCGTTTCGAACGTGTCGCTACAGAGCGCCTTGAGGCTGTGTCGTTCCGCTTCGTCGAGATCGCGGCACTCGACCAGATCGACACCAGGCCGCTCGGCGCCACCGCGATGGTCCAGATGATCGAAACGAAACCGCATAGCCAATCCTCGAAATCCTTGATTTCGCGAACGGCTGACGTCTGCGGCAGTTGCATCCTGCCTGTGCACGACGTTCGAAAGCGCGGCGGCGCATACGCCATCTGTCGGAAATTGCGATAGTCGACAGAATGGTCTGAAAGTAAAAGAATCGGGCCGGTGCAGCGAGAGCAGTGCCACCCCGGCCCTAGCCACCTAAACCGACAAGGGGATAGTGGTTAGCCCGGTTCTAGACTGATTTGGTCCGACCCGTCCCGCCCAATCTGCGGTCAAGCTTTACGAAGATCGAGCAGCGTCCCGAAAGGCCAAGTTCAAGCTGCAAACTGTTGCTTTTCGGTCGGCCAGCCGATACCCGCACGGTCCTGTCCGGGGGTTTTAGTCGCTCAGAATGTCTGCTTTCGACGCCGGAACCTCCAAACGAGCCGCCGCGGCAAGGGCGCTCGCCTATGTGCAGCCCGGAATGCGTCTCGGACTTGGTACGGGCTCCACGGCCAAGATCTTTGTCGATCTCCTGGGCGAGCGCGTTCGCGACGGCCTGACCGTCATCGGTGTTCCGACCTCTTCGGTTACGGCGAAACATGCCGAAAGCCTCGGCATTCCCCTGACGACGCTTGACGAGACGCCCGAACTCGATCTCACGATCGACGGCGCGGACGAATTCGATGGGCAGCTCCGCCTCGTGAAGGGCGGAGGCGGGGCGCTCCTGCGAGAGAAAATCGTTGCGGCAGCGTCGCGCCGCATGGTCGTGATCGTCGATGCTTCGAAGGAGGCCGCGTCCCTCGGTCGGTTCCTGCTTCCGGTGGAGGTCGAGCGATTCGGCCTCGGCGCCACGGCGATTCAGGTCGAGCGTCTTGCACGCGCCGCCGGCCTCGATGGGACGCCTACATTGCGTCGCGACTCCGAAGGCGCGCCCTTCGTGACAGACGGTGGCCATCTTATTCTCGATTGTGCGTCCGGCACGATCACCAATCCCGACAACCTCGCGACCGTACTCGACGCCGTGCCCGGCGTGATGGGTCACGGCCTGTTCATCGGCCTCGCCTCCGCCATCATCGTCGCCGATGGCGACACCATCCGTGTTATCGGTGCGCAATCCTGAGCGAGAAGCGCATTCGCCCGTGAAGCCCTGAAGGAGTTCCCTGTGCCCTACCTTTCACGTGTCGCGCTCGTCGTCACCGCAGTCGCAAGCCTCGGTGGCGCGGCGCTGGCGCAGACGTCGCCACTGTCGCCGAGCCCGACGATGAGTCCGCCGGCCGCCACGCGGCCGGTTACGCCATCGCTTGGTACCGCGCCGCCTGCTGAGCCGACACCCGCTGCCGTCGCGCTTGCCCGCGAGGTCATCGTCGCGTCCGGCATTTCGCGGAGCTTCGATATTGTCGTCCCGCAATTCCTCGACCAGATCGGCACGAACCTGACGCGTACGCGTCCCGATCTTATCCGCGATCTCAACACGGTGATGGAACAAATCAAGCCGGAGTTCGACAAACAGACGCAGGATCTGATCGGCACGTCGGCGCGTCTTTATGCGCAGCGGCTGACCGAAAAACAACTCAAGGACATCGTCGATTTCTTCAAAAGCCCGTCTGGAGCGGCCTATGTCACGACACAGCCGCTCGTGATGACCGATCTCTTCGCGCAGATGCAGCAGTTCCAGCAGCGCATCGCGCCAGAAATGATGACGCGCGTGCGTACCGAGATGAAGAAGCGCGGCCACGAGCTTTGATCCCGTTTTCCGCAGCTCTCCTATGAGCACGTTCGACGTCGATCTCTTTGTTATCGGCGCGGGTTCTGGTGGCACGCGCGCCGCGCGGATCGCGGCCGGCCACGGCGCACGCGTCGCCGTTGCCGAGGAATCGCGCATCGGCGGCACCTGCGTTATCCGCGGCTGCGTGCCGAAGAAGCTCTATGTCTACGCCTCGCGGTTCCGCGACGAGTTCGCCGCCGCCGCCGGTTTCGGCTGGCACGTCGGCGAGACGCGCTTCGACTGGCGCACGCTGGTCGATGCGAAGGAAAAGGAAATTACGCGCCTTTCGGGTCTCTATCGTCAGGGCCTCGATAAAGCCGGTGCGGCGATTTACGAAGAGCGCGCGGTCGTTACCGGGCCCAATAGTCTGCGTCTCGCGAGCGGCCGAACGATCACCGCCGCGAACATTCTCGTCGCCGCCGGTGGATGGCCCGAGCGCAAGCCCGGCATTCCCGGTATCGAACTGACGATCTCGTCGAACGAGATTTTCGATCTTCCAAAATTGCCGGAGCGTCTCGTGGTGATCGGCAGCGGCTACATCGCCGTCGAATTCGCCAGCGTGTTCGCGCGACTCGGATCGCAAGTGACGCAGGTATTTCGACAGGACCTCGTTCTTCGGGGATTCGATCGCGATATGCGCGTCGGACTCTCCGCAGCGTTAGCGACCGCTGGTGTAGCACTGAAGGCGGAGACGCTCCCGGTGTCGATCGAGAAGGTGCCGGGTGGCTTGCGTGTCGCGCTGTCGGACGGCTCGAGCATCGATGCGGATGCCGTGTTGCTCGCGACCGGGCGCGCACCGCTCACGAAAGGTCTCGGGCTCGAGACGGCCGGTGTCGCCACGCGCGACGGCGGTGCGATTCTTGTCGATCCGCATTCACGGACGAACGTCCCGTCGATCTGGGCCGTCGGCGATGTCACGGACCGCATCAACCTCACGCCCGTCGCCATCCGCGAAGGGCATCTTTTCGCCGATCATGTTTTTGGCAAAGGCACAAAGACGGTCGATCACACGCATGTGCCGACGGCTGTCTTCACGACGCCGGAGATCGGCACTGTCGGCATGTCGGAAGAGGAAGCGTGCAAGATTTTCGAGACGGTCGACATCTATGCGGCGCGCTTCCGGCCGCTCAAGGCGACGGTCTCGGGACATGACGAAAAGGTCTTCATGAAGATCGTCGTCGATGGCGAGACGGATCGCGTGCTCGGCGTGCATGTGATGGGCGAAGCCGCCGGCGAGATGGCGCAAATCCTCGCCATCCCGATGCGTATGGGCGCGAAGAAGGCCGACTTCGACGCGACTATGGCGCTGCATCCGAGTGCGGCCGAAGAACTCGTTACGATGCGCACGCGCACGGCGCGGCACGAGCATTCGCTGGCGCAAGCCCGCTAATCCGCGACAGGCGCGGGTAATCTAGGGGCAGCACGGCGTGGGGGAAGAAGTCGACGACGGCGAGCTTATCGACCGCATCTACGAATGCGGCTTCGTGCCGGAGCTGTGGCCGGAAGTTTTGCGGGATACGTCGAAAATATCGGGCTCGGCCGGCGGATCGCTCTACGTGACCAATCCCGAGATAACGGCCTGGACGGCGTCGAAGAATTCGCACGCGATCGCCGAGCGCTTCGTCGCGGACGGCTGGTACTGGCGTGGCCGTCTGATGTCGCGCGTGCATAATGCGCGGCATCCCGGTTTCCTGCGTGACCTCGATCTCTTCACGAAAGACGAACTCGAAGAGGAGCCGATCTACCGCGATAACTGGTCGAAGATGGGCCTCGGCTGGGGCGCTGCGACGGCGATTTCTCTTCCGACCGGCGAAACACTGGCGATCGTTCTGTCGCGCATGATCACGCAGGGGCCGCCCGACGACACGACCGTTCGACGCCTCGACGTTCTGCGGCCGCATCTCGCCCGCACGGCGGTTCTGGCGGCGCGCCTGCATCTTGCGCGCGCCCAGGCCGCGAGCCAGACGCTCGCAGCACTCGGCCTTGCGGCGATGGTGCTCGACGAGACCGGCAAGGTCGTTGCCGCGAATGCGTTGATCGAAGCCATGAGCGACGTCGTGCAATGGTGCTCCGACGACCGTGTCGCGTTGAGAGAGCGCCGCGCCGACGAGTTGCTTGTCGACGCTTTGGCGCGGATCGCTCGGAACGACACCGGCGGTACGCAGTCCTTCCCGATCCGCGACGCCGCGACCGGTACGCTGATGGTCGGGCACGTCGTGCCGGTGCGTTTTTCCGCGCGCGATATTTTTGCGCACAGCACCGCCGTCTTCATTCTGATGCCGGTCGCCGCTCCGAACGCGCCGCCGGTCGAGTTGGTGATGTCGCTGTTCGATCTTACGCCGGCAGAGGCACGCATTGCGCGTGGGCTCGCCGCCGGCAAGACTGTCGACGATCTTGCGACGGATCACGCCGTTTCGCCCAATACTGTGCGTGTGCAGGTTCGCGGCGTTCTGGAAAAGACAGGCTGCCAACGCCAGGCGGAGGTCGTCGCGCTGCTGGGCGGAGTTTCGGCAACGCGGGGTGATGCATTGTAGATGTAGCGAATGCAGCGCGGGCGATGATGACGCTGCGCCCCCTCTCCCCGCATGCGGGGAGAGGGGGTGCGTCCGCCAAGCGTCGAAACTCGAGGCATCCAACGCTTTCCGGCCCGCCGTAATCAGAATTGATGATGAAGGCCGCGTACGCGCCGTCTATGCATCGTCGACCGTGCGCAATTCCTTGTGATTGCTCCGGTCTTCGGGAAGGCGGACGCTGTTCTCCCACGGGCCCGGCGACTTTGCCGATGCCGGATGGGACCGTATAAGCGGGCCGGGGCGACATCGGCCGCCGACGCGAGCGTTAGCCCGGCGATGTCGAAAAGGGGGCGACATTGTCCGATTTCCAGTATTTCCTCGCCGTCAGCGGTGTCTTCGGCACCGCGAGCGCCAACGGCATGGACGGGCTCTTCGCGCTCAGCTCCTGGAACCTATCAGCCAGCCAGGCCGCGTCGCCTCTGCCGGGCAGCCCGTCGCCAAGCGCGGACTTCGGCCCGCTGGAAGTCACCGTTAACGATTCCGCCGCGCTGGCGATTATCATGAGCCGCATCGGCACCGGCACGTCCGCGCCTGCCGCCACGCTCTATGCCTACTCGCCCGGCGCGACGCCGACCGAGGCCTACCGGCTCGATCTCGGCTCGGTCTATGTATCCAACGTAAACCAGGCGGGCGGCGGTTATCAGCTCTCGCTGGTCTACAAGACGTTCGAACTGCAATTCGTGCCACCGCCGTCGGGCGGCACGGCCCCGTCGTTCGGCTGGGAAACCACAACGTCGACGCCGACGACAGTCGCCTCAGTGGGCACGCAGCAGACGGTCGCCACGATCACGCCGTCTCGTTATTTCCTGCTCGTCAACGGCATAGATGGCGGCTCCATCGATCCTGCGCACCAACGCTGGTTTGAGGTCACGGCCTTCGACATCGACCTCGAGAATGTTCTGACCGTCGGCAGTGCCGGCAATACGGCGGCGGACGGACAATATCGACCGCTACACGTCTCCTTCGGGGATGACAGCGCCATCACCGATTTCCTGCTGAAGGCCGCGAATGGTGCGCGTATCGCGGGCGTGCGGCTGGAGGGCGTGACCCTCGGCGCCAATCCGACCGCGGTCTATGATCTCACGCTGTCCGACATCGTCGTGCAGAATGTCAGCGACACAAGCGGAGACGGCTTCTCCGTCGATCTCGATTACCGGAAGATCGAACTCGTCCAGAAGGGCGTGAACTCGTCCGGCACACTGGTCATGACCGGTCAGTTCGGCTGGGATCGTCTGACCGCGACGTCTTATACGCCCGCCGCAACGCTGCCGCCGCTTATCCCCGGCAGCGCGCCCGGCGACGGCGTCTATGGCGGGCCGCTCGAATATTCGCTGGTTGTCGACGGGGTCAAAGGCGCGTCGCAGCGCGCCTATGCAACGGGGGCGCTCGCTGTCTCGAATTATTCGTTCGGCGTCGATCAGACCGGCACGGCGGTCGAAGGCGGCCCTGGCGGGGCCGGGAAATCCATCTTCGGTGCATTATCGATCCACTTCGACGACGATACCAGCCTGTCGGCGTTCCTCGACAAGATCGCCAAGGGCGCGTCTTTCACGACGGCAAGTCTGACGGCGTGGAATCCTGCGTCGAGCGGCACGAACGCGAAAATCGTCTACCAGATAAAACTCGGAGACGCCTTCGTCACGAAGGTGATCGACGACACGTCCGGCTACACCGTCGATTTCATCTACAAGACGATCGGCGTTTCGACATGGAGCGCGGCCTCGACTGGTGTTGCTGGATCGCCGGATTCCACCTTCGGCTGGAATGTGGCAACCAAAACCGCTTTCACGCCGTCGAGCGGACTGGTTACCGGCACAGCTGTCGCTGCGACGACGCCGTCGCGCTACTTCCTTTTCGTGCAGGGCGTCGATGGCGGCTCGGTGGCGCCTGGCCATGAGCGCTGGTTCGAACTCGAATCCGCGAGTTTCGAGGTCTCGGCGGACACAAGCGTAAGCAGCGGCGCTGGCGGCGCGTCCGTCGGCAAAGCTGAATTCGGGCTGCTGAACGTAAAATTCGCGGACGATACCGGCCTGACGAAGCTGCTGCTCAGCGCGGCCAAAGGGTCCGTGATCGGTACGGTGCGGGTCGAAGGCGTGACTGACGGCGAGGCGCCCACCACCGTCTATTACGCGACGCTGTCGTCTGCGATCGTGGCGAATGTCGGGGATCGCGGCGGCGACGGCTATTCCGCGCAATTCGATTTCAGAAAAATCGAACTGATCGAGAGGGGACAGAAGCCCGACGGCACGTATGAGGTGACGAGCGGCGTCTCTGTCGACCGGGTCGCGAACACGGTCACCACTCCTGCCGGAACGCCGGCACCCGTAACGCCGGCTTCCGCGCCCGGCGACGGCGTGCGCGACGACGAAGCGCTCTCCTATTTCCTTAATGTCGACGGCATCGCCGGGGATTCCGTCGTCGCGGCGCGGCGTGGCGCGTTCACGGTCGAGTCCTTCGACTTCGAAGTCACGCAGAGTGCGCGTTACAGGGCGAGCAACGGCGCGCCGACCGGTGTGTCTGACTTCGGCGCGCTGACCGTGCGCATCGTCAATCAGACGGCGCTCGCCGATTTCCAGAAGAAGTTCTTCGATGGCAGCATGATCGGCGCGATGACGCTGACGGCGCGCACCAGCGGCCGTGGCGCCTATGACGCCTACAGGCTCACGCTGGCCAATGCCTCCATCACCAATATCGCTGTCAATGGCGACGGCTATATCCTGACGATCGACTACGACAAGATCGCGCTCGAAGAGCGTTCGGTGACGTCGACTGGCACGAGCGCCTTCTACGGAAAATTCGGCTGGGACAAGGTTGCGAAGACCGAGACGACGCTCACGCCGGTGGCGAACACGACGCAGGTCGCCTCGATCGCGCCCGACCGTTTCTACCTCCTCGTCGAAGGCGTCGATGGCGGCTCGACCGAGAAGGATCATCGCGGCTGGTTCGAAATGTCGTCATGGGCGGTCGACGGGTCCGATCCGCTGGAGGTGACGTTTGGCAATGTCACCGGCCTCGCGGCTTTGCTTGCCAAGGCGACGACCGGCGACCATGTGCGCGCGATGCGGATCGAGGGCGTCAAGGTTTTGACGCTCGGCTCCGGCGCGGAAGTGCTCACGCCGATCTACGATATCTCGCTCGCCGATGTCGTCGTGAAGCGCGTCGATACGCTCGGCGGCGGCTACTCCGCCAGTTTCCAATACGCCGGCATCGAATATCTCACACGCGCGAAGGGGAGCGATGGCTTCTACGAAGCCACGGGTCGCACGGGGTTCGACAACACCACGGGCTCGATCTACGCACCGTCGGGCTTTACGAGCGTGCAACTGAGCGAGAACGAAGTGGGCAACGGCTCGTCCACGCAATCCGGCACGCAGCCGAACCAGACCGGCGGCGCTCTGGGCGTGCGGCTCCAGTCGACAGATGACAACGGTTTTGGCGTCGGACCCGTCACCTACGCGAGCGATGAGGGCTTTTCCTACAGCGCGGCGCCGGGCGACTTTCTGGAGATCCGCGATCTTCCGTCCTACACCCGCGTCCAACTCGTCGCCTCGATGCAACTCGGCACGAGCGGCAACGACACGCTCGTCACGACGGACGCGCGCGGCGCTTATCTCAACGGTGGCAAGGGCAACGATACGCTTACCGGCGGCAACGGCTTCGACGTGCTCTACGGCGGCGAAGGCAACGATACGCTGAATGGTGGCAACGGCGACTACGACGCTCTCTACGGCGGTGCTGGCGACGACACGTTGAACGGTGGCGCCGGCTACGACGGCATGTACGGTGGAGAAGGGTCCGACATCTATTACACGGATGGTCTCGACACGATCCGCGACACCGGCACGACGGGCACCGATCTTCTCTATACGTCGGTGAGCTTCACGCTCGGCGCGGATATGGGAATCGAGAATCTGACTGCGCTCGGCACGCTCGTGAACGGCTCGCTGCGCGGCAACGACCTTGCGAACCGTATCTCCGGCAATTCCTCGAACGACACGATCTCGGGTTTCGGTGGCGACGACGTGCTGCTGGGCAATGTCGGGAACGATCGGCTCACCGGCGGCGCCGGCAAGGACACGCTGACGGGCGGCGCGGGCTTCGACACATTCGCCATGAGCAGCAGCGATAGCCCAGCATCGACCTCGATGCTCGGCTTCGACACGATCACCGATTTCACCAGCGGAACCGATTTTATCGATCTCGACGAATATGAGGGGTCGCCTTCCATCCATTACGCAGAGGCGGCGATCACGACGAAGACCTATGGTGCGGCCTATTCCGCTGCATCGACGCTGCTTGCCGGCGGTGCGGATGTCGCGTTTATCGCCAATGGCAGCGACGGTTATCTCTTCTGGAATTCGGACGCCAACGTCGGCACACCGGACGGTGCGGTGAAGCTGGCCAAAGCCGGAACGCTTTCGGCCTTTGCGGCAACGGACGTGGGATAGAGCGAACGAGCGGCGCTAGTTCATCCGCCAGATGGCGATGTTGAGCGCCGCCGCGAACGTGACCCAGAACACGTTCGGCACCATCAGCGCGCCGGCGACGCGATCCAGTCGCCAGAATGCCCAGGCGTTGAGGATCGTCACCGGCCAGAAGATCGCGAGATCGACGAGACCGAGTGTCGGGCTTTTCATGCCGAAGAACGTTGCGGACCAGCCAACGTTCAGTAGCATATGCAAGGCAAAGATGCCGATCGCGAGCGTACGCCCCGGCGTGTCGCGCGGCAGGCCGAGAACGCGATACAGCGCGCCTGCCATCAGAAGATAGAGGGTCGTCCAGGCCGGTCCGAAAACGGCGTCAGGCGGCGTCCATGTCGGCTTCGCGATCGACCGATACCAAGTCGGAATAACCGGTAGCGTCACGGCAGAGCCAATGGCACCGGTGACGAAAACGGCCAGCACAGAGGCGGCGGCGTGATAGGGCCGCAGCCAATGGTGCGGCGGGGTATGGACAGTGTCGCGCAAACGAGAAACTCCGGCTTTTGCCGATATAGGGCGCTGCGCGCGCGTCAGGCAGGCGTTGGCTGGCGGCGCGAGAAAAGAGCGCGGGCGCGCTGGCGCACCGTCTCTGTGTGCGCCTCGGTGAGCTGTGCGAGACCCCACGCAGCGGCTACGCAGAAGAGAATGGCGCCAGTGGCAAACGCGTAATGCGCGAGCGTCGCCCGTTCGAGCCGCCATCCCGGATGGATCAGACGACCGATGAAGGCTGCGATCCAGAATACGACCGGAACGTGAAAGGCGTAGAGTGTGTAAGAGAAGGACGCAAGTTGCGCGTGGATGTCGGAGCGCGTGAAGCGAAACCCGTTCGTCGTGTCGAAGCGCAACGTGAGCAGCAAGTTCGCAAACAGCAGCCCCTCGAAACAATCGACGATATATTTGATCTGCTCCTGCTTCAGGAAATGCTCGCGCACGGCGAAACGGATGACGACCGAGGCGATGACGAAGATGGCGAGCGACAGCCATTTCGATCGGACGAGCGGGCGCGGAATGATGCGCACCAGTGCGCCGACAATCCAGATGCCGAAGCCGACGATCATGTAGCTGCCCGACGGGATCGCGAAGATGAAAAGTAGTGCCGCCGCGAGGCCGAGAACGCGGAACCAATGCGCGGGATAGGCGCGCAGCAACGGCAAGAGCAGCGCTGGGAACAGGAGGTAGAACCAAACCTCCATGCCAAGCGACCAGAGCGGCAGATTGGTGCCCAGCGGCGGATACCAGATGCCCTGCAGGCTGAGCAGGTTCGGCAGTATCAGCTTCGCGTCGAAACTGTCCTTGAAGAACTCGAGATCGTAGATGCTCGAATTCGGGAACCATGCGCGTCCGCTGGCGTCGACAATCAGCGTAAGGACGAGCACGGGGATCAACACGATATAGATGCGCGACACGCGGTCGATCACATAATCACGCAGCCACGGCCGCTCGCGTTTGCGCTTCTTCAGCACGGCGCCGCCGACAAGGAAGCCCGACAGCACGAAGAAGACCACCACCGCCTCGTGCGCGAAGACGTAAGGCGTGAAGAACCACCAGACATAGGCGAGCGGATTGTGCGGCGCCGTCATGATGTCCGGCACGCTGACGAAGGTCGCCGAGACATGGTGGAGCAGCACCATCAGCGCCGCGACCCAGCGCGCGAGATGGATGAAGCGCGAGAGCGCCACCGACATCGGCTCGGGATGACCGCCGACGAGATCGGAGCGGACAGGTGCCGTGCTTTCCGGCCCCGCGACGGGGGCTTGGGGATCGCTGCTCATGGCAGGTTTCTATAGCGGCGGCCTGCGGTACGCCAAAGTGGCGTCCAGCCGCCGGTCCCGCTATACCGCGCCGTCCGGCCGCTGGGGTGGCCGCGCAGGAGTGGAGACGATGTCCGAGCGCTGGTCGCCGGCAAGCTGGCAGAGCAAGACGGCCGCACAGATGCCGGCTTGGCCCGACGCGGCGGCGCTTGCCGCGGTGGAGAAGACGCTCGCCGGATTTCCGCCGCTCGTTTTTGCAGGCGAGGCGCGCAAGCTCAAACGGACGTTGGGCGAGGTCGCGAAGGGCAACGCATTCCTGCTGCAGGGCGGGGACTGCGCCGAAAGCTTTGCCGAGCATTCCGCCGACAACATCCGCGATTTCTTCCGCGTGTTCCTTCAGATGGCTGTCGTGATGACTTTCGCCGCGGCGTCGCCCGTCGTGAAGGTCGGGCGCATCGCCGGCCAGTTCGCAAAACCGCGCTCCTCGCCGATGGAGAAGCTGGGCGCCGTCGAACTGCCGTCCTATCGCGGCGACGTCGTCAACGGCATCGATTTCGATGCGGCTTCCCGCACGCCCGATCCGAAGCGCCAGCTGGAGGCCTACCGCCAGTCGGCGGCGACGCTGAATCTGCTGCGCGCTTTTGCCAACGGCGGCTACGCCAATCTTGAAAACGCGCATCGCTGGATGCTTGGTTTCGTGAAGGATTCGCCGCAGTCCGGCCGTTACGGCGAACTCGCCGACCGCATCACCGAGACGCTCGGTTTCATGCGCGCAATTGGCCTTGATCCCGAGGCGCATCCGGAATTGCGTTCGACGGAGTTCTACACGTCGCACGAGGCTTTGCTGCTCGGCTTCGAACAGGCGTTGACGCGCGTCGATTCCACCAGCGGCGAATATTACGCGACCTCCGGGCACATGATCTGGATCGGCGACCGCACGCGCCAGCTCGATGGTGCGCATATCGAGTTCGCGCGCGGCGTAAAGAACCCGATCGGCCTGAAATGCGGACCGTCGCTCGCGGTCGACGATCTGTTGCGGCTGATCGACGTTCTCGATCCGACGAACGAGCCGGGCCGGCTAACGCTGATCGGCCGTTTCGGCGCGGACAAAGTCGGCGAGCATTTGCCGCGCCTCGTGCGTGCCGTTGCGCGTGCGGGCCGCAATGTCGTGTGGTCCTGCGATCCGATGCACGGCAACACGATGACGGCGGGCCGCTACAAGACACGACCCTTCGATCACATCATGTCGGAGATCCGCAGTTTCTTCGCAGTGCATGCGTCGGAAGGCACTTATGCTGGCGGCATTCATCTCGAAATGACGGGCAAGGATGTGACGGAATGCACGGGTGGCGCGCGCGCCATTTCGGAAGCCGACCTGTCTGACCGCTACCACACCTATTGCGATCCGCGCCTGAATGCGGAGCAGGCGATCGAGGTAGCGTTTCTCGTTGCAGAGTTGTTGAAGGCCGAGCGCGCCACGCGCCAGATGCCTGAGGTTTCCGCGGCGGAATAAGGTTCTCGCGATGGCCCATCATGTTTTGCAGATGCCGGTCGACGAGCACCAGGTGCGTGCGCTTCGCGCAGGCGACACGGTGACGCTGGAGCGCACGCTCTTCGGTATCCGGGATGCAACGCTGATCGCGATGTTCGACGGCGGCCGCGAGACCGACTTCGATCTGCGCGGCCATGCCGTGATCCACACCGCGCCGAACGTGCATCGCGTGCCGGTGTCGGATGAAGCGCCGGCTGGCTACACGCCCTTCTGCATCGGCACGACGACGTCGCAGCGCATGGAGCGCTTTACCCGGCCTCTCATGGAGCGGGAGGGCGTGCGGCTCATCATCGGCAAGGGCGGCATGGGGCAGGGCACAACTGAGGCCTTTCGCAACATCGGAGGCGCCTATCTCGCCATTGTCGGCGGCGCAGCGGCGCTGGAGACGACGTGGATCGAGCAAATCGAAGCTGTCGATATGGACGATCTGCATCCCGAGAGCCTTTGGCGATTCCGCATTAAAGGTTTCGGGCCGCTGATGGTCGGCATGGACTCGCACGGTGGTTCGCTGTTCGCCGATGTGCGTGCCGACGTCGACAGCCGCCGTGATGCGGTGCTCGCGAGTCTCGGCGCGTTGTGATGCCCATACGGAGGAATGGTCGATGAGCGTCGAAGTTTATCTCGCTTATCTCGCGACCTGTCTGCTCATCACCATCGTGCCCGGGCCAACGGTGTCGCTGATCGTCGCCAACAGCCTGCAGCACGGCACACGCGCCGGCCTGCTGAACGTACTTGGCACGCAACTTGGTCTTGCGGCCATGCTCGGCATTCTGCTGGTCGGTCTCTCTTCCATCATTGCGACGATGGGCTGGTGGTTCGACTGGCTGCGGCTTGCTGGCGCGGCCTATCTCGTCTGGATCGGCTGGAAGCTGCTGCGATCATCCGGAAAGTTCGACACGAGCGGCACAGCACCCAAACCGCGTGGCGGCTTCGTGTTGCAGGGCTTTCTCGTTCTGGCGGCAAATCCAAAAGCGCTGCTGTGGTTCGGCGCGTTCATCCCGCAATTCGTGAATCCGCAGGGTGACTATGTCGGCCAGATCGTGCTGCTTGGTCTCACCGCGATGGCAGCAGCGGCGCTGACCGACGGCGCTTACGCGCTGATCCTTGGCCGCGCGGGCGCGAGACTATCGGCAGCCCGTGTAAGGATTGTATCGCGCTTCGGCGGCCTTTGCCTCATCGGCGGTGGCACGTGGCTCGCTTTGCAGCGGACGCGCTGAACACGATGCAACTCGCCGAGCGCACCACCGACATTCTCATCCTCGGCGCGGGCGGCGCCGGTCTCTTCGCTGCGCTGCATGCGAAGAAAACCAATCCCGATCTCGACGTCACTATTGCGGTGAAGGGTCTGCTCGGTAAATGCGGTTGCACGCGCATGGTGCAGGGCGGCTACAATGTTGCGCTTGCGCAAGGCGACAGTGCCGAGCGGCACTTCATGGATACGATTTCCGGCGGCGCCTGGCTAAACAATCAGGATCTCGCCTGGACGCTCGTGACGCAGGCGCAGGTGCGCATCCGCGAACTCGAAAACGAACTCGGTTGCTTCTTCGATCGCAATCCCGACGGCACGGTTCATCAGAAGGCTTTTGCCGGCCAGACGTTCGACCGTACCGTGCATAAGGGCGATCTCACCGGTATCGAGATCGTCAGCCGTCTCGCCGAGCAGGTGTGGCGTCGCGGCGTGCATCGCCTCGAAGATCATCGCGCATTGGAGTTCATTCCAACCGCCGATGGTTCCGGTCTCGCGGGTGCGCTGCTGCTCGACATGCGGACCGGCGAACCCGTGCTTGTGCGGGCGCGCAAGACTTTGCTCGCGACCGGCGGCGGCCCGACGATGTACCGCTATCACACGCCGTCCGGCGACAAGACCTGCGATGGCCTTGCGATGGCGCTGCGTGCCGGTCTGCCGCTACGCGACATGGAAATGGTGCAGTTCCACCCCACGGGCCTGCTTGCCGGCACTGGCACGCGCATGACCGGCACCGTGCTGGAGGAGGGGCTTCGCGGCGCGGGTGGTTATCTGCTCGATGCAAGCGGCGAGCGCTTTATGTTCGCCTACGACAAGCGTGGCGAACGCGCGACGCGCGACATCGTCTCGCGGTCGATCGTGTATCGCCTGCGTGAAGGTTTTGGCACTCCGAACGGAGGTGTTCACATCTCGATGGCGCATCTCGGCCCCGACAATGTGCGCAAGCAATTCAAGGGCATGGTCGAACGCTGCGCTGATTGCGGCTTCGATCTCGCGGGCGGCCTCGTCGAGGTCATCCCGACCGCGCATTACATGATGGGCGGCGTCGTTTTCGACGGCGCCTGCGAAACAGAGTTGCAAGGTCTCTACGCCGCCGGCGAAGATACCGGCGGTGTGCATGGCGCCAATCGTCTCGGCGGCAATGGCGTCGCCAATTCCACCGTGTTCGGTGGCCTCGCCGGCGCGTCGATGGCGCGGCGGCTCTCGCGCGAAGGCGCGCTCGCAGAGCCAGACAAACGGGCAATCGAGGCAGCACTGGATCGCGCCTTTGCGCCGCTCGGCAAGCCGGCCGGTGACCTCGAAGCCGTGCGCGAGGCGCTCTACGCGACCATGTGGGACGATGTCGGCGTCCTTCGCGACGAAGCCGGCTTGTTGCGTGCAACGGAACGATTGTCGAGCTTGCGCCGCGATATCATTGCGATGGGCGCGCCAGGCGTCGATCGCCGTTACAATCTCGCCTGGATGGATCGTCTCAATCTTGAAAACATGGTGCTCGTCAGCGAGGCAGTCTGCGCGGCGGCACTCGCGCGTACCGACAGCCGCGGCGCGCATTTCCGCGAAGACTTTCCGACGGCATCCGATCTCGCGACATCGCGCTACACGGTCGCGCGGATGAAGGACGAGGTGGTCGAGGTGTCGACCGACCCCGTGATTTTCACGCGCGTGAAGCCGGGTGAAACGCTTCTCGATGAAGCGGCATAGCGACGGCTTTCTCGTCCCAACGTCGTGCGGCGACCTCTTCGTCACCGTCGCCGGCGACGGTCCGCCGCTCCTTCTGCTGCACGGATTTCCGCAAACGCATCTGATGTGGCGCGATCTCGTGCCGCTGCTGGCGCGAAGCCATACGGTCGTGTGTGCGGACTTGCCTGGCTACGGGCAAAGCGCCTGTGCTTCGGAACAACCGGATCATGCGCAACAATCGAAACGCGCGATGGCAAAGACGCTCGTCGAGGCAATGGCGGCGCTAAACTTCCCGCGCTTCTGTGTTGCCGGTCATGATCGCGGCGCGCGCGTTGCCTATCGCATGGCGCTCGATCATCCCGATGTTGTCGAACGATTGGCCATTTTTGACATCGTTCCCACCGGTGAAGCGTGGGATCGCGCGAATGCGGATTTCGCGCTTGGGTATATGCCGTGGTTGTTGCTCGCGCAGCCATCGCCGCTGCCGGAGACGATCCTCACAACATGCGCAGACAAAATCGTGGATGCGGCGCTCGGCGGCTGGGGGACGCCGCGCAAAAAATTTCCCGCCGATGTGCGTGAATCCTACATCGCGGCTTTACGCGATCCTGCCCACGCGCATGCGATCTGCGAGGAATATCGCGCCGCCGCCGGCATCGACCGCACTCACGATCGCGCGGATCGTACAGCCGGTCATCACATCGCTGCGCCAACACTCGTGCTGTGGGCGAAATGTGGACCGCTCGACACGTGGTACACGGACGAAGGCGGGCCGCTGGCGATCTGGCGCGCCTGGGCGACGGATGTGCGTGGACATGCCGTCGATGGCGGCCACTTTTTTCCCGAAGCTGATCCAAAGGGCACGGCCGAGGCGTTGCTGGATTTCCTCAAAACGGGGGCGCGGCGTTAAGGTCCGCCCGCGGAAGGCGTTGGGGCCGAGCCCCATCTCTTGCTACAGAAGACGCATTCAGAGGAGTCGAAGATCATGGCAGTGGCACCTCGCATCGCGCTTCGAACAGGTCAGCGCGTTTCATCAAAGATGTTGCGTACCTGTTTTCTGGCTTCATCTTTTCTGCCGCTGCTGACAGCATTTCCCGCGCCGGGTTTCGCGCAAGGCGATCCTCTGCCGGTAGAAACAAACGCCATGATTGCGGAACGCGATCGGCTTCAGGCCTCGATCGCACGTGGCGACGACGGACGATCGGCGGAGATGGCGAAGCTCGCTGTGTCGGACAAGGAACTCGCGCGCGGCAAACCCTTCTCGCCCGATGAAACGAAGAAGGAAACGCTGCTGGCCGAGCAGGACATCCTGATCAAGGCGAGGATGAAAACCGACGCGGTTGTCGGGAAGCAATCCGGTGCAGGAACAGGCCGGGATGCTTTCACGCAAAAGGATGACGAACGGCTTGCCGTCGTCAGCATGACGCTTGCACTTGGGCGTAACCCGACGCCGGACGAGCAGAAGGTGTTGAAGGACAAGACGCTCGAACGCGAGAAACTGACGAGCGATCTGAGTAAGGGCAAGGCCGATTCCTATGTGACCGCCGGCAGAATTGCGGCGCTCGACAAGGAACTCACGCAGGGCAAACCCCTGACCGCAGACGATACGAAGCGAGAGGTGTTGCTCGGCGAACAAGCCTATCTTCAAAAGCAGAATCCCCTTGGAGATCAGATCGGCATTTTTCGTGAGCCGACGAAACAGGTCGATCGTTCGAACCCGGTGCAGCTTGCCGTGATCAATGCAACACTGGCTCATGGCCGCGATCCGACACCCGAAGAACGCAAGCAGATCGAGAGCAAGGTCGCCGAGCGGGACAAGCTTCAGAGTGCGATGAGCAAGCCGACAGCGACGACCTACGAGACGGCCGGGAAGCTTGCGGCGCTCGAGAAGGAACTCGCGCAGGGCAAGCCGTTCACGGCGGCCGAATCGAAGAGAGAGATCCTTCTCGGCGAACAGACTTATCTGCAAAAACAGAAACCGGCGCCCGATCAGATCGGTATTTTCCGGGAGCCGACGAAGCGCGTCGACCAATCCAATCCGACGCAACTCGCCGTCATCAACACGGCGCTGGCGCTCGGTCGCGATCTCACGCCGGACGAGCGCAAGCAGGTTGAGGGTAAGGTCGCCGAGCGGGACAAGCTTCAGGCAAGCTTGGGGAGGTCGACGCCGACGACATTTGAAACAGCCGGCAAGATCGCGGCACTCGACAAGGAACTCGCGCAGGGCAAGCCCCTTACGGTGGCTGAATCGAAACGCGAAGTTCTACTCGGCGAGCAGGCGTATCTCCAGAAGCAGAAGCCTGACTCGCCCAATCAGATCGGCATTTTTCGTGAGCCGACGAAGCAGCCTTTGGGCCCGTCGAACACGATGCAACTGGCTGTCGTCAGCATGACGCTGGCGCTCGGACGCGACCCGACGCCCGACGAGCGTAAACAGCTCGAGAGCAAGGTCGCCGAACGTCAGCAGCTGCAGATCGACGTGAACAGGAACGGCGCCAACACGTTCGTGGCGGCCGGGAAGCTGGCGGCTTTGGACAACGAAATCCTGAAGGGAAAACCGTTCACGTCCGACGAATCGAAGAGGGAAGTCCTTCTCGGTGAGCAGGCCTATCTCAGCAAGCAGAAGCCCGATCAGATCGGTATTTTCCGGGAGCCGACGAAGCGCAGTCAGTACAATCCGGTGGAACTCGCCGCCGTCAATATGACGTTGGCGTTGGGCCGTGATCCGACGCCCGCCGAGCGCAAGCAACTCGAAACGAAGATCTCCGAACGCGAGAAGCTCCAGATCGATATCGCCAGGAAAAAACCGGACGCCTACGTCGCCGCTGGCAAGCTTGCGGCGCTCGACAAGGAACTCGCACAGGGCAAGCCGTTCACGACGGACGAAAGTCGGAAAGAAGTGCTGCTCGGCGAGCAGGCCTATCTGATCAAGCAGAAGCCAGCGCCTGACCAAATCGGTATTTTCCGCGAGCCAACGAAGCGCGTCGACCTGTCGAACCCGGTCGAACTCGCTGTCGTCAACATGGCGCTGGCGCTGGGTCGCGATCCGACGCCGGCCGAGCGCAAGCAGATCGAGGCGAAGGTCGCCGAGCGGAACAAGCTCGAGACCGACGTCGCGAAAGGCGGCAACGGCACGCGCTCGGCAGATTTGCGCAAACTCGCTGCGCTCGATTCCGAGATCGGCAAACGTGAGACGAAAGCCGGCGGCGTCGGCGCAGTTGCGCCTGCTGCGAATGCTGCGGCCGTCGGCGCGGCCGGTGCGGCGGCAGCCGGTGCGGCGAAGATCGCGATTCCATTCATCGGCAAACGGCTGGTGACCGAGCCGCGCGCCTCGGCCAGCAGAAGCGAGGCCGCAAAAGCGGCGTCGATCGGCGCAACAAGGGCGACGATTTCATCGAAGCCGTTGCGTGCTGTCGACTCGGTCAAAGCGCTAATGCGGCGGTCCACGTCTCTCGATGCGAAGCCGAAGGTGTCGGCACAGGCGGGGAAACCGATGGTGCTGGCGAGACCTGTCGTTTCGTCGACGCCGTTCAAACCTGCGAAGATCGAATTGCCCAAGGCGGGCGCTGCGATACTGAGGCACTGACCGAGGGATGGTGGTTCAGGATTGGCGCCCATCGTCTAGGTATTGGTCCGGACAGCAGGCGCGACGCCGGTGAAGGCGGCTGTATCCGTAAAGGCGCCGACGCCCATCGTGCTGCCAAAGGTCGGCGCCGCCCTACGGCACTAGGCAAAGCCAACCAGGCCCAGACCTGCGCGATCCACACCTGTGCGTTCCCTGCCGCGCCAAAACGCTTCTGCTGCTGTCACAAGGGTGCTATGAGCCGCTGCCAACCCCTCTGATCCCGACATGACGGCGCCGGCGGATTATAGTCCCTGGGCGAAAGTTGGCACCTATGCAAATTGAATCGCTCCTGACATTTCCCGAAGCGCTCACCTTCGACGATGTGCTGCTGCTGCCCGGCCATTCCGAGGTTCTGCCGGGCGCCGTGAATGTGCGCTCTCGCCTGACGCGCGAGATTTCCCTCAATCTTCCGATCATTTCCTCGGCGATGGACACTGTCACTGAGGCACGGCTCGCTATCGCGATGGCGCAGGCCGGTGGCATCGGCGTCATTCACCGTAACCTCGAGCCTGCGGAACAGGCCGAAGAAGTGCGCAAGGTGAAGCGCTACGAGAGCGGCATGGTGGTAAACCCGATCACCATTTTCCCTGAAGAGACGCTCGCCGATGCGCTGGCCCTGATGAGCCGGCATTCGATCTCCGGCGTGCCGGTCGTCGAGCACGCATCGAACGGCCGGGCGGGGCGGCTGATCGGCATTCTCACAAACCGCGACGTGCGCTTCGCCGCCGATCCGAAGCAACCCGTGTCGGAACTGATGACGAAGCAACTCATCACGGTGCGCGAAGGCGTTGCGAAAGATGAAGCGCGCAAGCTGCTGCATCATCATCGGATCGAGAAACTTCTCGTTGTAGACGAGGACGGGCGCTGCGTCGGCCTCGTGACCGTGAAGGACATCGAGAAGGCAACGCTTTATCCCAACGCTTGCAAGGATGCAGAAGGACGTCTGCGCGTTGCGGCGGCCTCGACGGTCGGCGACGCCGGCTACGAGCGAGCCGAGCGTCTCATGGATGCCGGCGTCGACTGCATCATCGTCGACACCGCGCATGGCCATTCGCAGTCGGTGCTCGATCAGGTGCGTCGCATCAAGCGCATCTCGAACAAGGTTTCGATCATCGCCGGCAACATTGCGACGCGCGATGGTGCGCAGGCGCTGATCGACGCGGGCGCGGATGCGATCAAGGTCGGCATCGGGCCGGGCTCGATCTGCACGACGCGTATCGTGGCCGGCGTCGGCGTGCCACAGCTCACGGCGATCCTCGAAGCGGCGGCCGCAGCGCGTAAGGCCGATGTGCCTGTCATCGCCGACGGTGGCATCAAATATTCCGGCGATCTCGCGAAGGCGATCGCCGCCGGCGCCGATTGCGTGATGATCGGCTCGTTGCTTGCCGGCACGGACGAGAGTCCCGGCGAGGTGTTTCTCTACCAGGGCCGCTCGTTCAAATCATACCGCGGCATGGGGTCTGTTAGCGCGATGGCGCGCGGTTCGGCCGATCGCTATTTTCAGCAGGACATCAAGGACCAGATGAAGCTGGTGCCGGAAGGCATCGAAGGGCAGGTGCCCTATCGTGGGCCGACCGCGCCGATCTTGCATCAGCTTGCGGGCGGATTGCGTGCTGCGATGGGCTATGTCGGTGCGGCGACGATCCCGGATTTGCAGGAACGCGCGCGCTTCGTGCGCATCTCCGGTGCAGGTCTGCGCGAAAGCCACGTGCATGACGTGGCGATCACGCGCGAGAGCCCGAATTATCCGACGGGCGTGTAATCGATCAAAGCTTTAGGCCGGCATGAAATAGCCGGCCTTGCGTGCTGCGTCGTCGAGCATTTTTCCGCGCGCATAGCCTTCGACTTCGGGGCGGACGAAGCGCGCGATTTGCGCCGCCTCAAGGTGCGGAGCCATATTCGGCTCGCTGTGCGCTTCGAGCAAAGCATTCGACAATGCGCGCGCCTGTGATTTTTCGACATCGTGCGACGCCATCAACACCGGGATGGGCGAAGGCGCTGTCTGATCGATGATGCGCACCTGGCGCGTCAATGGATGGTCCGCAGCACGAAACAAGTCGTGGCAAAAGCTGTCGATGGGCGCGATATCGACACGTCCTTCGGCAACGGCATTCAGCGCGCCAAGCGGATTGACGAGGCCTCCGACAGATCGTGCGTACAACTTTTGATCGTTCGCGCGGCGGTACGGGAGTAGATGATGCCGCATCATATTGAACCCGGAATGCGAGTCTTCGATCGTCCAGCCGATCGTACCGCCGAATGTGTCCTTCAGCTGCTCGAACGGACTATCCGCACGGATGACAAGGTCGGACCAATATTCGGGCTTGCCATGATATCGCGCGGATGAGGGGACGGGCGCGGCGAGAAGATGTGGCCGCGGGCCGGCGGAAGCGAACGGCCAGCCGCACATGACGACGCAGCCGAGCTGCGGTCGTCGCCAGAGGTCCGCAAGCGGCGCGGGCGGCGGATGATCTACGATCTCGAGCGCGACGCCTGTCTTTTTCCGAAGCCACGTGAAAATCGCCGCCCAGCCCGCGGTCGATGCCAGCGTCACGCTGTACATACGCGCGTTGACGCCAAGCATCGCCAGATCAGATCATGGCAAACGGCAACGACCACGGACTGGCTTCTTCCGCCGTGCGGCCGCGCGGGTCCCATTCGGGCACCGATGCCCACACGGCTTCGCCGGCACTCTGCGCGTCCGCAGCCAGCTTCGCGATGTCCAGTCCCGGAATTTCGCCGCCTCGCATGCGAACAATCCCGTCGACCATCACGGTGTCGACGTCGTCACCAACGCCGCATTCGACAAGACTCTTGATCGGATCGCGCACCGGGCCGTAGCGCAGCGAGCGCTCGCCGGAAAGCCGGATGGTGATCAGATCGGCAACAACGCCCGGCGCGAGTCGCCCGAGGTCCTCGCGACCGAGTGTCTTCGCACCGCCGAGAGTCGCGGCCTCGAACACCTCGCCGGCCGGCGCCTTGAAGTAATCGTGCCCGATCGTCTTTCCCATCAGCGATGCCGTGCGCATGTTCATCACCATGTCTCGCGGATAGGTGTCCGATCCGATCGAGATGTTGACGCCGGCCTTTCGGTAGGAGTGCCAATCGCGCAACGTGCGGCCACGTCGCGCGATGTTGATCGGGCAATGCGAGATCGAGCAATGCGCATCGCCCATGAGCGCGAGATCGCGGGCGCCGGAATAATTGAGATTGGGATCGTCGGCGATGAAGTTGCCATGACCGATGTTCAAAGTCGGTCGCAGCATGCCGATGTCGTGCAGCAGCTCGATCGGCGTCTTTTGATGCTGTCGCACGATGTCGTGGAATTCGAGCACACTGTATGCGGCATGCGTCGCCATCGGCACATCGAGCTCGTTCGCTGCGGCTAGAGTTTTTTCGAGAAGCTCGACGGTCGATGTCTCGACTTCCCGCGGTACAAGAATGCCACGCACGCGACCATCGCAGGCGCCCGCGATCTCGCGGATGAAAGCGATGGCCTGTTCGAGACCACGCAGCCCAGCTTCGGCATCAAAGAGCCGCTTCAGGCGTCCCTCTTCGTCGCCGACCCACCGGCCACAGTCGTAGCCCGGACCAAGATAAGCGCGCGTGCCGAAACGTTCGAGCTGGACGAGTAGCGCGCGCTGTACGGCAAGGCTCGATCCGAATTCGACGAATGTCGTGACGCCGTTCCGCAAGAGCTCAACGACGGTAAAAGCCGCGTTGAGTTCGAGCGCTTCGTCGACCGACTTGTCGCCGGGGCGCAGGTAGCGCGGATCGCCGGCGACTGTGCGACCTTCCTTCGGCACGCTGATCTCGAGAAAAGGCTGACCGAAATAGAGCGGGCGGCCACTATCGCTTATGAGCCTGTGCGAGGCGCGATGACCCGAGTGGACATGCGTATCGATGAAGCCAGGCGCAACGAGCTGGTCGCTTGCGTCGATTGTTTCGTCGACCGATCCCTCGAAACTCTGTCCGACGAAGACGACATGCTTGCCTTCGACAACGACGCAGCCGTTCGGGATTAGCGTTAGCCCGCGATCGTCATGGCCAACGACCCAGCGCCCCTTGATCAGCGTTCTCACGTGCAATGTCTCCGGACGATCACGAACCCTTGCCTTCGTTCAGCAAAGGAAAGACATCTTTCCAACTCTTCGGCGGCTGCTTCAGCGTTCCGCTCGCTGCCATGAAGTTTGCGAATTTCATGATGCCCTGCGGTTCGAGCGTGAAGACGTTCTCGGGATCGCGAATGATCGCTTCGATTGCGTCGACGCCGAGGGACGATGTCTCTGCCGCGAGATAGGCTTGCGCGGCGGCTTTCGGATCGTCGCGGATCAGACCGGTCGCTTCCTGCAGGGCCGACATGATGACCTTTGTCATCGTCGGATTTTCGTCCATGAACTTTCGGGACGCCCAGGTGACGCTGTATGTCGCGGGACCGCCGAGGACATCGTAGGAACTGAGTGCACGGTGCAGTCCGGCCGCTGCTTCTTGCTGATAGAACGGCGCCGCCGTGAAGTGGCCCGTGAGTTCGGTGCGTCCCGACATCAGGCTCGCCATCGCGCTTGAATGCGGAAGCACCGTCGTCAGTCGGTCGAGCGAAGTTGCCTTGTCGGCCCCGAAAGCCTCCGCTGCGAACATGCGCAGAATGATCGCCTGCATCGAGACGCTGGAGACCATTGCGATGCGGTCGCTGTCCGTCAGATCACGAACACTTTTGATGTCGCTGCGTCGCGTCATCAAAATTGCAGGCATCGAGCTGAGCGGCGCGAGCCCGGTGAAAGTGCCTTTGCTCTTGTCATAGAGAACGAGAAGGGCCGTGAGCCCGCCGTTCGCGACGTCGAGATTGCCGGACAGAAGCGCGTCGTTCATGCCGGGGCCGTCGCTGAAACGCGACCAGGTGACCTTGAGGTCACGGATGCCCATCGCGTTCGCCTGCTTTTCGACCAATTTCAGTTGATCGATCAAAGCCATCTGAAGATGCGAAATGCCGTATTGCCGGGCGAGACGCAGTTCCGTGACTTCGGCGTGAGCGCTTGTGGAGAGCAAGACTGTTAGTGCCGCCGTTACGAGCGTCGTTGAAAACCATTTGTGATGAATGGGCCAGAACGGCATCGGGGGTCATCCTATCGTCAGTATACTGACGAATGCAACCGATGTGCCACGTGCGCTGTTAGGCCGGATCGACTACAGATCACGTAGGGTCGTGCGGCCGAGCGAATTATTTGTCGCCACCAGATGCTGCAGCATGCTCACGAATTGTTCGCGATGGTTTTTGTCGAGCGGCTTGACGAGTTGCCGGTGCGCCGCTTCAATGGCGGATTGCATCTGTTGAAGCATGACTTCGCCCGCCGGAGTCAGGAAGGCGCGGCGTAACCGGAGATCAGTCTTGTCGATCTCGCGACGGATGATCCCGCGTTGCTGCAGTCGATGCAGCACGTTGGAAGTAGTCGTCCGGTCGAGGCCGATTTCCGCTGCAAGCGTCGCCTGATCGATGCCGGGCTGCGCAGCGAGAACCTGCATGACACTCGACTGCACTGGTGTCGTACCGAATTGCTCGCAGTGTTGAAGATAGATCGAGACGAAAATCTGGTGGAGGCGCCGCACCAGAAAACCGGGGCGATGCGCCAGGCGATCCTGTTTCTGGCCAACCTTCGCCACCGGCGGCTGCCTCACTCCGGCGCGCGGAACGATAGCACGCGGTCTTGCGGAAAATCGTACAGCTTTCCCGTTTCCGTCGATGTCGGCGCGCAGAGCTCGACGAGTTTCGGCGCGAGATCGTCGGGCGTCTTCAGCGTCATCGGGTCTTCGCCGGGCATTGCCGATGCGCGCATGCGCGTGCGCAGCGGACCGGGATTGGCTAGCATCACGCGCACGTTCGATGTGTTGACGGTTTCGGCGGCATAGGCGCGCGCAAGCGCATCGAGGGCCGCCTTCGTCGCGCCGTAGAGACCCCAATATGGCCGCACGTCCGCGCGATGCGCGACGCCTGATGTCACGAACACGGCGCGGCCCGCATCGGACTGGCGCAGCAGCGGGTCCATCGCGCGGATGAGGCGATAATTCGCTGTCACGTTGACCGCAAAAACTTTGTCGAAGGTAGGCGGATCGAAATGTCCGACCGGCGACAAAGCGCCAAGCATGCCGGCGTTGCCGACGAGGATGTCGAGCTTGCCCCACCTTTCGAAGATCGTCGCGCCAAGACGGTCGAGCGCATCGAAGTCGGCGATGTCGCATGGCACGAGAGTCGCGCCATCGCTGCCGTTCTCGCGCAACGCATCGTCGAGTTCTTCGAGTGCACCTTGCGTGCGCGCGAGTGCAATCACGTGCGCGCCGCGCCGCGCCAGCTCCATTGCGACCGCACGACCAATGCCACGCGACGCGCCGGTCACAAGCGCGATGCGGCCATCGAGGCTCACGTTCGCCGCTGTAATTTCAGAGTGTGGGTCCAACTGCGTCATGTTGACAGCACTCCGATGAATCCGTTGTCCGCGCAACCTCCGGTGCTTGACCGTGACAGGCAACCGGAGCATGGAGCCCGCACGCGACGTCGTCGTGATTTTGGACCAATCCCTTCATGCCAAGCGACAGTAGCAGCGAAGTTTTGCCGCCGCGCACGATGCTGGACTGAGCCCCCGCGGCTCGCCTGCGCCGCGCGACGACGGCGCGCGAGGTGAGCCATGACCGACATAATCCAACTCGACGAAGATCGTCCCTTCGACGCAGCCACCCTTGCCGCGACATTCGCGGAGGAGCACGCGGCCAATATCGTCGAACGGCTGAACGAACACGAGCCTTCCGAGGCCGCTGAAGTCATCCTGCACCTGCCGCTCGATCGGCAAGTCGAAGTCCTCGACCAGTCGGGCCTCGAAACGCCGACCGAAATCATTGATGCGCTGCCGCCCGAGGTCGCGGTGCCGATCCTGCTCGGCATGTCGCTCGACCGCGTGGCGGACATCTTTCGCCACCTGCCGCAAGCGAGCCGCGAAGCGTTGTTGCCGCAGCTCGATCTCGAGACGCAAGCCTCGCTGCACGCGCTGCTCACCTGGCCCGAAGGCACGGCCGGCAGCATCATGACGACGGAATATGTGAGCGTGCCGTCGAACTGGACCGTCGGCCAGACGCTTGCGCACATCAAGCGTGTCGAGCGTACGCGCGAGACCGTCTACGCGATCTATATGCTCGATCCGCGATCAAAGAAGCTTGTGCAGGCGATCGGTCTGCGTCGGCTTATCGTCAGCGACCCCACTGCGCCGCTTCTATCGGTTGTCCAGCAGCGCAAGCCTGTGACTGTCACGCCGCTGCTCGATCAGGAGGATGTCGCGCGCCGCATCTCGAAATACGATCTGCTTGCCGTACCCGTCGTCGGCGATGACGGACAAATGCTCGGCATCGTCACCGTCGACGACATCATCGACGCCATCGTTGAAGAATCGACGGAGGATGTGCAGCGTTTCGGCGGTATGGAGGCGATCAGCGAGCCTTACATGCAGGTCGGCTTCCTCGAGATGATCCGCAAGCGCGGCGGCTGGCTTGCGGTTCTGTTTCTCAGCGAGATGCTGACGGCGAGCGCCATGCAGGGTTTTCAGGGCGAACTCGAAAAGGCGATCGTCCTGACGCTGTTCATTCCACTGATCATGAGCTCGGGCGGCAACTCGGGCTCGCAGGCGACGTCGCTCATCATTCGCGCGCTGGCGTTGCACGAAGTACGGTTGCGCGACTGGTGGCGCGTTGCATTTCGCGAGATTCCGACGGGGCTCACGCTCGGTGCGATGCTCGGTCTCATCGGCGTCGTTCGTATCGTCGTCTGGCAGAAGACGGGTCTTTACGACTACGGCGAGCACTGGATTCTCGTGGCCGCAACCGTTGGTGCAGCGCTCGTCGGTATCGTACTGTTCGGATCGCTCGCTGGCTCGATGCTGCCATTCGCCTTACAGCGTGTCGGGTTCGATCCCGCGAGTGCATCGGCGCCGTTCGTCGCGACGCTCGTCGATGTGACGGGACTGGTGATCTACTTCAGCGTCGCGCTCGTAATTTTGCGCGGGACGTTGTTGTAAGGGTGAGCCTCGCCGCGCAAGTGCAACGCATCCGGCGCCCAAAAAACGAAATCTTGAGCGTGACTGCGGCGTTTAAGGGCTTCAGCCCACTTCGGCGAGAAGCGACAACTGCTGCTTGTTCGTTTCACCAGTGACGTCTGTCAGGTAGGTCGGATAGTCGCCGGTGAAGCAATGATCAGTGAACTGCGGACGAACATTGTTTCGACCGGGCTCGCCCATCGCGCGGTAAATGCCATCGACCGACAGAAACGCAAGCGAGTCACAGCCAATATACTCGCGCATCTCTTCGAGCGAATGCGTCGCAGCCAGCAGCTTCTCGCGCTGCGGCGTATCGATACCGTAGTAATCGGGATGCGTGATCGGCGGCGAGGAAATACGGAAATGCACTTCGCGTGCGCCGGCCTCGCGCATCATGCGAACGATTTTCACCGACGTCGTGCCTCGCACGATGGAATCGTCGATTAGCACGATGCGCTTGCCCGCGACAACGCAGCGGTTGGCATTGTGCTTCATGCGTACGCCAAGCTCGCGCACATTCTGCGACGGTTGGATGAAGGTGCGGCCGACATAGTGATTGCGGATGATGCCCAGCTCGAATGGTATGCCGGACTCCTGCGCGAAGCCAATCGCCGCGGGCACGCCAGAATCCGGAACGGGGATGACGACATCCGCCTCAACCATCGACTCGCGCGCGAGCTCTATGCCCATCGCCTTGCGTACGTCGTAGACAGGCTTCCCGTGCACAACAGAGTCGGGCCGTGAAAAATAGATGTACTCGAAGATGCAGGGCCGCGCCGGCTGCGGCGGGAAGGGCTTCAGGCTTTCGATGCCCTTCTCGGTGATGACGACAATCTCGCCGTTGGCGACATCGCGCACGAAGCGTGCGCCGATGATGTCGAGCGCGCAGGTCTCCGACGTCAGAATGAAATGGCCGTCGAGTTCGCCGATGACGAGCGGCCGAATGCCGAGCGGATCGCGTGCGCCCATCAGCTTCTTGTTGCTCATCGCGACGAGCGAATAGGCACCCTCGATCTGCCGGATGGCCTCGATGAAACGCTCGATCAGCCGCTGGCGACGGCTGCGCGCGACGAGATGCAGAACGACTTCGGTATCGGACGTGGACTGATAGATCGCGCCGTCGCGGATCAGCTCGCGGCGCAGCGTCAGGCCGTTCGTCAGATTGCCGTTATGCGCAACGGCGAAGCCGCCGGACGAAATCTCAGAGAACAGCGGCTGCACGTTGCGCAGGATCGTCTCGCCGGTCGTCGAATAGCGAACGTGGCCGATCGCCATATGGCCGGGCAACTTCTCGATCGTCGAGGCGCGAGAGAAGTGGTCTCCGACGAGGCCGAGACGGCGTTCCGAGTGGAAGCGTAGCCCGTCAAAGGACGTGATACCCGCGGCCTCCTGGCCACGATGCTGAAGCGCGTGCAGACCGAGCGCCGTGATGGCGGCCGCATCGGGATGTCCGAATATGCCGAAGACGCCGCACTCTTCGCGCAGGCGATCCGCATCAGGATCGAAAATGTCGTCGGAGACATCGTGCGCCATCGTCACGTCCCGTTTCCGTCAGAGCGCCGCGTATTGTGCGGTGCGATATCCGCCAAAACGGGCGGAAAAAAGTGCGTCGAACCTGCGCGCGGTTATGTCCGCTTGCCTGGTGCCGGCCGCGATGGCGGCACCGGCGTCGAGCGATCGTTGTCGGTCTCGGCGGCCGGCTCGTCGGTTACTGTGCCACGCGGTTTCTTGAGCTTCGATAGAATCGAATCGGGATCGTCCGGCAGCACGGCCATGATCTCGTCGCCCGTCGCGGTGAGGAGCGGGCGCATACGCGCGGCCTTCACCCATTCGGGTTGCGTCTTCTCGGGCACCAGCCAGTTGAAAAAAAGAAACGCCACGCCGCACAGCAGAAGCCCTCGGGCCGCACCAAACAGAAAACCGAACGAACGATCCAGTGCGCCCACGCGCGAATCGAGGATCGCGTCGGACAGGCGCACCGTGATCAGCGAGACGATGACGAGCGTCAGGAAGAAAACCGAGCCGATCGCGACAGCGAGCGCGATCGAGTCCTTGGAGATGTAGGGCTTGAGAAAGGGCAGCACCAGCGGGTGCAGGTAGAAAGCGGCGATGGCGGCCGCACCCCAGGAGACGATCGCGAGCACCTCCCGCGTGAACCCACGCAGCATGGCGAGGAGGGCGGAGATCAGGATCACCCCGATGAGGCCGATATCGAGGTAGGAAGGCATTGAAGGGGTGGCCTCACTCGCAACACCTGTGGAACAGAACGCCGCCGTCCCTCCTTGCAGGTCAGGCGCTTATACAAGTTCGCGTTCTATTCGTCATCCGCGTGGCGCGGTCGCGCCGGCCCCATCGCTGCAATATCGGCGACGAGTGTGGCCACATGGCCGCAGGCACTGACGGCGAGGCTGGTCCGCGCCTCGCCATCGCCGCCCTCCGTCTTCGGCGGTGCGGGCGGCGTCACGGCCGAGCGGAAGCCAAGTTTCGCGGCCTCGCGCAGCCGCAAACCGCTGTGGATGACGGGCCGTACTGCGCCAGACAGGCCGATCTCGCCGAAATAGACGGCCTGCGCCGGGAGAATCGCCCCGGTCAGCGAGGAGACCAGCGCCGCCGCCGCGGCGAGATCGGCGGCCGGCTCGTTCACCCGAAGACCGCCGGCGACGTTGAGATAAATGTCGTGCGCGCCAAGTCGCACCCCGGCATGCGCCTCCAGCACCGCGACGACCATCGAGAGGCGGTTCGAATCCCAGCCGACGACGGAACGGCGCGCGGTGCCGAGCGATGTCGGTGTCACCAGCGCCTGAATTTCCAACAGCACCGGCCGCGAACCCTCCATGCCCGCAAGCACCGCCGCGCCGGATGTCGTGGCATCGCGGCCGGACAGGAAGAGCGCCGACGGATTTGCGACCTCGCTCAGACCTAGCCCGGTCATCTCGAAGACGCCGATTTCGTCGGTCGGGCCGAAGCGGTTTTTTGCCGCGCGCAGCATGCGGAAGAGATGCGCGCCGTCGCCTTCGAACGACAGCACCGCATCGACCATGTGCTCGACGACACGTGGGCCGGCGACCTGACCATCCTTCGTCACGTGGCCGACGAGCACGACGCAGGCGCCCGACGCCTTGGCGTAGCGGATCAGCACCTGCGCGGCGGAGCGCACTTGCGTCACCGTTCCGGGCGCCGATTCCGCGAGATCGGAGTGCATCGTCTGGATCGAATCGATGACGACCAGCGCGGGTGGTTTGCCGGCGTTCAGCGTGGCGACGATGTCTTCGACATGCGTCTGCGCCGCGAGTTCGACCGGCGCGGATGAGAGACCTAGGCGGTCGGCGCGCAGGCGTACCTGCGCCACAGCCTCCTCGCCGGAAATGTAGACCGCGCGGCGCCCGCTCTTCGCAAGCGCGGCGCAGGCCTGGATGAGCAGCGTCGATTTTCCGATGCCAGGTTCGCCGCCCATCAGCAGCACCGAGCCCGGCACAAAGCCGCCGCCGGTCACACGGTCGACCTCACCGAGCCCGGTTTTTATGCGCGGCTGGTCCTCTGCGGGCCCGTCGAGCGGCTGGAACGCGAAGACCCGACCCTTGCCTGGCGCACGACCGGGGGCAGAGCCCGGACCCGACGCGATCTCCTCGACGATCGTATTCCACTCGCCACAGGACTCGCAGCGACCTTGCCAGCGGTTCGTCACCGCACCGCAATTTTGGCAGATGTAGATCGCGCGGGCTTTGGCCATGCGTTCGCGTATCAGAGTCGCGCGCCTATCGCTTCGCGCGCTGGTTCTTCCGACCCTCGTAGGGGTTCGTGCTTGTCCGCTTCGTGATGCGGATCGGCACGCCCGGCAGCGCGAACGTTTCGCGGATACCGTTGATGAGGAAACGCTCGTAGCTCGTCGGCAATTCGGTAAGTTGGTTGCCGAACAGCACGAAATGCGGGGGACGTGCCTTCGGCTGCGTCATATAGCGGATCTTGATGCGGCGGCCGCTCACCGCGGGCGGCGGATTCGAATCGATGACGCCTTCGAGCCAGCGGTTCAGTCGGCCCGTCGAGATGCGCTTGTTCCAGACTTCGTGTGTCGAAAGCACCGCAGCCAGGAGCTTGTCGAGCCCACGACCTGTCTCGCCAGAGACCGGAATGACGCGCGCACCGCGAATTTGCGGGAGCAGACGCGTCGCTTCCTCGCGCAAGCGGGGCAGGGCTTCGTTTGGGTCTTCGATGAGATCCCATTTGTTGAGCGCAATGACGAGCGCACGGCCTTCCCGCGCGACGAGGTCGGCGATGGTGAGGTCCTGTTTCTCGAAAGGGATCGTCGCATCGAGCAGCAGGATCACGACTTCGGCGAACTGCACTGCTCGTAGCGCATCGGCGGCCGCAAGCTTCTCGAGTTTTTCGACGACACGCGCGCGGCGTCGCAAACCGGCCGTGTCGAAAATCTTGATGTGCCGTTCGCCCCATTGCGCATCGAGGCCGATGGAGTCGCGCGTGATACCAGCCTCCGGCCCCGTCAGCAGGCGGTCGGTGCCGAGAATGCGATTGATGAGCGTGGACTTGCCGGCATTGGGTCGCCCGACGACGGCGATCTGCAAAGGCTTCGTCGGATCGAGTTCACTGCCGTCCTCGTCGTCGGCGAGATCGAGCCGTGCCGACTCCTCTGCCTCTTCCGCCGGCGCGGTCGCATCGGGAAGGGCGGCAAGAAGCGCCTGAAACAGGTCCGACATGCCCTCGCCATGCTCGCCGGAGAGCGGGATCGGATCGCCGAGTCCAAGCGAAAACGCCTCGTAGGCGCCAGCCTCGCCGACGCGACCTTCGGCCTTGTTGGCAGCAAGGATGATCGGCTTGTCGACGCGCCGGAGCAGCTCCGCGAAATGCCGGTCCTGTGGCATGACGCCGGCGCGCGCATCAACGAGAAAAAGGATCGCGTCGGCATCGACGATGGCGGCTTCGGTCTGCGCGCGCATGCGCCCGGTCAGCGTCGCGGCATCGCCGGTCTCGAGCCCGGCCGTGTCGATCACCTTGAACGTCAGATCTCCGAGTTTCGCCAATCCCTCGCGGCGGTCGCGCGTAACGCCGGGCTGGTCGTCGACGAGCGCGAGCTTCTTGCCGACCAGCCGGTTGAACAGCGTCGATTTGCCGACATTGGGCCGCCCAACGATGGCGAGCGTGAAACTCACAGGCTATTTCGCGGGCGGTTTGCGGCCGGCCCGCACCAGCGACAGGAAGGCCTCGGCGCGTTGGCGCACGTCGGCCGGCGCGGAAGGGTCGCGAACGATCTCGTCGAGCCAGCGGCCGGCGGTCGGCAGATCGTCGGTGGCGATAGCGGCGGCGGCCAGAAGCTCGCGCGCCGTGCTGCGGAACGGGCCACCGGCGGTCGCCAGCGGCGAAAGACGCGCGGTTGCTTCCTTGGCATTTGCTTTGTCGAGCAGCAGCATGCCCGCACGCAATCTTGCGACATCGCGGAAGAGCGGATCGATTGTGTTATCGCCCGAGAGGCGGTCGAACTCGGCCGTCGCCTTCGCCGCGTCGGTCTCCGTCAGCTCGTCGGCGAGGCGCAGCGCCGCAAGCTGGCGGTAGCCGGCCGTGCCATCCCTCGTAATGCTTTCCAGATTTGAGATCGCATCCGCCGCCTTGCCCTCGCGCGAAAGCTGCGTTGCGGCTAGGTAGCGGGCGCCCGTCTCCTCGACCTGCGCTTGCTGCCTGGAGGCATAGATGCGCCAGCCTGCCGTCGCGAGCACGATGATCGCGGCAATGACGAGGAACCAGCCTTGGTATCGGCTCCAGAAGGCGACGGCGCGGTCCTGCCGGACTTCTTCATCGACCTCGCGAAAAATATCGGACATTTTTGGCCTGAGAGGGGTGCCGGCAGAGCGGGGTGCCCGCCCTACCACGCGCCCCGTGGGAATGCGAGACGGGCGGCGCGGGCGTGAAAGGCCCGGCAGCGCCATTGCCGGGACATGATGCCGTCCCATTTGCCCCTATGACAAAGCAAAGCTTTTTGACGCAACAGACGATCGCCGGCCAACGGCGATGAGGAGTGGATGATCGCATCCCGATCCCGCGGCCGATTTCGGGCCGTATTTCTCTCGCTTGCGGCTATCGTGGGCCTCGCGGGTGCGCCGTTCGCGGCGGCCATCGCGCAGGAACGTTCGACGGGCAAATCCGTGAATGGCGGATCGCGCGCGGCCAAGACCAGCGCAAAGACCGGCAAGGCGACCGCCAAGCGCGGCGGCTCGCGCCAGACGGCGTCCCGTTCATCGAAAGGCGGCCGTTACGGCCGTCGCGGCGCGGCCTCTCGCGTTGCGGTACCAGCACCGGCACCGGCACCGACGATCCTTCAGTCCACCGCACCTCCGCCTGTCCCGGTGGCGACAGTCGCGCCAATCGCGCAAGCGCTCGTCCCAATCGCGGCCGGCGGCATCACGTCGACCTCGGCGCGGATGGCGTCGGACCTTTCCGCCGTCCTCGACAGCGAGGGCCTGCGCATTCTGCCGACCATCACCCGCAGTTCGCTGCAGGACGTCATTGCGCTGGCGCAGAACGACAAGACGGACCTCGCCTTCTTGCAAGCGGACGTGCTGGCGACGCTGCCGGAGGCCGAGCGCCCGGCGATGGCGAACCGTCTCGCCTTCGTGGCGCGGCTTTTCAACGAGGAAGTGCACGTTGTCGCCGGCCGCGATGTCAACGGTCTGCGCGACCTCGCGGGCAAGAAGGTCAATGTCGGGCCGCAGCGCTCTGCCAATGCGCTGACCGCCGAACTCATCTTCGACAGGCTCGGCATCACGCCGCGCTACGTCTATGCCGATCATCCGACCGCGCTGGCGCAACTCGCTGCGGGCGACATCGCCGCCGACGTGCTCGTTTCCGGCCGCCCGGTGAAAGCGTTGCAGGATTTCGCCAGCGACACACGCTTCAAGCTGCTGCCCGTGCCCTACGATCGCGCGCTGCAGGAGATCTACCTGCCGGCGCGGATCGATGCTTCCGATTATAGCAATCTCGTCGCGACCGGGCGGAGCGTCGATACGGTGGCGGTCGGTGTGCTGCTGGCGACGATCGACGCGCCGCCGGGTTCGCCGAGAGCGACGCGCGTCGCGCGTTTCACGCAGCGCCTGTTCGAAAAGTTCGATGCGTTGCGCGATCCAGCGCGGCATCCGAAATGGCGCGACGTGAATCTTGCCGCAGAAGTCGCGGGATGGACGCGCTTCGCAGCGTCACGCGAGGCGATCGAGCGAACGACCGCGCGCTCCGCGACGACGGAGCAGACACCGCCGGCGACCGGCACAGCCGTGACGTCGGGCCAATTGCTCGCGCCGCCGGCCGATGCCGATCCACGGCTTTACGGCGAATTCTTGCAATGGAAACGGGAGACGGGCCGTTGAACCTGAAACACGACAAAGAATTCCGCGACCGCTCGATAGCAAAGCTCGCTGTTCCGCTTGCCATCGGCGTTTTTGTGATCGGCGCGGCTGGCACATTGTTTCGGCCCGCTTTCGTCGTGAGCGGCCCGGTTTCGCTTCCGATTGTTGAGAAACAGGCTGCCGCGCAGGACGCCGCGCGACAGACGCCCACATCTGAGCCGACATTGGCGATGGGGCGCTCCGTCGATGCGCCGCGTCCGCCGACGGCGCAGGACATCGAGCGCACATTCGAGCGGGGGCAGGGGCTCGTTGCTTCGGGTGACTTCGCCGCAGCGCGGCTGCTCTTCTCGCGCGCTGCCGAGGCGGGCCATGCGGGCGCGATCTTCGCGCTGGCCTCGACCTACGATCCGAACGTCCTTGCTGCACGGGGTGCTCGTGGCCTCGTTGGCGAGCCCGATCAGGCGCGGGCGCTTTACGCGAAGGCTCTGGAAGCCGGCGTCGCCAGTGCGAAAGAGCGGATGGCGGCACTCGGGGGATAACTTCCGTCTATCGGCCTGCCTTCTTGCTCGCCTCGAACACCGCCAGCTGCGCGGTAAACGCCCGCTTGTAAGCGGGCCGCGCCTCGCCGCGCGCGACATAGGCGGCGATGTTCGCGAATTCGTCGAGAAGGCCGGAGCGACGCAGGCGCAGCAGCACCGACACCATTATCAGGTCACCGACGCTGAACGTACCGTCGAGCCAGTCGGCGTCACCGAGTTTTGCAGACAGTTGTTTGAGCCGGTCACGAACGCGATCTCTCACCAGCGGCATGCGCTCGGCGCTCCAGCGCTTTTCGTTTTCAAGAATGACAGAGGTCGAAAGATCGAGGATCGGCGGCTCGATCGTCGAGAGCGCCGCGAACATCCACGTGATCGCTTGCGCCCGCGCGTTCGCATCGTGCGGCAGCAAGCCTACAAAATGCGTCGCGATGTGAAAGACGATTGCGCCGGTCTCGAACAGCGCGACGTTGCCATCCTCGTAAGTTGGTATCTGACCGAACGGATGCAGCGCCAGATGTTTTGGCTGCTTCATCGCCTCGAAGGAGAGCAGGCGGACGTCGTAGGGCTGGCCGACCTCTTCGAGTGCCCAGCGCACACGCATGTCGCGCGCGAGCCCCTGACCGCGATCCGGCGAAGCTTCGAACGCGGTGATTGTGATCGTCATCGTGGCCTCACGCGCCGTATTTGATGACGAGTTTCGCAGCAGCATCGACCGCTGCCTTTCGCGCCTCGTCGGTCGTGCCGCCAACGACACGTGCAAGCGCCACTGCCATGCGCCGATAGGGTCGCGTCGTGGGTTTGCCGAAGATACGCACATCGACGTGTGTTTTGTCGTTCGGCTGCGTCATCGCCTCGTGAAGACCTGTGATGGAAAAGTCTGTCGCATCGCGGTCGGCCAGAACGACGGCGCTCGCGGAAGGCGCAATCGTCTCGATTTCCGGGATCGGTAGACCGAGAATCGCGCGCGCATGCAGATCGAATTCGCTGAGCGTCTGCGAAACCAGCGTCACCATGCCTGTGTCGTGCGGTCGCGGCGAGAGTTCCGAAAAGATGACGCGGTCGCCGGCGACGAAAAACTCGACACCGAACAGGCCGTAACCGCCGAGCGCATCGACAACTTTCGTCGCCATCGCTTTTGCCTCGGCGATGGCTGAGGTGTTCATCGCGGCAGGCTGCCAGCTTTCGCGATAATCGCCGCGCTCTTGCCGATGGCCGATGGGCGGACAGAATTTCACGCCGTCGCGCGTGCGAATCGTAAGCAGCGTGATCTCGTAATCGAAGTCGATGAACTGCTCGGCGATAACGCGCAGCCGGTCGCCGCGCATGCCCGCCGCCGCATAGTCCCACGCGGCGTCGATCTTTTCAGCCTCGCGCACGGTCGACTGGCCCTTGCCGGACGAAGACATGACGGGCTTCACGACGAGCGGCAGGCCGAGCGTCTTTGCGGCGGCGTGCAGCTCTTCGCGGCTTTCTGCATAGAGGTAGCGCGAGGTGAGAACGCCGAGTTCGCTTGCGGCGAGATCGCGGATCGCATCGCGGTTCATGGTGAGTTGCGCCGCGCGCGCGGACGGCACGACGACGAAACCTCGCTTCTCGTAGTCGGCGAGGATTTCGGTGCGGATGGCCTCGACCTCCGGCACGATGAAATCCGGCTTGTGTCGTTCGATCGCCGCGCCGAGTTTTGCGCCGTCGAGCATGGAGAGCACGTCGTATTCGTCGGCGACCTGCATTGCCGGCGCGCCCGCATAGGCGTCGCAGGCGACGACGTGACAGCCAAGCCGTTTTGCCGCGATGACGAATTCGCGCCCGAGTTCGCCGGAGCCGAGGAGCAGGATTTTGGCGGTGGGTGTCATGCTAGCAAAGTTTCTTGCTTTGGAGCCACGTGCGAATGGCCTCGATGTGTTCTGCCTTACGCTCCAGCGGCAGCCAATGTCCGGCGGGTATGCATACGACTAAGAGGTCCGGGCAGGCTGCATGCATCGGATCACCTTGGTGATTGTCGGCGATGGTGCAGATCTGATCGAAGTCGCCGTTGACGAAAAGCACCGGTTGTCGAATGCGGCCCTCGCCCGGCGCTTTGCCTGCGTATGCGATGTTGGCATCGTCATTCAGATACCAGGCGCATGCGGGCGTGAAGCCATGAACCTCGAACGACTTCACCAGAGCCTCGAAATCCGCAGGCGGCCATAAGGCTGGGTCCGCTTCAGTTGGCGGAGCGCGGTGCGCCGTACCGAAACGCCCGCCATTGCGCGTGACCATCGCATTGGGGGACACCTTGCCGACACCGGTGGGGTCGCCCGGTCGAAAGATTGACGCCAATGATGCTGCTTTGTCCGCGTCGAGATCGGCGACCGCTGCAACGAAGTTCGTTGTGTAGAACCGGTAGTAGTCCCACTGGCCGTCCGGATACTGGTCGCGGGGGTAAATCGTCCGATCGACCAGCGGGACGATTGTACGCAAGCCGTGCCCGGTAGGTTGATACGCCAACGAGGTCAGTACGACGCCACGGCTGCGTTGTGGTTGATGCGCGACCAACTCGCCGACGACGACGCAGCCCCAGTCGTGGCCGATCCAGATTGCAGGCGCGCCGCCGAGATGATCGTGCAGCTCCGTCATGTCCGTCACGATCTCCTCGATCGTGTAGGCATCGTTGGCCGCCGGTGCGGACGAACCGCCATAGCCGCGCAAGTCAGGCGCGATGCAGCGCCAACCGTCTGCGGCGAACGCGTTAACATGGGCGCGCCACATCACGCTTAAGCCCGGCCAGCCGTGTACGAAGATCATCAAAGGCCCGTCAGTGGGCCCGCTTTCGACATAATGCGTCGTGTGACGCGCCGTGCTGAAGCTGTGCGACTGTAGCGTGGTCGAAAGTATGTCTGTCACGGAAGAACGCTCCGACGGCGATCAGATGGAGCCGCGTGGGTCGTGTCGCAGCTTGAAACGAAATGCCGCTGCGACCGAAAGTTCACTCCCACTCGATCGTGCCCGGCGGCTTCGACGTCACGTCATAAACGACGCGATTGATGCCCTTCACCTCGTTGATGATGCGCGTCGCAGCGCGGCCGAGGAAATTCATGTCGAAGGGAAAGAAGTCCGCCGTCATGCCGTCGATCGACGTCACCGCGCGTAAGGCGCAGACATTATCGTAGGTGCGGCCGTCGCCCATCACGCCGACGGTGCGCACCGGCAGCAGTACCGCGAACGCCTGCCAGATCTTGTCGTAAAGGCCAGCCTTGCGGATTTCGTCGAGATAGATCGCATCGGCCTTGCGCAAGACATCGAGCTTGTCGCGCGAAACTTCGCCGGGACAGCGGATCGCTAGGCCGGGACCGGGGAAGGGATGCCGGTCGACGAACGCGGGGGGAAGCCCAAGCTCCCGACCCAATGCCCGCACCTCGTCCTTGAACAATTCGCGCAACGGTTCGACCAGTTTCATCTTCATGCGGGCGGGCAGGCCGCCGACATTGTGATGCGACTTGATCGTAACCGACGGGCCACCGGTGAATGACACGCTCTCGATCACGTCGGGATACAATGTTCCCTGCGCGAGAAACTCCGGCGCGCCAAAACCGTCCGACGCAATGGCTTTCGCCTTTTCGTCGAAGACGTCGATGAACAAGCGACCAATCGTCTTGCGCTTCTCCTCGGGGTCGGTGACGCCCGCGAGGGCGTTAAGGAACAAGTCCTGGGCCTGCGCATGCACGAGCGGGATGTTGTAGTGATCGCGAAAGAGGCGCACGACTTCATCCGCCTCACCCGCGCGCAACAGTCCGTGGTCGACGAAGACGCAGGTGAGCTTGTCGCCGATGGCTTCGTGCAGCAGCACGGCGGCGACGGCGGAATCGACGCCGCCCGACAGGCCGCACAACACGCGCGACGAACCGACCTTGTGGCGGATCGCGGCGATCGCTTCCGAGCGAAACGCCGCCATCGTCCAGTCGCTCTTCAGCCCGGCGATGCGATGCACGAAATTGCCGATGAGCTTTGCGCCGTCCGGCGTGTGCACGACCTCCGGGTGGAACATCGTGGTGTAGATCCGGCGTGCCTCGTCGCTCGCGACGGCGAAGGGCGCGTTCTCGCTCACGGCTTTAACCGTGAAGCCGTCAGGCAGGCGCGTGACGCGGTCGCCGTGGCTCATCCACACGGGATAGCGGCTGCCTTTCGTCCACACGCCGTCGAACAGCGCGGAATCCTCGAGAATCTCGACATCGGCGCGGCCGAATTCGGCGGCATGTCCGCCCTCGACGGCGCCGCCGAGTTGCACGGCAGTAGACTGCTGACCGTAACAGATGCCGAGCACCGGCACGCCCGCGTCGAACACCGCATCCGGCGCGCGCGGCGAGCCGTCCGCTGTCACGGAGGCCGGACCGCCGGACAGGATCACCGCTTTCGGCTGAAGTTCGTCGAAGGCGCGTGCGGCATTCTGAAACGGATGGATTTCGCAATAGACGCCGGCCTCGCGGACGCGGCGCGCGATCAGTTGTGTGACTTGCGAGCCAAAATCGACGATCAGCAGCTTGTCGTGGTGGGCGACGATTTCGTCATGCGTGTCGGTTGCTTCGGGCATTCGTCCAGTAAGCCTCGCTCGATGCGCCATTCACGATCCTCATCCTGAGGAGGCGCGCAGCGCCGTCTCGAAGGATGAGTCCAGCACCGCCAATGGATCATCCTTCGAGACGCCTGTTCTGCAGGCTCCTCAGGATGAGGTGAGTGGAAATCCGCGGTGCGGTGCTTAACAGGCTTAAACGGATTCTGCGCCTCCGGCTTGCCGAAAGCGCAGGGGTTCTCGGGTTACCCCTACGGCATCGGAGACTTGTCAAATGCCGCAGCCGACCGCCGAACAGCTTCTCGCCGCCCGCCCGGGCGGAGCGGCCGTGGCCGCCCTGTTCTCGTCCGGCCCAGAGCCGATGCTGGTCCTGCGCCGCCCGGTGGCGCGGCCCGCGCCGCCGCTCGGCGACGTGCTGCGGAAGGCGCTCGCAAGGGCCCGCCTCGGACTGCTTCGCCACATCCCCTGCGAGGATATTCCCTTCGCGGATCAGCCGCTCCGCCGTAGCAGGCAGACGTAGAAGCCGTCCGTCCCCGTCGTCGCGGGAGAGAGCCGCACCCCCGGCCCGTGTGGCGAGGCGTAGCGCGCGAGATCGCCTAGCCCGGCGGCATTGCACATGACGTCCGCCGCAACTGCTGTGAAATCGGGGTGGGCGGCGAGAAAAGCCGCGATAGGCGCCTCGTTTTCTTCGCGCAACAACGAGCAGGTGATGTAGGCGATCCGGCCGCCTGCTTTCACGTAAGCTGCCGCCTGCGCAAGAACCTCGTCCTGCTGCTTCTGGCGCTGTTCGAGCGCCCCGGGTCGCACGCGCCATTTCGCGTCGGGATGGCGTCGCCACGTGCCCGTGCCGGTGCAGGGCGCATCGACCAGCACGAGATCGCAGCGTCCGGCGAGATCGTGGAGACTATCGCCGCCCTTCGGGCTACGGATCTGCACGTTGCGTGCGCCCGCCCGCTCGACGCGCGCGAAAATCGGCGCGAGACGCCGCGCGTCATCGTCGTAGGCATAGACCTGTCCGCGCCCCTCCATATGCGACGCGATCGCGAGCGTTTTACCACCCGCGCCGGCGCAGAGGTCGAGTGCCTGTTCGCCCGGTATTGCCCCGGAGAGCATGGCGGCGAGCTGCGAGCCCTCGTCCTGCACTTCCACGAGGCCCTTGATGAAAGCGCGTTCAACCGTCAGGGGCGGCGCGCGGCCATCTTCGCCGATGGTGATGCGCAGACCCCAAGGCGACAGCGGCGTCGGCGCGGCGTTGAGATGCGAAAGCGCCGACTGCGCTTTCTCGCGCGTCACGCGCATCGTGTTCACGCGCAGGTCGACCGGTGCGCGCTGCGTCAGCGCCTGCATTTCCTCGATCACGCGCGAACCGAACGCAGCGTCGAAAGCCGGGGATAACCATTCGGGAAAATCGCCGGCGACATGCGTGGGCGCGTCATCCAGCGTCGCGGTGTCGAAGCGATGGCGTTCGTGCTCGCTCAACGAAGGCGGCGCATGACCTTCGCCGGTGCAGAGGATTGCGACATCGTCGGTGGAAAACCCGCGCGCCTGTCGAAGACTTCCGAGCAATACACCTCGCGGAGAATCGTCGGACAAGATCCACGCCGACGAAGCGCGGTGGCGCAGCGCATCGTAGAGCAGGGCGGCGATGGCGGCGCGGTCCTTCGAACCGGCGAAGCGATGCGCGCGGCCCCATTCGGTCAGCGCGTCGGCGGCCGGGCGGCGCTGTGCGTCGATCGTGGCGAAAACTTCGATAGCGGCGGCGAGCCGGGCAGCGGGCGTCATGCGGGGGTGGTTTCACATGCCCGGCGATGCGGCAAGGCGGCGATCACCCGCCGACGTATCGCCGCGCATAGCGAGTGCCGAGACTCGTCAGGATTTCGTAGCCGATCGTGCCGGCGCGAGATCCGAATTCGTCGATGCCTATGGTAGGCCCGACGAATTCGACCATAGCGCCGCGATGCGCTGCGTCTTGTGAGATTCCGGTCACATCAACTGTGATGAGGTCCATCGATATGCGGCCGGCAATTGGGCAGCGTTGGCCCAATATCGCGACTTCGGGTCCAGGCTTCGTGTCCGTATTGGCCGCACCGCGTGGAATGCCATCGGCATAGCCGAGCGCGACGGTCGCGATGCGCGACGGTTTCCTCGCCGTCCACTGGTTGTTGTAGCCGACGGTCTCGCCGGCGCCGACATTGCGCACCTGCAGGATCGGCGCTTCGAGCGTCACGACACTTCGCATCGGGTTTGGCGCGTCGGGCGTCGGATTCCCGCCATAGAGCGCATAACCCGGCCGCACGAGATCGAACCAAGGTTTCCATCCGAGAAATATGCCGGAGGAATTCGCAAGCGATGCTTTTGGCGCCAGCTGCGCGACGGAGCGGAATCGCTCGAATTGTGTAAAGTTGTCGGCGGCATCGATATTTTCCGATGATGTGAAGTGGCTCATCACAAGTGCGATCTTGATTTTTCCGCGCAACGCCGCTGTCGCGGCGATATCCGCGAGCGGCAGCCCGAGCCGGTTCATGCCTGTGTCGATCTGCAATCCGGCTGGCGGCTTCGCGCTTTCGACCGCGCCCCACTCGCGCAGATCGTCGGCCGAGCCGAGCACGGGGCGCAGATCATGCGCAACGAAAAGCGAGACATCGCCGAGTAGGCCGTCGAGCACGTAGATCGTCGCGTTCGGCAGAATTGCGCGCAACCGTATCGCTTCGTCGAGACGCGCAACAAAAAAGGTGCGTGCGCCTTCCGCGAACAAAGCGCGGCCGGCGGGCTCAAGTCCGATGCCGTAGGCGTCGGCCTTTACGACCGCCGCGCATTCCGCCGGTGCAATGTTCTCTGCGAGCAGCCGCCAGTTTGCGCGCAGCGCCGCGAGGTCGATGGTGAGGAGGGCAGAAGCGTTCACGCGCCAACGTTATCGCAAGTAGAACTCGTTTCGGAAAACGTCATTGCGAGGAGCGGCGCAGCCGCGACGCGGCAATCCATCTCCAACTCATGGACAGTTCGGTGGATGGATTGCTTCGCTTCGCTCGCAAGGACGGCGACCTCACATCCTTGCCGGCAGCCGGTCGTCCGTCGCAAGGTTCGTGAAGCGCGTGACCTCGTCCTCGAAGGCAAGCTCGACCGTGCCTGTGGGGCCGTGACGCTGTTTGCCGATGATCACTTCAGCGCGACCGTGCGCGCGTTCCATGTCGTTTTGCCACTTGATGAACTCTTCCGTGCCCTCTCTTGGCTGACGGTTCTTCAAATAATATTCCTCGCGATACACGAACATCACGACGTCGGCGTCCTGTTCGATCGAGCCGGATTCGCGAAGGTCCGACAATTGCGGGCGCTTGTCGTCGCGTGACTCGACCTGTCGCGAGAGCTGCGACAGTGCGAGGACCGGCACGTTCAATTCCTTTGCCAGCGCCTTCAGACCCGTGGTGATTTCCGTGATCTCCTGAACGCGATTGTCCTTGTTTTTCGAACCGGACAAAAGCTGGAGGTAGTCCACCACGAGCACATCGAGACCACGCTGTCGCTTGAGGCGACGCGCACGCGCGACAAGCTGCGCAACGGAGATGCCGCCGGTCTGGTCGATGTAGAGCGGCAGGCGCTGCAGCTCTGCGACGACGTCGGTGATGTTCTGGAAATCGTCTTCGGTGATCGCACCGCGACGGATCTTGTAGGACGGCACGCCCGACTGTTCCGCGAGAATACGCGTCGCCAGCTGCTCCGACGACATTTCCAGCGAGAAGAAGCCAACGATGCCGCCACTCATTGTCTCCATCGTGCCGTCGTCGCGTGGCTCGGCGCGAAACGCGCGCGCGACGTTGAACGCGATGTTTGTCGCAAGCGCGGTTTTGCCCATGCCGGGGCGGCCCGCGATGATGATGAGATCGGAGGGCTGCAACCCACCCATCTTGTTGTCGAGATCGGCAAGACCTGTTGCGGTGCCTGAGAGATGGCCCGGTCGCTTGAACGCCTTGGCCGCCATGTCGACGGCAATCGTCATCGCCTGGCCGAAGCTTTCGAAGCCGCCACCGAACTGTCCGCTTTCGGCGATCGCGTAGAGTTTTCGTTCCGCCTCCTCGATCTGGCTGCGTGGCTCGGCGTCGGCAGGAGAATCGTAGGCTGTGTTGACGATGTCTTCGCCAATCACGATGAGGTCGCGGCGCAGCGCAAGATCGTGAATCGTGCGGCCGTAATCGGCAGCGTTGATGATCGTAGTCGCTTCGGCCGCGAGGCGCGCAAGATATTTCGACGTGGTCATGCCGCCGCCGAGATCGTGATCGCCGACGTAGCTCTTCAGCACGACAGGCGTTGCGATCTTGCCGGCGCGGATGAGCTGCGAAACGACCTCGAAGATGCGCCTGTGTAATTCTTCCGAAAAATGTTCGACGCGCAGAAAATCGGACACGCGATCGAAGGCATCGTTGTTGACGAGAATCGCGCCGAGCAGCGCCTGCTCTGCCTCGATATTATGCGGCGGCGTGCGGAAGGCGGGTTCTGCAGGCGCGACGGCATAACGGCGGTCGTCGGTGTTTTGGGCGAAGCTCATGGCCGGGTCTTAGCGAGGCTTTCGAGTCGCTTCACCTCGCGATGGTCAATCCACAGCAGTTCACAGGGCTGCGCCGCCTGAATTTATTTCACGGGCGCTGTGTCTTGCCGGAAGCGGCGATCGATGCCTGCGACGAACTCCATCCCGATACAGGCGCAGGCCGAGACCGCGAGCCCGATCAGCACCGTCTCGCGCACGCCAAGGCCTTCGACGAGAATCGCGAAGAGGAATGGTCCGGCTGCGCGCGCCAGAAGCGTTGGCACGGTGATTCGGCCGATGGTTGCGCCATAGCCAACCGGCCCGAACAGGGCCAGCGCGACCGTGCCGCGCGCAATGGTCATCAGGCCGTTCGACAGGCCAAGCGCAAGCACGAAAACGATTGCCGCGGGCAGGGTGGTCGTCTGTGGCAGAATGAACAGCAGGCCGATTGGAAGAAAGATCGTCGCGACGCGCCCGGTCGCCACGGCCGAGAATCGCGCGCCCGCGAACATCTCGCCGACGCGGCCGAGCACCTGCGCCGGGCCGAACAGCATGCCAAGCCCGATGGCCTCGCGTGCGCCGATGCCGAGCTTCTCGGAGAAATCGATGATGTGGATGAGGAAGCCGGCCGCGACGATCTGGTTCGCGGCGCATGTCATCGCGAATAGCCACAGCACGCGCGTGCGCGCATGACCTTGCAGATAGGGACCGTCGAGATCGGCGGCTTCCGGAGCGAGCTTCGGTGCATCGTCGATGGCGGCCGGTCGCGGATGCGATAGCGCAAGCCAGTTTGCCGGCAGGCAGATGCACAACATAACGAGCGCATAGACGACATAGGTTGCGCGCCAGCCGGCATAAGCGACAAGTACGGCGGTGATCGGCCAGAAGATCGTAGATGCGAAACCGCCCGCGAACGTCACGAGCGTGATGGCGCGCCGGCCGCGCGCACCGGTGGCTTCCACCAATGCCGGAAACGCAGCGTCGTAGAGCGACGTCGCCGCAGCGATGCCGAGCAACAGGCTTGCGCCGGCATAGGTGTAGATGCCGTTGGCCCCCGCCGTCAGCGCCAGGGCCAATGCCGCGATCGCGCATCCCGCAGCCAGCACCGGACGCCCGCCGTTGCGATCGATGAGGCGACCTACGGTGGGGGCGACGCACGCCGATGCCAGCAGCAGCGCTGAATACAGGCCAAAGATTGTGCCGGACGACAGGCCGAGATCGCGTGCGATCTGCGGTCCGGTGACGCTGATCGGATAATAGACGCAGCCCCACGCCACGACCTGCGTGAAGCCGAGCCCAACGACGGCGCGCCAGAAGGACGAGAGTTGTGCTCTCACATCAACGTCGCTGGTACGTCGGTTGCATCGTTTTCAGCAGCGAGCGCGTCGAGCGCCCTCGAGGAGAACGGAATGCCCGCCACTTCGGCGATATCACAGCGGCGCTGGACGCAGCTGATCCTGGGTCTCATCATCATGATGACGATCTCGAGCCCGCAATACATCTGGACGCTGTTCACGAAGCCCCTCATGGCAGTGACAGGTTCGACCCTCGCGCAGGTGCAGATCACCTTCTCGCTGTTGATCGTCCTACAGACCTTCTTCTCTCCCGCACAAGGGATGCTGATCGAGCGCTTTGGGCCAAAGGTTTTGATCGGCCTCGGCACGCTGCTTTCGGGATTGGGATGGGTGCTGGCGTCGAAAGCGACGAGCCTCTTCACGCTCTACGCGACCTACGGCCTGTTTTGCGGCATCGGTACGGGCATTGTCTATGTCGGCATCGTCGGGCTCATGGTCCGCTGGTTCCCTGATCGTCGCGGCTTTGCCGCCGGTGTCGTGGCGGCGGGCTACGGCGCAGGTGGTGCGCTGACGACGTTCCCGATCGACACGATGATGAAATCGTCCGGCACGCCGGCGACGCTCGTGATGTTCGGTTGCATCCTCGGCGTCATCGGCTTCATCGCGGCGCTGTTCCTCAGGACACCTTCCGCGTCCGAGTCCGCCGAGCTTCCGCGCGCAGTCTCCACGATGACGGCGGGTGTGGATCGAACGCCGCGGGAGATGCTGAAGACGCCGGTATTCTGGTTGCTCTTCGTCATGATGACGATGATGTCGACCGGCGGCCTGATGGTCACATCGCAATTCGCGTCATTTGCGCGCGAGTTCGGCGTTGCGGACGTCATCGTGTTCGGCATGGCAGCGGCCTTGCCGTTCGCGCTGACTTTCGACCGGATCACGAATGGGTTCACCCGCCCGTTCTTCGGTTGGGTGTCGGACAAGATCGGGCGAGAGAACACGATGGGCGTCGCCTTCGGTCTCGAGGCCTGCGCCGTCGCGCTGTTGCTCTACTTCCGCCAGGATGCGGCGGCATTCGTGCTGCTGTCCGGCCTCGTGTTCTTTGGCTGGGGCGAGATTTTCTCGTTATTCCCGTCGACGCTCACCGACACGTTCGGGACGAAACACGCGACGACGAACTATGGCTTTCTCTACATGGCGCAGGGCGTCGGTTCGTTGCTCGGCGGTCCGGTCGCCGCTGCCTTGCGCGACGTGACGGGAAGCTGGCTGCCGGTCTTCGCGATCGCCATCGCCTTCGACGTGATCGTCGCTTTGCTTGCGCTGTTCGTGCTCAAGCAGATGCGTGCGGGCTATGTTTCCCGCGAAGCGTCGGGACTGGCTGCCGTGCCAGCGGAGTAATGCATTTTCCTCTCCCGCCTGCGGGAGAGACAGCAGGTGCGGAGCACGCGCACTCGCGCTTCTAGCTTTTGCCCTTCACCCTAACCCTCTCCCCGTAAACGGGGAGAGGGGACAGATCACCCTTAGCGATCCCCGCCGGCTTCCGCGAGCGCGGCGCCGACTTCGAGACCGAGATCGTCGATCGAATCTTCTTCGCGTGTGATGATCTGCTCACCGCGAGCCTGACGCTCCGCCTCTTCCGCCGAACGCGCGACGTTGACGGTGACGGACACTTCGACTTCCGGATGCAGGCGCACCGGCATCGTGTACATTCCGAGCGTCTTGATCGGCGTGTTGAGCACGATCTGGTCGCGCGCCACCTTGAACTTGTCACCGGCCATGACCTCGGCGATGTCGCGGGTCGAAACGGAGCCGTAGAGTTGGCCGGACTCGCCGGCCTGGCGGATGACGACAAAGCTCTTGCCATCGAGTTTCTTGCCGGCCTTTTCGGCTTCGCCTTGGTTCTTCAAGTTGCGGGCTTCGAGTTCGGCGCGCTGGCTTTCGAAGCGTGCCTTGTTGCCCTCGGTCGCGCGCAGCGCCTTGCCGCGAGGCAGCAGGAAATTCCGGGCATAGCCGTTCTTGACGCGAACGGTTTCGCCCATCTGGCCGAGGTTCGGCATGCGCTCGAGAAGAATGACGTCCATTGGTTTTCTCCGTGTTCAGGGATCAGGTTTGGGTGAAAGCGTCTCTGCGCGCCGGCGCCGCAGATGGAAGGCCGCGTCGACGAAACCGACGAGCGCCAGCGCAAGAAGCGGCCAGGGCGGCAGGCAAAGGATCGCCGCGTAGAGCGCGCAAAGCAGCCCGAGGCGGAACGCCGAGCGCCGCGTGATGACGTGGATGACGGCAAGTCCTTGCAGCGCGAAGCCGCAACCGAGCGTCGTTGCAATGACGGACGCGACAATGCCGGGAAGGCCGCCGAGGAAAACCAGCCCGCATGCGACAGCGAACGCCCCGGCAGCAATGCCAGGAAGCGCGAGGCTGTCCGCGACCGACGGCCAGGGATGCGCGAGCTGGCCCGAAATCATCGCCACGCGTCCGGCGATGTAGCTGTTGATCGTCAGCATAAAGAACGACGATGCCGCAATCATCGCGGGCGCGACACCGACGATGGCGCGCGCAAGTTCTTCCACTGTCAGACCTGCGGGCAGGCGGCTTTCCAGCGTGACAGATCGCAGCAGCGGCAAGACCGACGAAACGAGGGCGGACTTTGCATTCGTCACGCCGCCATGCGCCGCGATGAGCGATGCGAGAATCGCAAACGCCGAAAGCGACGCAAAGACCATCGCGGCGATGACAACGCGCGACACGCGCCGGTCGTCCGGCGCCACAGCGGGCGCTCGTAATCCGGCGATACAGGTGAGGTAGGCCGGAAGCAGTAAGCCCGCGCCGACGACAAGCCCGATGACGGGCGATGCCGACACGCCTGCGAGAAGGGCGCCGGCAACGACGGCCACAGCGCCGGGCACAATTCCGAAGGCCAGCGTGGCGATCATCGGCGGCAGCGGCGCAAAATAGGAGAGCATCATGCCCGCGAACGTGCCGCGGGTCGCAAGCAGAAACAGCAACGCGCCCGCTGCGCCGGCCGCGGCAGCGATCAATGCATTGATGAGCGCGACGTTGTTGTTCTTCTGGTCCATCGAGCTGTCCCGCGCATGGCGGTTAGGAGCTTTAGCCCCAGCCTGACCGGCGAAGTCTCGCCGGTCATTTCACGATTGTCGTTATCCGCTCAGCGGATGACGTACGGCAGCAGTCCGAGATAGCGCGCGCGCTTAATGGCCTGAGCCAGCTCGCGCTGCTTCTTGGCGCTCACCGCGGTGATGCGCGACGGCACGATCTTGCCGCGCTCGGAAATGTAGCGCGAGAGCAAACGCGTGTCCTTGTAATCGATCTTCGGCGCATTCGGGCCGGAGAACGGGCAGGTCTTGCGGCGGCGGAAAAAGGGGCGACGGGGGCTCGTGGACATCAGGCGTTTCCTTCCGCAGCCGGCGGGGCGCCAAAGCCGATATCGTCACGACGCGGGCGACGATCGCCGCGATCGCCACGGTCGCCGCGCGGACCACGTCCGCGATCGCCACGATCGTCACTGTCCTCGCGCTTGCGCATCATTGCCGACGGCTGGTCGTCGTGCTCGTCGACCTTCACGGTCAGGAAGCGCAACACGTCTTCGCTCAGGCCCATCTGCCGCTCCATCTCGGCGATGGCGGCATGCGGCGCGTCGATGTTCATCAGCGTGAAATGCGCTTTGCGGTTCTTGTTCATGCGGAAGGCGAGGGACTTCACGCCCCAGTACTCGTGACGGCCGATCGACCCACCGAGACCTTCGATGACCTTGCGGTACGCGTCCGTCATCGTTTCCACCTGCTGGGCGGAAACATCCTGACGCGCCATGTAGACGTGTTCGTAAAGAGCCATGTGGCCTGCCTTTGCTTCTCTGCGGGCAGGATCGGCGCGAAAACCGGAAACCACTTTTCGCGTCCTGCCCGGTCGAGCGATGCACCGGCGCGGAGCCCTTCGAGCCCAGAAGGCTCGCAAGGTTGTCGAAGGCGGGAACACGGGAAGGCGCACGGCCCGGTCGGGCCGTCCTGTCCATTTCACGAAAGCGAAAGGGATTTCCGTTCAGCCCCCAGCCGGGCATCACGACGCGCGCTCTATAGACGCGAGCCTGCCCGGTGGCAAGCCGAACGGGTGTTCGAGTCTACTTCGCGCAGGGCACGGCGGCGTGTTTGGTGCCGTCGGGCTCTTCCGTCGCCTGCCACTGACCCTGGATTACGGCGCGCTGGTACATGTCGTCGCAAATTCCCGCCTGACCCGGTGCACGCTGGAGGCAGACCGCGAGGATGGACGAACATTTCGTCGGCTTGCGCTGGGCAAGGCTGGGAACCGCGCTCGAGACGAGGACGGCGGCAGCGGCGGCGATGGTGATGATCCGCAGGGACATGCAATCTCTCTCGGGTGGTGGCAGTCGAGCAGGGATATGGGATTGCGGGCCACCACGCCAACCCATTTGTCGCCGGTAACGGGGACGAAGCTATTCCCGTCCATAATTCGGGCCGTTCCGTCCGCCAGAAGGCGGTTGGCGCGCCGGCGCCTTGCGGATCGGCCCGTTCCCGGCCACCTGAGGCGTCTCATGTGCGGCATCGTTGGTATTCTCGGACGGCGGTCGGTGGCCGGCGATATCGTCGAATCGCTGCGGCGGCTCGAATACCGCGGCTATGACTCGGCCGGCGTCGCGACGCTCGAAGACGGTAAACTCGTGCGACGACGCGCCGAGGGCCGGTTGCGGAACCTCGAGATCAAACTGTCCGAGCAGCCGCTGTCGGGCGCGATCGGCATCGGCCATACGCGCTGGGCAACGCACGGCCGGCCGACCGAGACGAATGCGCATCCGCACGCCAGCGCCCGGCTCGCCGTCGTCCATAACGGCATCATCGAGAATTTCCGCGAATTGCGTGATGCGTTGCGCGATGCCGGCCATACCTTCTCGACCGAGACCGACACGGAGGTTGTCGCTCATCTCGTGACGGCGGCAATGGAACGTGGCCTGTCGCCGACCGACGCTGTCGCCGAAAGTCTGCCGAAACTACGCGGTGCCTTTGCCCTCGCGTTTCTCTTTCAGGGCGAAGACGACCTTCTGATCGGCGCGCGTCGTGGATCGCCGCTGGCCGTCGGTTGGGGCGATGGCGAGATGTATCTCGGCTCTGACGCCTTGGCGCTCGCGCCCTTCACCAACGACATCACCTATCTCGACGAAGGCGACCGTGTCGTGCTGACGCGTGCCGGCGCGACCTTCTACGACGTGGCCGGCGACACGGTCGCGCGGCCAAGAATCCGCACGCAGGCCTCGGCTTTTCTCGTCGATAAGGGCATGCACCGCCATTTCATGGCGAAGGAAGTTCATGAGCAGCCCGAAGTCGTCGGACATACGCTCGCGCATTACCTCGACATGACGAACAGCCGCGTTTCGCTGCCGTTCGAACTGCCGTTTGACCCGAAGACACTTTCGCGGGTGACGATCGTTGCTTGCGGCACCGCGTATTACGCGGGCATGACGGCGCGTTACTGGTTCGAGACGCTGGCGCGACTCCCGGTCGAGATCGATGTCGCGTCGGAGTTTCGTTATCGCGAGGCGCCGCTGCCGGATGGTGGCCTGACGATCGTCGTTTCGCAGTCGGGCGAGACCGCCGACACGCTTGCTTCGCTCCGTTACGCCAAGGCGAACGGCCAACATCTGCTCGCTGTCGTCAACGTGCCGACCTCGACCATCGCACGGGAAAGCGACATCGTCGCGCCGACGCTCGCCGGCCCGGAGATCGGCGTTGCTTCGACGAAGGCGTTCACCTGCCAGCTCGCGACGCTTGCGTGTCTCGCGCTGGCGCTCGGTCGTGCGCGCGGCGTGCTCGACGCTGCACGCGAGGCAAAGATGGTCGCGGAACTGATTGCGGTGCCTGGTCTGATGGCAACGGCGCTACGGCAGGAGGACGAGATCGAGACGATCGCGCATGCGATCTCGCGCGCGAAGAGCGTGCTCTATCTTGGACGCGGCACAAGCTTTCCGCTCGCGCTCGAAGGCGCGCTGAAGCTGAAGGAAATCTCCTACATCCATGCCGAAGGTTATGCCGCGGGCGAGCTAAAGCATGGACCGATCGCGCTGATTGACGAAGACATGCCTGTCATCGTCATCGCGCCGGCCGATGCAGCGCTGGAGAAGACCGTCTCCAACATGCAGGAAGTCGCCGCACGCGACGGAAAGATCGTGCTGATCGGCGACAGCACCGCACACGAAGCGGCGGCGATCGACACCGCGCATGCGCTCGAGCTGGCGCCGATGGGCCCGACCTTTGCACCCATCGTCTATGCGGTGCCGGTGCAATTGCTCGCCTATCATGCCGCCGTCTTTATGGGGAAAGACGTGGACCAGCCGCGCAACCTAGCGAAGAGCGTGACCGTCGAGTGAGGATGTTTCGTTGATCGAATTGCCGACAGCGCCGCCGCCGTCACGTCCGCGCGGCTTGGGCGCGCGTATCCGCGCGTATTTCTTCACGGGGCTTGTGATTGCCGGTCCGCTCGCGGTCACGGCGTGGCTCGTGTGGTGGTTCATCGACACGGTCGACCATTTCGTGAAGCCGCTGATCCCGACAGCATTCTGGCCAGACGCCTATCTGCCGAAGAACGTGCCGGGCGTCGGCGTCGTGGTCGCCTTCGTCGGCCTGACGCTGCTCGGTTTCCTGACCGCGAACCTCGCCGGCCGCACGCTGATCCGCCTTGGCGAGACGATCCTCGACCGCATGCCGGTCGTGCGCGGCATCTACAAAAGCGTGAAGCAGATTTTCGAGACGGTGTTCTCGCAGTCGGGCACGTCGTTCCGGCGGGTCGGCCTCGTCGAGTTTCCGCGACCGGGACAATGGTCGATCGTGCTGATCTCTGCGCCGCCGACGGGCGCCGTGGCTGCGGGACTGCCGGCCGGTGGGGCGGAAGAACACATGTCGGTATTTCTGCCCTGCACGCCCAACCCGACGACGGGCTTTTTTTTCTATCTTCCGGCGCGCGACGTGATCGAGATCGACGTGACGCCGGACGAAGCAGCAAAGCTCATCATGTCCGCTGGAGTGATCCAGCCGGAGGCGCGAACGCGCATCGATGCAATGGCAGCGAGCGCGGTCGCGAAGCGTGATGCTTCGCGCATCGCGGCGGAGTAGCTCTCAACTTTTGATTTGCATGCCGCCGAGATAGTCGCGCTTGCCGATCTTTACGCCTTTCGACCGCAGGATTCCGTAAGCTGTCGTCGCGTGAAAATAGAAGTTCGGCAGTGAAAACGAGAGCAGAAATCCTTCGGCCGTGAACGGTATGGCCATGTCACCGACCTTAAGAGTGACATCGCGGCCGGCAAGTCCGTCGACATCACCAGGCGTCAGACCACCGATAGTCGCCTGCGTGGCGGCGACCAGCTTTTGAAGACCGGCGTAGTCGAATTCTCCTTTACCGGACGGTGGCTTGAAGGACCCATTTTTCACTGCCTCGATCGCGCCGGCAGAATGGAGCGCGACGGAGATGATCTGGAAGCGCAGAGGCGCCATGTCGGGATAGAGCCGCGCCTCGACGAGTTCCGAGGGATCGATGTTGTGCTCGCGACAATGCGCGAGGCCTTTGTCTAGACAGTTCGCGACGCTGCCGATGATTTGCGTGAAGGTGCCTACGGTGACTTTGTGAAGTGAAATAGACAAAGCTCTCTCCCTCAAGTTTTTTGTGAGATCAATCAGGACAGCCGCGAGGCCGGGTGGATCGCGATATCCGTGTCCGCGAAATCGCGGCCGGTACATAGGATCGGCGCACGCAATCGCTTCGCAATCCCGTAGACCATCAGGTCTACAACGTTGAGCTGCGCGCGGCTTCCGCGGCCTTTGCCGTAGGTGGTAACCGCACTGCTGGCGAGTGTTGCCTCGTCCGCGCCGAGCGGCGTGATCTCGATTTTCGGTGCGCTCAGGAGTGCGGCCATGAATTCCGATACTGGGATATGCTTTCCCCCGCGTCGCCCCGTGGCGACTTGCGTAAATTCGACGATTACGGGGGCCGGGATGGCACAACGGTTGTCGAACAAGGCGTCTTCAATCGACGACCATCCGACCTCTCGAAGACAAACCGCCATGATCGCAGACGTGTCCGCAACGATCATTTTGCATTCCCCCATTCGTCATACATTTCGTTCTCGACTGCGCGCCAATCGAAGGGCGGTAATCCTTCATTGGCGATCTGAGCGATCTCGTGCAATTTCTGCTGCCACTGCGTTTTTGCTTCGTCGTTGCTAGGAGCTTTGTAATCGCGCAGGGCATCCTCGACGATCTTCGTCGTTGTGACGCCGGCGACCTTGGCTAATTCGCGTGCACGTTTTACGGCAAACGCCGATCTGATGTTTAGCTGTGGCACCGGTGTGCGGGATGGCTTCGCAATCTTCCTCATTTATCAAATGTAATAGTGGCTAGCCACACTGTCTAGCCATTACCCCGCGCGGAGAAGTCTTACCGCTTCGTCGCGTTCGAAGAGATAAAGCAGCGTGCGAAGGGCTTGGCCGCGCTCGCTTGCCAAGGCAGCATCGCGCTCGACCATCAGTGCCGCGTCGTCGCGTGCGATGCGCGCGAGATCGGCATGCACTGCGAGGTTGGCGAGCATGAAGCCAGGCATGCCAGATTGCCGCGATCCTAGCACTTCACCTTCGCCGCGCAGACGCAGGTCTTCCTCGGCAAGGCGAAAGCCATCTTCGCTCTCGCGTAGCGCGTTCAACCGCGCCGTTGCAGTTTCGCCGAGCGGGCCCTTGTATAGAAGAATGCACGACGATTCCGCCGTGCCGCGCCCGACACGGCCGCGCAACTGATGTAGTTGCGAGAGGCCAAAACGCTCCGCGTGTTCGATCACCATGATTGTTGCTTCCGGCACATCGACGCCGACTTCGATCACGGTCGTGGCGACGAGCACTTGCGTCTCGCCGCGCGAAAACGCGGCCATCGCGGCGTCCTTGTCCGGCCCACGCATGCGACCGTGGATCAGCCCGACACGGTCGCCGAAGTTTGCACGCAACATCGCATGTCGATCGGTCGCAGCGGAGAGATCGCTGTCTTCACTTTCATCGACAAGCGGACAGACCCAATAGGCGCGCGCACCGTTCGCGACCGCGCGTTCGAGGCTCGCCACAAGATCGTCGAAACGCTCTGTCGGAACGGCGCGTGTCGGGATCGGCTTTCGGCCCGGCGGCTTCTCGTCGAGCTTTGAGACTTCCATGTCGCCGAAATAGGTGAGCACCAGCGTGCGTGGGATCGGCGTCGCGGTCATCACGAGGATGTCCGCTGCTTCACCTTTGCGACCGAGCGCAAGCCGCTGATGCACGCCGAACCGATGTTGTTCGTCGACGATGGCGAGGCCGAGATCACGGAAAGCAACACTCTCCTGCACAAGCGCATGCGTGCCGACGACGATGTCGATGTCGCCTACAGCCAGCGCACGCAATGTGCTTTCGCGCGCCGCAGGACGATCACGGCCGGTCACAAGTGCGATGCGTAGACCCGATCCTTCCGCGAAGCCAACAATCCGCTCGAAGTGCTGGCGCGCGAGGATTTCTGTCGGCGCCATCAATGCCGCTTGACGGCCAGCCTCGACCATCGTCGCCATCGCCAGCAGCGCGACGATCGTTTTCCCTGAACCGACATCGCCCTGCAGCAGTCGCAGCATGCGTTTCGGCACGGCAAGATCGCGACGGATTTGTTCCAATGCGCGCGTCTGCGCACCGGTAAGCTCGAATGACAGCCGATCGAGAATTGCATTCGCAATGCGGCCATCGCCTCTGCTCGCGCGCCCGCGTGCCTCCGTCGTCTTCGCCCGCACCAGACGCAACGCGAGCTGCTGCGCAAGCAATTCGTCGTAGGCGAGACGTCGTCGCGCTACGCTTTCGAGCGACGTTTCGATCGGGTCGTCCGGCGCATGCTGCATCGACAACGCCGCTTTGAACGTCGGCCAGCGCATTTGTTTGAGCAGTGCGTCGTCGATCCATTCCGGCAGCGGCGGCAGTCGCGCTACTGCGCCGTCGGCGGCACGCCGCGCATGGCCGGCGTTCAACCCTTCGGTCAGGCCATAGACAGGCTCGAGCGGCTTCAGCTTCGCCAGCGCGTCGGCGTCGAGCACCCGGTCGGGATGCACGATCTGCCGATGGCCGTCCCACAGTTCGAGCTTGCCCGACACCCAACGCGTGCTGCCGACCGGCAGGCTGCGCGCGATCCAATCGCGATTGGCGAGAAAGAACACAAGTAGCAGATCGCCGGTCTCGTCCTCGACCAGCACGCGGTACGGCGCCTTCGAATAACGCCCGCCGGGCTCTTGATGTTCGACCACGCGGACTTCGAGCACGACCGGAGTGTCGATCGGCGCCTCGGCAATCGTCGGTCGGTTGCGCCGGTCGAGAAACGAATGCGGCAGATGGAACAGCACGTCGAGCACGCGCGCGCCGCGCTCGTTCGTGCCGAGCAACCGGTCGAAGAGTTTCGCCAGTTTGGGGCCGACGCCGGGCAGCGTCGCAACGGAGGCGAACAATGGATCGAGACGCGACGGCCGCATCGTGAAAGCTTACGTCGTCGCCTTCAATCGATCCACGATCGACGAAACCGTGTCCTCTGGCGTGCCCGAGATCGGTACGAGGACGGCATGTTCTTCGGGCTGCGGCCGCTCGAGCGTCTGGAATTGGCTGTGCAGGAGTTCTGCCGGCATGAAATGCCCCTCGCGATGCGACAGGCGTGCGGCGATCTCGTCCTCTGTCCCATCGAGAAGCACGATCTTCACGCGATCTTTGCGCGAGCCGACGAGCGTTTCGCGATAAGCGCGCTTCAATGCCGAACATGTCACCACGGCATGCCCATCGTCGGCGCAAACCTCCTCTATGAACGTCGCGATCTTTGCGAGCCACGGCGCACGATCCGCGTCCGTAAGTGGCATACCCGCCGACATTTTCGCGACATTTTCGGGGGGATGAAACGCGTCTGCCTCCGAGTAAGCCCAGCCGAGACGATGTGCGAGCGCCTCGCCGACGGTCGTTTTGCCCGATCCCGCAACGCCCGCGACGAGCACGACGGACATCGTCGCCCCGATCTCGCGCCCGATTGGCGTCGGTTCGCTCATTCCGCCGGTCGCCATCGGCGATGGTCGCGTTGCAGAAGCGCCTCCGCCTCGCCCGGACCTTCGCTGCCGGCGCGATAAAGCGCGAGGCCGCGTTCGCCCGCGTTCTTCCATGCCTTGAGGAAGGGATCGACAGCGCGCCAACCCGCTTCGACGCCATCGGCGCGCTGATAAAGCATCGCATCTCCGATCATGCAGTCGTAGATCAGCGTCTCGTAGCCGTTCGCCGGAGCGGCATCGAAGAAATCCTTGTAGCGGAAATTCATCGATACGCGCTGCACATCGAGACCCGGTCCTGGGGTCTTCGCGTTGAAATAGAGCGTCACGCCTTCCTCGGGTGCGATCTGCAGCACGAGATAGTTCGAGCGCAGCTGGTCTAGATCGAAGCCGCGGAACATCGCGATCGGCGCCTCGCGGAATTTCACCGCAATTTCAGTTCGCCGCCGGTCGAGCGCCTTGCCTGTGCGCAGATAGAAGGGCACGCCGGCCCAACGCCATGTGTCGAGCTGCAGTTTCAGCGCGCAATAAGTTTCCGTCGTGCTGTCGGGCGCAACATCGTCTTCCTGTCGATAATCACCGACGCGCTTGCCGTCGATAATCCCCGACACGTATTGGCCACGCACAGAGGCGTCGAGCGCCTCCTGCGACGACAGCAGGCGGATGGCATCGAGCGCACGCGCCTTTTCCGAGCGCACGCTGTCGGCATCGAGCCGCGCGGGTGGTTCCATCGCGATCAGCGACAAAAGCTGGAAGAGGTGGTTCGGCACCATGTCGCGCAAAGCGCCGGTCTCTTCGTAGAAAGCGCCGCGCTTTCCGACCGTCACGGTCTCGGCGACGGTGATCTGCACGTGGTCGATGTGCATGCGGTTCCAGATCGGCTCGAACAGGCCGTTGGTGAACCGCAGCATCATGATGTTCTGCACCGTCTCCTTACCGAGATAATGGTCGATGCGATAAATCTGATCTTCGGTCAGGTCGCGCAAGAGATCGGCGTTGAGCTGCATTGCCGACTCAAGGTCGTGCCCGAACGGCTTCTCGATGATTACACGGACGAAATTCTTGTCGGTCTGTTTCGTGAGGCCGGCTTCACCAAGCGCTCTGACGGTCGGTGCGAAACCGCTCGGCGGAATGGCGAGATAGAAGATCCGATTTCCGCCGGTCTTGTGCTCGCCATCGATCTTTTCGAGCGTATCACGCAGAGCCGTAAAGCTCTGCGTGTCCTTCACCGTCGCGTTGACGATCGTCACGCGCGAGAGAAGTTCATCTGCAACCTTGTCGTCGAGCTTGCGGCCGGCAAACTTGTCGAGCGACTCCCGCAGATGTTTGCGAAAGCCGGCCTCGTCCGCGTCCTTGCGCGCGATGCCGACGATCGAAAATTCCGTCGGCAGGAGACCGCCGACGGCAAGGTTGTAGATCGCGGGGAATACAAGCCGTGCGGTGAGGTCGCCCGTCGCGCCGAACAGGATGAAGACGCAGGGCGGCGCAGGTTTCGCGTTCTTCACGAGCGCTTGCCCCGCGGCTCGTCGCCGACGGGGTCGAGCGGATCGACTTTCGAAACTTTCGGCTCGACATGGCCACCAAAGCCCTTGCGCATGGCGGAAAGCATTTTCATCGAGAACGCATTCGGATCGCGGGAAGCAAAGCGCGCATAGAGCGCTGCCGAAAGGACGTTTGTCGGCACCGCTTCCTCGATCGCGGCCTGGATCGTCCAGCGGCCCTCGCCGGAATCTTCGACCGTGCCGGAATATTCCGAGAGATCGCCGTTATCGGCAAGCGCGATAGATGTGAGGTCGAGCAGCCAGGACGACACGACACTGCCACGCCGCCAGACTTCCGCAACATCGGCAAGATCGATCTTGTAGGTCTCATGCTCGTGCCGGTGATCGTCGCCAGCGTGGCGGAGAATATCGAAGCCTTCGGCATAGGCCTGCATCAGCCCATATTCGATGCCGTTGTGGACCATTTTTACGAAATGACCGGCGCCAACGGGACCTGCGTGGATATAGCCCTGTTCGGCGCGCGGATCGCGACCGTCGCGGCCGGGCGTTTTCGGCGCATCGCCGGCACCGGGTGCAAGCGTCTTGAAGATGGGGTCGAGGCGGTCCACGACCGCCTTTTCGCCGCCGATCATCATGCAGTAGCCGCGCTCCAGACCCCAGATGCCGCCGCTAGTGCCGACATCGACATAGTGAACGCCGTGCGGCTCGAGTTTCAGCTTTCGCGCGATGTCGTCGCGCCAGAACGTGTTTCCGCCGTCGATGATCGTGTCGTCCTTCGCAAGAAGCGGGATCAGCGCGTCGATCGTCTCCTCGGTCGGCGCGCCGGCGGGGAGCATCAGCCAAATCGTGCGGGGCGTCGTCAGCTTCTTCACGAAATCGGCGAGATCGTCGGCGCCTGTCGCGCCCTCGCCGGCGAGCGCCTTTACGGCCGCAGCGCCGCGATCGAAAACAACCGCCGTATGTCCGTCGCGCATCAGCCGACGCACAATGTTTCCGCCCATGCGGCCAAGGCCGACCATTCCGAGTTGCATGATTCCCCGTCCCGTTTGTCCGCCGCGTCTTGCGGCATATGACGCGCAGCAAGCACACCGCAAGCCAGCTTGGCGCGTATAGACCGGGGATGGGAGGTCGCATGCCCGCGCAACGGCGCAGGCATAGGCGGGGTGATCAGCCTCTCGCGTCGTTTCGCCAAGCCGTCGCGATCAGAGAGTCGGCGAGGTCAGCGGCCATCGACGACCGAAGACCCCGGCGCGGGTATCCGACCGAGCGGGGTGTTCCGTAGCCGGACTTTACGCCGCCGCGAGCAATCCGCGTTGCAGAACGCGCTGAATGTCTGCCGGGCGGTATGGCTTGGAAAGGTAATCCATCGCGCCGCAACGCAGCGCATCCTCGCGGCGGTTCGAGCCGGACACGAAGGCAAAACGCTCGCCACGCAGCGCCAGCGCTTGCGCGACATCGAATGTCGTGCCGTCGACGACATCCACGTCGAGGAAAGCGAAGTCGAACACCTTCGTCTCGACTTCGTGAAGTGCGTCGGCGGCCAGCCGGCATACGACGAAGTCCGCATCGACAAGCTCAGCGATCAGGCTTTCGAGGTCGAGCGCAAGAAGCGGCTCGTCTTCGACGATGAGGATTTGCTTGTCCATGACGCACCAACACGCTTCGGCCGCGTCGGGTTCAATGCGAAGCCCGCGCTTCATGAAGGAAAACACATGATGGAAAACAAAAAGTTGCGAGTTTTGCTTTAAGCGCCCCTTAACCATGCGGACGGATGTTGGCCGACGATCGAAGAGGCTGGCTGCACATCATGGACAAGGTTTTGGACACGCCCGTCGCCCTCGCTCCGGAAACAACGGCTGCCGAGGTGAGTGCCGAAGTCGCGTCGGCACAAGCGGCACCTGCTCGCGCCCGTCGCACCCGCCGCGAACGGCCGGGCGATCACGCCATCGAGCGCATCGCCGCCGCGGCGCGCACGCTTGCCGAAAGCGAAGCGAAGGCTGCTGCGCCTGTCGAGCGTCCTCGCATTGGCCCGATGCCTGCGCCAGCCACACAGCCTGCGAAAGTGAAACTTTCGAGCGCCCCGGCGATGCTCGCGCAGCGCGTCCGGATGTCCGGCAATCTGCCTTATTACGCCGCAGCACTTTGCTTCACGCTTGGCTTCGGCGGGCTTCTCGGCTCGCATTTGCAGGCGAGCGAGACGATCAACGTTGCCGACGCGGAGACAGCGAAAATCGAGCGCGCGCTGCCGTGGAAGCGCGACGTTGCCGAAGCGACGCCCCGTGAGAATGTGAAGCTACGCGACGACGTTCGGGCACTCCGCAGCGAGATCGCAGCGCTCCGCACAAACGGCGAGCAACTCCGACAGTCCGAGCGCGACAAGCAGGCCGGCGAAATCCGCAATCTGCGCGCGGCGCTGGAAAATCAGAAGGCGGAAACGGCTTCGCTGAAGGCCGATTTCGCAGCGAAGGTAGAGCGTGCCGACCGCGAGGTGGTTCAGCGCGCCGACAAAACCGCCGAGCGTGTCGACCGACTTGAGCGCCGGCTGGCCGATACGACCGCGACCGGCAGCATTCCTGCCAAGTCGGTGGTGGAAGCGCTGCCTAAACCACCGGAGAAAGCCGCAATTCCTGGCATCGCACTCCGGGACGCAGGCCGGGGCGTCGCGCTGCTCGAAACGCGACGCGGCCTCTTGGAGGTCGTGCCGGGCGACAACGTGCCCGGCGCCGGCAAGGTCGAGACGATCGAACGCAGCGGCGGCAAGTGGCGCGTCGTGACGTCGATTGGCTTCATCGAAGGACGGATCGACTGAGGCGAGTTGGTTAGACCGTGTAGCTCATCCCAAACGCGGCGAGACCGTCGTCGAGATTTTCGGCGAGCGTTTCCATATTCGAGAGATAGCGAGCCGTGCTGCCTTCGCGCCGCTCGCGCGCCGTCTTGACCGCTTCTTCCCAGCCGGCCGCATCGAAATCACCGCGACCGGTCCAGGCCAGCGCGACCAACTCGATCTGCTCGTCTTCGTCGAGGTCTTCGAGCGCGCCGAGCAGAGTGCGAAGGGCACTTTTGCCGCCCTTCTCGGTCAGGCTGGACGTAAAGCCATCGTCGATCGGGTTCGACGCGTCGGCCTCAACGCCGGTGTCTGGCGCCTCGAACTCGCGCGCCATTAGGATGATCGCGGCAACCTTTTCGGTGCTGATCTCGGGTTTCGGGCCGGAGGGGTCGGTATCGATCGTCTTCGTCATGGCGTGCTCCGCTCTTGCTGCTTCGATTTTGATGTCGGTGCGAAACAGGCCGGCGTCCCGATCGGTTCCGGCAACGCTGTCCGGCGCAATTGTCGACCCGGCGCAAAAGCCGTATGGCCGACCACAATCCTCTAGCGCGATGGAACGCCGATGCCCGTGGTCGAAAATGTCACTCTGGATGAACTGAAGGTGGGCCTTGCCGACGGCTCCATCCTGCTCGTCGACGTGCGCGAACCCAACGAATGGGACGCTGGCCGTATCGCCGGCGCGACGCTCAACCCGTTGCAGAGTTTCGACCCGTCCGCATTGCCGAAAGCCGAGGGCAAGCGGGTCGTGCTGCATTGCCGGTCGGGCAAGCGCTCGGTGACCGCGCTCGGTCTCGCGCAAGGTGCCGGCCGCACCGACGTGCGTGCGCATTTTGGCGGCGGCATGCTGGAATGGGCGGGCGCTGGCGAGCCGGTAACTTAAGCCGCCACGCTCACGCGTTCCTTCAACCCCGCCCAGAAACGGCGCTTCTCGGAGCGCCGCAATACATCGACGGGCAGTGTGCGGCCGATGCGGTCGGCATCGAGCGTGCGCACGAGGTCGTCGGCGCCACGCACCGTAACGCCATCGATGGCCGTGACGATGTCGCCCGATAGCAGACCGGCTTCGTCGGCCGGTGAGCCGCTCTCCACCGCCGTGACGACCGCGCCAGTCGCCTGCTCGTAACCGAGGCGCAACGCGATGCGGCGTGGCAAGGGCACCGTGCCGGCGGCGATGCCGAGAAAGGCGCGCCGCACGCGCCCATGCCGGATAATTTCGCCCAGCACGAAACGCGCGGTGTTGGCGGCGACCGCGAAACAGATGCCTTGTGCGCCGGCGATGACGGCCGTGTTGATGCCGATGACTTCGCCAGCGGAAGACACGAGCGGCCCGCCGGAATTGCCGGGATTGAGCGCCGCATCGGTCTGGATGACGTCGTCGATCATACGCCCGTTTTGGGCGCGGAGACTGCGGCCGAGCGCCGAGACGACGCCAGCTGTCACTGTCGCGTCGAAGCCGAGCGGATTGCCGATCGCGACCGCTACCTGACCCCTCTTGAGCGCACGTGAATCGCCAAGGCGCGCGAAGGGCAGGTTGTTGCTTTCATCGACGCGAAGCAGCGCAAGATCGGTGTCAGGATCGACGCCAAGCACATGCGCGGACAATCCCTGTCCATCGAGCGTCGTGATTTTTGCGCGGGCCCGCGTTCCGATGACATGCGCGTTGGTCAGCACGAATCCGTCCGGCGAGACGATGACGCCGGAACCAGACCCCGCCGGACGTCCGTTCGGCGCGGAAATGTCGATGCGCACCACCGCCGGACCGACGCGGTCGACGACATCGGTGACTGCACGCGAATAGGCGTCAAGCAGCGCGCCATCTTCAGACGCAGAACGGTTTGGCGCACCGGGAATGGGCGGCACGACGCTTTCGTCGAGAGTGTAGAGAAGATCGGTATCGAGCATGGGAGCCTCGGACGCCGATATGGTGACGGTCGGTGCGCGTGCAAAGACGACCGGCCTTGCCCGCCCCCCCGCAAAGTGAAACCCTGTCCGCATGCAGAAACAGAAATTCGGTATCGGTCAGTCGGTCCGCCGCGTTGAGGACCAGAAATTCGTGACGGGCACGGGGCGTTACAGCGCCGACGTCATCGTCGAGGGTGCGCTCGCCGGCGTCGTGCTGCGCTCGCCACATGCGAAGGCGCGCATCTCATCCATAGACGCGAGCGCGGCGCGGAAAATGCCGGGCGTTTCACTTGTTCTGCTCGCCGACGACATCGCATCGCTCGGAACACTGCCGTGTCTCGCCGCGATCCCCAACGCGAACGGTGAGATGATGGCGCAGCCGCCGTACCCCGTGCTCGTGAAAGACGAAGTTCGCCACGTCGGCGATGCCATCGCCTTCGTCGTCGCGGACACTGACGTTGCGGCGCGCGATGCTGCAGAAGCAATCGTTCTCGATTACGTCGTCGAGACGCCTGCCGTCGACATGCGCGCGGCGCTCGACGCAGATGCGCCACTCGTGTGGCCCGATCACAGGACCAATGTCGCCGTTGATACCGGTATGGGTTCGAAGGTCGAGGTCGAAGCGATCTTCGCGAAAGCAGCGCATCGCGTCGAGATCGATATCGTCAACAATCGTCTCGTCACGAATTACATGGAGCCGCGCGCCGCGCTCGGCGAATACGATGCGACGACGAAGCGCTTCACGCTGACGACGTCGAGCCAGGGCGTGCATGGCTTGCAGGGCACGCTCGCGGTCGTCATCGGCGTCGAGCCTGGAGATTTGCGTGTGCGCACGCACGATGTCGGCGGCGGCTTCGGCACCAAGTCGTTTCTCTACCGCGAATATGCGCTGGTGCTCGAAGGTGCGAAGCGCACCGGCCGCACCGTGCGCTGGGTCAGCGATCGCAGCGAGCATTTTCTCGCGGATGCGCAAGGCCGCGACAATCTCGTCCATGCCGAAATGGCGCTCGACAAGGACGGACGTTTTCTCGCGCTGCGCGTCGATACGCTTGCCAATCTCGGCGCCTATCTCTCGCAATATGGGCCGTACATCCCGTTCCTTGGCATCTCGATGGCGACGGGGACTTACGACATTCCGAAATTCTACGGCCGTATGCGCGGCATCTACACAAACACGACGCCTGTCGATGCCTACCGCGGTGCAGGCCGGCCAGAGGCGGCGTATCTGCTCGAACGTCTCGTCGATGCCTGCGCGGATAAGTTGAAACTGCCGCGCGAAGAAATGCGCGCGCGAAACTTCATCAAGCCGTCGCAGATGCCGTACAAGACGCAGACGGATCGGACCTATGACGTCGGCGATTTCGAAGGCGCGATGCGTCAGGCGCTGAAGAAGGCCGATGTCGCTAACTTCGAAGCGCGTCGCAAGGCCAGCAAAGGCGGCGCGCTCGGGCTCGGCTTCGCCAGCTATATCGAATGCACGGCCTGGGGCGCGGGCGAAGATGGCGTCGTCACGATGGAGCAGGACGGCAATTTCACCATCGACGTCGGCACGCAATCGAACGGGCAGGGGCATGCGACCGCCTATGCACAGATCGTCGCCGATCATCTCGGCGTTGAGCCGACGGCGGTGCATCTCGTGCAGGGTGACACGGATCGCTTGCCGACGGGCGGTGGCACGGGCGGCTCACGCTCGATTCCGGTCGGCGCGGTCATGGTTACGCGCGCGACCGAAGCGCTTGCGGAACAGTTGAAGAAGCTTGCGTCCGATCGGCTCGAAGCCGCAGCAAGCGATCTCGAATTTGCGAACGGCACCGTGCGTGTCGTCGGTACCGATCGTTCGATTACCTTTGCCGATCTTGCGAGCGGTGCGGGCGTGCCCGCCGATGCGTTACGCGGGAAGGGTGAGTTTACGCCGCCCGAACCGACGTATCCGAACGGCACGCATGTCTGCGAATTGTCCGTCGATGGCGACACCGGCGAAGTCGAAATCCTGCGCTACACCATCTGCGACGATTTCGGACTGACGCTCAATCCGATGCTGCTTCAGGGGCAGGTGCATGGTGGTGTCGCGCAAGGCATCGGCCAGGCGCTCATGGAAGAGACGGTGTACGCGCCGAATGGGCAGCTTCTGACCGCGAGCCTGATGGACTACCGGCTGCCGCGCGCGGCGGACATTCCAAACTTCTCCTTTGAGACGCGCAACATTCCCTCGACCACCAATCCGCTCGGCCTGAAAGGCGCTGGCGAGGCTGGTTCGATCGGCGCATGTCCCGCCGTCATGAATGCGCTCGTCGATGCCTTGATGCATCGTTGGGGCATCACGCATATCGACATGCCTGCGACGCCGGCGCGCATTCGCGCCGCGATTGAGGCCGCGCGTCCCGCCGCCGCGGCCTGAGCGCAGCGGATGGCCGGCGGTTTCCTGTCGCGACTGTTCGGCTCGCCGCGCGGACCGGAAGCGACGATCGAAGACGAAGGCGGCCAACCGCTTGCCGATGGTGAGCGCGTCTATGCGATCGGCGATCTTCACGGCTGCGCGCATCTCCTCGATGCGATGCACGACGTCATTCGCGCCGACCTGCGCGGGCGACCGGCAAAGGCGGAGATCGTCTATCTCGGGGACTACGTCGATCGTGGACCCGACACGAGCGGCGTGCTCGATCGTCTCGCCTTTCCCGCCCCCGATCTTCCACCGACCACCGCGCTGATGGGCAATCACGAGTCGGTCTTTCTCGAATTTCTCGATGGGGCGGATGTTTCCGAGGCGCTGCGCAGTTTCGGCGGCTGGGAATCCTTGCGTTCCTATGGGATCGAGCCGACCGAAATCCCCGGCCGTGCTTGGATCGATGCTGCGCGCGATCGGCTCGAAACGCGCATGCCCGCGGCGCATCGCGCGTTGTTAAACGGACTGGCCTTCTTCTACGACCGACCGCCGTATTTCTTCTGTCATGCCGGTGTGCGGCCGGGCGTGCCCGTGCTGAAGCAGGAGAGGGAAGACCTCATCTGGATCCGCAACGATTTTCTGCGAAGCAAAGAGGACTTCGGACGCATCGTCGTGCACGGACATACGCCCGTGTCCGCGCCCGACGTGCGCAAGAACCGCGTCAACGTCGATACCGGTGCTTACAAGACGGGAGTCCTGAGTTGCGCAGTGCTGGAGCTCGACGCGATCAACGTAATTAGCACGGACGGAACGAACGCGTTCTGATGTTGGCTGCGTTCAGACGAGCCCGTCATCGCGAGGAGCATTGCTTTAATAAGCGACGTGGCGATCCATCTCCTAACGTCTGTGGATGGATTGCTTCGTCGCCTGCGTCCTCGCAATGACGAGGAGCACAAAGCGAATTGCGTCAGCTGACGCCAAGCTTCTTCTGCAAATTCGTCGACGACGTCGTGTATTGAAACAGCAGCTTCTTGTCGGGATAAACGTAGCGGTGAATCTTCTGCGCCGCGAGCGCCGTCTCGTGAAAGCCCGATAAGATGAGCTTCAACTTGCCGGGATAGACGTTGATGTCGCCGACGGCGAAAATGCCCGGCGTGCTCGTCTCGAATTTCTCCGTATCGACCGGCACAAGGTTCTCATGAAGCGACAGGCCCCAGTCGGCGATCGGCCCGAGCTTCATCGTTAGCCCGAAGAACGGCATCATGCGCTCGCAGGCGATGTCGTGCAGCGACCCGTCGTTGCCCTTGATCGTTGCGGTCTCGAGTTGTCCGTCGGCACCCTTGATGCCGCCGACCTGGCCGATGGCGAGGTCCATCTTGCCCTCGGCGACGAGATCGCGCATCGCGTTGACCGAATGTGGCGCGGCGCGGAAATCGTCGCGCCGATGTAGCAGCGTGATGCGCTTGGCGACGGGATGCAGGTTGAGCGTCCAGTCGAGCGCGGAATCGCCACCGCCGACGATCAGCACGTTCTTGTCGCGGAAATCCTCCATGCGGCGCACGGAATAGAAGACGGATTTGCCCTCGTAGGCGTCGATGCCCGCAATCGGCGGCTTCTTCGGCTGGAACGAACCGCCGCCCGCCGCCACCATCACAGCCTTGCACTCGAAGGTCTTGCCGGCATCCGTCGTGATGCGAAAGGACGGCTTCTCGCCGTCGCCCGTGGCATTCAGCGCTTCGACCATCTCGCCGTAATGGAACGTTGGATGGAACGGCTCGATCTGCTTCATCAGATTGTCGACGAGGCCCTGGCCCGTGACGATGGGGAAGCCGGGAATGTCGTAGATCGGCTTCTCCGGATAGAGTTCGGAACACTGCCCGCCGGCGCGGGGCAGGATGTCGATGAGATGCGCCTTGATGTCGAGCAAGCCGAGCTCGAAAACCGCGAAAAGCCCGGTCGGGCCGGCGCCGACAACGACGACGTCGGTCTGGATCACATCACTCATGGTCAGCCCTGCTTGCCGGGCGTCGTCACCACGAGGCCGTCGAGGTCGGGCTTGATCTTGATCTGGCATGACAGGCGCGAGGTCGGCTTCACCTCGAAGGCGAAGTCGAGCATGTCTTCTTCCATTGCTGTCGCCTTACCGGTCTTTTCGATCCAGGCGTCGTCGACATAGACGTGGCACGTCGCGCAGGCGCAGGCGCCACCGCATTCGGCGAGGATTTCGGGAACGGAGCCGCGCAGCGCGGTCTCCATCACGGTGGACCCGTCCTCGCCATCGACCGTGCGCGATCGACCGGAGGAATCCACGAACGTGATCTTGGGCATGCGGGCGAGGCTTTCGTCAGACGGAAACGGGCCGGAAACGGCCGTCTCCTTTAACGTCCTCTAAAAAGTTTGGCGAGAGCCACGAGCCCCTGCAAGTGCCTAACGCAGCAGGCTCGCTATTGTGTGGCGCGCGTCCGCCACTGCGCTCGCCAGCGCTTCGAGCGGTGTAGAGGCGGACCTGCCGTCGCGCAGGGCCTGTTCCAGATCACCGGCCGCGGCTGCCACGCCGAAAGCGCCGATCGCGCGGGCTGATCCCTTCAGCATGTGGGCGATGTCGGCCGACGACCCTGGCTTCGGGTTTGCCGGGCCGCAGAGACGGGCGAGTGCGTTGGCGGCCTGACGATCGAAGAGTTCGAGCAGTTCCGTCTCGAGGTCACGATCGCCGAGCGTCTGTCGCGAAAGATGAACGAGATCGAGCACGCAGTGAAACTCGTCGCCATCCTGTGGAGTGGGGGCGCTTTCCGCTACGAGAACTGCGGTCATGCTCACGCGAATCGCCCTTTCGCTCCGTGCCGGATGTCGAAGCTGGGCCAACAAGTTGAAGGGCGCGTTAACGCTGTTTCGACGTGCGGCACAGCTGACGTTCCAATCGAGTGCCGGAGAGAGTAGTGTAACAATTGGTTAACGTTTGGCGGCGTGTGGGCCAAATCTTGGCTTACGAGTGTGAGGCGGCGAGTATCAATGGCATCGCAGACGAAAGCGCAGGAAGCCGCCGAGGCGGCTCTGTCGGCCATCGAAGAAGCGCTGCAGCTTCCCGCCGAAGACACAAAATCCGAAAGCGACAAGCCGAGTGGCGTCGGCTCGGTGGCGTTTGGTCTGCCCAAGAGCGCCAATGATTCCGCCCAGCACAACGCCCGGCTGCCGCAAATTGGGGACGGCGAATTGGCGGGGCCATTCGATTCGCACGCCGCATCCGGGCACGAAGCCCCGCCTATCGAAACCGCTTCCGCCCCTCCGGTGACGACCGTTTCGGCGCCGGAGGTCACGGGCCGCGTCGCACCACCGGCCGCACCGGCCGCATACCCCGCCAATGACGATCGCCGCACTGTCGGCCAGATTCTGCAGGCAATGCAGGTCCGGCCAAACCGGACGCCGCTCGTCGTAGCGACCCTTTTATCAGTCGGCTGGGCGGCAATCTGGGCCGTCTATGCCTCGACCCATCGCGCCACGCTCCTCAACGCCGCCGACGTCACCCGTATCGAACCGGCGCTGGCAATTCTCGCCCTCCTAGGGCCGATCGCCTTTTTCTGGACGGTGGCCATGATGGCGCGCCGCGCACAGGAGCTGCGTCTGACCGCGCAGTCGATGACCGAGGTCGCGATCCGCCTTGCGGAGCCGGAGACCGCAGCGACAGAGCAGGTGATGACGCTGTCGCAGGCCATTCGCCGCGAAGTCGCGTCGATGGGCGACGGGATCGAGCGCGCGCTTGGCCGCGCCAGCGAACTCGAAACCGTCGTTCGCTCCGAGGTCGCGACGCTGGAGCGCTCCTATTCCGAAAACGAGCGCCGCATCCGTGGTCTGATCGAGGCGCTTGCGAGCGAGCGCGAGGCGATCGTCGTCAACGCCGAGAAGGTGCGTTCCGCGATGACCAACGCGCACGAAAACTTCGCGCAGGATCTCGCTGCCACATCGGTACGCCTCTCGACCAGCGTCATCGACGCCGGCGCCGAGGTTACGCGTTCGCTGGACGCTAAGACGGGTGAAGTTTCTACGACGCTCGCCGCGACTGGCGAACGTCTCGTTGCGGAACTACGCAATTCCGGTGCCGATGTTTCGCGTGGCCTTGCCGAAACGAGCGATTCGATTTCGCACACGCTGTTCACGCGTCTCGATGATGCAAGCCAGCAGCTCTTTTCACGCGGCCAGACTCTCGCCGACGACCTCCAGAAGCGCGGTGAAGACATTGTCGTGCGTATTGGCGACATGGGTGCGCAGATCGGCGAAGTCATCGGCTCGCAGGGCGACGGCGTCGTCGAACGTCTTTCGCAGACCGGCAATCGCCTGCACGAGACCGTCACGGTTCACGGCCATGCACTCGAGACATCGCTTGCCGAAACGTCGGGCCGTCTCGAAGGTCTGTTCGCACAGCACGCGGCCGACACGCAGGGGCTGGTGACGTCGCAGGAGGAGCGGCTCGTGCGCGCGCTCGGCGATGCCGCGACACGCACCGAGGAGCTCTTTACACATCATCTTACCGAAGCCGATGGCATCGTTACATCGCGCGGCGACCGTCTTGCGGAAACGCTCGGCCAGGCCGCCACGCATGTCGAGGGATTGTTCGCACGTCATCTCACCGAGGCCGACGAGATCGTTTCCACGCGAGGTGATCGTTTGGCCGAAACGCTCGGTCAAGCCGCAACAAATGTCGAGCAGCTCTTCTCGCGCCATCTGACGGAGGCCGACGAGATCGTTTCCACGCGAGGTGATCGTTTGGCCGAAACGCTCGGTCAAGCCGCAACAAATGTCGAGCAGCTCTTCTCGCGCCATCTGACGGAGGCCGACGAGATCGTTTCCACGCGAGGTGATCGTTTGGCCGAAACGCTCGGTCAAGCCGCAACAAATGTCGAGCAGCTCTTCTCGCGCCATCTGACGGAGGCCGACGAGATCGTTTCCACGCGCGGCGATCGTTTGGCTGAAACGCTCGGTCAGGCCGCAACAAACGTAGAGCAGCTTTTCTCGCGCCACCTCACCGAGGCCGACGAGATCGTCACCGCGCGTGGGGATCGTCTAGCCCAGACGCTCGACACGGCCGCCGTGCAGGCGCGCGAAACGCTCGACGCACATCACGAGAAAGCAAGCGAGCATTTCTCGGACGCCGTGACGACGGCCGCCGCGCGCTTCGGCGATTATGCTGCGTCGCTCGCGACGCATGTCGACGAGAGCGTGACGAGCGCCTCGGAGGCATTCGACACGCATGCCGAGCGCGTGCGCACGCGGCTCGCCGATACGGTCGATGCGGCGCATGTTACGTTTACAGAGCACACGGATGCTGCGCATTCGCGTCTGGACGAGACGATCCGCGTCGCCGGTACGGAAATGGCCGGACATCGCGACGCCTTCACAGCGCGTATCGCCGAGACCGCAACAACCGCACAGGTGGCTTTCGCCGCCGCGACGATGAACGCGCAGAACGCCTACGCTGACCATTCGACGAAACTTTCGCGCGAACTTGCCGACAGGGCCGATAGCGCGACGCAAAACTTCGCCGATCGTTCCGCGCAACTTTCTCGCGAGCTTGCGGCGCAGGTCGAGGGTTCGACGCAGACCTTTGCCGAACGCGCAGGCGCCATCGGCGATCATTTCCGTTCGGTGTCGGAGCGCGCTGTCAGCGCGATCCAGCTCCACGCCGGCACGATGCACGATCGTTTCGAGCGCACCGCAACCGACGCCGTCGATGCCATCGGCACGCATGGCGACCGTGTCAACGAGACGATCGCGGCGAAGCTCGCCGGGATCGACGAGGCGCTGACACGTCGCGGCGACGCGACGGCGGCGGCGATGGCGCAGGCCGGTCAGGCAGCGCTCGACGACCTCGCACGCGCACTGGATGCCTTCGGGATCGCCATCGACGAGAGCCGCAGCGAAACCGCAGCGCATCTCGTCGAGAGCGGCGAGCGCATCGCACAGGATCTCGTCGGGCGGTTGGAAGCGGCCGAAGGCCGTATCCGCGAGCAGAGCGCATTGCTGACCGATCGCATCGAGACGCATTCGCGGCGCTTCACGGGCGAAGTCGCCGGCCACCTCACGGCCGTGGAAGAAGCGGTCACGGTACATGGCAACGAGCTCAGCGAGCGTCTGGCCGCGCAGGCCGACGAACTCACACGCGCCTGGGGTGCGCATGTCGAAGCCTTCGAGCAGCGCTCCACGGAAACGACGGCGGCCGCGGCCGACAATCTCTCGCAGCGTGCGGCAGAAGTGGCCGCGACAGTCGAAGAGCACGGACGTGTGTTCGCCGGCCTTCTCGACGGACGCTCGCAGGAGTTCGACGCCCGCACGCGTTCAATCATGGAAACGCTTAGCGCCCGGATGCAGGAGATCGCATCCATCCTCAGCGAGGGCCGGCGCGAACTCGACATCACGCTGCATGCGCGAACCGGTGACCTCGGCCAGGCGCTCACCTCGCGCGTCGCGCAGATCGAAGCAGCCGTGCGTGGAAACCTCGACGGTCTGCACGAGTCGATCAGCATACGCGGCGAGGCATTGGCGGAAACGCTCGCCGCGCGCGCCAACGAGCTGCACGAGATTTTCGACACGAAGGGCGTCCTCGTCGCCGATGCGCTAACGGCGCGTGGCAGCGACATTTCGCGCGAACTGGCGACAGTCGGCGAACTCGTCACCAATACGCTCGAAACGCGCGGCACGACGATCGTCGAAGAGATTTCGCGCAAGCAGGCGGAACTGGCGGCAGTGCTGGACCAGTCGACGCATGCGCTACGCCATGCGCTCGACTACAGCGCCAACGAGTCGGTGGGCCGGCTCGCTGGTCTCAGCGACCAGGTGCGCGGCGAAATGACGACTGTCGTCGATCGCCTCACCAACATGCATCTGTCCTTGCAGACGGTCATCGAACAGGCGGGCGCCGGTCTCGCGTCGATCGAGCATTCGCTCGGTGGCCAGCTTGCGAGCTTGCGTTCGGCGATGGAGAAGGTCTCCGCCGACGTTCAGCATGTCGGCATGTCCGCCGCCAACGTGGTCGGCGATGCGCGCCAGGTGTCGGACGCGATCGCGTCGCACAACGACGCGCTGGCACAGAGCACAAGCGAATTCGCGCGGATGCAGAGCGCGGTCGACGATGCGCTCGGCGCGCGTCGCGCGGCGCTCGAAGAACTCTTCGCCAACCTCGAACGTCGTCGCGAGGACTTCGAGAATGTCCTCACGTCCTTCAACGGTCTCGTCGATACGGCTTTCACGCAAGCCGAGACGCGGGCGCGCGAGGTCGGCACATTCCTTAACGAGGCGACGCAGTCGACCGTCGATACCGTCGAGGAACGTTTCGCCAGCGTGCGCGCCGCAACGGGCCGTGAGCGCGAGCGCACGGCCGCTGCGATGCGCTCGGCTTACGATCAAGCGAACGAGGAAATGTCACGCTTGTTGCAGGAGGGGACGCAGCGCTTCGCCGCCGCCGTCACCGAGATGCGCGACATGGGTTCCGACATCCGGCGCGAGCTCGATGCGACACGCGAGGAGATTCGTCGCGGTGCGCATGAATTCCCGCAGGACACGGCGGAGCAGGCGTCCGCCATGCGTCGCGTCGTTGCTGAGCAGGTGCGCGCGCTGAACGATCTGACGGACATCGTTGCGCGGTCCGGTCGCAATTACGACGTTGCGCAGCCCGCCAACGCTTCACCGGCGCGTGCCGAGACGCGAGGCGAGCCCGCAACGGGGCCGCGGCGTCCGGAGCCGAGCATAACGCTCCCCGATCCGCTGCCGGTGCGCGACGAACTCCCGCGTCCCCGAACGGTCGCTGCGCCGCCGCGCCCGACGGTGGAAGTGCGCCGTCCGACGCGCCCAGAAGCGCCGCCAGCAGTGCGGCCGGAGGCGCCGACGCCTGCCCGCGCCGAGACCCCGCCTCCGCGTCGCGAAGAGCGGCCCGAGCCTCGTCGTCAGGAGCCGGCGGCGAACACGAACCCGCAAGCGCGTGGCACCGGCTGGCTCTCGGACCTGCTGGCGCGCGCTTCGCGCGACGACGACAACAAGAACGATCGTCCGCGTCCGAAGGCTGGGAATGCGCCGGCGGATACGATCGAGGCGCTGTCGCTCGACATCGCCCGCATGCTCGATCATTCCGCTGTCACCGATCACTGGGATCGATATCAGCGTGGCGAACGCGCGATGTTCGACCGTCGCCTCTACTCGGCGCAGGGTCAGCAGGCGTACGAGGAGATTCGCCGCCGTTATCGCTCGGAACGTGAGTTCCGCGACTCCGTCGATCGTTATGTGCAGGAGTTCGAGCGGCTGCTTGCGGAGATCGGTCGTGAGGATCGCGACGGATCGGTGGTGAAGTCCTACCTCATCTCCGACACGGGCAAGGTCTACACGCTGCTTGCGCACGCCTCGCAGCGCTTCGAATAGCGGACGCCGACGATTCCGATCGCGTGACACACGCGATTGGATGCAAATTATTCGAACACGATCTTCGGTGGCGCGCGCCGCGTGCCGCCGCCATCAAGACGCGCTTTCACCGCTCGCGCGATAGCGCGATAGGCTTGGGCGTGCGGGCCATCCGGCTGCGTTGCGACGATCGGCCGGCCGGCATCCGACGCCTCCCTGATTGCGATGTCGAGCGGCACTTCGCCAAGAAACGGAACGTTCGTCGCCGCTGCTTCGTGCCGTGCGCCGCCATGCGAGAAAATGTCGGTGCGGCCGCCGCAATGCGGGCACAAGAAGTAGCTCATGTTCTCGACGATGCCGAGGACAGGCACGTCCGTGCGCTCGAACATTGCGACGCCGCGGCGCGCGTCGATCAGCGCGAGATCCTGCGGCGTCGAGACGATGACCGCGCCCGCAAGCGGCACGGTCTGCGCCATCGTGAGCTGTGCATCGCCGGTACCCGGCGGCATGTCGACGACGAGGCAATCGAGCGTCCCCCACGCGACTTCCCGCAGCATCTGCGTCAGTGCAGACATCACCATCGGCCCGCGCCAGATCATCGCCGTGCGCTCTTCGACAAGAAGGCCGATCGACATGACACGCAGCCCGAAGGCTTCGAGCGGCACCATCATGCCGTCTTCGGTGTGCGGTTTGTCTTTCAGATCGAGAAGGCGCGGCACCGACGGCCCGTAGATGTCGGCGTCGAGCAGCCCGACCGACCAACCTTCTGCGGCCAGCGCGAGCGCAAGATTGACGGATGTCGTCGACTTGCCGACGCCGCCCTTGCCGGAGGCGACGGCAACGACGAAGCGGATGCCGGCGATTGCTTGCGCGACTGGCGCGCCACGTCGCGGCGTCGCCGGGCCGGCGTTGGGCGCCGGCCTGGGTGCACCGGCCGGCCGGCTGGCCGTGAGAGTGACAGCGACTTTCGCGGCGCCCGGTAAAGATTCGACGGCGCGCTGAGCGGCGGCGCTCATTGCCTGCATCCCGGCGGGATCGCGCGCGCCAATGTCGATGGCGAGATAGACGCGACCTTCGCGGCGCGTCAGGCCTGCGATCGCGCCGCTGGCGGGCAGGGGCGTCGTGCCGTCCGGACCCGGCACTGTAGCCAGCGCGGCCAGGATGTCGTCGACCTCGCTCAAACCTCCACCTCGTCACACTTCCGGTTTATGCACATTCGGCGCGGCTTAATCGCTGCATGGTAATGGGTCAAACGTCGCGCGCGGCGCGGGCAGGAGTGCGGTTTCCCGATATGGAGCGTTTTCGTCCGGTGGCGCTCGCTTTCGTCGCGCTTCTTTTCGCGGCGGGCGTTGCCACGGGCGCGGACGAACCTCTGACGATTGCGAGCGAAGGCGCGCGTCCGCCCTTCAACTATCTCGACAACAATGAGTTGGCCGGTTTCGAAATCGACCTCGGGCGCGAATTGTGCACGCGCATGAAGCGCAACTGCGCGTTCGTCGCGCAGGACTGGGACAGTCTGCTGCCGGGCCTTACTGCGCATCAATACGATGCCGTGATGGCGGCCATCGACATCAACGACGAACGACGCGCGCAGGTCGCGTTCTCGAAACCCTATGTCCAGATGCCCGTCTCCTTCGTCGTAGCGAAGACATCGCCGCTGAAGGACATCGCGTCCGCGAGTTTTGCGGGCAAGACGATCGGCGTCGAGGACGGCAGTGCGGCGCAGACCTATCTCGAAGAGGCCTACAAGGGCGCGACGATACGCACGTTCGCGTCGCTCGAAGACGCGATGCTCGATCTGGCGGAAGGCCGCATCGATGCATTGCTTGCGGATGCGCTTTCGATCGCCGATTTCATGACCAAGCGGCGCGAGGGCCAATGCTGCAAGGTGCTCGGCAATCCGCCACGTGATTCGAACATCTCCGGCGAAGGCATCGGCGTCGCGGTGCGAAAGACGGATGTCGCGTTGCGTGAGGCGATCGATGCCGCGCTGCAATCCATCACTGATGACGGTACGTTCGCGCGCATCAGCGGCAGGTATTTCAGCTTTCCGATCCGGTGATCGTAACCCGTGCGATTGTGGGATCGTCGCGACATGCTAGGAATGGGCAACGGAGGTGGGGGCCGGATGACCAGACTTTTTGCGCCAATCGCTGGTGTTTTCTTGCTCGGGATCATCGCGTCGGGCGCGATAGCCGATCCGAAAGCGCCGCCCAAGCCGACAGGCCCGCTCCTCAAATTGGACGGGGTCAAAGGCGAGTCGAAGGAAACAAAGGCGAATGAGTCGATCGACGTCTTAAGCTTCGCCAAACGGTCACCACCTAAACCGCGAGATCCCGCGTCTGGCCTGCCCACCGGCAAGCGACAGTAGTTGAAAAGCGAGAGGCCCCCGCGATGCGGAGGCCTCAGGCGAAGGGCATCGTGCTTTATCAGCAAGCGACGCGGGACGCGGCGATAGCCGACGAAGTTGCCGTAGTAGTCGTAAGCAGGCTGCCGCGCGACACAGCCGTAGCCGTATCCATAACCGTAGCCACCCGCAGCACCGGCCGCGACTGCGCCGAGCGCGAGGCCGCCGATAACGCCGGCTGCGATGCCAGGGCCGCCCCAGCCGTAACCGTGGCCCCAGGCCGCGGCGGGCGTCGACGTCGTGGCGACGGCAGCGCCGCCCAACGTGATGGCCGCGACGGCGGCAGTGATGGTCTTGCGGAAGTTGATCATAGTGCTCTCCTGTCGTTGGCCGGAGGGTTCCGGCGCTTCATCGGCACGCGTCCTTGCGTGTCGTTGATGAAGCTACGCCGAACCGTGCTTGGGGTATGTGACCGCCGTCACATGGCTGCGGGCTCATGCAACACGGCTTCGTGAGCGATAGAACATGCACTCTGCAAGGCAATGTTTTGGAAACGACATTCGTCGTGCGTCGACGACCCGCGCTTCGCATAGAATCACGTGCGCGTGAAAACTTGCCGGGCGAAGGTGTTCGTGCGATCCGGGCGCCCGATCACGGGAGAATTTTTGATGGCGAAGATCGCGTTTCTCGGGCTCGGAGTCATGGGCTTTCCGATGGCTGGGCATCTGAAGGCGAAGGGCGGGCACGAACTTACCGTCTACAATCGCTCTGCCGCAAAGGCGAAGGACTGGGTCGGCAAGCACGGCGGCGCATCGGCGCCGACGCCACGCGAAGCTGCGAAGGATTGCGACTTCGTGTTTTGCTGCGTCGGTAACGACGACGATCTGCGCTCCGTCGTGCTCGGCAAGGACGGCGCATTCGCGGGCATGAAGAAAGGCGCGATCTTCGTCGACAATACGACTGCCTCTGCCGCAGTCGCAAGTGAACTGCATGACGAAGCGAAGAAACTCGGCATCGCGTTCATCGACGCGCCGGTGTCTGGCGGACAGGCCGGTGCGGAGAACGGCGCGCTCACCGTCATGTGCGGCGGTGACGCGGATGCCTATGCGAAAGCCGAGCCTGTCATTGTCGCGTTTGCGAAAGCATGTCGTTTGATGGGGCCGTCCGGCGCGGGCCAGCTCACGAAGATGGTCAACCAGATCTGCATCGCGGGGCTCGTGCAGGGCCTGTCGGAAGGGCTGCATTTCGCCAAGAAGGCTGGCCTCGATGGCGAGGCGGTGGTTGCCGTCATCTCGAAAGGCGCGGCGCAATCCTGGCAGATGGAAAACCGATTCAAGACGATGCTCACCGACAAGTTCGACTTCGGTTTCGCCGTCGACTGGATGCGCAAGGACCTTTCGATCTGTCTCGACGAGGCACGCCGCAACGGGGCAAATCTGCCGGTTGCCGCGCTCGTCGATCAGTTCTACGCGGAAGTGCAGAAGATGGGCGGCACCCGCTGGGACACGTCGAGCCTGATCGCCAGGCTCGACCGTTAGCGGCTAGCCGCCGCCACCGCGACGCTCGCCGCCGGGACCGCCACCGCCGCCGCCTCGGCCTTCGCCACCCCCGCCACGGCCTTCACCGCCGCCGCCTCCGCGACCTTCGCCGCCACCACCGGGCGCTGTGCGCGGCGCTTCGCGTGGCTCGACGGGCGCAGCGCGAGGTACGGGCGGCGTGGCACGCGGTGCCTCACGTGGTTCGACCGGCGCAGCGCGCGGCGCTTCGCGTGGCTCGACGGGCGCAGCGCGAGGTACGGGCGGCGCGGCGCGGGGTACCTCACGTGGTTCGGGCGGTGCCGCCCGAGGAGCGACGGCGGCCGGCGGCGTGGCACGCGGTGCCTCGCGCGGTTCGACCGGTGCGGCGCGAGGCACCTCTCGCGGCTCAGGCGGTGCAACCCGCGCCGGGGCTGGCTCGCGCGGTGCAGTCGTGGCCGCAGGCGGCACAATCGGTGTCGGCCTTGCGACTGGCGCTGTCTCACGTGCCGGAGAGGTCTCGCGCGCCGGCGGCGAACCTGAGGGCAAGGTTGTCGGCCTTGCAGGCTCGCCGGTCGGCCGCGATGCCGGTTGGCCGCTGCTGCCAGGCGATGGCAGGGTCTGCGACGGCGCTGTCGTCTGCGGAACGGTCGTCGGGCGTTCGCCAGCCGGGGATGCTCCGGGCTCGCGAGCCGGACGCTCGGACCGCGGCAGCGTTTGGACAGGGGGCGTCCCGGCCGGTGGCGTCGGCGCATTACCCGGCACGGCATTCGGCGTCGGCGCTCCGGCACTCCCCGGACGCGGCAGTGTCTGCGACGGAGCCGTGCCGGGCGCAGCGGGTGCCGTACCGGGCGCAGTGATCGGTGCGGTCGGCACCACGCGCGGCTCAGCAGGCGAGGTGCCCGGAACGGTTGTGGTCGGTGCGACGGGGGTCGCAGCACCCGGCGTCGACTGGATCGTTGTTGCGGGCACGCCCGCGCCTGCCGGGCCACCCGACGGTCGTGCACCAGCCGGCGGCGCTGCCGTGTAGCCTTGTGGGATGGGCGCGGCCTGCGGTGCAACACCGCCCGCGGGTGCTACCGGCTGCTGCACGAATCGCGGCGCGGTCACGACGCCCGGTTGTTGCTGCTGCGGACGCGCGTAAGGGATCGGGATCGGCACCGGGATCGGCAGGAAGCCGGCGCGCGGCGGCGGCGGCGGCGGCGGCAGATCGCGATATTCCCGCGGCACGGGCGGCAGGAAATCGTCGGCGTAACGCGGCGGCGGCACATCCACGACCTCGTTGATGAAATAGCGCGGCCGATCGATGAGCACTATCTCGTCGCGCGGCGGCGGCGGGATGTCGTAGGCGTCATATTCGCGGAACTGCGGCGGCGGGGCGAGCGCTGCACGGATGAACGAAAGCCGCCGCCCGGCATCCGCCGAATGCGGGCCATTCGGATACCGCCGCAGATAGGTCCAGTAGGCTTCCGGCGTGTTGGCGAGATAAGTACGCCGCCAGGTCAGAGCCTCGCGTCGAGCCGCCTGCATCGCGCGCACGCGGCGCGCCAAGGGATCGTTGGGATAGACCGTGAGAAATTCGTCATAAGCTTGATAGGTGTCGGCCTCGACGGCATAACCGTAGGCTTCGGCCGGCGGCACATCGCGCATCGGCCGCTTCGCGCGCACGACGGGCGCAGCAGCGATGGCCGGTGCGCCCGGCACCGGCGCGAACAGCGAGTAATTCGCGGTCAGCTTCGAAACGTGAAACGGCGTCTGGGCGCCGCGCGTCGCCTGGTTCACACGCAGCCGCACCTGCGCGAAGGCTTCGTTCAGCGGCAGGCCTGGCTGGCGCAGCATCTCGACCAGCGTCTGCGCGTAAGCGCCGTAAGGGCCGTTCTCATCCGGTGCGATCGTCCCCGGCGAGGTGTTGAATGCGACAAGCGAGTTCGGCGCGGCATCGACAAGTTCGAGACCGCTGGCGAGCGGCTGGCCCGCGCGGCCGAAGTTGTTGGGCCGGGCGATGTCGAGAACGATAACGCGTGCCCGCGCCGGCATGCCCTCGAGCGGACCAGTGAAATCGGCAAGCCGGATCGCTTCAGCAGGCACGCTCGCAGAGTTCGCGATTGTTGACTCGATGGGGGCGAGGTAATTTTCGCCAGCGAATTGCACGCCCTTGCCGCTGAGGTAGACGAAAATCTCGGCCTGCGGTCCGACCGCTGCCGCCTTTTCCAGAAACTCGCGGAAGGTCGCGCGTATCTGATCCTGACTGAGATTAGCCGCGCCGGTCACGTCGTAGCCGGCCTGCCGCAATAGGTCGGCCATCAGGCCGCCGTCGTTCGCCGCGGTCGCAAGCGGGCCGTCGCGATATTGCGCCTCACCAATGACGAGTGCGAGGCGGGACGTTGTCCCCTGTGCCCAAGTTTTCGTGGAGATGGGCGCGAGCGCACCGAGTGCGAGGATTGCGATGGCGAAGCGGCGAATTTTCATGCAGTAGCCTCCGATGCGTCACCGAAATGACGCCGAACGGCATGAACTCGCTATGAACCGCTTGGTTCGAGTGTGGCGAAACTCTGTCAGCGCTCGCGGCGATTGAGGAACGCCAGCCGCTCGAACAGATGCACGTCCTGCTCGTTCTTGAGCAGCGCGCCGTGCAGCGGCGGAATGAGCTTCTTCGGATCGCGTTCGCGCAATGTTTCCGGGCCGATGTCTTCGTTCAGAAGCAACTTCAGCCAGTCGAGAAGCTCCGATGTCGACGGCTTCTTCTTCAGGCCCGGCACGTCACGTACCTCGAAGAAGATGCGCAACGCCTCCTCCACAAGCCGTTGCTTGATGTTGGGATAATGGACGTCGACGATCTTCTCCATCGTCTCGGTATCGGGGAATTTGATGTAGTGGAAGAAACAGCGACGAAGGAACGCGTCGGGCAATTCCTTCTCGTTGTTCGACGTGATCATCACGAGCGGACGTTTCGCGGCCCTGATCGTCTCGCCGGTCTCGTAGACGTGAAATTCCATGCGATCGAGTTCGAGCAGAAGATCGTTCGGAAACTCGATATCGGCCTTGTCGATCTCGTCGATCAGCAGCACCGGGCGTTTCTCTGCCGCGAACGCTTCCCACATCTTGCCGCGCTTGATGTAGTTCGAGATGTCGCTGACCTTGGGGTCCCCGAGCTGCGAGTCGCGCAAACGCGAGACGGCGTCGTATTCGTAGAGGCCCTGCTGCGCCTTGGTCGTCGATTTGATGTGCCAGGTGAGCAGCGGCGCGTCGATCGCTTTGGCGACCTCTTCGGCAAGAACCGTCTTGCCGGTACCAGGCTCGCCCTTAACCAGCAGAGGGCGTTCGAGCACGATCGCGGCATTAACAGCCACTTTCAGATCGTCGGTCGCGACATAGTCCTTCGTGCCTTCGAAACGCATCTGCTTTTCCTGTGGGGATTTCGGGCGACCCTAAAGGCGTGGTCCAAGACCGGCAAGTCTGGACGAATCCGCCATTGTCTTGTCACGGATCGGGTGCCATCTCAGGCAATCGAGGGAGACCTGTGATGCTAAAAGTTTCGATGCTTGCTGCTGCTACAACGCTGATGTTCGCGGCGTCCGCTTACGCCGACGTGAAGACCGACTGCGCGTCGGACGTGAAAAACTACTGCGCCGGTATCGAGCCTAAAGGCGGCAAGCTGCGCGACTGCATGGCGCAAAATCGCGCCAAGTTGTCGAACACATGCAAGCTTGCAATCGCCGACCGGCTACTCGACCGACAGGCCAAGTCCGCCGATCCGAAGAGCGTTGGCAAGGGCATGGCGCCCAAGACCGACGACGAGTGATTCCTCGCCGACGCGTTCGACGATGAGTGCGCTTACAGCTGCTTGTAGGTAATCTTGCCGTCCGGGCCTTTGATCCAGCGGTACACGACATAGTCGGCGCGCGTGATGTCGCCCTTCTTGTCGTAGGAAATGTCGCCGACAACGGTTTTGAAGGTCATGCCATCGTGCATGACCTTCGCCATCTTTTCAGGCTCGACAGACTTCGCTGCTTCCGCCGCCTGTTTCATCACCTGCACGGCGGCATATGAGTAGAGCGTGTAGGTTTCAGGGTTGAACTTCTTCGCCTCGAACCGCTTCACGACTTCGGCCGCAGCGGGGTTGAGGCGTGGGTCGGGCGGGAAGGTCATCAGCGTACCTTCCGAGCCTGGACCGCCAATCTGCGCATATTCATCAGACGCGATGCCATCGCCGCCCATGAGGATGGTCTTCATTCCCTGGTCGCGCATCTGTCGCACAAGCAGTCCGGCTTCCGTGTGCTCGCCGCCGTAATAGACGATCTCCGCACCGGCCGATTTCAGCTTCGTGACGATTGCGGAATAATCCTTCTCGCCGGGATTGATAGTCTCGTAGAGCACTTCCTGCACGCCACCGGCGTTGAGGCCTTTCTTTGCCTCATCGACGAGACCTTTTCCGTACGCTTTCTTGTCGTGGACGAAGGCGATCTTCTTGCCCTTCTCGTTGTCGAGCAGATATTTCGACGCTACCGAACCTTGCTGGTCGTCGCGACCGCACGTGCGGAACACGTTCCATTTGCTCTGGCCACTCTTGTCGGGGTCGGTCAACGCAACATTGGTCGAAGCGGGCGTGATCTGCAGAATACCATTGTCGTTGTAAACGGAGGATGCGGGGATCGACACGCTCGAATTGAAGTGTCCGACAACCCAGGTCACGCCATCGCCAACGAATTTGTTGGCAACGGAAATACCTTGCTTGGGATCGGACACGTCGTCGCCGACCGTTGTCGTAAGTTTCTTGCCCAGAATGCCACCGGCCGCATTGATGTCCTCGACAGCCTGCTCGGTGCCCATCTTTAATTGCGCGCCGAAAGCTGCTGCGCCGCCGGTGATCGGGCCGCCGATGCCGACTTTGACCTGCGCCTGTGCGCCGGCCGTGAGTGCGAAAATCGATACGGTCGCGGCAAGCAGGCGGGTGCGGGTCATGCTGAAGTCTCCAGGAATTTCGTCGAAAGCATAGGCTATGCCCGCAGCGCTTTGAAGCGAGTGCGGATTAATCCTTCGTCATAGATCGGCCACCTAGTAGCCACGGATATTGCCGTGCCATCTGCCAGCGGCGTTGTACGCGAAAGCCGACGAACGCACTCAAAGTCGTCGTCGCAATCGTCAGGAGCACGAACGGCATCGTGCTCGTTTGCCCCACAAGCATGAAGTTGAGCAGTCGCGCCGCTATCGCGAGCGGGATCGCCGCGACAAAAATCCACCACCAGGACCGCCAGGCCGTAGCAATTGCGCGTCCGGCGGCGATGGCTGCGACGCTCGCCAGAAATGCTGTCAGCGAGCTGAAGGGATAAATATGCGATACGAAATTGCTCATGCCGCACCGTCCACCTTCGGCGCGCCGCCCTCGAGATATGCCGAACGCACCTGTGGGTCAGCCAACAGTTCCGCGCTAGGTCCGGAAAGCGTAATGCGACCGTTGACCATGACGTAGCCGCGATGTGCTGTTTTCAGCGCGCCAAAAGCATTCTGCTCGACAAGGAAGACGCTCAAGCCTTCGCGTTCGTTCAAATCGCGCAACACGCCGAAAATCTGTCTCGTGATGAGCGGTGCGAGGCCGAGCGACGGCTCGTCCAGAAGTAGCAGTTTCGGTCGCGTCATCAGCGCACGGGCGATGGCGAGCATCTGCTGCTCGCCGCCGGACAGAGTGCCGCCGAGCTGATCGCGTCTCTCCTTCAGGCGTGGAAAGATGTTGAAGATGCGCGCGAGATCGTCGGCGAAATGCGCGCCGTCGCGCGCGATAACCCCCATCTGCAGATTCTCGAACACCGTCATGCGCGGAAAGATGCGGCGTCCTTCCGGCGACTGCGCGATCGGCTTTCTCGCGATCTCGTACGTAGGCATGCTCGTGATGTCTTCGCCGGCAAAGTTGATCGTGCCGGCGCTCGCACGTGGATCGCCGAACACCGTCATCATCAGCGTCGTCTTGCCAGCGCCGTTTGCGCCGATCAGCGCAACAATCTCGCCGACGCCGACGTCGAGATCGACGCCATGCAAGGCCTGTATGCCGCCGTAGCCCGCAGTGACGCTGCGCACCGAAAGGATCGGCGCACTCACGTCGCGATCTCGAGCTCGGCAGCGACAACTTCGGTGTCCTCGACACCGAGATAGGCTGCGATAACGGCCGAATCGGCGCGCACCTGCGCGGGTGTGCCCTCTGCAATTTTACGACCGTAATCGAGCACGATCACGCGGTCGGAAATTTCCATCACGACGGACATGTCGTGCTCGATCAGAAGGATAGACGTCTTGTCGACCTCCTGGATCTTCCGCAGCAGATCGTTCAATTCGGCCGACTCGCGTGCGTTTAGGCCGGCCGCGGGCTCGTCGAGACACAACAGTGTTGGCCGCGCGCACATGGCGCGTGCGATCTCGAGCCGCCGCTGCGCGCCATAGGGCAGGGCGCCGGCTGGCTCGTCCGCGCGGGTGCGCAGATCAATTCGATCGAGCCAAGCTACCGCGAAATCGCGCGCAGAATCCGCTGCCTCCCGATAGCGGCGCAGCCCCACAAGACCCGCCATTGACCACGCAGACGCATCCATCAACGGACGATGCTGTGCGACGACGAGATTTTCGAGCGCCGTCATGCCGGCAAAAAGGCGGATGTTCTGGAACGTCCGCGCAACCCGCGCGACACGCGCAATCTCGTGATCGGTCATGCGCTCGAGGAGATGCACATCGGTGTCGCCGCGCCTCGGCGATTGCGTCAGCGCATCGATGCGCTCCGCCGTCGGCATGGCGGACGGTGCGAACGCGATGCGTCCGGCGGTCGGCTTGTAGAAGCCCGTGACGCAATTAAACACGGTCGTCTTGCCCGCGCCATTCGGGCCGATGAGCGCTGTGATATCGCCGCGGCGCGCCTCAAATGACAGATCGTCCACCGCCACAAGCCCGCCAAAGCGCATCGACAGATGTTCGACGCGCAACAGCGCGTTGCCGCTGCTCACCCGCGCCCTTCGCTGACGAGCGCGCCGCTGACGCGCGCGTCCTGTCCGAGCGAGACGGATGGCGTACGCGACGATACAAAGCCGCGCGGCCGGATGTTCATCATCAGCACCATCGCGAAGCCAACAAGCAGCATGCGGTATTGCGTGGGATCGAAGTCGTTGCCGAAAACCGCTTTGAGAAACTCGAGCTCGCGCAAAATCTCGGACAGCCCGACGATTGCAAAGGCGGCAAACGCGACGCCAATCTGTGAACCGCGACCGCCTAGAACGACGATGGCAAGAATCGTCGCGCTCTCCATGAAGGTGAAAGACGACGGCGACACGAAGCCTTGTCGCACGGCGAAGAATGCGCCTGCGAAACCACCGAACATCGCGCCGATGGCAAAAGCCGTGAGCTTCGTCTTCGTTGTGTCGATGCCGAGCGAGCGGCAGGCAATCTCGTCCTCGCGCAATGCTTCCCATGCGCGCCCGATCGGCAATTTGCGCAAGCGCAGCGTGGCAGCGTTGGTCGCAAGCGCGAGCACCAGGATCAGATAATAGAGGAAGATGATGCGGTGGATGGGCGAAAACTTCAGTCCGAAGAAGGCGGCGAAACCGCTCTCGCCGGCGGTGAAGGGCAGGCCAAAAAAAGTGATGCGTGGAATTTGCGCGATGCCCGCATCGCCATTCGTTACTACGCTCCAGTTCACGAGAACGGTGCGAATGATCTCGCCGAAAGCGAGAGTTACGATGGCGAGATAGTCACCGCGCAAGCGCAGAACGGGGAAGCCGAGAATGATGCCCCAAAGCGCCGCGAAAAGCCCGGCCAACGGCAGGCAGAGCCAAAATGACAGGCCGACTGTCGTTGCCAGAAGCGCATAGGTGTAGGCGCCGACGGCGTAAAACGCGACGTAGCCGAGATCGAGCAGGCCCGCGAGGCCGACGACGATGTTGAGGCCCCAACCGAGCATCACGTAGATCAGAATCTGGATGCCGTAATTATCGACCCATTTCAGTGCGCCCTGCGGTCCAAGCGCGAATAGAATGACGACGGGATAGGCAACCATCGCCGCGAGACCAACGAGATAGATCAGGCGTTTCGATCTGCGGCGCTGTCCGGTCGCGAGTTCGGCGGTGATCGGTTTCGGCGGCGCGAGCGAAGGCCGGATCAACGCAATGGCGAGCCGGCCAAAGAAGCCCGCCAGCACCGGAACGAGCAACCACAACGGCCGCCATTGCAGGATGAGCCGGTTCGCTTCGTCGTTCTCGGTACGAAGTAGCATGATCGGGAAGGACAGTGCGGCCATCGCAAGTGCCGCAATGACAGCCTCGCGCAGCGCGCCCCGCATCGGCGAGATGGACTGCGACGCGCGCGTCATACTTTCTCGACGTCGGGGCGGCCGAGCAGGCCGGACGGCAGGAAGATCAGCGTGATCGCGAGAATGGAGAAGGCTGCGACATCCTTGTAGTCGTTCGAAAAGTAGGTGGACCAGAATGTCTCGACGAGGCCGATGATGAGGCCGCCAAGCACCGCGCCGGGCAGCGAGCCTATGCCGCCAAGAACCGCTGCCGTGAATGCCTTTACGCCAGGCACGAAACCGTCGTTCGAATTCACGACGCCGTAGTGGAGGAAGTAGAGAACGCCCGCGATGGCCGCGAGCGCGGCGCCGATCGCGAAGGTCGTCGCAACGGTGCGGTTCACATCGACGCCGAGCAGCGCCGCCATCTTCATATCCTGCTCGCAAGCGCGTTGCGCGCGGCCGAGCGACGTCTTCTTCACGAGAAACCAGAAGCCGGTCAGCAGCACGGCCGTCACGATGACGATGAGGATCTGCTTGTAGGACAGCGTGACGTCGTAGGTGCCGCCTTGCGTAACGTGGATAACGTCGTCGAAGATCGGCGGCACGGATTTATTGCGCGGCCCCTGCACGACATAAACGAAGTTCGACAGGAAGATCGACATGCCGATGGCCGAGATCAACGGCGCGAGGCGGAACGAACCGCGCAGACGGCGGTAGGCCGCGCGCTCGATGACGATGTTCCAGAAGGCTGTCAGCGCCATCGATCCGAACAGGACAATGATGAACACGAGCGGCAGCATTGTCATGCCTACGATCTGCGTCAGCGCGAGATAGAGGATCAGCGTGATAAAAGTCGCGAGCATGAAAACGTCGCCATGCGCGAAGTTCACCATACCGATGATGCCGAACACCATCGTGTAGCCGATCGCGATCAGGCCGTAGATTGCGCCGAGCGTGACGCCGTTGATGACCTGCTGGAAGAAGAGTTCCATCTTACCGTGGAATCGCACCGGGGCAGCCGCGGCCCCGTTGTCCGCGCAGGCGAAATCCGTACCAAGCGGCGCGAGGCGTCGCAAACGTGCGCGCGCCCTACGAAGGTCAGCCGGCGGCCACCTTGCCGGTCTCGGGAAGCCCGGCTACCGATCGTCTCAACGAAATATTGGAGGAAACGATGGACCGCAGACATTTTCTCGCCGGGACGGCGTTGACGCCTTTCGCAGCGCGTGGAGCCTTCGCGCAGAGCGGCAAGCCGCTCAAGATCGGCATCATGAACGATCTCTCGAGCGTCTATTCCGACTATCAGGGCATCGGCTCCGTCATCGGCGCGAAACTCGCTGTGGACGATTTCTCGAAACAGCTCGGCGTGCCTGTCGAGATTGTCAGCGCCGATCATCAGAACAAGGCGGACGTCGGCTCCGGCATCGCCCGGAAATGGTTCGACCAGGAGGGCGTTGACGTCATCATGGATCTGCCGAACTCGGCGGTCGCGCTGGCCGTGCTGGCCGTTGCCAACGAGAAGAACAAGGCTGTCATCGGCTCGGGCGCCGGCTCGTCCGTCATGACCGGCCCGATGTGCTCGAAGAACTTCGTGCACTGGACCTACGACACGTATGCGCTCGGCCGCAGCGTCGGAAAGGCGATGACGGAGGAGGGCGGCAAGAACTGGTTCTTCATCACCGCCGACTATGCCTTCGGCAAAGACCTCGAGCAGAATTGCGCCGACGCCGTCGTCGCGGGCGGCGGCAAGGTGCTTGGTGCCGCCCGGCACCCGCTCAACACGGCGGATTTTTCGTCCTTCCTGCTGCAGGCGCAGGCATCCGGCGCCGATGTCGTCGGCTTCGCGAACGCCGGCGGCGATCTGAACCAGTCCCTGAAACAGGCCGCCGAATTCGGCCTCGGCGCCAAGCAGCGCCTCGCCGGGTTGATTCTCAACGTCACCAACATTCCTGCGCTCGGCCTTGCGGCCGTGCAGAACGTGAAAATCTGTACCGGCTTCTACTGGGACCAGAATGACGGCACGCGCGCTTTCGCGACGCGTTTCCAAGCTGCGCACCCGTCCAAGATGAAGCCAAACGACATGCACGCCGGCATGTATGCGGCGACCGAGCACCTCATTAAGGCGATGGCGCAGACGAAGAGCGCCGCCGACGGCATCAAGCTGATCGATGCGATGAAGGCCATCCCGACGGACGACCCGCTGTTCGGCAAAGGCGTCATCCGTCCGGACGGCCGCAAGCTTCACCCGATGTATTTGTTGGCCACGAAGAAAGTCGCGGAATCGAAGGGCGATTGGGACTATTTCAACATCGTATCGACCGTAAGCCCCGACGATGCATGGCGGCCGATCGAAAAGGGTGGGTGCCCTTATCTGAAGAGCTGAGCTGCGCCATCGGCGAGATTTGGTAAAATTTCGTTAACCATATTGCCGTTATGCTGCCGGGAATCGGCCCGAATCCGTGTCCCCGTGGGCACAAGCCCCTGCAAAGGCATGGGTTTGGCCGAACGTCGCCTTGACTCGCCGTCTCCCAAAACCGCTCACTGACGGCACGTAATTGCCAAGTCGGGGGCCTAGGGGTTGTTGCGTCGTTCGGGCGGTGCGGTGCGGACCGTCGCCTTCCTTTTCCTGAGTGTCGTGTTCGCGTCGTTCCTCGCCGCGACGCCGGTTCGCGCGCAGGCGTCGGAGGCGGAACAGCGTGCCGAGGCGGAAGCGCTGTTCCAGCGCATGCTGTCGAAGCCGAACGATCTCGATGCCGCGTTCCGTTACGCCTCGTTGCAGGCCGCGCTCGGCGATCAGGAAGCGGCGATCGGCGCGCTTGAGCGCATGCTGTTTTACAACGCCAACCTGCCGCGCGTGCGGCTCGAGCTTGGCGTGCTTTATTTTAAGCTCGGCTCCTACGAGATGGCGCGTGCCAATTTCGAGGCGGCGCTCGCCGGCACCGATACGCCCGAAGACGTGCGCGAGAAGGTCACCGGCTTCCTGCGCGAGATCGACCGACGCGTGGCCGACAACCAGCTGGTCTTCTTCGGCTCGGCGGGCCTGCGTTATCAATCGAACGCGACGATAGGCCCGGATAGCGCGGTGGTGCGCGCGCTCGGCAATGACGCGGTGCTGTCGAACCAATATCTGCGGCGGCCGGACACCAACGCCTTCGTGTCGGCCGGCCTGCGCCATGTCTACGATTTCCAGAACCAGCGCGGCGACACCTGGGAGACAAACGCCGCCTTCCTCGACACGCAGCAATTTCGCGTGCGCCGCCTCAACCTCGGCGTCGGGCAGGCCGATACCGGCCCGCGCATCGTGATCGGCGACTACGGATCGGGTTTCAGCATTCGGCCCTACGCCATCGGTGCCGGCGTGCTGCTTGGCGACCGGCCCTATCTCGGCTCGCCCGGTGCGGGTCTGTCGGCTCGCTTCCTGTCGCTGAACGGCTTCCTCATCGAGCCGGCGTTCGAGGTCTCGTCGCGGCGTTTCTTCAATTCCGGCCCGTACCCGAACGCCACACAGCAGAACGGCGCGCAGTACACCGCCTATGTGAACATCGGCGCGCCGGTGCCTTTCGTGCCATTCGGCGCATGGCGGGCGACGGTGCGGCCGTTCTTTGCCCGCGCCATCACGCGCTATCAAGCCTATGCCTACGACCAGACCGGCGTGGACGTCGTGTTGTCGACCGATTTTGCGCCGCCGATCCGCACATGGTCGGAACGGCCGTGGAATTTCGCCGCATTCGGCGGCGTATCCTACACCCGCTACCGGATACCGGACACGATCGTCGATCCCGTGACCTACCGACGCGACACCAACTGGCGTGTCGGCGCGGCGCTCGACATGCCGATTTACCAGTGGCTCGGCCTCGCCGCGCAAGTCGCCTACACGCGAACGGCGTCGACGGTGCCGAATTTCAAGAACCGCAACTTCTCGGTGTCGCTGGCGCCGTCGTTCCGGTTCTAGGAGGCTTTGGGGGAATCAATGTCGCGATCGACCTTGCTTCGCGTTTTCGCGGGATCGCTACTGGCGGCGACGGCTATGACGCCGGCTCTGGCCGAGCGTGTCGGCACCGCGGGCGCCGTCAACACGCGCTCCGTCTCGACACAGCCCGGCGGCACCGAGAAGGTGATGGAGATCGGCGCACAGGTCGTGCGCAACGAGAAGATCGAGACGTCGGCTTCCGGCAGCATGCAGATCATGTTCATCGACAAAACATCGCTGACGATCGGTCCGAATTCCAAGATCACCATCGACGAGTTCGTCTACAATCCGGCCGACGGCACCGGCACGATGTCGGTGCGTCTGGGACGCGGATTGTTGCGCGTTGTCGGCGGGCAGGTGACGCACACCGGGGGCGCGACGATCACGACGCCGGCGGCGACCATCGGCGTGCGCGGCGGTGTTGCGACCGTCAATCATTGCAGCGGCCAGTGCGACAATCCCGGCACGCGCGCGACGCTGCATTTCGGCTCGCTTGTCGTGACGCCGATCGGACCGGGCGGTGCCCCGACCGGCGCGTCGCAGTCGGTTTCGCGGCCGGGCTTCGCGACATTCGTCGCAGGGCAGGGGCAGAGCGGACAGCCGAACAATGCGAGCGCGCCACAGCGCGCCACGCAGGCGGACATCGGCCAGACGAACACGGCCCTGAACAGCCAGCCCGGCCAGTCCGGCGGCGCGACGAACAGGCCGTCGGATCAGGGCGCCGGTGCCGCGGGCGTCGGCAATGTGCCGGGCGATGCCAGCAACGTCGCGTCGCGTCAGGGCCAGAACGCCTCGGGCGGCTCGGTGCCGAACGGCACGCCCGCGAACCGCACGACGCAGAACGCACAACAGTCCGCGCAACAAGGGCAGCAGGGTGCGGCGTCACAGATGACGGCGAATGCGCAACCGACCGCAAGCACGTCGACCGGCACAACGACGCCGACGCCGGTGACGCCGACACCGGTGAAAACGCTCGTCGGCTTTACCGGTGCGCTCGTCACGGTCAATCGACCGGAGCAGTCGAGCTACACCGCCGCGTCCAGCGGCATTGCCGCGGTCGTGATCTCCAAGGACACCGGGCGCGTCGGCGCGACCTTCAAGATGTCGGCGCCGGAAAGTCCGACCGAAGGCACGGCCGCGAAGCTCGTGACGTATAACTTCGGCAACGCGCCGGTCTTCACGGGCGGCAGCATCAACGCCCCGCAGGACATCACCAGCGTCCCCAATCCGAACAGCGATCCGAACCAGAGTCGCTATCGGAGCGATCGGCGCTTCGGCGCAAAGTCGGAACTGATCGCAAGCACGCAGCCGGAAGGCTGGCCGCAGCATACGAGCGGCTTCGATATGAGCAGCAACAACGTGTCGCTGGCCGGCCCGACGCAAAAGTTCGATTTCGGCGACGGCCGGTTTTTCACGGCCGACAGCGTTCGCGCCAACAGCCAGCGGTTTCTGTCGCGATTTTCAACTGAGGAAGGCGGCGTAAAGCCCTGCGATTGCGAATATACGCGCTGGGGCTTCTGGTCCGCGGGGGGCTTCGGTGGCGAGGCAGTGACCAACTGGCCGGTAGGCATCAATGCGGAGAAGGGCACCTGGGTTGCCGGTATCGCCGCGAAGCCGATCGACATGCCGACAACGGGCGAGGCGACCTACGTCGGTCATGCCATCGCGACGATCAGCAATGGTGGCAATTCCTATCTCGCGACCGGCAACTTCCGGAACACCGTCAACTTCGGCACGTATAGCGGGCAGGTCGCGATCAGCGGCCTCGACCAGACGAACTATGCGGGCAAGGTAACCTACGCGCCTGGGTCGATTGCTTTTGCAGGCACGCTCGCCGGCGACGTGGGCAGTCGCACCGCCGCGCTGAACGGTCTCTTCTACCAAGGCGCAACGGGCAGCGCGGCAAAATACGGCGAGATGGGCGGAAGCCTCGCGATCAACGGTGCGAATGCCTACTCAGGTGCCGGCACCTTCGCGGGCAAGCTGACGCCGGGCGCGACCCCGGTCAGACCGCCGCTCTAGCCCCGCCGCTTGCGGTTGACCTGACCGGCTCTCGCAGCTAATCCACATGCCTGCCCACCGGCTTCGGCCAGCGGGCTCCCGCACCCGTGGCTGTTCCCATCCGCGCTTTACAGCGCCCGGTGAGCCGCCTGTCGGTTTTTCCCTTTTAGGGAGAGACAAAGGAGGGCGCGTTCACTCCGCCCGGCGCATTGCGCCGATCAATGGCAGGAGGATCGCGGTTCAGTCGTCGGCTCGCGTGCGAGCCGTGCGCACGCTGTCCTTTTGCCACCAAGGGACAGAAGACATGACGAAGCGCGCACAGGCCAAACACAAGATCGACCGCCGGATGGGCCAGAACATCTGGGGCCGTCCGAAGAGCCCCGTGAACCGCCGCGAGTACGGCCCCGGCCAGCACGGCCAACGCCGCAAGGGCAAGATGTCGGACTTCGGCACGCAGCTGAAGGCCAAGCAGAAGCTCAAGGGCTATTACGGCAACATTTCCGAGCGGCAGTTTCGCAAATACTACGCCGAGGCGATTCGCATGAAGGGCGACTCCGGCGACAACATGGTGGGCCTGCTGGAGCGCCGTCTCGATGCCGTCGTCTATCGCGCGAAGTTCGTGCCGACGGTCTTCGCCGCGCGCCAGTTCGTGAACCACGGCCACATCAAGGTGAACGGCCGTCGCGTCAACATCGCGTCCTACCTCGTGAAGCCCGGCGACGTCGTCGAGGTGAAAGAGTCCTCCCGCCAGCTCAACATCTACCTCGAGGCGCAGTCGCTCGCCGAGCGCGATACGCCGGAGTTCTACGAGGTCGATCATTCCAAGGGCACGGCGAAGGTTTCGCGCATCCCGCTGCCGTCCGAAGTGCCGTATCCCGTGCACATGGAACCGAACCTCGTGATCGAGTTCTATTCGCGTTAACTCGGGCGTAACCGTGCCGGCATTTGCAATGTGCCGGCACTCCAAACGCTAACCAACGGCGACTTACACTGCGTCACCTCTCACGCAGTGCGAGCCGCCTATGCCCGGACTGATTTCTCCGTTTACCCGCGAACAGGCCGCCACGTTCGGCGCCGCCAATCTGCGCTTCCGTCACGGTCTCGACCGCTCGCCCCTGTTTGGCGACGATCGGTTGAAGGATCTCATCGAGCGCACGCCGCGGGATCGCTACCACGTCAACACACCGGGTGCTGTGAGCAGCGCGCGCGCCGAATGGCGCGAAGGCGGCATGGATGGCGTTTCCGGCGGCAAGGTGCTGGACGCCGTCGCGCGCGGCGCGCTTTGGGTGCATTTGCAGCGTGTCGGCGAGACCGACCCAGCCTATGCCGAACTGCTCGATAGTCTGTTCGCCGATATCGAAGCGCAGGTGCCGGGCCTGTCGACCTACAAGCGCACGATGAGCATTCTCATCTCGTCGCCGAACTTGAAGGTCGCGTATCACTGCGACGTGCCCGGCCAGATGCTGTGGCAGGTGCGGGGCCGCAAGACGCTGCACGTCTATCCCGCGCGCGCGCCGTTCCTGCCGCAGGAATCGCTGGAAAACATCATTCTGCGCAAGGCGCAGGACACCGAGCTCAACTTCGATCCGTCGTTCGAGAAGGACGCCGGCGTGTACGAGTTGCGGCCCGGCGACGCTATGCACTGGCCGCTCAACGGTCCGCATCGCGTCGTCAACGGCGACTGCGTGAATGTGTCCTTCACGACCGAACACTGGACCAACGATCTGCGCGCGCAATACGCCGTCGATTACGCCAACGGCCTGCTACGGCGCACCTTCGGCACCGGCGATCTTTCGCGCGCGCGTCGTGGCGTCGGCAGCAGCGCGAAACTCGCTCTCGCCGGCGCACACAAATACGTCACGAGCCGCGGTAAAAAATCCCTGGCCTTCGAGGTGGACTTCCGTGTCGATCCAAACGCTCCGGCCGGGGTTCGCGACGTTCCGGTCAGCACCATCACGCGATAACGCCGCAGCCGGCGTTGCAGCGAGCGGCGTTCGGGTCGAGCTTCTTCGCGATGTCGCCGATGTTGAGGCGATATCGGCCGAATGGCGTGCGCTCGAACGCCTGACGCCGGAAGCGACCGGCTTTCAATCAGCGGACTGGTGCCTCGCATGGATGGCGGCGTCGCGCGGGTTTTCGGACCGGTGGCGCATCGTTGTCGTGCGCGATGGAGGACAACTTGTTTGCATCGTGCCGCTCGAAGTCAGCCGCTTCGCCGGCGCACGCATCCTGCATTGGCTCGGCGAACCGTGGACGCAATATGGCGACGCGCTCGTTGCCGACGATGCGTCGCGTTTTCAGCATCTGGCTGCCGCGTGGCGCGAGATCACGGCGTGGCGTGATGTTGATGTTATCAAGCTCGGCCGCATTCGCGCCGATGCAGCGCTTGCGTTGCTGCCGGGTTTCGCCGGCCGCACGATCATTGCGTCAGACGCAGCGCCTTTTGTCGATCTCGGTATATCGCCGCCGCGTCGCGAAGACAAAAACCTCCGTTCACGCCGTCGTAAACTCGAGGCGCTGGGCAAAGTGCGGTTCGAGATCGTCACGGCGGCGTCGGATCGACACGACAGCGTCCGTCTCGCGGTCGACTTCAAGCAACGCTGGCTCGCGCGGCGCGGTCTGCGGAGCAGCGGGCTTTCGCATCCCGCGCTGGCGAAACTGATGGACGACCTCGCGGAAAGCGAGAGCATGGTTGTCGGGCGTCTGTGTGTCGGCGATGCAGTCGCAGCGCTGGAGCTTGGCCTCGTTGCTAACGGCAATTTCCGGTCGCTTCTTGGCGCGCACGATGAGGCGTTCTCGCAAGGATCGCCGGGCCATCTCTTGATCGGCGAGATGATCGCCTGGTGCCGGGCCGAGGGCCTGTCGGCCTACGACCTCATGCTGCCGTCGGACGACTACAAGAAGCGGTGGGCGACGGACACGATGCGCGTCCACGATCACCTCATTGCTGTGCGCCCGCGCGGGCGGCTTGCGGCTGCGTGGTTTCGCGCAAGGCCGGCAATCAAGCGGCTTTACGCACGATTACCGGACAAGCTGCGGCGCGCCGCGGCGTAAGACTTACGCCTTGGGGTCGCCCGGCGTACCGCCGTCGCCAAGTTCGCCGATGTGCTTCTGCGCGTAAAGCTGCACGCCGACCTGCTTGATGAGTTCAAGCTGCGTCTCGAGGAAGTCGATGTGACCCTCCTCGTCGCCGGCGAGGCTCTCGAACAGGACCTTCGTCACACGGTCATTCACTGACTCGCAGTATTTCGCCGCTTCAAGGTAGAGCGCACGCGCTTCGACCTCGGCCGCGAGGTCGGATTTCATGATTTCCTCGATGTTTTCGCCGATGCGCAGCGGATCGAGGCTCTGCATGTTGGGGAAGCCGTCGAAGAAGAGGATGCGATCGACGAAGCGATCGGCGTGATGCATCTCTTCGACGGATTCCTCGCGCCATTTCTTGGCGAGTTCCTTGTAACCCCAGTTGTCGAGGATGCGGTAATGCAGCCAATACTGGTTGATCGCCGTCAGTTCGCTGCGCAGGCCGCGGTTGAGATATTCGATAACCTTCGCGTCGCCGCGCATAAATCGCTCCTGTCGCTACCACTGACGCGACTCGACGAGCGTCAGTGCGCAGGGATATGCGCTTGGGCGAGCTTCTAGTCTAGAGCAATTCTAAAAAATAACGTCAGGCGGCTTCCAGTGACACGGCAGGGCAGGCGCACGCGGCCGGGCAAGGACAGGCCACAGCCTGGGCTTCCTTCATAATGGCGTCGATCGTCCGGGCGCAGCGGCCGCATTTCGGTGAGCAGCCGAGACAGCCGTAGACCTGCCCGACATGCTTGGGCGCATCGGGGCCGCCGCGACAACAGCCGCGGATCGCGGCGTCGCTCAAACGGTTACAAGAACAGACAATCATGACCGCCCTAGTTTAGAACTGTTTGAAAGTACGTTTCCTTTCAATGTCTTAGCGGGATTTTTCGGCCTTGAAAAGACCGGAGCCGGTCGCTTGGTGATTATTCCGCTGCGAAGGCATTCCCCGCCGCACCGAAGACACGGTCGAAGATCGTATCGACGTGTTTCAGATGGTAGCCGAGATCGAAAAGCTCGGTGAGTTCGGCGTCGGAGAGCTTCGCCACGACGTCGCGGTCGGCCTTCAGCAGCGTGAGGAAATCGCCTTCGCCGCGCCAGACCGGCATCGCGTTCCGCTGCACCTGCAGATACGCGTCCTCACGCGAGACGCCCTTCTGCGTCAGCGCCAGCAGCACGCGCTGCGAGTGGACGAGCCCGCCGAGCCGGTCGAGGTTGGCCTGCATGTTCGCGGGATAGACGATCAGCTTGTCGATCACGCCCGCGAGCCGCGCCAGTGCGAAGTCGAGCGTGATCGTGGCGTCCGGCCCGATCATCCGCTCGACGGACGAATGCGAGATGTCCCGCTCGTGCCAGAGCGCCACGTTTTCGAGCGCCGGCGTGACCATGCCGCGCACGAGCCGCGCGAGGCCAGTGAGATTTTCAGTCAGCACCGGATTGCGCTTGTGCGGCATGGCGGACGAGCCCTTCTGGCCCTCCGAGAAGAACTCCTCCGCCTCCAGCACTTCCGAGCGCTGCAGATGACGAATCTCCGTCGCCAGTCGCTCCATCGACGAGGCGATGACGCCGAGAACAGCGAAGAACATCGCGTGCCGGTCGCGCGGGATGACCTGCGTCGAGACCGGCTCGACCGCAAGACCCATCTTCTTTGCGACATGCGCTTCGACGCGTGGATCGATGTTGGCGAACGTGCCGACAGCGCCGGAGATCGCGCAGGTCGCGATCTCCTTGCGAGCTGCGATCAGGCGCTCCTTCGCGCGCGAAAATTCGGCATAGGCCTGCGCGAGCTTAAGGCCGAATGTTACGGGTTCCGCGTGGATGCCATGCGACCGTCCGATGGTCGGCGTCATCTTGTGCTCGAGCGCGCGACGCTTCAGCGCTGCAAGCACGGCGTCGATGTCGGCGAGCAGGATGTCGGAAGCGCGCGCAAGCTGAACCGCGAGACACGTGTCGAGTACATCGGAACTCGTCATGCCCTGATGCACGAAGCGCGAATCCTCGCCGATGAATTCGGCAAGATGCGTGAGGAAGGCGATGACATCGTGCTTCGTGACGCGCTCGATCTCGTCGATGCGCGCGACGTCGAAGGTGACGTTGCCGGCCTTTTCCCAAATATTCGCTGCGGCCTCTTTCGGGATGACGCCTATCTCGGCCAGCGCGTCGCAGGCATGCGCCTCGATTTCGAACCAGATGCGGAAGCGCGTCTGCGGCTCCCAGATCGCGACCATTTCCGGACGGGAGTAACGGGGGATCATCGCATCGTCCTCAAACGGAAACTCCGATTGCGCTTTCCGCCGCGCGGCGGATCTCGGCGATCGCGCTGCCGTAGGTCGCGGGGCCGCCCTTGAACACGGCAGAACCCGCGACGAGAAAATCAGCGCCAGCGGCGGCGCAATCGCCGGCGTTCTGCGCCGTCACGCCGCCATCGACCTCTAGCGCAATGTCGCGGCCGCCGATCATCGTGCGCAACTGCCGTATCTTTTCAAGCATCGGCCGTATGAAGCTTTGACCGCCGAAGCCGGGGTTGACTGTCATCGCAAGCACGAGGTCGACGTCGTCGAGCACGTTTTCGACGCAAACTGCGGGCGTCGCGGGATTGAGCGCCACGCCGGCTTTCTTGCCCAACGCCTTAATCGCCTGCACGGAGCGATGCAGATGCGGCCCGGCTTCTGCATGGACGGTGATGATGTCGGCGCCGGCCTTTGCAAAAGCCTCGAGATACGGATCGGCCGGCGAGATCATGAGGTGTACGTCGAAGGGGGCGCGCGTGACGCCGCGGATCGCTTTCACGACATCCGGCCCGAAGGTGATATTCGGCACGAAATGGCCGTCCATCACGTCGATGTGGACGAGGTCGGCGCCGGCAGCAACGATGGCCTCGACCTCCGCCCCGAGTTTTGCGAAATCACCGGCGAGGATCGACGGCAGCACTTTGATGGAACGCATAGCCGTCGCGATACCACGAGGGTCCGACGGGCGTCCACGCGCGTGACACGACGCCTCAGGTAACGTGGCACTCGCATTGCCTTGAAGGAGAGTGATGCAAACCGACGTGATCGTTCTCGGTGCCGGCATGGTCGGCGTGTCGGCCGCGCTTCACCTGCAGGCGCGCGGCCGGTCGGTGGTGCTTGTCGATCGTGCCAGTGCCGCGGGCACGGAGACGAGCTACGGCAATGCCGGGCTGATCGAGCGCGCGTCCTATTTTCAGTATACGTTCCCGCGCGATCCGCAGCAGGTCCTGACGACAATCCTCGGCACCAATCCGGCGGCGCGCATCGTGTGGTCCGACCTGCCGTGGACCTTGCCCTTCATCGCCCGGTATTTTCGCGAAAGCGCGCCGGCGCGGGCGATGACGCATGCGCGGGCAAGCTGGCCGCTGATCGAGCGTAGTCTTGCTGAGCACGAGGCGCTCGCTGCGGAAGCCGGCGCGATGGACCTGTTGCGGCACGGCGGTTGGATAAAAGCTTTTCGCACACAACAGACTCTTGAGGCCGGCATCCGCGATGCCGAGCGCGTAAAACCGTTCGGCATGACGGTCGACGTTCTCGACCAGAAGACGCTGGCCGAGCGCGAGCCGAAGATATCCGGTCCCGTTGGAGCCGTGCATTTCCGTGATCCTGTATCGTGCGTCGATCCCGGCGGACTTGCGAAAGCCTACGCGGCGCTCTTCACGTCGCGCGGCGGGCAATTCCTCACCGGCGATGCGCGGACATTGTCGCGGCGTGGCAGCAACTGGTGCGTGATGACGCAACAGGGCGATGTCGTTGCGGAAAGCGTGTTGCTTGCGATGGGGCCGTGGTCGGACGAAATCTTTCGGCCGCTCGGCATCAGCATCCCGCTCGGCGTGAAGCGCGGCTACCACATGCATTATGCGCACGACGGCGAGGCTGGCACGAATGCAGGCCTCAATCATCCCGTGCTCGACACCGACAACGGTTATCTCTTGGCGCCGATGCGCGCCGGCATTCGTCTGACGACCGGTGCGGAATTCGCGCGGCGCGACCGCGCGCCGTCACCTGTGCAGATCGAGCAATGCGAGTCTGTTGCGCGAAAGATGTTTCCGCTCGGCGCACGCGTTGATGCGCAGCCGTGGCTGGGGCGGCGGCCTTGCCTACCGGATCTCTTGCCGGTCATCGGACCGGCGCCGGGTCAATCCGGATTGTGGTTCGATTTCGGCCATCAGCATCACGGTTTTACGCTCGGGCCGGCGACAGGGCGATTGGTGGCGGAGATTATGACGGGCACGACGCCGTTCTGCGATCCCTCGCCCTATCGCGCGGACCGGTTTTAGGCGAGCCGTCATCGCGAGGAGCCGCAAAGCGGCAACGCGGCGATCCATCTTTCAAATTTGCGCAGATGGATTGCTTCGTCGCCTCGCAGTGACGAATTTGAGCCTATGCCGCGAAGGATTTGGCCACTTCGCGCGCCGGCAGGATGTCGGTCGTCCTGACTTCAACTGTACTCTGCTTTACAAGCCGATCTGCGAGCCGCATTGCCAGCGCCATCACGGTGAGCGTCGGATTGGCTTGACCCGAGGTCGGCAGCACCGCGGAACTTGCGACAAAAAGATTGTCGGTGCCGAAGGCCCGAAGATCGCTATCGACGACGCCATCGCGTGCCGACGACGCCATTCGCGCCGTCCCGATCTGATGCGTGCCGTGCGACGCCTGTTGCAGTACCGCGTCGATGCGCTCCGCTTCGGGCATGCGCGAGGCGAGCGTGCCGATGCCGGAAGCCGGCAGCCATTTTGCCAGCACATCGTGCAACGCCACGACCGACGACGCATCATCGCGTGAGAATTTCAGGTCGATGGTGAGACGTGGCAGACCCAACGCGTCGCGCGCATCGCCGAGCCAGACACGACTGTCGCGTCGCGGTGCCTGCTCCGCGTGATAGGAAAAGCCATAGCGGTGCGCGGCGTTGCGCTTGAAAAAGGCGGGCGCCGGCACTTTCGCGCCGTAACGACGCCAAAACAGCTTTGGCACCTCAACCATCGCCGAGGGTAGATCGCGCAGCATGTTCCGAACGTGCGGGCCGCGCGGCATCGCTTCCGGAATATGCCGGCGACGGATCGCTTCGGGCAGGATGCGCTTGCCGAGGGCTTCGACGGAAAGACCGAGCGCAATGGCTGAGAGAAAACCGTCGCGATGCGCGGCATCCGCGACCGGTGGGACGACAGGCCAAAAGGCGCAGTTCAACAGATTTTGGTTACGCAGCAGCGTTTGCGACGGCGTAATCCGCCGACGGACATAGGAGCCATGCCCGTCGATCTTGAAATCAAAGGCGCGATCGATGGCGTCGGATGTGAGTACGACGTCGGCGATCTCACCGATGACGTGGCCCATGTAATAGCGACCCAGTGCGCCATCGGTGCCGCCGAAGCGGGCAGGGTTCTTGCGCTGTTCGCTGAGGAGCAGGCGGGTGGACTCGAGGCCGCCTGTCGCCAGCACGACAACGCCGACATCGATCTCCTCGCGATGTCCACTGTTATCGGCGACAACGACATGAGAAACCCTGTCATTGGCCCAACGTAGTCCGACGACGGTCGTATCAATCCGCAGATCGATCGCAGCATCGCGCTTCAGAGCATCGCGATGCGCAACCTGCGCGCGTTTGTTCGCGCTCCAGCGTTCCAGATGCGCCGTCGAGAACGACGTGTCGTCGCTCGCTTTCGTCAGCTCGTTCGTCTCGAAGACCTCCGCACCCGCGCAGGCGTATTTTATCGCGCGCGAGTAATGTGGCGCGATGTCCGCAAGACCGATCGGCCAGGACGCGTCGCCATGCACAGGTCGCTTTTCGAAATCGATCGGATCGAAGGGCAGGCAACGCCCACCCCAGAGATTGGACGTGCCGCCCAACTGCCGCGACACCGCGATCAACATGGGATCGTGACGTGCGGGATCGACGATCTCCGCATTCGACAGCTTTTGCGCGATATCATCGGGGCCGTTGCCACCGGATTCAAGCAGCAGAACGTGCCGTCCCTGTCGTGACAATTCGAGAGCAAGCGCGATGCCGACCGGACCAGCGCCGACAATGCAGAGATCGTGCGTGCGGCCCGCGAGACCCGCGATGCCGTCGCGGATCACGATGCCGCCGCGAGCGGGATGTCGCGCGCGAGCAAGGCGTCGTAAAGTGCGACAGTCTCGGCGTAGTAGCGTTCTTTCGTGAAGGTCGTCAGTGCCTGCGCGCGCGCGGCGTCGCCAAGCTTTGCCAGTTCCGAATCCGGCATTGCGAATGCGCGTGAAACGGCGTCGCCAAGAGCGACTGCGTCGTTGGGCGGAACGACGAAGCCCGTAACGCCGTCCTGCACCATCTCGGGATTGCCGCCGATGGCCGTCGTGATGACGACCTTGCCGCGGGCCTGCGCTTCGAGAATGCTCTTCGGCGCGATCTCGTACCAGATCGAGGGCAGGGCGATGGCGCGCGCCGCTTCGACATGCGCCCAGAGATCAGCGCCGGTGAGATGGCCGGTGAAGTGCACGGTGACGCCGCGCGCTTTCGCGCGCTCGCGAAGCGCGGCTTCTTCCTTGCCTTCGCCGACGAGCACCAGCGGCGCGTTTGCGAGCGCGGCGGCATCGACAAGATCGAGCAGGCCTTTTTCGACCGAGAGACGGCCGAAGAAGAGCAGGAAGCGCCCGTATTTCTCGCGCAATGCGGCGATGGCGGCGGGATCGACAAGCCGGTCGTCCGTCGTCTGGAAGAAATTCGGGACGTAGTGAAGCTTTTCGCGGGGGATGCCGTGTTCGGCAAACTTGTCGACGATAAAGCGTGCCGGTCCGACAAAGGCAGACACATTGCTGCGCACCGTGCCGCGATGCCACTGCAGCCAGCCGTCGAGCGCATAGACCGAGTCCGCCGCGATCGAGCCATGCTGGCACTTATTGACCGCCGCCATGTATTGCCGGCCGCCGCGGCAATCCTCGCAGACGCCGACCTCGGCGCGGAAGAAGTGATACGCGGGGCAGATGATCTTGTAGTCGTGCAGCGTGAACGCGATCGGAATGCCGCGCTCGATGGCGGGCGGAATGATCGCCGATGTCAGCTGGTGATAGATGCCGTGGATGTGGATGACATCGGGCCGGAAATCATCGAGCAGCTTTGCGAAGTTCCGGCCCGCTTCGGCGGAATGCAGGAAGCGCGCGGTCGCGCCGACCTTCGCCATACCCTCTGCATCGCCGGCATCGAAATAGGCGGGGAAGTAACGTGCGTAATCCGAAGGCTCGTTTTTCGGATGCGCCATCGCAAATTCCGCGCATTCCCAGCCCATCTCGCGAAAGAGTGCGAGGTGATCGAGATGCACGGCCTCGGCGCCGCCCATGCGGTAATGCAGACGATGCACGCCAAGAAGGCGACGGGACGGATTTCGAGCCATCGAGAATGGATAGCGCGGCAACCCTTCGTATCGACTTAACGCGATAGGTCGCCACGTTGACGGTCTCCACACGCTTTCCTGCGATGAAGAGGCGATGAACGTTACGTCAACCGACGCCGCATCGCCCGCCAGCACAGTGTCGTGCCGCGCAATCGTGGAGACCGATGTCGAGAGCGTTATCGACCTCTTGGTCGAAGGGTTTCCGGAGCGCTTGCGCAGCTACTGGGAGCGCGGCTTGTCGCGGATGCGGGCGCGTCCGGTAATCGACGATTTTCCGCGCTATGGTTACCTGCTTATACTCGACGGCGTACCGACCGGCTGCATCTTGCTCATTATGTCGCGCGACGCCGAAGGCGTGCCGCGCGGCAACGTTTCGAGCTGGTATGTACGGCCGCGAGCCGGCTTCCTAGCGAACATGCTGGTGTCGAAGGTTTTTCAGAAAAAGACGCTGACCATTACGAACATATCACCGGCGCTGCACACGATCCCGATGCTGGAAGCGCAGGGCTATCGGCGCTTCGTCGGCGGCCAGATGCTTTGCTTGCCGGCGCTATCGTTGCGCGGCGGTTTCCGCAGCGTCAGGCGTGTCGATGCGAGCGGACGCGGCGCGGAAGACCTCACGCCATACGAAGCCGAACTTCTCGCACGTCACGCCGGCGACGGCTGCTTCGCGCTGGTCTGCACCGATGGCGCGAAAGCCGCGCCTTTCGTCTTCGCGCGCACGCACGTGCTCCAGGGCCGGGTGCCGGCCGCGCACTTGCTTTGGTGCCGCGATCTCGAGGCTTTCACGCGTTGCGCGAGCGCACTTGGCCGCTGGTTGCTGTTGCACGGTATGCCGGCTGTCGTGATCGACACCGACGCGAAGCTTTCGCTCGTGGGATCTCTTCGCGAAAGCCGTTCGCAGAAATTCTTCCGCGGTCCCAAGCGACCGCGCCTTGGCGATCTCGCCGATACCGAACTCGCGATCTTCGGGGCGTAAAGTCAGGCGACGACGGCTTCGATCAGATACGGCCCGCGTCGCGAAAGCGCCGCCTTGAACGCCGTCTGAAACTCTTCCGCCGTCGTGACGCGCTTGCCTTCGACGCCCATGCCGCGCGCCATATCGACGAACTGCAATTCCGGATTGTCGAGATCGAGCATGCGGCGCGCATTGCGGCCCGCTTCGCCCGCGCCCACGCCGCGCAGCTCCGCATGCAGGACCGAGTAGGAGCGGTTCGAGAACAGCACCGTCACGATGTCAAGGTTCTCGCGCGCCTGCGTCCAGAGCGCCTGGATCGTGTACATCGCGCTGCCATCGGCTTGCAGCGACACGACCTTACGATCGGGGCAGGCGAGTGCCGCTCCGGCCGCCATCGGCAGGCCGATGCCGATCGCGCCGCCCGTGAGTTGCAGATAGTCGTGCGGCGCGGCCTTGCGCGTCATGCCGAAGGAATAGCGGCCCGCCGAGATCGACTCGTCGATGAGGATCGCGTTCTCCGGCAGATTGGCAGCGATCGTCATGATCGCCTTGTCGCCATTAAGTACACCAGTCGCAGCCTCCGGTGGTGCATACGGTTCGAGGATCGGAGACGTCTTCGCGCCGATCTCGTCTGCAAGCGCGGCCAGTGCTTCCGCGAGATCTTCGCTGGGCGAGGCGAGCGAAAATATTTCGCAATTCTCCGGCGTCTGCACGCTCGGCTTGCCGGGATAGGCGAAGAAGCCGACCGGCGGCTTGGCGCCGATCAGGATCATCTGCTCGACGTCATGAAACGCTTTCAGCGCGACGTCGACGACATAGGGCGTACGGTCGATGGCGACGCGGCCAGCGCCGCGCTCGATGCGGCCGTTCGCCTGCTGCGCCAGGAGCCGCGCGCCTGTCGCGGCGGCAATGCGACCCGCAGATTTCAGCGCCTCGGCGCGCAACGCGACGCCCGACATCATCAGCACGGTCTGCTTTCCGTTGCGCAGCATCTTCGCCGCGTGGCGCAGTGCATCACGGTCGACGGTGGCGCGCACCGGGGCAGGGGCAACGTTGACGATCGGCGCGCTTGTCTCGTCCCAGGCGGCGTTCGCCGGCAGGATCAGTGTCGCGATGCGCCCCGGCGCGGTATTTGCTTCGCGGATCGCTTCGGCCGCGTCGCGCGACACGTCGTCGGCCTTCGCCGTCGTCTTGACCCAATGCGACATCGGTCGTGCGATGCCTTCGATGTCGCTGGTCAGCGGCGCATCGTATTGCAGGTGATATGTCGCGTGGTCGCCGACGACATTGACGACCGGCGAGTTCGCGCGTCGCGCGTTGTGCAGGTTGGCCAGACCGTTTCCTAGTCCGGGGCCGAGATGCAGCAGCGTTGCCGCAGGCCGGTCGGCCATGCGCGCATAACCGTCAGCTGCGCCCGTCACCACGCCTTCGAAAAGGCCGAGCACGCAACGCATCTGCGGCTTACGGTCGAGCGCGGCAACGAAATGCATTTCCGATGTGCCGGGATTGGCGAAACACATGTCGACGCCGCCGGCCAGCAGGGTGTCGCAGAGAGCATCGGCGCCGTTCATTGAGTTGTTCCTTCGGGGAGGTCGGCCGGACCCTGCCGCCGTTCGCCCACGGAAACAAGCGGCGTCGCGCAAGCCATTGCTTAACCGCGCCCGACTATCCTGCACGCCGTTCCACGGAGTGCGTCATGTCCAACAATGTTTCCGTCGCCGGCGGCTGCTCGAAAACATGGACCTATTTCGAGGACGTCTGGCACGAGGGCAATGTCGGGATCATGGGGCCGCGCACGCACGGTGCCTGGCTCGGCTCTGTTGTCTTCGATGGCGCGCGCGCCTTCGCCGGCGTGACGCCCGATCTCGACCGGCACTGCGAACGCGTTAACCGATCCGCGATTGCGATGGGGCTGATGCCCGTCGTGCCGCAGGCGAAGTGGATGAAGCTCGTCGCCGAGGGCGTCGCTCGCTTCGAACCAGGTGCGGAGCTCTACATCAGGCCGATGTACTGGGCTGACAGCGGGATCGGCGGCGGCGTCCGTTTCGATCCAGCGACGACACGCTGGTGCCTCTCGCTCTATGAAGCGCCGCTGCCGAAGCCGGTCGGCATGTCCGTTACGCTCTCGCCATTTTACCGGCCTGCGCCCGAGACGGCACCGGTCGAGGCCAAGGCGAGCTGTCTCTATCCGAACGGTGCACGCGCGTTGATCGAAGCCGGAGGACGTGGCTTTGACAATGCGCTCATGCGCGACATGCAGGGCAATATCGCCGAGCTTGCGAATGCCAACGTGTTCCTCGTGAAGAACGGCGTCGTGAAGACACCGAAGCCGAACGGCACATTTCTCAATGGCATCACGCGTCAGCGCGTCATCACGCTGCTGCGCGCGTCGCGTCGCGAAGTGCGCGAAGAAACGTTAACCTTTACCGATTTCGTCGAAGCCGACGAAATTTTCTCGACCGGCAATTTCCAGAAAGTCTCGCCGATCACACGCATCGACTCGCGTCCGCTGGCCATCGGCCCCGTCTTCCGCGAAGCCCGCTCTGCTTACTGGGACTTCGCGATCGGCAAGACACGTGCCGCAGCGTAACGCCGAGTTTCGCGGATCGCATGTAAGCTTCGTGAACCACGATGATCAACCATCGTGGACACAGGTGAGCACTGCAGGCATTCCATTACGCACCGGGGGCCACCGGTGTTCCGGATACGATGATGCTTTTGCGGCAAACATTGTTGTACCTGCCAAGTCAGCTCGCAGGACCAGCCCTGCAGTTCGTCTTCGCAATCGTATGGACGCACTACCTCGCGCATGACGACTATGGCCGGCTGACGCTGCTGATCGCAGCGCAGGAGCTCATCTTCCTGTGCAGCGTCTCGTGGTGGTCGCTGTTCGTGCTGCGCTTCTTTGGAGGTGCGGGGCATTCCGACACGCGCAGCGTACTGCGGGCCGAGCCGCGCGTGCTCGCGCTGGCCTGCATTCCGCAAGCGGTATTCAATCTCGCCATCCTTTTTTCCCTGAACGAGATCGCCGACCTGCAGCTCGTGTTGTCGAGCACGGTTTATGTCGTCTCGCGCTCCTTCGTCACTTATTTTAGCGAACGCGCGCGCACCAAAGCCGATATTGCGCTCTACACGGTCGCACAGACAGGTTCGCTGGCAGCGGGCGGATTGCTCGGCTTCATATTCGTCGCGGTGCTGGCGCCGACGGCGGGTGCAGTGCTCGCGGGCTTCGCGATCTCGCACGTCCTCGTCGCGCTCTGGCTTATGTCGCGCATGCGGATCGGCGCAGTCGGCGAAGCGATCGACGCGACGTTGCTGCGCAAGGCACTCGTCTTCGGTCTCCCGCTGGTTGCTGCCGGCGTCGTCAACTGGGTTAATCTCAATGGCATCCGCGTCGTCCTCGAAGCGATGGGCGGTGCCTCGGCCGTAGGTCTTCTCGCGGTCGGATGGGGGCTGGGGCAGCGCCTCAGTACGACCGCGGCGATGTTCGTCACGTCAGCCGCTTTTCCGCTCGCCGCGCGCTCTTTGGAAAAAGGCGATCGCGATCTGGCACTTCGACAGATGCGTCACGGCGGCACATTGCTCGTTGGCATGGTGCTGCCTGCTGCTGCGGGGCTCTGCCTCATCACGCCGCCCTTCGTGCGTCTGCTCATTTCAGAAAGCTTTCAGGACGTCACGCTGGCGATCATGCCGCTTGCCGTCATAACGGGCGCTGTGCGCAACATCCGCGTCCACTACGCGGACATGGCTTTCATCCTCTTCCAGCGCACGGGCCTCTCCGTACTCGTGAACGTTGTCGAAGCCGTCTTCATGATCGCGCTTTGTGCCTTCGGCTACCACGCCTACGGCATTACAGGCTCGGTTGCGGGTGCCTGCGCGGCGTCCTCCATCGGTGCGGTGCTCGGCTTCGCCATCGCGCGTCGTTTCGGTCTGCCGATGCCGCTCGCCGATTGGGCGCGAATCGCCCTCGCGACTGCGGTCATGACGACTGTCTTGCACCTCGCGAACGATATGCTGCGTCCGTTGTCGGACCTCCTGCAACTCGTGATCGTGTCGGGCGCAGGTGTCGTGCTCTACGCCGGCTGCCTTGCGCTGCTGTTTCCCGCCATTCCTCAACAAGCGATGGCACGTGTGCGGTCGATGCAAACGCGCCGCGCGAACGTTGCCCTTAATCCGACAACCCGTGAAACCTGATCGAAGGAGAGTGAACATGTCCTCACCCGCTATCGTCGCCGGATCGGCGAATGTCGTGCTGAAGCCCGCGCCGATCACGCCGGAATGGATTCTTGCGGGCGATCCGCAGGCAAAAAATCGTGAACTGTCGCACAGCGCCGACTGGGGTGCGTGGACGATGGTGTGGGAATGCACGGCCGGAAAATTCGAGTGGCACTACGACATCGACGAGACCGTGCATTTCGTCGAAGGCAACGTGAAAATCGAGGCCGATGGCATGCCGGCGCGCGTCTATGGGCCGGGCGACGTCATCTTCTTCGCCGCCGGCTCGAAGGCGACGTGGGAGATCGAGACGTATATCCGCAAGGTAGCCTTCTGCCGCAAGACTCTGCCGGCCTCCGTGCTGCTGCTGCAGAAAATTCACGCCCGTATGCGCAGAATGATTTCGCGCGACGGCGAGCGTGTCGGTGCGTTGACGCCGGCCGCCTGATCGAACGCGAGGAGAGCAAGATGACCGTCAAGAACGAGATCGCCGACCTGATGCAGGAGGTCGCCCGCGATCACAAGAAGAACCTTGCGCCGCTGAACGATAATCTGGTGCTGGTCGAATCCGGGCTCGACTCACTGTGCTTCGCGATCCTCGTGGCGCGGCTAGAGGACAAGCTCGGCGTCGATCCCTTCACGATGTCGGAGGATGTGCGCTTCCCCGTCACCTTCAGCGATTTCGTCCAGCTGTATGACAAAGCGGCGTAAGACATGCTGACGCTGCGAAGCGCCCTGCAGCGCGATGGCGGGCAGGGCGTACTGCACGGCCCTGCTGGCACGGTGTCCTTTGCGGCGCTTGGCGGTTTGACGGGCTTGCCCGACGCGCTTGCGCATCTTCAGGGCAAGAATGTCATGCTCGACGTGGTCGAGCAGGCGACCGCCGCCGCGACGATGATCTCGCTCGATGGAATCGCGGCTCGCATGCTCATCTGCCCGCCCGAGGTGTCGCGCGACGATCGCGACGCGATCGCGGCCAAAGCGGAGGTCGACGCGATTGTTGACGACTCCTATCTCGCCGGCCTTATAGACGAACCGCGGTTGCCGGGTGTGTGCAAGCAGCAAGAGACGCAGTGGCTGCTGCTGACGTCCGGCACGACCGGCACGCCGAAGATCGTTTCGCATTCGTTGCGCGCGCTCACCGGCGCGATGGTAGGCCAGCCGATGGCGCAACCGGCGCCAGTTTGGGCAACCTTCTACGACATCCGTCGCTACGGCGGCATGCAGATATTTCTCCGTGCTGTCTTCGGCGGCGGGTCGCTCGTGCTGCCGGCGCAGGGCCAGCCGTTCGCGTCCGTCGTCGCGCGCTACGGCGCCTGCGGCGTGACGCATATCTCGGGTACGCCCTCGCATTGGCGGCGTTTGCTGATGATGCCGACGGATGCCTCATTTGCGCCCGGCTATGTGCGCCTGTCCGGTGAGATCGCCGACCAAGGGATTCTCGATGCGCTGCGCGTGCGTTTCTCCCAAGCGAAAATCGGTCATGCCTATGCGTCGACCGAGGCCGGCGTCGGCTTCGAAGTGAACGACGGTTTTGCAGGATTTCCCGCCAGCTATGTCGATGAGCCCGGCGCGGTCGAATTGCGTGTCGTCGAAGACACGCTTCGCATCCGCTCGATACGCACCGCAGGCGATTATGTCGGCGAAGAAAAGATGCTGCATGACGGTGACGGCTTCGTCGACACGGGTGACCTCGTCGAGCGGCGTGGCGACCGTTACTTTTTCCTCGGCCGCCGCGGTGGCATCATCAATGTCGGTGGCCAGAAAGTGAATCCGGAAGAGATCGAGGCCGTCATTAATCGCCATGCGGCTGTGCGCATGTCGCTCGTGAAAAGCCGCCGCAATCCGATCATGGGTGCGATCGTTGCCGCCGATATCGTTCTGGCGGAGAGTGCCGTGGAGTGTGACGCCGCGCTGCTGCGGGACGAGATAGGTGCGGTTTGCCGGGAGCAACTGCCGGCGTGGAAAGTGCCGGCCTCGATTCGCTTCGTTCCCGCGTTGGACGTGACTGCCGCAGGCAAGCTTGCCCGCCATGCGTAACATTCTCGTCACCGGCGGAAGCCGCGGCCTCGGCTTCGCCGTGGCAAAGAAACTCGCGGCTTCGGGCGACCAGGTCATCGCAGTAGCGCGCAATGCCGGTCCGGAGTTCGAAGAAGCCGCGCGCAACGCCACGCCGGGCGCCATCGCATTCGTCGCGGGCGATCTCAGCGATATCGAGGCGCTGCCCACGCTCGTTCGCGATATCCGCAAGCAATTCGGGCCGCTCTACGGGCTTGTGAACAATGCAGGCCTTGGCACCGAAGGCCTGCTCGCAACGATGCATAATTCGAAGATCGAGGCGTTGGTGCGGTTGAATACGCTGTCGCCGATCGTGCTGACGAAGTATGTCGTGCGCTCGATGATGGCGGACGGGCAGGGCCGCATCGTCAACATGTCGTCGATCATCGGCTCGACCGGCTTCAACGGTCTCGCTGCCTACGGTGCGACGAAAGCGTCGATGATCGGCTTCACGAAGTCGCTCGCGCGTGAAGTGGGAAAGCTCGGCATCACTGTGAATGCCGTTGCACCCGGCTTCATCGAGACGGAACTCACCGGTTCAATGGACGACAAGGACCGTGACCGCATCGCGAACCGCAGCGCATTGCGCCGCCTCGCCGGCGCGGAGGATGTTGCCGAAGCCGTCGCATATCTCTTGTCGGACGCGGCTCGCAATATCACCGGCACGGTCCTCACTGTGGACGCCGGCAGTACCGCGTAACTAGGCGACCGCCGCGGTGCGTCTCGCCGTCGTCGCCATCGTGCGCAGCCAGTTGCCATAGAGGATGGCGGTCGGACGGTGCCAGCGATTTTCGATCGCTGCCGGCGTGGCGACATTTGGAAATACGTCGAGCAGCGCCGGGTCGCGGTTCCGCTCGCAGCGGCGGCGGTAGGCGCGCAGTACGACAAGCGCCTCGGGCGTGAAGTAATGCGCGGGCTCCTGCGGAAAATCTGCACGCTCGTTGCGAAGGAAGCGCCCGATATCACGCCGGTATTCGCGCAGAAGCGAGTCCGTCGCATATTCGGGGTGGCCCTGCATGAAGACGAAGCGGCTGCCGCGATCGAGCGCGAAGAGATCGACGCCGGCCTCGTCCGACACACGCAGCATCTCGTAGCCGTGAGCCTCAAGTTCGTCGCGGGGCAAAGCGTTCCAGCGCGAATGCGGAACGGCGACACGCGCGGGCGCGCCGACGACGAGTGGATCGAGCCGAACGGCGTCGCATTGATAGATGCCCGACAACTTTTGGGCGAGCGGTTTGCGCACGATGCCGTGCATGTGCTGCACGGCCGCATGCGCCGCGAGGCAGGACCAAAGTGTCGAACGTGTCGAGACGGAAGCCCAATCAACGAGCTGCGTCATCTCGCCCCAATAGGGCTCGTCCTCCATGCGCGCCGCTTTCGGCTCGGCGCCGGTGACGACAACGGCATCGCAATGCCCGCGAAGAAGAGTGTCGTAGGGCTCGTAGTTTGCGGCGATATGCAAGGCCGCATCGCTGGCGCGAGGGATGCAAGGCAGCGTGAAGAGCCGCAGATTTACGGGAAGGCCAGCCTTCGCCTCTTGAATCGCGACGCAGAACTGTTGCTCGGTCGAACGCAGCGCCGCGTCCGGCATGTTGTTGACGAGCGCGACTTCGATCGTCGGACGCCGGTCGCGGCGATCCGGAAAGGCGATCGGCTGGCGCGGCCCGCGACGCTCGTTGCCGGGGAGGGACATGTCGTGGCGCGACCTATTCCGCCGCAGACTGCATGAGGCCACCGGCGGCGGCGCGTAGAGCCCGATCGAGATCGTCGAGAATGTCGTCGATATGCTCGATGCCGACGCTGAGCCGAATACCTTCCGGCCGCACGCCCGCCTTCAACTGATCGGTCGGCGACATCTGCCGATGCGTGGTCGATGCAGGGTGGCAGGCGAGCGATTTCGCATCGCCGATATTCACGAGCCGCTTCACGAGCCGCAGCGCATCGTAGAAGCGCTTGCCGCCGGCCAAGCCGCCGGCGACACCGAAAGTCAGCAGCGAAGTTGCGCGGCCGCCCAGATATTTCTGCGTGTTCGTGTAATACGCGCTGTCTGAGAAGCCTGCGTAGTTCACCCATTCGACGCTGTCGTGGGCACGCAAAAACTCCGCGACCTTGCGGGCGTTTTCGACGTGGCGTTCGACGCGCAACGATACCGTCTCAATGCCCTGCAGTAGCAGGAACGCCGACAGCGGCGACATCACCGCTCCCGTTGTGCGCTGATAGACGCTGCGGCAGCGTGCGACGAAAGCATTCGCGCCGAAGCGCTGCGCATAAATCAGGCCGTGATAGGATTCGTCGGGCCGATTGAAGGCGGGGAAGCGATCCGCGTTCTTCGCCCAAGGGAAGCGCCCGCCATCGACGATGGCGCCGCCAAGCGTGGTTCCGTGGCCGCCCATGAATTTCGTCAGCGAATGGACGACGATGTCCGCGCCCCACTCGAACGGCCGTAGCAGCACGGGCGTCGCAACAGTGTTGTCGACAATAACCGGAACGCCGTGCCGGTGCGCGGCCTCGGCGATGGCCTCGAGATCGCAGACGTTGCCGGCCGGATTTCCGACGCTCTCGCAGAAGACGGCGCGCGTGTTCTTGTCGATGAGGCGCTCGATGTCTTCGGCGCGATCACTCGCGGCAAAGCGCGTCAGGATGCCCTGCCGGGGCAGCACGTATTGCATCAGTGTGTGCGTCGTGCCGTAAAGCTGTGGCACAGAAACGATGTTGCCGCCGTGGTCGGCGACGTTCACCAGCGCATAGTGCAGCGCTGCCTGACCTGTCGCGACGGCGAGTGCACCTACTCCGCCTTCGAGCTCGGCGACACGACGTTCAAGAACGGCAACGGTCGGGTTGCTGATGCGACTGTAGCGAAAGCCGTCTTCTTCAAGGTCAAAGAGCGCGGCCGCGTGGTCGGCGCTGTCGAAGGCGTAAGCGGCCGTTTGGTAAATAGGGACGGCGACGGCATGTGTCGTCGGATCGGAATCGAAGCCGCCGTGGATCGCAATCGTTTCAGAACGCATGGGCACACCTGCCGGCGAAGATCGCGGCACCACCGAACGTAGCGGCAAGTGTTAAAGCTGCCTTTAATGTCGTGCATTACACCGACGGGATCGATGCCGACATGGTGGGCCCGTGACACTCGAAGAGTCCGCAAACGACACTGCGCAGTCCACCGAGGCGCAACGCGGCGCCGCAATGCAGCCTGCGCAACGCAACGTGCTCACGGACTGGACGCGTGCGCTTGCCGCCACTGCTGGCATCGCGGACGTGCCGAAACAGACGCTGCCGATGCTGGTAACCGACATGGCCGCGTGCACGCCGGATGCGCCGGCGCTCCTCAGCGATACGGAATCGCTCAGCTATCGCGAGCTTGCGGGGCTGATGGCGCGCGTCGCACGCTGGGCGGAGTCTCAAGGCCTGGGGCAGGGCGACACGGTCGCGCTGCTGATGGAAAACCGGCCGGCCTATGTCGCACTTTGGCTTGGTCTCACGCGTGTCGGGATTTCCGTCGCGCTGCTGAACACGAATCTGCGCGGCGATGCACTCGCGCATTGCTTTCTCGCGGCGCTACCAAAAGCAATCATCGTCTCTGCGGCATTGATGCCCGCATGGGGAAGCGCAGTCGCGATCGTCAACGACGGTATTCCCGCATGGTGCTGGGAAGACGGCTCCCATTCGACAGGCCTTCGAAGCGCGCTCGAAGCGTTTCCGGATGGCCCGCTGCTCGAAGCATCGGATGGCCCGACGATCTCCGACCGCGCGCTGCTGATCTACACGTCCGGCACGACAGGCCTGCCGAAGGCGGCAAATGTCAGTCACGGTCGCGTGCTGTCCTGGGCGCTGTGGTTCGCCGGCATGCTCGACACCGGGCCCGCGGACCGGATGTACGATTGCCTGCCACTCTATCACTCCGTCGGCGGCGTGGTCGCGGTCGGTGCGTTGCTGGCGCGCGGCGGCTCGGTCGTCATCGTGCCGTCCTTTTCGGCCTCGCGTTTCTTCGACGACATTCGGCGTTGGGATTGCACGCTCGCGCAATATATTGGCGAGCTGTGCCGGTATCTCGTTTCGACGCCGGTCCGGCCGTCAGAGAACAACCATCGCTTGCGTGCAATGTGCGGCAACGGCCTGCGTGAGGACGTGTGGCGCGCCTTCGAGGCGCGGTTTGCCATTCCGCGCATCGTCGAGTTTTACGCCGCGAGCGAAGGCACATTCTCGCTCTACAATATGGAGGGCGAGCCCGGCGCCATCGGCCGCGTGCCGGGATTTTTGCGCCACCGCTTCCCCGCTGTCATCGTGCAGCTCGATCCCGAGACGGGCGAGCCCGCGCGCAATGCCGAAGGGCGCTGCACGAAGGCAGCGGTCGATGAAAGCGGCGAGGCGCTCGGGCGCATCGCGTCGCGCGGCGCTAATGCATTCGAGGGTTACACGGATGCTGGCGCGACGGAGCGAAAAATCCTGCGTGATGCCTTTGCGCCCGGCGACGCCTGGATGCGCACCGGCGATCTCATGCGGATCGACGCGCGCGGTTTCTGGTATTTCGTCGATCGTCTCGGCGACACGTTCCGCTGGAAAGGCGAGAACGTCTCGACGCTCGAAGTCGCGGAGGTTCTTCGCGATGTGCCCGGCGTCACGGATGCCTGCGTCTATGGTGTGAAGGTGCCACGCGCCGATGGCCGTGCCGGCATGGCCGCGCTGACCGTAACGGCCGGCTTTGACATTGGCGTGCTAACGGATCGCGTGCTCGCGCGACTACCGGCTTATGCGCGCCCCGTGTTCCTTCGGCTGACAGACAGTCTGACGCTCACAGGAACGATGAAGCACCAGACGCATGCCTTTGCGGACGCTGGTTTCGATCCGGCGACAACGAAGGATCGATTGCTTATGTTCGATAAGTCGCGGCAGGCCTACGAGCCGCTGACGCCTGCGAGTTTCGCCGCAATCGGGAGTGGGGAACGCACGCTCTGATGTAGCGAAGATGCGAAGAGCCGCGGGTTGCGCGGCTCCGACGATCGGCTTCGTTAGCAGCTCAGGCGATAGACAAGGGTCTCAAGCGCTTCGAGCGTCGAAAAGTTCTCCGGTTCCATATCGTCGCCGCCGATCGTGACGCCGAATTCGCGTTCGATGCCGAGAACGAGTTTCACGAGATCGAGCGACGTCAGACCGGCTTCGGCAAGGCTCTGCGGAATGCGATCGGGCCGGGCGAAAGGGTGATCGCTGATGACATCTTTAACGATGGCAATGAGTCGGTCGCGATAGCCGAGAGAAACCTGATCCAGCACGATCGAGCCCTTCCAATGTGATGTACGACACAAAGCGCAAAAGCGTTTCTATCGCGTGAAGGCCGTGCGCAAAAAGCGATTACATCGGCGACACGCTCGGTCTCGTTTCGCAGCAAGGTCTGCTTAACTGCAATCCGCGCGTTTTATTGCTTGGATTGCGGTTGTTCCGCAAGGTTTCGATAGGCAAGGCGGCCCACGGGGGCTGTGCCGTTCGGAACATCCCATGTCGCTCGCGCGTGTCTACGAAGGGTTTCAGGATCGTCGTCGTTCGATGCCGGAGCCGGGTTCGCAGCTCGCACGCGGTAAGTCGAAATTCGCGGCGCGCATCGCTGCGGTTTGCGAGGTCGCAGCCCAACATGCCGAAGATGTCGATGGCAACGCCCGCTTTCCCGCCGAGGCGATCGCCGCGCTGCGCGAACAGCGCCTTCTCGGTGTGATGGTGCCTGGCCTCTATGGCGGCGAAGGCGCGACGATGACCGATGTCGCAAACATCTGTTTCCGGCTGGGCTCGTCCTGCTCTTCGACGGCGATGATCTATGCAATGCACCAGGTGAAGATCGCATGCCTGCTCCGCCACGGGCGTGGCAACGACTGGCGGGATGCGATGCTGAGCAAGCTGGTCGAGAATCAGTGGCTCATGGCGTCTTCGACGACCGAAGGCGGCAATGGCGGCGACATCCGCTCCAGCGACGCTGCCGTGGTGCGCACGGAAGGGGGCTTCACCTATGGCCGCGAGGCGTCGGTGATTTCCTATGGCGAATACGCCGATGGCCTCGTAACGACCGCGCGCCGCGCGCCTGATGCAGCGCCGTCGGACCAGGTTCTCGTCTGGCTCTTGCGCGACAATTACACGATGGAGCGCAAGCAAGGCTGGGAGACGCTCGGCATGCGCGGCACGTGCAGCCGTGGTTTCCGCGTCGAGGCACGAGGCCGCACCGATCAGATTCTGGATGAGCCTTACGCGAAGATTCATTCGCAGAGCATGATGCCGGTGGCACATGTGCTCTGGTCGAGCGCTTGGGCCGGTATCGCGTCCGCCTCTGTCGAACGCGCGCGCCAGTTCATGCGTAACGCCATGTCGCAGTCGGGCAGCAAGGCGCCCCCCGGCGCAATGCAGTTCACGCAGGCGCGGCAGTCGCTGACATCGGTGACAAGCCAGATACGTGCAGCGCTCGCGACCTTCGAGATCGCAGCGCGCGACGAACGCGCCATGTCGTCGCTCGACGTCCAGACGTCGTTCAACCTCTTGAAGGTGCAGGTCTCGGAAGGCGTCGTACAGACCGTGCTGGCGGCGATGCGTGCCTGCGGTCTGTCCGGCTATCGCACGGACTCGCCCTACAGCCAGGGTCGCTTCCTGCGTGATGTGCTCGCGACGCCGATCATGATCAACAACGAGCGCATCCTCGCGGGAATCGGTCATGCGGCGCTGCTTGGCCAGGCACCATCGCTGCTTGGAGACTGACGCATATCCCGAAAAAGTTGCAGACTTTTGCGACGGAGGACGTGCGCCAAGGGACTACGTCGGAGGTAATTGATCCGCCGCCGCGCCGGTTTATCATGGTGTGATGCAGCGGATTTCTCTCGGCGATCATTTGCGGCAGTGGCGTCGACGTCGGCATATGAGCCAACTGGACCTCGCGCTGGAAGCCGAGATTTCGCAGAAGCACCTAAGTTTTGTTGAGAGCGGTCGCGCGTCGGCCAGCCGCGACATGGTGTTGCGACTGGCCGAGCATTTGGACGTTCCGCGTCGTGAGCAGAACGCGTTGCTCGTCGCAGCGGGTTACGCGCCTGTCTTTCAGGAGCGTTCGCTGGACGATCCCGATATGGCGGGCGTGCGCACCGCAATCACGAGCGTGCTCGATGCGCATGTGCCGTTTCCCGCGCTCGCTGTCGATCGGCACTGGACCATGATTGCCGCGAACAGTGCTGTCGCAACGCTGATCGAAGGTGCCGACGCGTCGCTGCTGCAACCGCCGGTCAATGTCTTGCGGCTGGCGCTGCATCCCAAAGGTCTTGCAGCCAATATCGTCAATTACGATCAGTGGCTCGGCCACATTGTCGATCGGCTTAAACGGCAGGCGACGATGACCGGCGATGCCGTGCTCATCGAGATGGTACGCGAGTTCTCCGCTTTCGGCGACACAGCGCGGTCGTCGCGCGTCACCGGACCATCGGGAGACAGTCGCGACATTTTCGTGCCGCTGCGGCTGCGCAAGGGTGACTTTATCCTCGATCTCATCTCGACGACGACGTTGTTCGGGACGCCGCTCGACCTCACGATGGCCGAGATCGCCATCGAGTCGTTCCTGCCGGCAAATGCGGAGACAGCGGCAGCATTGCAGAAGATGGCGGCCGCTTCGGCCTAGTTCGCCAGCGTCGGCAGAGGTACGACAGCAACGCCGCGTCGGTTCAACGCATCCCGCACTGCGCGCGCGATTGCGGCGCCGGTCGGTTCGTCGCCGTGGATGCAAAGGCTATCGACCTCACAAGGCACGACGTCGCCAGCGCGCGTCGTCACACGGCCTTCCAGCATCTCGAGGACTTGGGCTACCGCCGGTGCAGGGTCGTGATAAACGGAGCCTTCGAGCTTGCGCGACACGAGCGTCCCGCTCGACTCGTATTGCCGGTCGCAAAAGCCTTCGCGCATCACGCGCAGACCCGCTGCTTGACCCGCGCGCTCCATCGCGGAGCCTGCGATCGCGAGAAAAATCAGCGTGGGATCGACGGCGCGGATGGCGCGGGCGACCGCGCTCGCGACATCATCATCGTTGGCGGCTATGTTGCTCAATGCGCCATGCGGCTTCACATGCGTGACGCGCGCGTCTTCGAGCGCCGCGACGGCCTGCAGCGCGCCGATCTGATAGGCGACGAGGCTTTCGATCTCGGCCGACGCAAGATCGAAGCGGCGGCGGCCAAAGCCCTGGAGATCCGCGAAGCCGGGATGGGCACCGATGCTGACGCCACGTGCCTTTGCCAGCCGCACGGCGCGGCGCATGACAGTCGGGTCGCCAGCATGGAAGCCGCACGCGATATTGGCCGAACTCACGCAAGCGAGCATTGCTTCGTCGTCGCCAATGTCCCAGGCGCCGAAGCCTTCACCCATATCGGCGTTGAGATTGATCCGTGTCGCCATCGCAGCCTCGCTGCGATTACTTCGCACCATTCGCGTCTGCGAACAATTCTCGTGCGAAAGCCTAGTGCAGTCGCGGTTCAGTCTTCGCGAAGAGGTCGTACCGGGCGCGCTCGACATTGTCGCTGGCCCAGGCAATCGCAGCACAAAGCCGCAGATATCGTCCCCGTTCGACAATATCGGCGTAAACTTCGGGATCGTCCGCCAGTCGTTCCAGTCGCGCAAGACGACGAACCGCATTCTCGTAGCGACGAATGCTATGCCGCTGCGAAGGAACGACGGCGTTGCCGGGTCGTGCGGTCAGTCTTCGTTCATCATGTTGGAGGCTAGTCATCCGTCGATCCGGTCTCTGTCCTTACGTAGAGGATGCGCTCTCAGCTTTTAACTGCAGCTTAAGCCGGATGTTTTGATGTGATGTATCAGCCGTTTCCTTTTGCGGCTGGGTCAGAGAACGCGCCCTTCATGAGTTCGTCTTTCACGTTTGCGATGAGGCGGGACCGCCCGGATCGCACATCCGTGCCGGACGACGTCTATTTCTCGCAGATTGATGCCCTCCACGCCGATGCCCGGTCGCTGGTTGTCGGAAGCATCGGCTCGCTGCTCAATCTCGCTTACGTCTCCTGGAAGGCGGAGAGCCTCGCGCTTTGGGTGATCACGGCGCTCGTGCCCGCCGTCGTTCTCGTGCGGATGATCTGGATCGTCCGCTTCAACCACGCTCGGCCGGGCGTCCACACGCGCTCCCAGATGCATGGCTGGGAGTTGCGCTACGGCATCGGCTCGACGCTTCACGTCGCCTGCCTCGGCATCGGCACTTGCGTTACCTTCATGGTCACGGACGATGCCTTCTGCCGTCTGGCATGGACGATCACCGCGATCATGTACATGACCGGAATCGCCGGTCGGAATTTTGCCGCGAGCTGGATTGTGCTCGTGCAGCTTCTAGCCGGTTTCATCCCGATCTTCGTCGCGATGCTGCTGACTGGCGGCGACTACATCCTGCTCGCCGCGGCCGTTATTCCGGCGACGCTCGGCTCCTATTCAATTGCAAAACGCCTGCGTACCCTGCTGCTTGGCGCCGTGCTCTCGTCGCGCGAGAATGCGCGGACGGCGGCCCGCTTCGACGCTGCGCTCAACAACATGCCGCACGGGTTGTGGATGTTCGGGCAGGGCGGACACCTCATCGTGTCCAATGAGGCCGGCCCAAAACTGCTGCAGACGGTGCCACGCTCGCGGCACAGCACGATCCAGGACGTGTTCATGGGCGTCCTGCAGACCGGGCGGATCGCCAAGGCCGATATCAACCGGCTTCTCGACGCTTACGAGGCGCGCAAGCGCGGCAGCAAACTGGAGAGCGTCGCCGTCGAGACCCGCGACGGTAAGTTCCTGCTCTTCAGCATCCATGCCCTCGAAGATGAAGGCACGATGATCTTGCTGGAAGACACGACGGCGCGTCAAAAAGCCGAGTCCGCCATCCACGATCTCGCACGCTTCGATCCGCTGACGCGGTTGCTGAACCGCGCGTTCTTCGAGGCGACTGTGCGCGAGTCACTGGAGCGGATCGCGTGGCGCAACGAGAGCTTCTCGCTGCTCTTCATCGATCTCGATCACTTCAAGTCGGTCAATGACACCCTCGGCCACCAGCAGGGTGACGCGCTTCTGCGCGCCGTGGCGGAACGGTTGCGCAATGTCGTCCGAGAAACCGATTTCGTGGCGCGCTTCGGCGGCGATGAGTTCGTTATTCAGCAAACAAGGGTGAACTCGACGAAGCAGACCGAGCGGCTCGCACAGCGCATCGTCGCGTCGCTCGGCGCGCCTTTCGATATCGAAGGACACATCGTCACCGTCGGCGCTTCGGTCGGCATTGCAATGGCACCGCGGGATGGCGGTGACGTCGAGACCTTGATGAAAAACGCCGACATGGCGCTTTATCGTGCCAAGGGCGCGGGCCGCGGCTGCTGGCAGTTCTTCGAGCGCCAGATGGATCTCGAGCTTCATGCGCGCCGCCAGCTCGAAGACGATATTCGCGCGGCGCTCTCGAACGAGTCTTTCGAGGTCTATTACCAGCCGCTCTATCTTGTACGCACGCGACAGATTGTCGGAGCCGAAGCGCTGATGCGTCTGACGCATCCCGTGCGCGGACCGATCCCGCCTTTCAAATTCGTCGCCGTCATGGAGGAACTCGGCCTCATTTCCGAGGCCGGCCGCATCGTGCTGGAAAAAGCGTGTCGCGAATGCGCGACCTGGCCTGCGCCGCTGCGGGTCGCCGTCAATCTCTCCGCGCATCAGTTCAAACGCGGCGACATTGTAGAGACGGTGAAGCGTGCGCTGGCGTCGAGCGGCCTGCATCCAAGCCGGCTCGAACTCGAAATCACGGAATCGGCTTTCCTCGAACGCGGACCTGCGACGTCGAAGTGCCTAGGCGAGATGCGTGCGCTCGGCATCCGTATCTCGCTCGATGATTTCGGCACGGGATACTCGAGCCTGAGCTATCTGCATCAGTTCCCGATCGACAAGCTCAAAATCGATCGCTCGTTCCTCGGCGGCATCGAGACCAACGCACGTTCGCTGACGCTGCTGCGCAACGTGGCCCAGCTCAGCCATAATCTTGGGCTGCGCGTCGTCGTGGAAGGAGTCGAGACGGAGACGCAGATGGCGTTGATCGCGGCCGAAGGCACGATTGACGAGGTGCAGGGCTTCCTCTTCAGCAAAGCGGTGCCTGCTGACGAAATTGCGGAACTCATTGCTGCGCAGCAGACGTTACGTAAGGCAGGCTGACGCGTTAACGCACGTTTACCATAACCGCCTTCGCTTGCTGCGAAATTCACTAATTCCTCTTCATAGAAGTTAAGTCGTGTTAACTTTCCTTCGGGGCTGGCGAGGCTTCGGAGTGCGGCATGAGTTTGTATCGACCCTCTTCGTTCAATACGCGTGCAGAGGAGCTGCTTGCGCGTATCGACTACCGCCGCGCGACCACCGATGCGCAGCGCGAGGCGATCTTCCGGCTGCGCCATGACGGTTATGTTCGTGATGGCGGCATCGAGCCGCTGGAGTCCGGCCTTTTCTCCGACCCGTGGGACAATGTCCCGAACGTCGATCTTGTCGGCGTCTATCTAGACGACGAGCTTGTCGGCAGCGTGCGCGTGCATCTGTCTGGACCGGGCAATCCGATCCCCGCATCGGGCCCCTTCGGCGACGTCATCGATCCCGTCATCGAACGACACGGCCGGTTGGTCGACGCAACGCGTTTCGTCATCGACTCCCGCCGCGCCGGTTTTGCCGCGGCGATGCCCTTCCTGACGCTGCGCGCCGTTGCGATGGCGGCGGAATATTACGAGGCCTGGGGACTGGTCGCGACTGTCCGCGAAGAACATGCTGTCGTTTATCGTCGCGTCACGGGTCATCGCGCGCTGACGCCGCCACGCGCCTATCCGCTGCTGCGCAAGCCGATCATGTGCATGATCGCCGAAACGGCGAACCTCGATCGCGCGCCCTATAGCCGGCATCCGTTCCTGCGCTCGACGAGCGAAGAGCGAGAGCGGGTGTTCGGCTCGTTCCAGTCGGTCGGCTACGGACCGACGCTACCCGATCACGTTCCGGCGCCCGTGCTCGCCAAAGGCGCGCCCGCTCGCAACAGCGCGTCGTTCCCTTCGCCGAGTTCCGGTGCGCGACGTGGCGCATCGACCGGCGTATCGGAAAACCGCGCGGGATGGCGTGCTGCGCGCAGCCGTCCGATGCGTCCGCCGTCGATCTCGATGATCGTGCCGTTCGACGCGGCCTGAGCGTCGCTGAGCAAGTCGGCGCGACGATTGACACGCGCGCCGGCCGCATCTTCCTCGCGCATCCGCTTGTCGAGTTCGTCGGTGCTCATCAAACCGATCGCCTCGGCAAGGATCGCCCAATATGCCTCGCGATTGCGATTGCGGTTGTCCATCGACGCAAAACGCGGATCGGAAGCGAGGTCCGGGCGGCCTAGCGCGCGAGTCATCGCCACGAACTCTTCCTGTTTCGGCGACGCAAAGGCGATATGTCCGTCCTTCGTCGCCCATAAGCGATAGAAGTCGCCGACTTCCGGTGTTGGGTCGGGCGGCGCATCGACGAATGTGTGGTTCTGCATGCCCTCGGGCCACATGAAAGCAATGCCCGCGTCGAACATGTTGAGATCGATGCGTTGACCGCGCCCGCTCTTCTCGCGCGAGAAGAGGGCAGCCGTGATCGCCTGTGATGCGATGAGCGCGGTCGTCTTGTCGCAGAGGTAGTTGCGCACGAGTTCGGGGTCGCCGCCGGACTTCGCCTGCTGTGCCGCGAAGCCGGCGGAGGCCTGCACGACGGAATCGTAGGTGCGCGCCTTTGCGCGTGGGCCGCTGTCGCCGAAGCCTGACATCGAGCAGTAGATGAGGCGCGGCAGTTTCGCCGTGAGACGGTCAAAGCCGAAGCCGAGCCGCTCGACGACGCCAGGCCGGAAATTCTGCACGAACACGTCTGCATCGCTCAGCAAGTGTTCGAGCCCGGCCTTTCCAACTTCGGATTTGAGATCGAGGACGACCGAGCGCTTGCCGCGATTGACGGCGCAAAACAGCGCCGACATGTTTTCCTTCCGCGTGCCGATGGTGCGGGCGGGATCGCCGCGCGCATCCTCGACCTTGATGACATTCGCTCCCTGGTCGGCGAGCCATGCCGTCGCAAGCGGGCCGGCGATGACCTGGCTGAGGTCGACGATTTTCACGCCATCAAGCGGTCCTGCCATGTCTTTCCTCCCACGTGCGGCGCTTTGCGTTCCGCTTGATTTGTTCCGCCGGTGATGTCACGCGCGGTCGTATGAGGAAAGCCTTGGCTGGCATCCGGGTTCTCGACCTCACGCGCGTGCGCTCCGGCCCGACGGCCGTGCGCCAGCTCGCGGATTTCGGCGCCGATGTCATCAAGATCGAAGCGCCGACGGGCGCTGGCGTCGAGCCTGGCCGGCATGGCTCCGACTTCCAGAACCTGCAGCGCAACAAGCGAAGCCTGACGCTCGACCTGAAAAAGCCCGCGGGCCTCGATGTTTTCCGCACATTGGCCAAGACGGCGGACGTCGTCGTCGAGAACTATCGGCCGGACGTGAAGCACCGGCTGAAGATCGACTACGAAACGCTTAAGCCGCTCAATCCGCGACTGATCTACGCCAGCATTTCCGGCTTCGGACAGACGGGCCCATACGCGCTGCGGCCCGGCTTCGACCAGATCGCACAGGGCATGGGTGGCCTCATGTCGATCACCGGCCGGCCCGGCGAAGGCCCGATGCGTGCGGGCATCGCCGTCGCCGATTCCAGCGCTGGTCTTTATTGCGCCCTCGGCATTCTGACCGCGCTTGTCGAACGATCCGCGTCGGGCGAAGGGCAGTGGATTACAACATCGCTACTGCAGGCGCAGATCGCGATGCTCGATTTTCAGGCCGCGCGCTGGCTGATGGATGGCGTCGTGCCGCCGCAGGCTGGCAACGACCATCTGACCATCGCGCCGATGGGCGTCTTCCCGACTGCCGATATCGACATCAATATCGCAGTGGCGAGCGATGCGATGTTCGTGAAGCTTGCTGACGCGCTCGAACTGCCTGCTTTGCGCGACGATCCGCGCTTCGAGAAAGTCGCGACGCGCTCGATACATCGCGGGGAATTGACTGCCGTGATCAGCGACATCACGCGTAAAAAGCCGGCGGTGCAGTGGATCGAGACGCTCAACGCGGCGGGCGTGCCGTGCGGACCAATCTACACGGTCGATCAGACCTTTGCCGACCCGCAGGTGAAGGCGCTCGGAATGGCGCAGACGGTTGCGCATCCGAAACTCGGCGACATCGCACTCGTTGCGCAACCGATTGGCATGTCTCGTACGCCCGCTGCGCCGGCATGCGCCGCGCCGGAGGCAGGCGAACATGCCGATGCAATTTTGCGCGAGCTTGGCTACGCCGATGATGCCATCACGGCACTCCGCCGCGACAGTGTGATCTGATCGCGATGCGCCGCTTCGACGATCTTCTCATCTTTGTTGCGGTGGTCGAGCGCGGCAGTTTCGTCGGTGCGGCGCGACAGCTCGAAATTCCACCAGGCACCGTCAGCCGAAAGATCCAGGAGCTTGAAACGCGGCTCGGCATCACATTGCTCAACCGCACGACGCGTCGCGTCGCCGTCACCGAGACCGGGCGTGAAGTCTACGAGGCCGCCGCGCGCGGCTTCGCGTCTATCGAGGAAGCCGAGTCGCTCGCACGTGCGCATCACGACCGGCCGTCCGGTGTACTGCGGGTCGTCTCGCCCTACAGTTTCACGCATCTTGTCGTGATGCCGCTCGTCCCGGAATTCCGGAAAAAATATCCGGACGTGCGGCTCGAGATCATCGCGAGCAATCAGCCGATCGACCTGATCGAGAACCATTGCGACATCGCCATCCGCGTCGGCGCGCAACCGGATTCGAGTTACGTCATCCGGCCGCTGGCGCAGATTTCCTATCGGCTTGTCGCATCGCCGGACTATCTCAAGGCGAATGGTGAGCCGCGGCGCCCGACGGATCTGCTTTCGCGCCCGATGGCGGGGTTGATTTCGCCGGGCGGTCCGGTGGCAGCGCCGTCACCCGTGCCGTCTGTCTATGCGTTCGAAAAGGGCGGGAAGCGCGAGGAAATCGCCTTTGGCTACACGCTTGCGACGACCGAGCCCACGTTGCTCTTCGACTTTGCGCTGGAGCATGGCGGCATCGCAATCGTCATCGAAGGGATCGCGCAGCGTTACATCAACGATGGGCGTCTGCGCTTCGTCATGACGGACTGGCTTATCGCGGATCAAATGACACTGTCGTTGATGTATCGCCGACGCGCGACGATGGATTCGAAAGTCCGGGTTTTCCTGGACTTCCTCATCCATCATCTTCGCGACTGAACGGGCGGCTAGCCCATTCAGCGATGTTGTTGCTTACTCAGCGAGCCGTGGAATTACCGGCCTCTGGAGCAACATAGGAGGCAACGGTGGTGTTGCCGGCTTCGGGCGTCTGGTACGAGCCGATCACCGTGGAATTGCCGGCCTCGGGAGCGCGGTAGGAACCGATGACGGTCGAGTTGCCGGCTTCAGGAGCACGGTAGGAACCGATGACCGTGGAGTTGCCGGCCTCGGGCGCGCGGTAGGAACCGATTACCGTGGAGTTGCCAGCCTCGGGCGCGCGGTACGAGCCGATGACCGTCGAATTGCCGGCCTCGGGCGCGCGGTAGGAACCGATTACCGTGGAGTTGCCAGCCTCGGGCGCGCGGTACGAGCCGATGACCGTCGAATTGCCGGCCTCAGGCGCTTGATACGACGCAACGGTCGTGTTGCCGGCTTCCGGCGCGCCGTAGGACGCAAAGGCCGGCTGGCTGGTGATGGGGGTCGCGGCGGCGGCCAGCGTAAGAGCGGCGGCGGCGGCGAGGATCGAAAGATTTTTCATGACTGGTCTCCTGAATAACGAGCGTTCTCGTTGGCAGTGAGATAGTCCCAAGCGACTGCCGCATAATCAGTCGTTCTGCGAATTCATTGTTCCATTATTGCGATCAATGCCGCACCCGCTACCAAAGCTCGCGGCTCTAGTTCCTGTCGTCTGGCAGCATGGGCATTGGCAGGATCGGAACACCGTCCTCGATCAGTGCGCGGGCCTCGTCGGGCGTGGCTTCGCCGCGGATTGGGCGATGCTCGATCTCGCCGTCGTGCATGCGGCGCGCCTCGTCCGGGAAGGCCGAGCCAACATCGGTCGTGTGCTTGGCGATCGTCGTGCGCATGTCGCGGATCATGGTCCGCAGCGCCTGCAGCCGTTCGTCTAGAATCGCCGACGGTTTCTCCGGCGCAACATCATTGCCAGCCGCTGCCGATTCCTCGCGGAATCCCTCGCTGCCGCCCTTGGCAAGGCGGGGCGACATGATCGACTTGCGAACGTTGATCGAGCGGCAGACGGGACATTCGACAAGGCCTCGCCGCTCCTGCTCGTCGTAGGCCGCGCTTCCCGGAAACCAGCTATCGAACTCGTGGTCGTGCTCGCATTGGAGCGAGTAACGAATCATGCGCTCGCCGCTTCGCCCTTCAACATGGCGTCGAGCCGGCCAGCACCATCGAGCGCGTAAAGATCGTCGCAGCCGCCGACATGCCGGTCACCGATAAAAATCTGCGGCACGCTGGAGCGTCCGCCGGCGCGCGCTGCCATCTCCGCCTGGCCTGTGCGATCACCGTCGACAGAGACCTCCTCGAAGGCGACGTGCTTCGAAGTCAGGAGCGCCTTCGCGTCCTGACAATAGGGGCACCAGGATTTCGTATAGATCGTGACGGGCTTCATTGTTTGGCTCCGGCCTGCACAATATGGGCTGTCACGCCCCCGTCACAACCCTTGCAAACACAAGCACATCGACCGATGCAGCGCCGCCACGCAGGAGCGCCCGGGCGGCGGCATTGGCGGTCGCGCCCGATGTCAGCACATCGTCGACGAGAAGCACGCGCCGCGCTGCGATTTCGTGACGGCGCTCGTCCTCTACCCTGAACGCGCCCTGCACGTTGGCAGCGCGCTGCGTGCGGCTCAGCCCTACCTGCGGCGCTGTCGGTTTCACGCGCACCAGCGCGCGAGTGGCGACGGGGATGCCGGTCTCGCTAGAGATGGTCCTCGAAAGGATCGCGGCTTGATTAAAGCGCCGGCGCGCCAGTCGGAAGCGATGCAGCGGCATTGGCACGACGATCGTCGCCTCGGAGACGAGATCGGCGCCCGCGCGCGCCATCCAGCGCCCTACCGGCCGCGCCAGTTCCAGCCGGTCATAATATTTGAGCCTGTGGACGATGAGCCGGACCGGCCCGTCATCGAATCGCGCCACCGCGCGGGCGCGCGAAAACACGGGCGGATCTGCGATTGCCGCCGGAGAAAGAAGGCCGGGCTGGCCCAGATCCTGCTCGAACGGCGTGCCGAGCCTTTCGCAAAAGGGCCGCTCAATGAAGCGCATGCCGGACCAGCATTTCGGGCAGAGCGCATCATGCGCCGCAGTTGCCCTGCGGCACGCGATGCAGACGGGTGGAAAGACGAGATCGAGCGCAGCAGCGCCAAAATTTCGCGCCATCGCGAGGGCAGGGATGTTTTGCAGCGCGAACACACACGGATGATGAGGCGAAGTTTGCACTGCTTGCAACGCGAATTCTACAGCCGCGGGTCGACGCTTTCCTGCATTTTCCCGCTTCGCGCCGCCGCTTCGCGGGCGCGCGTCACAGCAGGCAGCACGTCCTCGACACGGTCGACAACGATCAGGGTCGCCTTATCGCTCTCGCGAATAAAACCTTCGACCCGCATGTGATCGAGCAGCGCGAGCAATGGTCGCCAGAAGCCCGCGATATCGACGACGACAATCGGTTTCGTGTGCTGGCCGAGCTGCGCCCAGGTCATTTGCTCGACGAGTTCCTCCAGCGTCCCGATTCCGCCGGGTAGCGCGACAAACGCGTCGGCACGCTCGAACATCAGGCGCTTGCGCGTGTGCATGTCCGGGACGACGATTAGCTCCTGCGCCTCGCCAAGCACACGCTCGCGCTGCTGCAGAAAGTCCGGGATGATGCCGGTGACAATGCCCCCGCCGGCAAGCACAGCACGTGCGACTTCGCCCATCAGCCCGAGTTCGCCGCCGCCGTAGACGAGGCCAAAATTCTCGCGCGCTATCGTTTCGCCGAGCAGCCGCGCCGCTTCGCGATGGCGTGGATCAACGCCGGGTGAAGAGCCGCAATAAACGCAAATTTTGGTCAAGCTGGCCTGATCTCGCTTTTTTGGCCGCGCGTGCGCGGGCATAGGCGCGGGCCGTCCTCACGCCTATATGGCGCGCGAAGGATTCGAAAGCGCGAATGGATGTCACCGAGCCGCAGATGGCGGCACAGAAAACCAGCGATGTCGCACGGGCATCGCTGATCTCCGCCGCACGACACCTGTGGCCCTACATCTGGCCGCGCGACAGGCGCGATCTCAAGGTTCGGGTCTTCGCGGCCTTCGTCATGATGTTGGCGGCGAAGGTGGTGAACCTTGCGGTTCCCTACGCCTTCAAATGGACGACCGATGCGCTTGCTGGGCAGGGCGCGGCCGATGTCACGACGCGCTGGCCTGCGCTGCTTGCAGGTCCGATCGCGCTGACAGCCGTCTATGCGCTGCTACGCGTTGCGATGGCGCTGTTCACACAAATGCGCGACGGGCTGTTCGCAGCGGTGGCGATGAACGGCGTGCGGCGTCTTGCCAACGACGTTTTCGTTCACATGCACGAACTGTCGCTGCGTTTCCATCTGGAGCGCAAGACGGGCGGCCTGACGCGCGTGCTGGAGCGCGGTCGCAATGCCATCGAGACGATCACGCGCATGGTGGCGCTCACCGGCGTGCCGACCATCATCGAATTCGCGATGATCCTTGTCGTGCTGCTCGTGCAGTTCGACTGGCGCTATGCGCTGGCCGCGGTCACGATGATCGCTACCTATATGGTCTTCACCACGCTGGCGACGAACTGGCGGATCGCAATCCGTCGCTCGATGAATGACAGCGACAACGACGCCAACACAAAAGCGATCGACAGCCTGCTCAATTACGAGACGGTGAAATACTTCAACGCGGAAGAACGCGAGGCCGAGCGCTACGATCGCTCAATGGCGCGGTACGAGCGCAACAGCGTGAAAAGTTACACATCGCTCGCCGTGCTGAACGCGGGCCAGGCGGTGATCTTCACCTTCGGCCTTGGCGCGATGATGATCATGTGCATCGAAGGCATCCGCGCCGGTCGCAATACGATCGGCGATTTCGTGCTCGTCAACGCGCTGATGATCCAACTCTACCAGCCGCTAAATTTCATGGGCATGTTCTATCGCGAGGTGAAGCAGGCGGTCATCGACATCGAGATGATGTTCGAAATTCTGGCGAGAAAGTCCGAAATCGTAGATCGACCAGGGGCAAAACCGCTCGTCGTCACACAAGGCGTTCTACGTTTCGAGGATGTTTATTTTCACTACGATCCGCAGCGTGAAATCCTGAAAGGCGTCAGCCTCGAAGTGCCTGCGGGCAAGACGGTCGCCGTGGTCGGACCGTCGGGTGCGGGCAAATCGACGCTCTCGCGGCTGATCTTCCGCTTCTACGAGCCGCAGTCCGGCCGCATCACGATCGACGGGCAGGACATCGCTGATGTCACGCAATCGTCGTTGCGGGCAAATCTCGGAATGGTTCCGCAGGACACCGTGCTGTTCAACGATACGATCGGGTACAATATCCGCTACGGGCGCTGGGATTCGGATAGCGACGACGTCCGCGATGCCGCGAAACTTGCGCAGATCGACCGCTTCATCTCCGTCGTGCCCGGGGCCTACGATGCGCAGGTCGGCGAGCGCGGCCTGAAACTCTCGGGCGGCGAGAAGCAGCGCGTGGCGCTTGCTCGCACGATCCTGAAGGCCCCGCCGATCCTCGTTCTCGACGAGGCGACGTCGGCGCTCGACAGTTTCACGGAGCGCGAGATTCAGTCGGCACTGGAGCGCGTGTCTCGTGGCCGTACGACGCTCGTCATCGCACATCGCTTGTCGACTGTCGTGAACGCCGATGAAATCGTCGTGCTGGACAAGGGTGTGATCGTGGAGCGTGGCACGCACGATGTGCTGCTCGCACGCGACGGGATTTACGCGGCGATGTGGAGCCGGCAACGCGATGCGGAGGCGGCGGACGAGCGGCTGCGTCGGGCTGTCGATGCCGAGGAAGCGCCGTCGACGCGGCAGACTGCGGCGTGAGACGGCGTAGGCGCGGGCTGGTAGATGTGACAGGACGCGCTCGCTCCGGTTAAAAGCGCGCCCTGCGCGGCTTTTGCCGCGATGTCGCGAGAAACAATGTCCGTCGCCGATTCCATCCGCAAGCAAATCGTCCCGATCCACCCCGAGGGCTATCCCTTCATCGCGATCTTCGCGGTCGTGTCGGTAGCGCTGCACTGGCTGTGGCCGCCGCTCGGCTGGATCGGCGCGGTTCTCACGTTCTGGTGCGTGACCTTCTTCCGCGATCCGCCGCGTGTGACACCGGTCCGCGAAGGCCTTGTCATCGCGCCCGCCGACGGCGTCGTCTGCTCAGTCGGCACATTTTCGCCGCCGCCGGAACTGGGCCTCGGTCCAGGGCCGATGATGCGCGTGTCGATCTTCATGTCGGTGTTCAACTGCCACGTGAATCGCGCGCCGGTCGCGGGCCGCATCGCGAAAATCGCCTACAAGCCCGGCATCTTCGTGAATGCCGATCTCGACAAGGCGAGCGAAGACAACGAGCGCAACGGCGTCGTGCTGGAGACTGCGGCCGGCCGCTTCGGCGTTGTCCAGATCGCCGGGCTCGTGGCGCGCCGCATCGTGTCGTTCAAGCGCGAAGACGATGTCTTGCTCGTCGGCGAGCGCTTCGGCCTCATCCGCTTCGGTTCGCGCGTCGATGTTTATATGCCCGATGGGGTGAAGCCAGTCGTCGCGCTCGGCATGCGCACGATCGCGGGCGAAACGGTAATTGCCGATGCCGGCTCGACCGGGATCATCACATACCGGCAGGGATAATCGCGGCGCATCGGCTATAAGAGCGACATGAACGATCGTCCGGACGGCTTCGATCCGCTCGTGCCTGCGGCTTTGAGCCCGAAACGGCGGCGCTTTCGCGCCGTGCCGTTGCGCGTTATTCTGCCAAATCTCGTGACGCTCATCGCGCTTTGCATGGGCCTCACCGCGATCCGCTTCGCAATCGAAGGCCGTTTCGACACGGCCGTGCTCGCCATCATCGCCGCGGCGATCCTCGACGGGCTCGACGGGCGTATCGCGCGCGCATTGCAAGGCACGTCGCGCTTCGGCGCAGAACTCGATTCCCTCGCCGATTTCGTCGATTTCGGCGTCGCGCCCGTGCTCATTCTTTACATGTGGAGTCTGCACGATCTGAAAGGACCGGGCTGGTTTGCGGCACTTGTGTTCGCCATCGCCGCCGCATTGCGGCTCGCGCGCTTCAATGTCGCAATCGATGATCCGCACAAGCGGCCGTGGCAGGACGGGTTCTTCACAGGCATGCCTGCGCCGGCTGGCGCCTGCTGCGTGCTGTTGCCGCTGTATCTCAGCCTGTCGGAACTGCACGTGCCGCACGATCAGCGGCTGGTCGTTTGGCACATCGCCTATGTGCTGGTGATTGCCTTTCTGATGGCGAGCCGTATCCCGCATTTCTCCGGAAAGACGCTCGGCCGCATTCCGCGCGAATATGTCGTCGTGGTGCTGTTCGGCGTCGCGGCGACGCTGCTGCTCATCGCGACATGGCCGATGGAGATGCTCGCTGCGTTCGTCGTGTTCTATCTCGCGATGATTCCGTTTTCCGTCCGCCGTCATCGCCGGCTCACGGCGCAGGACGCAGCAACCGCTACGTCTACGTAGCTATCGCTTCGCTTTCTTCGGAAAGCGGTTCGGCCAGCGCACGATGTGATCGGGCAGGTCGTCGAGCGGCACGTCGTTCTCGCAAGCGCCGAGCCGGCCGCGCACGGAAACGCCTGAGCGCACGACGCTTTCCGGATCGCCGGACACGAGCGGATGCCAGTCGGGCAAATCCTTGCCATCGCCCCGCAGCCGGTAGGCGCAGGTCACCGGCAGCCATGACAGGTCGTCGACATTCTTGGGCGTCAGCCGGACGCAGTCGGACACCTCACGTTGCCGGTTGGGATAGTCGCGGCACCGGCAGGTGTCGTGGTCGAGCAAGCGACAGGCGACATCGGTGAAATGGATGCGGCCGGTGTCCTCGTCCTCGAGCTTGACCAGGCAGCAGCGGCCGCAGCCATCGCAAAGCTTCTCCCATTCCGAAGGCGTCAGCGCATGCAGCGGTTTGCGCCAGAACGGCGTCGCCGACGAAACGTCCTTTTCAGACCGCGACATCACGCGTCCGTTTCTTGCCGTCAACGTAACGAAATGGCACATGATGCGCGGGCACGCGGGTTGCCTCGACAAGCGGAACGGCGCCGATTAGCCCCGTCGTGTGTCGGCGCCGCCTGAAGCAAGTCGCGTGGCGCGTCGTTGGAAGGTCCGGGGTGTTCGGCAATCGCGAGTCCATATCTGTCGGCAAGCGTCTGGAACGGGCGTGGCTGGCGGTCAACGCCTATCTCGACGCGAGCCATTTCAACGGCATGCGGCGGATGCGCGACGCGTGGGTCGGTTTCTCCGAATGGATGGACCGTTTCCATGTGTCCGGCGTGTCGCGCCTCGGCGTCGAGATCGCCTGCGAGGGCCTGACCCTCGGCCTTGGCGGTGCGATTCTCATGCTGACGCTGGCACAGCCGGCGTTCCGCGAAACCGGCGACGACTGGCTGAAGAAGCAGGATCTTGCCGTTACCTTCCTCGATCGCTTCGGCAATCCCGTCGGCCGGCGCGGCATCCTGCATGACAACAGCGTGCCGCTGGCGGAAATCCCCGACACGCTGATCAAGGCCGTGCTCGCGACCGAAGACCGCCGATTCTACGAACATTACGGTGTCGATCCCATCGGCACGGCGCGCGCGCTGACCGTCAACGCGCGCTCGACGGGCGTCGTACAGGGCGGTTCGACGATTACGCAGCAGCTTGCGAAAAACCTGTTCCTTTCGAACGAACGCACGATCGAGCGCAAGATCAAGGAAGCCTTTCTTGCCGTGTGGCTCGAATTCCATCTGACGAAGAAGCAGATTCTCGAGCTCTATCTCGACCGCGCCTACATGGGCGGCGGGACGTTTGGCGTGCAGGCCGCAACCGACTTCTACTTCGGCAAGTCGGTGCGCGACGTCACGCTCGCGGAATCCGCCATGCTCGCCGGCCTCTTCAAGGCGCCGACGAAATTCGCCCCGCATATCAACCTGCCGGCGGCACGCGGGCGTGCGGCAGACGTACTCAACAATCTCGTCGATGCCGGCTTCATGACGCAGAGCCAGATTTTCGGCGCGCTGCGTGCACCCGCGACGCCTGTCGATCGCAGCCGCGAAAGCAGCCCCGACTGGTATCTCGATTGGGCGTTCAATGAAGTGAAGGCGCTCGCCGACGCCGGCAAGTTGAAGTCGGAGCGCGTGCTGACTGTTCGACTCGCGCTTGACAGCAATGTGCAGCGCAAGGCGGACGACGTCATCGAGACGCAACTGCGCGAGAACGGCCGGTCTTACAAGGCAACGCAGTCGGCGACCGTCATCATGCAGGTCGACGGCGCGGTCCGCGCGATCGTCGGTGGACGCGACTACGGGACGAGTCAATTCAACCGCGCGGTCGACGCGATGCGCCAGCCGGGCTCGTCGTTCAAGCCCTACGTCTATCTGACCGCGCTGCTGTCGGGAAAATTCAAGCCAACGACACTGGTTACTGACAGTCCCGTCTGCATCGGCAACTGGTGCCCGCGCAACTACGGCGGATCCTTCTCCGGCACAGTGCCGCTGTCCGTCGCGCTGGCGAAATCTCTCAACACGATTGCCGTGAAGCTCGCCATCGCTGTGGGCGGAAAAGACGGCCCCAAGGCGGGCCGCGCAAAGATCGTCGAGACCGCGCGCAAGATGGGCGTCACCGCACCGCTTCCCGATACGGTGTCATTGCCGATCGGCGCCGACGAAGTTTCGGTGATCGAGCACTCGGCCTCTTACGCGGTGTTCGGAAATGGCGGGAAACGCGTGAAGGCCTGGGCGGCGAGCGAGATCATGAATGGCCGCGGCGATGTGATCTGGCGGCACGATGTCGATGGCATCAAGCCGGTGCAGGTGTTCCCACCAAGTGTCATCAACGACATGAACGGCATGCTCGCCGGTGTCGTCGAGGCCGGCACTGGACGTCGCGCGATCCTTGGGCCGGACATCAAGGTCGGCGGCAAGACCGGCACGACGAACGGCTACAAGGATGCGTGGTTCTGCGGTTTCACCGGCAATATGTCGGGCTGCGTCTGGTACGGAAACGACGACGACACCGCGATGAACAACATGACCGGCGGTACGCTACCGGCGCAGACATGGCACGACATCATGGAAGTTGCGCACAAGGGCATCGAACTTGCGCCGCTTCCAGGCGTGCCTGTGGGTGCGCCGGTCGGCGGCGCGCAGCCTGGTCCCGCCGCTGCATCGCCGATGGCCGAACTCGGCGCGCCGGACCGGCCAACGGCGCTGTCGCGCAAATCGTCGAACGCGCTCGGCTCGATCGATCAACTTATCCGCGCGGCAGGTTCGCGTGCCGATGCCGGAACGACTATTAGCCTGACCGGCGGCGAGACCCGCTCGGTTGGCGGCTACATGCGCATCCCCTGAGGTTCTCGTGCGCGCACTCGCGCCGGTAAGCGGCACCTTCACGCATGTCTGGCGCGAACTTCGCGGCGCCGACCTGTCTTTCGTTGCGAAAGCGCTCGTGGCGGCGTCTGTCGGTACGTTGCTCGGCCTGTGGCTGACGAGCGTTGCCGTGCACGGGTCGTTTCCGTTCGGCGCCGTGCGGGTCGGCCCTTGGACTGCGTTTCCGACGGTGGGTTCGCCAGCAATCGATCCGTACGCGCGCGCCATTCTCTCCGTGTCGGCTTTTGCGCCGGTCGGCGCGGACGAAGGCGTCGCCTTCTTTGCCGAGCGCGACTCCGATAACCGCCGTCTCGACGGACGCTGCGAATACACGCTCGAGACCGCGGAGCCTGCTGCGCGCTTCTGGTCGATCGCTCTGTTCGATCGGCAAGGCCGCGTCGTCGACAATCCCGCGAAGCGTTTCGCGCTCACGTCGCAGGAGATGGTCCGCCTTGATCGCTCTACGACGATCTCGGTCGGCTCTGACGTTCAGTCCGGAAACTGGCTGCCGTCACCGTCCGAAGGTGCGTTTGTCCTGATGCTGAGCTTCTACGAGGCCAATAGCGGCACGGCGATGGCTGCAACTGCCGACATGGTGATCCCGACGATCCGCCGGGGCTCGTGCCGCCGATGAGCCGGATGTCGTTTCGCGAGATCCTGACCTGGTTGTTCGCCACAGCGCTCGTGGCGGCCATCGTCCACATCACGTCGATTTTCCTGCTGCCGGCCGTCGCGCAGGTGGACAGCTACAGCCGCCTCGCACCGCTGCTTAACGAAGACGGCGGCTTCCGTGTCTTGCCTGGGGCAACGCCTGGCAGCGATGCGCTGCCATTCGCCGATCCCGGCACCGTGCTTGCGGTCTGCCGCTACGATCTTCGCAAAGGCCCTTTCCGCGTGCGCATCGGCATCGACAACGAGGCACTCACATCGCTGTCGTTTCGGTCTCGTTCGGGCAATGTGTTTCACGTCCTGACGGATCGTGCGGCGCTGCGGGGGAGGCTCGATGTTCTGCTCGGCACTGCGGCGCAGATCGATGCGGCGGAAGCGGCCGATACCGACGATTCACCGACGCGGGATGTGCGTCTCGTCGCGCCGACGGCGATGGGATTGATCTTCGTGCGCGCTATGCCGCCGAGCGCGGACGGAATGGAAACCTTGCGACGGCGGCTCTCGGCCGCCGATTGCCGTCCGACCTGATCAGGCGCGGCGCTTGCGGGCGCGGCTCTTGCCCGACGAGCGCTTGACCGGCTCCGGCGAGGGCTCCGGCATGCGCTCGTAGCGAACGCCAAGGAAGAAATGGATTTCGCAATCGCCGTCCATCGGGACGGGCCGCATCGGGCGGCTTGCGCGTGCACTGCTGAAGTCGATGATCTGCGCCATGTCGGCTGATCCTGATCCCTGAGAGCACGGGCGTGCTCGTCATGAATTCAGCGCACCGACAGTTAACGATTCCTCACCGGATTCGAATCAAGACGACAGGCGATGCTTTCGCGCAACACTCGCACAGCGCCGATTTCATGTGTCAATATCGAGAAAGTCGCGTCCCTCGCGGTCTTCGATCTCGACCAGCCAGAGGTCCGGATCAAATTTCATCTCCCGCGCAAGACGTGCGTCGTTGTCGGCATGTTCGCGAAAAGATTCGTCGTGGAGACGTCGGAAACGGCGAATGCCGTCATCGCCGATCTCGCTTTGCGACGCCGGACCGAAAAGGGCGCTGATGCCGTCCGGCTTTTCGACTCTCACAAAGATTGCGCCGGCCTGATCGGCGCCGCGTCGCCGCAGGACGGCGAAGGCACCGGCGCCGTTGGCGCGACGAATAAGTGCGGCGACAAAAATATCCGAACGGAGGCGGGCGCTCATTCGTCTGGTCTTACCGCATCGTCATTGCGAGCACAGCGAAGCGATCCGTCTCCGGATGGTAGATGGATCGCCACGTCGCGCTGCGCGCTCCTCGCGATGACGGGTTATCGGGCGACAGCAGCGCGCAGGACAAGCTCCTTCGCAATTTTCGGCGTCAACTCGCCTTTGATCTGCCGCTTGTTGTCCTTCTCGTATTGCTCGATTGCCTGCTTCGTCGTCGCGCCGGCGACGCCATCGGCGCGCAGCACGTAACCCAGCCGCACGAGCGCCTTCTGCGCCGAAAGGACATCGACCGGCGGCGCGGCTGCTCCCCCGATGAGGTTGGCAATGGCGTCGCCCTGGCCCTTGTCCACGGTCGGCGCCACCGGCTTCGCGACTTCCTTGCGCTCTGGCGCAGCAGCGCCTGACGACAGGCGCTTGATCTCGTCGCCGATCGCATCGCGATTTGTGGCTTTCGATGCTGGCGTCGCCACGGGCTGCGCCGCGATGGTCGTGACAACGCGAGGTACGGGCGCGGGCGTCTGCGAAACTTCGGCAATCGGCGCGGGTTCCGGCGCGCGCAGCAGTGGGGCAGGGTGCTTGCGGTCCTGCATGTAGAGCGCGTTCACGACGATCACGCCGCCCATCACACAGGCGGTGCCGATGCTCGCGATACGCAGGATTTTTGGAAACCGCGTGGTCTGGGTGTCGCGACTGTTGTCGCTGTCACGATCGACGACGGTGAAGTCGAGGTCGGACCGTGCGAGGGCTTCACGCAATGTTTCGTACCTTTTCCGAGATGACCGAAATTTCGCGCGGTGCGCGCGGGAAAGTCTGGATGACGACGGGCGGCTGAGACGCGGGCGTCGTGCGGCAATCGGCGGGCAGGCGCACGATCACGACCGTGCCCTTGTTCGGCGCGCTGGAGACGTCGATCGTGCCGCCGTGCAGGCCGACGAGGCCGCGAACAAGCGACAGGCCGAGGCCCGTGCCTTCGTACATGCGCGAGCGGGCGTTGCTCGCCTGAAAGAAGGCATCGCCAAGTCGCGACATGTCCGTCGCGGCGATGCCGATGCCGGTGTCTTCCACGGCAAGCGTCAGACCGAAGTCGCTGCGCGCTGACACGGTCACCGTGCCGCCCTTCGGCGTGAACTTCACGGCGTTCGAGAGCAGGTTAATGACGATCTGCCGACACGCACGCTCGTCGCCGACGATTGGTGCCAGCGCGTGATTGTAATCGCGCACGATGCGCACCTGCGCTTCTGAGGCCTTCAGGCGAACGATGTCGAGGCAACCGTCGAGAAGCGCCGCCGGCTCGAAGGATGCGGCTTCGAGCTCGAACGAACCGGCTTCGATTTTCGACATGTCGAGGATCGAGTTCACCACCGAGAGCAGGTGCTGCCCGGACGACGCGATGATGCCGACATATTCCTTGCGCTTGGCTTCGCTGGTGCAGACGTTGTCCATGTCGAGCAGTGCCGCGAAGCCGATGATCGCGTTGAGCGGCGTACGTAATTCGTGGCTGACATTCGCGAGGAATCGCTCGCGCGATTCCTCAGCGCGCTCGGCAACGCGTTGCGCAGCGGCTGCTTCGAGGTCGCGCTCGTTCTGCTGCGTGATATCGCGCACGAGGCAGACGGCGGTGTCGTTTACGCTGTCATGATGCTTGCCGGTCTGGGCCAGACGCCGCAGCCGCATTTCGATGGTCGAATAGACCGGCTCTTCGAAATCGCCGCGCGTGCTGCGTACCGTCGCGGTGCGCAGGCGCAGAACCGCAGTGTGCGTCGCGACATCGTCGAAGGCATACGAGATCGCCTGCAAAAAGGCGGGGCGGTCGGCAAGATGCAGCCGTTCGTAGAAACCGCGCGCGCCGAGATCGCGCGGCGTCAGAGCAAACAGAGGTCCGACATCGTTGCTGCATGTGAGCACCGCGCCGCGCCGGTCGATCTGCATCACGAGATCGCCGATCGCGCGGGCGAGCGCCTGATGATGTGCCGCTTCGTGCACTGTGCGACGACGGCGCAGCCAGTCGAGCCGCGCGTTGCACCAGGCGAGCGCGGCTGCATAGGCGAAGATCGGGAATAGTGCGAGCCCGAGAAGAACAGGGTCGCGCACCTCGCCGCGGGCAGGAAGCATCAGCGTGTCGCGCAGGATCGGAATGATCGCCAGCGCCGCGAGAACACCGAGGATCGCCGATGCGCCGAACCGCTTGTCGAGCGCGCTCGCGAGCTGGAAGAGCGCGGTGACGAACAACGCGGCCGCGGCGGCTTCCAGGGCCGGCGCGGCGATCGCGAGGAGGGCGCCGACCGCGATCAATCCACCCGCGCTGACCGTCTGTGCGAGGCGCAGCGAACCGGTGCGGGCAAGCAGCAGCACCGCGACGAGCGGCAGCTGAAGGAGCGCGACGCCGAGAAGTTCAACGGCGTCCGGCGTGCCATAGGCGAGGCGGACCGGCAGCGCGGCGAGTGCAAGAAGCGACGGCGGCAGATGCAGCATGATGAACTGCACATGCCGCGTCCGCTCGACGCCTTCGGCGCGCGGGTGAACCAGCGCGGCGATCCGACCTTCGATGGCTGACGCGAAACTCAACGCTTACTCGCTCTCGACACAGGCGGAGCATTGCAGGTGGCGATTAAGCGGGTGCTAAATGAACGGGCAGCCTGCGCACGTTCGTCGTTCAGGTTTCGACCGAACGCGCTCTAACGGGCGCTATGGTTTGCATTTCGTTGACGTGGCATGGCTTGCGCCCTCTGCGCGCGCCCAAGCCGTAAACAGAAGCTTTCCGTGACACGTCGAATCAAACATCGCATTTGAACGTCGCCTTGCGAGATCGTTCGTAGCGTCAGGGCATGTTCTTCCTCATCCGCTGCACCTTCTGGCTCTCTCTCGTCTTCGCGAACCTCCCGGATTCGCCCGCGTCGACGAAGGTCGATGCAAATGCGCTTCTCGACATGGCCCGCAGCCATTTTGCGTCCTTCACGCAGAGCGGCGCGGCGAAAAAGGTCGCGTCGACCGGCGTCGAAGCGCTGGCTGCGACGGCCCTCGATCAGGGTGCCGCCTGGTGCAAAGCCAATGGCGAAGCCTGCGTCGACGCGATCCTTTCCACCATGCTGACGAAGAGCGGCACTGCGGACACACTGACGACGGCGGATCGGTCTACGCGCCGCCGCGGCTGACGCTTTCTAAACGAGCCCGATGCAGGGCTGGCTCGCGCGCCGCCGGTGTCCATATAGGCGGCATGCCTGACACCGCCGCAAACCCCGCCGTGACGAGTGATGCCGACTGGCCGCCTGCCGTGCAAGAAATCGTCGACAATTTCGACATCCTCGACGAGTGGGACGACCGTTACCGCTATCTCATCGAGCTCGGCCGCACCCTCGCGCCGATGCCGGATGACGCGCATAACGAGACGAACCGTGTCCGCGGCTGCGCCAGCCAGGTCTGGCTCGAAGCGCGCCGCGAGGACGCCGGCAGCGAGACGCGGTTGTTCTTCACCGGCGACAGCGATGCTCACATCGTGCGGGGCCTCGTGGCGCTGACGTTGGCGCTATATTCCGGCCAGACGCCGCAGGTGATTCTCGCGCGTGAGGCGCAGACCTTGTTCGACGAACTCGGGCTCGGCTCGCATCTAACACCGCAGCGTTCCAACGGCATGCGTTCGATGGTCGAGCGCATCAAAGCCGACGCGCGCGCCGCGGCGTGAAGGTCAGGCGCGCCCTACCTTGAAGCCCGCATCGACCAGCAGCGTTTCGCCTGTCGTGCGCGGCGCACCGGTCGCGAGCCAGAAGATCGTCTCCGCGACCTCCGCCGGCGCGATGATCGAATCGAGCGCCGCCGCGGTGGAATACCCCTTCCGCATTTCCTCGTAGCGCTCGTCGCCGAGGCCCTGCCGAAGCCATTCGCCTTCGATCATGCCCGGCGCGACGCCGTTGACGCGAATTTCCGGGCCGAGCGACCGCGCCAGCGCGATGGTCAGCGCGTCGAGTGCGCCTTTCGAGGCGACGTAGCCGATCGAAGAGCCTGTGCCCATGCGTCCCGCGATCGACGACACATTGACGATCGCCGCACCTGCGCGCTGGCGTAACAGCGGCGCGAAGGCGCGCGCCATCTGGAACGGTCCGATCGTGTTGACGGCATAGATGCGCTGAAAATCTTCGGCCGATATGCCGTCGAGATCGCGCAAAGCGACAAATTTCGTCGTGCCCGCATTGTTGACGACGACATCTGCGCCGCCCCACCTTGCCTGCACGGCGGATGCGAGGCGCCTGCAGTCCTCGTCCTTCGACACATCGGCTTTTTCGACCGCAACCTCGACGCCGTGCTTGCGGCAGGACTCGGCAACGGCTTGCGCCGGTGCCTCGTCGCGCGAAAAATTGACGACGATGTCGAAGCCGGCACTGGCAAAGCGCTGCGCGGTGGCGGCACCGATGCCGCTCGACGATCCGGTGACGACGGCGATCTTTCTGCTTTTCTCGGTCATAAAGGTCTCCCGCGCGTGGTCTAGCGCGGTGGTTGGAGTGCGCAACCGTTTTGACGGTCCTGCCGCCATCCGTTACGCCCCCGCGCGATGAACCTTTTTGCTGAATTCCACGGCCGCATCGCTGCGATTCTCGAGCGCCTCACCGAAGCCGGCCGTCTGCCCGCCGTCGATGCTTCGCGATTTATCGTGGAGCCGCCGCGCGATCCTTCGCATGGCGACCTCTCATCGAATGTCGCAATGGTCTTCGCAAAAGAGGCAAAGACCGGCTTTGGAAATCCAAAGCACTTTGCGACCGAGATCGCAGCGGCCCTTTCGCAGGAGCCGGGTGTCGCTGGTACGGATGTCGCCGGACCGGGCTTTCTCAACATCAGGCTCGATCCCGCGCTTTTCGCCGACGTGCTGCGAACCTCTTTGCGCTCTGGCGGAAACTTTGGACGCGGGACGCCCGCCGCGCCGCAAAAGATCAACATCGAATATGTGTCCGCCAATCCGACCGGCCCGATGCACGTCGGTCATGGGCGCGGCGCGGTGTTCGGCGATGCGCTTGCGACCTTGCTGGCGTTTGCGGGCAATAGCGTCACGCGCGAGTATTACATCAACGACGCTGGTGCGCAGGTCGATGTTCTCGCACGGTCGGCGCACGCACGCTATCGCGAGGCGCTTGGCGAAACGGTGACGATCGGGGAGGGACTCTATCCCGGCGACTATCTGAAGCCGGTCGGGCAAGCGCTCGCACAGCAATTCGGCGACACGTTCGTCGGCAAGCCCGAGGCGGAATGGCTTGCGCCGGTGCGCGATGCCGCGATCAACGCGATGATGGACATGATCCGCATGGATCTCGCGGCGCTGAATATCGAACACGAAGTCTTCTTCTCCGAGCGCAGCCTCACGGGTGGAACTCAGGGCAACCGTGTCGCCGCGATGATCGCCGCCTTGCGTGAGAAGGGCCTCGTCTACGAAGGCCGGCTGCCGCCGCCAAAGGGCCAACTGCCCGACGATTGGGAAGACCGCGAGCAAACGTTGTTTCGAGCGACGCAATTCGGCGACGACACCGATCGGCCTCTACTGAAGAGCGACGGCGGTTATACTTATTTCGCTTCGGATATCGCTTATCACCAGACGAAGATCGACGCCGACAACGACGTGCTTATCGACGTTTGGGGCGCCGATCACGGCGGCTACGTCAAGCGTATGGCTGCCGCGGTGACGGCGCTGTCAGGCGGCACGGTCGAACTCGATGTGAAGTTATGTCAGCTTGTGCGCCTGATGCGCGCCGGCGAGCCCGTGAAAATGTCGAAGCGGTCGGGCGACTTCATCACGCTTCGCGAAGTCGTCGACGAGGTCGGCGTCGATGCCGTTCGCTTCATGATGCTGTTCCGCAAGAACGATGCGCCGCTCGAATTCGATCTCGCGCAGGTGATCGAGCAGTCGAAGGACAATCCCGTCTTCTACGTGCAATACGCGCATGCACGCACGAAATCGGTGATGCGGCAGGGGCGCTCCGCATTCGCGGACCTGGATCTGTCGCCCGCGTCGCTTGCAAATGCAGATCTTGCGCTGCTCGAAGATGATGGCGAGCGCGCGCTCATCCGTGAAATCGCCCAATTTCCGCGTATGGTGGAAGCCGCAGCAAAAGCGCATGAGCCGCATCGGGTCGCGTTTTACTGCCACGGACTGGCAAGTCTCTTTCATTCCCACTGGAATAAGGGCAAAGATCAGCCACAATTACGCTTTGTTAACGAGGTTCAAACAGATTTGACGCGAGCTAGGCTCGCACTCGTCAGTTCCTTAAGTTTGGTTCTGGCGACGGGCCTTTCTATTCTCGGCGTGAGCGCTCCTGACGAGATGCGCTAGCCGGCAGGCGGTCGGATGCTCTGCATCCATCGACTTTGTAGCGAGCGGAGTGCCACATGAGTTACGGTGCTGCAGAACGATCGCCGATCGACATCGATGAATTCGAGCGTCGTATGCGCGCGCCGGGTTCTCGCCCTTCGAGCGATCCGCTTGCGGAGCTTGCTCGCCTCGTTAACGCGTCGGAGCAAAAGCCCGACGCGCTCGACGAAATGTTCGCTCGCCCCGGCACGACGCGCGCCGTTGCGCCGGTCGCCCACGAAGGCATCGACCTCGACGCGCTGCGCGGCCCCTATCCGGAAGACGCGCATTTCGAAGGACAGGCGCACGAGCACGAGGCGCATTACGCCGACGATCGCTACGCGCCTGCCGCCGAGATGCATAACACCGCCCCGGCCGTCGATGCCGACTGGAGCGTCCCGCAATCCTTCGAGCGACCCGTGCCCGAGGCGCGCGAGCCGCGCTCGCGCAAGCCCCTCTATGCCGCTGCCGCCGTCATCGCGGTCGGCATTCTCGGTGTCGGCAGCACATTCGCCTTCAAGGGCTCGCGCAGCACCAGCGGCGATGTCGTCGAGGTAAAGGCTGCGCCCGGTCCCGTGAAGGTCGCCGCGCAGGCTGGTCCCGATCGCACCAACGGCGCGGCTGACTCGACGCTGCTCGACCGCAACGCGCCTAACCAGCCTGTCACTCGCGTTGTCGATCGCCAGGAGCGCCCCGTCGATCTGAAGGATGCAGGCCGCGCCATCCCGCGCATCGTTTCCACAACGCCGTCCAACTCGAGTCAGATGGCAAGTCTCGCGGCCGCCGCAGCATCTGGCAACGATGCCGGCGCGTCGGTCTTCTCCGAGCCACGCCGGGTCAAGACCGTTGCCGTTCGTCCCGACGGCACGGTGATGTCGAACACCAGCGTTGACGCGCAGCCGCCGATGGGCAGCGCCGCATCGCAGACCGGTGCCGCGACCTCGGCTGCCAAGGGCGCGACCCCGAAAGCGGCGGCCCGCGTTGTCGCGATCACGACCCCCAAGCCGGCCGACAAGCCTGAGGCCGCTGCGCCCGTTCGTACTGCCGCTGCCAAGCCCGAAGCGACGGCCATCCCGGTTGCGACGAAGCCTGCGGCTCCGAAGCCGGTCCGCACGGCGCGCGCCGCGCCGGCAGCCGCCGACGATGACGCTACCGACGGTGATGCGACTGCTGCGACTGCGCCGCGCGCTGCCTCTTCGGGCGGATTCTCGATCCAACTTGCGGCCCCCGGCAGCGAGGCGGAAGCCAAATCCACGGCATCGAAACTCGGCCAGAAATATTCCGACGCCCTCGGCGGCGCGCGCGTGACGGTCCAAAAGGCCTCGGACAAGAGCGTCTACCGCGTTCGGACGGCCAGCATGTCGCGCGAGGATGCGGTCGCCGCTTGCGAGAAGATCAAGGCCAGCGGCGGCAATTGCTTCGTCGCCAAGAACTGACATCGACGTGAGTTTGACGCCGCGCGCCTTCGTTTGCGGATGCCGCGGTCTTACGTTCGAAGCCGATGAAGTGGATTTCCTGCGGCGCTGGCAGCCGTGGGGGCTCATTCTCTTCCGACGCAACGTCGCGGACCGGAAGCAGCTCGCCGCGCTCACCCGCGCCTTCCGCGACGCGGTCGGCCGGCCTGACGCGCCGGTCCTCGTCGATCAGGAGGGCGGGCGCGTACAGCGCCTCGCACCGCCGCACTGGCCGGCCTATCCCGCTGCCTCGACCTTCTCCCGCGATATTGCCGCACCTAAGGACCAGGCGCGGGCCGCGTTCCTGACCGGCCGTCTCATTGCCTACGATCTGCGCGAGGTCGGCATCACGATCGACTGCGCGCCTGTCCTCGACGTACCGGCGCCCGGCAGTCATGCCGTCATCGGCGACCGCGCCTATGCAGAAGATCCGACGGCCGTTGCACGCCTTGGCCGCGCGATGGCCGAGGGCCTGCTCGCGGGCGGCGTCCTCCCGATCATCAAGCATCTGCCCGGCCACGGGCGCGCCCGCGCCGACAGCCATCTCGAACTGCCGCGCGTCGAAGCCTCCCTTGCAGAGCTGGAAGCGCGGGATTTTGCTTCCTTCCGCGCCAATGCTGATCTGCCCATCGCCATGACGGCCCACGTCGTTTTCGAGGCACTCGATGCGAGCCGTCCCGGCACGCTGTCGCCCATCGTCGTCGGCGAGACGATCCGCCAGCGCATCGGCTTCCAAGGCTTGCTGGTCAGCGACGACCTCTCGATGAAGGCCCTGACCGGCCCATTCGTCGAGCGCGCACAGCGCATGTTCGCGGCGGGCGTCGACATCGCGCTCCATTGCAACGGCGATCTGGAGGAGGCCGGCCAGGTGGCAGAAGCGACGCCGCCGCTTTCCGGCGTCGCGGCCGAGCGTGCTGAACGGGCGCTGGCTCGCCTGAAAGCGGCCCCATCGGCCTTCGACCCTGTGGACGCCGCCTCCGAGCTGGAGGCGCTGCTGGGCGGCCGCCTTGCCGCCACCGCCTAGGACCGCCAGACTCGTCCGATTCGTGCGCGTACCGGGTTGGTTGGTGACATGGCCGAAATTCTGCCGTTCGATGCCGAGGCGCGGTCTCCCGCCTCAGGCGATGAAGTCGCCTTTCGGGTGGATGTCGATGGCTTCGAGGGCCCGCTCGACCTCCTGCTCGAACTCGCGCGCCGCCAGAAGGTCGATCTGAACAAGATTTCGGTGCTGGCGCTCGCCGAGCAGTATCTCGCCTTTATCGACGAGGCGCGAAAAGTCCGGCTCGAACTCGCCGCCGACTATCTCGTGATGGCCGCTTGGCTCGCGTTCCTGAAGTCACGCCTGCTGTTGCCGGAGCCGCCTAAGGCCGACGAGCCAGACGCAGCCGAACTCGCCGCAGCCCTCGCCGAGCGCTTGCGCCAGCTCGAAGCCATCCGCGCTGCAGCAGGCCTGCTCGTAAATCGGCCGCGTGTAGGCCGCGACGTTGCATTGCGCGGCGGCGGGGAGGGGATTGAGACGATCGCCGATCCGCGCTGGCAAGCGACGCTGCATGACCTGCTGTCTGCTTATGCGCGTCAGCGGCAGAAGACGGCGTTGTCGAAGGTCACTCTGCACAGGCGCACCGTCTGGTCGCTGGAGGACGCGCGCGCTACCCTCGAGCGCCTTACGGGCGTCGCGACGGAGTGGACCGTGCTCGACGATTTTCTGCTCGATTATTGCACGACGCCCGAGATGGCGCGCACGGTGCGTGCTTCGTCTTTCTCGGCGTCGCTGGAATTCGTGCGGGAAGGGAAGATCGACATCCGGCAGGATTGCGCTTTCGCGCCATTGTGGGTGCGTCGCCGCGCCGTGCGTCTCGAAGCCGTGGGAGAATAGACCGTGGCAGAACCCGCACGCATGTTTGTATTTGAGGAAGAGCACGACGAGGACGTCGCGGCCGCGCAGAACCGTGCCGTTGCCGAAGGTGTGCGCATTGCCGAAGCACTGCTTTTCGCTGCCGGTGCACCACTCGACGAAAGCGCGCTTGCCGAGCGCATGCCCGACGGCGTGGCACTTGCCGATGTGCTCGCGCAATTGCGCGCCGACTATGCCGAGCGCGGCGTCAATCTCGCCCGCGCCGGCAAAAAATGGTTCTTCCGCACGGCGGAGGATTTGAGCTGGCTGCTGCGTCGCGAGGAAGTGCAGCAGCGCCGCCTGACACGCGCTGCCGTGGAGACCCTTGCGATCGTTGCGTATCACCAGCCGGTGACGCGCGCCGAGATCGAGGACATTCGCGGCGTTGCGATCTCAAAGGGCACGCTCGACGTGCTGTTGGAGACCGGCTGGGTGCGTCTGCGCGGCCGTCGCAAGGCGCCGGGTCGTCCGATCACTTATGGTACGACCGACCAGTTCCTCATCCACTTCGGGCTGGAGCAGGTCGGCGATCTGCCGGGGCTCGACGAGCTCAAGGGCGCGGGCCTTTTCGATGGCCGTCTACCGAAAGGTTTTGGCGTGCCGCTGCCCGATGACAACGAGGCTTTGAAAGACGACGAAGAGCCGTTGGAAGCCGAGGCGTCCGAAGATTTCACGCCGCTGGAAATGCATCAGGATGACGACGTGCCGTCAGTCGAGGGAGACGATGCCGAGCCGTCGGACGACGAACGTGGTTAAGTAGCGTTCACCGGCAATCCGCTAAAATGCGCGACGCTTTTCGCGCTTCTTTCGCGCGTCGCTGACAGGCTCCTCTCATCTGGAGGAATGTTCATGTCAGCCGTTCTCGTCGCACCTGTTCCCGCTGAAGTTCTGGCCTCTGCGATCTCGCAGCCGCGCCTGTGCGAGGAAGTGGCGTTCGGCACGGGCCAGCGCGATCTGCTTGTTACGCCCGGCACGCGCATCTTCATCTATGCGGCCCCGGACGGCTCGACGTTCCGTTCGTTGCTGAAGCCGGGTTTCGTTACCTGGACCGGGGTGCTCGGCGCCATCACACCGGCCGTCGCGCATGGCCCGCGTCGCGGCATGCATCCGAATCCGAAGGTGCGCCCGCCTTTCGCCGAAAGTTACGACTACCGCGATGCCGCCGTGTTCTGGCATGTGTTGGATTTGGCGCCGCTCGACGAGCCGATCCCGTTTTCGAGCTTTCGCGATTTCGACGGCGCGAAACTGTTCGGCGGCTATGCCCCGCAATGGGTTTCGCGCGGTGTGCTGACGCAAACGCCGGCGCGTGAAACGGTGCAGTTGCTACGCGCCGCGTAATCCGGGCTAGGGGAAGATCGAGACCGTATCGCCGCCCATCGAGCCGTAGAAATACGGCTCCTGCCGCCGCCCTGTCGCCGCGAGCACGTCGTCGCGCACGCGCCGCAGCGCGAGTTGCACGTCGACGGATGGAACGGAGAGCTGTTTCAGCAGCGCCGCGACGAAGGGCGAATTCTGCTGCCCGCCACCATCGCTCGCGGTCGTGCCGGCCTTGGCCGCGTAAGCGATCAGCATGTCGACGTTCGGCGGCTCGACGCGCGCGAGACCGCGATCGCCGAGCGACCGCGTCGACGCCATGCGCTCCATCGAAACCTTGAAAGGATCGTCGCGGCAGGCATCGAGGATCAGGAACTTGAACCGCCGCGCGCCGTCGATCGCACGCAATGCGCGTTCCATCGGCACCGCCTCGCTCGGAATGTCGACGTCGCGTTCCAGCGCCGCATCGGTCGGCACGAGATAATTCTGGCCACCGAATTCGATGCCGTGGCCGGCATAGTAGATGACGGCGATGTCCTTGTTACGCGCAAGAATCTCGAAATCGCTGAGCGCGCGGTTAAGCCCGCGGAAGTCGAGATCGTTCTTCAGGGTCACCGTCTGGAAGCCGGCGCGCGTGAACATGTCAGCCATCGCGGCGGCATCCTTGCCGGGGTTGCCGAGGCGTCCCGCTTTCACATAGGTACTGTTGCCGATGACGAGCGCGACGCGGCTCTGGCTCGATCGCGCGACTGCCACCAATGGTGGCGGTGTTGGTGCGACTTCTGGGGCCTTGGCAATGATGGGCGGTGGCGAGACCACCACGGGCGGAGGCGGTGGGGCAGGGACTGCGACAGTAGTCGCGGGCGCCGGGACAACCGCGGGTGGCGCTGGCGTAGCTCTCACAGCAGCCGTCATCTGCGCGGCGTAGTCCGACGGCGGCACGTATGTGATGCGGCCGCTTGCGTCTTTCTGCCAGCGATAGACGACATAATCGGGGCGCGTCATGTCGCCGTTGGCATCGAAGGAAATATCGCCGGTGACCGTCTTGAATGTCTTGCCGCCGTGCATGACTTTCGCCATCTGGTCGGGCGCCGTCGAGCCGGCTGCTTCGGCCGCTTGTTTCATTACCTGCACGGCGGCGTAAGCGTTTAAGGCGTAGGTGGTCGCAAATTCTCCCTTCGCGTCGAGCTTGCGCACAAGTGCGGTGGCGGCTGGATTCATTCGCTGATCGAGCGGATATGTCATCAGCGCACCCTCAGCGCCAGTGCCACCGATCTGCGCGAAACTATCGTCGGCGATGCCGTCGCCGCTCATCAGAATCGTCGACATGCCCTGTGCGCGTATCTGGCGCGCCAGAAGGCCGGCTTCGGTCGAGAGACCGCCGTAGTAAACGACATCGGAGCCAACGGCCTTCAGCTTCGAGACCGTCGATGAGAAATCCTTCTCGCCGACGTTGATCGCTTCAGTGGTGAGTTCGCTGACGCCTCCGGCTTTAAGTGCCTTTCGCGTCTCGTCGACGAGACCTTTGCCATACGTCGATTTGTCATGAACAAATGCGATCCGTTTGCCTCTGAATTTTTCCAGTAAATATTTCGCGGCGACGGCGCCTTGCTGGTCGTCGCGTCCGCAAGTGCGGAATACCATTTTTGCTTTCAATAACGTCAGACGTGGGTTCGTCGAGGCTGGCGTGATCTGCAAGACACCATCGTCAGTATAGACGTCGGATGCTGCGATCGAGACACTCGAATTGAAGTGTCCGACCACCCACTTAACGCCGTCGGCAACAAACTTGTTTGCGACCGCGACGCCCTGTTTCGGATCGGACGCATCGTCGCCGATTGACGCCGTCAGCTTTTGACCGAGGACACCGCCTGCGGCGTTGATGTCTTCAACCGCTTGTTCGACGCCAAGTTTGATCTGCGCGCCGAAGGGTGCATTTACGCCTGATATCGGCGCGCCGGCGCCGATTTTGATCTGTGCTTGCGACGGTAAGGCGGAGGCAAAAACCACGACGCCCGCCGCAAGCAAGCCCGTACGCCAGCGGTCAGATACCGGGCTAATGAAGGTGCGCATCAAATCCCCCACGAGATGTTGCGAGCCTAAATCAAGTCCGGTCACGTGCGAAGCGGGCGAGACGCCCTATCAAGCCTCGCCCGTACCCTTAGATAGGCGTCAGCTCTTTCCTTCGGCCGCGTTGAAAACCGGCCCGAACCGTTCCCACGTCTCGCCCTTGAAACGCTGCATCTGCTCCTGCTGGATCGGCGCGAAATCCGTCGCGGACGTGTCCAGCATGATGCCCGGCAGCAGCATGTCGAGTTCGACAGCCTTCAGGCTTGCGGCCTGCTTCATGACGTTCTCTCGCGAGAGATCGTCGCCGCAACTTTGCAGCACCTTCGCAAGCGTCTGTGCGACCGAATAGCCGTAAACGTAATTGCCGTTCGTCTTGTCGGCGCCTGGAATGTATTTGTCGATGAAGGCATTCCACTTCTTGTAGCCGGCATCTTCTTTCCACACTGGGTCGGCGGCGTCCTTGAGATAGGCCGTCGACAGCACTCCTTGCGCATTCTCGTAGCCGGCGGGCTTGATGACCGAGCCGATCGAAGCCGACACGTTGACGAGGAACTGGGTCGCGTTCCAGTTCGACTCCTTCGCCTTCTTGATCGACATCGATGCGAATTTCGGTGTCGTCACGTTGTAGAAAACGTCGGCGCCGGAATCCTTCATGCGCAGCATCTGCGAGTCGATTGTTGGATCGCTCACTTCGTATGTGAGCTGGATGACCGGCTTCAGCTTGCCGCCGAGCCCGTCCATGAAGCCCTTGACGTAATCTTTTCCGAAATCGTCGTTCTGCGAGAGGATGGCGATCTTCGCGTTCGGCATATTCTGCAGAATGTACTGCGCGTAGATGCGACCTTCGGCCTGATAGGACGGCTGCCAGCCCATCGTCCACGGAAACGTCTTCGGATCGTCCCACTTCGATGCGCCGGTGGCGACGAAGAGCTGCGGAATCTTCCGCTCGTTGAGATATTTCTGCACGGCGGTGTTGCTCGGCGTGCCGAGCGGGTTGAACACCAGCAAGACCTCGTCCCCTTCGACGAGTTTGCGCACCTGCTCGACGGCTTTCGGCGGGCTGTAGGCATCGTCGTTGGAAATGAAATTGATCTTGCGACCGTTGATGCCGCCATTGTCGTTGATCATCTTAAAATAGGCGGCTTCGGTCGAGCCGATCGTGCCATAGGCCGAGGCCGGGCCGCTGTAGGGCATTACGTTGCCGATCTTAATCTCGGTCGCGGTGTAGCCCGGCCCGCTCTTTTGTGCCGATGCAGTCGTTGCAAAGCCGACAAGCGCGGCGAGCGCGGTGGCCAATCCCAAAGTCGCGTGCTTCATGTTCCCTCCGTGTGGTCGCGCGTGGGCGCGGCCTGTTCGCCGTCTTCCGCGACGCGTGCAGGCTAGGGGAAATCGTGGGGAAGTCACGCCGCGGCGCGGTGCAGAGCTTCGATTCCGCTCATACTTTCGGATGACCACGCAGCCGCATCGGCCTGCGCGGCGACGGCAACTTCGAGCTTTTGCCGATAATTTGCGCGTGAGACTGCGATAGCGCCGAGCGAAGCGAGATGCGGCGTCACGAATTGCGTGTCGAGCAGCCTATAATGGCTGTGTCTCAGGCGCGCGACGAGATGCACAAGCGCGACCTTCGATGCGTCGCGTTCAGTGTGGAACATGCTCTCGCCGAAAAACGCCGCACCGAGCGCCACGCCGTAGAGCCCGCCGACAAGTTGTCCGTCCCGCCGACATTCAACACTGTGCGCAAAGCCCGACGCAAATAGTTTGCCGTAGAGTTTTCGGATGCGCGGGTTGATCCAGGTCTCGCCGCCCGTGCCACCTCGCGTCGCGCAGGCCTCGAGCACGCCGGCGAAATCCTCGTCGACGGAAACCGCGTAGCGCTCGCCGCGGACGACTTTCGCAAGACTGCTCGAGATAGTCAGGCCGTCGAGCGGAATGATGCCGCGTTCTTCGGGATCGACCCAGAAAAGGCTGGGATCGCTGGCGCTTTCGGCCATCGGAAAAAGGCCGATCGAATAAGCGCGCAGCAGAATGTCCGGGGTGATGTCGGGGGGCTGGAGCGGGCGCGTCACGGTGTCAGCATAGCATTGCGCGACGCAGGCGCACGGCTTGTCATTCGGCCGTCGTACGCCCTAGCTATCTCGCGAGCAGGAGAGCCCATGCGCCCGATTTCCGTCTTCGCGACCGTCCTGTTCATCGCGCCCGCATGGGCGCAGACGCCTCAAGCCGCACCACCCGCGCCGTCGCAGCGCAACGTCATCCTTTTCGTTGCCGATGGTATGCGGGGCCGCATCGTGCGGCCCGATACCGCGCCCAATATGGCGCGGCTGCGCGCCGAAGGCGTCGATTTTACCAACAGCCACTCGCTCTTCCCGACCTTCACGACGGCGAATGCGTCGGCGATGGCAACGGGACATTATCTCGGCGACACCGGCGACTGGTCGAACACGATCTACACGGGCAAGCCGATCTCGATCCCGGGCGCGTCTCCGACAGTTACGCCGTTCATCGAGAACAATCCGGTGCTTGGTGACATCGACAAGGAGTTCGGGGGCGATTACCTCAACGAAGAGACGATCCTGCGAGCCGCGGCGCGCAAGGGCATCTCGACAGCTGCGGTCGGCAAGGTCGGCCCGACACTGATCTTTGATCACACCGAGCGAAGCGGCGCGTCCACGGTCATCATCGACGACCAGACCGGCTCCAATCGCGGCATACCGCTCGCGCCCTGGGTGACTGAAGGTCTCACCAGAATGAACGCGAAGCAGGGCGCCGTGACGCCCGGCCGCGGCGACAACGGCAAAGCGCCGACGAATACCGCAAATGTCGAGCAGCAGCGCTGGATGACCGAGGCCGTCACCAACGTCATCCTGCCGAAGTTCAAGGCCGACGGAAAACCGTTCCTGCTGATGTACTGGTCGCGCGATCCCGACGGCACGCAGCACAACCAGGGCGACAGCCTCGGCGAACTTGTGCCCGGCATCAACGGTCCGACGAGCATGGCGGCGATCCGGAACGCGGACGCCAATCTCGGCACGATCCGCGCTGCGCTGAACACTCTGGGTCTCGCGGCGACAACGGACATCATCGTCGTCTCCGACCACGGCTTCTCGACCATCGAGAAGGCGAGCACGACAAGCCCAGCCGCGAAGGATACCTATGCCGACACGCCGAAGGGCGAATTGCCGCTCGGTTTCGTCGCCATCGATATCGCGACCGGCCTCGGCATGCCGCTTTTCGATCCGGACTTCGACAACAAGCCGATTACGCGCGGTCAGCATTCGCGCGGCAATGGCGTGATCGGCGACGATCCGAAGAATCCGAAGATCGTCATCGCGGACAATGGCGGTTCCGACCTGATCTACTTCCCCGGCGAAGTGGACACAGCGCTTGCGCGAAAGGTCGTCGATATCCTACTCGCGCAGGACTACGTGAGCGGCCTCTTCGTCGATGGCCGGCTCGGCGCGATTCCCGGCACCTTGCCGAGCAGCACGATCAACTTCGACGGCAAGGCAGTGACGCCGCACCCGGCGATCGTGGTCAACTTTCGCAGCTTCTCGACCGGTTGCTACGAAGCAGTGCTGTGCACGGCCGCTGTCGCCGACACGATCCTCAAGAAGGGCATGGGCATGCACGGCTCGCTATCGCGCGCCGACACCCAAAATTTCATGGCGGCCTTCGGACCGTCGTTCAAGAATGAGTTCGTCGATGCCGCGCCCGCCAGCAACGCCGACGTTGGTCGTACCATCGCGCATCTGTTGAAGCTCGAGCTCGCCGCGAAAGGCACGCTGCTCGGCCGCGTTTTGTCCGAAGCTTTCCCCGGAGGTGAAACGCCGGATTTCGAGAGCCGCACTATGCGCTCGGAGCCGGCCACCAACGGCCTGCGCACGATCCTGCGCTACCAGACGGTCGGCGACACGAAATATTTCACGGCCGGTGGTTTTCCGGGACGGACGGTCGGGCTGGACTAGGCGTACGCCCGCCAGAAAAATAGTGCCGTCATAGCGAACTGCAGCACCGAAATGACGATGCGCAACTTCTCCGGATCAAGACCGCGCGTGATGGCCGCCGCGCCATAGGCGCCGACCGTTGCGCCGATCAGCATCGTGATCGTCTGCGGCCACCAGATGAGATTGCCGATAACGAAGACGGCTGCCGCGATCATGTTCGTGACGCCGACGATCAGCGTGCGTGAGGCGTTCATCGCATGCAGGTCGGTCGCGCCGAGCAGCGACCAGACCGCCATCATCATGATGCCGACTGCACCGCCAAAGTACCCGCCATAGACGCCGAGCAGGAATTGCACCGCGAGGCTCACGGCCGGTGCAATCTGCACGCGGGCGCGCAACCAGCGGCCGGCTTGTCGCCCAAAGGCGAAAGTGAGCGAGCCGATCAACAGCAGCCACGGCAGCAGGTGGTCGAAGGCACGCTGCGGCGTCCAGATCAGAAGCAGGGCGCCGAACAGGCCGCCCGCGAGGCTGGTGACGAACAGCGCCGTGAGCGAGACATCGGAGAATGCGCGAAAGTTCGCGCGATAGGCGAAGCCGCTCGTGAATGCGCCGGGCAGCAGCGCCAGCGTGCTCGACGCATTGGCGTTGAGCGAGGGCACACCGGCCGCGACCATCGCGGGCAGCGATACGAAGGAGCCGCCTCCGGCAACAGCATTCATCGCGCCGGCCAGAAAGCCCGCGCCGCCGAGAAGCAGCCAGTCGTTCATGACGCTGCGCTCATCATCGGAATGCGTCGTGCCTCGCGACAACGACGCGTCACGCGATCAGCCCTTTGCGTCTGCGTTTGCCGCATGCTCCGCGAGAAATCGCTCCAGCCAGTGGATGTCGTATTGGCCGTTCTGGATGTCGGGTTCGGCGAGCAGCATCCGGAACAGCGGTAACGTCGTGTCGACGCCATCGACGACGAATTCGTCGATCGCACGACGTAGACGCATTAGTGCCTCGTTGCGGTTGCGGCCGTGCACGATGAGCTTGCCGACAAGAGAGTCGTAGTTCGGCGGGATCGTGTAGCCTTGGTAGGCGGCGCTATCGACGCGAACGCCGACACCGCCGGGCGTGTGGAAATAGGCGATACGGCCCGGCGAGGGACGAAACGTCGTCGCATGTTCCGCGTTGATGCGGCATTCGATGGCATGACCGAAGAAGCTGACCTCGGCCTGCGTCATCGACAGCGGTGAGCCCGCCGCGACCTTGATCTGCTCGACCACGAGATCGACGCCGGTGATCATCTCCGTGACGGGATGTTCAACCTGGATGCGCGTGTTCATCTCGATGAAGTAGAAGGCGCCGTCTTCGTAGAGAAACTCGATCGTGCCTGCGCCGCTGTAGCGTAACTCGCGCATCGCGTTTGCGCAGATTTCGCCAATCTCGGAGCGTTGCGAGGCGTTCAGCGCAGGCGAGGGGCTCTCCTCCAGCACCTTTTGGTGGCGGCGCTGCAGAGAACAGTCGCGCTCGCCGAAATGCACAGCATTGCCCTGTCCATCGCCGAAAATCTGCACCTCGATATGGCGCGGCTTTTCGAGATACTTTTCGAGATAGACGGCATCGTCGCCGAACGCGGCCTTTGCTTCCGTCTGCGCCGTCGCGATGGCGTTCGCGAGATCGTCCTGTGTCTTCGCGACCTTCATGCCGCGTCCGCCACCGCCGGCGGCAGCTTTCACGAGAACAGGAAAGCCAATCTTCTTCGCGATTTTCGTCGCCTCGGCGATATCGCTCACGCCGCCATCGGACCCCGGCACGCAAGGAATGCCGAGACGTTTCGCGGTGCGCTTCGCCTCGATCTTGTCGCCCATCATGCGGATGTGCTCCGCGCTCGGACCGATGAAGGTGATGTTGTGATCGGAAAGAATTTCAGCGAAGCGGGCGTTCTCCGACAGAAATCCGTAGCCGGGATGGATCGCATCTGCGCCCGTGATTTCACAGGCCGACAGAAGTGCTGGAATGTTGAGATAAGAATCACGTGCGGGCGGTGGCCCGATGCAGACGGACTCGTCGGCGAGCTTCACATGCATGGCGTCGGCGTCGGCCGTGGAATGAACGGCGACCGTCGCTATGCCGAGCTCTTTCGCGGCGCGAAGAATGCGGAGCGCGATTTCGCCGCGGTTGGCGATGAGGATTTTGTCGAACATCACTCGATAACGATGAGAACTTGCCCGAATTCGACGGGCGTCCCGTCTTCGACGAGGACGGCGGAAACCGTGCCGGCACGCGGCGCGACGATTTCGTTGAAGGTTTTCATCGCTTCGACCAGCAATACGCGATCGCCGGCGGCGACGGTCGAACCCACTTCGATGAAGGCTTTCGCCTCGGGGCTCGGACGACGGTAGGCCGTGCCGACCATCGGCGACTTCACCGCGCCGGGGTGGTCGGCCGGTTTTGGCGGCGGCGTAGGCGCGGTCGTCACCGCGGCCGGCGCGGCAACCGAGACAGAAACCGGGGAGGGGGCCGCGACCGGCGCAGCAACGCTGCCTCGCGCGACGCGGATGCGCAGGTCGCCCTTCTGGACCTCGATCTCGGTGAGGTCCGTGGCGCCGAGCATGGTGGCGAGATCGCGCACAAGACGGGTGTCGATTGCATCCGGGGCAGCCGCAGCCTTCGCGGCTGGACGGGCAGCGGCATTGCGCGCGATGTTCTTGCGCGGCGTCGGCCTGCGGACAGTGGTGGTGGGACGGGCCATACGGGCTCAGTTCTCGATGAGGGCCATCAGCGCGAGTTCGTAGGAACGCGCGCTGAAGCCAAGGATGACGCCCTTGCAAACGGGCGACAGGTAGGAATGCCGGCGAAAATCTTCGCGGGCATGCGTGTTCGACAAATGGACCTCGATGGCGGTCGCGCCCGCGCCTTTGATCGCGTCCGCAAGGGCCACCGATGTGTGCGTGAAAGCGCCGGCGTTGAGAATGATCGGCGCGCCGGCTGCGCCTGCCTCCTGGATCCAGCTCACGAGATCGCCCTCGTGGTTCGATTGCCGAAAGACGAGGTCCAGATTGCGTCCCTCGCAGAGCTTGCGCAGTCGTCCCTCGATCTCGGTCAGCGTAGTCGCACCGTATATCTGCGGTTCGCGCGTACCGAGAAGATTAAGGTTGGGACCGTTCAGGACATGAATGGCTGGCATCGGCGTCCGGGAACAAGGACGCGTGGCGCCCGGGGCGATCCTCTTACCGGCAAAGCCGTCGTGGATAAAGCCTGCAGCAACTCGGCTGCAGGCGGGACTTGCTCAGCTGCAGGCGGACTTGCCGCATTTCTGCATGTTCGTGACCTTGTCCTTGAGCTCAGCGAAACCGACCGCGCCGACGATCACGTCGTTGCCGAGAATCCAGGACGGCGTGCCGTTGAGCGCGAGCTTGTCGGCAATGCCCATCGTTTCCGTGAGGCCTGCCATCACGTCCGGCTTGCGGGAATCGGCCTCGAGCTTCGCGACGTCCGCACCCATGTCCTTGGCGACGGAGAGCGCCTGCACGCGACCGATCGGCCCCTTCGTCGAGAGAAGGCGCGTGTGGTAGTCGAAGAATTTGTCGCCCGAGAACTGATTGCGTACCGCGGCCTCGATTTGCGCGGCCTCGACCGAAGGTTGGCCCAGAACCGGGAAGTTCTTTAGGACGACGCGAAGGTCCGGATTTTCCTTTGTCAGGCGCGCGACGTCGGACAGCGCCTTTTTGCAATAGCCGCAATTGTAATCGAAGAACTCGACAAGCGTGATCTTGCCGTTGGGATTGCCGATCACCGCCTGATGGGGCGAGCGCAGCAGGGCGGCGGCATTCTCCGCGAGGAATTTGTCGCGGTTGGCCGATTCATCGGCTTTCTCGCGACGCTGCAGTTCAACGATCGCTTCCTTGATGATCTCGGGATTCGCAAGGATGTATTCGCGGACGATCTTCTCGATCTCGGCTCGCGGGGCAGCGCTCTGCGCACGCGCCGAATGAGTTACGCCGGAAAGGACGAGCGCCAGAAGCGGCGCGATCAGCATCACGGACAGGCGAAATTTCATCGGGCGGCGCTCCGCACTTCGGGTGCGATTGAGAGGATAGCGAAGAGCCTTTAACGGAAAGAACATGGCCGAAACAGGATGGCGGCCGATAGAAGGACCGATGTCCCCGCCAACCTTCTCCCGCCGCAGCCAGGTCGAACCGTTCATGGCGATGGACGTGCTGCGCGAGGCCGGGCAGCTGGAGGCGCAGGGCCGCTCCATCATGCATCTCGAAGTTGGCGAGCCCGGTGCGCCGCCACCGCGCGCCGTCCGCGAAGCGGCCCGTGCGGCGCTCGAAGGCGGGCGCGTGCCCTACACGGAAGCGCTCGGGCGAACGTCGCTGCGGGCGCGGATCGCGCGCCACTACGGCGAGACCTACGGCGTCGACGTCAGCCCGGAACGCGTCGTCATCACGACGGGTTCGTCGGGCGGATTTCTGCTCTCGTTCCTTGCGCTGTTCGACGCCGGCGACCGCATCGCGATCAGCGCGCCGGGTTACCCTGCCTACCGCAACATCCTCGAAGCGCTTGGCTGCGTCGCAGTGCCGATCGAGGTCGATGTCAGCTCGCGTTTAGTCGTCACCGCCGGTCAGATCGAGGCGGCGCATCGCGAGGCACCGCTTGCCGGCGTTCTGCTGATGAGCCCGGCCAACCCGTCTGGCACGATGATTGGCCGCGCGGCGTTACAAGACATTTGCGAACGTTGCGATGCGCTTGGCATCGCCTTCGTCTCCGACGAAATCTATCACGGCCTTACATTCGGCGAGCCGGCGACGACGGCGCTGTCGTTCTCGGACAAAGCGATCGTCGTGAACTCTTTCTCGAAATATTACTGCATGACGGGCTGGCGCGTTGGCTGGCTCATCGTGCCCGACAATCTCGTGCGTCCGCTTGAACGCCTGCAGCAGTCGCTGGCGATCTCGGTGCCGTATCTCAGCCAGATCGGCGCGGAAGCGGCATTCGACGCGCGCGACGAACTCGAAACCGTGAAAGCGGGCTATGCTGAAAGCCGCGCGATGCTGCTCGACGCGCTACCAAAACTTGGCTTTGCCGGCATTCATCCGCCGGACGGTGCGTTCTACATCTACGCCGATGCCGGCCGCTTCACGAACGATTCGCTCGCCTTCTGCACGAGGATGCTGAGCGAGGCGGGCGTCGCGACAACGCCCGGCCTCGACTTCGATCGTGCGCGCGGCGCACGCACGATCCGGTTTTCATACGCTGGTACACCGGCCGACGTGCGCGAGGCGCTTAACCGTCTCGGCAAATGGCTGCGCTCGGACGCCTCTGCGGAGTAGACCTCCGCAAGACGATAAGTAGAGTTGGCGCATGATTACGCCCCATGTCGATGTCGCCCCTGCTCGTCCGCTCGAGAGAGCGAAGCCGTTGCAGCACGTGCATCTTGCGCCGCCCTTCGACGCCTTCGATGGGCCGTTGCCGGCGTATGTCGAAGCCATTCCTTCGATGATGTCGACTGGAGAGCGGCGTTTTCTCTACAATGTCGCGAGGGACTATTACGTCGGCGCCGGGCGCATCGTCGACGCCGGCATTTTCCTCGGCGCTTCGACCGCCTGTTTCGGCGCCGGTTTGTCGGAGAATTCTGCGCGCGCCGAGATTCTGGAGCGTTGGCCACGGCCGATCACGTCGTTCGAACTCGGCATTGTGAATCCCCAGATGCCGGTGTCGTTCAAGCGGCATGGCATCGGCGCCGATCTGAAAGCCGGGGACTCTTTTGGTCCGCTCATCGAAAATCATATCGCGCCTTATCGCGACACGATCGATCTTCGCCTCGGCGACATCACGCAACTCGCAATGGAGACGAATGCGAGTGGTCACGCAATCCGTCAGCAGCCAATCGAAATCCTCTTTCTCGACGTGCTTAAATCGGAGAGCATCAGCGAGACCGTGTACCGCGAATTTTTTCCGGCGCTCGTGCCGCGCCGCGCACTCGTCATCCAGCAGGATTATCTCAACGGCGATCTGCCGTTCATCCACCTGCATCAGGAGTTCTTTGCGCGGAAATTCGAGTATGTCGGCGAAGCCGGCTCGACCGCGATTTTTCGCCTGATGCAGAAAATAAAGCCGGAGGAAGTCGAGGCTCTTTTCGAGTCGCCGATGGCACCGGACAAGGCCGTCGAACTGTCGGCGACCGCCGGCCAGCGATCGATCGATCCCTACCGAAGGCTCATTATGACCTTCGCCACACTGCGCACGATTCTGCATGCTCGCGGCATCGAGGCGGCACGGGCCTATCTCGCATGTCGAGATCGAATATGTCGCGCAGATCGCCGACACGCGCTTCCGCCGCGTGCAGAATGTCGTCCGTGCCTGTCGCTTCCTGTGCGAGCAGGGCGTCGATTCAGAACAGGAAGCGGTGAAGATCAGCACCGGTCATCGCGGGTCCGATCACCGGCGGACCGATCTCCTCCAGGATGCCGCTGTCGCCTGAGTGGGACTGCGCGCCGGATTACGGCGCGCAGTCACCATCATTCCCCGGCAAGTGTCGCCTTCGCACGCGACCACCATCCGCCGCGCTTCGGCTTCGTGGGGTCCGCTTCCGTGATTGCGCCTTCCGCCGCAGGGCGCGGCGGGCGTGGAGCACGCGTCTCTGCGATCGGCGCGGCCGCTTCGGTTTTCACTTCAGGTTTGGCCTCGGGCTCGGGCAGGGGCTCCATGTCGCGTGGCGCCGCATCGGCCGTCGGGAGCGATGCCTCTGCATAATGCTCCATCGTTGCGCCCGTCGCGGACTCCTCGCGCGGGGTATGATCAAGTGCCACCGAACGCGCGGGATGACCGTCGTCTGTGTCCGACGACGTGCGGAACGGTACCGGCGCGCCGTTTTGTTCGCGCGTCCAGGAACCTTCGCGTCCTGCAGGTGACGCATCCGTGCTGGCGATCGCTGTGTCGAACGTCGCGGCTTCACCGTCGTCCTTCTGTTCGGATAGCGATGTCAGATCATCGGCCGCAACAACCTCGCGCTCGCCTCGGCCTGCGCCACCGCGCCGACGGCGTCGCCGACGGCGCTTGCGCTGACCGTCCTCGCCCTCGCCTTCGGAATCCGCACCGCCTTCGGCACCCGAATCCTCGATCTCGTCGGCTTCG
>CBDFFN010000016.1:0-39998 GCA_965246795.1 Beijerinckiaceae bacterium | reverse complement strand
GTTCGATCGCCGATGTCGCAGCGTCTAGAGTACCGTTCGGTGCGAGATTGAAAGACACGGTCGCGGACGGAAACGACCCCTGATGGTTCACGACCAGCGCCATCGCGCCGCGTTCGACGCGCGCCACGGCGGTCAGCGGCACCTGCACGCCATTCGCGCCCGGCACATAGAGACCTGAAAAGTCGGTTGGATCGCGCTGCCGGTTCGATCGACGTTTCGACGACGACGCGATACTGGTTGCGCTGCGTGCGGATGATCGATGCCTGCCGCTGACCGAACGCGTCGTTGAGCGCCGTGTCGATGGCCTGAGATCGCGACGCCAAGGCGTGACGCCGCATCGCGGTCGATCACCAGCGCGGCTTTGAGACCGCCGCGCTCGCGGTCGGTCGTGACATCGGCGAGGCTCCGGAAGTTTCTTCACCTCGGCCAGAATCTTTGGCGTCCACGCGTCGAGCTCGTCGAGCGAGGAACTCCCACACAGTGAACTGGTATTGCGATTTGCTCTGCCGGCCGCCGCCGCGCAGGTCCTGCACGGGAAACATGTAGACCGTGATGCCCAGCGACCTGCGCGAGCTTGCGGCGCAGCCGGCCGATGGCCTCTTGCGTCGAGCCGGAGCGCTCGCCTTCCGGCTTCATCGCGATGAACATGCGGCCCTGATTGACGTGATGCCCCGCCCGGCCCGCCGCCACCGCCGATGAACGACGCCGTGCTCGCGACATCCGGATCGGACAGGATCACCGCCTCGGCGCGCTGTTGCAGCTGCGACATCGCAGGGAACGAGATGTCGGGTGACGCTTCGGTCGAGCCAAAAATGAGGCCTTGGTCGTCCTGCGGGAAATAGCCCTTCGGGATCGTGCGATAGAGCTGCACGGTGAGGCCAATTGTCAGCGCCATGACGACAAGCGTGATCCAGGGATGGCGCAACACCGTGCCGAGGCTGCGATCGTAGCGGCCGACGATCCCCGACAGCGCGCCCTCGACGATGCGGTCGAAGCGGCGCTGCGGCCGATCGCGATCCGGGCGCATGAAATGGCCGCAGATCAGCGGGCGTGACGGTGAGCGAGACGAGCGTCGAGACCGCGATCGCGAAGACGAGCGTCAGCGAGAATTCGCGAAACAGCCGGCCGGCGACGCCACTCAGGAAGATCAGACGGAATGAAGGCCGCGACAAGCGACAATGAGATCGACAACACCGTGAAGCCGATCTGCCTTGCGCCTTCGATGGCGGCATCGAGCGGCCCACGCCCCTGCTCGATCAAGCGGTGGATGTTCTCGATCATCACGATGGCGTCGTCGATGACGAAGCCGACCGAGATGGTGATCGCCATCAGGCTGAGATTGTCGAGCGAGAAGCCGGCGGCCCACATCAGCGCGAATGTGCCCGCGAGCGAAAGGGGCACGGTGACGCCCGCGGCCAGCGTCGGGGCGCCGCGGCGCAGGAAGACGAAGACGACCGCCATCACGAGCGCGATGGAGATCAGCAGCGTGCGCTGGATTTCCGCAACGCTCGCCCGGATCGTGACGGTGCGATCCGTGAGAACATTGATATCGATGCCGGCCGGAATGAGACTTTGCAGTTGCGGGATCGTCTCCTTTACGCGGTCGACCGTGTCGATGACGTTGGCGTCCGGCTGCTTGGTGACGATGAGCAGCACGGACGGCTTGCGATTGAACCAGCCCGCGGCGCGGCTGTTGCGCACGCCTCGCTCGATCGTCGCAACGTCGGTCAATCGTATCGGCCCGCCCGTCGTCGGTACGACGATGCTCTTGAAATCCTCGGGCGTTATAAGCTGGTCGTTCGTGGCATAGGTGCCGGTCTGGCGCTCCCCGTCCCAGCTGCCGACGGGCGACAAGGCATTGTTGTTGACGACAGCGTTGACGACCGCGTCGATGCTGATGCCTGTCGCCGCAAGTCGCGCTGCGTCGATCTTTACCCGAATGGCAGGCTGCTCTGCGCCCGCGACGACGACTTCCGCGACGCCCTTCACCTGGCTGACCCGCTGCGCGATCACGGTATCGGTGGCATCGTAGATCGCGCTCGCCGGCACATTGTCGGACGTGAGCGCGAGGATCAGTATCGGCGCTGCACCGGGATTCGATTTCCGGAACGTCGGCAGTGTCGGAAGATCGCTCGGCAGATCGGTCGCCGCAGCGTTGAGCGCCGCCTGCACGTCGCGCGCGGCATTGTCGATCTTGCGGTCGATGTCGAACTGGATCGTGATCGTGCTTGCACCGAGCGACGACGCCGACGTGAGTTCGGTGACACCCGCGATTTCGGACAGACGGCGTTCCAACGGCGCCGCCATGCTCGCCGCCATCGTGGCGGGGTCGGCGCCGGGCCGGTTGGCGCTGACGCGGATGGTCGGGATGTCGATCGACGGCAGGCTCGCAACCGGCAGCAGATGATAGGCGACACCGCCTGCGAGCATTAGCCCAACCGCGAGAAGCGTCGTCGCCACCGGTCGGCGAATGAAGAGTTCCGAGAAATTCATTCCGCGGCACGCTGCGGCGGCGCTTCGATCGAAGTGATCGGTTGTGCAAAGGCGACCGGCTCCTCGCGTCGCGCGCCAAGTTTTACGCGCAGGCGCTCGACGGCGAGATAGATGACCGGCGTCGTGTAGAGCGTCAGCAGTTGCGACAGGACAAGGCCGCCGATGATCGTGATGCCGAGCGGCACGCGCAACTCGCTGCCCGTGCCATGCGCGAAGGCGAGCGGCAGCGCGCCGAACAACGCGGCCAAGGTCGTCATCATGATCGGTCGGAAGCGCAACAGCGCAGCGCGAAGGATCGCTTCGCGTGGCTCAAGCCCGGCGTTTCGCTCGGCATCGAGCGCGAAGTCGATCATCATGATCGCATTCTTCTTCACGATGCCCATGAGCAAAATGACGCCAATCAACGCGACGATGGAGAGATCGTGGCCGGTGATCATCAGCGCGAGCAGCGCACCGACGCCGGCTGACGGCAGCGTCGTCAGGATCGTGAAGGGGTGCGCGAAGCTCTCGTAGAGCATGCCGAGCACGAGATAGATCGTCACGATCGCGGCGAGGATCAGCAGCGGCTGGCTGTCGAGCGCGCGGTTGAATTCCGCCGCATCGGCGCTGAACGAACCGGTGACGCTTGCCGGGAGACCGATCTCGCGCTCTGCCAACGTGACCGCCTTCACGGCATCGCCGAGGGATGCGCCTTCGGCGAGATCGAAGGACAGCGTCCCCGCTGGAAATTGGTCCTGATGCGCGACAGCGAGTGGCGCGGAGACTTGTTCGCGTCGTGTGAACACCGCGAGCGGCGTCTGCGGACCGCCGGCGGTGCCGGCGACATAGAGCTTATCGAGCGCCGAGGGGTCGGTCTGGTAACGCGGATCGGCTTCGAGAATGATGCGATATTGGTTGGATTGCGCATAGATCGTCGAGATCTGCCGCTGTCCAAACGCGTTGTTGAGTGCGTCGTCGATGTTCTGTGCGCTGATGCCGAGGCGCCCTGCCGCTTCGCGATCGATGCGAAGCATGGTGCGCAGACCGCCGTCTGGCGTTTCGCTCGCGAGATTGCGAACCGTGCCGTCCTGGCGCAGCCGGTCGATCAGCTTGCGCGTCCAGGTCGCGACCTCGGCGTCATTCGCGCCAGTCAGCGTGTATTGATATTGCGAGCGGCTCGGACGCGTCGTGATCTGCACGTCCTGCACGGGCTTCACGAAAAGCGTCACGCCGGGGATACCGGCCGCGGCATCCCGCAGCCGCTCGGCGATGACGCCCGCGTTCGAGGCACGTTCGTCGGGCGCTTTCAGCGTCACCCCCATGCGCCCGACATTCGTCGTGCCGTTGAGCGGCCCGATGCCCAGCACCGATGTCACGCCCGTCACGTCGGCATCGCGCCGGATCGAATCGGCGACAGCGTCCTGCAGGCGCACCATTTCGACGAAGGACGCGTCCGGTCCCGCTTCCATCACGATATCGAGCTGGCCGTTGTCGCCGATCGGCAGGAAGCCTTTCGGTATGACGATGTATAGCCAGACCGTCAGCACCGCTGTGCCCAGAGTCAGCAGCAGCATCAGTCCTTCGTTCGCGAGCGCCCAGCCAAGCGTGCGTTCGTAGAAGCGCATGACGCGTCCGCGCGGCGCATCCGCTTCGGACTCGTCGTGCCCATCCGAATCGCTCGCGCGGAGAAAGCGGCCGCACATCATTGGCGTCAGCGTCAAGGAGATGACGGCAGAGACGATAACGGCGATCGTCAGCGTTAGCGCGAATTCGCGGAACATGCGCCCAACGAGACCGCTCATAAACAGCAGCGGGATGAAGACCGCGATCAGCGACACCGTCAGCGAGACGACGGTGAAGCCGATCTCGCGCGCGCCGTCGAAGGCGGCCTGCAGCGGCGTCTTGCCGGCGTCCATGTTGCGAACGATGTTCTCGATCATCACGATCGCATCATCGACGATGAAGCCGGTGCCGATGGTCAGCGCCATCAACGAGAGATTGTCGAGCGAGAAGCCGCACAGATACATCACCGCGAAGGTCGCGACGATCGATAGCGGCAGGCTGATGCCCGCGATGATCGTCGCACGCACGCGACGCAAGAAAACCAGCACGACGAGCACGACGAGTGCGCCGGCGATGACGAGCGTCATCTGCACATCTGCGATAGAGGCGCGGATCGTCGTCGTGCGATCCTGCACCAGCACGAGCGACACGCCCGCGGGCATCGCCTTCTGCAGTTTGGGCAGTTCCTGTTTTATGAGATCGACGGTGCCGATGATGTTGGCGGCGGGCTGTCGCTGCACGTCGATGACGACCGCCGGCTCGCCCTGATACCAGCCACCGACACGCGCGTTCTCGAGTCCTTCGACGACCGTCGCCACGTCGCGCAGCAGCACCGGCGCGCTGTTGCGATAAGCGACAATGATGTTGCGATAGGTATCGGCCGCAAAAATCTGGTCGTTGGCGTCGATCGTGTAGGCCTGCGCGACGCCGTCGAGCGACCCTTTCGCGCCCGCGACATTGGCAGCGGCGATGGCGACTCGCAGATCGTCGAGCCCGATGCGGTTGGCCGCGAGCCGCGCGAGATCGGCCTGAATGCGGATCGCCGGCTTGATGCCGCCCTGGATCGACACGCGTCCAACGCCGCTGACTTCGGAAAGGCGCGGCGCGAGCAATGTATCGCCGAGATCCGACAGCGTTCGCAGCGGCACGGTCTTCGACGTTAACGCCACCGTCAGGACCGGCGTGTCCGCCGGGTTCACCTTCGCATAGACTGGCGGATAGGGAAGGTTACGCGGCAACGTCGAGGCGGCCGCGTTGATCGCCGACTGTACGTCCTGTGCCGCCGCATCGATGTCGCGGTCGAGATCGAACTGTAATGTGATCTGCGACAGGCCGAACGACGATTGCGACGACATGTTCGTCATCGCAGGAATCTGGCCGAACTGCCGTTCCAGCGAAGCGGTGACGAGCGAAGCGATCGTATCGGGATTGGCGCCTGGCAGACGTGTCGTGACCTGAATGGTCGGGAAGGCAACCTGCGGCAGCGGCGACACCGCGAGTTTGAAGTAGCCGAGCACGCCGCAGAGCAGCACCGCGACGGCGAGCAGCGTCGTTGCAACCGGCCGTGCGATGAACGGCGCGGAAATATTCATGACGATGCGCGGCTCACTGCGTCGCGCTCCCGCCGCCACCGCCGCTGCGCCGGCGACCTTCGCCGCGCCCACGTCGATCGCTGCCGTCCGTCGCAGTGGCCGGAGGCGGCGGTCCGCCAGCCGGCTGCGTGATCACCGGTTCGTCGCTAGATGCTGCGCTTGCAGGCGTCGGTGGCGGCGATGCGATCACACGCACCTTCGCGTTGTCCGTCAGCCGCGCAAAACCCGACGTCAATACTTTCGCAGGCGACGTCAGTCCGCCCGTAACTACGGCGAAACGTTCGTTCTGCTGACCGACAGTAACATCGTTGAGTTTTGCCGTGTCGTCGTCGAGCCGATAAACGAAGGCGCCGTTCGGCCCGCGCTGCACGGCGGCGCTCGGAACGACGAGCGCATTCGCGATGCGACCGGTCACAAGACGCACATTGACGAACTGGCCCGGCCACAGATGCAGGTTGGCATTCGGAAACACGGCTTTGATCTTCACGGTGCCCGTCGTCGGATCGACCTGATTGTCGACGACGGTCACTTCGCCACTGTCGATGACGCCAGTATTGTCGGCGCCGAGCGCCTGCGCGCGCACGCGTCCGCCCGCCTGCGCATCCGTCACCTGCCGCAGATATTGCTGCGCGAGCGTGAAGAGCACGGTGATCGGCTTCAGCTGCGTGACGACGACGATGCCGGTCTGGTCGGATGCTTTGACGACGTTGCCGGGATCGACAAGGCGGATGCCGGTGCGCCCGTCGATCGGCGAGCGGATCGTCGCGAAATCAAGCGTCGCTTTCGCATTGTCGATCGCAGCCTGATCGCCCTTCACCTGCGCTTCGAGCTGCGCGACCAGCGCCTTCTGTGTATCGGCCTGCTGCTTCGAGCCGATATTGCCAATGGCGAGCGTGTTGTAACGCGTTAGGTCGATGCGTGCATTGGCGAGCGTCGCTTCGTCCTGCGCTTTCTTCGCGACCGCGACATCGTATTGCGCCTGATAGATGGACGGGTCGATCAGGGCGAGCACATCGCCCGTCTTCACGTCCTGACCTTCCGTGAAGGCAAGTTTTAGCAAGCGTCCATCGACCTGCGTGCGCACCGTGACAGTGTTCAGCGGCTGCACAGTGCCGATGGCATCGAGCGAGATTGGCACGTCGCGCGTCTGCACGTCCGAGGCTGTCACGGACACCGGCCCATCGAAACCACCGCGTGCGCCACCTGCGCCGGCGCCACGGCCACGTCGTGCGCCGCCGTCCGCAGTCTCCGTGCTGCGTGGCGCAAACGGCGGCCAACGCAGGAATTCGAAGCGCCAGGCGACATAGCCGAGAACGACGAGCGCCGCAGCGAAGAGTGCAAGACGCTTCATGTCGGGATGCTCATGTGCAGAGCGATCATGGCCACGGCCCCAAGCCCGTGACAAAGGCACGCGCCTCGTCAAGCATGTCGAGCTCGCGCTTCACGTCGTCCCACCCGCCACCGAGCGCCTGATAGAACTCGCCGTAAGCCAGAAAGCGCGTGAGCCTGATCTGCGAAAGCAGATCGAGGTTCGAGAAAAGCTGCGTCTGCACCGTCGACAATGTCACGATGTCGATCGTGCCCTCCTGCAAACGCCGCAGGCTGACGTCGAGCGCGCGTTGCGCGGCGGCGACCGCAAGGCCCTGCAGGCGTTCGTGTTCGGTCGTGCGCGCCACCGCGACAAGCGCATTCTCGACATCGCTGAATGCGGTGAGGATCTGCTTGTGATAGGTGGCGATGCGCTCGGCATAGACGCCCTTCTGCAACTCGTATTGGCCCTGAATGAGATTGCCATCGAGAATTGGCTGCAGAAGCTGCGCAGCGACATCGTAGGCGATCGCTTCCGGGCGCAGCAGGTTTTTCAACACGATGCTCTGCACCGACAGCGAGCCCGTTAGGCTGATCTGCGGAAAGAAGGCCGCGCGTGCCGACTCGACAGATAATTCCTGAGACAGCACCAGCCATTGCGCCGACGCGACATCGGGCCGTCGCAGCAGCAATTGCGACGGCAGCCCCGCCTGAATTTTCGGGACGCGCAACCGGTCGAGGCTGCCACCCTTGATGACGATGTCTTCGGGCGTGCGGCCGACGATGACGGCGACGAGATTGCGCGATTGTTCGACGGTGCGCTCCAGCGGCGGAATTTGCGCGCGCTGCGTCGCGACGATCGTTTCCTGCTGCGCCTGATCGAGTGCGGTCGCCGTGCCGACTTGCACGCGCTTGAGGATCGCGTCGAGCACTTCCTGCGCGATGCGGACATTGTCGCGCGAGATGCGAAGACGGTCCTGCGCGCCGAGTAGCTGGAAATAAGTGTTGACCAATGTCGCGACGGTCGAAAGCGCCACCGTCGCGCGGTCGAACCGCGTCGCTTCTGCCGTCAGTCGCGCAGCGGAGGATGCGCTGGTGTAGCGGCCGAAGAAATCGGCGGTGTAGGAAGCATTCAGTCCGATATCGGTGAAAAAGCGCCGCGACTCGCGGAACGGCCCTGTGAGTGCGGCCGCGGTTCCCGGCGTCTTGGTGCGAGACTGCACGCCGGACAGGCTTAGTTGCGGCGACAGCGCCGCACTGTTGACGCGGGCCTGCGCATCCGCCTGCGCGATGCGTGCCACCGCAGCGACGATGTCGAGATTGTCGGCGAGCGCGGTGTCGGAGAGATCGGCCAACTCGCGCGAGCCGAATGTCGCGGCCCACCGATCGCTGACGCGCGGTGCCTCGGTCGTTTTCGCTTCGCGGTAGCGCGGCGCGATCGGTACATCGAAGCCGGGCTTCTCCCAATCGAGCACGCAGCCCGACAGCAATGTCGTGGACAGCGCCGCCGCAGCGGCCAACGCACGCGCGCCGTTCTTCGCGCGCGATGTGGCGGGCGCATCGTGCTCGGCGAGACGGGCGAGCAAGCCGGCCGACAGATGCAGAACTTCTCGCTCGGTCTCGCTCAGGCTTTCCATCGCCTTTGCAAGCCACGCATCGCGGCGCGCCATTTCGCGTTCCAATGTCGCGCGGCCGGCCGGCGTCAAATCGAGAACATATTGGCGCTTGTCAGTGTCGCTGCGCGTCTTCGAGACGAGACCGGCGCGCACGAGATCAGCGATGACACGCGTCAGCGATTGCGGCTGATGAAATTCCGTTGCCGCAAGATCGCCCGGCGTCGTCGGGCCTTCGCGGAAGAGATGGAACAAGACGACGGTGCGCGCCGGTGACAAAGCCGTCGGTCCGCGCTCGGCGCGCAACCGACGCACGAGCCGAAAAAGACCGCGACGCAGTTCGCCGGCGCGCCCAACTTTCGAATCAATGGGATCGCGCTTCCCGGCCAACATGAATCGTAAGTAGCACGTAGTATTTTTGCATGGCAACGGCCGTTCCCAGTGGCGTGATATCGCACCACGGGCTTCTTGCGGCTCTACGTAATGCTTACGAGAACAACAGCCTTGCTGCCTATTCGCCAAACCGCCCGTAGGTCCGCGCGTGATAGAGCAGCGGCTTCGCCTCGCCGACTTCGACGGCGACCAACTCCCCGATGACGATGTGATGGGTGCCGAACTCGAAGGTCTTCGCGAGCCGGCAATCGAAGGCGGCGATTGCGTCCTTCAGCACCGGCGAGCCGGTGACGCCGTCCATCCATTCGCCATGATCGAAACGCGCCTCGCCACGCTGCGCGCCGGCAAACACTTCCGCGATGTCGATCTGGTTTTCTGCAAGAATGTTGACGGCCATTACGCCGCTTTCGCGGATGGCGTCGAGCGTCGCGCTCTCACCATTGAGGCAGACGAGGATCGATGGCGGCGCGAAAGACACCGATACGAAGCTCGACACGGTGAGACCCGACGGTAGTCCACCGCGGCGCGTCGTGACGACGGCGACGGCCGCCGCGGTGCGCCGCATCGCGAGACGAAAATTCTGGACGAGGGGGTCCTCGCCGGCCGGTGGCTGGGTGCTGGCCATCATGTCCCTCTTAAAGCATGTCCCGCCGCGATGTCGCTGTTGCGAAACATCGCCAGCGATGTGGAGCCGGTTCGGCGACATCGACATGCTCAAATGCATCGATCTGGCGCGAGTCCTTTTCGACCGCGCGGATCCACGCGGTCGGGACACGCGCCAGCGCGTGTCGTTCGCCTTGGATTCGTCCTATCACAAGGGCCGAGCCCGCCGTCACGCACTTTCATTCCGCGAGGGAAAGTTTTCGACATGAGCGACGATCCGACCGCCCTCGATCTCCCCGCGCTTGGCGTAGAGCTCGAGCGCCTGCTGAAACTTCGTACTGGCCCCTTCGGCATGAAGCTGTTCGAGCGCCGCGCCGAGATGGAAGCGATCCCGAAGGTGCGGCGACCAACCTCGGTGCATGCGCTCGATCAGATCGTGGCGCAGGCGGCGCGACTCGGCTGGACGGTCGGCGTCACGGCCGACGATCTTGTCGGTGCGCAATGCCGCGCTGTCGTCGGACTCGGCGGCGCCAAGGATGCGTCGTGGCAATCCGGCCGGCACATGACGGGCGTGTGGTTCGAGACTGAGCCGGATGCCGCCGCGCATCAGGCCGCGATGCATTGCGTGCCGGACGGCCGCTACGAAGCGCTGGCGGTGTCGCCGATCTCGTCCGGACGGCTCGTGCCGCCGGACATCGTGCTGTTCTATGCGACGCCCGGCGCAATGATCTACTTCATCAACGGGCTGCAATGGGCGGGCTACAAGCGCTTCGACTGGTCGGTCGTCGGCGAAAGCGCCTGCGCCGATTCGTGGGGCCGCGCGCTGACGAAGCGCGAGCCGTCGCTTTCCATTCCCTGTTTTGCGGAACGTCGTTACGGCGGCGTGGAAGACGACGAGATGTTGATGGCGCTGCCGCCTGACGATCTCGCGAAGGCCATCACCGGCATGAAGGCCCTGGCGAAGAACGGCTTTCGCTATCCCTTCCCGCAATATGGCATCCAGAGCGATGTCCGCGCGGGCATGGGTCGCTCCTATCCCGACCGCGCCGGCGCGGGCGCAGCCGCAAAGCCGCCCCAAACGGTTGCTTGAGTAAGTGTGGATGCGGGACCAAGAATCATGACAGCGGTTGGGGCAACGGCAGGGCGGGGGTTGTCGAACGTCGGGCGTTGGCTCGGCGTGCAGCTTGGCGTGTCGGTGTTCGCGGCAGCCGTGGTCGCCGCTCTCTTCGCTATCGGGCATACACCGGCGCCGCCGGTCGCGCCGCAGGTCAGCGACACGGGCAAGTCGCTGCGTCGCGTCGCGGATGGCGCCATCCAGACGACGGTGCTGCAGTTCGACCCGCAACAGCAGGCGGCCCGCGCCAGCATCGCGAGCTTCACGCCGACCGCAGCGCCAGTGCTGCCTGCGCCTGTCGTCGCGCGTACAGCGCCCTCGAAACAGACTGCCGCCGTGCTGCCGCCGCGCCGCCCGCTTGCGATCGGCACGACGCCGCCGACGATTGCGCCGGAAGGTCCGGCCGCGACGACCGTTGCGTCTTCCGCGGTTGTTGACGGCAACTGGAAGGTCGCTGGCGTCGAAATTCCGGGCTCGTCGCGCGTGCGCCGCTACGTGCCGACCGGCGCCGATCTCTTGAAGCCGGCCGACATCGCTTGGACGGCAAGCAAGAACGCCGTGAAGAAGGTCGCGAGCCTGGGCAGTCTGTTCGGGCTCTGACCACCCGGCCACAGGCCGCTAACATCGCGAAATCCCTGCCGAATCACGGTTGTTAACCTTTCGGCCGCCGCTTATAGGTCGGTGGTCGGGAGGCTTTTGATGCGAGTTGTTCCCGCGTTGTTCGAGGGATATTCGCATGGCTGCGCCGATCGTCACGACATTCGATGACGGACTGGATGGTTGGTCAATTTCGGGGGCAGCGACGACCGACTGGCGTCCTGCAGGCGGCAATCCCGGTGGCTTTGCCCATTGGGTCGATGATCCCGCCGGCGATTACGCCTACTGGACCGCGGCCAGCACTTATCTCGGCGACAAATTTTATTTTTACGGCGGCACGCTCTCCTACGACATAAAGAATTCGGCAGCCGATTTCACTGCGCCCGACATTAAGCTGACCGGCGATGGATTGACGCTCGTCATCGCGCGCGGACAGCCCGGAACGGACTGGACGCATTTCTCCGCAAAGCTCGACGAAACGGCCGGCTGGAAAGTCGGCACGCTGAGCGGCCCCGCCGCCACCAGCTCGCAAATTCTGGACGTCCTGGGGTCGCTGACATCGCTTCAGATCCGTGCCGAGTACAAAACCGGGGACGAAGATGGTGGCCTCGACAATGTCGTGCTGCGCGCACCGGGCTACAACCTCTTCGATAGTCCCGCCGAAGAGACGTTGCTCGGCAATTACGCGAACTTCAACGACGCGGTCGCTGCTGCCGCGTCCGGCAACGAGATCGTGCAGGAAGCCACATTTTTCAGCGCCATCTCGGCCGAGATCGATGTCGAGAACCTCACGGTCCGCAGCGTCAGCGCCTTATTCGCCGAATTTACGTTGGGCGCTGGCATCACGACATTCAGCGCCGTCGGCTCAGCGCAATGGATTGTCCACGGCAACAATCTCAACAACGTTCTGACTGTCACCAACGGCGTTGTGAATTTTATCGCCGACGCGGGCAACGACAAACTGACCGCGATCGGTGCGAACGCATTGGTCGACTACAGCGCCAACACGCGCAGCATGGTCATCGATCTCGCAAAGACGGGGCCGCAAGCCACGGCAGGCTTCGGCAGCGACACGCTGGTCGGCATCGATAATCTGGTTTCCGGATCCGGCAACGACCGGCTCTCCGGAAACGGTAACGCGAACAACCTCGTTGGAAATAACGGCAACGATCGCCTCGACGGTCTGGGCGGAAACGATTACCTGAATGGCGGCATCGGCGCGGACACGCTCGACGGCGGCATCGGCGCGGACACGATGTATGGCGGCAATGGCGCCGATACCTATTACGTCGATAACAGCGGCGATCAGGTCATCGAGGTTGCACCGCTGACCGGCGATGTCGACGACCTCGCAATCGACAAGGTGATCTCGTCGATCAATTACACGCTCGGCGACTATATTGAGAACCTGACGCTTACCGGCACGGACAATCTCAACGGCACCGGCAACAGCCTCAACAACACGATCAACGGCAACGACGGCAAGAACGTCCTGCTCGGCAACGACGGCAACGATCGGCTCATCGGCGGCGCGGGTGACGACACGTTGCGCGGCGGGGCCGGCAACGACATCCTGACAGGTGGGCTCGGTGTCGACGACATGGATGGCGGCGAAGACGCCGACACCTACTATGTCGGCACCGGGGACAAGGTGCACGACAGCGGTGTCAACGGCATCGATCGCGTCATCTCGCTTGCGGGATGGACTGGGACGACGGGCGACGGCATCGAACGCATCGACACGCTATCGAGCAAGAATGTCTCGCTTATCGGCAACGAGCTCGGCAATTTCATCTATGGCGGCGAAGGCGCAGATATCATCAAGGGACTAGCCGGCAGCGATACGCTCTATGGTGGCTCCGGCGCGGACCGCCTCGAGGGCGGCGCCGACCGCGATTTCCTCTACGGACAGGGCGGCGCGGACCGCTTCATCTTCAAGAATGGCGATGCCGGCGCGACCGCGACGACCTATGACATCATCAAGGACTTTAGCGGGGCCGAAGGCGACCTCATCGACATCGATGCCATTACGAAACGACTGACCGACGGCCAGTATGCCGAGCGGACGGTCGCCAACGATGCCTATGGTACAGCCTACAATGCGGCCGTTGCGGCGATGGCGGACGGCGACCATGTCGCGGTCTTCGTCGCCGGCACGACGAACGGCTATCTCTTCTGGAACACCGCTGCCAGTGCGACGGCGCCGGACCAGTCGGTGCGGCTCGATGGCGTCAACAACATCGCGGCCTTCGACAAGAGCTTTATCGTCTGAAGTGAAATAACCCGGCGCATCGCGCGCCGGGCTTATCTTCGCAAAATCAGGCCTTGCCGGGTTCTTTCGAATAATCGGCGTCGGACACCGGCTCCATCCAATCGATGTGCTTTCCGTCCTTCGCCTCGTGGATGGCGATATGCGTCATCGCATGATCCGGCGCAGCGCCGTGCCAGTGTTTCTCGCCGGGCGCGATGACCAGCGTATCGCCGGCATTGAGGACGAGGACGGGGCTGCCGAGCAATTGCGCACGACCGACACCCGAGACGACGTAGAGCGTCTGGCCGCGCGGGTGCGTGTGCCAATTCGTGCGCGCGCCGGGCTGGAAACTGACGACGGCAGCTTTTGCCCGATCATCGTCTTCGACGATCGGGTCCTGAAGCACGGTGCCGGTGAAATAGTCGCTGGACGCCTTTCGTGTCGGCCGGTCGACCGCGCGAATGATCTTCATGCCAATCTCCATCGTGGAGTGCTGGCATAGATCGCACCCGTCAGCCTGTCACGTCACCCGAAGGCGCTGTCGAACAGCAGCTTCAGGTTGAGCACGACGAGCACGACCGCGATGACCCAAGCCGCGGTCGAGAGCCATGCCGGCGCAACGAGCTCGCCCATCAGACGACGCTGCGACACGAAGTGCACGAGCGGGATGACGGCGAACGGCAGTTGCATCGACAGTACGACCTGGCTGAACACCAATAGCTTTGCCGCGCCGCCGTCGCCGTAGAGCGCCGTGACGATTACCACCGGGACGATCGCGAGGCTGCGCGTGACGAGCCGCCGCGCCCATTGCGGCAGGCGAAGGCGCAGGAAGCCTTCCATCACGATCTGACCGGCGAGCGTCGCGGTGACCGTTGAGTTGAGGCCGGAGGCAAGCAGCGCCACCGCAAAGAGCGTCGAAGCAATGCCGAGCCCAAGCAATGGCGTCAGCAGCTCATAGGCCTGTTCGATCTCCGCCACTTCGGTGCGGCCATTTGCGTGAAAGACTGCCGCGGCAAGGATCAGGATGGACGCATTGACGAGCAGCGCGAGACTGAGTGCAATCGTCAAATCCACCGTCGACCAGCGGATCGCCTCACGGCGGCCGACGTCGTTCTCGGCAAAAGCCCGGGTCTGCACGATCGACGAATGCAGGTAGAGATTGTGCGGCATGACCGTCGCGCCGATGATCCCGATCGCGATGTAGAGCATGCTCTTGTTCGTGACGATTTCCGGCGACGGGATGAAGCCGGCGAGCACCGCGGCGACTGGCGGCGCGGCGGCGACGATCTGCACGAGGAAGCAGAGCGCGATGACAAGCAGCAGCGCGCCAACAAAAGCCTCGAGGAAGCGGAAGCCGCGATTCATCAGCACGAGGATCAGGAACGCGTCGAGCGCCGTGATCAGGGCGCCAACTGTCAGCGGAATGCCGAACAGCAGTTTCAGCGCAATCGCGGTGCCGATGACTTCGGCGAGATCGCAGGCGATGATCGCGAGCTCGCAGGCGATCCAGAGTGTGAAGGCGACGGGGCGAGGAAACTCGTCGCGGCAGAGCTGTGCGAGATCGCGGCCGGTGACAATGCCGAGACGCGCGGAGAGCGCCTGTAGCACCACCGCCATGATGTTCGAGATGAGGATGACGGACAGCAGCGTGTAGCCGAACTGCGACCCGCCCGCGAGATCGGTCGCCCAGTTGCCGGGGTCCATATAGCCGACCGACACCATGTAGCCGGGGCCGGCGAAGGCCAGAAACTTCGTGAGCCAGCGGCCGCCTTCCGGCACGCGGATGGTGCGATGAACTTCCGAGAGACTGGTGCGGGCGTCGTTTTCCGACGTGCGGGCAGCGACCGCGGCGGCAACGAGAGAGGGCCGTTCGTCCATGAGCATTCTGGAAGGTGCGATAGTCGAAAACATTATGCAACAGGCTATTTTCTGTTGCCTGTGCTGAAATGATTGCGAGCGTAGGCAATCGTCGTTGGGCGCGGGCCTGCACCGTGCTAGACACCGCGCCGCGATGGGAGTGGCGATGGCGGGTGCGAAACGAGCGGCGGGAAGGGAGGCCGGCCTGCCAGATGCGGTGCGGCATTCCGAGGGCTTTCGCGCCACCCGCGAAGCCCGACGCGGCGCGTTAGTCGAGGACTATGTCGAGCTGATTGCCGACCTGATCGAGGATGGCAACGAGGCGCGCCAGGTCGATGTCGCCGCGCGGCTCGGCGTCGCGCAGCCCACCGTCGCAAAGATGCTCGCGCGCCTCTGCGCCGACGGCCTTGTGACGCGCAAACCCTATCGCGGCGTATTCCTGACCGAGGCCGGACATCGCGTCGCGCGCCAGAGCCGTGCGCGGCATCAGGTCGTCGAAGCCTTCCTTGTCGCAATCGGCGTCAGCGCCGAGACCGCGCGCATCGACGCGGAAGGCATCGAGCACCATGTCAGTGCGGAGACGCTACGCGCGCTGAAACGCGCGCTCGCCCGCATCGAAAAATAAGAACCGGGAGGTTTTCATGACGTCACTTGCTGTGGCGGACAGCCCATCGATCGACATCGACCATCTGCGCACATGGATTGGCCGCACAGAGGAGGCCGAAGACATCGTGACGCCGCGCCTTGCCCGCGAATATTCCGTGACCTTCGCGCCCAACCTCGCCGAGGTTGCCACGGATAGCGCGCCGCTGATGCTGCAATGGGTACTCGCGCCACCGCTGGAACCGGCCTCGGCACTCGCGAACGACGGCCATATCAAGCGCGGTGGGTTTCTGCCGCCGGTGCCGCTGCCGCGACGCATGTGGGCCGGCGGCGCGGTCGAGACGCTCGGCCACCTGCGCGTCGGCGACACCGTGAGGCGCGTGTCGCGCATCGACGATGTGATGATGAAGGTCGGCCGTACCGGGACGCTCTGTTTCGTCACGGTGCGGCACGAATACTTCGCTGGGGGCGCTCTTGCGCTGAAGGAGCGCCACGACATCGTTTATCGCGAAGCGGAGAGCGGCGGTGCAAAGCCGGCGGCGAAAGCAGCGACGCCAAGCGCACCCGTGAAGACCGACCTCACCTGGACCGTCGAGCCGAACGAGGTGATGCTGTTCCGCTATTCAGCGCTGATGTTCAACGGGCACCGCATTCACTACGACCTGCCCTATGTGACCGACACCGAAGGTTATGCGGGCCTCGTCGTCCACGGGCCGCTGCAAGGCGCGCTGCTTTTCAATATTGCGACGGCGATCGACGGCAAGACGCCAAAACAGTTCGATTATCGCGGCCTGTCGCCGCTGATCGCGCCGAAACCGTTTCATGTTCATGCCGTGCGCAACGCCGACGGAAGCCTGCGTTGCTGGACGCAGAATGCCGACGGCACGACCTGCATGGAAGCAACGGCGCGCTGATTCAGTGATACTGTTTCTTGGCTCGCTGAACGAGAAGAAATACGCGGAGTGGCGTGCGCATCTCGAAGCGCATCTGCGACAGAGCGAGCAACTCGTCCTGCCGGGAGACGCGCACGAGCCAGCGGACATCGATATCGCGATCGTCGCGAATCCGCCGCCGGGCGCGTTGGCAAAATATCCGAACCTGCGCTTCGTGCAGAGCGTGTGGGCCGGTGTCGAACGCATGCTCGCCGATCCCGATCTCCCGAAGGACGTTACGATCGCGCGCCTCGTCGATCCCGATCTCACGCAGGCGATGATCGAGGGCGTCGTGGCGCATGTCATGGCGCTCCATCGACAATCGGCAGCCTATGCGCACGAACAAGCACGCGGAGAATGGACGCAATTTTCGCAGCCGCTCGCGCGTGATCGGCGCGTCGGGTTTCTCGGGCTCGGCGAACTTGGGCGGGCCTGCGCGAAGGCGCTCGGCGCGCTCGGGTTCGATGTTGGCGGCTGGAGTTTTCGGCCACACAACATTCCCGATGTGCGCTGCTTTCATGGTGACGATGGTTTGCAAGCGCTGCTCGCGCGCACCGATATTGTCGTCAATCTGCTGCCGCTGACGCCGCAGACGACGGATATTCTCGATCGCACGTTTTTCGCGCGACTGCCGCGCGGTGCCTCTATCGTGAATGTCGCGCGCGGAAGCCATCTCGTCGAGGTGGACCTGATCGACGCGCTCGACAGCGGGCAGATCGGACACGCGATCCTCGATGTGTTCCGCACCGAGCCGCTGCCGAAAAACCATCCGTTCTGGCAGCATCCCAAGATGAGCGTGTTTCCGCATGTTGCGGCCTACAGCGCACCGGAAAGCGCGGCTGCCATCGCCGTCGCCGGTGTCTGCGCCTTTCGCGCCGGCACGCCGCTTACCGGTCTCGTCGACCGCGCGCGCGGCTATTGAGAGCAGGTATGAAACGCATCGAGATTTCGCGCTGGGGAGCGCCAGAAGATGTCGCCGACGTCGTGGAGCGGCCGGACCTCCCGCCGCCCGGCGCGGGCGAAGTGTTGTTCGATGTCCTGCTGTTTCCGCTCAATCCCGCCGATTACGCATTTTGTCGTGGCTCCTATCGGCTGAAGCCGCCGCTGCCGGCGACACCTGGCGCGGAATGCGTCGGGCGCGTGCGCGCCGTCGGTTCGGGCGTGATCGGCATCGCGCCAGGCGATCTCGTCATCAATCTGCAACGCGAGAACTGGGCTTCGCAGCGTTGCGTCCCGGCGAGCGAAGTCATCGGGCTGCCTGCCGGAATAAAGCTGCAGCAAGCGGCAATGTTGCGCATCAATCCGCCGACGGCGTCGCTGCTACTGTCCGATATCGCGGCGCTCAAACGAGGCGACTGGGTCATCCAGAATGTCGGCAATTCCGCCGTCGGGCGGTTGGTCATCCGCTTTGCGAAAGCCCGCGGCCTGCGCACACTGAACGTCGTGCGGCGCAACGATGTCTTCGACGAACTTTCCGCATTCGGTGCGGATGCCTGCCTGATGGACGGCAGCGATCTCGCGGAACAAGCCACCCGCGCGACGGGTGGCGCGCCGATCGTACTCGGCCTCGATGCCATCGCCGGTGATGCGACGGCGCGCATCGCCGCCTGCGTGTCGGACAGCGGCCATGTATGCGTCTACGGTGCGATGAGCGGCGATGCTGTGCATGTGCCGACGAGCGATCTCGTCTATCGCGGCGTCACGCTCACCGGTTTCATGCTTGGGCGCTTTCTCGCACGGCGGACACCGGACGCGATCCGCGCGCTCTACGCCGACCTCGCACAGGAGATTCTTCGCGGCGAGATTTCGGCGCCGGTGGATCGCATCTATCCGATCGAGGACATTGCAAACGCGCTGCGACATGCGCAAAGCCCCGGCCATCACGGCAAGATCCTTGTCGCGCCGAACGGTCACGACTGACGCGCCGCCTCACAAAGGCGTGTGCCGCGAAACTGCCATCCCGATCCTGTCGTAAGGTGTCGGAGACCGACCGCATCGCCACGAGGACATCCCGATGACATCGCGCATTCTGCCTGTTCTTCTCGTCACTGGCGTCCTTGCCGTGCCTGCCGCGTTGCTCGGACAGTCCGCGCGCTCGGCCGAGACGGCGGTCGTCATCCCGCCGCCAGCCTCCGATTTGAAGGTGCAAGGCCCGCAAAAACTCGTCGTCGCCGGCGGATGTTTTTGGGGCGTGCAGGCCGTCTTCCAGCATGTGAAGGGCGTGACGTCCGCCGTGTCCGGTTATGCCGGCGGGAGCGCCAGGGCGGCCAATTACAACGCTGTCAGCGGGGGGAACACCGGCCACGCCGAAGCGGTCGAGATCACCTACGATCCGTCCGTGGTCAGCGCCGGTACTCTACTGCGCGTCTTCTTCTCGGTCGCGCACGATCCGACTGAAGTCGACCGGCAGGGTCCGGACACCGGCACGCAGTACCGCTCGAGCGTCTTCCCCGCCGACGCCGCGCAGGCCGATCTCGCGACGACCTACATCGCGCAACTCGACACGGCAAAAGCCTACAGCGCGAAGATCGCGACAAAGATCGAGCCGAAGCAGGCGTTCTATCCCGCCGAGGCCTACCATCAGGACTATCTCGTGCGACATCCGTCGCAGCCCTACATCGTGTTCAACGATCTGCCGAAGCTGCAGGCGCTGAAGGCGACATTCCCGGACCTCTACCGGCCGGAACCGAAACTGGTCGCGTCGGGGAGCTGACTTTCCGCCACTAAGTCCAGCGCAGCCTGAGTGCTGCGCCAAGCGCCGCCAACGCGACGCCGGCCGCGATCCAGATGATCGGCGGTGACCACACGATCGCGGGATCGGCCGCGAGATGCGTCGCCGTCACCGCCATTCGGCCGAATGTCGCGACGGCGAAGGCGGCAAAAGTCGCGCCGAGCATCCTGCCCGCCTGCGCCGCGCCGCCGAGCGTCAACGACGACGCAAAGGCGCCCGTCACCACCGTGCTCCATGCCGCGCCTGCCACGCATTGCGCGGCAACTGTCGGCACGAAGCCGGCACCCGCAAGCGTGATCGCGATGGCAATGCCGCCAACAAGCGCGGCTGCCATCGTGACGCGCACGCCACCGAAACGCTTCACGAGCCATGTCGCCGGTACGACCGCGAAGGTGAAGCCGACCCAGAACAGCGACAGCAGCACCGGCAGTTGCAGGATGGACGTGAACGGCGCGAGCAGCTTCGGGCTCGCCAGCGTTGTGTGAAGCTGGAAGCCGAAGGCCAGCACGACGAGTGCGGCGAGAAACAGCCCGACATTGCGCGGCCGGCCGGCGAGGCGGTCCGGCGGCGCTTCGGATGCCACGGTCGGCGCAACGTCACCGCGCTCCAGAACGACGAGCACAAGTGTCGCGGCAAGCAGCATTACGCTCGAAATTATGAACGGTAGACGTGGGTCGGTGTCGCGCAACAAGACACCGAGCATCGGCGCACCCATCGCCGCGAGACCGATGCCGATCGCGATGGAGCCCGCGACCCACGTGCGGCCGGACGTCGGAACATGCCGGCGCAGGAGCAGGATCGGCGGCACTCGCACGGCGGCGGAAGCCAACGCCCAGATAGCGACAAGAGTCAGCATCGCCGGCACGCTGCGCAACGGCGCGACCCAGGGCATGGCGACAAAAGCGGCGCAGGTGACGACGACGGCGAGGACGATCGGGCCGCCGAAGCGCCGAAGCCGCGCGCGCATGCGGTCGGCCTGCACGCCGACGAGCAGATCGGTGACGGCAAAGACGATCTGGTCGGCCATCAGCAGCGGCAGTAGATATTCTCGCGGAAGGCCGACCTGCGCGAAGAGACGCGGCAGGTAGATGACATAAATCGCCCAAGTGAGCGCGAAGGAGAATTGCAGCGCCACAAGCGCCGCGGTCCGCCCGCCGGACAATCCCCGCTCCGTTTCGCCGCTCATCGTCCCCTCCGCGCCTCGCGACCATCAGGATAGCGCGGCGCGTGACGCGCTGCACGGCTGTTCCCGGTCACGACTGCGCTATGTGAGGCGCATTGACAGAAGCCTGCAGGGAGCGGGACGCCATGACGGACACGCGAGACGACAAGGCAACGGGGCTGGCGGGGCACGGGTCCGGCTCCCTCACCTCGGTGCATATCGACGCCTACAACGCCGAATTGCAGGACGGCGAGGGCTTCATCGGCGATCGCGCCAGCGGCCGCGCGTTCCGCGCGATCCTCGAGGACGAACGCAGCCGCGTGCGACGCGTCGACGAAGACCCGATCGGCGACACGCCAAGCACCGAGATCAGCAAAAAGAAGCTTGATCGTGCGATCATGGAAGGCGATCCGGAAGCGGCCGGCATCGTGCTCGGCACGATCGAGGAGTTCGCGCAAGAATTCGCGACCGTGGTACGCCGTTTCCTTTCGTCGAAGGATTGGGCAGAGACGGAACGCATCGTCGTGGGCGGCGGATTGCGGCGCAGCCGCATTGGCGAGCTTGCGATCGGCCGCACCGCAGTTCTGCTGAAGCCCGACTACCCCATCAATCTCGTGCCGGTGCGCTACGACCCCGACGAGGCCGGCTTGATCGGTTGCGTGCATCTTGCACCGTCGTGGATTTTCTCCGGGCACGACAGCATTATCGCCATCGACATCGGCGGCTCGAACATCCGGCTCGGCATCGTGCAGCTGAACCTGAAGAAAGCCTCTGACCTTTCGAAATGCGAGGTGGTCGCCTCGGAACTGTGGCGTCATGCCGACGAGACGCCCGATCGCGCCAAAGCGGTCGAAACGATGATCGAAATGGTGCGCGACATGATCAAGCAGGCCGGCAAGAAGGACCTGCATCTTGCGCCCTTCATCGGCATCGGTTGTCCCGGCCTCATCCGCGAAGATGGCTCGATCGCCAAAGGTGGGCAGAACCTGCCGGGCGGCAATTGGGAAGACGCCGATTTCAATCTGCCGAAAATTCTTTCGCAGGAGCTGCCCGACATCAACGATCACCGGCCCGCCGTGCTGATGCATAACGATGCCGTCGTTCAAGGCTTGAGCGAGATTCCGTTCATGACGGATGTGGCGCGTTGGGGTGTGATGACGATCGGGACCGGGCTCGGCAATGCGCGTTTCACGAACCGCGCCAAAAGCTAGAGCATGAAGGCATGAGATGAATCGTGACGCCGCATCTCGTCGTGAGCAGCGTGTGTGCTATCTTGCACTATGCTGCGGCGAATGCTGCCGGCGGAACATGTGGGAGAACGCATGAAGACGATTATTGCCGGCGGGATCGCGACCTTTGCCCTCGTGGTCGCTGGATCGGCATTCGCCGAACCGGCGATGTTCAAGGCGCCGATGACAGCGCAGGCGGAAGTGCCGCCGAACGCGTCCGGCGGCAACGGCGTCATCGACGCGACCTTCGATCCGGCGACGAAGAAGCTTGAGTGGAAGGGTACGTATTCCGGACTTTCCGGACCCGTGACGATGTCGCATTTCCACGGACCCGCGGAAACCGGCGCGAATGCTGGCGTCGTCGTGCCGGTCGAAGCGAAGCAGAGCCCGTTCAACGGCAATGCGACTTTGACGGACGCGCAAGCTTCCGACCTCATGGCCGGCAAGTGGTACTTCAATATCCACACCGAGAAGAACAAAGGCGGCGAGATACGCGGGCAACTCGCGGCGACGAAGACCAAGTAGGGTCGCCTAACGTCGTCGCTGTCGCGGAACCAATGCAACAAGCCTCCCGTTGCTCCTATGCAACGGGAGATCAACGAAAATGCAAGGTTCCGATATTGGCGCGCTCATCGTCGCGGCCGTTATGATCCTGGCTCCAATGGCGGCCGGCGCAAAGAAGGGCATCGATGAAAACGTGACGCGCGATACGCCCGTCGTCGCAAGCCCGGCCGCAATGACCGCGCCGACACCGGCACCGGCTACCGCGCCTGCCGCATCTCAGCCTGCAGCACCGAAGTAAGCGCAGGCGTCAGTGTGCACGCCGCGTGCGTAGCAGCAGGAGAATAACGACGATCGCGACGATCGGTACAACGACCGCCGTCGCGATCGATGATTTGATCGGCCACCCCGCATGTTCGAGTGGGTCCGCGATGTAATGCGTAAGGCCGGCAACGTAATAGCTGATCGCTGCAACAGAGAGGCCTTCGACCGTCTGCTGCAATCGAATTTGTAGCCGCATCTGGTCCGACATCTGCGCAAGTTGTTTGGAATTTTGCGCTTCGAGATCAACCTCCACGCGGGTCCTCAGCAGGTCCGTGATGCGGGCGATCTTCGCGGACAACGCCATCAAACGCGACTCGATTGCCTCGCAGGTCCGGATCGCCGGCGTGAAGCGTCGCCCAAGAAATGACTGCAGCGTGCTGATGTTTGGTAGCGCCGTCTCGCGCAGAAGCGCGAGGCGTTGATCGAGCAGTTGCGCATAAGCGCGAGTGGCCCCGAAGCGAAACGATGACAAAGCCGCCAGCGTCTCGACCTCAGCCGAAAATGCGGTGATCCGCGACAGCAACGCCTGGTTGGCGGCGACGCCGTTCGTCTCCTGCACATCCTTCATCAAAGCGGGCAGCAGGCGTTCGATCCGTTCGACATCCGCGCCGCGTGACAGCGCTTCCGGCAGGCCAAGCAGCGCGAGCGAGCGGTAAGTTTCGATCTCGATCAAGGTCTGTACGAGGAGCGCCGCGCCCGCCGGATCAAGACCGTGGTCGACGACAAGGAGACGCACGAACCCCTGCGTGTCGGCGCGCAGATCTGTCGTGACGGTGGCACGCCCGTCGCTGACCTGAGAAGAGGCCGCGCCGCCGAGCAAAGTTGCAGTGCTGTCCTTCACCGCCGACGCAGGAACGACGTGAAGATCGGCGGCAACGATCAACAGGCCCGGCGCAGGAAGCCAGTCGATGACAGGAAAGAACGTTGCAGCCGGCGTGAACGGCGCATCGGTTCCGCCGAGAATCCAGGTGTAGGTAACGAATTCGTTGTGCCGTTCGAGCTGAAATACGCCCTCTGGGAATTCGACCTTCGCGTGGCGCGCGTCAGGCGGCGGTGCAGGCAGACCGCTACGTTCGCACCGCGCGGCAAGTGCACTGATCGCCTCGTCGAAACGCTCGGTCTGAATGGTAAAGGCGAGCCGAAAAATGCGTGAAGGTGTCGGCACCGGCGCGAACGGCCGCGCGTGCAATTCGGACAGCACGCGCCCACGCAGCGGATGTATTGGAAATGCCTGCGCCAGATCGGGCATGTCAGCTCTTTCCGGTGCGATGTAAGCTCAAGATGCCGCGGACGGCGCTCCCGTCCGACCGAGAAGCAACGAGACTTCGACGATGTGGCAGCCGCCGGCGAGACCCAGCACCGGCAGAATCAGCAGCGTCGTTGCATCGACGACGGACATGCGCAGTGCAAGCAGCAGACAGAACCCCGCACCGAGCGTTGCGAAGGCACGCAGCGGCATTGTCAGACGGCCCTTCTGCATCAGGACGAGAAGCACGATGCTTTCGACGACGAGCCAGGCAAGCGCGATGTCGACCGAAAGTTGAACCATGTCAGGCGCGTCCGAGCCCGAGAAGATGGCGCATATCGTTCATCATCACGCGCAGATGCGCGGTCTTCTTTCCGCGCACCATCTCCTTGTTCATGTAGGCGTCCCACGTCAGGCTCTGCACATCGGGATTGCGGCAAAGAGCGACAAATTGCTCGCGGCGTTTGTCCGAACGGTACCAGATCCACTGCAGCAGCCCGAGAATGAAGAAGACGCGCCCGTGCAGTTTCAGAAAGCTCTTGCGCGCGAGGCGTAGTTTTTCTGGCGCACCTGTCGCGAGCGTCTGACCAACTGCATCGGCACCGAGACGACCCGACAGCATCGCGTAATAGATACCTTCGCCCGAGGCGGGTGCGACGGCGCCGGCGCAATCACCGATAAGCAGCACGTCGCGGCCATTGTCCCAACGTTTGCGCGGCCGCATCGGTATCGGCGCGCCTTCGCGGCGGATCGTTTCGTAGCCGTCGAGCCCGGTCGCAGCGCGAAGTTTCGTCACCGCGCCTCGCAATGAAAACCCTTTATTGGCGCTACCTGTGCCGATGCTCATCGTCTCGCCGTGCGGGAACACCCAGCCGTAGAAATCCGGCGAGACACTCCCCTGATAAACCACGTCGCATCGGCGCGGATCGTAGCTCGCGATGCGTTCGGCGGGTGCACGTACGATCTCGTGGTACGCGAAGACGAAAGGCGGATGTGGCGCGTCCGGCATTGCGACCCGGGCAACCGCAGAGTTCGTGCCGTCGGCGCCGATCACAGTACGGGCACGCAACGTGACGAACGCGCCGGCCTTGTCGCGCGCGTGCACGCGCAGGCAACCGTCGGCATCGCGGGTTAGCGTATCGAACGTCGCTGTCATGCGCGTCGCGCCCGCTTCGACAGCCCGCCCGCGCAGGAATTCGTCGAAGTGCTCGCGGTCGACCATGCCGACGAACCCATCGTCGATCGGCATGTCGACGCCGATGTTGGATGGCGCGATCATGCGTGCAGAAGTCACGCGCGCTACGAGTTGGTGCGCGGGAATGTCGAAGTCGCGCACGAGACGCGGCGGAACAGCACCACCACACGGCTTGATACGACCGTCGCGGTCGATCAACAGCACGGAACGGCCGTCTTTTACGAGATCGGCCGCGGCTGTCGCGCCCGCAGGTCCGCCGCCAACGACGACGACGTCATATGTTTCGCCACTGCCATCGATCCCAGCAGCCGTCGCGAAAAGGACTTCCACGTCCTTGGCGCGGACACGTAGAGCAAGCGCCGCCGCGGCGAGAAACAGGATGGCCTCCAACGCGAAGACCACGGCATAGGCCGACGCGGCATCGGCGAAGATGTGTTTGCCGATGTCGGCCATCGCCGGACCGACAAAACCGCCTGCGCCGAAGGCAACGCCCTGCGCTGCGCCCCAAACGCCCATGCGCGTACCCTCGCGCGATTTCGCGCCGCGCCCGACAAGCCGCATCATCGAGCCAATCGCCGCGACCGCGAACGCGCCATTGGCGATGCCGAGCGCAAACACCGTCGCCGACAACGGCCAACCGGGACCGCTGCGCGCCGCAGCCGAGAGAGCAAGCATCGCAACGGCCGACGCGATGCACCCGGCGACCGACCAGTAGCGCAGATTGCCGAAGTAACGTGCGAGACCCGTGCTGAGCACCGCGACGATGATCATGCCGACGAGCACGCCGCCATGCTGCAAGCCCTGCAGCTTCGCCGTCGCGCCGGGCGAAAGGCCGAACACGCGGCCCGCGAACGGCTCGAGCAGAAGCTCTTCGGCGCTATATGCCATCATTGAGACGAAAACGAAGATCGCGAAGATGCGGACCTGACGATCCTGCCAGACGTCACGCAGCGCTTTTGCGAAGCCCTCGTCCGCTGTAGCCTTCGCCTGAACCTGCGGCACCGCCGATGTGTCCTCTATGCCGGCGACGGCAATCACAGTGATGATGACGGCGGCGATGTTGATGAAGACGGCGACCTCGACGAGCCGCGTCATCGAGAAGGGATCGAGGAATTTGCTCACCAGCGCTGCCGTCGCGATGAAGCCGAGAATCATCGTGATCCATGTGACCGTCGCTGCGGCCGGCCGGCGCACGTCTTCGACGCGACGTGCGATCAGTACGAGCAACGATGTGCCGCTCGCGCCAACGCCGATACCGATCGCGGTGAAAGCGACAAGTGCGACAGCAAGGCCGAGCGAAGCAGATATCGCGAACAGTGGCACGGCGCAGGCAGCGCCGATGCCACCCGCGGCGAGCAGCGCCATGCCGCCGACGATCCAGGGCGTCAGCCGTCCGCCCGCATCCGATCCGTATCCCCAGCGCGGACGCAATGCCTGAATGGCGTAATGAAGTCCGACAAGCGCGCCCGGCACGATCGCGGGCAGCGCAAGCTCGACGACCATCACGCGATTGATCGTCGATGTCGCAAGCACGACGCAGGCACCGAGGCAGGCCTGCACGAAGCCGAGTCGCAAAATTCCGAACCAGCCGAGCGGTGGCTTCATCGCATGGCTCCTAACCGAGAGAACGGATCGCAAGCGCGCCGGCCAGCATGCCGAGCACGTAAAGCGTCGTGCCTGTCGCATTGTACCAGGCGGCGCGTTCGCGCGGAGAGGCGACGAGACGCACCATCAGCGCGAATTGTACGAAGAGAAGTGCCGCGACGATGGCGGCATGCACGGGACGCTGCCAATACCCGAGCAGCGCGATGACGACGGCTTGCGGCGCCGCCATGACAAAGCACGCAAGTTGCGCGGAGCGTTTGATGCCAAGTTGCACGGGCAGCGAGCGCAGCCCGAGCGCGCGATCGCCCTCTACGGACTTGAAGTCGTTGAGCGTCATGATGCCATGCGCGCCGATGCCGTAAAGCGCGGCCAGCGCGACGACCCTGCCGTCTGGCATCGTGCCCGCGACGGCCGCAGCGCCGGTGAACCACGGCAGGCTCTCGTAACAGAGGCCGCAGGCCGCGTTGCTCCACCAGCCGTTGCGCTTCAATCGCACGGGCGGCGCGCTGTAAAGCCAGCCGAGAACGAGTCCGAAACAAGCCGCGGCGAACACCGACAGACCAAGCGTCGCTGCGACAAGCAGCGAGAGCGCGGTCCCGATCAGCGCGATGCGGAAGCCCCACGTGCCGGGAATGCGACCGGACGGGATGGGGCGGTTGGGCTCGTTGATCGCGTCGACGTGACGATCGAACCAGTCGTTGGCTGCTTGGCTCGTGCCGCAGACCAGCGGCCCCGCAAGCAGCGCGCCGGCGAGTGCAGCGCCGATTTGCGCCGTGCCGGCGGAGCCGACGGAAATCACGCCGCAGCCATAGGCCCACATCGGCGCGAACCATGTGACGGGCTTTAAAAGTTCGAGGACAGCCGCAGGTTTCGGCAACGTCGAACGAGATGCGATCGTCAGCCCATGCGCCATGCCAGGAATGCTACGGCACCGCGATGCAGACCGTCAATCTATCTTGACACTTTATGTGTCAGATCAAGCCTCGTCGTCGAGGCCGCCGAGATTGTGGCGGCGTAGCTTGGCATAGAAGCCCTGCCGGCTGAGACCGAGCATCTGGGCAGCAGACGCGCGATTGTCCTTGCTCAGTTGCAACGCCGCTTCGATGCAGAGTTTCTCGATGACGTCGGTCGACTCGCGAACAAGCTCTTTCAGTGACACGCGCCCGACGAGTTCCGACATGCGTTCGACGGAATCCGGAAAGCCGCTGCGTCCGCGCCGCTCCATCGCCTAACGCGCGCGCCGACTCGCCGTGCAGCACGAGCCCGTAGCACATGGAATCTCACCGCCGAGTGCGGGCACCGCCGACATCTTCGACGTTTTCGACTCGCGCCGATACGACGCCCTGCACGAACGTGGAGAAGGCGCGCACCGACCCATGTTCGCTCAAGCGTTCGACATCAGCTGGGGCAGGTCGACACCCGGCCGGCCGAGCCACTGGCCGACATCTTGCCCGATCGCCTGATCTTTGCGTGGAAGCTCCGACGAGTTCCAGAAAGGCGCGATTGGCCTCGAGCACCTTGAGGTCCGCGCGCGATCGACGACGAAACCGTCGGGCAAATGTTGCGAGCAGGTTCGACGACCTGCCCCGACAGGCCATCGACCGCCTCAACACGGCGACGCCTGCGCCTGTTGAGAGAGACGGACGAGGAGGAGACGGCGAATTCGTCCTGTCGAAATAAAGACGCCGACGACCTTGAAGGCACGATGCGACGACGCCGTCGCGCGACGTTCGACGTCGCCCGCGCGGCCGGCGACGCGCGCGGTTTTCAGAAGCGTTGCGAGTGTGTCGCTGCTTTCGGCGTCGAAGACGCTGGGCAGCGACGTACCGACTGAAAGCCCCCCTGCGCCGCCGATGATCTTCTGCGCAGCGGGATTCGCTTCGACGATCCGCAGCGTCGCACCATCGACGATGACGACCGGCTCGGCACCGAGATTGAACAGCATGCGATAACGCGTTTCGGCAAGGCGGACGCGCGCATATTCGCGCTCCATCGCCTGCTGCGCTTCGACGAGGCGCTGCTGGAGATGCGACACGGTCCGGAGATCGCGGCCAAGCGCGATGACGCTCTCGCCCTTCCCCAAACGTGTTGCGGAATAACGAATCGGCAAATCGAGCCCGTGACGGGACGGGTGATTGATCTCACGGAATTTCGGCCGATTCGGCGCGCCCGCGAGCAATTCCTTCACCTTCGGCTTGCTCTCGATTGTAACGGTGTCGATCCACGACCGGCCAAGCCAGCGCTCGATGTCCTCGCGCGCGAGACCGTCAGCACAGACCGCAGCGTCACGAATGATGCCAGCATCGTCGATCACAAGCGCAACGTCGGCCGCAGATGTGATGAGCGCGCCGATATCGCCGGCCTCGAGGCCGTTCAGCCATTCACCGCCTGTGCCGAATCCGGCGCTCGCGATGGAACGTATGTTCAGGGTCATAGGTGGGTCACAATCAAGAACCGGGCCGGAGAAACGCGCGGTGCACCTCATCCGAACCGTTATGGCTTGACGCAAACTGAGATAAGAAGCCCACGTACGCAGCACAATGTTCTAACAGGGATGGTTTACAGAACGAAGCATGCACTTCCATCTGCGCCATTCCGCTGATGGGATCGGAGACGACCGCGTCGGCGCCGGCCGCCGTCGCTTCGAGATCCGGCGAGCGCAGCACGCGGCGCCTCCGGCGACGATGCGCACGCTGCGGTTGGCGATTTGATCGCCCCGCGCAATTGCGGAATCAAAGCCATCATGGCGTCGATCGACCCGTCGGCGGCGGCCGATAGACCAATAATATCAAACCATTCTTCCTGGACAGCGCGGCAAAGATCGCGTGGCGTCGCCGGTACGATCGGCACGACATCCCACGCGGCACGGCGCAAAAACTCTTCGACAACACCAACACCGAACGTGTGCTGCTCGCCCGGCATGACGCTAAGGAGCACGCGGCGCCCCCCGCCGGTGACCGGAGATTCGGCGCCCATCGATGGCGCGTAATGACGCAGAAGCTGCTGCAAACGCGACAACGCGAAAGTGACGTCGACGAACGTGCAGGCGTCCGTTTCCCATAGCCAGCCGACATGGCGCGCCGCGGCGGGCAGCACGTCTGCGACGACAGTCTCGGCGGTGACGCCGCGCGCACGCATTGCGTCAACAGCGCGCTGCGCCTCCTGCAGAGGGTGGCGGATCAGAATGTCGACAAGAACGGCGACCTCATCGCCGTCGGCGACCGTCGGATCGACTGGCCGAATTGCCGGCGCGGCCGGTCGAAGCGCCATCAGCAGACGCGGAATGATCTCGCTCTCGATTGTCCGCGAGAGCGACGTCTCGAACTTCTTGGATTTCAGTCGCGACCGGCGTGGTGTCGAAGCGATAAAAGCCTTCGGCCGACGGCGCGCTATCGCAATAGACCGGGTCGGCGCCCGCGTCTGGCTCATCGATCCCAAACGCGGAGTCCAACGACTCCCTAGGGGTTCGCTCGGTCATGCCACGCCCTCCCGCACCAACGTCCCCCGACACGCAGGATCTTCGTCCTGCTTGGGTAGGCGAGTCCATCGATGGGCCGCCGCGGGAAACGTGATGAGACGGACGGTTACCCGCCAGTCCCAATTCCGACGGGAGTGAAACACGCCTGCTTAACTCTGGCAATTGAGCTGCGTTTTCTGGCGTCGCGTCATGCATGCGGCGTTCCCACCGTTGGTCCGGCAACACCGACTATCGCTGAATACAAAAAATGTGTCTAGTCTAATTGACACTTCTGTGTCGGCGGGTTCACATTCGTGATCAGAACGAGCGCACGGGAGGGCGTAAGGGTGTCAGGCCGGGCAGATCAGACGTTCGTTCGCGCGCCGCTCTACACGGTCGTCCAGCGGCAGCGTCGCGATGCATCGAAATGGACGCTTGTCCAAGGCATCCTCGCGCCGCTCCAACTCGCCGTTCTTCTCGTCAGCGTCGCACTTATCGCGCGAACCCTCATGACTGGTGAGGGCTACGCTGCCGCGACCGCCTCGATCGTCGTCAAGACGGCCGTGCTCTACACGATCATGATCACGGGCTCCCTCTGGGAGCACGATGTCTTCGGCAAATACCTCTTCGCGCCGGCCTTCTTTTGGGAAGATGCCGTCAGCTTCGTCGTCATCGCGCTGCATACGGCCTATCTCGCCGCGCTGTTTTTCAACTGGCTAACGCCGAACGAAAAGCTCGCACTCGCGCTCGTTGCCTACGCCGCCTACCTCGTCAACGCCGTACAGTTTTTGCTGAAACTACGCATGGCGCGCCGCGAGCGCGCGCCATCGGTCACGACGTTATCGCCGGAGCCCGCGCGTTGAACGCGACGCCACAGATCGAAACGCCCGTCGCAACGCGCGGCTGCGTCGATGTCCCCGTGCTGCGCGAGCGCGGCCAGCGCGAAGTTTTCTGCGGGCTGACCGGCATCATGTGGCTGCACCGCAAAATCCAGGACGCGTTTTTCCTGATCGTCGGTTCGCGTACCTGCGCGCATCTCATGCAATCCGCTGCCGGCGTGATGATCTTCGCCGAGCCGCGTTTCGCGACTGCTATTCTCGAAGAGAAAGATCTTGCCGGCCTCGTCGACGCGAACGAGGAGCTCGACGCCGTCGTCACGAAACTCCTCGCGCGTCGCCCGGACATCAAACTGCTGTTCCTTGTCGGTTCCTGCCCGTCGGAAGTGATCAAGCTCGATCTCTCGCGCGCCGCGCATCGCCTGTCACAGCGCTTTATGCCTGACGTGCGTGTGCTGAACTATTCCGGCAGCGGCATCGAGACGACATTTACGCAAGGCGAGGACGCCTGTCTTGCGGCGCTTGTCCCGACACTGCCGCAGGCGAACGCAGACGCTCCGCAATCACTGCTCGTTGTCGGCGTACTTGCCGATGCCGTCGAGGATCAATTCCGCCGCCTGTTCGAGGCGATGGGCATTCGAGTCGATTTCCTTCCCGCGCGGCGCGCTGGCGAGATGCCCGCCATCGGTCCGCAGACCCGCATGCTCCTCGCGCAACCTTTCCTCAACGACACGGCGCGCGCCTTGGAAGAGCGCGGCGTGACACGCCTTGCCGCGCCGTTCCCGCTCGGCGCCGAAGGCACGAGCGCGTGGCTGCAGGCCGCAGCCGACGCTTTTGCGGTATCCAAGCAGACATTCGACGCCGTCACCGCAGCACCGCGCGCACGCGCCGCCACGGCGATCGCGCATCATCGCGCGGCACTCGCGAACCGCCGCATCTTCTTCTTCCCCGACAGCCAGCTCGAAGTGCCGATCGCACGCTTTCTGTCGCGCGAACTCGACATGGAACTCGTCGAAGTCGGCACGCCCTACCTGCAGCGTGAACATCTCGCCGAAGAACTTGCGCTGCTGCCCGCGAACACGCGTCTCAGTGAAGGGCAGGACGTCGACCGCCAGATCGATCGATGCAAGGCGGCCGAGCCCGACATCGTCGTTTGCGGCCTCGGCCTCGCCAATCCGCTCGAAGCCCTCGGCATCACGACGAAGTGGGCGATCGAACTCGTCTTCACGCCGATCCAGGGTTTCGAACAGGCCGGCGATCTCGCCGAATTGTTTGCACGGCCTCTGGTCCGTCGCGCACGGCTGGAGGTGTAGCCGTGCAACTGACCGTCTGGACCTACGAAGGCCCGCCACATGTCGGCGCGATGCGTGTCGCGACAGCAATGCGCGACGTGCATTACGTGCTGCACGCGCCGCAAGGCGATACTTATGCGGACCTGCTTTTCACGATGATCGAGCGGCGCGGCAAGCGCCCGCCCGTCACCTACACGACGTTCCAGGCACGCGACCTCGGTGGCGACACCGCAAGCCTGTTTCAGGGCGCGGCGCGCGACGCCTATGAGCGCTTCCGGCCCGGAGCGATGCTGGTTGGCGCTTCCTGCACGGGCGAACTGATTCAGGACGATCCCGCTGGCCTCTCTCGCGCGCTTGACCTGCCGGTACCGGTCATTCCGCTCGAATTGCCGTCGTATCAGCGCAAGGAAAACTGGGGCGCGTCGGAGACGTTCTACCGCCTCGTGCGTGCGCTGGCGTCGCGTGACGTCCACCCCTCGCGCGATTCAAAGCGCCGCCCTCGCGCAAACCTTCTCGGGCCGACGGCGCTGGGCTTCCGCCATCGCGACGATGTCGTCGCCGTCACCGATCTTCTCGCCCGCATCGGCGTCGATGTGCATGTCGTCGCGCCGCTCGATGCACGCGCCGCAGACATCGCGAAGCTTGGCGAGGCCGACTTCAACGTCGTGATGTATCCGGAGATTGCGCGCGAGGCGGCGACATATCTCAAGAAAACCTTCAATCAGCCGGTCGTCACCACCGTTCCGATCGGCGTCGGTGCAACGCGCGATTTCCTCATCGAAGCGGCGCGCGTCGCCGGCGTCGACGCTTCGCCGGCGCTCGACGATGCCGGCTCGCGGCTTCCCTGGTACTCGCGCTCGGTCGATTCAACCTATCTTACCGGCAAACGCGTCTTCATCTTCGGCGATGCGACGCATGTCATCGCGGCAGCGCGCATTGCTTCGCAGGAACTCGGCTTTGTCGTCGCGGGGCTCGGCACCTACTCCCGCGAATTCGCGCGCGACGTGCGTGAGGCTGCAGCACTCTACGGAATCGAGGCGTTGATCACCGACGACTACCTCGAGGTCGAAGCGAAGGTCACGGAACTGCAGCCCGAGCTTGTGCTCGGCACGCAGATGGAACGCCATATTGCCAAGCGCCTCGGCATTCCCTGCGCCGTGATTTCCGCGCCGGTGCATGTGCAGGATTATCCCGCGCGTTTCTCGCCGCAGATGGGGTTCGAAGGCGCGAATGTGATCTTCGACACATGGGTCCATCCGCTGATGATGGGCCTCGAAGAGCATCTGCTCGGCATGTTCCGTGGCGACTTCGAGTTTCACGATGGCGTTGCGCCATCGCATCTCGGCGGCAAGGCGATGCCGGCGTCACGGAGCGAAGACGCGCTTCCGGAAGCATCCGCTGAAGTGCCTCTTGCGGCAGCTCCTCAGGACGAGGTCTTGGTTGCGACAGCCACGCGCTGGCACACCGATGCCGAGCGCGAACTCAAAAAGATTCCCTTCTTCGTCCGCGGCAAGGCGCGGCGCAACACGGAACGTTTCGCAGGCGAACGCGGACTCAACGAAATCACAGTGGAGACTTTGTACGATGCCAAGGCGCATTTCGGACGCTGAGATCAGCGCGTCCGGCGCCATCGGCGTCGGACTCGTCGCACCGCGACTCGCGGAGAGCGAACTTGCGCCGACGCGTCGTGCGTCCGCCAAGGCCGCGCCATCGCGCCGCGCAACACGTCTCAACGTCGTTATCGTCACGCTCGACCGCCATCTCGCCAGCGCCGCGGAACGCGCCGCGCTGCGCCTCGCGCGCGAACTGCCCGGCGTGACGTTGCGCCTCCACGCAGCCGCGGAGTGGAGCGAAAACCCGCCAACACTCGAAGCCTGCAAGGCCGACCTCGCCGACGCCGACATTATCGTCGCGAACATGCTGTTCATGGACGAGCATGTGCGCGCGATCCTGCCGTCGCTTGAGGCGCGCCGCGACAATTGCGATGCGCTCCACTGCAGCATGTCCACCGCCGAGGTCGTGCGGCTGACGAAGCTCGGGGGCCTCGACATGAGCGCGCCGCAGGGCGGTCTGATGTCGCTGCTGAAGCGCCTGCGCGGCGGTGCGAAGAAGGACGGGAACGCACATTCCGGCGCAAAGCAGCTCGCGATGCTGAAGCGACTGCCGGCGATCCTGCGCTTCATTCCCGGCAAGGCGCAGGACCTGCGCGCGTACTTCCTCGGCCTGCAATATTGCCTCGCAGGCTCCGACACGAATATCGAGAATCTCGTCCGGCTGCTCGTCGACCGCTACGCCGACGGCGCGCGCCGCATGCTGCGAGGCGCGGTGCAGGTTGCGCCGCCGATCGATTATCCCGATGTCGGTCTTTATCACCCGCGGCTCGCTGGCCGCATCGGCAACGATCTCGCCGCGGTCCGGGCTCTGTCACGTGGCACGCGCGGCACGATCGGCCTGCTCGTGATGCGGTCCTACGTGCTGGCCGGGAATTCCGCGCATTACGATGCGGTCATTTCAGCCTTCGAGACCCGCGGCTTCGCTGTCGTGCCGGCCTTTGCGAGCGGCCTCGATGCGCGGCAGGCGATCGACGCCTATTTTCACGACAAGACCGGCACGACGATCGATGCCCTCGTGTCGCTCACCGGCTTCTCGCTTGTCGGCGGCCCGGCCTACAATGACTCCGCCGCATCGGAAGTGGTGCTTGCAAAACTCGACGTCCCCTACGTTGCCGCGCAAGCGATGGAATTCCAGTCGCTACGTCAGTGGGAGGCATCGCCGCAGGGCCTGACGGCGGTCGAAGCGACGATGATGGTCGCCATTCCGGAACTCGATGGCGCCACGGGCCCGATCGTCTTCGGCGGCCGCGACGAGATGCGCGGCGGTCCGAACGTTCACGACATGCATCCGCATGACGAACGCATCGCGCGACTTGCCGATCGCGTCGCGCGGCTTGTCGCTTTGAGGCGCAAGGCACGCGCGGAACGCAAGGTCGCGATCGTGCTGTTCAACTTCCCGCCGAACGCGGGAAATATCGGCACGGCCGCCTTCTTGTCGGTCTTCGAATCATTGTTCAACACGCTGAACGCGATGAAGGCGCAAGGTTACGATGTCGATTGCCCACCGAGCATCGACGCATTGCGTGATACTCTTCTTGTCGGCAACGCGTCGCTCTTCGGTGCCGACGCCAATGTGCAGGCGCGCATCCCCGTCGAGGATCACGTGCGCCGCGAACGCTGGCTGGCCGAGATCGAACGGCAGTGGGGCGCAGCGCCCGGTCGCCAGCTCACCGATGGCCAGAACATTTTCGTTCTCGGCGCGAAGTTCGGGAACGTCTTCGTCGGCGTGCAGCCGGGCTTCGGTTACGAAGGCGACCCGATGCGCCTGCTGTTCGAGCGCGGCTTCACGCCGACGCATGCGTTTAGTGCCTTCTATCGCTGGCTCGACGAGGATTTCGGCGCTGATGCCGTGATGCATTTCGGCACGCATGGCGCGCTGGAATTCATGCCGGGCAAGCAGACGGGCATGTCAGGCACCTGCTGGCCGGACCGGCTGATCGGCACCCTGCCGAACATCTATCTCTATGCCGCGAACAATCCTTCGGAGGGTTCGATCGCGAAACGCCGCAGCGCCGCGACGCTCGTGTCCTACCTCACGCCGTCGGTCACGAAGGCCGGCCTTTATCGCGGACTGCTTGATCTGAAATCGTCGCTCGACCGTTACTCGGCGACCGCGCCGACGGCCACGATCGACCTCACCACGCTGGCGACGATCATTCAGGCACAAGCTGCCGCGCTCGACCTCACACCGGCCGAGCCGGCGTGGGAGCCGCAATCTGCCACGGCGGAAATCGGTGCACTGAGAAGCCCGCGTGCTCGAACTCGAATATGCGCTCATTCCGCATGGCCTGCATGTCGTCGGCGCGCCGATGCCGCGTGCCGAACTTGCGGATACGCTCGTCGCGATTGCGGAGTCTTCGCATGGCGTGACGCTCGATCATGCAACCGCCGTTTCGCTGGCGCATGGCGCGCCGGCTCATGCCGATGCCTCCGTCTCGCGCGAAACGCTCGACGCGCTGGCCGCGCTCGTCCCGCATATGGATGGCCGCGCCGAAATCGACGGCCTGCTGGCAGCGCTAGATGCTCGCTTCATCCGCCCCGCACCCGGCGGCGATCTCCTGCGCACGCCTGCGATCTTGCCGACCGGACGCAACCTGCACGGTTTCGATCCGATGCGTATCCCGAGTGCCTTCGCCATCGCCGATGGTGCGCAGCAAGCGGCGCGCCTTCTCGACACGCATTTTGCCCGCGAGGGCAGCGTCCCAAAAACCATCGCCATCGTGCTTTGGGGAACCGACAATCTGAAATCGGAAGGCGGCCCGATCGCGCAGGCTCTGGCGCTGTTAGGTACAAAGCCGCGCTTCGATGCTTACGGTAGACTTTGCGGTGCAGAACTCATCCCGCTCGCCGAACTCGGCCGGCCGCGTATCGATGTGGTGATGACGCTGTCCGGCATCTTCCGCGATCTGCTGCCCCTACAGACCCGCATGCTCGCGGAAGCGGCATATCTCGCCGCGAGTGTCGACGAGCCTGCCGACGTCAACTTCGTGCGCGAACATGCGCTCGCCTATCAGGCAAAACACGGCTGCGATCTCGAAACCGCTGCGCTGCGCGTCTTCAGCAATGCGGACGGCGCCTACGGCTCAAACGTCAATCTGATGATCGACAACGGCCGCTGGGACGATGAGGACCAACTCGCCGACACCTACGAGGCGCGCAAGTCGTTCGCCTACGGCCGCAACGGCAAGCCGGCAAAGCAGACCGAACTTCTTGGCTCAATCCTGGCCGACGTCGATCTCGCCTACCAGAATCTCGAATCGGTCGAACTCGGCGTCACCTCCGTCGACCAATATTTCGACACGCTCGGTGGTATTTCGCGCGCGGTGCGGCGCGCTTCGGGCACGGCGGTGCCCGTCTATATCGGCGATCAGACGCGCGGCGCGGGCACGGTGCGCACACTCGGCGAACAGGTCGCGCTCGAAACCCGCACGCGCATGCTCAACCCGAAATGGTACGAGGGCATGCTGAAGCACGGCTACGAAGGCGTCCGGCAGATCGAGCATCACGTCTGCAACACGATGGGCTGGTCGGCGACGACGGGCGCTGTCGAACCCTGGGTCTTCCAGCAGCTGACGCAGACCTACATGCTCGATCCCGCGATGCGCGAGCGCCTGGCGGCGCTCAATCCGCATGCCTCGGCACGAATGGCCTCGCGCCTCGTCGAGGCGCAGCGCCGTAACTACTGGACCCCGGATGCCGCGACAGCGCAGGCGCTGCAGCAGGCGGAAGAAGAACTCGAAGACCGGCTCGAAGGAGTCGGCGCGGAGATGGCGGCATGACGCTTTTGTATGAACACCCCGGCGCTGCACGCCGTCGCGAAGTGGAACGTTCTCGTGGGCCCGGCGATGGCGAAGGCAGCGTCCAGGTGCAACTCGATCCCGACATGCAGATCGAAACTGCCAAGGTCTTTGCGGTTTATGGCAAGGGCGGCATCGGAAAGAGCACGACCTCGTCGAACCTTTCGGTCGCTTTTTCGAAGCTCGGCAAGCGCGTGCTGCAAATCGGGTGCGACCCGAAGCACGATTCGACTTTCACGCTGACGAAGAAGCTGATGCCGACCGTCATCGACGTGTTGGAAACAGTGAACTTCCACTCGGAGGAGCTGCGCGTCGAGGACTTCGTCTTCGAGGGTTATAACGGCGTCATGTGTGTCGAGGCCGGCGGCCCGCCTGCGGGTACGGGCTGCGGCGGCTATGTCGTTGGCCAGACAGTGAAGCTGCTTAAGGAGCATCATCTGCTGGAAGACACGGACGTCGTGATCTTCGACGTTCTGGGCGACGTCGTGTGCGGCGGTTTCGCCGCGCCTCTTCAGCATGCCGAACGCGCTGTCATCGTCACCGCGAACGACTTCGATTCGATCTTCGCGATGAACCGCATCGTGTCTGCCATCAAGGCGAAGTCGAAGAATTACAACGTTCGCGTCGGTGGCGTCATCGCCAACCGCAGCGCCGGGACCGACGAAATCGACCGCTACACCGCGGCGACAGGCCTTGAGCGCATCGCACACTTCCCGGACCTCGACGCAATTCGCCGCTCGCGGCTGAAGAAGTCGACGCTGTTCGAGATGGGCGACGATCCGCAAGTCGTCGCCGTCCAGAACGAATACATGCAGTTGGCGGAAACGCTCTGGGCAGGGCGTGAGCCGATGGACGCGAAGCCGATGAAGGACCGCGAAATCTTCGATTTCCTGGGTTTCGAATGATGGCTGTGGCGACCTACGATACGCGCCGCCGCGAGCTCGAGGCCTATTTCGATCGCACCGCGGTCGAGGCCTGGAAGAAGCTCACGTCGGACGCGCCCGTGGGCCGCATCCGCGCGACCGTTCGAGCGGGACGCGATTCCATGCGCAACACGATTTTGTCGTGGCTGCCGGACGATCTGCGTGGCGCACGCATCCTCGATGCCGGCTGCGGCACCGGTGCGCTCTCCGTCGAGGCTGCGCAGCGCGGCGCGCATGTGGTCGCGATCGATGTCGCGGGTACACTCGTCGATCTCGCACGCGACCGTATGCCAGCCTTTGCAGAAGGTTCGATCGATTTCCGCGTCGGCGACATGCTCGATCCGGCGCTTGGCCGCTTCGACCACATTGTCGCGATGGATTCGTTGATTCACTACGAGCCTGCCGACGTCGTGCGTGTGCTCGGGCAACTGGCCGCACGCTGCAACCGCTCGATGGTTGTCACTTTCGCACCGGCGACGCCGCTGCTGCAGGCGATGCACAAGATCGGTAAGCTGTTTCCGCGCAGCGACCGTTCGCCGGCCATCGTGCCGGTGCGCGAAGCGGCATTGCACAAGGCCATTGCGCGTTCGCCGGAGCTTGCCGGTTGGCGCGTCGGACGCACGGCGCGCGTGGCGCGCGGCTTCTACATTTCGCAGGCATTGGAGGTGACGCGATGAGCGCGATCTCCCGCCAGATCACGCAGCTCCTGTCGCGCGTAAATCTGCGCTACCTGCCGTTCGCGGATGTGGCGTCGGCCGACCTGCCGCTCAATCGTCTTGCACGTCTATCGTTGTTTCAAATTTCCGTCGGCATGGCGACGGTGCTGCTCATCGGCACGCTCAACCGCGTGATGATCGTCGAACTCGGCATGTCCGCATGGGTCGTGTCGTTGATGGTGTCGCTGCCGTTCCTGTTCGCGCCCGCGCGCGCGCTGATCGGCTTCAAGTCCGACACGCATCGCTCTGCCTTCGGTTGGCGTCGTGTGCCCTACATCTGGCTCGGCACAATGCTGCAGTTCGGCGGCCTGTCGATCATGCCTTTCGCGCTGCTCGTGATGTCGGGCGATGGCGTCGGTTCGCCAGTCTACGGCGAGATCGGCGCGGCACTCGCCTTCCTGCTCGTCGGCACCGGCCTGCATACGACGCAGACGGCAGGCCTCGCGCTCGCGACCGACCTCGCACAGCCCGGC
>CBDFFN010000015.1:0-39140 GCA_965246795.1 Beijerinckiaceae bacterium | reverse complement strand
TCTCCCGCGCAGAATCTGCCGCGCTCGTCGAAGTCGTGCTGGAAGAAATCACCGCTGCCATCTCGCGCGGTGAGAACGTGAAACTGTCGTCGTTCGGTTCGTTCCGCGTCCGCTCGAAGGGCACCCGGATGGGACGCAACCCGAAGACAGGCGTCGAAGTGCCGATCACACCGCGGCGCGTTATCGCCTTCAAGCCGTCGAACGTCATGAAGGCGGTCGTCAACGGCGCGCCAGCGACTGAGAAGGCGTAAGAATCTCGCCGGCGTGTTAGTGCCGACGATATGAGCGACAAGGATCCTTCCGCGTTCCGCACGATCAGCGAGGTCGCCGAAGAACTCGATCTGCCGCAGCACGTGCTGCGATTCTGGGAAACGAAATTCTCGCAGATACGCCCGATGAAGAGTTCGGGCGGCCGACGTTTCTACCGGCCGGACGACATCGTGCTTCTACGCGCGATCCGCGAGATGCTGTACGGGCAGGGCTACACGATCCGTGGCGTGCAGCGCCTGCTGAAAGAGCGCGGCGCGCGCGGCGTTTTGCAAATGGAGCCGGATGCTTCGGCAACGGAGCAATCCGAAGCGTCGACCCCGGTCTTGGACGTCACGGTGCCGATGTCGGTGGCTGTCGGCCATTCCGTCAGCGAAGTGTTGCCGCGCAAACTGCAGGAGTTGCCGGCTGACATTCGCGCTATCCGCGACGAGTTGCAGGCTTGCGTCCGCATCCTTCGAGATGCGCGCGCGTAAGGTTCAACTTTTGACGGGACAGGCCCGGATGCGCCCGCTATAAGCGGCGCAGTCGGAGTGTAGCGCAGCCCGGTTAGCGCACTTGTCTGGGGGACAAGGGGTCGTGGGTTCGAATCCCGCCACTCCGACCATCACTCTCTCGCGCGCCGAAGCACCTGAAGATCGCGATGGCGACGTAATCCGTCCGCGCGCATGTCGCGTATCGAGACAAATCGCACCGACCGTGAACAAGCCGGCATCGAATCGGAAATCTCATGCGGTTTGCTGGCCCGAACGCATTCGTTAGCGAGGGATGAAGTTTGTCACCTCGTCGCGGAACTTCGGTTTATGGGTCGTGTTCTCAAGACGAGACAGGGCTATAGCAAGAGGGATAATCCACGTGATTTCGGGAATTTCTCTGAAGACATCCTCCCGCGTCGCGTCGATCGTGCTTTTGTCGGGCCTTATGTCTGCGGTGCTTATTGGCCGGCCTTCCGGGGCTACGCAGGATGGTTACGGCGTGGCATCGCACGACGCGTGGCACAATCCGTCGCTGATCGAGGGCCGCGCCGTCAAGATTGCCCGGCTCGAACAAGGCGAATAACGCCACGGTCCGACCGCCAGTCTCGCTTGGTTCGCCCGCACCGATTGACGTCCTTGTCCGCAGCACCCTAGAGAGGCGCGCGGATCGGCGTCCGGCCGGCAGACTTCGCTTCGCGTAGTCCCTGCTGCCATCGCAATTCCGACATTGGTCAGCCGGATTAGCTCAGCGGTAGAGCAGCGGTTTTGTAAACCGAAGGTCGGGGGTTCAATCCCCTCATCCGGCACCAGCGCTCGCAGCCATTCTCGGCGCGCCCAAAGCGCAAATTTCTTGCGCTCCCTTCTGTGCGGCACAGATTGCTGAACGAAATCTGAATTTTTCGGCGAACCTACCGGGGCCTGCGCCGTTCTTCGCGAAAGCGGAGGGTGAAATGGCTCGGTTTTGGAATGTATTACCGCTGGTCGTTGGTGCAACCGTGATTGCGACCGGCGTACTGACTTCGAGCCTTCCGGCTTCCGCACAGCTCGGTCGCGTCGATCTCGCGGGTCGATCCGGTATCATCGAGGCGGTAGCGATGGGCGACCGGATTTCCATCGCGCAGGCCGGCCCGGCCGGCGACTGCTCGGTTCAAACACAGCGCTATTGGGATGGCTTTGGCTGGCGAAGCGGACGGACCCTCGTTTGCGACTAACGCCAGCGCTTGCAACCTGAATGAAAAAACCCCGCGGCGCGCCGCGGGGTTTTCTTTTGATCGCCCTAACGGGTGATCAGGAGCGGGTGCCGTCCTCGGCGTAGATGTCGCGATCCTTCGTCTCCGGCAGGAAAATCAGGCCGATGACGAAACAAGCTGCCGCGATCACGATCGGGTACCAGAGGCCGGCGAAGATGTTGCCGGTCGCCGCCACGATCGCGAAGGCCGTCGGAGGCAGGAATCCGCCGAACCAGCCGTTGCCGATGTGATACGGCAGCGACATGCCGGTGTAGCGGATGCGCGTCGGGAAGAGTTCGACGAGCAGCGCGGCGATCGGCCCGTAGACCATGGTCACGAGCAGCACGAGCAGGAACAGAACTCCCACCGCTTGCAGCGCACGGCCGCTTGCGAACACCTCGCCGAACGACGGCGTCTTCAGGATGCTGGCATCACCCGGCTTCGGGTAACCAGCAGCCTGTGCCGCCGTCACGAGATCCGCAGCTGCAGCCGGCGCGTCCTTGCCGTTGATCGACGCCTTCAGGGGCGAACCGGCCGGACCGTCCTTCAACTCGTAGTGGATCGAGTTCGTCGCGAGCGTGCGACGCACCGTGTCGCAAGGCCGCGTGAAGGTGCGCACGCCGACGGGGTCGAAGAGCGAACCGCACTGCGCCGGATCGGCGGTGAGGTCGAGCTTCACGGCTGTCGTCGCTTCGATCAGCTTCGGATTCGCCACCTTCGCCAGCATCGTGAAGAGCGGGAAGTAGGCGAGCGCCGCGATCAGGCAGCCGGCGAGCAGAATCGGCTTGCGGCCGATCTTGTCCGACAACCATCCGAACAGGATGAAGAACGGCGTACCGAGCAGAAGGCCCATGGCGATCAGCAGGTTTGCCGTCGTTCCGTCGATCTTTAGCGTCTGCGTCAGGAAGAACAGGGCGTAGAATTGCCCCGTGTACCAGACGACGGCCTGGCCGGCAGTGCCACCGAGCAGAGCGATGATCGCGATCTTCGCATTGTCCCAGCGACCGAAGGCCTCGGAAAGCGGAGCCTTCGACGCGGTGCCTTCTTCCTTCATTTTCGTGAAGGCCGGCGACTCGGAGAGCTGGAGGCGAATCCAGATCGAGAAGCCAAGCAGGATGATCGAGAGTAGGAACGGAACGCGCCAGCCCCAATCGGCGAATTGCGCAGGCGTCATCGAGAGGCGCAGCGCAAGAATGACGATCAGCGACAGGAACAGGCCCACCGTCGCCGTCGTCTGGATCCACGAGGTATAGAAACCACGCCGACCGTGGGGCGAATGCTCGGCGACATAGGTTGCAGCGCCGCCGTACTCACCGCCGAGCGCGAGGCCCTGTGCAAGTCGGCAAAGAATGAAGATGACCGGAGCGGCGTAGCCGATGGTCGCGAAGCTCGGGAGCAGGCCGACGACGAAGGTCGCGATGCCCATCAGCGTCATGGTGACGAGGAAGGTGTATTTGCGCCCGATCATGTCGCCGAGGCGACCGAAGAACAGCGCGCCGAACGGACGGACCGCAAAGCCGGCGGCAAAACCGAACAGCACGAAAATAAACTTCGCAGTGTCGTTATCGCCGGGGACGAAAGTCTGCGCGATATTCGCCGCCAGCGAGCCCGCGAGATAAAAATCGTACCACTCGAACACGGTGCCGGCGGACGAAGCGATGATGACCTTTCGCTCCTCCGCGGTCATCGGGCGCGCTTCGTGCACGCCTCCAGCCGTTCCTGCCATCGCCATTTGCAGCCTCCCACCACATTGCACAGAGTTAATGCGCGCACCGTTAGGCGATGCTTCTGAGGCCGTCGATAAGGCCTTCGTCTAGGTGACGTTCGTCTTACGCCAATCGCGCATGGCGCAACGCCAGTGCCGCCGCGCAGGCGTTCGACACGTTGAGGCTGTGGATTGCGCCGGGCAACGTCAGGCGCGCCACGACATCGCAACGCTCGCGGGTGAGACGGCGCAGGCCGCTCCCTTCCGCGCCGAGCACGAGCGCCGTCGGCCTCGAATCGAGAATCGAGCCAAGATCGGCATCGCCATCCGAATCGAGGCCGACGCGATGGAAGTCGTATTCGCCGAGCGAATCGAGCGCGCGCGCGAGATTGGTGACATGCACGACCGGCACATGTTCGAGCGCGCCGGATGCGGCTTTGGCCAACACGCCATCGAGCGGCGGCGCATTGCGCTCCGTCATCACGAGACCCGCGGCGGCAAACGCTGCGGCGGTGCGAAGAATCGCGCCGACATTGTGCGGATCGGTGATGCCGTCGAGAACGACAAGCGTGCCGCCGTTTTGCGCGACGTCGGCGATGTCGAGCGCGGGCAGGGGGCGCGCCTCCAACAATATACCCTGATGCACGGCATCGCGTCCGAGCCGCCGGTCGAGGTCCTGTGGTTCGACGATGGTAAGGTCGACACTCGACTGCAAAATCTCGTCCTGCAGCCGCGTGGCGGCGCCTTCGGTCGCGAAAAGCGTGAGCAGCTTGCGCCGCTGCATGCGCAGCGCCTCGCGCACCGGGTGGTAGCCGTAGAGCGCGGCAAGCTCGGGCGACGGGCGACGGAACACGGACGCAGGGTCCGGCGCTTGTCGCGCCGTATCGTTGCGCGGACGCACGCCATCGGACGACGGCCTTTTGTCGCGGCGTGGCGAAAATATCGGACCTTTTCCGGGCGGGGGTTTGCGCATGCAGCTTCCGAGTCTCGGCAGCGGTGTTGACACACCGGAACCGCCTTCGCATATAGCCACACCCGGTCCGCACCATCGTTATTCGATGCGCGCCGCGGGGGAATGTCCCGAGCGGCAAAGGGGGCGGACTGTAAATCCGCTGGCTATGCCTTCGCAGGTTCGAGTCCTGCTTCCCCCACCATCCCGATTCCTCGCGTTTTCGCAGGAATGCTTCGTCGCGTGGTGTCTAGCGATACGCTTGGTATCTCGGCATCGCCGAGCGGCTCCATGCCCGACTGAGCGCGCGACGCAGAACGCAATGTGACGGATGATGCAAGATCGCGTGTTGCGATCTGAGACGGGCAGCATTGATTGAGAACGAGCCGGCATCGAATCGTGAATGTCGGATGGTCGACGCCGCTGAGCGTAGAGCTTACCAAGTCGTGAAGATGAGCGTTCTCGAGCATCTAGGTGCTCGGTAGCCACCATCCGTCGCGACGACAATGCTGGCAAGCAACGTAACGATTTCGAGGCTGATCATCAGCCAATATCGAACTGGCGCAGCGTCTCTGCTGAAAACCGCCGGCGACGTGTTCAAAAATAGAATTTCGACGAGATCGCGCCGACTGTCGATGATCTTCCTTTCTAAGATCGCCAGACGCAGCTTGCGCCAACAATCGAAGCCCAAGTAAACCGCGACCAAACGCGCGACGATCTGCGTAAGGAAGAACGTCAATGCGGCTTCGACCTAGGTGGACCTGCAGCGAAGCGCCGAGCGTAGAACTTGCGAGCGCCGGGGCTGATGATCAACGTGACGATGACGCTGGAAGCGCATCCTGCGACGATCGGCAGCTTACTTAGGTCAATACCCGCAAGCTGATCGAACCGAAGCATGCCGTAGAAACCGGACACAAAGGCGGCGATTTGGCAAACGAGAAGCATTGAAGCAATGGCCCGGTGAACGACCGGAGTTTCATCGCTGCAGCCTGTTTCAGGTGTGCGTTGCTGACGGCTGGCGATGTATCACGCGAAGACGCCCGCCTGTATGCGAAAACAGGCGGCCGCTTGTGTCTTGAGCGAATCAACAACTGCTGCTTCTGAGAGTTCGTCTCATTAGACTTACGGCTTGAAAAAGCAGTCGCTTGCATGACGAGCGCGCCGCATCGAAGTTTAACGTCTCGGCGAAATCACAGTTGTGGTTCTTTGACGCCGATGTCGATCCTAGAGTCGCGGCATCGCGGACGGCGAAAAATAATAACTCAGGCCGACACGCAATGTGCTGGTTTCCGTGCGGACGCGCTCGATGTTCGGCGGGACGGCGGTGAACAGGCCCGGCCGGCCGAGATCGATGCGCAAATATTCGAGCCTGAGCGAAATCTGTGGCGTTAGTTTCAGTTCGAGGCCACCACCCAGCGCCCAGCCCGGAACGATGCGACGGCCAGATCCTCCAAAGAGATTGTCGTAGGCGCGCAGATCGGCGAAGGCGGCGCCGCCTGTCGCGAAAATCATCACACCGAATGGCCCGAACGAAATCGGCAGATCGAAACCGATCTTGCCCCGCAACGTGCCGACAGCGTCGACGCCGCCGCCGCAACCGTGCAGAAACGCGCTCGGCGCACCGCAAATGCCGTTGCCGCGCACGCCGGAATAGGACGCATCGGCTTCGACGCCGAGAACGATTGCCCCGAATTGCAGGGCGTAGCCAAGGCCACCACCGATGACGATGCCGGATGTCCGATATGAACCGTCTGCTGGCGGCGGCAAGGGAATTACTGGAGCAGGGGCGGCGGCCGGCTGAACGACGAGAACGCCGCCTTGCTGGCCTTGCGAACCAACGCCACCGCCAGCGCTGAGCGTGCCGTACGGCCCACTCCATTCCGCCGCCATCGCTTGCGTAGCGAAGCCGATCGCGACGCAAAGTCCAAGGCAGATCAATTTTTGCACAGCGCGTCCTCTTCGAGCGCGCGGAGGGTGCATTCCACCCCTATGATTCGTCTACGGATCGAAGTCATTTGCCGCCGACCTGTCACTGTGTTGTTACGCTTGGTTGCGCGGTGATGCGGCCTTGCCCGACGACGGTCTGGCCCATCACGTTTTGTCCGGTGTCGCCGAATGCTTCTCTTCATCCTGTCCCTATGCGGTTTCGCGAGCGCCATGTCGGGCCGCATCGTCGATCCCGTGACGACGGACCTCGCGGTCGATCTCGCAGCGCCGATCGGTCTCGTGGCGCTGCTGTCGACGGCCTACACGCTGCCGTTCGCGCTCAGCCAGCCGATGCTCGGGCCGCTTGGCGATATCTTCCCGAAGGCGCTGATCGTGAAGATCGGTACGCTCATGCTGGCACTGCTGCTGGCCGCCGCCGCTTTCGCGCCGAATCTTCCGCTGCTTTTCGGGCTGCGCGTCTTGGGTGGGATCGCCGGCGCGGCGATTCTCCCGATTTCGTTCGCGCTGATCGGAGACAGTTTCCCGATGGCGCAACGCCAGCTTGCGATCAGCCGCTTTCTTGCCGCAACGCTCATTGGACAAGTGGTCGGCGCGACGGCGTCGGGCCTCCTCTCCCACGCCATCGGCTGGCGGATGTCGTTCGTCGCCGCAGCGGCACTGACCGGCGTCATTGCGCTCGCCGCGCTGCTCCGTTTGCCTGAAGCAAAGGTGGTCCGATCCGCGCCCCTGAGCCTGTCAACCATTCTCGCGAATTACGCGCGTGTGCTCGGAAATCCTCGCGCGAAAATCTGCTTTGCCGTCGTGTTTATCGAGGGTGCCGTCATCTATGGCTGGCTGCCCTTCCTCGGCGAATTCCTGCAAAACCTGCGGCTCGGCGGCGTGCGAGAAGCCGGGATTGTCATCTCCGGGATCGCGCTTGGCGGTATCCTCTACACAGCCCTCGTTCCGTTGCTTCTCAGATGGCTCGATCGCCGACAGATGATGGCGGCGGGCGGCGTATTTGCGGCTGCGGGCCTGTTCGCAATGTCCTTTGGACCGGTCTGGCCGGTGCAATGGGCGTTCATGGGCGTAACGGGCTTCGGCTTCTTCCTGCTGCACAATCCGATTCAGACGGAAGTGTCGGAACTGGCGCCGGATGCGCGCGCATCGGCCTTCGCACTCCATGCGCTCTCGTTCTACGTGGGGCAGGCGCTGGGCCCGATCCTCTACGGTGCCGGATCGCACTCGATCGGTCTGCCGCCCAGTCTGCTGATCGGATCGGCGGGCTTTCTATTCGCCGGCCTCGGCGCGTGGTATTTTTTGCGCGGGATGTCTCTCGCGGCGACGCCGTGAGCCGACCGAACTTGGGATCGCGTCTCAGCTCTTTTTGAGATCGCAGGTCAGAGCGGCACCGTATCGCTGACCCTCTTGCCAGCACCCCGTGCTTTTGCAGGACAAGAGTTTCGGCGCGCAATGATCGGACGGGCAGGCGACATCCTGCGGGTTATCCCGCCGACAGCGCGGAGCGCAGGTGTTGTAGATTGAGGTGCAGCTTCCAGCCGCCACTTTTATGAGGCTAACGGGCGCGGCGGTCGCTTAGTAGCAAGCTGCTAGGACGAAACCAGAGACAGCTGTCGCGATGATTTTGTTGTTCACGATCATTCCCCCCGGACTGAACAAGTCGACGATGAGGAAGCGGATCGCGTCGGGCAAACCGACCAGTGTTTGGTCAGCGGACGATATGCATGACGACGTCGCCGCGACCTTCGAGCAGCGATGCATCGTGCCAAGGGTCGGCGATCGAATTTCCGTAACCAGTGTCGGCGGCGTCAGCGCGTGGGCCGATTAGGAGCGTGGTGCCGATGCCAGCGACGACAACCACAATCATCAGGCGCAGCAGCGTCTTGATCTGAAAGCGAGCGTTCATCTGGTGTCCCTCGGGACGGCAGCTTCCCCCGCCGTCATCCTAGGAATGTATTAGCGCGCCTCCGGTTCCAGAGCCTGTGACGTTTGTCACAGCGCTCATCACGAGCTCACGCCGGCGGGCGCCGGAGCGCTCGCAGCGGCGACAGCGCGATGATCGCGGCCTGCAGGGCGAAGACCGCGGCTGCGAAGACGAGACACGTCTCTGCGCCGAACACGCCGCCGATAAGCGCACCAAGTCCGGCGCCGATCGGCCGCGCACCATAGGCCGCACTGTTGATCGCCGAGACTCGACCGAGCAGTTCGGTCGGCGTCACGGTCTGGCGGAGCGTCGTCGTGCTCACGACCCAGACGATCGGCCCGACCCCAAGCACGAAGAAGCTTGCAGACGACAAGATGGGCGAGGGGATCCAGATCGTCGTGACCATCGCGACCGCGGCGAGGAAACCGGAGATAGGCCCGAACAGGATGACCGCGCCGAAATGCCAGGCGCGGATGAGGATCGGTGCCAGCAGCGCGCCGGTCATCATGCCGATGCCGAAGGCAGCCAGCGTGATGCCGACGACGGACGCCGAGAAACCCAGCGTGTTGATCGCGTAGGGCACGTACACGGCCTGAAGCGCGAAAGACGCGATGGCGAACACGAACTGTGTCACGAAGACCGGTCGCAGATACTTGCGGCGGAAGACGAACGCGGCACCTTCGCGAAGCTCGACGAGCGGATGGCGTGTCGACTTCGCGCGCGGCGGTCCGACCGGAATGCGCGACAGGAGCAGGACGGCGACCGCCGACAGGCTTGCGGCCAGAGCAAAGGCGGGTGCGGCACCGATCGAGCCGACGAGCGCACCGCCGAGCGCGGGACCGCCTGCAAAGGCCGCCGTCCGTGCAAGTTCGATGCGGCCGTTCGCAGCGGGCAGCTTGGCGGGCGGGACCAGCGACGGGATAAGAGCCGGCGCAGTGACGCTATAGACGACCGTGCCGCAAGCGCCGACCATGCCGAGCAGTGCAAGTTCGGCGAAGGTCAGTTTGCCCACCAGCGCCAGCATCACGATCGCCGCAAGCGAGGCGACGCGCGTGGCTTCCGACCATGCCATCAGCTTCACGCGCGACATATGGTCGGCGAGAACGCCCGCGGGAATGGCGAGGATCAGGAACGGCAGCGTCTGCGCCGTCTGGATCAGCCCGCTTTCGCCGGTGCCGGCGCCGAGTGCAACGACCGCGAATATCGGCGACGCCGCGAGCCCGATCTGCTCGGCCGACTGTGCGGCGAGATTCGACCACGCGAGCTTCTTGAAGGACGAGGGGAGCTTCTCTTGCGAGAGCCCGTCTTGTGCATGTGACACGGGATCATCCGGGTTGGCGATGTCAGCGTGCGTGTGCGCATCGCTTTGGTCGCCGACCCTGATGGAAGTCGTGTCGCCGGAAACTCCGGTCCTTGCGCTCGAATTCGCGCAAGGACTTAAGCGTTAGTCCTGCATTCCCATCGCCCGAAAGAGTTCGGACAATTGTGGGCTCATGGCGAGATTGAGTGTTTCGCCAGTCGGCGTCGCCCGCTCGAACCAGCGGTGATACATTTCGATGAGATCGCGGTTCACCGCCATCTTCTCGAACGTCGTGCGCACCGCAGCAGCCATCGGCGCGTCGTCGCGTCGATACATGATGCCGTAGGGGTCATAGGACAGGAATTCGCCGACGACGATCATGTCGGCTTCCGCCTTGTTGCGCGCGATGAAGCCAGACAGCAGAACGTCGTCCGTCGCGAAGGCATCGGCCTTGCCCGCCGCAACGAGGCTGAAACTCTCGCCGTGGTCGCGTGCCGAGATGATCGTCATCCCGACTTTCGACTTTTCGTTGAGAGATTTCATCACCTGCTCGTTCGTCGTGCCTGCGGTGACGACGACGATCTTGCCCGCGAGATCGCGGTAGGATTTCAGGTTCGACGCACGTTTCACCATCAGCTTCGTGCCGGCGACGAACATGATGGGCGAGAAGGCGACGCGTTTGCCGCGCTCGGTGTTTGCGGTTGTCGAACCGCATTCGAGATCGACCTTGCCGGATGCAACCGCTTCGATGCGATCCTCGGGCGTGACCTTCACGAAATCGGTGCGTGTCGGCCGATCGTCGATCTCACGCACGATCTCCTCGACGATCGCACGGCAGATGTCGACGGAATAGCCGATCGGCCGTCCCGCCGCGACATACGAGAAAGGGAACGACGCCTCGCGATAGCCGACCTTCACGACACCGGCATCGCGCACCGTTTTCAGCGTGCCTGTAAGATCGTTCTGGACGGGCAGAGGACCGGAGGTCGGCGTGTTCTGCGCATTTGCCGGCGCAATGCCCGCCGCGCAGAGCGCGACGAGCAGAGCAGGGATGTAGCGACGCATCACGCGGGGCTCGGGACAGCGCCGCCCGGTACTTCAGCCGCTTCCGTCTCTTCGGTGCCCAACTCGCCCTCGAACTTGGCAACGACCGCGGCGGCGACCGAATTGCCGATCACGTTGGTGGCGCTGCGACCCATGTCGAGGAACTGGTCGATGCCCATGATGAGCAGAAGGCCGGCTTCCGGGATCTTAAAGGTCGCCAGCGTCGCCGCAATCACGACAAGCGAAGCGCGCGGCACGCCGGCCATTCCCTTACTGGTAATCATCAGAAGCAGCAGCATGGTGAGCTGCTCCCAGGCCGACAGTTTGATGCCGTAGGCCTGCGCGATGAACATCACCGCAAAGGTGCAATAGGCCATCGTGCCGTCGAGGTTGAACGAATAGCCCATCGGAAGCACGAAGCTGGCAATGCGCTTCGACACGCCGAACTTGCCGAGTGTCTCGAGAGTCTTCGGGTAGGCGGCTTCCGAACTCGCGGTCGAGAAGGCGAGCATGAAGGGCTCGCGCACCCGAGACATGAGGTTGGTGATCCGTGGCCCGATGACCACGAAGCCGGCGAGCGCGAGCAGCACCCACAAGATCGCGAGCGTCGCGTAGAATTCGAAGATGAAGACGCCGTAGGTGACGAGCACCCCGAGCCCTTGCGTCGTGATCGTTGCGGCGATCGCGGCGAAGACGGCGAGCGGTGCGGCGAGCATCACGTAGCCGGTGATCTTCAGCATCATCTGCGCGACCTGCTCGGCAAGCTCGACGAGCATGTGCGCCTTCTCGCCGAGCGACGCGAGCGCGATGCCGGCGAAGATCGAGAACACGACGATCTGCAGGATCTCGTTCGTCGCCATCGCCTCGATCACTGAAGCCGGCACGAGATGCGGGATGAACTCTTTCAGCGTCAGCGAAGACACTTTCAGGTTCGTCTGCGCCGTCACTTCCGGCAGCGGCAGGCCGAGATTGGCGCCCGGCTGCAGCAGATTGACCATGAGAAGGCCGAGAAGCAGCGACACCATCGAGGCGGCGATGAACCAGCCCATCGTCTTGGCGAAGACGCGGCCGACGGACGAGCCGGTGCCCATATGCGCGATGCCGACGACAAGCGTCGAGAAGACGAGCGGCGCGATCAGCATCTTGATGAGGCGCAGGAAGACGGTGGTGATGAGCGAGATGTAGCCGGCGACCGTTCCCGCGACCTTCGGATCGGGGAATGCCGTGTTGCAGGCCCAGCCGACGACGATGCCGAGCGCCATGCCGATGAGAATGAAAGTCGTGAACTTGTTTCGCATCCGTCCCGTCCCTTTGTTCGGCCGCCGTTACGCGGGGCCGACACCATCGTTTGGTCGCAGCAAGGCCTGTGCCAGACGTTAAGAAACGTTAATCCGAAAACCCGCGGGCGCAAAAGGAATCTTGGCGTTATCCCACACGGGCCGACGGCACCGAGAGCGGGCGTGCCGCCCGGCTCACGAAAGCCGAGCCGGTAAGCAGGAAACGCCAGGGCGTCTCGACGCCCTTGGTTATGCCGATGCGCGTCGTCGCGACGATCTGCGGTCGCTTTGCGCGCGCAAGAAGTTCGAATGGTAGGGCGTCGAGAGCACATCCGTTGAGTGCGGCGTCGATCGCCAGCGCCTGGCAAAGCCGACCCGGTCCCGCACACAGCTTGCGTGCATCCCCGACGCCGCGACGCGCCGCCATGAGATCGAGGCCTTCGCGTGGTTCGATTGCGCGCACAAGGACCGCGCTACCGGAGCTTTCGGCACCGCAGACAATGTTGAAGCACCAGTGGATGCCGTAGCTGCGATAGATGTAGGCATGCCCGACGGGCCCGAACATCGCGGCATTGCCGCGCGTCGGCCCTCGAAAGGAGTGCGAGGCCGGATCGGAGGGATCGTAGGCCTCGGTCTCGACGATGATCCCGCCGACGCCGTCGACTAATATTGTCGTGCCGATGAGAGCGCGCGCGACAATGACGGCGTCGCGCGCGAACCAGTCTTGCGGAAGCGATCCGGCGGTAACAGCGATAGGTCAGCCTTCGTGGGCGACGACGCGGCAGGCCTGTTCGCCAAGACCGGGGATACCGAGCCGCACCGTATCGCCAGCCTTCAGGAACACGGGCGAGGGCTTCTTGCCGGCGCCAACACCGGGCGGCGTGCCCGTGACGATTACGTCGCCCGGCTCGAGCGTCATGAATTGCGACGTGTAGGCGATGATGTGCTTGACGTTGAAGATCATCGTCTTCGTGTTGCCAGTCTGCATGCGCTCACCGTTGACGTCGAGCCACATGTCGAGGTTTTGCACGTCGCCGATCTCGTCCGGCGTCACCAGCCAGGGGCCGAGCGGACCGAATGTCGGCGCGCTTTTGCCCTTCATCCAGTTGCCGGCGCGTTCGAGCTGAAATTCGCGCTCGGACACGTCGTTGGCGAGACAGAAGCCGGCGACGTAGTCGAGCGCATTCTCCTCGCTCACATAGGATGCGCGCGTGCCGATGACGAAGCCGAGTTCGATCTCCCAATCGAGCTTCTTCGAGCCTTTCGGCACGACGATGTCGTCGTTGGGACCGTTGATGCAGTTCGGCGCCTTGTTGAAGAGGATCGGCTCCGGCGGGATCGCAGCGCCGGTTTCGGCGGCATGGTCGGCGTAGTTCAGGCCGACCGCTATGAAATTGCCGGGCTGTGCGACGCAGGAGCCGAGGCGCGGTTCGCCGCGCACGGATGGCAGATCGCCGGCCTTGAGCGCCTTGGCGAGCCGCTTGATGTGCTTCGGATGCAGATGCGCGCCGTCCCAGTCGGCGACGATGTCGCTCGCGTCACGCAGCTTGCCGTGCTTGTCGATGACGCCAGGCTTTTCCTTGCCGGCTTTCCCATAGCGCACGAGCTTCATTCGACCGTCTCCACCAAGAGCCTTACTTTGGCGGGACCATGCGTCGGACCTTTGTCGTAAGCAAGGGAGGAGAGGGGCGTTCCGCCTCGGCCTAACCCGCGCGCTCCCGCAGGCTCTCGAGAAGCGTGTTCTGCCGATAGGGTTTCGGCAGGAACGGGATGCCTTTCGGCAGTTCGCGCCCGTCGGGCGGCGTGACGCCGGACGTCACCACGACATGCGTCGCCGGCCAGTTCTCGCGGATCGTCGCGGCCAGTTCGAAGCCGCTGAACGTGCCGGGAATTTCGACGTCGGTCAGAACGATCGAGATGTCATTGCGCGACGTGAGGATATCGACCGCTTCGTCCGACGATGTCGCGTGGATCGTCTCGAGACCACCGTCCTCGATCATCGCGAGCGTGGTTTCGAGCACACCTGGGTCGTCCTCGACGACGAGCACGATAGTTGGCTTTCGCTGTTCGGGCATGGCCGCACCCCTGAAACGAAAATGGCCGGCTTTCGCCGGCCTTTGTTTAGTTATCGTGTTGCCGAGGAACGCGCCCCACGAGTGCCGGTCGCTTTCGCGATGTGCAATCGTGCGGTCATCGATTCCTCGCTTCGTCAGCGAAAGAGAAAGTCGCGGCCTGCGATTTCGGTTCCCGCACCAAGGTTACGAATGCAGGGCGATGCGGTCCGCACGCGTCTTCGACGCGCGGGGCGCGGATTTCGCTGCAGCCTTCTTCGCCTTCGGCTTCGCGACGGTCGGGGCTTCGGCGTTGAGAAGACGTTCGGCCATGATCCAGTGATGTTCGGCCTTGCCGTGATTCATGCCCTCGTTGAGCCAGAGAAAATAGGCCTGCTCGGCGATGGCTGCGTGCAGCTGCTTGGTCATGGGAAATCTCCTTGTGCAGTGCGCAATGAACGATAACAGGGTTAACGAGAGGTTAAGCCGACGATGCTTTCCGTATCGCGATGGTACAGCCGCCGGTGCGCTTTCGTCGTCGTCACAGGGCTGTTACGGGGAATGAATAGGCATCCTTGAAGGGGAGAAGGACGACGATGCGCACACTGGCAAAAGTTCTAGTGGCGAGCACGCTTTGCGCTTCGCAACCTCACGCCGCGCTGGCGCAATCGACCACCAATCTTCTCGCATTGCGCGGGCTCGCGCCGGTCTCGACACTCCAGCAAACGCCAGAGGGCCGTGCCGCCCTCGACGCTAATCTCGACGTGACCGGCGCTATCCAGCAGGGCCGGCTGAAGCAGCCGCTACTCATGAGCTTCGCGGAGCAGCAGCAGGCGGCGCTCAACGATGCTTTTATCACCGACGGCAATGCCACGCAGCTCGCTGACGGTCTCGGCTCAAAGCTCGCGCGCATCTATCAGGAAAAGGCGCGCTATCCCGATCCGCAGAAATTCACGAGCGTCGCGCAGTCCGTCGCAGACTTCATCGCCTACACGAACAACGTCACCAAGGCCGACTCCAACTCCGGCAAATATTTCTTCGCCAACGCGACGCTCGACGGCAAGAAGCCCGTTTCGGAAGCCGCATTCGATCTGATGAAATCGGTCAACGGCACGACGGACATTTTTGGCAAAGCCTACGGCCGGCCCGCAGGCACGCATGGCGCCGACGCCTATGGAAATTCTCGCCCGTTCCAGACCGAGCCGGCTCTGATCGCCTATCGCGGCAAGGATTATCTCGGCAACGCTTCGCACAGCATCGATTGGCTGCGCGGCCCGAGCCAGAACCTTACCGACAGCCCTTCTTACCCGAGCGGTCACACGACTTACGGCTATACGGAATCCCTCGTCCTCGCGCTGCTTGTGCCCGCGCGCTACCAGCAGATGATTGCGCGCGCCGCGGAATACGGTAACAACCGCATCGTCATCGGCGCGCATTACGCGATGGACGTGCTGGGCGGCCGTGCGACATCGATGCATGCCGTCGCTCATCTTCTCGCGAACGATCCGAGATACGTCGGCCGCCCGCGAGAAAATCCGGCGATCGACCCCGGCATGCGTCAGGCCGAGAACAAGAGCGTCGATGTCGGTGACTATCCCGCGCTGCTGAAGACTGCGCGCACCGATCTCACGGCTATTCTCGAAGCGGGATGCGGTGCGACGGTTGTGGTCTGCGCGACGCAGGACGACGGTCGTTTCCGCGATGCCACCGCCAATGCGGCCTTCTACGAAGCGACACAGACCTATGGGCTTCCTGTCGTGCATGGCGCGACGGCCACCGCGCCGCTTGACGTGGCGAAAATTGCGCCGGAAGCGGGCCATCTGCTGACTGCGGCCTTCCCGAAAGTCACGCTTGCCGAGGCCAACGCCATCCTGACCGAGACGCTCGGGCAAGGCGGCGGTTTCCTGGACAATGGCTCGTCGTTCGGCGTCTATTCGCGCATCAATCTCTACGCGGCGGCGGGCAAGGCGGCAGCGATGTCGGCCGGCCGGTAACGCTTAAATCGCATCGAAACGGCCGCCGCGACCAAGGCCGCCGGCAAAACGCGCGGCGCCATTCGCGGCTTCTGCTTCAAGCGGCGCTTTGCCCGCGATGCCTTCGCGCACCAGTGCGTTCGGCAGGGCATCGCCCCATTGGAGGTAGCTCGTCTCGCGGTCGGTCCGCATGCAGACCTGCGGGAATTTGGCGATCTCATTCGCGAGCGTCAGTGCTGCAGACAAGGCTTCGCCACGTGGCACGAGGCGATTGGCGAGGCCGAATTGCAGCGCCTCGTCCGCCTCGACGGCGCGGCCGGTGAGGATCATATCGAGCGCACGGCTGTGCCCAATGAGACGGGGCAGGCGTACCGTGCCTCCGTCGATGAGCGGCACGCCCCAGCGACGACAAAATACGCCGAAGACAGCGCTCGACGAGGCGACGCGCAGATCGCACCACAACGCGAGTTCGAGGCCGCCGGCGACAGCATGGCCTTCGACGGCGGCGATGACCGGCTTCGACAGGAGCATGCGCGTCGGACCCATCGGCCCTTCGCCCTCCGATGTGTTCAGCGACGGGCCGCTGCCCACCGTCGTAAGATCGTAGCCGGCGCAAAAGTAGCCGCCTGTGCCGGTGAGGATCGCCACGGACATTGCGTCATCGGCGTCGAAAGCGGCAAAGGCTTCGCGCAGGGCAAGGGCCGTTTCATGATCGACGGCGTTGCGTCGTTCGGGCCTGTTGATCGTGACGATCGTGACGGGCGCGCGTGCTTCGACAAGAACCTTCATGGCAGCCTCTCGTCGCTGTTCTAGCGCGCCGCGACGGAACTCGCTCGCAATTCGGACTTAAAAGACGCGAGCCGAAACTGCTTCTCGCATTTGCGCGCGTTGCGGAGGTAGTGGCCGGGTGCGGCCTCGTCTGCTTTCGCGCCGTGACTCATGTCGGCAAGCAGATGCGCCATGTTGACGACGGCAGCGCGGCAATCGTCGATCACGGCCGTCAGATCATTCGGCGCGACATTGGCGATCGCCGTGCCGCGAAAGTAATCGTAGGCCTGATGCTTGTAGCGACCGGCGTCTGCGGCGCTCTTCAGCGCCGCCGTTGCACCGACACGGTTCTCGTTCGCGATGACATCTTCAAAGTCGCGCCAGAACAAAAGCTCTTCGGTGATCATGCCGCGATATTCAGTGAACCAGCGGCGCAGGCAGTCTGGGTCGTCGCTACAGCGGCCGGGTGAAGACTTCTGGTCGCTGGCGGCGCGCGGCGGCGGATTGAAGACGCTCGCCATCGGTGCTTGCCGGGCGACAGGCGGGGCAGGGGCGACAGCGGCAAGTTTCTGCGCAGGTGGTTCGACCGGAGTGCGCTTCACAAGTTCCAGCGGCTTCATCGGCGCCATCGCCGGCGATGCCTTCAGAACCCACGCCATTCCACTGAGCGACGCGACGCAGACGGACGCGACGGCGAGCAGCAACGGGGTCGAAAGTTTGGGAAGGCCTTTGGCCACACGCGTATCCGATGATTGGGTACGCGAATCACAGACCTCAGAATGCAGTTATTCGCCTGGCAGGCGCAAGAGTCTGCGCACGTTGTTCCGGTCAGTGTTGTGCTCTTACCACCTGACCTTGATGGCACCTTTCCCAGCGTAAGTATTCGCGCGGTTCGAGAACTCGCCGTCGAAGTTGGCTGAGAGCGCGATGTTGTCGAGCACGGCAAGCTCCGCGCCGGTCTTCACCTGCACGGCGCTGCGAGCAGGGCGCGCGCCGTCGGTGAGGAAGGCCGCGCCCGGCAGGTTCACGAGACCGGCGATTTGGTTTCGCACCGGTGCGAACTCGGCGACGTAAGCTGCTTGGATGCTTGGGCGCAGCCACATGCCGTTGCCGATGTCCCATGCGCCGGCGAGGCGTGCGCCAAAAAACATCAAGACGGAGGAGGCGGTCTGCCCTCGCACGTTGAGCGCAAAGAGGCCGATGCCGGCGAGCGGGGTTTCGGTGAAGCCGTTCGAGCGAAGTTTCGCAGCTTCGACGGCGTAGAACGGCGTAAGCGTTACACCGGGCGTGAGGCCGAAGCGATAGCCGAACTCGACGCGGCTGCGGAATTCGGTCGATGTGAAATTGCCTCTAAGAATTTCGCCGTTGAGGCCGCCGAACCCGCCGACAGTGCGTGTCGTGCGATTGCCGAAGACGGAGACGCTGGTCGTACTGGCAGCGTAGATGTTGCCGAACTCGGCGAGCGTGGACCACGCGGCATGGCCGCCGGTGGTCGAGCCCGACGTCTGTCTTGCGCCGACACTGAACGAACCATCGGACCCACCAACAGCGATGCCGGTGAGCATGCCCGGCGCCCACGTGTAATCGACGCCGACAGCGCCGCCGCCCATGCCAATCGACTGCCGCGCATTGCCGATGACGGCATTGGCGTTGATCGTCTGCGATGCGCCGTAACCGACACCCCACGCGCGCCATGAATACAGCGGACGCGCAACGGGCAACGGCTCGCGCACGCGGATCGGCGTCGCAAAAGCCTGCGTCGGCGCATATTGCAGCGGTGCGGCGGCGGGTGCCGTCGGCACAACGACGGAGTTCGGCGCACCGCCGAACAGCAGGATTTGGTCTGCAATGCCACCCGTGAACAGCCGGCCCGCCGCGAAGGCCGCGTTCTGCGCCGCCGCAATGCCTTCGCCCGTCAGCGAGTCGAACGCCGCCTGCGCCTGCGGCACGGTGAGTTGGTTCAGGCCGGTCAGGATCGGATTGCCGGCGTTCCCGGCGATCGTCGCCGCATACGACAGACCGCGCGCGATGCCGAGCTGGTTCCCGTTCGCGGCAGCTGTTGTGTAATCCACAGTTGTGCCGACAGGCGGAAGCACCGTGAGGAATACGTTGGTCGTGTCGTAGGACAGAACCGGACGAAGGAACGCGAGATTCGTCGTTACCGTCGGGTTGAAGCGGGAATTCGCAAAACCGCCCGTCGCCGTCAGGATCGTATATTTCGTGCTGGGCATGTACGTGCCCATGCCCGCCGCGACATTGACAGTGGCGTTGCCGAGCGTGGCGAGGCCCGTCACGTTCGTCAGGCTCGCGAGCATCGGCGTGATCGCGACATTGTAGGTCGCACCCGCAGTGAACGTCAGCGGCGCGTTCACCGTCAGCGTGCCGATGCCGTTGTTCGTGCCGACGATGCCCGGCGAAAGCGTGCCGTTGACCTGCATCGTGCCGCCCGTCGTACCGGTGCCCGCGAAGGTCGCGCCTGTCGCGACCGTTGTCGCCGTCGCACCGAGCGTGCCGTTCACCGTCAGCGTGCCGCCGTTCACCGTAGTTGCGCCGGTGTAGACGCTGGTGCCCGACAGCGTCTGCGTACCCGTCGTCAGCGTGAAGCCACCGGTGTCGCCAGCCTGTCCGATCGCGCCGGCGAAAGTGCCCGACGCATTCGACAGCGTCAGCGTGTTGGTGCCGAGATTGATCTGACCCGTGCTTGCGCCGGACAACGTCTTGATCGTCGCGCCGCTCGTCTTGTTGGAAATGTCGAAGACGCCATCGGCGGTGACGCCGCTGGACGCGGCGACCGATCCGCCGCTCGTGAGATCGAGTTCGCCATTGGCGCTGATTGTCGTCGCGCCGGTGTAGGTGTTCGTGCCGGAGAAGGTCGCGATGCCATTGGCGGCGACCGTCACCGCGCCGCCTGTGCCGCCGCCGATGCCGCCGTCCTGAATGACACCCGCGAAAGGACCGACATTGCCCGTCAAAGTCAGTGTCTTCGAGCCGAGCGATACTTTCGCGCCAGTCACGGTCGCGAACAGACCGCCGACGCTTGCGCCGTTCGTCGTCTGCGAAATGTCGAACGTCCCGGTGCCGCTCATGCCGACATATGCGGAGGTCGCGATCGAGCCCGCGCCTTTCAGCGCCAGCGTCGCGCCCGCGTCGATCTGTGTCGCATTCGTGTAAGTGTTCGTGCCCGAGAGCGTCTGCGTGCCGCTGAATATCTCGATGCCGCCGAACGTGTCGCCGCCGATGCCGCCGTCCTGGATGACGCCGGAGAATTCTGTCGAGCCATTGGTGACGAGAAGCGATTTCGATCCGAGCGACACCGTACCGGCACCGGACAGGGTCGTGACAAGCGCGCCCCGATTGGTCTGGGAGATGTCGAAAATGCCCGTCGCGGTGACGCCGCTCGACGATGCGATCGATCCGGTGCCTAACAATGCCAGCGTGCCCGCAGAGATCGTCGTCGCGCCGGTATAGCCATTGGTGCCCGACAGCGTCTGGGTGCCACCGGACAATGTGAGGCCGCCCGTGCCGCCGATGCCGCCAGAGAAGTCTGTCGAACCCGTCGTGACGGTCAGGGTCTGGGCGCCGAGCGTCACCGTGCCCGAGCCGGACAGCGTCTTGATCGATGCGCCGGCCGTCGTGCCGGAAATGTCGAATGTACCGTTTGCGGCGACGCCACTCGATTGCGCGACCGTGCCACCACCGGACAGAGCCAGCGTGCCGGCCGAGATTGCCGTTGCGCCGGTGTAGGTGTTGACGGCCGTCAGCGCGAGCGTGCCTGCGCCCGTCTTGCCAAGCGAACCGGCGCCCGATCCGTCGGCGATCACGCCAGACAAGGTCGATGTGTTGCCCGCCGTATCGACCTGCACAATTCCGACCGTGTCGAGCGTGATCGCGCGTGCACTCGAGAACCCGTTGGCGGTCGTCTCCAGCGTGCCGCCGGCGAAAGTCAGGCCACCGGTCGTGGCGCCAAGATTTGTGTCGGCGGAAACTGCGAGTGTGCCCGCCGAAATAGTCGTGCCGCCCGAATAGGTATTCGTCCCCGAAAGAGTTGCCGTGCCAGTGCCGATCTTTCGCAGCGAGCCGGTCCCGGTGACTACGTTGGAGAAGGTCTGCGCTCCCGTCGGATTGAGCACTAGGATGCCGTTGTCGACGATCGCACCGGTCACGGACCCGTTGCTGGTGCCGTCGCCAAGCTGCAACGTGCCCGCCGAGATTGTCGTGTCGCCGGTAAAGCCGTTCGCTCCGGACAGGATCAACGTCCCTGTGCCCGCCTTTGTCAGCCCGACAGTCCCGCCGATTGCCGCGCCGATGGTCGCTGTGACTCCGGTGTCGGTCGTGATCGTACCGGGACCTGTCGCAGTCAGCGCACCGGTGCCCGCAGCCACGACGTAGCCCGTAGTCGAGAACTGCAACGTCCGGTAGGTGATCGCATCATTCACCGTTGCCGTTCCGGCAGTGCCGGAGAAGACGGCGTTGCTGCCCGAGGCCCAACTTTCCGCGAATGTTCCTGTCGCGTCCGTCCAGTTCGTCGTGGCAGCGGAATTGGTCCAGCTGCCGGTACCGCCGTTGACCGTCCCGTTGGCGGTCGTCGTCGATCCGTTCCAGAATTGGGTAATGCCGTTGGCGCCGGCGACCAGCAAGTTCACTTGCCCATTGCCGGCCTGCACGATCGAACCTGAGTTCGCACCGGTGACGGTGAGGCCGTTGTTTGTCAGCGCGCCAGTGTAATTGATGATGCGTTAGGTGCCTTCGCCGAAGCCCGCGCGCTGGGTGATGGCGAGCGTCCCGCCGAGAGTCAGCGCGCCATTGTCCTGGATCAGGTCGTTGCTTGTCCCGCCGATCGCGCCGGGCGTGCCGAGATCGAAGGACATTGTTCCGGCCGTCGAGAACCCGGTCGTCGTCAGGGTGCCGAACGTACCGGCGCCGCCGGAACCCGGCGCGATCGTGCCGCCGGCCTGCACCGCGACGGACCCCGCGCTGGACCCCGTGCCGGCGAACGTCGCGTTCGAAGCAACGGTTGTCGGGGTGGCGGCAAGCGAACCCGTCAGGTTCAGCGTGCCCTGATTGACGGAGGTCGCGCCGGTATAGGTGTTGGCGCCGCTCAGCGTCAGAACGCCATTGCCCGATTTGGTGACGGCGCCGCCAGCACCGCTGATCAAGTTGTTTAACGTGATGTCGCTCGACTGGTTGAACGTCAGGGTTCCCCCGACTCCGATTCCGCCCGTCAGGCCCGATGTCGTGCCGTTGAACGTGAGTGTGTTCGAGCCGCCCGTGAACGTGAACGCATTGCCGGTGCCGCCGCCCGCAACAGCTGCGCCATTCTGCAAGGTGATTGTCAGGTTCTGGCCGGAGATGCCTACGCCATTGACGGCGTTGCCGCCACTGCCGCGCGCACCACCCTGGACAGTGACGCCGCTACCGATCGTGAATGTCGCGCCGACCCCGTTGGTGAAGACCAAGCCGATGCCGCCGTCGCCGCCTGTGGCATTGGCGCCACCGTTGCCTCCAGCGCCGCCCGTCACGTTGGTGTTTAGCGTGCCGAGATTTCCCGTGCCCGTGACCACCGCGCCGTAACCGCCCGACCGCCGCCACCGCCACCGCCAATGCCGCCACTCGCGCCATTGCCGCCTTTGCCGCCCTTGACGACGATGGTGGGTAGCGGTGCGGCAACGTAACCATGCGAACCGCCACCGCCGCCGCCACCGCCGACGCCGAACTGGCCGTTGTTTCCGTCGCCACCGTTATTGCCGACACCGTTGACGGCAGCGCCGCTGCCGCCGCCACCGCCACCGTCTCCGTTGTTGCCGAAGCCGCCGGGGCCGCCGATTGCACCCGCGCCGCCGCCACCACCGCCGCTACCAGAGCCGTTGTTGCTGTTGCCGCCCGTGCCGCCGGTGCCTGTCGTGCTGGTTGTGCCGCCGGCAGCGCCACCGCCACCCGAGCCGCCGTTTGCCAGCGCCGGGGATGTCGCAGCGATCGCCGCGATGAGAGCCGTGCTGGCGAGGAGGGTGTGACGAAAATTACCGCTGCTGATGCGGGGTGCGCAATGAAACTGCGCGAGCTGTTCGGACGATCTCGCGATCTCGACGCTCTCATTACCCGAACGCTTCATTCGACTTCGCCCCCACGCGACGCCACAACGACCTCGAGCGGCCGACGAGCGGCACGTTCAAGCTAGGGTACGTCTTCCATTGGGGTCTCGGAGCCGCAATCCCCTTACGTCAACCGAAAGGGTTAACGGATGTTAATTGTATGCAATGTTGCGTGGCAGCAACATTAGGCGGCTTCAATGGGGCGCGGCCGGCTATCAATCCAGCTTGAACTTTCCGAAGTCGCGGTGCTCGGCCTTGATCCGGCGGACCGTGCCGGTGACGGACCGATAAATGATCGTCTCCGTCTCGATGTGGTTCTTGCCGAACTTCACACCCGACAGTAGCGCGCCATCCGTCACGCCGGTGGCGCAGACGATCACGTCGCCCGACGCGAGTTCCTCCATCTCGTAGATCTTGTTCGGGTCGGCGACGCCCATCGTCTTCGCGCGCGCAACCTTCTCCGGCGTGTCGAGGATGAGCCGGCCCTGCATCTGGCCGCCGACGCAGCGCAGCGCGCCCGCCGCGAGCACGCCTTCCGGCGCACCGCCCGAACCGACGTAGAGATCGCAACCCGTCTCGTCCGGCACGGTCGTGAAGATGATGCCGGCGACATCGCCGTCGGTAAGCAGCCGGATGGAGGCGCCGGTGGCGCGCGTGTCCGCGATCAGTTTCTCGTGACGCGGCCGGTCGAGAATCACGACGGTGATCTCGTTCACCGGCACGCCCTTGGCCTTCGCCAGCGCGGCGATGTTCTCGGCCGGGGAGCGGTCGATATGCACTATACCCTTGGGATAGCCGGGCCCGATCGCAATCTTGTCCATGTAGACGTCGGGCGCATTCAGCAGCGAGCCCGCCTGGGCCATTGCCATAACAGCGATCGAGCCCGGCATGTCCTTGGCGCAGAGCGTCGTGCCTTCGAGCGGATCGACCGCAATGTCGACGCGCGGCCCGCGTTTGGTGCCGACTTCCTCCCCGATGAAAAGCATCGGCGCTTCGTCGCGTTCGCCTTCGCCGATGACGATGCGGCCTTCGATCGGCAGGCGGTTCAACTCGCGCCGCATCGCGTCGACCGCGGCCTGATCAGCGGCTTTCTCGTCGCCGCGGCCACGCAGGCGCGCCGCCGAAACTGCCGCGCGCTCGGTGACACGCACCAGCTCCATCGACAGGATGCGCTCGACGATTTGGCCTTCGGTGACGACGAGATCGGTCATGAAACGGAACCTCTTATGGCGCTTTATTCGCGCTCGATACGGATGACTTGCGGCTTGTCGGCGACGACGCCCGCCGCCACGACATCGGCCAACGCCTCGCGAACGAGCCGTTCGGTCGTGGCGTAAGTGATGAGAACGACGGGCAGGGTCTTTGGCTTGTCGCTGCCCTTGCGGGCATCGCGGCCGCCACGCTGCACAATGCTTTCGAGCGAAATGCCGCGCTCGGCCATTTTCGTGGCGATGACGGCCGCGGCGCCGGGCCGGTCCTGCGCATCGAGGCGGACGTAATAGCCGCCTTCGTGCCGGCCCATCTCGATCGCCGTCGCCGGCGTCAGTTTCGCGACCGGCAGACCGAACGGTGTCGTCCGGATGCCGCGTGAAATGTCGGCGATATCGGCGACGACGGCAGATGCCGTGGCTTCACCACCTGCGCCGGGACCGACAAGCGTCAGCTCACTGACGGCATCGGCGTCGATCGTCACGGCATTGGTGACGCCCATGACTTCGGCGATGGCCGCGGTCTTGCGGACCATCGTGGGATGCACGCGTTGTTCGATGCCGGCTTCAGTGCGTTGCGCGACGCCGAGCAGCTTTATGCGAAAGCCGAGTTCTTCCGCCGCGCGAAGATCGGCGAGGGTGACGGTCTCGATGCCTTCGACCGACACCGCTGCGGCATCCACCGCCGTTCCGAAGGCGAGTGAGGTCAGGATCGCGAGCTTGTGCGCGGTGTCGAAGCCGCCGATGTCGAAGGTCGGATCGGCTTCGGCGTAGCCGAGACGCTGCGCCTCCGTGAGGCAGGTCGCGAAGTCGAGACCTTCCTGCTCCATGCGCGTGAGGATGTAATTGCAGGTGCCGTTGAGGATGCCGTAGACGCGATTGATCGAATTGCCGGCGAGACCTTCGCGAAGCGTTTTCACGATCGGAATGCCGCCGGCGACCGAGGCCTCGAAGGCCAGTGCCGCCTTATGCTTCTCGGCCAGTGCGGCGAGCGTCATGCCGTGTTTGGCAAGGAGCGCCTTGTTGGCTGTGACGACAGACTTCCCGGCAGTCAGCGCGGCCTCGACGCTTTCGCGCGCAGGGCCTTCATCGCCGCCGATCAGTTCGACGAAAAGGTCGATGTCGGATGAGCGAGCGAGAGCGACTGGATCGTCATGCCACCGCGCATCGCCGAAATCGACGCCGCGATCCTTGCCGGCATCACGCGCGCTGACGCCCGTGACTTTGATGGCGCGGCCCGTGCGCGCGATGAGCGACTGCTCCTGCCGCGCAAGGAGTCGCGCGACCGACGCGCCGACGGTGCCGAGGCCGGCGATGCCGACGCGCAGTGTGTCTACCATGAGCGGGAGTAGGGACCATTCCGCTGCCCCTTTGGCAGCGCGCGCTATCTGCCCGATTTGCGCCGGGCGGGCAAGGAAACGCCGCGCGACCTCATCCCGTCGCGACAAGAACGACGCCGACCGCAATCAGGCCGATGCCTGCCCAGGCGCGCGTCGACAAGTGTTCTCCAAGTAGCGTTGCACCTGCGATCGCGACCAGCACGACGGAAAGCTTGTCGACGGGCGCGACTTTCGAAGCTGGTCCGGCCGCCATCGCACGGAAATAGCAAAGCCACGAGGCACCGGTCGCCAGCGCGGACAGCATGAGGAACAGCCACCCGCGGGCCGGCAAATTCCCCAGTGGAACGTAAGCTCCGGAGATGCCGACGACGATCGCCAGCACCGGTACAAGAAAGGCCGTGCGCAGCAAGGTTGCAAGGTCGGACGGGATCGTGGTGACGCCGAGCTTCACGAAGACGGCCGTCGCCGCCGCGAACGCTGCCGAACCCAGCGCCCAAACAAGCCAACTCTCCATCCGACCCCTCCTAAAGTAAGGCTGCGGCGGCACTTAACATCGTATGCGCCATCCCCTAGCGTCTCCGCCAAGCATGGCGCGAAGCCGGCACGATTTCGGGAGAATTTTATGACGCTCACACGACGCGGATTCGCGGCTGGCACGATGGCGACGGCCGGCGTGATCGCGATGCCGGCAGTGTTGCGGGCGCAAGGCCCTATCGTGATGAAGTTTAGCCACGTCGTCGCGAACGACACGCCGAAGGGCAAGGCATCGCTGAAGTTCAAAGAACTCTGCGAGAAGTACACGAACGGCGCCGTGAAGGTCGAAGTCTATCCGAACTCGACGCTCTACAAGGACAAGGAAGAGGTCGAGGCCCTGCAACTCGGCTCCGTGCATCTCCTAGCCCCGGCGACCGCCAAATTCGCGCCGCTCGGAGTGAAGGAATTCGAGGCGCTCGATCTGCCGTTCCTGATGAAGGACGATGCGGATTTTACTCGCCTGACGAAAGGCCCGGTTGGCCAGTTCCTTTTCGCGAAACTGCAGGAGAAGGGCATCGCCGGTCTCGGCTTCTGGGATAACGGATTCCACATGGTCTCGGCCAATCGGCCGCTGATCAAGCCGGAGGATTTTCAGGGACTGAAAGTTCGCATCTCCGGCTCGAAGGTCGCGGGCGAATATTTCCGCCTGATGGGCGCGGTGCCGCAGATCATGGCCTTCTCGGAAGTCTATCAGGCGCTGCAGACCGGCGTCGTCGATAGCGGCGAGAACACGCCATCCAACTACCTCACGCAGAAGTTCTACGAGGTGCAGAAAGACATCTCGCTCGCGAACCACGCGCATCTGCAATATGCCGTGATCGCCAACGCAAAGTTCTGGGGCGATCTGCCTGGGGATATCCGCACGCAGGCCGACAAGGCGATGGCGGAAGCAACCGACTACGGCAATTCCATCGCGCAGCAGGAAAATGCGGACGCGCTCGAAACGATGAAGAAGAGCGGACGTACGACCTTCCATGTGCTGGACGCTGCGCAACGCAAGGCGTGGCAGGAGAAGATGCAGCCCGTCTATCAGTGGGCGATAAAGCGCGTCGGCCCCGAAGTTTTGGGCATGCTCGACAAGAAGGCGTGAAGTCCGAGACGTGACCTGAAGCGACAGGACTTCGGTTTTGCACAAGCCCGCCATCTCCAATGGCCCCGAGGCGCGCGACGTCCCGTGGCCGATGAAGATTATCGACCATCTCGAGGAATGGCTCATTGCCATTCTCATCGCAGGCGCGACGGCGCTGATCTTCGTCAGCGTCGTGCATCGTTACGGCACCGACGTGTCGATCAAATCGGCGAAATGGGCTGCGACACACGGGTGGACGACGTTCGCAGCTGCGGGACAGGCGGCCTTCACCTGGTTCTCGTCCTGGGACCTCACGTGGTCGCAGGAATTGTGCATCATCATGTTCGTCTGGATGGCGAAGTTCGGCGCCGCCTATGGCGTGCGTACAGGTGTGCATGTGGGCGTCGACGTGCTTGTCGAGCGGCTCGATGCGCGTTCGCGCTACACTGTTATCCTCTTCGGTTTGTTGAGCGGTGCGCTTTTCACCGGCATCGTTGCTGCCTTCGGCACGCGGTTCGTCTGGCATCTCGCACATACATCGCAGACGACGAACGATCTCGAACTGCCGATCTGGATCGTCTATCTCGCGATCCCCGTCGGCACCGGCTTGATGTGTGCGCGGTTTCTCGAAGTGATCTGGCGTTTTGCGCGCACGGGCACGCTGCCGCACACCGATGAGAGTCACGTCGAAGGCGTGCCCGATCCCGCCATCGACGACCCCTCGACAGCGCTCGCGGCGCGGCCGGCTGTCGTACAACCGCTGGCGGCCCGATGAGCGCCGGCGCTCTCACCGCCGATGCAAGCGCAACAGGCGCGCCGCGTGGCACGACGAGCACCTGGGCCTACGTCATCATCGCGATGCCGCTGCTGCTGACAGCAGTCTGTTTTGCGAACAAGTTCGGCATCGTCACGATCCCGCCCGGACCGCGTGCGCTGCTCGTCTTCGCGCTGCTCATCTCGATGATGACGACGGGCATGCCGATTTCGATCGCGCTCGGCTTCAGCGTCCTCACCTTCCTTTTCACGATGACGACGGTGCCGCTCGACGCGGTGGCGCTTAAACTTTTTACCGGCATCGAGAAATTCGAGATCATGGCGATCCCGTTTTTCATTCTTGCCGGAAATTTCCTGACGCATGGCGGCGTTGCGCGCCGCATGATCAATTTTGCCATCTCGCTCGTCGGCCATTGGCCGGGTGGTCTGGCGCTTGCGGGTATCGTCGCCTGCGCGATGTTCGCGCTGGTTTGCGGATCGAGCGTCGCGACGGTCGTCGCCATCGGCTCGATCATCCTGCCGGAGATGGTGAAGCGCGGTTATCCCAACAAATTCGGCGCCGCCGTCATCACAGTTGCGGGTTCGCTCGGCATCCTCATGCTGCCGTCGATCCCGAAAGTCATCTACGCCATCTCGACCGGCACCTCGATCGGCGCGCTTTTCGTCGCCGGTCTCGTGCCCGGCATCATCCTGACGGCGATGCTGTGCGGCGTCACGGCGTGGATCGCGCGCAGAGAGGGTTACCCGCGCGTCGCGAAAGCGACATGGGGCGAGGCGCTAAAGGCGTTCCGCGACTCGATCTGGGGCCTAATGCTCGTCGTCATCATCATCGGCGGCATCTATTCCGGCATTTTCACAGCGACCGAGGCGGCAGCGATGAGCGCCGTCTATGCGTTCGTCGTCGCCGTCTTCGTTTATGGCGAAATCGGTTTGAAGGACGTCGGCCGCGTGTTGCTGCGCTCGGCCAACATGAGCGCGATGCTGCTCTACATCATTACGAACGCAGTGCTGTTTTCATTCGTGCTTGCGAACGAGAACATTCCGAACGCGCTCGCCGACTGGCTGCTGTCGATGAATCTGACGCAGTGGCAGTTCCTGCTGGTCGTAAATTTGCTGCTGCTCGTCGCCGGAAATTTCATGGAGCCGTCTTCGATCATCCTGATCATGGCACCGATCCTGTTTCCAACGGCGATGCGGCTCGGTGTCGACCCCGTGCATTTCGGTATTCTGATCGACGTCAACATGGAGATCGGCCTCTGCCACCCGCCGGTGGGCCTCAATCTCTATGTCGCGTCGAGTATCGCGAAGATCGGCATCACGGAGCTGACCAAGGCATTGCTGCCGTGGCTGATCACGATGCTGATTTTCCTCGCGCTGATAACTTACGTGCCGTGGCTGACGCTGGTCGTGCCAAAAGCGTTGGGGATGATGTAAGCGTTCGCCTTGTCCAGCGTTACCGGACAAGGCGTGCGCGTTACCCCACCGCTTTCATCGGTACGACATTCGGCACGACATTGTGCAGCAGCTTGTCGGCGCTATCGAAGAACTTGCGCAGGTTGCGGGCCGCCTGACGAATACGCTGCTCGTTCTCGACTAGCGCAAGCCGAAGATACTGGTCGCCGTGCTCGCCGAAACCGATGCCTGGCGCGACCGCGACATCCGCCTTCTCGATCAGAAGCTTCGAGAATTCGAGACTGCCGAGCGACGAGAATCTCTCGGGGATCGGTACCCAAGCGAACATGGACGCGACCGGGGCGGGGATCGGCCACCCCGCCTGCGAGAAGCTTTCCACCATCACGTCACGGCGCCGTTTATAGATCGAGCGCATTTCGTTGATGCAATCGTCCGGCCCGTTGAGCGCCGCGGCTGCCGCGACCTGGATCGGCGTGTAGGCACCGTAGTCGAGATAGCTTTTAACGCGCCCCAGCGCCGCGAGCAGGCGTTCGTTGCCGACCGCAAACCCCATGCGCCAACCGGCCATCGAATACGTCTTGGACATCGACGTGAATTCCACGGTCACGTCGAATGCGCCCGGCACCTGAAGCACCGACGGCGGTGGGTTGTCGTCGAAATACACCTCTGCATAGGCGAGGTCGGACAGAATGAAGATGTCGTGCTTCTTCGCGAAGGCGACGAGGTCGCGATAGAAGTCGAGCGACGCCACCATTGCCGTCGGGTTCGAGGGATAGCAGACGACCACCGCGATCGGCTTCGGGATCGAGTGGATCACCGCGCGCTCCAGCGCGACAAAGAAATCAGGCGTCGGCTCCGCCGGCACGGAGCGGATCGCACCGCCCGCCATCAGGAAGCCGAAGGCGTGGATGGGGTAGGACGGGTTCGGCACGAGCACGACATCGCCCGGTGCCGTGATCGCCTGCGCCATATTGGCGAAGCCTTCCTTGGAGCCCAGCGTCGCGACGACCTGCGTGTCGGGATTGAGCTTCACGCCGAAGCGACGGCCGTAATAGGCCGCCTGCGCGCGGCGTAGCCCGCCGATGCCTTTGGAGGCGGAGTATCGGTCCGTGCGCGGCTTGCCCGCGGTCTCGGCCAGCTTCTCGATGACGTGGCGGGGTGCAGGCAGGTCCGGATTGCCCATGCCGAGATCGATAATGTCGGCGCCGTTATTGCGGGCCTGCGCCTTCAAGCGATTTACTTGTTCGAAGACGTAAGGCGGCAGGCGCCTAATGCGATGGAAGTCCGACATGGTTTTGTCCGAAGGAATCTGCGTTTCGGTCGAGCGACTGCGGTCTTCTAACCGCTTTGCCGCCAGGCGGATATCGGAGGCTTACTTCTCTTTTCCGACGCCGGAGAAATCCTCCAAAGCCCGACGCCGGCTTTCGGCCCCGGCCGCCTGAAGCTGCCGGGCCGTCGAATTGCCCGCGTTGGCGGCTGCGGCGCCGCGAGCGCGCAAGGCAGTGGCTTTCGTGTCGAGGCCACCGACCATGTCCTTGACTTCTGTCTTCGTCTTCAGCTTCGGTCGCTCGACCCTCGGATCGCGCAGACGCTGGTAGGTCAGCGCGCTCTCGTCAGGACGGGACGCCTTCACGAAATCCTTCTGTTCGGGATCGGGTGTCGTCGGCCGCCACTTCATGATGACGCTCAAAGGATTTTCGCCTGGCTTGAACTCCTCGGCGCGCACGGGCGCGGCGAGCGCGACGGCAAGCGCGGCGGATGCAAGCTGAAGGATAGGGCGAAAATTTTGCACGGACGTGATCTGCTGGACGGCGGGCTTCGTACGCCACCATTATGACGGAAAAGGGATGTCGGGTCTCTCCGCCAATCTCGCTTTGAGGGCCGCGACGCGTCATGGGTTCGAAGAAGAAGGCGCGTAAGCGGGCGAAAAAAGCGGCAAAGCGGGCTGCCCTGTTCGTAGAGGTGGCCGCCCCGCGACGCGCGCCGATGCCCGTCGCGCCGCCACTCGCAGTGCCGGCGGTAGTCACGCCCGCAATCGTTGAGGCCAGCCCCCCGGTAGATGCGCCCCCGGTCGTCGACACGCCAAAGGCTGTTGCTTCGCTCGCAACGCCTTCGGAAGCCGCAGTCCAGGCCGCCGGCCTGCTGACGGACAGTCTCGCCGATGCCGCCCGCGTGCTCGGCGGTGTCGCCGAATTCTGGTTCCGTCGGCCCGAACAGCTCGTGCAGGCGCAGACCGATTGGGCGAAGCAGATGTCCGACATCTGGTCGAACACAGTTCGACGCCTCGGCGGGGACGACCTTACGCCCGTCATCCCGCGCACCGGCGACAAGCGCTTCGCCGATGCGCAATGGGATCAGCCGCTCTTTGATTTCATGCGACAGGTCCACGTCGCTTCCTCGGCATGGGCGCAGGACATGCTCGAGCGCAACGACGATCTTGCGCCGCGCCAGAAGTCGAAGGCCGGCTTCTATCTCCGCCAGATCGCCAGCGCTGCGTCGCCGTCGAACTATCCTTTCACCAACCCCGAACTCCTTCGCGAAACGATCGACAGCGGCGGCGAAAACTTCGCACGAGGTCTCCGCATGTTTGCAGAAGATGTCGGACGGGGCGGAGGAAGTCTGCGCTTGCGGCAGTCCGATACCGGGAAACTCGAACTCGGTCGCGACATGGCAGCGACACCCGGCAAAGTCGTATTCTGCAACGATCTGATCGAACTGATCCAATACACGCCGACGACACCGGACGTGTTCGCGCGGCCCGTGCTCGTCGTGCCGCCGTGGATCAACAAGTTCTACATTCTCGATCTCAATCCGCAGAAGAGTCTCGTGCGCTGGATGGTGGCGCAGAGCCTCACGGTTTTCGTCATCTCCTGGGTCAATCCGGACGCGCGGCACGCCGACAAGGGCCTGTCCGCCTACATGCACGAAGGTGTGCTCGCGGCACTCGACGCCGTGGGGCAGGCGACCGGGGCGCCCGACGCCCATGCCATCGGCTATTGTGTCGGCGGCACGATGCTTGCGATGACGCTCGCATGGATGGCGGCGAAGGGCGATGCGCGCATCGCATCCGCGACGTTCTTCGCGGCGCAGACCGACTTCAGCGACCCTGGCGATCTTGCCGTCTTTGCGGATGAGGCCGCGATCGAAAGCATCGAGCGGCATATGGCGCAGACCGGCACGCTCGACGGCGCAACGATGGCGACCGCCTTCAACCTGATGCGGCCCGACGATCTTTTCTGGTCGTACTTCGTCAACAATTATCTCAGAGGCCGCGAGCCTCCGGCCTTCGATCTTCTCGCGTGGAATTCGGATGCGACGCGCATGACGCGCGCCTGCCATTCCGCCTATCTGCGCGACTGCTATCTCGAAAATAAACTGTCGGCCGGCAGTCTCGTTCTCGACGAAGTGCCGCTCGATCTGCGCAAAATTACCGTGCCGATCTATGCGCTCGCGACGAAAGAGGACCACATCGCCCCGGCGCGTTCAGTCTATCACGGGATGCAGTTTTTTGGTGGCCCGGTGCGCTACGTGCTCGGTGGCTCCGGCCATATCGCGGGCGTCGTCAATCCGCCTGCGGCTGGCAAGTATCAGTTCTGGGCCGATGGCGCCGAGGGCGCATTGTTCGACGACTGGCTCGCAAGCGCCACGGAGACGAAGGGTTCGTGGTGGCCAGACTGGCTCGCCTGGATGATCGGGCAGACGCCGGACCGCGTTACGCCGCGCATACCGGGGGAAGGGGCGTTGGCCGCGCTTTGCGATGCGCCGGGGACCTATGTGCACGTACGCTGCTGAATAAGTTTACTGATCAGCGCAAGGCACGCAGCCAAAGCTGCGGATTGCGCGTTAGAGTGCCGCTTTCCCGGACGATTCCAAATGGCCGACCGCGCACCACATGGCCTGACCATCTTCCTCGCGGCGGCCGTCGGCCTGATGGCCGGCGCGTTGCGTGCGCCAGAACCGGCGACGACCGGAGTGGCGGAGGCGAGCCTTGTGCCGGCTTCGCCTGCGCGCTCGCTTTTCGCAATCGTGAAGGAGATCGTCGACCGCATCGCTGCCGATAATCTCTCGCTCGTCGCGGCAGGCGTCGCGTTCTACGGCTTTTTGGCGTTGTTTCCCGCCGTTGCGGCGACCGTCGCAGTCTTCGGCCTCGTCGCTGATCCGTTCATTGTCGAGCGGCAAATCGCCGATCTGCAGGGCCTCCTTCCGCAGTCGGCGATCGATCTGCTGGTGAGCGCTGTGCATTCTGTCGCGGAGAAGCCGCGCGGACAGCTCGGCGTAACATTCGGAGTGAGCGTTGCGATTGCACTTTGGAGCGCGCGCGCCGGCATCGCCTCGCTGATGACCGGCCTCGACATCGCTTATCGCGTGCGAGAGCTGCGGTCTTTCGTGATGGCAACAGCAATCGGACTTGGGCTGACGATCGGCGGTGTCGTCGTGGCTGCGGTGCTCGTTGCGACCATTGCAGTCCTGCCGGCGATATATGCTGCCGCGCCCGGCTACTTCGTCGATGTCATCGGCACCAAGGCGACGTGGGTGCGCTGGCCGATCCTCGTGTTTGAAATGGCCGTGTCGCTTGCCATCATCTACCGCATCGGCCCGTCGAAACCGCTGCCGGGATGGCGGCTGTTCAGCGTCGGGACATTGGTCGCGACAGTGCTTTGGCTTCTGTCGTCCTGCGCCTTTTCGCTCTACGTCGGCTCTTTCGGATCGTACGACGCAACATACGGCTCACTCGCGGGCGCTGTCGTCATGATGCTGTGGCTTTGGGCCTCGAGCCTGTCGGTGCTTGTCGGGGCGACGGTCGATGCCGTGCTGGAGGGAAAGCCCGCGTGAGCGCAGACGCCGTCACGATTCGGCCGCTGGAGCCCGGCGACCGCGCGCAATGGGCGCCGCTGTGGAAGGGCTACCAGACCTTCTACAAGGTCGATCTGCCATCCACGACCGACGACGCAACGTTTGCACGGCTGCTCGATCCCGCCGAACCGATGTTCTGCGTCGTAGCGGCGGAAGGTGAAACGCTTCTCGGCATCGTCCATTTCATCTTCCACAGATCGACCTGGACGACGGGCGACTATTGCTATCTGCAGGATCTCTTCACGAGTGAAGCGGCGCGCGGGAAAGGCGTCGGGCGTGCGTTGATTGCGGCTGTCGTTGAAAGAGCAAAGGCGCATGGTGCGTCACGCGTCCACTGGCTGACGCACGAGACCAACAAGCAGGCGATGACCCTTTACGATCAGGTGGCCGAGCGACCGGGCTTCGTGCAGTACCGGATGGTGTTCTGACGCTGGACAAACAGCGCGCGTTCCTGTTATGTTCACGCTTGTTTTGCTCTCGCATTGGTCGCGTCATGCTCCTGTACTGGGCTCCAAAGTCTCGCTCTTTCACGGCTGTCTGGATGCTCGAAGAATCAGGGCTGCCTTACGAGCGTGAGCTGATCGACATTCGTGCCCCTGAGCGCAGCCCGCGGTTTCTCGAAGTGAACCCGATGGGGAAGGTGCCGTCTCTGGAGGACGGTGCTGCGCGTCTCGCGGAACAAGCGGCCATCTGCGCCTATATCGCCGAACGCGCTGGCGAGGGGGTTCTTGCGCCCGTTGCCGGCGATCCGCTGCGCGGCCGCTATTTCCACTGGTTGTTCTTCGCCGCCACCTGCATCGAGGCGGCTTTTGCTGAGAAGTTCACGGGCATGAAGCTGCCCTCCATGCAGGCCGGGTGGGGCGACGCGGCAAAGGTGTTTCGCGTGCTGGACCAGCTTGTGGCGACCGGACCGTGGGTGTTGGGCGACAAATTCAGCGCCGCCGATGTGATGATCGGCTCCGGCCTGAATTTCGGGGTCATGTTCAACGCGATCGAGGCGACGCCCGCCATCGACGCTTATCTCGCGCGCTGTCGTGCTCGTCCGGCGTTCCAGCGCGCAATGGCGATCGACGAGGCCGGTATCTGAACGTACCCCGCGCGGAGATGGCTGTGGACGACGCATGGGCTGGACGATCGGCCGGCCGCGGCGGCGTTACGATGGCGGGGTGACCCGCCACCCCATCGAGTCCGGAAGCTTTCTCGGTGTCGACCGCTCGCTCGGCGGGCGTCGCTGGCGTTCGCGTCTCGACACGTTCGGCGAGGCGCGCGCGCTGGCGCTCGTACAGCAGCACGGTCTTGGCGACGCGCTCGCGCGTGTGCTTACGGGCCGCGACGTTGGGCTGGATCAGGTCACGACCTATCTCGCCCCGACGCTGCGCGCGCTGATGCCAGATCCATCTTGCTTGCGCGATCTCGACGGAGCTGCTGTGCGGCTCGCCACAGCAATCCGGTCGCGCGAGAAGGTCGCGATTTTCGGCGATTATGACGTCGACGGTGCTGCGTCGTCGGCGCTCCTCGCGGGCTATCTCGACGCATGCGACGTGTCGCGCCGCATCCATATTCCCGACCGCATCACCGAAGGCTATGGGCCGAATATCGACGCCATCCGTATGCTTGCGGCCGACGGTGCAACGCTGCTCGTCTGCGTCGATTGCGGAACCACCTCGCACGAACCGCTCGCGGAGGCGAAGCGCCTTGGCCTCGACGTGCTCGTGATCGACCATCATCTCGCGCCGCTCGATTTGCCCGGTGCCATCGTCGTCAATCCGAACCGGCAAGACTGCCTGTCCGGACTCGGGCATCTGTGCGCCGCCGGCGTCGTGTTCATGGTGCTCGCCGGCTTGGGCCGTCTCTTGCGTCAGGAGGGCTTCTGGATTGGCACGCGGCCCGAACCCAATCTCATGGCCGGTCTCGACCTCGTCGCTTTGGCGACGGTCGCAGATGTTGCGCCGTTGACTGGACTTAACCGCGCGTTCGTCGCGCGCGGGCTCGAAGCGATGGCAGGGCGCACGCGCACCGGCCTCGCCGCTCTCGCCGACGCGGCGCGTCTCAACGGCCCGCCGGAGGCTTGGCATCTCGGCTTCGCGTTGGGGCCGCGCATCAACGCGGGCGGACGCATCGGCGATGCCGCGCTCGGCGCGCGGCTGTTGCTCGAAACCGACCCAACGGAGGCGGCTCGTATCGCTGCCGAACTCGACCGGCTCAATGGCGATCGTCGCGCCATCGAAGCCGCGACCGTCGAGACGGCGCTGGCCGATACGAAGGCGCGTTTCGGTGATGCGCCTCCGCCTGTGATCGTCGCGACAGGGGAGGGATGGCATCCCGGCGTCGTCGGTCTCGTCGCGTCGCGGCTGAAGGAGTTCTGGAGCCGGCCCGCCCTAGCGATCACATGGAATGACGCGGTCGGTACAGGCTCCGGGCGCTCTATTCTCGGCGTCGACCTCGGCAGTGCGATCCGCGCCGCTGTGGACGATGGTCTGCTGCTCAAGGGCGGCGGCCACGCGATGGCCGCGGGCATCACCGTCGCGCGCGACAAGCTGCCGGTCTTCGAACGATTTCTCGCAGATCGTCTCACCGCGCCCGTCGATCTCGCCAGTCGCGACGACGCCCTGCGTATCGACGGCGCGCTGTCCGCAGGCGGCGCCACACTCGATCTCGCCACCGACCTGTTGCGCGCCGGACCCTATGGCGCTGGCAATTCCGAACCGGTGTTCGTTCTGCCCGCACACAGGCTTTCCCATTTGTCCGAGGTCGGGGAGAAACACCTTCGGTTGCATCTACAATCGCGTGACGGCGCACGGCTCGAAGCAATGGCCTTTCGCGCGAAGGAGACCGCACTTGGCCAAGCACTGCTATCTCGTCGCGGCGAGCCTCTGCACGTGGCGGTCGGACTTTCACGCGACACATTCGGCGGGCGTGAGCGCGTATCCGCCAGGCTGGTCGATGCCGCCATTCCGCAGTGAGTGCGGCGCCGAGCATTCTTGCCAGCGGGCTGGGCTCTCTCTATAGCCGGACTCCCGCGCTTCGGCGCGCCGCGCCCATCGTCTAGCGGTCCAGGACGTCGCCCTTTCACGGCGAAAACAGGGGTTCGATTCCCCTTGGGCGCGCCAGCCAATCATCGCCGAACGCTCCCACGCCATCGTTGTCGTTGATAACTGATGCCCGAAGAGTCTGACGGCGATCGCATCGCGGCTTGATTCCGTGACAAGGTAATTTTCGTGGGTTTTCCAATAAAAAGCGCGCCTCTTCTAAGAGCGCTCGACGACCGTCAATATTTCGAGCCGACCCCGGTTCAGGCCAGCGTCCTAGATGCGGGAAATGCCGGTCGCGACCTGCTCGTGTCCGCACAGACGGGCTCCGGCAAGACCATCGCGTTCGGGCTTGCGATCGCACACGATCTGCTCGGCGACAGCGAAGCCTTCGAGCCGGCGTCTTACCCGCTTGCACTCATTGTCGCGCCGACGCGGGAACTCGCCTTGCAGGTCCAGCGCGAACTGACGTGGCTTTATGCGTTCACCGCGGCTCGCGTCGTTGCATGTGTCGGAGGAATGGACGCCCGCCGCGAGCAGAAGCTGCTGGCGCAGGGCGCCCATATCGTTGTGGGGACGCCCGGCCGGCTACGCGACCATCTCGAGCGCCGCTACCTGAACCTGTCGTCTCTCCGGGCGGTCGTTCTGGACGAGGCCGATGAGATGCTCGATCTCGGATTCCGTGAGGATCTCGAGTTCATCCTCTCGGCGGCCCGGCCCGAGCGACGTACGCTCCTCTTTTCGGCGACGCTGCCGAAGGCGATCGTCACGTTGGCCCGCGCCTATCAACGGGATGCCATTCGTCTGGAAGTGCGCTCTGCGGAGCGGGGCCATGCCGATATCGAGTATCGTGCGGTTCGAGTTGTCCCGCGGGAGCTTGCGCAGGTCGTCGTGAACACGCTGCGTTTTTTCGAGGCGGGCGCGGCTTTGGTCTTCTGCAACACGCGTGAGGCCGTGCGGCACTTTCAGGCCCAGCTCCTGGAACGCGGGTTCTCCGTTGTCGCACTATCGGGCGAGATCAGCCAGAGCGAACGCAATCAGGCTTTGCAAGCGCTTCGGGACGGGCGCGCGCGGGTCTGTGTTGCGACCGATGTCGCAGCCCGCGGCATCGATCTGCCCGGCCTCGATCTCGTGATCCACGCAGACTTTCCCCACGATGCCGAGGCGCTTCAGCATCGCAGCGGAAGAACCGGACGCGCAGGGCGCAAAGGCGTCAGCGTTCTGCTCGTGCCGCCGTCACGGCGTCGCAAAGCTGAGACGTTGTTTCAGGCCGCGAATATCGTCCCCTCATGGGGAGGCCCACCGGCGGCCGACGAGATACGCAGGCTCGATCAGGAACGTCTCATCCAGAACGCTCTCTTCGACGCTTCTCAGGAAGACGACGAAATCGCTTTGGGAAAAGCGCTCCTCGAAGCGCATTCGGCCGAGACGATTGCGACCGCCCTCGTGCAGCTTTATCGCCGTGGCTTTCCAGCGGCCGAAGGAGGTCACAGACCCCGGCTTCGCGCCTCTAAAACCCGAACGCGAACGGCGCGATGAAAGCCGGATAGATCAGCCATCCGATAAGAGTTTCGCGCGGGATGCCTGGTTTCGTTTGACGATCGGGCGGAGCAAAGGCGCTGATCCCAAATGGCTGTTGCCTATGCTGTGCAGGCGGGGTGGTATCACACGAAACGACGTCGGGCCGATCCGGATATTCGAACACGAGACCAAAATTCTGATCAGCGATCAGGCCGCACAAAGTTTTGCGGCTATCGTCCACGACACCGAAATCAAAGGTGTTCGGATCGAACCGGTTGCCGGTTCCGCACGGATCGCAAAACATGCGGGTCGCCGTAAAGGCAGCCGCGGAACGCAAGGACAAATCTCGATCCCGGAAAACGATGAGACGCCGACGCAGCTTACGAGTGGCCATGATCG
>CBDFFN010000014.1:0-79443 GCA_965246795.1 Beijerinckiaceae bacterium | reverse complement strand
CTCATGCTGGCGGGCGTCGCCTCCTATTCGACCGCGCACAACGCCTATTACACGCGCATCAAGGGTGGCTTTGCGATGCTGCCCGGCATTTATGTCGGCCCGGAAGCTCTGTTCCTTGGCGACGACTTCTTCCGGCAGTGGCGCGCGGGTGGCCATATCACCGGCGCCTCGATCGGACCGCTGCAGTTCGGTGTATCCGGCGGCATCCTGAACGATCGCGTGCGCGGCACCGGCGTCTACGGCATTCTCGACGCGCGCGCCGCGTTCTAAGCCTTGCCGGCATCGCATGTGAGAGTGTCGCTGCGTCGTTTTGTGCCAACTTGGCATGTCACGCGCGCGTCGAGGGTAACGTCTCGATAACCCTTACGCACCGTTCCGCTCCACCGCCGGTCCGGTAACATTAACGGTAGCGTAAAGCCGCCCAGCTAAGTTCAGCATTCGAGTTGGGGTGGCGTACATGTCGCTTGCGTTGCGGGTCATTGCGTGGGGGATCACGAGCTTCATTGCTTTCGTCCTCCTGACGCAGCCTGTTAGTGCGTCTTCGCAGCTCGCCCTCTCCACCACGATCATCGCTGTTCTGCTCGGCACGTGGTTTCTGGGCAAGGGTCTCGTCGCGCGACAGTTCTTCCTCGCGCTCGCGAGCTTCGTGGTCATCCGCTACCTCTACTGGCGCACCACGACGACGCTGCCGCCGATCTCCGATCCACTCGGTTTCTCGATTGGGCTCGTGCTGCTGCTAGCGGAAATCTACTGCGTCTGCATCCTGTGCATCAGCCTTCTGATGAACGCCGATCCCTTGAGCCGGCCGCCGCTGCCGAACTACAAGGACGATGAGCTGCCGACGGTCGACGTCTTCATCCCGACTTATAACGAGGATGAGTACATCCTCGCGACGACGATGGCGGCGGCGCGGTCGATGGACTACCCCGCCGACAAGTTGACGGTGTGGCTGCTCGATGACGGCGGCTCGGACCAGAAGTGCAACGATGCGAACCCGGCGAAAGCCGACGCCGCACGCCAGCGGCGCATCGCCTTGCAGGCGCTCTGCGCACGCATGGGCTGCGTGTATCTGACGCGCAAGCGCAACGAGCACGCCAAGGCCGGCAACATGAACAACGGCCTGAAATACGCGAAGGGCGAAGTCATCGTCGTATTCGACGCCGACCACGCGCCCTTCCGCATGTTTCTACGCGAAACCGTCGGTCATTTTCTGCTCGATCCGAACCTCTTTCTCGTGCAGACGCCGCACGTCTTTCTCAATCCCGATCCGATCGAGAAGAACCTGCGTACTTTCGACCGCATGCCGTCCGAGAACGAGATGTTCTACGGCATCACGCAGCGCGGTCTCGACAAGTGGAACGGCTCGTTCTTTTGCGGCTCTGCGGCGCTTCTGCGTCGTGCAGCGCTCGAGACGACAGGCGGATTTTCGGGCGTCACCATCACGGAAGATTGCGAGACTGCGTTCGAACTGCACGCGAAGGGCTGGACGAGCGTCTTTGTCGAGAAGCCGCTGATCGCAGGCCTGCAGCCGGAAACATTCGTGTCCTTCATCGGCCAGCGTTCGCGCTGGTGCCAGGGCATGATGCAGATCCTGATGCTGAAGAATCCTGCGCTCAAGAAGGGCCTGCATTTCATCCAGCGCGTTTGCTACCTGTCGTCGATGACGTTCTGGTTCTTCCCGATCCCGCGTCTGCTCTTCATGTTTGCGCCGCTGACGCACATCTTCTTCGACATCAAGATCTTCGTGTCGAACTTTGACGAGGCGATCGCCTACACCTCGACCTACATGATCGTGAACATCATGTTGCAGAACTACATGTTCGGCACGGTGCGGTGGCCCTGGGTGTCCGAACTCTACGAATACGTGCAGGGCGTGTTCCTCGCCAAGGCGATGGTTTCCGTCGCGATGAACCCGCGCAAGCCAACGTTCAACGTGACGGCGAAGGGCCTCACGCTCGACAACAACCATCTGTCGGAACTCGCGTGGCCGTTCTTCGCGATCTGGGGAACGCTCGCGCTCGCGACGCTTTACGCCTTCTACCGCTACACATTCGAGCCCGGCATCGACAATCTCATGCTCGTCGTCGGCATCTGGAACACATTCAATCTCGTCATCGCGGGTGTGGCGCTCGGTGCGGTGTCGGAGCGTGCGCAGCCCGACCGCCATCCGCGCCTCGGCATTGCGCGCCGCGGCCATCTGCTCGTCGATGGCCAGCGCATTGCTGTCGCACTGCGCGATGTGTCGGCCGGTGGCGTGTCACTGACATCGGCAGACTCGATGCCGGTCGGCGAAAATGACACGCGCGTGACGGTGCGGCTCGAAATCGATCCCGTTGGCACGATGACGCAGGGTCTTTCGATGCCGATGCGGCTCGTCAACAGCCGCCGTTACGGCGCAGAGACAGTGTACGGCTTCGAGTTCCACGAGATGGAGCCGGATGATTATTTCGTGCTTGCCGACCTTATGTATGGCGATTCCGATGCGCTGCCGCGCTTCCTCGCGACCCGCCGCAAGCACAAGAACATCTTCGCCGGCGCTGGCCAGTTTCTGTGGTGGGGCGTCAGCGAGCCTGTCCGCGCGTTTCGCTATCTCCTGATGTCGGACAAGAAGGGTGCGCCGGTCGAAGCGGCGCCGGTCGAGGCATCGACCGCTTGGCTGAAGCGCTTTGCGCGCTTCGCACGCGAGAAGACGCCCGCTGCTGCAACACCGGCGGCGCCAGCCGCTGCGGCCAAAGGCTGAGGGCGAAACACATGCGCCCCGCGCTCACCCGCATCGCAACGCTTCTCGCGCTGGCTGCCGCCGCGACCGGCATCGAGCGCGCGCGTGCGCAAGCGATCTTCACGACTGTGCCGTCGTCCTTCTCGCGACTATCGCCGTCACCTGCGCAGCAATCTGCACCGCAGCCGACGATTCCGCAGGCTGCCGCGCCAATGCTGGTGCCAGCACCTGCCCCCGTTCCGATGCAGGCGCAGGCTTCGCCTTCGTTCACGCCTGCACCCGCGCCGATGCAAGTGCCCGCGCCGGCATCCGCATGGGTTCCGCCGCCTTTCGCCGCTGAGACGCCCTCGCCGCTGCTCGGCGCGCGGTCGCTCGGCAACGAGGACGACACATCCCTGCGTCACCTCACGAACAACATCCAGGGCTTCCGTCTCGCCGGCGAGATCGGCACGTCGGAATGGCCGGTGTTCCTCACGGGCACGCAGGCCAAGCAGCGCCTGCGGTTCCAGGTCGGTTATCTCACCGCCGTTTCGGTGATGCCGGAATCGTCCTACCTCACGCTCATCGTCAACGACGCCGTCGTCGGACGGGTAAATCTTCGTGCGACGCAGCAGGTCCGCACCGTGATGTTCGACGTGCCGGCGGGCCTTATGCAGGCCGGCTTCAACTCCGTGCGTCTGTCGGCCGAACAGCGCCATCGCGTCGATTGCTCCATCCAGGCAACCTACGAACTCTGGACGCAGATCGACCCGTCGAAGACCGGATTGCTGCTACCGCGCGCGACCACCGGCGTATCTAGCCTGGCAGAACTGGCGTCGCTGTCGCCCGACGCGCAGGGCGCACTGCCGATCCGCGCCGTCGTGCCCGGCCGCACGAGTCTCGCCAATGTCGAGCGTATCATCCGCGTCGCGCAGATGATCTCGCTCGTCGGTCGCTTCGAACAGCCGGTCGTCGACATCGGTTCGCTGGCCGACGGACAATACGGACTTAATCTCGTCATCGGCACGACGAGCGAGATTGCCGGTCTCGCGGGCCTGCCGCCGATGGGCGGAACAATGGGACCGCGCGTCTTCGTTCTGCCGCCGACATCGCAGCGCCGCACGACCGTCGTAGTCACCGGCCTCACGGATGCCGAGGTCACGCAGGCGCTCGGGCAGTTCGATCCCGACAGCGCGCTCGTCGGCACCACCGCCGGCACGCGTGCCGCAGCCGCCTTTCCGGGCTATCGCATCCAGGGCGGCCAGCGCGTCGCGCTGAAGCAACTCGGCGTCGTGAGCGAAGAATTCGGTGGCCGTCTGTTCCGCGCCGCCTTCAACGTCATCATGCCGCCGGACTTCTACCCGGCCGACTATGCCAAGGCGACGCTCGATCTCGCCGGGGGTTATGCGGCGGGTCTCACGACCGAAGCGCAGATGGTCGTGAGTGTAAACGGCCGTAACGCCGTGTCGCGCAAGCTGCCGAAGTCGGGCGGTGACGTGTTCACGAACGCGCCGGTTCCGCTGCCGCTTTCCGCGATGCGGCCGGGCCTCAATCGCGTCGAGATCGAAGCGCAGGTACCGACGGCGAGCGATGTCGCCTGCGATCCGCTCGCGTCGATCGGTGGCACGAACCGCTTCCTCTTCCTCGACACGACCGAGCTGGAAGTGCCGAAAATCGCGCGCATCGCGCGCATGCCCGACCTCGCGGTGACGATGACGGGCGGCTTTCCTTATGCCGGCGTCGGTTCGCGGCCGCGTCTCATCGTGCCGTCGCCCGATCGCGAGTCGATCGGCGCAGCGACGACACTCGCGGCGCAGATGGCGATCGCGGCGGGCCAGCCGATCGATTTTGCGCTGAGCGCAACGATCCCGGAAGGCTCGTCAGGTTCGACCTTGATCGTTGCGCCGGCACGCGGTCTCGATCCCGAATATTTCCGTCTCGCCGGTCTCGTGCCGGAGGATGTGGTCGCCGCTTGGAGCAACCGTTACGAAGAGCGCGTCGACCCCTCGCGCGACGAAGTGCTAACGCGCTTCGAGCAGGCAGCGCGCGACCGTCTCATCATGCAGCGCAACTTCCCTGCGTCCTGCCGCATGGCGAAGCCGGTCGGCGGCTACGAGCACGCCGATCGAACCGCCTGGCGCAGAGGCATCGACATGACCGCCACCGCGTCGCTGCCGAGTGGCCCCGTGTCGGGCAAGCTTTACGAGGACTGGTCGTCAAAACTCAGCGCACGCACGAGCGTGTCGAAGAATTTCACGGGCTATTTCGACAGCGTGCGCTTCTGGGTCGACGCGCGCTGGTACCGCACGTTGGATTTCGCGAGCAACCTGTTCGTCTCGAAAACCTATTCGTCGAAGATTCCGTCGCGCGCGTCGCTCGTCGTCGCGCAGAGCATGCTCGGCGACACGCGCGACGATGTCGTCACGCTTATCACGGCGCCGAATGCATCGGCGCTTGCGGGCGCTGTGGCGTGCCTCGTCGATCCACGCGTCTGGCAGACGGTGTCGGGCCGTCTGTCCTTCCTCGATGCGACGGAAGGTTCCGTCACCGGCGTGCCGGCCGACGATCCGCGGCTGATCGTGACGGAGCCGCTGACGCTCGGCAACACGCGCCTGATCGCGGCCGGCTGGCTGTCGCTCAACGCACATATCTATGTCGGCCTCGCGCTTGCCGCGGCCATGTTGCTCGCACTGTCGACGACGCTGTTCGTGCAGGGTGTCGGGAGGCGCAATTGATGGCGCGTCTTCTCGTCGTCGTTGCGCTCGTCGTCGCTGCTTTTGCGGCCACGCCGTCGCATGCGCAAAACTATGTGTTCCCGATCGCGCCTACGCCGCAGACGCCCATGTCTGCGCGGGACACCACCGCATCGCTGCCGCCGGCCGCCACCGCGCAGGCTATTGCAGCACGCCCGCTGGCGCTCGACGCACGACCGCTGATGCTCGGCGGCGCGCTGAAAACCGGCGCGCTATGGGCGGCATACAAGACGCGCTTCGTCACCGACACCGGCCGCGTCGTCGACACAGGCAACGGACTCATCAGCCATTCCGAAGGCCAGGGCTATGCGCTGCTGCTGGCGGTCGCGGCGAACGACCGGCCGGCCTTCGATCTGATTTGGGGCTGGACGCGCGCGAACCTCATGGTGCGCGACGATCAACTCATGGCGTGGCGCTGGGATCCCTCGCGTCGGCCCGCGATCACCGACATGAACAATGCGTCGGACGGCGACATTCTCGTTGCCTGGGCGCTTGCGGAAGGCGCGGAGCTTTGGGGTGACATGGCGCTTCGCACGGCGGGCCGTCGCATCGCGGTCGAAGTCGGCCGCAAGCTCGTCGTCTACAAGACGCGGCGTGGCGCGATTCTTCTCCCCGCAGTGTCGGGCTTCGCGGCAGAAGACCGGCAGGACGGCCCTGTCGTCAATCTCTCCTATTGGGTGTTCCCGGCGTTCGCGCGCATGGCGCTCGTCGCGCCGGAGATCGACTGGCGCGGCATTACGCAGGCCGGTCTCGATCTCGTGCGGCTCGCGCGCTTCGGCACGAGCCAGTTGCCGACGGAATGGGTGTCGCTGAAGAACGGCGACGCGAAGCCCGCCGACAATTTTCCCGCGCAGTTCGGCTACAACGCCGTGCGCATTCCGCTCTATCTCGCCTGGGCGGGCGTCGGCGAGCGGTTGCACTACAGCGGCTTCGAGAATTGGGCAGTACGCACGCGCGGCGCCGGCAGCATCGTCGAGATTTCGAGCGGGCGCGAGACATCGTTCGGCGAGCCCGGCTACGGCGCTGTCGCCGCACTGACGCTCTGCACGACGCAATCGACGATGCTCGATCCGTCCGTGTCCGTCTATCGCAACGAGGAGAATTACTACCCTGCGACCTTGCGTCTTCTCTCGGTCCTCGCTGCACAGATGCGGTATCCGTCATGCTTGCGCGGCTGACGCTCCTCACCCACGTGTCGGCCCTCGTGCTGCTCGGCGCGAGCGTTTCCGCGCGCGCTGCGGACGAGAGCTTCATCATCGATCTTCCGCGCGCTTCGAGCGCGTCCGCCATGCCGATGCCCGCAATGCCTTCGCCGCTGCCGACACCCGCGCGCGCGGCCGTCATCGCGCCCGCAGCGCCGGCGATGAAGGTGACACCGCTCGATGGCGACGGCGAACGGCCCGACGAAAGCGCGTTGCGCTATTACGTGGCGCTCAACCAGACCAACCGCGCCAATGTCGAAATACAGCGTCTCGCGCGGCTCTATCCCGGCTGGGTGCCGCCGGTCGATCTCTTCGACATGGACACGTCGAGCCGCGACGAAGATGTGCTCTGGGACCTCTTCTCGGCGGAGAAATTGACGGAACTGCGCTCGGCGATCGAAGCGCGCAAGCGCGACGATCCCGCATGGCAGCCGTCGAAGGACCTCGTCACGAAGCTGCGCCGCAAGGAATTGCGCATGCGGATCGCGTCGTTCTGGAAGGACGGCCGCTGGCAGGACCTTGTCGATTACATCAAGAACGACGGCTACGACGAAGACACCGACGTCGATCTGCTCTGGACCGTTGCGGAGGCCTATGGCCGCACGAAACAGGTCGGCAATGCCGTTGGCGTCTATCGCTCGATCCTGACGGCGTCGCAGGATCCCTCGGCGCGTCTTGCGACGATCCAGAAAGCGATGGCGATGCTCCGCATGGCGGATGTCGAGCCGCTGATCGCGATGGGCCGCGTGCGTCAGGACGGCAGATCGGAATTCGAACCGATCATGGTCGACATCGTGCGGCAGCGCATCAGCGCATTTCTGCACGACGAACGTGCGGCGCCGATCCCTGCGGACGAGCTCGCGAAGTTTCAGGCGTTCGCGCGCGACGCGGAAGATTCCAATCAGCCGGGTCTCGTCGCCTGGTACTACTACAAGACGAAGACCTATCGCGACGCGCTCGACTGGTTCAAGGTCGCGCTGGAGCGTGGTGGTGACGCGATGATCGCGCACGGCCTCGCGCATTCGCTGCGCTCGCTCGACATGCGCCGCGAAACGGAAGAGGTCGCCTACGCGTGGCGCGAGCCGCTCGTGAACAATCTCATCCTGTTCATCGACATTCTCGAGCGTGATCTCACGCAGGAAAATCCGCCCTTCATCGAGCCCGACCGGCTGGCGCGCTATGCGCGCGTGACGATGGATGTGGCATCGGGCGAAGGCGCACAGGGTCTCGGCTGGTACGCCTATAATTCGTGCCAGTACAACGTCGCGCTCGAGTGGTTTGGCCGAGCAATGGCATGGTTCCCGAAGGAGGCGACGGCCTACGGCTATGCGATGACGCTGAAGCGTCTGAAGCGGCAGAAAGACTTCTTCGAAATCGTCAATCGCTGGGACGGTCTGTTCCCGCAATTGCTCGAGATTGTCTTCCCCGACGGTCAGTATCATGCGCCAACCGCTTGCGACCTGCAGGCGCAGCAGCAGCTCGCGCAGACGCAGCAGTCCGTCGGCACGCCCTCCAAGCAGGCGTATGTCGTGCCGGGCGCAACGCCGAATATGCAGTCCGGCTACGGGCAGCAGCCTTACGGCCAACAGGCCGGTTATGGGCAGCAGCCTTACGCCCAGACACCGATGCCTTACGGCGCTTACGGCGCGCGTCCGCAGAACACCGTCCCCACGCCGCAGTTCGGTATGCTGCAGCCGCCAAAGCTCGACCCAAAGGAATTTCCGCTCAACGTCGATCCGGAAAACCCGCTGCGCTATGCCGCCGCCATCACAGGTGCGCGCTCGAATACGTCGGCGATCTTCCCGCCGCCGATGCTGCACGAGCCGTTCCGCGGCCTCCGTCCGCTCGTCGCGAACCGCGTCTCGGGCGTCGGCGCGATGCCCTACGAGCGCTACGGTTTCTCGCTGCTGCCGGGCGTCGACAATCTCAACGCGCCGAGCAGTCCGCCGCACAGCAAGCAGCCCGCGCCAGCCGGCACACTCTGGGCAACGGAACTCGACGACAAGGACAGACCGCGCACCGCCGGCCAAATGCCGTTCGTGCCGCCGGCATCGAGTGTTCCGACATCCGTGCCGCAAATGCCGCCGACGTCGGTGCCGCTCAGTACCGGCCCTGCCGTCCGAAATGTCGGCGCGCAGATCGGTGCGTCGATCATCGCAAGTCCGCCAGCGGCCGTCGCAGCGCCGATTGCCGTGCAGACCGCAGCTGCACCGCCGACCGGCGCGCAGGCTTTGTCCGACCAGGTGTGGACGCCGGCAGTCGTGCGACCGTTGCTGCCGTCGACGAACGATCCTGCGGTGCTTGCGCTGCGCGCTCAGCAATTCTTCAACGATAAGGCCTATGCCGAAGCGATCGAGACGCTCGACCAGCGCGCGTCGCTCGCGCCGGAGACGACCGATCTACGGATGATCCGCGGCTGGTCGTTGCTGCATCTCAAGCGTGCGGAAGACGCGCGTCAGGTTTTCGCCGGCATCGGGCGTTCCACGCCCGCATCCGGCGCACGGAGTCGGTGACATGCGTACCGCGTTTCCGCGTTCTCAGGTGAAGCTGCTTGCACCGGTTTCGCTGCTGCTGGCCTTTGCAGGTTGCTCGTCGTCGCCGTCCCCGCAATCGACGTTCATCGCGCAGGCCGATCCGACTGCGATGACCGGCGGAATGATCGGCACGCGCTCCGTGCGCGGCGGCGAAGGCGGCGATCTCTCGCTTGCGCTGGCGCAGATGCCCGAGCCCGGCGGCTCGCAGGTCGCGCTGCGTGAGAAGACTTATTCCAACGGCCTGAAGCAGGACATCGTGCTCGCTGGCGACAAGTCGCCGTTCGGCGACAACGTGCTTTCGGTCGCGGTGCAGGCCGCACCGCTTCCGGCGGGCGCAGGTGGCGGTGTGCCCGTCTATCCGCCGTCCGAGCGTGGCATCAAATCCGAGATTCTTGCGCGCTATCCCAACATCGACATGCAGATTCTTACGCAACCGCGGCGTAACGGTCTCGGCACGTTCGGACTCGCGATCGGCCGTCATGCCTCCGGTGTGCGCTGCGTCTATGCCTGGCAGTTCATCGAGGACGTACGCAATCCCGGCGCTTCGTCGTCGTCGCTGAGCAAGCTCGGGAACTTCGGTTCGACGACGCAACCCGCGCTCGTTCGCGTCAACATGTGCCGCAAGGACGCGACGGTCGACGATCTCGCAATGGCCGTCGAAGGCCTGCAGCTCGCACCGGCATCCGTGATCGATCGCGCGCTCGATTCGTCGCGCGCCACCGCAAGTGTTTCGACGCGCCCGGCAGGCAGTGGCGGTGTCGCTGTCGCGGCGTCTGACGGTTCGCTCGAAGGCGCGCTCACGACATCGGTGCGGCCGACGCGCGTCGCCTCGGTACCGAGTGGCGAGCGCAAGCGGGTCGCGCGTCGCACGAAGAAGCCTGTCGAGGCGGAAGAAAGCGTCGCGCAGCAGTCGCCGGTCGCGCCGTCGATGCCCTCAACGCCGCTGTATCAGGGTGGACCGCGCTATCTCGCACCGATCGCGGGCGGCGCACCGTCCGGCGGCGCAAACGCGACGACGGCGTATAACGCGCCGAGCTATGCCGCGCCGGTGCCGGGCTATGGCAACGGGCCGACGACGGGCAAGTCACTCGATCCCAGCCTGCCGGCTGCGGCCTATCGCGGACCGGGTGGCGGGCGCTAAAATCGCAGCTTGAGACCGCGGATCATCACGTCCGCGTAAAGATGTTGGCGACCGCAAACGCAGCCCCAATCAAGATCAGAACCGAAAAATACTGCATCGGTACCCAGAACAACGTGTGCCGGCTGCGCAGAAGAACGCGCTGCCCCGTCTTGGCATCGACCAGCTCGCGCGGGTCGGCACTGTTGAGTTCGTCCCGACCAGCCAATTGCCGACGGCCGCGATGAGAAGACATGCCGTCATCACGAGCGGCGACGCGGGCCCCGACTTCGGCAGGAGTGGATCCATAAGCGCGGAAATCATTATGGCGGCGAACGCGAACATCGGGGCAAGGATGCCCCATCCGGACCATACGACCATCGCTTATCCCCCAACGCGCTGCCACCTGATTGCAGATGCGCGTTCCCCGACGAGCAACACATTTCGGACGCCGCCTCTTTCTTGCCGTTCGCTAAAGTTGTACGGATTCGCGAAAGCGCGGCTTCGAAACTCCCGACGTAGGGTCACTGGATCAAACGTTGGGGATGCTTCATGTCGATGCCGGAATTCGAACGCCTGCTGGCCGCGCTCATTCCGGGCCGTGGACGCACCGCCATCACACTGACGGAGCCGCCGGAAAACGAAGCCGCGCTGCTTCGGCTGTTCGACAAGGCGCTGATCGCCGGCAACGGCCGCGCGCGTCCGCTGACGGCCATCGGCGCGCCGCTGTCGCTCTATCCCAACCTCGGCGACATGTTCTGGCATGTGCCGATCGAGGATTCCTCCGACGACGGCGTCGTGCGCCTCATCTTCGAGGAAGCGGTGCAGCAGGAAGCCGCCTGAGGCCTGATGCGCGCGGTCGACTACGCCGTCGGCCGCCGCGCCAACATGTCGATCTCGACGCAGGCATCCCGCGCAAGCGCCGTGACGCCGATGCATGTCCGGGCCGGCATCCGGCCGGACGGGAAATAGCTCGAATAAGTCGCATTGAACGGCGCGTAGTCCGCTTTGAATTCCGTAAGATAGGCGCGCACGCTTACCACGTGTTCCAATCCCAGTCTTACGCCGTCGAGCACGATGATCAGATTGTCCATCACGCGCCGCGTCTGCGCGTCGATCCCTTCGGGCAGCGGCGCAGCGTCGTCAGCGGGATGTGTCGGCATCTGCCCGGTCAGGAACACCCAGTTGTCGATCTCGACGGCATGACTGAACGGGCCGACCGGCGTCGGCGCCTTTGACACCATATGAAAGAGCGGCGGCATTTGATCCTCGTTGCAGCGGCTGACACGCCATCTCCGCAACGTTTAGCCGAAGGCGATGCGGGGAGCCTTGTGGAAAGATCGGGCAACCGACACTCCCCCGCGAGATATCGAGATCGATTGCGACGCGATCGCTAAGTGCGGCATCGCGCGTTGTGTCGCCGATGCCTTATACGGACGCGTCCAGGGAGACCCGACCCATGCCGTACGCCGGTGATTACCAGAACAGCATCTATTTCGGCGGCTTGCATGGCGTCTTGCCGAACCTGCCGGTCGATTTCGCCAGTCTGGAACGGCGCGCGGAAGCGGCCATGTCACCGTCGCTGCTTTCCTACGTGCAAGGCGGCTGCGGCGACGAGTGGACGCAGCGCCTGAACGCAGAGGCGTTCAGGCGCTGGGGCCTCCTCCCGCGCATGATGGTGGATGCGTCCGCGCGCACCTTCGCGACGCGTTTGTGCGGCCTGGACCTGCCGACGCCTTTGTTCCTTAGTCCGGTCGGCGTGATCGGGATGTGCACGCCCGACGGACATGGCGACCTCGCGACGGCGCGCGCCGCGGCCGAAACCGGCGTGCCGATGATCGCCTCCACGTTGTCGAACGATCCACTCGAAGCGGTGGCGCAATCGTTCGGTACGACGCCCGGCTTCTTCCAGCTCTATACGCCGCGTGACGTCGCGCTTGCGGAAAGCCTCGTGCATCGCGCAGAGGCGGCCGGCTTCAAGGCGATCGTCGTGACACTCGACACATGGGTCACGGGATGGCGGCCGCGCGATCTCAACACATCGAATTTCCCGCAGCTTCGCGGCAACGTGCTGATGAACTACTTTTCCGATCCCTGCTTTCGCGCGCTCCTCGCGAAGCCGCCCACTGAGGACCCGGCCGCCGCGATCATGACGTGGGCGAATACGTTTGGCCGAAACCTCACCTGGGCCGATCTTCCGTGGCTGCGAGGTCTGACCAAACTGCCGTTGATCCTGAAGGGCATCTGCCATCCAGACGATGCGCGCCGCGCGATCGATGGCGGCGCCGATGCGATCTATTGCTCCAACCACGGTGGACGGCAGGCCAATGGCGGCATCGCCGCGATCGACTGCCTGCCGGCAGTGGTCGAAGCAGCGGGCGACACGCCGGTGTTGTTCGATTCAGGCGTGCGCTCCGGCACGGACGTCATCAAGGCCTTGGCGTTGGGCGCGACGGCCGTGGGTATCGGCCGGCCCTATGTTTACGGCCCGCGCTCGGTGGCGCGGCCGGCGTCGCGCATGTAATGCGCTCGATCCTCGCCGAAGCCGACCTCTTCATGGCAGTCAACGGCTATCCCATGATCGGCGATCTGCGCGCCGCAGGTGTTTCGCGCGTTCCGTGACAGGCGATCGGCGGCGTTCTAAAGCATGTCCCGCCGAAGTGGAATCCGGTTCGGCGAGCAAGGACATGCTCAAGAAGAATCCTTGGCGCTAGTCCTTTTCGACCGCGTTGGTCCACCCGGTCGGGACGAGCGCTACGCCGCCATCGCGCCGTGGCACTTCTTGTATTTCTTGCCGGAGCCGCACGGGCAAGGATCGTTGCGGCCGGGCTGTGCGCCTTTCACGATCGGCGCGCTCTTCACATTCGCTTCTTCCGCGAAATACCAGCGCGCGGGGTCGCCCTCCTTGCGGAAGCGCGAACGCTCCTTGTGCGCCTGCTTCTGGCCGTCGAGTACGTAATGCGCGGTGAAGGACACGAAGCCTTCGTTGTCGCTTTCAGCACCGCCTTCCGTGCCGTTGATGTCGAGGTCGAGCCATTCGGCGGACTTCGACCAGTGCGTGATCGCCTTGCGATCGAAATCATCGCGCGTGTTCGGCAGAAGCGAGTCGTGCAAAAAGTCGATATTGCCGAGCGCGAAGGCGCTGTAACGCGCCCGCATCAGCGTCTCGGGATTTACCGCCAGCACGCCCTGCTCCAGCAGCGGCTGGCAACATTCGGCGTAAGGGCGCGGCGTGGAGTCGGTCTTGCGGCAAGGGCAGGTCGTGGTCATGCGCCCTTGTGGCGGGCGAGCGGCGGCGAGGCAAGCTTGCGTTTTGCGTGCAAGGCACCCATTACGCGGCCTTCTCCGGAACAGGTGCCATGGGTTTCAAATGCGGCATCGTCGGCCTGCCGAACGTCGGCAAGTCGACGCTTTTCAACGCGCTGACGCAGACCGCCGCTGCGCAGGCGGCGAACTATCCCTTCTGCACCATCGAGCCGAATGTCGGCGATGTCGCCGTGCCCGATCCGCGCCTCGACACGCTGGCGAAGATCGCGGCCTCGAAAGAGATTATCGCAACGCGGCTGACCTTCGTCGATATCGCCGGGCTCGTGCGCGGCGCATCCAAGGGCGAGGGCCTCGGCAATCAGTTTCTCGCCAACATCCGCGAATGCGACGCGATAGCGCATGTCGTGCGCTGTTTCGAGGACGGCGACATCACGCATGTCGAGAACCGCGTCGATCCGGTCAGCGATATCGACATCATTGAGACGGAGCTGATGCTGGCCGATCTCGACTCGCTGGAGAAGCGTGCCGTCGCGATGGAGAAGAAAGCGAAGGGTGGCGACAAGGAGTCCGTCGCAAGCCTCGCGCTGATGAATCGATGTCTTGTGCTGCTGCGTGAGGGTAAACCCGCACGCATGGTGCAGGTGTCGTCCGACGAGCACAAGACGTTCGCGCAGCTCGGACTGCTGTCATCGAAGCCGGTGCTCTACGTCTGCAATGTCGAGGAAGCATCGGCCGACAAGGGCAACGACTTCTCCGAACGCGTTGTCGTACGGGCAAAAGAAGAAGGCGCTGTCGCCGTCGTCGTGTCCGCACGCATCGAAAGCGAAATCGCCGTCCTGCCTGCCGACGAGCAAACCGAATATCTCGAAGCCGTCGGTCTTGCGGAGCCGGGCCTCAATCGCGTCATCCGCGCGGGCTACGATCTCCTGCACCTCATCACTTATTTCACCGTCGGGCCGAAAGAGGCGCGCGCCTGGACGATCGAGAAAGGCACACGCGCACCGCAGGCCGCCGGCGTCATCCACACCGACTTCGAAAAGGGGTTCATTCGTTCCGAGACGATCGCGTATGGCGACTATGTCGCCGGCAATGGCGAGGCCGGCGCACGCGAAGCCGGCAAATTCCGGCTTGAGGGAAAGGAATACGTCGTCGCTGACGGCGACGTGCTGCATTTTCGCTTCGCGAACTGAGCATGTCGTTGAAGGCCTCCGCGCAGCACTCGGCGACGGAGGAGGTAACGCGTGTTGCAATCGTCGACGCCGCGCGAAAGATGGAGCGGATCGGACTGACGCAGGGCACGTCCGGCAACCTGTCGGTGCGCTGGGGCGACGGTCTGCTCATCACGCCGTCGGGCATTCCGAGCGAAACGATGCAGCCGGACGACATCGTGCCGATCGCATTGGATGGACGGTCGGACCACCCGCTGCGCCCGTCGTCGGAATGGCGCTTTCACTGCGACATCGCCGCAGCCCATCCGGATGTCGGCGCGATCGTGCATGCGCATCCGCCCTATGCCACCGCCTTCGCGATCTGCGGCACGGATATTCCTGCCGTGCATTACATGATCGCCGCGGCCGGTGGACCGACGATACGCTGCGCGCCCTACGCGACATACGGCACAGCGGAATTGTCCGCGCATATCCTGCAGGCGCTTGAAGACCGCACCTGCTGTCTTCTTGCCAATCACGGCATTATCACGACCGGTCCTTCGCTCGATCGTGCGATTTGGCTCGCGGTCGAACTTGAGACGCTGTGCCGGCAATATGCGCTAGCGCTGCAGATCGGCACGCCAAAAGTCTTGCCGGACGACGAGATCGCGCGTGTCGTCGAGAAATTCCGCGACTACGGATTGCGCGCGAAAGACTGACGCGCGCAGGTGCTTCAAACGCGCTCCGGAAATGCGCGCGCAATCGCGGCACGATCGGCGCCGATCACGCCACGTTCCGTGATAAGCCCGGTCACTAAGCGCGAGGGCGTCACGTCGAACGCGTAATTCATCACGGGGCTGCCGTCGGGCGTCACCTGCACGCGTTCGATCCGCCCATCCTGCGTGCGGCCGCTGAGATGCGTAACTTCGTCGCCGCCGCGCATCTCGATCGGAATTTCCGCGCAGCCATCGTCGATGGCGAAATCGATCGAGGACGACGGCGCGGCGACGTAGAACGGCACATTGTTGTCCTTCGCGGCGAGCGCCTTCAGATACGTGCCGATCTTGTTGCAGACATCGCCAGATGCGGTCGTGCGGTCCGTTCCGACGATCACGAGATCGACCATGCCATGCTGCATGAGATGGCCGCCGACATTGTCGACGACGATCGTGTGCGGAACGCCGTGCTGCCCCAATTCCCAGGCGGTGAGAGACGCGCCCTGGTTGCGCGGACGCGTCTCGTCCACGAACACGTGCAGCGGCACGCCTGCTTCATGCGCGACATAAAGCGGGCTCGTCGCCGTGCCCCAGTCGACGGTCGCAAGCCAGCCCGCATTGCAATGCGTGAGTACATTCACCGGCTTGCCGTTTTTCCCCGCGGCAATGTCGTCGATCAGCCGCCGCCCATGCGCGCCGAGAGACAGGCATGTCGTCACATCGTCCTCAGCGAGGGCCGCGGCATGCGCAAAAGCCGCATCGCGCCGATCCGCTTGCGGCAATGGCGCGAGCACTGCGCGCATTCCGGCGAGCGCCCAGGCGAGATTGACCGCGGTCGGGCGCGTCGCGATGAGTTTTTGGCACGCCACATCCAGCGCGACGTCGCTTGAATCGCTCGCCATCGCGAGTGCGAGACCGTAGGCAGCCGCGACGCCGATCAGCGGCGCGCCCCGCACCTGCATCTCCTTGATGCCGCGCGCCGCATCGTCGATCCCGCGCCACACGACCACGACGAATTCGTGCGGCAGGCGCGTCTGGTCGATGACTTCGACGCTGAAACCGTCTTTGCCGGGCCAGATGGTCCGCATGGTCCGGCCACCGACGCGCATGGATGTTCCTTTTGTGAGCGGACACACGCGCGACCGCATCCGTCGCGTTAGCAGTGGCTTAGTTCTGCTTCAAGGCGCGCGCGCGACGTAGGACGCCGGGGCAAAACGGCAATCGAAGCGCGCTCAAAGGAATGTGAAGCGCTGCGCCCTGTTGCGGCCTGAAATGTCCCCTCACCTCTCGCACGGGACGGCGCTGCGCCGACGGGAGGGATTTATGCGAAAACTGCTGCTCGCGACGACAATGCTCGTGCCGTTTGCGGCGAATGCCGAAACGATCGAAGCGACGTCGACCGTTTCGCGCGTCACCGTCTACACCGATGGCGCGACCATCGCCCGCACGCTTTCTGTCAGCCTTCCAGCCGGGACGAACACGCTCGTATTGCGCAGCCTGCCCGCCGGGCTCGACACGAATTCGATCCGCGTGACTGGCACGGGCAACGCGGCACTCGGCATTGCGTCCGTCGATACGAAACCGAGCCCCGGCGACGCGCGACCTGTCGTCGATGCGACGCTGGAGAAGAAGCTCGAAGCTCTGCGCGCCGACCGCGATTCCGTCGCGGGCGCGATCGATGCCGCCGAGGGCCAGAAGGCGTCGATCACGCGCTTCGGACAGGCATCGCCCGAGAGACTCGGCACGGAGGGCAAGCCGCTGGAAATCGAGCGATGGACCGACGCCTGGCGCGCGGTTGGGCGCGGCCTCGCCGACATCAACGAAAGTCTTCGCGCGCTGCGGGATAAGTCGAAAGCGCTGAGCGACGACATCGCGGCGCTGGAGCGTGCGCGGCCGCAGACGCCGCGTCCCGGCGCGCCGAAGCGCGACGTCTTCATCGCGCTGGACAGTGCCGCCGCTGCCAAGGCCGATCTCACCGTCACCTATCAGGTGCCGGGCGCGGGCTGGACCCCGACCTACGATGCACGCCTCGTCACGACCGGCGACAGACCGAAACTCGATCTTGTGCGGCGCGCGTCCGTGCAGCAGCGCAGCGGCGAGGACTGGAGCGGCGTCACGCTCGCGCTTTCGACATTGCGCATGCGACGCGGCACGGCAGCGCCAGACCTTTCGACCGAAACACTCGTCCTCATCGATCCTTTCGCCGAAATGGAGCGCAGTGCGTCACGCGTAGCGCCTGCCCGCGCCAGAAGTGCTGCCGAGAGCGCAGACCTCGCGCGGCCAGCATCGCCCGCCCCGATGGTGGCCGCCGGGATGGCGGAGCCGAAACTCGCCGCCGCACCAATTCTCGCGAGCGTCGATGCCGGCGCCTATGAGGCTACGTTCACCGTGCCCGGCACGGTCGATGTTCCGCAGGACGGCACGGTTAAAAGCTTCGTGCTCGCATCCCGCGCGATCGAGCCGGCGCTCGGCGCACGCACGACGCCGGTGCTCGATCCGACTGCCTATCTCGAAGCTGTCTTCGTCAACGACGACACGGTGCCGCTGCTGCCGGGCGACGTGACGCTCGGCCGCGACGACACCTTCGTCGGCCGTGGTCGTGTCGCGCTCGTGCCGCCCGGCGAAAAGGTGCGCCTCGGATTCGGGGCCGACGATCGCATCAAGGTTTTACGCGTGCCCGTCACGAGGAAAGAGAGCGATCCGGTCATGGGTTCGATGCGCGGCGAGACGCAGGATTTCCGCACGATCGTGAAAAACGGCCACACATTCGCGATGCGCATCACGCTCGTCGATCGCCTGCCGGTGTCGGCCAGCCAGCAGATCGCCTTCACGCCGCTGTCGACCAACACGCCGCCGACTGAAAAGATTGTCGACGACAAACCCGGCGTGTCCGGCTGGACCTACGACTACAAGCCCGGCGAGCAGCGCGAGATGCGGCTTGGCTGGCAGGCGCGCTGGCCGGTCGACCGCGAGTTGCGGCGGCAGTAGGCGCTCGCGGGCATCTGGACGCCGTGCGCTTCGCCCGATAAACCTCCCGCGCAAAGCCCCGGCCTTGTGTCGGGGCTTTTTGCATGCGCGGAGCGAACGAAAACGTATGGCCAATGTCGTGGTGGTCGGCGCCCAGTGGGGCGACGAGGGCAAGGGCAAGATCGTCGACTGGCTGTCGGTCGAGGCCGACGTCGTCGTGCGCTTCCAGGGCGGGCACAATGCCGGCCATACGCTCGTCATCGACGGCAAGGTGTACAAGCTGGCCCTGCTGCCGTCGGGCATCGTGCGGCCGGGCAAGCTGTCGATCATCGGCAACGGCGTCGTGCTCGACCCGCATCATCTCGTCGAGGAGATCGGCAAGCTCGAGGCGCAAGGTGTCGCCATCTCGCCAAAAAATCTCAAGATCGCCGAGAACGTTTCGCTGATCCTTTCGCTGCACAGGGAACTCGACGCACACCGCGAGGAAAGTAGCGAAGGCGGCACGAAGATCGGCACGACGAAGCGCGGCATCGGCCCGGCCTATGAGGACAAGGTCGGCCGTCGCGCCATCCGCCTGACCGATCTCGCCGACCCCGACACGCTCGACGAAAAGATCGCGCGCCTGCTGACGCATCACAACGCGCTGCGGCGTGGCCTCGATCTCGCACCCATCGATCCCGCCACCATCCGCGAAGAGTTGCTCTGCGTCGCGCCAAAAGTGCTGCCTTATATGGATGCCGTCTACGAGCGGCTCGACGGCGAACGCCGCGCCGGCAAGCGTATCCTTTTCGAGGGCGCACAAGGCGCACTGCTCGACGTCGACCACGGCACCTATCCCTATGTGACATCGTCCAACACGGTGGCCGCGAATGCCGCGACCGGTGCGGGGCTCGGGCCGGGCGCCATTGGTTATGTGCTCGGCATCGCGAAATCCTACACGACGCGCGTCGGCGGCGGGCCCTTTCCGACGGAATTGTTCGACGATGTCGGCCGCCTCATCGGCGAACGCGGCAAGGAGTTCGGCACGAATACCGGCCGGCCGCGCCGCTGCGGGTGGTTCGATGCGGTGCTGCTACGCCAGACCGTGCGTACCAGCGGCATCAACGGAATCGCGCTGACGAAACTCGATATCCTCGACGGGTTCGAGACGATCAAAGTTTGCACGCATTACGAGCTCGACGGGCGGCGCATCGATCGCCTGCCGGCCGGGCAGTCCGAGCAGGCGCACGTTAAACCGGTCTACGAGGAGATCGAAGGTTGGAGCGGCAAGACCGGCGGTGCACGCTCCTGGGCGCAGCTGCCGGCGCAGGCAATCAAATATGTGCGGCGCGTCGAGGAGCTGATCGAATGTCCCGTCGCGTTACTGTCGACGAGCCCCGAACGCGACGACACGATCCTCGTGCATAATCCCTTCCAGGATTGAGGACTTCGGGTCTCGCTGCGCGGCACGATGTTGACGCGCTCCGGAGGGGATGGTCTTAACCTGACATGGCCGATTACTACCCGCTTCTTGCGCGAGCCGCTGCGGGTCTGACCGACGCGTCGCCCGACGCTCGGCAGGCCATGTACGCGCGTGCGCGCAAGGCGCTGCTTGGCCAGCTCGGTGCGATGGACCCGCCGCTCGGCGAAGAGGACATTGCCCGCGAGAGTGTTGCGCTCGACGAGGCGATCGCGCGCGTCGAAGCCGATCTGTTTTCCAAGACTGTGGATGCGCCTGCGCCAGCACCGCCGGCGTCGCCGGGACCCTTCTCTGCAAAGGCGTCTTCGCCGCCCGCAACAACACCGACGCCGCCGGCTTCGACATCGCCCTTTTCTGCAAAATCTCCCGCGACGCCACCGACACCGACCGTTCCCGAGGAAGCCCCGCAGGAAGAGGCGGCCGCTCCGCCACCGCCGCCCGAACCTGAAAAGATCGAAGAACCGCCTGTCGCGATCCGCCCGCGCGAGCGGCCGCCCGCGCCGACCCCGCCGGAGCCGCGCGGCCAGCACAGTCGGCTCTGGATTCTCGGCGGCGTCGTGGCGATCGTCGTCGCGGCGGTGGCGGCTGCTGCCCTGAAATTGCGTAACTCGCCGGACGAACTCGCGCGGCTGAAGCCGGTTGCGGCCCCGACGGTAGAGACGGCCGCGAACGGCAAGATTGCAGAGCGCGTCGGCCGCGACGATTCGCCGGCGACGGTCGCCGCAGCGCCGGCCGCGCGCGGGACGCCGACGCCGGCATCCTCGACATCAGCGCCGACGACGCCAACGGTGACGCAGGCCCCGATCCCGGTCGCGCAGCGCGCCGCGCTGCTCATCGAGGCGCCCGACCTCGAGAGCAAGGTCCGCACATTCCTCGGCTCGACGGTCTGGCGGCTCGACAACGTGCCCACCGGCACGGGTCAGCCGATCGGCACCGCCGTGCATGCCGATGTCGAAGTACCGGAGGCGAAAGTGCGCCTGTCGCTCGACATGAAGAAGAACACCGATCCTGCGCTGCCCGCGGCGAGCACGATCGAGGTGCGCTTCACGCTGCTGCCTGGCAGCATCTTCCCCGGTATCTCGCAGATCGCGGTGCCGCAGATGCGCCGTGAAGAGAATCCGAACGGCGACGCGCTGGCCGGCGTGCCGGTGAAGATCACTGACACCTATTTCCTCGTCGGGCTCGCGCAGGGCGAGTACGCGTCGCGCAACAACGACCTGATGCGCAGCCGCGGCTGGATCGACATTCCGATCCAGCTCTCCGACAATCGCATCGCCAAGATCGCTCTCGAAAAGGGCGCGATCGGCGATCGTATCGTCGCCGATGCACTCGCAACCTGGGCGCAGTAGGAAGCTGCGGCGGAGGATGACTCGCCTGACGTGAAGGGATAGCTGTACGCATCCGAATACCTCATCCTGAGGAGCGGTCGCAGACCGCGTCTCGCAGGATGGGTCGATGCGCTGATGCTTGATCTCATCCTTCGAGACGCACCTGCGGTGCGCCTCACGATGAGGATGGCGGAATTGGCAATGAGCCGAAGACGGACGCCGAGAAACCGATGAAACCCCGCACGCTCTACGACAAGATCTGGGACGACCACGTCGTCGATACGCAGCCCGACGGCACGTGCCTGCTCTACATCGACCGTCACCTCGTGCACGAGGTCACGAGCCCGCAGGCGTTCGAGGGTTTGCGCAATGCCGGTCGCAAGGTGCGCGCCCCGGAGAAGACGCTCGCCGTCGTCGACCACAACGTGCAGACGACCGACCGTTCCGGCGGCATCGAAGATCCGGAATCGCGTCTGCAAGTCGAGACGCTGGCGAAGAATGCTGCGGAATTCGGCGTCGAATATTTCGATGAGCTCGACCGCCGGCAGGGCATCGTCCATATCATCGGGCCGGAGCAGGGCTTCACGCTTCCCGGCACGACGATCGTTTGTGGCGACAGCCACACGTCGACCCACGGTGCGTTTGGTGCGCTCGCACACGGCATCGGCACGTCGGAAGTCGAGCATGTGCTGGCGACGCAGACGCTAATCCAGAAGAAGGCGAAGAACATGCTCGTGCGCGTCGATGGCGCGCTCGGTGAAGGCGTCTCCGCAAAAGACATCATCCTCGCCATCATCGGCGAGATCGGCACCGCCGGCGGCACCGGCAGCGTCATCGAATTCGCCGGCGACGCCATCCGCGCGCTGTCGATGGAAGGCCGCATGACCGTCTGCAACATGACGATCGAGGGCGGCGCGCGCGCCGGCATGATCGCGCCGGACGAAAAGACCTTCGCCTATCTCGAAGGCCGGCCGAAAACGCCGACCGGCGACAATTGGGACATGGCGCGACGCTACTGGGAAAGCCTGCCGACCGACGCCGGCGCGCATTACGATCGCACCGTCGTGCTCGACGCTGCGAAATTGCCGCCGATCGTCACCTGGGGCACAAGCCCCGAAGACGTGACGACGATCGGCGGCACCGTGCCGCGGCCGGAGGATGCGCCGAGCGAACAGAAACAAGCGGCGATCCGCCGCTCGCTCGATTACATGGGCTTGCATGGCGGCGAGAAGATCACCGATCTTTCGCTCGACCGCGTGTTCATCGGCTCCTGCACCAACGGCCGCATCGAGGATCTGCGTATCGCCGCCGATATCATACGCGGCATGCATGTTCATGAGAGCGTCAGTGCGATGGTCGTGCCAGGCTCGGGTCTCGTGAAGGAGCAGGCGGAGTCCGAAGGCCTCGACCGCATCTTCTTGGCCGCCGGCTTCGAATGGCGCGAACCCGGTTGCTCCATGTGCCTCGCAATGAACCCCGACAAGCTCTCACCGGGCGAGCGCTGTGCCTCGACCTCGAACCGCAATTTCGAAGGCCGTCAGGGCTTCAAGGGCCGCACGCATCTTGTGTCGCCGGCGATGGCGGCGGCGGCGGCGATCGCGGGCCGGTTCGTGGATGTCAGGGAGTGGCGGGGGTAACGCAGGAGCTTTCGATGCGCTTGGATTTAAGTTCAGCCGAGCGTGACCAGCTGAAGCGAATTGAAGCGCTTCGCGATGAAGACATTGACGTGACCGACATCCCAGAAGCGCCCGCTGACAATTGGAAGCACGCGCGGCGCGGAGCGAGGAGCGTCTATCAAGACAGCGCGTCGACGACATTTGGCCAACACAAAAAACGCGGGGTCCGCTGACGTGTCCGCCGTGATGAAAATTGCGAAGACGATCGCAACGGCTTGCTATCTCGTTGCGGCATCGTCGTCCGCTCACGCGCAAGATTTCCGCGTCACCCTCCTCGGCACCGGCTCGCCAAATCCGCTGCCTGATCGCTTTGGCCCCGCGACCCTCGTCGAAGCCGGCCAGGAGAAGCTGCTGTTCGACGTCGGCCGCGGCGCCACCATCCGCCTCGCACAGATCAAGGTGCCGATGGGTGCGATCACGGCGACCTTCCTCACGCATTTTCATTCCGACCACGTCAACGGCTTGCCGGACCTGTGGCTGACGGGCTGGATCGATCGTCCCTATGGCGCGCGTCGCGGCCCGTTCCGCATCATCGGGCCAGTCGGCACCAACAATCTCATGCGCAATCTCGAAAAAGCCTATGAAGCGGACCTTCGCATCCGCTGGGACGACGAGAAATATCCGATGGAGGCCATCGCCATCGCGCCGTCAGAATTTCGCGAAGACGGCGTCGTCTACGAAAAGAACGATGTGAAGGTGACGGCCTTCGAGGTGGATCACGGCAAATACATCAAGCCGGCCTATGGCTACCGCGTCGACTATGCCGGCAAGTCGGTCGTCATTTCCGGCGACACGCGATACTCCGAAAACCTCATCCGCAATGCGCAGGGCGCGACGCTGGTCGTCCACGAAGTCTGCGCCTCCGATCCCGAGCTCCTGCGCAAGAATATCGTCGTGCAAACGATCTTTGCGCATCACACCTCGCCGCAGGAGGCAGGTCGCATCTTCTCGCAGGTCAAGCCGAAGATGGCCGCCTATACGCATCTCGTGCTGATCGGCGGCGCCAACACACCGCCGCCGAAACCGGCCGATGTCGAGACGCAGACACGCGAGACCTATGCCGGTCCGCTCGCGCTCGGCACTGACCTCATGGCGTTCGACGTGCGCGACGACCGTGTCGATGTCGTGCAGAACGCCGCCGCGAAATAGTTCGACTGGCGCAAGCGTTGCTTTTGCGTGACCCGGAGGTCGCAGGCGAATAGGTTGCGCCCATGCTTCTCATCCTCGTCTGCCTGCTTCTTGCGACCGTCGTCTTCGTCTCGCTGACACGCCGCGTAGGCCTCGGCTCCATCCTCGGCTATCTCATCTGCGGCGCGCTGCTTGGTCCTAGCGCCCTCGGCCTCGTCACCGACGTGCACGAAATCCAGGAGATTTCCGAACTCGGCGTCTTAATGCTCCTCTTCCTCATCGGGCTGGAGCTGCGCCCGCGCCGCCTCTGGCTGATGCGCCGCGCCGTCTTCGGCCTCGGAGCCGGCCAGGTCTTTGTCACCACCGCGATCGTCGCCTGCGCGCTTGTCTTCGTCGCGCAGCAATCGCTGAACTCCGCGCTCGTGCTCGGCGCAGGGCTTGCGCTGTCGTCCACCGCTATCGTCCTGCCCATGCTCGGCGAGCGCGATCTGCTGAACGGCGCTGCCGGGCGAGATGCGTTTGCCGTCCTGCTCTTTCAGGACATCGCTTCGGTGCCGCTCGTCGCTGCAATTCCCTTTCTCGCGATGGAGACCGCGACGAAGGGCGGGCCGGTGTGGCCGTCGCTGCTTAAAGCTGCGGTCGCGGTGGCCGGCATTTTGCTCGTCGGCCGCTATTTGCTGCGCCCCGTCTACCGTCTCATCGGCGGCGCGAAGACACAGGAGCTCTTCACCGCCGCGTCGCTGCTTACTGTTGTCGCGGCGGCCTATGCAACGAGCGCCGCTGGCCTGCCCGCCTCGCTCGGCGCATTCGCTGCTGGCGTCATCTTGTCGGAATCGGAGTACCGCCACGAGTTAGAGGCCGACGTTGCACCGTTCGAGGGTTTGCTGCTCGGCTTCTTCTTCGCCTCAGTCGGCATGCAGGCGGACCTAAAACTTATTCTCGCCGAACCGTTGCTGATCATCGCCGGTGCGCTCGGACTGGTTGCCGCAAAGATCGCTGTCGTCTTCGTTCTTGAGAAGATTCGCGGTGTGAAGAGTTCGTCGGCGCTACGCGCCGCAGTATCGCTCGCGCAGGGTAGCGAATTTTCATTTGTGCTTTTCGGCGTCGCACTTGCTGCCGGCGTGCTGGCAAAAGCGCAATACGATCGCGCCATGCTGATCGTCGCGCTGTCGATGGCCGCGAGCCCGATTATCTTTGCATTGTCGGAATCGCTGCTGATGCCAAAGCTGCGCGGAAAGGCGACGCTGCAGCACGACGACGTGAAAGACGTTGAGACGAAGCCCGTCATCATCTGCGGCTTCGGCCGCTTCGGTCAGGTGCTCGGTCGCATTCTTGCGGTGCGCAATATCGCGTTCCACGCGCTCGATTCTGACCCTGAGAATATCGAGATCGTGCGCCGCTTTGGCCGCGTCGCGTTCTTCGGCGATCCGTCGCGCGTCGAACTTTTACGCGCTGTCGGCGCAGCAGATGCAAAGATTCTCGTCGTTGCGCTTGGGGATGTCGACCTGTCGATGAAAGTCGTGCAGCTGGCGCGTCGCGAATTTCCGCACCTCACGATTTTTGCACGTGCCCGAAGCCGGCAGCACGCGCACCTTCTGTTAAAGGAGGGCGTCAAGCACGTCGTGCGCGAGACCTTTTTCTCGAGCCTGCGCATGACCGAACTCGTGCTGCACGACTGGGGCCTGCCGAAACACGAGGTGCAGCGCACGGTGCAAGCGTTCCGCGATCACGACGAGCGGCTGCTCGTAAAGCAGCTGTCTGCGCTCGGCAACGAAAGTGCGATGATCCAGACCGCGAACGCGGCCGCGCAGGAACTGCAGAGCCTTTTCGAGTCGGACGTCGTGGCCGACGGTGCCGCGAGTGGCAAGAAACCGGCGGTGCAGGCCGCCGAGTGATCCGCGCCTAGCGGATGTTGTTGATGATGCTTTTGCTGGTGTCGGACTGCTTTTTCTGGATGTTCGACAGCGTCTCGAGTGCCTTCGAACGACGGTCCATCATGGATTGCATGCGCATCTGTTCGAGCTGGCTCATATCGCCGACGCTATCCAACTTCGATTTGCTCGACGTAGCAGTGGCGCTATTCGATGTCGGGCGGCCCGAAGACGCCGGCGCCTTCGGGCGCGGCGCATAAGCGGGCGTTCGATTAGCGGCGGGCGGCGAACCAAGCCGGCTCCCGCCAACAGATGCTGCAAGACAAAACTGCGGCATCGAAACGAAAGCGCAAGCCAGAAAGGCATAGACGGGACGGCGCATCGCGGCTCTCCTTATCGGATCTCACCATCGTGACGCGGTATGCGCATCCTGCCTGTGACGGCCGTCACTGCATCGCGTGCGTGATCGCGTCGTCCGGTACGCCGACACCACGCGCCGCGGCGGCGATCGATTCCCATGTCTCGGCCGGCAGCGGCACGCCTTCCGCCATACGCTTCGCGCGTGCCGCACGTTCCGGCTCACCCGGCGTCAGGATCGCGTGGCCGGGCATGGTCTTCGCCGTCTTGAACCAATCGAGATAGCGGCCGACGTCGCCGTCAAAAAGCTTTTCAGGGTCGACGCGCGCAGGGTCGACGTAGACGGAGAACATGCCGTTGGCGAAGCGGCGACCCGGCTTCGTCGCGCCGGTGCCGGTGAGCGAACCACCGAGCAATTCGCACATCAAGGCAAGGCCCGAGCCCTTATGCTCTCCGAAAGCGCGGATGGCGCCTTGGCCAAGTGTCGAGTCTCGCGGACCCTCAGGCGTCATTGGGCCGTAGAGCATCGCGGGATCGGTCGAAAGCGCACCGTCAGGTCCGACGAGCGAGCCTTCGGGCAGCGGCTTGCCGCCACGGCTCGCGACGGCAACCTTGCCTTCCGCTACAAGCGACGTAGCGAAATCCAGGATCACGGGTTCTCGGCCCTCGCGCGGCACACCGACGCAGAAGGGCGCCGTCGAAAGCCGCCGCTCGATGCCGCCGAACGGCGCGACAAGGATCGAGCCCGACGCGTTGACGAAATGCACCGAGACGTAGCCGGCCTCGGCCGCCTGCTCCGCCCACTCGCCGACGCGGCCGATATGCGCGGCATCGCGCAGGGCGATCGCGGAGAGGCCGAGCGAGCGGCATTTCTCGATACCGATCTGCACCGCCATCGGCGCAACCGTTTGGCCAAATCCGTAGCGACCATCGACGACGGCAAGCGCCGGCGTGTCGATGATGCGCTCGATCGTCTGGTTCGGCACGATGTCGCCGGAATGCACCCAGTCGACGTAACGCGGCACCCGGATGACGCCGTGGGAATCATGGCCCGCGAGATTTGCGCCGACGAGCGATGTCGCGACGCGTCGGGCTTCCTCCGTCGACGAGCCGACGCGTAAAAAAACGTCGACAATGAGATCGATGAGTTTTGCGACGGAGATGTGGACAGTCATGGGCTCTCTTGCACTTGTCTCGACGGGTCTCGGCCCGATCAAATACCGAAGGTTACAAAACCCTTCGCGTCGATTTTCCACGCCGCGTTCCACGCGATCTCCCAGGCATGGTCGTCGGGGTCGGCGATATAGCCGCGATAGCCGCCATGTGGCGGCGCATCTGCGGGACGCAGGATTCTCCCACCGTGCATTGCGAGATGCGCGATGAGCGCATCGACCGCGTCTTGCGAACCAACATTGTGCGCCAGCGCGAACGCGCCGGGACGCTGCAGCGGCCGTTTCATGTCGGCTTCGAGACCCGTCTGCAGCCACGTGCCGAGCACGAAACCGTTCATCTGATAGAAAGCGATCTCTTCGTTCGTGAAGACCGGCGTCCAGCCGAACCCATCTCTGTAGAAGCGCATCGAGCGATCGAGATCGGCGATGCCGAGCGTGATGACGGAGACTTGTTGCTGCAAGGCGGGCTCGTTCCAGTTCGGCGTGCGGAACTACACCGCTGCCTTCACCTGCGCACCGCCAAGATAAGCGTCGCGGATCGCCTCGTCGTTCCACAGCCTGTCGGGCGGGCCACCGAGCGCGAGGCGGCCGGTCTCCAGCACGTAGCCGTAATCGGCGATCTTCAGTGCCATGCGCGCGTTCTGTTCGACAAGCAGCACCGTCGTGCCACGTCGGCGAATTTCCGCGATGATGCGGAACACCGCCTGTACGATGACCGGCGCTAGGCCAAGCGACGGTTCGTCGAGCAGCAGCAAGCGAGGCTTCGCCATCAAGCCACGAGCCACGGCCACCATTTGCTGCTGGCCGCCCGATAGCGTCCAGCCCAGTGCATTCGCGAATGGTTTTATGTCGGGGAAGAGATCGAACATTCCGTCGGCCTCGCGACGAATATCTCCGCGCGGCGTCTTTCCGTTCGATGCACCGAGCATGATGTTCTCGCGCACCGAAAGGCCGGGAAAGACGCGCCGCCCTTCCGGCACATGGGCGATGCCGAGCCGCACGATCGCTTCGGCCGAGAGGCCCGCAATGCTCTTACCGTCGAAGCGGATCGTGCCGCTCGTGGGAACAGCGAGCCCCGAGATCGCGCGCAACGTCGTCGATTTGCCCGCGCCGTTCGAGCCGAGCAGCGTGACGACCTGCCCTTCCTCGACCGCGAACGAAACACCGCGCAACGCCTCGATCTCGCCGTAGCGGACCACGAGATCGGCGACTTCCAGCAGAGCCATGTTCACTCCGCTCCGAGGTATGCCGCGACCACATCGGGATTGCGCAGCACGCCGAGCGTCTCGCCATCGGCGATGCGGCGGCCAAAATTAAGCACGGTGATGTGTTCCGCGACGCCCGACACAAGGGTCATGTCGTGGTCGATGATGAGAATGGTGAGGCCCTGTGCCGCGATCTTCTCGAGCAGGTCGTGCAGCGATTTCTTCTCGCTCGGATTGAGGCCCGCGGCCGGCTCGTCGAGCAGTAGCACCGTCGGATTTGCCGCAAGCGCGCGCGCGATCTCGATCAGGCGCTGATGGCCGTAACTGAACGACGTGACCAGTTCCGTTGCACGTGGACCGAGGCCGACGAAATCGAGCGCGCTCTGCGCGCGCGCCACGAGCGTCGCATGATCCTGCGCGACAAGTGTATTGCCCGGCCGCTCCGCGCCGATGACGACATTCTCCAGCGCGCTCATCGTGCGGAAGAGGCGAATGTTCTGGAATGTGCGTCCGAGACCCGCTTGCGTGCGCTTGTGCGTCGGCAATTTTGTGATGTCGACGCCATCGAGCGCGATGCGGCCCGCGGTCGGTTTGTAGAGTCCGGAGACGACGTTGAGCGTTGTCGTTTTGCCTGATCCGTTGGGCCCGATCAGCGCGTGAACCTTGCCGCGCGCCACGGCAAAATCGATGGCGTCGACGGCTTTCAACCCACCGAAATGCTTCGCGAGGCCCGACACTTCGAGCGCCGCGCCTTTCCCGGAATCCGCAGGCTTAAGAACGAGCGGCGGCGCGCTGGTCGAAGCCGCGACGCGCGCGCGACGGAACAGACGCGTGACAAAACCCCAGATGCCGTCCGGCATGAAGACAACGATGAGGATGACCGCAAGGCCGTAGATTGCGAGATAGAGGCCTGGAATGCTCTTCAAAAATCGCAGCCATTCCGGAATCAGGATCAACAGACCCGTGCCGATCGCGGAACCGATTGGTGACGCGACGCCGCCAAGCAGCGCCATCGTGAGAAAGACGATCGACTCGGAGAAAGCGAATTGGTCCGGGCTCACATAGGAGAAACCGCCGGCGAACAATCCGCCGCCGAGCCCGCCGAGCATGGCGCAGATCGCAAAGGCCGTAACCTTGGTCTTGTAGATGTCGATGCCTGCGGCGCTCGCGGCGATCTCGTTGTCGCGCACCGCACGCATGGCGCGGCCGAGTTTCGTGTCGGCGAGCCGCCACACGAAATAGCCGGTGATCGCCAGCATCGCGACGGCAAAAGCGAGATAGGCTTGGGCGGACAAGAAAAGTTCGGGACGCTTGATGTTGCGCACACCGTCCGGCCCATGCGTGACGGCGATCTCGTTGATGAGAAAGACGGTCAGGATCTGCTGGAAGGAGATCGTCACCATCGCGAGGTAATGACCGCCGAGTCGCAACGTCGATGAGCCAAGCAGACCACCGGCGATGGCGGCGAACAGCATTCCGACCGCAAGGCACAGCCAGTAGCTGAGGCCGTAGTCGGCAGTGCCGAGGCCAACGCTATATGCGCCGATCGCGAAGAAGGCCGCCTGCGCGAGATTGATCTGCCCGCAAAGGCCGAGCACGACGGACAGGCCGCAGACCGCGACCGCATAGGTCGCCGCCTGCATCAGGATGTTGGCCACATAGCCGTCGGTTTTCACCGATGCCGCAAGTGCGATCGCGGCAAGTGCCAGTGCGATGAAAAGCGCGTGACCGACGATCGTACGGGACGCGCCGTTTGTTGTCGGCACGCTTTCGCCGGCGACGCTCATGCCTTCTCCGCGACGCGCTCACCGAACAGGCCTTGCGGCCGGAACGCGAGAAACAGCACGAGCACAAGAAAAGCGAAGGCGTCCTTGTAGGGCACGGAGATATACGCCGCGCCAAACGTCTCGATGACGCCGAGCGCAAGCCCACCGATGATGGCACCCGCGACATCGCCAAAGCCGCCGATGATCGTCGCCGCAAAGGCCTTCAGCGCGATCGTTGCCCCCATGCCGATAGAGACGAACAGGATCGGCGCGACGAGAATGCCGGCGATGCCGCCGAGCACAGCGGAATAGACGAAGGTGATCATGATCATCGTGGCGACTGGGATGCCGAGCAGCGCCGCCATCTCCTTGTCCTGGCTCGTCGCCTGCAGCTTCTTGCCGAGCAGCGTGTGTTCGAAGAACCAGTACTGAAACGCGACGAGCACGATCGTCACAGCGATGATGAGCAGATACTGGCTGTCGAGATAGACGGGCCCGAGCTGGATACCCGGCGTCTCGAACCAGCCCGACAGCACCTGCGGCTCCGGCCCGTAGAGTGCGAGCATGCCGTTCGCGAGCAGGATCGACGCGCCGATCGTCGAGATGATGACCGGCAGATAGGTGCGGTTGCGCAGGGGATAATAGACGCCAAGATTGAAGATCGCGCCGAGCACCGCCATGCCACCGATGGCGAGCAGAAACGACAACCAGTAGGGCCACTGCAGATCGACGGCGAAGACGACCATGAGAAAGGCCGCAACCATCGAGAATTCGCCCTGCGCGAAGTTCACGACGTTGGTCGCGCGAAAAATCAGGACGAAACCGAGCGCGACAAGCGCATAGACCGCGCCGATGCCGAGGCCGGAAAAGAGAAGCTGGAGGGCGATGTCCATCGTCGCCTATCCCGCGACGTTCCCGGACGCGCGAAGCGCGATCCGGGATCCAGCGAGGGCGTCACAAAATCTGGATCCCGGCTCGCCGACGCAGCCAAGTTTACGCAGGCTGCGTAAACTTGCCTGCGAAGCGGCCGGTGACGTAGCAAGACTCAGATCGAAGGTCACGACGTGCGCCTTCGCCGCTCAGTCCTTGAACTCGATATGCTTGTCGAAGACGATCGTGCCCTTCTCGTTGCGCACGACATTGTAGCCGTGCAGCCCGTCGCCGCGCTCGTCGAAATTGTATTCGCCTTCCGCGCCCTGATGACCCTTGATTGCGAGGATCGCGGTGCGGACCTTGGCCGGCTCCGTCGTCTTCGCGTCGTTGATCGCCTTTGAGAGAATCGTCACGGCATCGAATGTCCATGACGCCTGGTTGTCCGGCGGGACCTTCGCGATTTCGCGATACGACTTGCCGAACGCCTTTGCCGCTTCGCTAGAGTCCTCCGCGTAATCCGCGACACCATAGGTGCCGTGGAGCGCGGGACCCGCCAGCTTCAGCGCCGTGACGTTCACGATCGACGGCGAGCCGACATAGGGGATCGTCACGCCAAGTTGCCGCAACTGACGCGCGAAAATGCCGAGATCGTTCTCGAAGGTGAAATACGAGCCAAGAATATCTGCGCCGGAGCTCTTCACGGCGAGCACGACCGGCGTGAAATCCTGGCTCTGGTTGGCGTAGCCCTGATCGAGCGCGACGGTGCCGCCACCCTTCGTGATTGCGGCCGTCAGCGCTTCACCGCCCGCCGTGCCGAACGCGTCGGTCGAATGCACGATCGCCCATTTCTTTTTGCCGATCGTGGTCATGCCGAACTCGGCGAGCACGCGGCCGGAATAGAGATCGTTCGGCCGGCAGCGGAAGAACCACGGCACGTCCATGCGCGTCAGGATCGGCGCGGTCCCACCGATCATCACGGGCTTCCCGGCCTGCGTGATGAACGGCGCCATCGCCTGGTTTTGCGTCGAGCGGATCGAGCCGAGGAAGCCGACGATGTTGGCGTCCGCCGCAAGTTTCGAGAAAGCTGCCACCGCTCCGGGATTCGTGGTCTGATCGTCCTCGGTCACGAGTTCGATCTGCTTGCCAAGCACGCCGCCGGCCTTGTTGACCTGCTCCATCGCGATTTTTGCGCCGGTCAGCGCATAACGACCCGCCTCGGCAGCGGGACCTGTCACCGGCAATACCATGCCAATCTTGATCGTCGCGCCTTGTGCCCATGCGCCGCGCAGGATCGCTGGCATGGAAACGCCGACGCCAAGCCCGCCCACGACGGATCGTCTGGTGAAGTGCATCAATCTCTCCCTCGCGGGATCGCTCTCGTTGGGCGACCCTCGCGTGGAGATTAGATGATGAAAGCCGAAAACTGTCCAGCTTGTTTGCGCGCCACGCGCTTCACCAGCCCGCCGGGTTCGCCTGCCATCGCTGCACGGTCGGCGCATAATAGGAGCTTGTCGGCGCAACCGGCGCATAGGCCATCGGCGCATCGCCGCGCGTTCGTCGCGCGGCATAGACAGCCGATGTCGAGTTGTGCTTGGCGACGGACGTCTTGCTCGCCGGCGGCGCACCGTTGATCGAAATGTTCGCGCCCTCGCGCTGCACCATCGAATAAAGTGCGGCGGCATTGCCCGGCGCGAGACGAATGCAGCCGTGCGATGCCGGACGGCCAAGCGCGCCGGTCGCAGACGTGCCGTGGATCGCATAGCCGCCGCGGAAAAAGATCGAATGCGGCATCGGCGACATGTGATACTTGCGCGAATAGTGCATGCGCTGCAGCGACGTTGGCGCGTAGCTGCCGCGCGGCGTGACGAAGCCGCTGCGCGCGGACGAGATCGGCCACGAATAGCTGCCGCTCGCCGACGTGACGTTCATGCGTTGCGTCGCGAGGTCGATCGAGACCTGCACGCGGGCCTGCGCCGGCACAGCGACCGCAACGAGGCCGGCAAACGCCAGCGCGGCGAACCAAAAACGCTTCATAACGCGACACTCCCTCACTCGAAGGACAACGTCGCAAGGCGCGTGCCGCACTGCAAGGCGGCATGCCCGGCATGGATGACCGGCCGTTGACAGGACGCCGCGAATCTTTTGCCGTCAGCCATCGTCTGACCGGGAGTTTTGCCCTGCGCCTTCACCTTCTCGGCCTCGCCTTGCTCCTGATGGCTGCCCCTGCCGCTGCGCAGGACCGAGGCTCCGTCGATCCAAAACCGCTGCCGCCGCTTGCCCATCCCGACGACCCCGCGACGCCGGCGAAGGAATTGTTCGGTCGTGCCGTCGCGCCGGCCGATCTCGCGGCGCGGTCGATCGGATTCTATTCGCGCGGCTGCCTCGCGGGTGGCGAGATGCTGCCGGTGAACGGCGAAGCGTGGCAAGTGATGCGCCTGTCGCGCAACCGCAATTGGGGAAACCCTGTGCTGATCGACTTCCTCGAAAAATTCGCCAAGCGCGTGCCAAAAGTATCGAACTGGCCGGGCCTTCTCGTCGGCGATATTTCGCAGCCGCGCGGTGGCCCGATGCTCACCGGCCATGCCTCTCACCAGATCGGCCTCGACGCCGACATCTGGCTGACACCGATGCCGAACCATCGCCTCTCACGCACCGATCGCGAGGAGATGTCTGCGACGAATGTCGTGCGTGCCGACAAGCTCGATGTCGACGCGTCGCGCTGGACGCACGACCATCTCGCTGTCATCCGCGCCGCGGCACAGAGCAGCTCGGTCGAGCGCATCTTCGTGAATGCGGCGATCAAGAAGGCGATCTGCCGCGAGGCAACGGGCGACCGCAGTTGGCTCAACAAGGTGCGCCCGATGTGGGGGCACAATTACCATTTCCACGTCCGTATGGCCTGCCCGGACGGGCAGAGCGGTTGCACGGAACAGGACGCCGTCGTGCCCGGCGACGGATGCGATCAACTCGCTTACTGGTTCACACCGGCGGTGCTCAATCCGCGCCCGTCGACCGGCCCAAAAAAGCCGTCGATGACGATGGCCGCGCTGCCTGGCGAATGCCGTGCGGTGCTGAAGTCGCGGTAGCCTGCGCCACGACGGCGCTCGACAAAACATTAACTCCCGGTAATATGGTGGCGTGTCTGTGCAGGGGGCCGGCCATGAAGAGATTACCGATCATTGGTGTCACGGCCGTCGCGACGGCGTCGCCCGCATTTGTTGTGGACGCGAACGCGACTGGTCCGATGGCCGCTGAAGGCTATGAGCCTGTCAGCGTCACGCAATCGGACGTACGCGGGCTGAAAGATGCGCTGTTGTCGCTTTCGCCGGGCGCCAAATTGCGGATCGCTGGAGATCGCATCCGCCTTGCCAAAAGCGGAACCACGACGGGTGGCGCACCAGGCATCAATCCAGGCAAAGCGACGCCGCAAGGAGCGCAGCCACATCCCGCGGCGAAGATGACGAAGCCGCGCACGGATATTTCCACGCAGTGCAACTCGCGGGAATATTGCGACAAGCGCTAGGCGTCTGAGGGCGCGCGGATCCCGATACGGTTCTCACCGGACGTCTTATCGCAGGATTCTTTGTCGCCGGAAGTTTGGCGCGCGGCGCTGACCCTTCGCGAAAGTCGGCGCGGGCCAAGCGCGCGCGACCCGCACGCCGAAACGCCGACGCGAAAATGGTCTGAAGAGCACCGGCGCGCTATTCGTGCGGCGCGACTCGACCGCGCTCATGCAACAACCCCGCCCGACTGGTGGATTGCGTTCGTCGACGCGTTCGATCGCGCTCCTGATTTGGATGTCCTTCCCGCGAGACCGGTCGGCTTCCTCCGCGCGCTCGAGCCGATCATCGCGCGGAGCCGTAACGCAATTGCGGCAAAACTTGAGGGCGACAAATCGGCTTTGCTTCCGCGGAGCGGCGAAGCACTCGATGGTCTTCTGGAGTCCGGCGAAGACATCCTTCGCGAGCGCCTCTCGACGATCGTCAAGAAGGTGCTCGTCCTCGAATTGTCTGTTGCAAGCCGCCGCGGACTTCTGCGCGCCGATACGCCGGCGCAACGCTTCGCTTTTTTCTGCGAATGTCTATCGGACCGCGGGCTCGCAGTATCGATCCTGTCGCAATACCCGGTGCTCGTGCGCCGCGTTACGAACGTCGCAGACAACTGGTCGCAAGCGACGCAAGTGATGTTCGAGCGGCTGGCATCCTGCGAAGGCGATATCCGGCAGGCGTTCTTCGCAGGCGGAAATCCCGGCGTTCTCGCGAAGATGGAGGCGTGCGGCGATACGCATGGTCGCGGCGCGGCCGTTCACATCCTCACGTTCGGGTTCGGGCAGAGGCTCGTCTACAAGCCGCGCCCCGTCGCGATGGAGCAGTGCTACGCAAACCTCATCGCGTGGTTCAACACACGCGACGTTCGGCTACCGATGAAAGCCGCACGCGTGTGCGACCGCGGCTCGTTCGGCTTCATGGAATTCGTGCCCGCGGTGCCATGCGACTCCGAACCGATGGCGAAACGCTTCTTCGCGCGCATGGGATGTCATCTCGCGCTCAACTACATCTGCGGCGGCACGGATCTCCATTCCGAGAATGTCATCGCAGAAGGCGAACACCCCGTCGCCGTTGACCTCGAAACATTGTTCCATCCGTCGGTCGACGCGTCGAATAATGTGTACGACACGGCGAACACCTGGCTCGCGACATCCGTCATGCGCTCCATGCTTCTTCCCGCACCGCGCGGGGGCGCCGATAGCGGGCGATGGACCGACTTCTCCGCGCTCGGTCATGCGCCGGGGCAAGTCACGCCGATGCCGGTGGCGCATTGGCAGGGGTCTTTCACCGATCGGATGAAGCTTTCCTATGCGCGTATGCCGATGTCGGACGCGCAGTCGCTGCCCACCTTGCAGGGCGCGCCGTTAAGCGTCTCAAACTATCGCGATGATCTCGTCGAGGGCTTCGAGAACGCCTACCGCGTCTTGCACGTAGCCAAACGCGAATTGCTCGCCGACGACGGCCCTCTCACAACATTCCACGGGCGCGATAGCCGCTTTCTGTGCCGGGATACAATGGACTATGCGGGGGCACTGCTCGACAGTTTCCATCCGCGTTACCAGCGCGATGCGATCGCCTGCGAGGCCTTTCTGCACGATGCGATGCGCAACAATGCGCGAAACATCGTCGCGCCGGCAAATGCGTTGGAGGACACAGAAGTCGAAAGTCTTCTCGCTGGCGATATTCCCTATCTCACGACACGGATCGGTGATCCCACGATTTTCGCGAATGGTGTCGCGGTCGCGACGAGCGGCAATGCGTGGGATGCTGCACGACAGAAGATCAAGAATCTCGGCCCTCGAGACCTCGAACTTCAAACCCTGCTCATTCGTGCATCGACGTGGGAGGCGACGCCGACCGTTCGCCTCCCTCGACCAAGCGTAAAAAAACGTAGAGCGCCGACAACGACGGAGCTGCTCGCCATCGCGACACGGATCGGACACCGCTTGTGCGATCGCGCGATCTCAGACGGCAATGCGTCGGTCTGGCTCGTTCCGCAATGGATCGATGCGACCCGCATGACCGTGGACGTCGCCGACATCGGTCTCGGCCAGGGGCTGTCCGGCATTGCGCTCTTTCTCGCCTATCTCGGCGCGGTAACGCAGGAGGATCGCTTCAGCGCGTTTTCGACGAGGGCCATCGAGGCCGCGCTTGCGCGTCCCGATGATGGCGAGGCGCCGGCGTTTGGCGCGATGCGGGGTTTTGGCGGCCTCTGCTACGCGCTGGTCCATCTCGCGAATGAATTGCAACGCCCGGATTTTTCGGCGTGCGCCTCACGCATCGTCCGCGACAAAGCGAAGGCCGCGTCTCGCGCCGGCGGCCTCGATCTGTTCGAGGGAATGGCCGGCTTTCTCGTGACAGCGCTCGTCGTGTACGACGTGACGCACGACGCGTCGCTACTTTCGTTCTTGCGGCCCATCGCTGAAAAGCTTTCGGTAGCGACGAAATCATCGCGCATGCACGGGAAGAGCAAATCGCTGTACGATTTTCCCGGCCTCGCGCATGGCGAGACCGGCGTTGCGCTTGCTCTGGCGAGATGGGCCGCGGCGAGCGGCGACGACGATGCGCGAAAGCAGGCGGAAACATTGTTCACGCGCGATTTCGATCGTCTTGCGGCGCTTGAGGCAGCACGCACCAGTCCCACCGCCGCATCGAATGCGACGAGCTGGTGTCGCGGCATGATCGGGCTTCACGCGGCGGCGCGATCGGCCGAGATGCTGCCGACTCGCTTCACTGCTGCCAGCACTGCTGACCTCGTCAGAAAGTCGGTCGAGGAGAGTGCTACGGGCGCGCTCTGCCTGTGTCACGGCGCGCTCGGCCAGCTGGAATATGTCAAAACCGTCTGCCGCACAGAGGTTGGCGACGACGCCGGCGCATTCGTCGATTGGCGGACGCGCCTCCTGACACGCGTGGCCGAAGGCGACTGGTCCGCCGACCTCAAGCACACGCTCGAATGTCCCAGCCTCTTCTACGGACTGGCGGGAACGGGCTACGCACTTCTGCGTGAGAGCATGCCAGACCGCGTGCCGTCGGTGCTTCAGCTCGAAGGCCCGCGCTCTGCGATCAAGTGTGCGTAATCAGACTGCCGCCGGTACCGTCGGCGCCGAGAGAGAAGGACGACGCGGTGTAAGCGCCATCGAAGGCAAGCTGCGCGACATTCGCGCCCTTCGTCACGGTCAGCACGCCGCCGGCCGTGTTGCCGGCATAGGCGAGCGTCGAGCCCGTTCCGAAGGTCAGCAGATCGATCGTGTCGCCGGTGTCGAAACCGTCGATGGTTGCCGCAAAGGTTTTCGCATTGCCGAGCGTGATCCGCTGCGGGTCGGCGCCGGAGTAATCGTCGAAGACCACCGTTTGTGTCGAGGCAACAGCGAGATCGAAACGGACGAAAGCGCTGTCGAGCTCGATCGTGCCAAAACCGTTCACCGCGCCGTTGAAGCGCTGCACGCCGTCGTAGACGATGATCGATCCGTTATTTGTAAACGCCCCCGAGACATTAAGCTGTCCGCTGTAGCTATCGTTGCCGAGCAGGTCGATATGACCGTCGTTGAGGAACGAAATCGCGGTGATTGTCGTATTGCCGGTCAGCGAGCGATCGCCGACCGTCATCGATCCTTCGTTGGTAAACCGCCCGCCAACGGTAAACTGCGCCAGTCCGCCGTTTGATGGCGGACCGAAGCCGTAATCCATGTCGATCTCGCCGTAATTCGTGAAGGCGACGGTTGTCGTCACCGTCGCACCGTTATCGATTTCGAAGCGGCCGAAGTTCGCGGACAGGCCTTTTAGCGCGCTGTTGCGCGCTGAATCGGTGTTGACCTGAATGGTGCTCGCGGCGCCATCCAGCACGAGGATCGCGCCGGTCTCGATTTCACTGATCAGGCCCGGCGAGTTGAACAGGATCGCCGCATCGCCGGTGAGGTTGACAGTACCGGACACGGTTCCCGCCGTGCCGAAGCCGGCAGCGGATGCAAGACTCATGATCGCCGTGTGGTTGTTGGCGCCCTGCATCAAGAGGTAGCCGCGGTCCTCGTTAATGAAGCTGTTCGCGAGAACGATCGTATCCGAGCCGAGCAAGGCATTGCCGATGGAGAATGAGGATGCGTTATCGATGTCGCCCACGATATCGAGCCGCGAGCCGCCGCTCCCCGGCGTATCGATGTGCACGGTTGCGTTGCGCTGGTAGTCGGCGGTCGGCCCGACGCCGAGATCGCCGTAGAGCGTTACCTTTGCACCGTTCCGCAAGTCGAGGGCGCCATCGACCTGCGTCAGGCCGGTGAGCGCCGTGCTGAAACCCGTATTGCCGGTCAGCGCCACGATGGACTGCGCGCCGTCGAGAAGAAGCGACGCGCCGCTCGCAATCCCGGTGATCCTGCCGCTGTCGAATTCGACCAGCGCATTGTTGTGCAGTTCGACATGACCGGTGACGAGACCTGTCCTGCCGAAGCCGGCGACGTCGAGCGTCAGCCGTGCCTGACTTGCGCCGTTCCCGGTCAGCAAGATCGTACCGCGATTGTCGATGCCGGTCGCCGTCATATGGTCCGACGCGCTCAGCGTCGTGTTACCAAGCGCCAAAGTGCCGTCGTTGACGATGTCGCTCGTGACGGTGAGCATCGCGCCACCGCTTCCCGCAACGGCATCCAGCGAGGTCGTACCGTCGTTATCGAGCTGCGACAGAGTGAGCGTCGCGGCATTGTCGAGTTCGAGATGACCACGCACGGTTCGAAGGCCGACGAGCGCACTGTTCGATGTCGGCGCACTCGTCAGGGAGACGAACGCGTGGTTGCCATCGAGCGTCAGCGTGCCTTCGATCGTGGATATTTGTCCACTCGCGAACTGCAACCGCGAATAGCCATGCAGCGCGATCGTGCCCGTCAGCGTTCCAATTGTCCCCGTTCCGGCCGCCGAGGCGAGGCGTACGATGTTCGCCTGATTATCGGTCGCGCCGCTTCCATAGATGGCAAGCGTCCCGGAATTCTGCAGTCGCGCCGCCGTAACGGTCGCATCGCTGGTGTAATCGAACTCGTAATCGCTGCCGAACGTGATCGTCCCCGAATTGAAGAGCGTCGAGCTCGTCCCGAACGTGCTGCCGTTTTCCAGCGTCATCGCGCCCGAATTCGTGAACGCAACGCTCGTCTGGACGGTGCTGTATCTGATGCTGAATTTTCCGGCATTCGAACGCATGGTCCCCAGCGCCGAATGGCCCGCAACCGAAATGGAGCCGCCTTCCATCGCCAGTTCCGCGCCCGCGACGACGTCGTAGATCGCGCCGCTCGCGAAGGTTATCTGACCCTGGTTGATCACAGTGCCCGTGACCTTGCCGCCGACGCCGAAACCGGCGGCGCTCCTGACGGTGAGCGTGCCATCCACGAAGCTGTCGCCGACCTCGAGCCGCCCCGTATTATCGATGCGATCGACCGTCACGGCGCTCGTCGCATCGCTGAATGGGTTTGGTGACCCGATGCGGAACGTCCCGGCATTCTTAAAAATGCCGTTGACCGTCAGGGTTGCGTCCGGACCGCTGTTGAACGTGTAGAGGTCGAAGAAGCCGCCATTCGTGAAGTTACCGTTGATCGTCATCGTCGTGGAGACGAGGCTGACGGCCCCGTCGTTGCGGTTAAGCGCGAACGCGCTGTTCGTCGTCGGCGCCGCGGCGGTTGCGATGACGTTGCTGGAACCTGACAACGTAAGGTTTGCGCCGCTTGCAACGCGCGTGATTTTCCCGGAGTCGAAAATGATGGCCGCATTGCCGTAAAGCGAGAGCGAGCCGGTGATCGCGCCGCCGGTCCCGAAGCCGGCAGCCGAAGCGACACGAATAGTCGTCTTGGCGCTTGCGCTGCCGCCAATACTCAATTCGCCATAGTTGACGATGCGCTGCACGGACACGTTCGTTGCCGCGGTCTGCCCGCCGTCGCCGAAACCCATCCCGCCGCGATTCGTAAGGATACCGGCTGCAGAGAACGAACCGCCACCCGCGCCCGTGCCATTCGTTCCACCGAGTGTGAAGATGCGCCCATAGTTCGTGAAATTGCCCGACAGTGCGAGCGATGCGCCGTTCGTGAGAAACATGAAGTTGTAGTTTGCGGCGAGGCCTGAGAGTGCGCTGTTACTGCCCGTGCTGCCGGTGATGGCAATGACAGCGCCGGCGCCATCGAGTTCAAGTTGGCCGGTGCGGGCGATCGTTTTGATCGATCCATTGGCAAAGCGGATGACAGCGCCGCCCGTCAGACTGACTTCGCCGTTGAGCACGCCGTCTGTGCTAAAGCCCGCGGCCGTCTGGACATTGAGATAGGTCGGCGCCGACGCCGTCCCGACGAGAGCGATCTTCCCAAAATTCACAAGGCTCGCCGCACCGACCGTTGTGAACCCACCGCTCGGTGCGGAATTTCCGAGCGTCATCGTACCGCCGCGCGCGACGGTCAGCGCGCCGTTCACGGAGATGCTGGCGCCGCCGTTGCCGGCCGCCGCGTTGAGATTGAACGTGCCGTAGATTTTCAGCGTGGTCGAAATGCTGGAGCCGCCAGCATTGCGCCAGTCGATCGTGCCGTAATCGGTGATCGCGCCGACCGCGATCGCGCTCGTGACCTGCGGAGTGCCGTCGCTAAGAACGATCGCAAGGTCGGCGGGCGTCGGGACGACGCCGGAATCCCAATTGGCAGCCGTCTTCCAGTCGCCGCTGCCGGCGACGTTCCAAATGCGCGTGACCATGCGATCCCCTCGCCGATCGGCCGCAAGACGCGCACTCACGTGCCGCCCAAGGCCGTCCTGCCGCGGAAGATGGTTTAAGCGCCGTTAACCCTTAAGTAAAATGGGAACGACGCCGCGCTATGCCGCGACGCCGGTCCCGATCGAACACGCCACGCCCGTGCCGCGGAGACCGCAATAACCGGTCGGGTTTTTGGCCAGATACTGCTGATGATAATCCTCGGCAAAGTAGAACGGGCCTGTATCGACGATTTCCGTCGTGATGGCGCCCATCTTTTTCGCCGCGAGCGCATCATTGTAACTGCGCTTAGATGCCAGCGCTTCGCGCAGATCGTCCAGCGTGTCGCAATAGATACCGGAACGATATTGCGTACCGATGTCGTTGCCCGAACGCATGCCCTGCGTCGGGTCGTGAGCTTCCCAGAATGTTTTCAGGAGCTTTGCATAGGAGACCTTCGCCGGATCGTAGACGACACGCACGACCTCGTTGTGGCCGGTGAGCCCCGAACAAACCTCCTCGTAGGTTGGGTTGGGCGTCTGCCCGCCGGCATAGCCAGCCGCAGTGATCCAGATGCCGTCTCCCAGCTCCCAAAATTTGCGCTCAGCGCCCCAGAAACAGCCCATGCCGAACGTCGCGGTGCGCAAGCCTTCGGGGTATGGGCCAGCGAGCGGACGCCCGAAGACGAAATGCTTCGCTGCCGTCGGGATCGGCTCGGCGCGGCCGGGCAGCGCGTCGCCTGGTTTCGGCAGTTCGGACTTCTTGCGGAACAGGAACATCGCTCACTCCTTGTCTTGCTGACAATATAGGAAGCCGCGCGCAAAAGGTCTTGTCTTTGACGCATGTCCTTGATCGCAAAAGTCTGCAATTTTTGCGGGACATGCTGCGATCAGCGCGGCCGGCTGGAAAACCCGATCACCGGCCGACGCGGTCGCGTAAAGATCAGCAGAAATCCGCCGACCACGCCGCCGAGCATCCAGAGCGGCAGCGCGAGCAGCACCCGCAGACCGGGATCGCGCAGCAGCGGGTGAACTAGTTGCGCTGCCGTATCCAGCGCGGCGACCGAAGTCGGCGCGATCGCCGCCAGCGCTTGGCCAATCGGCGTGAAGACGGGAGCGCCGGCGGCAATTGAGCGCGTGCCGTCGACGATGACAGCCGCGAAGGCGCCGGCGAGAATAAGCAGGCCGATGGTGCGAAAGATGAAGCGGAGCATCTGAAGAAAGCGACTCGCGGCGACAGGAAGCTGCGCCGCTTTCGCATATTTCGCCGGCCGCCGCGACGCCGGTTGCACCGCGTGCCTGCGAGGCGGATAATGCCGCAATGCTTTCCGCGCCGATGCTTTCGCCGCGCCGCCTCGTCGCCGCCGCGCTCCTGTCGGGTGTCGCGCTCCTGGCGACGCCGCTGCGCGCGCAGGACACCGCCAATTCCTCCGCCAGTTTCTGGGTAGAGGAAGCGGCGCGCCAGCGCGGCCGCGCAGCGCCGCAGCAGCGCGTACGCCGCCTGATGCCGCGGCGTGAATTTGCCCGCCCGACGATCTGGCAGGACCGCAACTACGCCGCCCGCCCTGCGACACCCGCTCCTAACGCGCCGCTGGTTCCGCCGGCAGCGACAACGCCCGGCCAGGATGTCCCGCCCGGCGCACCGCCACTCGACACCGCCGCAGTTCCGACCGAAGGCGGCGTGCCGTCAGCGCTCGCACCGGCAACGGAAACTCCCACGCTCGCCGCTCCGACCGCCGCGCCCAATGCCATTCCGTTGCGAAAGTTTACCATCGGCGTGGCTGGCGACAGTCTCGCGCAATGGCTCGCGATGGGGCTGACGGAGACATTCCCGGCGTCGCAGGGCGTCACCGTCGTCAGCAAGGCGCGCGACAGCTCCGGCCTCGTACGCGACGACTTCTTCGACTGGCCGAAAGCGCTGCGCGACTTCGTCACGACGACGCCGATGGACGTGCTGGTCGTGATGGTCGGCTCGAACGACCGTCAGGCGCTTCGCGGCGCGACCGGTGTCGAGGAACCGCTGTCGAAGGGCTGGGAGGCGCTCTACGGCAACCGGGTCGAACAGATCGCGTCCATTGCGGCGGAGAAGAAAATCCCGGTGCTCTGGGTCGGTCTGCCGGTGATGAAGAGCGAGCGCTTCTCGTTGGACATGGCGGCAATCAACGAAATCTACCGGACGCGCGCGAGCGCCGCCGGCGCGCATTTCGTCGATGTCTTCGACGCCTTCTCCGACGAGCGCGGCCAGTACCGCGCCTTCGGGCCGGACATCAACGGCACGATCGTCAAACTGCGCTCGACGGACGGCGTGCATTTCACGCTGCCCGGCGCGCGAAAGCTGGCGCATTTTCTTGAAGGCGACATTCGCAAGCTGCGCGAGCCCGAGAAGCCGACTACCCCCGCACCCGTGATCGAGGCGGCCGTGCCGCCCGCCACGCGGACGGACGGCAGCCCCGAGGCGACATCGAAGCCGGCCGCCGTGACGGTTGCGCCGGCCGTTCCCGAGAAACCTGCCGTCGGTCCGGTGATCCCGTTGACCGCCGCGCCACTCGCCCCACGCGGCGAATTGCTCGGTGCGTCGAACGCGCCGGCGCGGTTGACCGATGCACAGCGCGCGGCGTTCGAGGCGCAAGTGTTTCGCGACGGCGGTACAAACCGCACGCGATGACATCGGCCTGAAACGGTAACCTTCCATAGTTTTCGCATGGAACGAACAGCGCCGCTTGCGTGTTCACCACGCAGCACGGCCTTGGCCGTTGGAGGGAACACCATGAAGCGTTTTGTTGCACCTGTCGTCGCGCTCGCGACACTGCTTTCCGCCTCGACCTCTTATGCGCAGGGCAGTGGTTTTATGGCCCTCTTCGGCGGCAATTCCGGCTTGCAGGAAGGCCGTTCTGTGGCGGTTGCGCCGGGCAACGACCCGACTGAACTGACCCGCGAAGTTCCGACCACGACGCGCACCGCCGTTGCCGATCCGACCGAGGCAGCGCCCGGCACGATCACTGTCGATACGGCGAACCGCTATCTCTATCTCTCGATGGCCGGTGGCCAGGCCATGCGTTACGACGTCGGCGTCGGCCGCGAAGGCTTCGAATGGTCCGGCACCGCGAAGGTTGCGCGTAAGGCCGAATGGCCGGGCTGGACGCCTCCGGCCGCCATGCTGAAGCGCCGCCCCGACCTGCCGAAGCACATGGTCGGTGGAATCGAGAACCCGCTCGGTGCGCGCGCGCTGTATCTTTCGAATGGCAAGGGCGACACCGGTTATCGCATCCACGGCTCGAACGAGCCGGACACGATCGGCCAGGCGGTGTCCTCCGGCTGTATTCGCATGCTGAACGCGGACGTCGAAGACCTGTATCGCCGCGTCGGCGTCGGTACGACGGTCACGGTTCTGCGCTAAACGCAGCACGCATTCACTATGAACGCCGCCCGCGACCCGGGCGGCGTTTTCTTTTGTGCGACGCTTCTTTAGGTTTCAATCGATGAGCGTGGAGCAAATCGTGACGAAGCGTATGATGCAGATGGTTCTGGTCGCAGGCCTGACGCTCGCGAGCGGCGTCGCGATGGCCGGCGACATTTTCGTCACAGACGATGTCCGCGTCGGGTCGCCGCGGCGCTACCTCACGACATACATGGCGCATTATCCCTTTGGCTTGCTGCGCGAGGATTATACACCGCTCGGTGCGCCGGGCGTTTCAAAAGCGAACTATTTTGGCCGCCCGATGCTGACCGCGACGCTGCACACGCATTCGCGCAAGCGCTATGCGCGATTTGCGCGGCGTGCTGTCGTGAGCGTTCGATACTGACGTCGCATCTCTCATCCTGAGGAGCCTGCGAAGCGGGCATCTCGAAGGATGATTTCGGAATCGCGTGCGGGCCATCCTTCGACGCTCGCTGTGTTCGCACCTCAGAATGAGGTCCCGAGTTTCGGTCACAGAGCCTAGACGTCGAGCTCCAACGTTACAGGTACATGGTCCGACGGACGTTCCCAGCCGCGTGCTTCCTTCAGAATCTGAAGACTCCGAAAGCCGCTACTTAACAACTTGCTGGTGAAAATGTGGTCGAGCCGCCGGCCTTTGTTGGCGAGCTCCCAATTCGGCGAACGATAGCTCCACCAGGTGTAGAGTTTCGCAGGCTCCGGAATGAAGTGACGGAGCGCGTCGACCCACGGCCCCGTCGCAAACGCGCGCGTGAATTTTTCGACCTCGATCGGCGTGTGGCTCACGACTTTCAGCAGCGCCTTGTGGCTCCACACATCCTGTTCGAGCGGCGCGATGTTGAGATCTCCGACGAGCACCGCGCGTCCTTCCGCCACGCGCTCGTCGCGCGACCAGGCGCCGAGCGCGTCGATGTAATCGAGTTTGTGCGCGAATTTCGGATTCTTCTCGCGGTCCGGCTCGTCGCCGCCCGCCGGCACATAGAAATTATGCAGCGCGAAACTCTTATCGTCTTCGAGCACGCGCACGCCGAGATGCCGCGCATGGCCGACGTCGCAGAAGTCATGGCGGCCGATCTCGGAGAGCGGCACGCGCGCGATGATCGCAACGCCGTGGTAGCCCTTCTGCCCGTTGATGACGATCTGGTCGTAACCGAGTTCGCGAAAGCCCGAGTGCGGAAATTCCGCGTCGCGGCATTTCGTCTCCTGCAGACACAAGACGTCAGGGGCATGCTCGCGCAAGAACTTCGCGACGATGGGCATGCGCAGCCGCACCGAATTGATGTTCCAGGTCGTGATTTTCATATCGCGGATTTCAGCTGCACCGGGCGCAGGGACCACGCGTCCCGCCGTCATGCAAGCGGCACGGCTCCATGATTGACAGCTTTCAGACTGCGCGACCAAATCCTTTTTTCCCGGAGATTCTTTCGATGCGTGTGAACCCGTATCTGTCCTTCAACGGCACCTGCGCCGAAGCCTTTCGCTTCTACGAGAAGGCGCTCGGCGGCACGATCCAGATGATGATGACCTACGGCGACTCGCCGGAGGCGGCACGCACACCGCCGGAGATGAAGGATCGCGTCATGCATGTCGCGCTCGATGCCGGCGGTACGATCATCATGGGTGGCGACGCGCCGATGAACATGTTCAAGCCGGCGCAGGGTTTTTGCGTCAGCCTCGGGATCGACGACGAGTCGGAGGCCGAGCGCACGTTCAAAAACCTCTCCGAAGGCGCAACGATCCAGATGCCGCTGCAGGAAACCTTCTGGGCGAAGAAGTTCGGCATGCTCATCGATCGTTTCGGCACGCCGTGGATGGTGAATTGCACGAAGCCCATGTGACCGCGGGCGCATGCCGCGAGTGATCGGCCTGCCCCTCTCTCGCCATCCGCCGCCGCTAAGAACCCGACGATGTCTCCCTATCTGCGCAATGCGCTTGTGCTCGGCCTGCTTTCGGCGGTCGGGCCCTTCGCCATCGACATGTATCTGCCGGCGCTGCCGGCCATCGCGACCGACCTGCACGCTTCTACTTTTGGCACGCAACTCACGCTTGCGGCCTTCTTCATCGCGTTCGGCCTCTGTCAGCTCGTCTATGGCCCAGTGTCGGACATGGCTGGCCGCAAACCGCCTCTTTACGTCGGCCTCGTGCTGTTCCTGCTCGGCTCGGTCGGCTGCGCGGTCGCGCCCGGCATCGAGGCCTTGATCGCAGCCCGCGTCGTGCAAGGTGTTGGTGCGGCGTCGGTGATGGTTATCCCGCGCGCGATCATCCGCGATCTGCACACCGGCATCGCGGCGACAAAACTCATGTCGCTGATCATGCTCGTCATCAGCGTTTCGCCGATCCTTGCACCGCTTTTCGGCAGTGCGTTGATCGTGCCGTTCGGATGGCGTGCGGTGTTCGTCGCGATCAGCGTCATCGCGCTCGTAAGTCTTGCGCTACTCGCTTTCGTCCAGACGGAAACGCATCCACCGGAAAAGCGCATGCCATTGCGCGTCGGCGCGATTGCCTCCGGCTTCGTAACACTGTTGCGCGATCCACGCTTCCTGACGCTGACTTTCGTCGGCGGCTTCGGCATGGCGAGCTTCTTCGCCTTCATCGCGACGGCGTCCTTCGTCTACATCGGCCATTACGGCCTGACGCCGACACAGTTCAGCCTGTCCTTCGGCTTCAATGCGATCGGCTTCATCGGCGCATCGCAATTCGCTGCGACGCTCGGCAGCCGCTTCGGCGCGGAGCGTGTCATCACAATGGCGCTCGTGTCCTACGCCTTCTTCGCGTTGCTGTTGCTCGCGCTGACCCTCGCCGGCGTCGATCGTTTTGTTGTGCTCGCTGCGCTGCTCTTTCTTGCATTTGCCAATCTCGGCCTCGTCATTCCAACGACGATGGTGCTCGCGCTCGACGATCACGGACCGATCGCGGGTCTCGCGTCGGCGCTTGGCGGTACGCTGCAAATGGTAACGGGCGCGGCGATGATAGGCGTTGCGGGCATCTTCTTCGACGGCACGCCAAAACCGATGGTGATCGCGATTTCGCTTTGCGCGATAAGCGCACTGGTGCTGGCGCTGGTGACGCCGGCGCCGAAGCACGCGGCAGAGTTCTAAGCAGCAGGCTGCACCGCGGAAACGAGCAGGGTGAAAACGCGAGGCCTCAGACCCCGTAGATCATTGCACCAACAAAGAAGATGACCACGTCGGAGAGAAACGCGACCCAGGCCCACGCGAACCAGATGCACGCGACGAGAGCCGCCGCGACGCCGAGCCAGATGCAGCGAAGCGCCAGAACGATAGCAATAGCGGCGAGGATGGGCCGCACGACATTCGCCAGCACCAGCGAAATCCCTGCATATTGCGCCGACCCGAGCTCGCTCGCCCACGTCGTCAGACCAATCGCAGCGAGCGCGATGATGGCTTGTGGCAGCCGGTTTCGGACAGCAAAGAAGAGGGCCCCGACAGCAAGGGTCAGCGCGACGATCAAGTGTACGGCCGCAACGGCGGAAACGCTTACGTCAGGTGCGACCAGCTTCAACGATTGCAAAATCGCGAACGCCGTCACGACAGCGGCGAAAAATCTGAGCGTGATTGCGAGCCAGTCGTTAGACGACCGTTTCGGCGACGAAACCCCCGTCGACATAGGTCGCCTGCTGCGTCGAACGCTCAGCTCGCGGACGCTGCGCGCGGAAAAAACGGTGAGAGCCACATCGGTGGCTTGAACGGCGCCCATTCACCGGCGGGCTGCGCAAGCCGGTCGGCGATCGCCCACAGAGCCGGCGGATGGAAACCGAGCCCGAGATGTGTCGAGCGCACGGCAATGTTTTCGGTTTGCGGTGTCGCCTGTTCAAGACACGCGCGCCACGCGACAATGCCGTCGCCTTTCGTATAGATCGCGGTCGCCGGCACGGGGATCGGTGCAGCCATCGCCGCCAGTCGCTCCGGCGGCAGGCGCGGCATTTCCTCGCCCGTCATCATCTTCCAGAGCATCGACACATTCGTTGCGCCGCGATCGGCGAATGGACTGCCGAGCGTGACGACGAGTTTCACGCGCTTGGGATCGCGTCTCGCAGCTTCTCGCGCAAGAATGCCGCCGCGGCTCCAGCCGACAAGCGAGACGGGCTGACCTGCCTTGTCGGCGAGCGACGCAACGAGGCGCGCGATGGCGCGGAGATCGAATTCCGGCGCGCGATTGGCGCGGTCGAGTCCCCAGCCCTGCACATCGTGACCGAGTGCAGAGAGGTAGGAGCGCAGCGGCACGGTCGAGCGATCGTCTGCGCCGAGGCCCGGCACGACAAGCACCGGCTGCGGTGTACCGCGCGGTGCCGTCATCAGAAACGGCAGCGACGGCAGGTAGCTCGCGAGATCGAAAAACCCGCGCCCTTCGAGCGCAAGTGTGAACCGCGACGGCCGCGCGATGACGCGCGCGGACGTGCTCACGCCGGTACCTTCTCAGGCGTGCGCGCATCGACCGCGTGGCAGTGATCGAGGATCAGTTTCGACAGGATCTGCACCAGCCCTGGCGGCAAGTCGTGACCCATACCCGGCACGATCTCGAGTTTCGAGCCGGGTATGCTCGCGGCCGTATGCTCGCCGCCAGCGACCGGCACGAGCGGATCGTCCTTGCCGTGGATGACGAGCGTCGGCACCCGGATCGTGTTCAACCGCTTCACACGCGAGCCGTCCGAAAGGATCGCGAGCATCTGCCGACCGATCCCTTCGGGGTAATAGGAGCGCGCGATCGACGCTTCCATGCGCGGTCGCAGGACATCGTCGGGCACGGGAAAGCCGGGGCTGCCGATGACGCGATAGACATTCATCATATGCGCGATGACCGCATCGCGGTCGGTGATCGGCGGACGTTTGGCGAACAGCGCCTTTTGCGCCTCGCGCGTCGCCTGCGGCAGCTTGCGATCGCCCGTCGACGACATAATCGACGTAAGCGAGCGTGTGCGGTCCGGATATTTCGCCGCGATGATCTGCGCGATCATGCCGCCCATGGACGCACCGACGATATGTGCGTCCTTGATGCCCAGCGTATCCAGCAGGCCGATGCCGTCAGCCGCCATATCGTTCAGCGTGTAAGGCGCGCTGACCTTGAAGCCCATGAGTGCGCGGACGAACGCCCAGCGGATGTTGGGAATGCGCACCTTGTCCATCTTGGAAGACAGGCCAACGTCGCGATTGTCGTAGCGCAACACACGATAACTGCCCGCCGCCAGCGCATCGCAAAACGGATCGGACCAGGCGATCATCTGCGTGCCGAGGCCCATGATCAGCACGATCGTCGGTGCGCCCTCGGGGCCACGGATGTCGTAGGCGATCTTCTGTCCGTTGGCGTCGGCGATGGGCATTGTTGTCCTCAAGGGCAGGATCGCCAGACATGGCGGCGATCGGACTTGGTAGCAAGTTTTACGTCGGCATAGGGCGCGATGCATCATTTGCAGTCTGGATTTCTTGGCCGCGTTCCCGGACGCACGAAAAGCGCGATCCGGGATCCAGATAAGCGCCTAGACCCCCGCTCGCTTCGCGGCCGGGGACATGATTCTGAAATGTTTCCGATCAGAAGCGTCAGGCTCTAGCGGCGGATGCCATTGCGCCGGTCGAAGACTGTGATGGCGTTCTGGCAGGCCGGCGTCAGCTGCCGGAAGTTGCGGCCAAAGCATTGCTTGATCGCAAGCGAGCCAGGCGTATAGGCGGCGCAAAAGCGGAAATAGTCACCAACGCAATTGTTGCGCAGGCCAGAATCGTCTTCGGCCTCCTGTGCATGCGTGAGCGAGGCGCTCGCGGCGAAAGCAACGATGGCGAGAACAAGAGATACGCGGCGCGACGGCCGGGACGGCCGGGACGGTGCAGAAGCGGTCATGTCGGAACGTTACTCCGTCCCGACATCGCCGCCACTGCTGACAAGTTCCTTAACGCGCGCTGCCCGCTGCAGGCGTCGCAGCGCCGGTCGGGCTGCTGAAAAAGCGGAAGAAATCGCTGCCGGGGCTGATGACGAAGCGTGTTTCGCCACCCTTGAACGCGTTCTCGTAAGCCTGCATCGAGCGCCAGAAGGAGAAGAAATCCTTGTCGGCGCCATACGCGTCGGCAAAGATTTTCGTGCGCTCTGCATCGCCCGCACCGCGAATCTGCTCAGCCTTTCGCACGGCATCGGCGCGCAGCACCGTCACGTCGCGGTCGGCGCGCGACGTGATCGTCTGGTACTGCTCCTGACCCTGCGCGCGATATTCGCTCGCCTCGCGTTGCCGCTCGGACTGCATGCGGCTGAACACCTTCTCCGAAATTTCGCGCGGCAGGTCGGCGCGACGCAGTCGCGCGTCGACGATCTGCACGCCGAAGCGTGTTGCTTCCGTATCGACCTGTTCGCGGATACGCACCATCAGCGCCGCGCGCTCGCCCGAAACGATCTGCGTCTGCGTCGCCTCGCCCAGCACGCGTCGCACGGCGGAGTTCAGCACCGACGCAAGAAGGTTATTCGCGGCGCGAACGCTGCCGGCGGCCTGATAGAAGCGCAACGCGTCGACGATGCGGTAACGCACGAAGGCGTCGACATCGATGCGCTGGTTGTCGGCCGCAAGCACTTCCTGCTTCGGACTTTCAAGATCGAGGATGCGGTTGTCGATTTTTACGACGCTCTCGATGAACGGGATCTTGAAATGCAGACCCGGCGTCTTGATCGGACCTTCCGCGCGCGCGGGTGCGCCGAAGCGCAGCACCAGCGCCTGTTCCGTCTGCGAGACGGTGAAGATTGTGCCGAGCGCGACAAAGATGCCGAGGACGACGACGACGATTGCCGCGAGGCCGAAGGTGTTTCTCATCGACGTGCTCCCGTCGGCGCATTGGGTGCGAGCGTACGACCCGGCGCGTCCGTCAGCGGCAGCCACGGCACGACACCGCTGCCGCTCTTGTCGAGGATGACCTTGTCGGACTTGTTCAGCACGCGTTCCATCGTCTCAAGATAAAGTCGCTCGCGCGTCAGATCCGGTGAAGCGCGATATTGCTCGTAGAGCTGCGTGAAGCGCGACGCCTGGCCGCGCGCATCGGCGATCGTCTGTTCGCGATAGCCCTCGGCCTCCTGCGCGATACGCGCCACCTGGCCGCGTGCTTCCGGCACGGCCTTGTTGGCGTAGGCCTCGGCTTCGTTCTTCAACCGGTCGCGGTCCTGCTGTGCCGCGGTCACGTCGCGAAAGGCGGAGATGACCGACGCCGGCGGATCGACCGACAGCAGCTGCACCTGCAGCACCTTCACGCCGGCCTGATAGCCGTCGAGCACGCCCTGCATCAGCTGTTGCACGGCCGGCTCGATGACCTTGCGCTCGGCGGTGAGCAGTTTCTGGATCTGCGACCGACCGACGACCTCGCGCATCGCGCTTTCGGCCACCGCTTTCACAGTCGCCGACGGATTGGCGACGTTGAACGCGAACCACTCCGGCCGCACATCGTCGATCTTCCAGATCACGCGGAATTTCACGTCGGCGATATTCTCGTCGCCGGTGAGCATCAGGCTTTCTTCCGGCACGTCGACCTGCGTGCGCGTCGAAACGCGCATTTCGCTGCCGACGTCGATGGCGTTGAAATCTGTCACGTCGAGCTTGGTGACGGAGCCGATGGGGTACGGAAGGTTGTAATTCAGACCTTCCTTCGTCTTGCCGGTGAATCTGCCGAAGATGAGGTTGAGGCCGACCTGATTGGTCGCCACGGTGTAGAAGCCGGAGCCCAGCCATACGAGCAACGCGAGCAGACCGAGCGCAAGTGCGCCCTTCCCGCCGAAGCCGGAGGGCATGGCGCGACGGATGCGGTCCTGCCCGCGTCGGATCATATCCTCGAGATCGGGCGGGCCGGACGGCGGGCGGCTCCACGGGTTGTTCCCGCCGTTGCGGTTGCTGTTGCTACCGTTCCCCGACCAGGGGCCTTGATCGTTCCAGGGCATGAAAAGTCCACGCCCCGCCAAGCCGGGGCTGCGCGCTTATATGGGACGCCGGCACGGTCTCCCAAATGACGAATCGGAAAGGTTGGTAAACAGGCGAGTTTAGTTCGCCGCTGCGGACGCGCGCCCACTGGCACGTGCAAAGACGTCCTCGATCGCGGTAACGACGACATCGGGCGCTGACCATTGCGGCGAGTGGCCGACACCCGGCAGGATCGTCAACGTCGCGCCGGAAATGGCCTTTGCGCTCGCCACGGAATGGATGTTCGTCGAGACGATCTTGTCGGTCTCGTCGCCTGCAACGATCGCGACCGGCACCTTGATGCCCGCTTCACGCGGCGCCTGCACGGCGACGAAATCCGCTAGTTTCGCGACATCTTCCGCATTGGCAACGAATTCCGCCGGCCGGAGAACAAGTCTGGCTTGCGTGCGGTCGACGTAGTCGGCGGGTGGCTCCTGCGGACTGAAGACCGCCTTCACGACCTTTTCGATCGTGAGAAGACCGACAGGCAGCACGACGGTCGCCGCAAAAACTTTGCCGAGCGGCCCGAAGGACGCGACATTGTAAATCCAGTCGATGCCGCCCGGCCAAGGGTGCGTCACCGGCGACACCAATACGACGCCGCGGGCGAAGTCCCCGTGGTCGATGGCGAAATTGTCGGCCACCGCGCCCGCGAGCGAATGGCCGAGCACGATCGCCTCGCGGACGCCGAGCGACTCCAGCGCGGCGCGGATCAGGGTCGCCTGCCGCGCCGGCGAGGCGGAATCGGGCCAACGGTCCGACCACCCGTGGCCCGGCCGGTCCGGCGCCCAGATGCGGAAGCCTCGGACCGCGAGCTTTTCGCCCAGCGCCTCCATCACATCGCCGCCGTTGCCGCTTGCGCCATGAATGAGGACGACGTCGCCCCGCACCGCACCGGCAGGATCGCGGCGCTGCACATGGATTTTGCCGCCGGGCAGAATGGCAAATGTGCCCCGCGGCGCGTTCGCTGCTTCGATGCGCTCCACCATGAAGCGCGTCGCGGCGACGACGAGGACGATCGTCGCGAGAATCAGGAGGGGCAGAAGCACAGCGCGGGGTCCGGAACGGGATTTTGGCAGGCGATGGGTCTCCGCGGAATTACAGGACTGGTCCCTATTTACGGAATGGGCGGGGTGTTGGTTTCGGCAACATCTCTTGCGCTGATCGTCGCGGGCGACGGCCCCCTCCCCCTTTCGCTGGCGATGTTTCGCAACAGCGACATCGATCGCGGGGAGAGGGTTGGGGTGAGGGGCAATACAGTCTATCGAGGCCCCAACCCCTCACCCGCCTGCTTCGCAGTCGACCTCTCCCCGCGAGCGGGGAGAGGTTTCTCCGCTAAAGACCAACCCACTTCGATGTCTCAAAGCAATCCTGTAAAACCCCGTCTGCCGCGCGGCCTGATCGACCGCGGCCCGGCCGATCTGCGCGCCACGCAGAGAATGCTCGATGCCATTCGTGCGAGCTACGAACTCTATGGCTTCGAGCCGGTCGAGACGCCGTTCATCGAATACACCGACGCGCTCGGCAAATTCCTGCCGGATCAGGACCGGCCGAACGAAGGTGTGTTCTCGTTCCAGGACGACGACGAGCAATGGCTGTCGCTGCGCTACGATCTCACAGCACCTCTCGCGCGCTATGTCGCCGAGAATTTCGAGAAGCTGCCAAAACCCTATCGTTCGTATCGCGCGGGATACGTCTTCCGGAACGAGAAACCCGGCCCCGGCCGCTTCCGCCAGTTCATGCAGTTCGATGCCGACACGGTCGGTGCGTCGAGCGTCGCGGCGGATGCGGAAATCTGCATGATGGCCGCCGACACCTTTGAGCGCCTCGGGTTCAAGCGCGGCGAATACGTCATCAAGGTCAACAATCGAAAGATTTTTGATGGCTTGCTTGAGTCGATTGGACTTGCTGGCGATGCGGCTGCAGGTCAGCGTCTCAAAGTTCTGCGGTCAATCGATAAGTTGGATCGGCTGGGTGCAGATGGCGTTTTTGCCTTGCTTACGAATGGACGTACCGATGAGAGCGGAGATCGGACAGAAGGTGCGAGTTTAAGCTCGGCGCAAGCTGACAACGTCCTCCGGTTCCTTGGTTACACCAATTTCGTTAGAGGTCCGACACAGTCAGAGTACGTCGCCGATAAGTTCCAACGGCCCGCTCCGATCAGTGGCGAAAATTGGCTTCTTTGGCTTCAAGAGAGTGTTCAGCTAAGCGAGGTCGGCATTGCTGGGGTCGATGAGCTTCATCATTTCACTAAGCTGATTGTCGCCTCCGGCTACGACGAGCAGCAGATAGTCATCGACCCGTCCGTTGTTCGCGGTCTCGAATATTACACCGGCCCTGTCTTCGAAGCCGAGCTTCTGATCGACACGAAAGACGAAAAGGGCAACCCCGTCCGCTTTGGGTCCGTTGGTGGCGGCGGCCGCTACGACGGTCTCGTCGGACGCTTTCGCGCAGAGCCTGTTCCTGCGACCGGCTTCTCCATCGGCGTCTCGCGTCTCTTCGCTGCGCTAAAACTCATCGACAGTCCGATCGTGCGCGACGATGCGTCGGCGCTCGGCCCCGTCGTCGTGCTCGTCATGGATAAAGATCGTGTCGCCGACTATCAGCGCATGGTCGCGAACCTGCGCGCGGAAAACATCAAGTCCGAACTTTATCTTGGGCAAGCCGGCATGAAGGCGCAGATGAAATACGCGGACCGCCGCCACGCGCCTTGCGTCATCATTCAGGGTTCGGACGAAGCCGCGCGCGGCGAAGTGCAGATCAAGGATCTCGTCGAAGGGGCTCGCGCTGCGTCTTCGATTGCATCGAACGAGGAATGGAAAGCCGCGCGACCTGCGCAGGTGTCGGTGTCGGAAGCCGATCTCGTGCGCGCGGTGAAAGACATTCTCGCGCGCCACGCCTGAGCCCGAGCAAGCATCGACGTGCTCGTCATTGCGAGCCGGAGCGAAGCAATCCATCTACCGGCGGAATATGCATTCGGAGATGGATCGCCGCGTCGGCGGCTTAGCCCGCCTCCTCGCGATGACGACGGGTGGACCAACCATGGCCACAGGGCTACAGCACGCCACCCTCCTAACGAGACAAAACCATGCGCCCCTCCAAACGCGCGCCCGATGCGCTTCGCCCTGTCACGCTCGAACGCAATGTCGCGCGCTACGCCGAGGGCTCGTGCCTCGTGAAGTTCGGCAACACGCATGTGCTGTGCACCGCGTCGCTCGAAGACAAGCCGCCGCCGTGGCTGCGCGGACAGGGACGCGGCTGGGTGACCGCGGAATACGCCATGCTCCCGCGTGCAACGCACACACGCACACGGCGTGAAGTGACGTCCGGCAAACCATCCGGCCGCACGCAGGAAATCCAGCGCCTTATCGGGCGCTCGCTGCGCGCGGTGACGAATCTGAAGGCGCTCGGCGAGCGGCAGATTTCGCTCGACTGCGACGTGCTGCAGGCCGATGGCGGCACGCGCACCGCGTCGATCACCGGCGCATGGGTCGCCTTGCGCGATTGTCTCGAATGGATGCACGGCCGCTCGATGATCAAGGAGCGGCCTTTGCGCGAGCATGTCGCGGCGGTGTCTTGCGGCGTTTACAACGGCACGCCGGTGCTCGATCTCGACTACGACGAAGATTCTGCCGCCGAGACCGATGCGAATTTTGTCATGACGGGATCGGGCGGTCTCGTGGAAGTGCAGATGACGGCGGAAACGACGCCGTTCAGCGATGCGGACCTGCATGCGATGCTTGCGCTCGCGCGCAAGGGTGTCGGCGAGTTGATCGAATTGCAGAAGGCGGCGGTGGCGTAGAGCATGTCCCGCCAAAGTGGAGCCGGTTTGGCGAACGACGACATGCTCAACCATGTGCCGCGCCGTCTCGAAGACAAGGTCGTTATCGCCACGCATAATCCCGGCAAGTTGCGTGAGATGCGCGAGCTGCTCGCGCCCTACGGTATTGCAGCGACATCGGCCGGCGAACTCGGTCTGCCGGAACCGGACGAGACCGGCGACACGTTCATCGCAAATGCGCTGATCAAGGCGCGCGCCTCCGTCGAGGCAACGCAGCAACCGGCCTTTGCCGACGATTCCGGGCTTTGCGTCGAAGTTCTCCGCGGTGCGCCCGGCATCTATTCGGCGCGTTGGGCGGGCGAAGCGAAGGAGTTCTCCGCTGCGATGGAGCGCGTGCGGCGTGAAGCCGAGGCCAGCGGGGCAGCGGAACCCTGGCGCGCGTGGTTCGTATCCGCGCTCGCGCTCGCCTGGCCCGACGGTCACGTCGAAACGTTCGAGGATCGCGTCGACGGCGTGCTGGTGTTTCCGCCGCGTGGGGCGGCGGGGTTCGGTTACGACCCGTGTTTTTTGCCCGACGGCCACACGCGCACGTTTGGCGAGATGGGCGCAGAGGAGAAGCACGGCGTGCCTGCCTATGGCTCGCGGGCTCTGTCGCATCGCGCGCGCGCGTTTCAGCGTCTCGCGCGGGCGTGTTTGCGGGCGCCCTAACCAGATACGAAAACGGACCGCCGAAGCGGGCCGTCGTTTCGGATGCGACTCGCGATTACTTCATCGGACTGGATGAAAACGCGCTCTTCAATCGCGAGACCGCATAGTCCTCGGCCTCCTTCGCTTTCGCGACAACCGCACCCATGCCGAAGAACTCGTGCGTCATGCCGGGGTAAGTCTTCTGCTCCGCCGGCACGCCTGCCTTCTTCAGCTTGTCGGCCAACAACTCGCCGTCTGAGCGCAGCGGATCGATCTGCGCATTGATGATCGTCGTCGGCGGCAGATCCTTCACGTCGGCCTTGCCGATAATGTCGAGCCGCGGATCGTTCTTATCGGCTTCCGACTTCAGCACCTTGTCGAAAAACCAGAACATCATGTCCTTGTTCAGAGGCTTGGCGCTAGCGTTTTCCTTGTAACTGTCCGTCTCGGTGTTTACGCCAGCGACAGGATAGACGAGCACCTGCGCGACCGGTCTTTGCAACTTCGCATCGCGCGCAGCGATCGCCGTATCGATGGCGAGATTGCCGCCGGCGCTTTCGCCGACAAGCGCAATCTTCGTGGGATCGCCACCCCACTCCTTCGCGTTCGCGAGCACCCACTTGTACGCTGCGACGGCATCGTCATGCGCGGCCAGGAATTTCTTTTCGGGCGCATAGCTGTAATCGGCGGAGACGACGATCGCGCCGAGCGCCTTCGCCAGCGCATGCGGCGACGCATCGTAGGCATCGAGCCCTGCGATGACCCAGCCGCCACCGTGGAAATAGAGCACGACCGGCGCCGCATTGGGCACGGCACCGGCGGGCACGTAGATGCGCGTGCCGAGTTCGCCATTCGCGCCCGAATATTTCACGTCTTTCACGGTCACGGACGGATCGGGCGCCGTGGACTTGCCGGCATCCTTCAGGAGTGCCTTCACCGCATCGGCTGGCGTCGGTTGCGCACGCGCCTCCTGCGGCGACAGCTTCTCGATTGGTTTGAAGCCAAGATCCTTCACCTTGTCGAGGACGTGTTTCAGGTCGGCATCGACGTTCTTCATCGGGTCGAGCGTCACGGTGGCGATTGCCGCGTCGACCTTGTCCTTCGTGGTCGCCGGCGCGCCCGGCGTCTGTGCGACAGCCATTGCCGACAGCGACACGCCTGCCAACAGAGCAAACGAATAAACCTTTGTGAATCTTGGCATTTTTGTTCCGATCGCGAAGACCGGGACCGAACGCGGGCATCCTTGTTCCGTTCCAGCATGGCCTTGTGGCTGGAGGCAATTCGCGGAAGGCGCTGGCACTCCGGACGGTGGCACGCCATACCCAGAGGCATGACCATCCGACTCCACAAAGGCGACCTGCCCGACGGCTACCAGGCCGGCGCGTCCGTCGCGATCGACACCGAGACTCTCGGGCTCAATCCCTGGCGCGACCGGCTCTGCCTCGTGCAGCTCTCGACCGGCGACGGCACGGCCGACCTCGTCCAGATCGCGGCGGGCCAGACGCGCGCACCAAATCTCGAGCGGCTCCTCGCTGACCCCGGCGTGACGAAGCTGTTCCATTTCGCGCGCTTCGACGTCGGCATCCTGAAGAAGACGTTTGGCGTCGACACGAAGCCCATCTACTGCACGAAAATCGGTTCGAAACTCGCGCGCACCTACACCGACCGGCACGGCCTCAAGGACCTTGTGCGGGAGCTGACCGGCACGGAAATTTCGAAGCAGCAGCAGTCCTCGGACTGGGGCGCGGACATACTCACGGACGCTCAGCAGGCCTATGCCGCCTCGGACGTTCTCTATCTCCATACCGTGCGTGAGAAACTCGACCGAATGCTCGCGCGCGAGGGGCGCAGCGCGCTGGCGCAAAGCTGTTTCGACTTTCTGCCGGCCCGTGTGGCGCTCGATCTTGCGGGCTGGCCGGACAAGGACATTTTCTCTCACGAGTAAAAGCGTTCAAAAAGGTAAGTTCTTCGCGCCATAACTTCGCCACCGCACCTTGGTGTCTGCCACTGTCGTGAGTTCCCTGACCTCCGCCTTTGCCCCTGCCGATATCGGCCCACCCCGCAGCAGCGCCGCTGCGGCGCTTGGCGCGTTTACGGATGCCGCGCCGCCTGTCCAATTGGCTGCGGAGCCGGCTTCCGGTCGTTCGGCGCTTGGCGCGATCGGGACCGTACGGCCGGCCGCCTTTGCGGATGCGGGCCGGCATTCGCAGCGTGTTCGCTTCCTGCGCCGCGCAATCATCGTCGTTTGCACCTCGGCCGTCGGCCTCGTCAGTTTCGTGCTGGTCTTCGACCCACTGCACCGGCTGAAGAACGGTCTGTCGGTCGGCAGCGTCGGTATCAGCGGCACGAAGGTCACGATGAACGACCCGAAACTTTCGGGCGTGCGGCGCGACGGCAATGCCTACGAGGTGAAAGCCTCGACGGCGACGCAGGACACGAAAGTGCCCTCGAAGCTCGATCTGACCGGCGTCGATCTGCGGCTCGGCCAGGCGGACGGATCGACGACCCGCATCACGTCGCAGACCGGCCGTTATGACACCGATGCCGAGCGGCTCGATCTCGCCGGTGCGGTGCGCTTCTTCAACGAAGGTCATTACGACATGCGCTTCGAGAGCGCCGTGATGGATATGCGCGGTGGCCAGATCACATCGGACCGTCCGTCCGTGGTGACGATCCCAAGCGGCCGCATCGAGGCCGATGCCGTGAATTTCTCCGACGAGAAGAACATCGTCGCCTTCACCGGCAATGTGCGCTCCGTGTTCACGAGCGCGGATGATGCTGCCGACGAAGGAGCCAAGCGTTGATGCGTGCGCTCGGTACGATCGCAGCGCTGCTTCTGTCGGCCGCAACGGCTTGCGCTGCCGGTTCCGGCATTCTGCCGGGCGCCGGCGCGAAGGACCCCTACACGATCGACGCGGCGAAACTCGATTACCTCGAGAAGGACGGCAAGCTCGTCTATTCCGGCGATGTGATCGCGACGCAGGGCCCCACGAAAGTGAAGGGCGCCATCATGACGATCTATCTCGATAAGGCGGGCGGCGGCGGCGACAAACAGGTGCGCCGCATCGAGATGAAAGGCCCGGTTACGGTCGTGCAAAACGGCAAGATCGGCATCGGCGATACCGGCCTTTACGACAAGGTCGAGAACAAATGGTACCTGCTCGGCAACGTCACACTGACCGAGGGCACCGACGTCACGCAGGGCGACAAGCTGATCTATGACCTGACGAATTCCACGGCGCTCGTCGACGCGGGCGGCAAGGGCGGTCGCGTGAAAAGCGTTTTCACGCCGAAAGATTCGACGAAGGAGCCTGCCCTGGCCAAAACGACCGCCGAAAGCGGACCGACGGACGTGCGGCCCACGCCTAAACCCAAATCTACGCCGACGCCAAAACGCGTCGAACAGCCGGTCGCCAGCCGCCCGTGATAGCCTTACAGGTGATTGCGCGCGGCACCGGCGCGCGCTAGCGAATCCGGATCGTTTGGGGATCGCGCGGAAACGTGTCCGTTCTTCCTGTTTTGGCCGTCCCGGACTTTTCCGCCGGGCTGAAGGCGGTCGAGCGCATGGCGCGACGGCTTCGCGGCCTGCTGCCAGTTCGTTGGCCTATGGCGACGCCCGGCGATACCGCGCCAACGCCGCTTCCCGCCGAACCGCTCCCACCGGCGCCGCAGATCGCGTTCGGCCCGGACGGCGAGCCGCCCCCCAGCGATACGCTCGGCGTCTATCACTTGCAGAAGAACTACAAAGGCCGGCGTGTCATCGAGAACGTCAGCCTCTACTTGAAGCGCGGTGAGGTCGTCGGGCTTCTCGGCCCGAACGGCGCGGGCAAGACGACTCTATTCTACATGATCACCGGGCTCATCCGGCCCGATTCCGGCTTCATCGTGCTCGACGGCCACGACGTAACGGGTCTGCCGATGTATCGCCGCGCTCGCCTCGGCATCGGTTACCTGCCGCAGGAGCCCTCGATCTTTCGCGGGCTCAGTGTGGAAGACAATATCCGCGCAGTGCTCGAGATCAGCGAGCCCGATCCCGACAAGCGCGCCGCCGAACTCGACGCGCTGCTCGACGAATTCGACATGACCCGGCTGCGTAAGACGCCCGCTGTCGCGTTGTCGGGCGGCGAGCGCCGCCGCTGCGAGATCGCGCGCGCGCTCGCCGGACACCCGAATTTCATGCTGCTCGACGAGCCGTTCGCCGGCATCGACCCGATCGCCGTCGCCGACATTCAGGATCTCGTGCGGCACCTGAAGAACCGCGGGATCGGTGTGCTTATCACCGACCACAGCGTGCGCGAGACACTCGGCATGACGGACCGCGCCTACATCGTGCATGGCGGTCACATTCTAACCGAAGGCGCGCCCGCGGATGTGATAGCGGACCCGAACGTACGGCGGTTTTATCTCGGCGAAGATTTCCGGATGTAGACGGTGGTTCGTTCACCCTGTCCGAACGCTCACCTGTGCGCTGGGACCGCATCGCGTTAACTTCACGGTGCGATGCGGCATAAAGGCCATAGCTTTTGCCGCAGAACCCGGTAAGTTCGATGCAAGAACCGGGCCGAACGCACTCTGGCGTAGTTTGATCCGGTTTGCGTATTCGTAACCGGGTGTGTTGATGGCTCTTTCCACTCGCCTTGTCATGCGTCAGGGCCAGGCCCTCGTCATGACGCCGCAGCTTCTGCAGGCGATCCGTCTTCTTCAATTCTCCCACGTCGAACTCGCAGCCTTCGTCCAGGAAGAACTGGACCGCAATCCCCTCCTCGAACGCTCCGAAGAACCCGTTGTCATCGACGCCGAGGCGGCGATCGACCGCTTTAACGATGCCCGCGAGGCGCGCGACGCACTAACGGACGCCGACTGGCCGAGCGACCGGCTCGCCACCGATGCCGAAACGCTTGCCCGCGATCTAGGCACGGACGTCGAAAATGCTTTCGATTCGGGCACGCCCGCGCCGGCAACGACCGCTGTCCGCGACGACCAGGGTCTCTCGGACACCGCGTGGTCGGGCGCACCGGCCGCCGGCGGCGGTGGTGGCGGCATCGACGGCGAGGCGCCCAATCTCGAAGCCTATGTCGCGACGAAAGTGTCGCTGCGCGATCATCTTGCGACGCAATTTACGGTCGCCTGCACAGACCCCGTCGATCGCATGATCGGCCAGGCCATCATCGATGGCATCGACGAGGCCGGCTATTTCCGCGAAGCACTTGCCGAGATTGCCAGCAGACTCGCCGTCGACGAGACGCGCGCAGAGCGCGTGCTGTCTTCGGTGCAGACGCTCGACCCCGCCGGCGTCGGCGCACGCGACCTCGCGGAATGTCTCGCCATCCAGTTGCGCGAGCAGAACCGCTTCGATCCCGCGATGGCGGCGCTGATCGCCAACCTGCCGCTGCTTGCGCGGCGCGAATTCGCAGCGCTGCGCCGGCTTTGCGATGTCGACGACGAAGACCTTGCCGACATGGTCGCAGAGGTGCGTCGACTCGATCCGAAACCAGGTCGCGCCTTCGGCGACGAGACCGTGCAGCCGGTAGTGCCGGATGTCGTCGTGCGGGCCGCCGCCGACGGAAGCTGGCTTGTGGAGCTTAACACCGACGTTTTGCCGCGCGTTCTCGTCAATCAAACCTTTGCGACGACGGTCGGCAAGAACGGGAGCGACACCGACAAGAGCTTCATCACCAACTGCCTGCAGAATGCCAACTGGCTGACCAAAAGTCTCGAGCAGCGCGCACGCACGATTCTCAAGGTCGGATCGGAAATCGTGCGCCAGCAGGACGGCTTCTTCGTGCATGGCGTGCAGCATCTGCGGCCGCTGAACCTGCGCGCCATCGCGGATGCCATCGGCATGCACGAGTCGACCGTGTCGCGTGTGACGTCGAATAAATACATGGCCACCCCGCGTGGATTGTTCGAGATGAAGTTCTTCTTCTCCGCCGCGATTTCTGCGCAATACGGCAGCGAGGCGCATTCCGCGGAAGCGGTGCGCCATCGCATCAAGCAGCTCATCGAGGGTGAGGCGGCGGAAAGCGTGTTGTCTGACGACGCGATCGTCGGACGTCTGCGCGAAGCCAATATCGACATCGCGCGTCGCACGGTTGCGAAGTATCGCGAAAGCCTGAAAATCCCGTCGTCCGTCGAACGGCGTCGCGAGAAGACGACATTTTCGCGTGCTGCGATGAACGCCGGGCGTCCGATGTCCTTCGCGAGCGCAGCAGCAGCGCGGTAGCTTATCCTGCGACGGTTGCAGCTTTCGCCGAACACGCGGCGAGCGAAATACTAACGCGCGCCCGCCCTTGTAAGCTCATCGACGCCATCATATTCACGTCAATATTACTCACGTTGCGTAACGTAATAAAATCGTCGATTACTTTGATCTGACCCAACGTTACTTGTGGTTGCTTAACGTTAGCAACCGATTGTTAACCACGAATTGCTCTCTTTGAGGCCGGGACGCACGCTGCGTCGACGTCCCGGCTTTCGGATGGGAGTGTTTCATGGCGGTCCGCGTTGCGGGACGAACGGCGGCGTGCGCCCTTTTATTGAGCGCGTCCGCCACGACGGCAGTCGCCGATCCAATCGTCATTATCGGCGGTCCTTTGGGTGGTCTTTTCTCCCTCTTCGGCAATGGCACAGCCGCAAACAGCGTCGCGATCGGCACCGGCACTATTGCCGCCGGCGGACTGGCCGTCGGTCTCGGAAATGGCGCGGCGGCCAGCGGGGCAGGCGGGACTGCCCTCGGCGCCTCAGCGACCGTCACCGGCGCAGCCGGCGTCGCACTCGGACAAGGCGCCACGACGGGTGGCGCCGGCGGCCTCGCGCTTGGTGCGTTGTCCACAGTCTCGGGAACGGCCGGCGTCGCGCTTGGCCAGACTGCCAATGCAGCCGGCCTCAACGGCATTGCCATCGGTGCGGGCGCGAATGCGCAACTTGCCAACACGCTTGCTCTCGGTGCCGGCGCAGCCGCAACCGGCGCGACAGGCGTTGCTTTGGGACAATCCGCCACCGCGAGCGGTACGGGCGGCCTTGCGCTCGGCGCGAATACATTGGCCTCGGCGCTGAACACCGTTGCCCTCGGAACGGGGACGACCGTCAGCGGCGTCGGGGGCGCAGCGCTGGGTGCCGGCGCGACCGTTACGGGAACAGCTGGTCTTGCGCTCGGCCAGACATCGAGCGCGTCTGGCCTCAATGGTGTCGCCGTCGGCGTCGGCGCGGTGGCGCAGCAGGCGAACACGCTTGCCCTTGGCACGGGCGCCCTGGCCAGCGGTGCCACCGGCGTTGCGATAGGCCAGAACGCCTCGGCAATCGGAACCGGAGCGTTGGCGCTGGGCGCAAGCGCGACGTCATCTGGCCTGAACACAGTCGCTTTGGGAACGGGCGCCACGGTGTCCGGCGCAAACGGCCTGGCGTTCGGGCAGGGCGCGACGACCAATGGCGCGGCCGGTATTGCACTCGGGCAGGCGGCGACCGCATCGGTGACCAATGCCGTCGCGCTCGGGCAGACGGCAACCGCAGGCGGCGTGGGCGCGCTCGCCTTCGGCGCAAATACGGTTGCCTCCGCCCTCGACACGCTCGCTTTTGGCACCGGCGCAATCGCCAGCGGCGCGACGGGTATCGCCTTGGGGCAGACCTCCAACGCCGCCGGCGTCGGAGCGGTGGCCCTCGGCGCGGGATCGAACGCAGCTCTGGACGGAACGCTGGCGCTCGGACAGGCCGCAAGTGCGCTCGCGACCAACGCCGTGGCGCTCGGGCAAACAGCAAATGCAAGCGGCGTAGGCGCATTAGCGCTCGGCGCCAACACGGCCGCTTCGGGCCTCAACACGCTGGCTTTGGGGACCGGCGCAGCAGCGAGCGGCGCGGCCGGCATCGCGCTCGGGCAGGCATCGAGTGCCGTCGGTGCGGCAGGCGTGGCATTGGGTCAGGCGGCCAGCGCCGCAGGCACCAATGCCGTGGCTCTGGGCCATACCGCGGCGGCGACCGGCACCGGGGCTTTGGCATTGGGCAACAACACCGCGGCCTCGGCGCTTGACACGCTCGCACTCGGTACCGGTGCAGTTGCGAGCGGTGCAACGGGCATCGCACTGGGACAAACCGCCAATGCTGCCGGCATCGGCGCGGTCGCGCTCGGCGCAGGTTCGGCCGCAGCGCAGGCGGGATCGCTCGCGCTTGGACAGGCGGCCAATGCCGCCGCCACCAATGCTGTCGCACTTGGCCAGACGGCCGCTGCGACGGGCACAGGTGCGCTCGCGCTCGGCGCGAACACGGCCGCATCGGGCCTCAACACACTCGCGTTGGGAACCGGTGCGGTGGCGAGCGCTGCGGCCGGCCTTGCGCTTGGACAGGCTTCCAATGCTGGCGGTATCGCCGGCATCGCTTTGGGGCAGTTTTCCAGCACGGCCGGGACGGCGGGCGTCGCACTTGGGCAGTCGGCCAATGCCGCTGGCGTGGCGGCGGTGGCGCTCGGCGCAGGTTCGGCAGCAGCGCAGGCGGGATCGCTCGCGCTCGGACAGGCTGCGAACGCCGCCGCGACGAACGCGGTCGCACTCGGACAAACCGCTGCAGCCACCGGCACGGGTGCGCTGGCGCTCGGCGCCAACACCGCCGCATCGGGCCTCAATACACTTGCTTTAGGCACCGGAGCGGCGGCGAGCGGCGCGGCAGGCATTGCACTCGGGCAGGCATCGAGCGCCGTCGGCGCGGCGGGCGTTGCCTTGGGACAGGCGGCCAATGCCGCAGGCACGGCGGGCATTGCGCTCGGTCAGAACGCCGCCGCCACCGCGACAAATGCTTTGTCGCTCGGTGTGGGCGCGGTGGCTGCGCAAGCGAATGCGCTCGCCCTCGGCGTAGGCGCAGTCACGACGCGTGCGAGCCAGATCGCGCTCGGCACGGTCGGTTCGACCTACACGCTCGCCGGCCTTCCTTCGCTTGCGAGCACCGCCGCACTGACCGGGCCGGTGTCGATGGTCGTCAGCGATGCCGCCGGCAATCTCGCCACCCAGGCGATCCCGTCGATGGCAAATGTCGCGGCGCTCGACAGCCGCGTCTCCGGCGTCGAAGGCCGCGTCGGTGCTCTCGAAAGCAACGTTGCCGCGCTCAATAACGACGTCAATAAGTTGAAGAGCGAAGTGCGCAAGAGCAACGCCGGCACAGCCGTTGCGCTGGCCATCGGCGGCGCGACCTTGCCGGAGGGCAAGCGCTTCGCAGTGTCTGCCAGCTTCGGCCATTACCGCGGGCAGACCGCAATCGGCGGCTCTGCCGCGATCCGCGTCAGCGAAAATGTGTCGATCCAGGGCGGCCTCGGCGCCGGCCTTTCCGGTGGCGGCGTCGGCGGACGCGGCGGCCTCACTGTCAGCTGGTGATTCTCATGCACAACATCGCCCTTGCTTTGCTGCTCGCTGTCGCCGCACCAGCGGCGCAGGCGCAGAACGCGTCGCCGCCGCCCGTCGATGCGCAAAGCGCTATCATGATGGTGCGCTACGCGCTCGTCGCGCTCGATCAGGCAAACAAGAGCAACAACTATGCTGTGCTGCGCGACCTCGGCACGACGGACTTCCGCGAAACAAATTCTGTCGCGCGCCTCGGCGAATTGTTCGCCGCGCAAAGGCAGGCGGGACTGAATCTCGCACTGGCCGCTGTTGTCGAACCGACATGGACGACGCCGCCGTCGCGCGATGCCGCCGGACTTCTACGGCTCAACGGCACATTCGCTGCGCCGTCCGGCCAGACCCGTTTCGATATCGTCATGCAGGCGGCGGGCGGCGGCTGGCAGCTCGCCGGCATTGCCGTCTCCGCACAGCCAAAGGTCCTCGCTGCGTCGCAGGTCTGCGCGCCGGCGAAGTGATGATCCTCCCCCGTTCCCCCAACGGGGGAGGATCAGATTTTTTTGCCGCTCAGCGGGTTCTCCGGATCCCACCCATAGCGGAACGTTTCGAAACGCATTGCGCGCGCGTCGAACAGCAAGAGTTTTCCGACGAGCCCTTCGCCAAAGCCGACGATTTCGCGGATGACCTCCATCGCCATCATCGAGCCGACGATGCCCGTAAGCGCGCCGAGCACGCCGGCTTCTGCGCAGGCCGGCACGCTGCCGGCCGGCGGCGGCTCCGGAAACAGACAGCGATAGGTCGGGTTGGGCTTTTTCTGCACATCGGATTCGAACGCGCGCAGCGTAGTGATCGACGCATCCATCGGACCGACGGCGGCCGTGACGAGCGGAACCTTCGCGTGAAAGGCGGCATCCGACACGAGATAGCGCGTGGCGAAATTGTCGGAGCCGTCGGCAACGATGTCGTATTGCGCGAGCAGTTTTGCGGCATTCGTTTCGTCGAGACGCATCGCATGTGGCTCGACATGCACATGCGGATTAATCCGCGCGATCGCATCGCTCGCGCTGTCGACTTTCGCGCGGCCGATGTCACGCGTCGCGTGAATCACCTGTCGCTGCAGGTTCGACAGCGACACGTGATCGTCATCGACGATGCCGATCAAGCCGACGCCGGCCGCCGCGAGATATTGCAATAACGGCGCCCCAAGCCCGCCCGCACCGACGACCAACACTTTTGCCGCGCGAAGTTTCTGTTGCCCCGGCCCGCCGATATCGGCGAGCACGATGTGCCGTGCGTATCGTTCGACTTCGTCGGATGAGAGGGGCGTGCGTGTCAGCATGCGCTCGCTCGCGTTATCAACGCGCATCTGTCATGCCCGCGAATGCGGGCATCCAGGTTATAACACGAGTGGATTCCCGCTTGCGCGGGAATGACAACACCGGCGTCACGACGTCTTCGCCGCCCACGCGACGGCATCTTCGAGGCGATCGTTGCCCCAGAACAATTCGCCATCCGCCGTGACGAAACTCGGCGCGCCAAAAATGTCGTGCTCGGCCGCTGCCGTGCTTTGTGCCTTCAGCGCCGCCTTGCCTTCGTCGCTCGTCGCGCGCGCGATGATCTCGTGCGCATCGAGGCCGCAACTTGTAAGAACCTCAGCGACAATCTCGGGCCCGGAAATATTCTTCCCTGCGCCGAACTCCGCCGTGTAGATCGCGCGCGAATATTTCGGCCGATGCGCGTCATCGATTGCGCAGGCGACACGCGCCGCAAGCAGCGAGTTCTGTGGAAACGGGTCTGGCCGCACGAACGGCAGTTTCGAGCGCGCACACACGCGTTCGAGATCGCGCCACATATTCGCGCCCTTCGCGGGAAAAAGGTTGAACGGCGATGTCGTCCAGCCCTGCGCACCGAAAATCGGTCCGAGAAGGAACGGCCGCCAGCGCACCGTAACGCCACTCGCGCGCGCAACCTCTTCGACGCGCATCGCGGTGGGATAGGAATAGGTCGAGGCGAATTCATACCAGAAGTCGAGCGTGGGCATTTTTGACTTTGGACCGCGACGCTCCTGCCTCGCAAGCGTGCGATGCGAGCCGGGAGGCTCGCGGTCCGTAAGCAAATCCGGCCGCCGCGCCTTCGTTGACGCCTCCGCCTGCGCGCGCCGCCACCTGGCGATCTTTCCGTGATCACCGCCGAGCAATACATCCGGGATCGCGATGCTCTCAAATTCGCGCGGCTTCGTGTATTGCGGATATTCGAGCAAGCTTTCGGAAAAACTCTCGTCGTCGCCGGAGGCCGAAGCGCCCATAACGCCGGGCAGCAGACGGACGCAGGCGTCAAGCAGCACGAGCGCCGCAGGCTCGCCGCCCGACAGCACGTAATCGCCAATCGAAATCTCTTCGAGATTTCTCGCCCCGACGATGCGTTCGTCGAAACCTTCGAAGCGTCCACAGATGATTACGACACCTGGCCCGGCCGCGAGTTCGCGCACCCGCGCCTGTGTCAGCGGCTTTCCACGAGGTGTGAGCAAAAGGCGAGGGCGCGCATCGTAACTCGGCGATACGGCATCGATGGCTGCAGCAACGACGTCAGCGCGCAAAACCATGCCGGCGCCACCGCCGGCCGGCGTGTCGTCAACCGCGCGATGCTTGCCGAGTCCGTGATCGCGAATGTTCTTCGTTTCCAGCGACCAGATGCTTTTTGCGAGCGCATCGCCGGCGAGCGACAGGCCGAGCGAACCCGGAAACATGTCCTCGAACAACGTGAGGACACTCGCGCGCCAGGTCACGCGCCGCGCTCCGGTTCGTCGTCCTCTGCCGGAACGACGATGACGACGCGCTTCGCGGAGATATCGACGGTGGGCACAAAGGCTTTCGTGAAGGGAATGAGCAGCGTTTCGCCGCCTGCAATGGGCGCGATCTCAAGAATATCACCCGCGCCAAAATTCTCGACGGCGATGATCGTACCGACCTGCGCACCCGGATCATCGAACGCAGCGCAGCCGATGAGATCGACGAGATAGACTTCGTCATCTTCCGGTGGCGGCAGTGCCGCGCGACGTGCAAACAATTCGACGCCGGTCAAAGCAGCCGCAGCATCGCGTTCGGTCACATCGACAATCGTCGCAACGAGCAGATTCTCTCGCATCACGCGCAGGTCGGACAGCGCAAACATTCGCACGCCCCGCGCGTCGCTCAGCGGACCGTACTTGCCGATGGCAAGCGGATCGCCCGTGAAGCTCTGCACGCGGATCTGCCCGCGTACACCTTGCGGTGCGCCAAATTTCCCAACGAGGACGAGGCCCGGTGCCGACGACGCAGGCGCGCCGCTTTCACCTGCCTCATCCTTTCTACCGCCCTCGCCCTTCAAGACGCGCTTTTCGCGCGCCTCAGAATTAGAGCCGCGCCCGCGCATAAAGTTACGCAGACGCCTCGCCGCTCGCTGCGGCAGCCTTCTCGGCGGCGGCGGCATCGGCCGCAGCGCGCTCCTGGGCTTTCTTCTTCGGCTTGGCCTTTTCCGGATTGTTGCCGGGCTCACGCTTGGCAACGCCAAGCCCGTCAAGCAGGCGCAACACGCGGTCGGACGGCTGCGCGCCCTTCGTCATCCAGTCCTTCGCCTTTTCCACGTCGAGCACGACACGGTCGGCAGCATCCTTGGGCTTCAACGGATCGAACGTGCCGAGCCGCTCGACGAAACGGCCATCCCTGGGCATGCGCGAGTCGGCGACGACGATGCGGTAGAATGGACGCTTCTTCGCGCCACCGCGGGACAGTCGGATTTTCAGGGACATTGTCTTTCCTTCAGTTGTTGAAATAAGTTGAAAAAGAAGTCGCTATTTCTTCTTCGCGAACGGATTGAAGCCGCCGCCGAGTCCCGGCAGTTTTGGCCCGCCTATTCCGGGCAGCCCGGACGGCATTTTGAACCCCGGCGGTAGACTTGGCATCGCCGGCATTTTTGGCATCGCCCCGCCACCACCGGCCCCACCCATCTGCCTCTGCATCGCCTCGATTTCTTCCGGCGTCGGTTGCGGCATCCCTCCACCGATTCCGAATGCCTGCGCCATCTGGGCCATCGGCCCACGCTTCGCGCCGCCCAACGATTTCATCATGTCGGCCATCTGCCGATGCTGTTTCAGAAGCCGGTTGATTTCCTCGACCTTCGTGCCCGAACCCGCCGCAATGCGCTTCTTGCGCGACGCCTTCAGCACGTCCGGGTTCTTCCGCTCCGCGCGCGTCATCGACAGGATGATCGCGCGCTGGCGCTTGATCGCGCCGTCGTTCAGCGCCGCACCAGCCATCTGGTCCTTCAGTTTCGCCATGCCCGGCAGCATGCCCATGATGCCGCCCATGCCGCCGATCTTCTCGACCTGCGCCAGCTGGTCGGCGAGGTCCTCCAGATCGAACTTCCCCTTGCGCATCTTCTCGGCGATGCGCTGCGCCTTTTCCGCATCGATGGTCTGCGCAGCCTTTTCGACAAGCGCGACGATGTCGCCCATGCCGAGAATGCGGTTGGCGATGCGCTGCGGATCGAAATCGTCCAGCGCATCCATCTTCTCGCCGGTGCCGATCAGTTTGATCGGCTTGCCGGTGACGGCACGCATGGACAGCGCCGCGCCCCCGCGTCCGTCGCCATCGACACGCGTGAGAACGATGCCGGTGATGCCCACGCGTTCGTCGAAATTCTTCGCGAGATTGACGGCGTCCTGACCCGTCAGCGCATCCGCGACGAGCAGAATTTCATGCGGGCTGGCGGCACGCTTGATCTCCGCCATCTCCGCCATCAGCGGCTCGTCGATATGCGTGCGGCCGGCCGTGTCGAGAATGACGACGTCGTAGCCCTGCAGTCGGGCCGTCTGTTCGGCGCGCGCGGCGATCTGCACGGGGGTCTGGCCCGGCACGATCGGCAGCGTGTCGATCGACACCTGTTGGCCGAGGATGCGCAGCTGCTCCTGCGCGGCGGGGCGCTTCACGTCGAGCGACGCCATCAGCACGCGCTTCTTGTACCGCTCCGCAAGACGCTTCGCGATTTTCGCCGACGTCGTCGTTTTGCCCGCGCCTTGCAGGCCCACCATCATGATGGCGACGGGCGGCGCGGCATTGAGGTCGATCGGCTGCGCGTCCGAGCCAAGCGTCTCGACCAGCGTGTCCGAGACGATTTTTACGACCATCTGGCCGGGCTTGATCGACTTCACGATCTCGGCGCCGACGGCACGCTCGCGCACCTTGTCGGTAAAAGAGCGCACGACATCGAGCGCCACGTCCGCCTCGATTAGCGCGCGGCGGATTTCGCGCAGCGCCAACGCGACGTCGGCCTCGCCGAGCGCGCCACGGCCCGTGAGGTTGTCGAATACCTTTGAGAGCTTTTCGCTGAGGCCCTCGAACATGCGTCACTCCAAGCCCCGGCTGAGCAGGGCGCGAAAACGAGGAAGCCGGCTTTTCGACCGACGCCCTGCTCCCAAACGATACGCCAACGCCAAAGAGCCGCCGGGGGCGCAACGCGCTGCCGGACGGTGGCCGCTGACCTCTCAGGCTTCGCGGCGGATTTGGTTATGGCACTCGGATGAGAGTGGGCGGTTCATATCGTCTCGAAAAGAAAACGTCAAAGACGCCCCTGAGCTCAGCTGAGCGTGGTGCACGCGACTTTGGCTTGAGACGAGCTGTGTCGCTGTACGCTCTGTATCTTCGGCCCTAATAAACAATATGAAATTCGTTTCGAGAAGTAAGAAGCGGACTTGATGCTCACACATTCAAGGTGGCACAGGCATGATAAAGGGAAGAACCGTTTTCATTCTGGGTGCTGGGGCCAGTGCTGACTTGGGAATGCCAGTCGGTAGTGATCTGGCGAGTACTATTCGGAAGAAGGCAAGTTATGAGATTGACTCCACGGGCGAACTCAAGAGGTCTAATGGTGACCTAGAGCTCTTTAATGCACTCCTCAGGCAACCGATGCCGATCGTGGCGAGGGAACTTTACGACGCTGCCCTGAGGCTGGCTAAAGGAATCAGTTACGCCGCCTCGATCGATGACTATCTAGATACGCATAGGGATGACGTAGCGATCGTACATTTCGGAAAGGCCGCCATAGTGCGCGCCATTCTAGAGGCAGAACAGAGTAGTAAGTTGTTTAGTGAGTCGGTTGGCGCTCGCTATCAAAAGCTCAATCAGTCGTGGTATCCAGCCTTCATGCGGCTCGCAACTCGCGGAACACAGCCTCATTTTCCAGAAGCGATGCTACAGAAGCTCACGTTCATAGTCTTCAATTACGACAGGTGTCTTGAGCATTTTCTTGTCGGCGCTATCCAAGACCACTTTTCAGTGCCGTTTCAGAGGGCTGCTCAAGTGGTTCGGCAATGCGAGATCATCCATCCATACGGCGATGTTGGCAATGTTATTCCAAATGAGTCCGGTGGCATCGCGGCACCGTTTGGGAAGCTGTCGCGCAGTGTCGATGAACGTGCTGATCGGATACGCACCTACACTGAAAAAGTATCAGATCACGCGATGCTCACTCAGATACAGAACGCGCTCCGTGAAGCAGAAACGCTTATCTTTCTCGGCTTCGCGTTCCACACGCAGAACATGCGGCTTCTCGAGACGCACAACACCGTTGGCACGAAGCGGGTTTTTGCAACTGCGCGAGGCTTCTCAGAAGCTGGATGCGGTGAGATTCGAATGCGTCTCTATTCGATGTTTCCAGGCAACATCGCTTTTTCGAACAGCACGAACATCTTCATACGCCGCGAGCTAGAATGCCGGGAAATGATCGACGAGTACGCACCGCTCCTAGCGAGTTGAACGATCTGCTTGGGTATCACGCAGCACCCACGCGCTACCCACCCTTCCGCTGCACCCACGCCCGCGCGTAGCTGCAATAGGGCACGAGGCCGACGCCTTCCTTCTGCGCGGTGTCGGAAATGTGCTGCATCAGCCGGCCCGCCACACCCGTCCCGCGTAAAACCATCGGCGATTCGACATGCGAGATCGCGAGCGCATCGGCGCTGCGCCGGTAGGTCGCGAAGGCGATCTGGCCGTCGACATCGAGTTCGAAGCGGTGTTGCGCTGTGTTGTCGGAGAAGGTTTCAGGCATGGCGATCCTCGTCGCCTGACATAGCGGTGGGTGGAAATTTTCGCGATGGCCTCGGCTATCCCCTTCTCCCGCAAGCAGGTGAGGGGAACACTCGGGACGTCATCAAAACCCCAACCGCGCCCGCACCTGCGCCGCCGTCACGCCCGCTGCGCGAAGGTCGCGCAACGACGCCGACCCCTTCGACTTCGCGAGCTTTTCGCCAACATCGTCCGCCACCAGCGGATGGTGGCGATAGGTTGGTGCATCGAAGCCAAGCAGAACCTGCAGCACGCGATGCACCGCAGTCGCAAGATAGAGATCACGCCCGCGCACGACATGCGTGATGTCTTGCGCGGCATCGTCGACCACGACCGCGACGTGATAGCTTGTCAAAATATCCTTTCGCGCAAGGATGACGTCGCCCCAAGTCAGCGGATCGGCGGCGACATCCGTTACGCCGACATCGCTCCACTCGGCCCAGAACAGCGGCCCCGTGCGCGCGAGGGCGGCGCTCATGTCCAGCCGCCACGCATGCGGCGCGCCCGCCGCGATCCGCTCCGCGACGACATCCGGCGACAACGCCCGGCACGTGCCCGGATATTTTGGCGCTCCATCCGGGTCGCGCGGCCAGTCGGTCTTGCCGGCGATGGCCCTGATAATATCGCCGCGCGAACAGAAGCAGGGGTAGGTGAGGCCGTCGTCCCGCAGTTTTGTCTGCGCGGCTTCGTACAACCCGCGCCGCTCTGATTGCCAGACCACCGGCGCGTCCCACGTGAGTCCGAGCCATGCGAGGTCTTCCACAGCCGCATCGCAAAGCGCTTTGGGACAGCGCGCCGCGTCGATATCCTCCAGCCGCAACAGCAGCGCGCCGCCGGCCTCCTTCGCGAGCCGCTGGTTGAGCAGCGCGGAAAACGCGTGGCCGAGATGGAGGAAGCCGTTGGGCGACGGCGCGAAGCGGAGGTTTGTCTGCGCCATGACGATGGCACAAGACTAGCGGATGCCGCGCGCGCCCGCCAAAGCAAAGCCTATCGCGCGCAAGCGGCGCAAGCCGCCGGAATTGCGCTACGGCACGGCGCCGCTCATCACAGACGCGGCCTCGCTCGCCGAGGCAACGACGGCGCTGCATGCGTTGGACCCGGACGTGATCGGCGCGATGCTCGACGCGACCGGCCCGCCGCCGCTGCGGCTGCGCGAGCCGGGTTTTGCCGGCCTCGCGGCGATCGTCGTGGCGCAGCAGGTGTCGGTCGCCAGCGCCGATGCGATCCGCACACGGCTTCATGCGGCGCTCGACCCGCTCGACGCACTTGCGATGATGACGGCGTCCGACGAGGTGCTTCGCACCGTCGGCCTATCGGCACCGAAGATGAAAACACTGCGCGCCATCGCCGCCGCGATGACCTCCGGCGCGCTCGACGTCGACGCGCTGGCAACGATGCCGGCGACCGATGCGCATAAAACACTGGTGGCGGTGCATGGCATCGGGCCGTGGACGGCCGACATTTTCCTGCTCTTCTGCCTCGGCCATCCCGACGCCTGGCCGGGCGGCGACATCGCGTTGCAGGAGGCCGCGCGCGGCGCGCTCGGTCTGCGCAAGCGACCGGACGCGGCAAAACTGCATCGCATCGGCGAGCGCTGGCGGCCGTATCGCGGCGTCGCCGCGCGCATCCTGTGGGCCTATTATCGTGTGCTCAAGGCGCGCGACGGCATATCGCTGGCGTGACGGGCGCTTGACGCGGCGCGGCGCGAACCGGCACTCAAGGCGTCATGGCGCTCAACGACGATATACGCCAGCTTTGCGAGGTCGCGATCTTCCGGCTGCTCGAGCCGGAGGCGTTGCGGCTGCTCGCCTTTGCCGCGGAGACGAAGCTGCTGCGGCCCGACGACGTGCTGTTTCGCGAGGGCGACGCGTCGGACGGCGCGTTCTTCGTCGTGCGCGGGGCGCTATCGTTGAAAGCCGCCGTCGATCGCGAGCCGCTGGCCGTGTCCGCACCGGCACTGCTCGGCGAGCTCGCGCTGATCTCGCCGACGCAGCGGCCCGCGACCGCCACCGCGACGGAGCATGCGACTGTGCGCTACATTCCCCGCGCGCTATTCCACCGCGTGCTGGAGGAATCGCCGGCTGGCGCGGCAAAGATCCGCGCGCTGATCGCGGGCCGGATCGCCGACTACGCGGCAGAGCTGGATCGGTTTGCGCGCGACGCGACGTAACGCGCCCTACATCACACGCAGTGTTTTGCCGAGAAGCTCGACGGTCTGGTCGATCTGGTCTGTCGTCATGACGTAAGGCGGCGCGACGATGCCGCTGTCGCCCGTCGTTTTGATGTGCAGACCGGCGTCGTACATCGCGAGCTGCCACTGATGCCCGCGCTCGGCAGGCACTTTTGTCGGGGCCACGTCGATGCCGCCCATCATGCCATAGCCGCGGATGTCGGTGACGATGGGGATGCCTTTCAGCGAGAACAGCCCTTCGAGGAAATAGGCCGACATCTGGTTCGCACGCTCGAACAGGCGTTCATTCTCGTAGATGTCGAGCGTCGCGATCGCGGCGGCGCAGGCCGCGGGATGCGCCGACCAGGTATAGCCGTGGTAAAACTCGTTCGCGGTGCGCGGATTGGGCGACTCCTCGACGATCGCCTGATGGATCGCGCGGCTCGCGGCGACCGCCGACATCGGCTGCACGCCGTTGGTGATCGCCTTGGCCATCGTGATCATGTCCGGCTTTACACCAAACGATTGCGAGGCGAAGGCGCGCCCCGTGCGGCCGAAACCGGTGATGACTTCGTCGAAGACGAGCAGGATGCCGTGCTGGTCGCAGATTTCGCGCAGGCGCTTCAGATAGCCCTTTGGCGGGACGAGCGTGCCGGTCGAACCGGCGATCGGCTCGACGATGCACGCGGCAATGTTCTCGCCACCGTGCAACTGGATAAGTCGAAGGAGATCCTCGGCGAGATCGACGCCGTGCTCGCCCTCGCCTTTCGTAAAGAGGTTTTCCTTCACGTGCGTGTGGCGCATGTGCAGTGCCTGGGGCAATCCGGGCCCAAAGGTGCGGCGGTTGTTGACGAGGCCAGACAGCGCGACGCCGCCAAATCCGACGCCGTGATAGGCGCGCTCGCGCGATACGAAGACGGTGCGGCTCGACTGACCTTTCGCGCGGAAATAGGCGAGCGCAATCTTCATCGCGGTGTCGATCGCTTCCGAACCGGAATTGCAGAAGAATATCTTGTCGACGCCGTCAGGCATCAGCGCCGCGACGCGGTTGGCCGCGTCGAAGGCCTTTGGATGCGAGCGCTGGAAGCTCGGCGAGAAGTCGAGTTCGAGAAGCTGCTTGTGGACCGCGTCAGCGATCTCCTTACGCCCATGTCCGGCGGGCGTGGTGAACAGACCCGACGAGCCGTCGAGCACGGCGCGGCCATCCGGCGTGTAGTAGTGCACGCCTTCGGCACGCGCGAAGAGCCGCGGCTTGTCGCGAAAATCGCGATTGGGCGTGAAGGGGAGCCAGTTGTGGTCGAGATCGATCGGGGCGGCGGTGGCGGACATGAGCGCTCCTTCGGAGGGAAGCCGTGTGTTGACGCGACCCTGAACCGTGACGCCGCGTTGTTCAAGCAAAAGCGCTGACCAAGCACGCGGGCAGCGCGTGAAAATCAGTCGTTCTGCTCGCTTGGCGGCGCACGTTCCTTTGCGCCCAGCGCTTCGGCCAGCGAGTGTTTCGCCGAGCCCGGCGCGAGCGGCTTTTGCTGGCTCGCATGCGGCGCCCAGCCCGACAGCCACACGAGATCAAAGGTCGCGCGAATGCGTCCATCGGGATCGGCGAAGCGCTCGGCATAGATTTCCGCAGCGCGGAACAGCGTCGCACGACGCAACGGCTTGCGCGCACGTTCGGTGAGCGGGTTTGTCGCGCCCATCGCGCGGAGGTCCGCCATAAGATCCAAAATCGATGTGTAGCGCACGACGAGCGTGTCGACATCGGCGACCGGCAACGCGAAGCCGGCCCGCTGCAGCAATGCCCCGGCATCGCGGACATCCGCGAAGGGAATGACGCGAGGTGATGCGCCACCCGTCGTCTCGGCTTCGGCCTGAGCGAAGGCGGCGCGCAGTTCGTGCAGCGAGCGCCCACCGACGAAACAAGCCAGAAACAAGCCATCAGGTCGCAAGGCGCGCCGCACTTGCGCGAAAAGGCCCGGCAGGTCCTCGCACCATTGTAGCGCCACGAGCGATACGACGAGATCAAGCGAGGCGTCCGCGAAGGGCAGCGCCTCGAAGCCGGAGCGAATGTCCGCCGGGCCGGTCTGCCACGGCAGCCGCACCCTCGTGACGGTCCGGCCCGGCGCGACGAGCGCATGCGCCACGCCTTTGCCGGGCGAAAACAGATCGACGGCGGCCGGAAACGGCCGGCTGATTGCCGCGAGCCGCGCGTCGAGGTCTTCGCGGGCATGGGCGAGCAGGAAGTCCGAGCCGACGCGCTCGCGCGAAAAACGCCCCGCGCGCGGGGCCCGCAGTGCGAACAGCGTCGCGTCGAACAGAGGCGGGCGCGTCATCGGCGATGTCTTTTCATGGCTGTCGCATGGTCAAAATGCGCTGTGTCCATGACGCAACATTGTCGGTTTCATTTAGCATTCCGCTTAGGCAAACGACCACGAACCCTTCGACAAATCAGCAATGTTCGGTAGAGTCGCGCAATAACGTCCTGTGTGCGTACCAAGCACAGAGTGTTGCAATCGCCTCATCGGAAGGTTTTCGCGCCATGTCGGCAGCATCGATATCTCGCGCCCTGTTTCTCGCCTCGACCGTGGCCTTAACGGGTTTTGCAACGACATCCGCCCAGGCCGGCGAGCGTCTCGTTGCCACGCCGCGCGTCGCCAACGTGCAGCCTGGCACGATCGTCATTAGCGCGCGCGAGCGTGCCCTGTATCTCGTCCTCGATAGCGCCCGCGCCATCCGCTACCCCATCGCCGTGCCGAAGGGCGGCAAGGAATGGTCCGGCGTTGCGTCCATCAACGGCAAGTTCCAGAACCCCGACTGGTCGCCGCCGGCCAGCGTCTCGCGCGACCACCCGGAGATCCCCCAGGTCATCCGCGGCGGGACCCCGTCGAACCCGATGGGGGTCGCTGCCTTGACGCTCGACCGCTCCGAGATCGCCATCCACGGCACGTCCAACAAGATGCGCCGCTCGATCGGCACCGCCGCTTCCTACGGCTGCATTCGGATGCTGAACGAGGACGTGTCCGACCTCTACAGCCGCGTCACCGTCGGCACGCCCGTCGTGATGGTGAACTGACGGGCTCGACTGTCAGCAGGGCGATCGTCTCACGAGGTCGCCGATATAGGCTTCGAGCGTGGTGGCGCCGCGCTCCGGACTCAGCGGTGTTTCGAAACCGCCATCGACACTGACCGTTGTCATCCGCGCGTAGGCTTCGGCAGCCGGTTTCGAGAAACCAAGCTTCCCATAGGCATCCTCCCGCTTCTCACGCGGCGTGATGTCCAAAATTACGTTGCGACCAAGCGCGTGCGCGAAAGCTGCTGCGGCATCGCGGCTCGAATAATGTACCGGTCCCTCGATGTGGACGAGACGGCCCGTATCAGTTGGCTCGTACAAAAGCCGCGCCGCGACCACGCCGATGTCGGCAGGGGCGACCATCGGCAGCTTCAAGTCTGCCGGCAACATGGTCGGTAGCGTGCCGGCTTTTGCGGCATCCAGAAACATGTCCCAGTTGCTCATGTAGTAGGCGGCACGCAGCACTGTGAC